>NZ_CP166811.1:0-767500 GCF_059716185.1 Pseudomonas sp. LBUM1645
GTGTCAGTGGAACTTTGGCAGCAGTGCGTGGAGCTTTTGCGCGATGAGCTGCCTGCCCAACAATTCAACACTTGGATCCGTCCACTACAGGTCGAAGCCGAAGGCGACGAGTTGCGTGTCTACGCACCGAATCGTTTTGTTCTCGACTGGGTCAACGAAAAGTACCTGGGCCGCGTCCTTGAACTGCTGGATGAGCATGGCAATGGCATGGCGCCGGCGCTGTCCTTATTAATAGGCAGCAAACGCAGTTCGGCACCGCGTGCCGCCCCGAACGCTCCGTTGGCCGCCGCTGCTTCACAGGCTCAGGCCGCTCAAGCACCTGTCAGCGCCCCGGCGCCAGCCCAGGTAGCGGCTCCGACCAAGCGTGCGACGCAAAAAGTTGCCGAGGTTAATGAAGAGCCATCGCGAGACAGCTTCGACCCGATGGCCGGGGCCAGTTCGCAACAGGCACCGATTCGCGCCGAACAGCGTACGGTGCAGGTTGAAGGTGCGCTCAAGCACACCAGCTATCTGAACCGCACCTTCACCTTCGAAAACTTCGTCGAGGGCAAGTCCAACCAACTGGCCCGGGCTGCGGCCTGGCAAGTGGCGGATAATCCCAAGCACGGTTACAACCCGCTCTTCCTTTATGGTGGCGTCGGCTTGGGTAAAACCCACTTGATGCACGCTGTGGGTAACCACCTATTAAAGAAGAATCCGAATGCCAAGGTTGTGTACCTGCATTCCGAGCGTTTCGTGGCCGACATGGTCAAGGCCCTGCAGCTGAATGCGATCAACGAGTTCAAGCGCTTCTACCGTTCGGTGGATGCATTGCTGATCGATGACATTCAGTTCTTCGCCCGTAAAGAACGTTCCCAGGAAGAGTTTTTCCACACCTTCAATGCCCTGCTTGAAGGTGGCCAGCAGGTCATTCTCACCAGTGACCGCTACCCGAAAGAAATCGAAGGCCTTGAAGAGCGCCTGAAATCCCGCTTCGGCTGGGGCCTGACGGTAGCCGTCGAGCCGCCGGAACTGGAAACCCGTGTGGCGATCCTGATGAAAAAGGCCGATCAGGCCAAAGTCGATCTGCCCCATGACGCGGCGTTCTTCATTGCCCAGCGTATTCGTTCCAACGTCCGTGAGCTGGAAGGCGCACTCAAACGCGTGATCGCCCACTCGCACTTCATGGGCCGCGATATCACCATCGAGTTGATTCGCGAATCCCTGAAAGATCTGTTGGCACTGCAAGACAAACTGGTCTCTGTGGATAACATTCAGCGCACGGTCGCCGAGTACTACAAGATCAAGATCTCCGATCTGCTGTCCAAGCGTCGTTCACGCTCGGTCGCACGTCCGCGTCAGGTTGCAATGGCGTTGTCCAAAGAGTTGACTAACCACAGTCTGCCGGAAATCGGCGATGTGTTTGGCGGCCGTGACCACACAACCGTTTTGCACGCCTGCCGCAAGATCAACGAACTTAAGGAATCCGACGCGGACATCCGCGAGGACTACAAGAACCTGCTGCGTACACTGACCACTTGATGAACACCAGCGCAGCTTATTAAGGCAAGGGACTAGACCATGCATTTCACCATTCAACGCGAAGCCCTGTTGAAACCCCTGCAACTGGTCGCAGGCGTCGTCGAGCGCCGACAGACCTTGCCGGTGCTCTCCAACGTGCTGCTGGTTGTCGAAGGCCAGCAATTGTCGCTGACCGGTACCGACCTGGAAGTCGAGCTGGTCGGTCGTGTACAACTCGAAGAGCCTGCCGATCCAGGTTCCATCACTGTGCCTGCGCGCAAGCTGATGGATATCTGCAAAAGCTTGCCAAACGACGCGTTGATCGACATCAAGGTCGACGAGCAGAAGCTCGTGGTGAAGGCCGGCCGTAGCCGCTTCACCCTGTCGACCCTGCCGGCTAACGATTTCCCGACTGTGGAAGAAGGCCCTGGCTCGCTGACCTGCAGCCTTGAGCAAAGCAAACTGCGTCGCCTGATCGAACGCACCAGCTTCGCCATGGCCCAGCAAGACGTGCGTTACTACCTGAACGGTATGCTGCTGGAAGTTTCTGAAGGCATCATCCGCGCCGTGGCCACTGACGGTCACCGTCTGGCCATGTGCTCGATGAAGGCTGATATCGGTCAGCCGGATCGCCACCAGGTCATCGTGCCACGTAAAGGTATCCTTGAGTTGGCGCGCCTGCTGACTGAGCCGGACGGCATTGTCAGCATCGTCCTGGGCCAGCATCACATCCGCGCCACCACCGGTGAGTTCACCTTCACCTCGAAACTGGTCGACGGCAAATTCCCGGACTACGAGCGCGTTCTGCCGAAAGGTGGCGACAAGCTGGTACTCGGCGACCGCCAGGCCCTGCGTGAAGCGTTCAGCCGTACCGCGATTCTGTCCAACGAGAAGTACCGCGGCATCCGTCTGCAACTGGCCAATGGTCAGCTGAAGATCCAGGCGAACAACCCGGAACAGGAAGAAGCGGAAGAAGAAGTGGGCGTCGAGTACAACGGCGGCAATCTGGAAATCGGCTTCAACGTGAGCTACCTGCTGGACG
Source organism: Pseudomonas sp. LBUM1645 (assembly GCF_059716185.1). NCBI lineage: Bacteria > Pseudomonadati > Pseudomonadota > Gammaproteobacteria > Pseudomonadales > Pseudomonadaceae > Pseudomonas > Pseudomonas sp. LBUM1645. The sequence continues at coordinate 2,543 of NZ_CP166811.1, forward strand.
TGTTGGGCGTCATGACGACTGAGCAGGTTCGTCTGATCCTGTCCGACTCCAACAGCAGTGCGCTGGTGCAAGAGTCCGACAACGACGACTCGGCCTACGTTGTCATGCCGATGCGTCTGTAATCATGCTCAGCAGAAGCTAGATGTCCTTAAGTCGCGTCTCGGTCACCGCGGTGCGCAATCTGCACCCGGTGACCTTCTCCCCCTCCCCCCGAATCAACATTCTTTACGGCGCCAACGGCAGCGGCAAAACCAGTGTTCTGGAAGCCATTCATCTGCTGGGGCTTGCCCGTTCGTTTCGTAGCACCCGCCTGTTACCGGTCATCCAGTACGAGCAGCTCGCCTGTACGGTGTTTGGTCAGGTAGAGATGGCCGAGGGTGGGCACAGCGCCTTGGGGATCTCCCGCGACCGTCAAGGGGAGTTCCAGATTCGCATTGACGGGCAGAATGCTCGCAGCGCGGCGCAACTGGCGGAAATCCTGCCGCTGCAGCTGATCAACCCTGATAGCTTCCGCTTGCTGGAAGGCGCACCGAAGATTCGCCGGCAGTTTCTCGACTGGGGCGTGTTCCACGTGGAACCACGATTCATGTCCACCTGGCAGCGCTTGCAGAAGGCCCTGCGCCAGAGAAACTCTTGGCTGCGGCATGGTACACTTGACGCCGTTTCGCAAGCGGTTTGGGACAGGGAACTGTGCCAGGCCAGCGCTGAAATTGATGAATACCGCCGCGCTTATATCAAAGCCTTGAAACCAGTCTTTGAACAGACCTTGAGCGAACTGGTTGAGCTCGAGGGCTTAACGCTCAGCTATTACCGAGGTTGGGACAAAGACCGAGAGCTGAGTGCAGTGCTCGCCGGGTCCCTTCAGCGGGATCAGCAAATGGGTCATACCCAGGCCGGACCACAGCGTGCTGATTTGCGTCTTAGATTGGGCGCACATAATGCCGCGGACATCTTGTCTCGCGGTCAGCAGAAGCTGGTGGTTTGTGCATTGCGGATTGCCCAAGGGCACTTGGTTAGCCAGGCCCGACGCGGCCAGTGTATTTATCTGGTGGATGACCTGCCGTCCGAACTGGACGAGCACCACCGCCGCGCGCTTTGCCGCTTGCTGGAAGACTTACGCTGCCAGGTGTTTATCACCTGTGTAGATCACGAATTATTGAGGGAAGGCTGGCAGACGGAAACGCCAGTCGCTCTGTTCCACGTGGAACAGGGCCGTATCACCCAGACCCACGACCATCGGGAGTGAAGGCATTGAGCGAAGAAAATACGAATACCTACGACTCAACGAGCATTAAAGTGCTGAAAGGCCTGGATGCCGTACGCAAACGTCCCGGTATGTACATTGGTGACACCGACGATGGTAGCGGTCTGCACCACATGGTCTTCGAGGTAGTCGACAACTCCATCGATGAAGCGCTCGCTGGCCACTGCGATGACATCAGCATCATCATCCACCCGGACGAATCCATCACCGTTCGCGACAACGGTCGTGGCATCCCGGTAGACGTGCACAAAGAAGAAGGCGTCTCGGCAGCCGAGGTCATCATGACCGTGCTGCACGCCGGCGGTAAGTTCGACGACAACTCCTACAAAGTATCCGGCGGCCTGCACGGTGTAGGTGTGTCGGTTGTGAACGCCCTGTCCGAAGAGCTGGTCTTGACCGTTCGCCGCAGTGGCAAGATCTGGGAACAGACCTACATTCACGGTGTTCCACAAGAACCGATGAAAATTGTCGGTGAAAGCGAAACCACCGGTACCCAGATTCACTTCAAACCGTCTGACCTGACCTTCAAGAACATCCATTTCAGCTGGGATATCCTGGCCAAGCGGATTCGTGAACTGTCCTTCCTCAACTCCGGTGTCGGCATCGTCCTCAAGGATGAGCGCAGCGGCAAGGAAGAGCTGTTCAAGTACGAGGGCGGCCTGCGTGCGTTCGTTGAATACCTGAACACCAACAAGACCCCGGTCAACCAGGTGTTCCACTTCAACATCCAGCGCGAAGACGGCATCGGCGTGGAAATCGCCTTGCAGTGGAACGACAGCTTCAACGAGAACCTGTTGTGCTTCACCAACAACATTCCACAGCGCGATGGCGGTACTCACCTAGTGGGTTTCCGTTCCGCTCTGACGCGTAACCTGAACACCTACATCGAAGCCGAAGGTCTGGCGAAGAAGCACAAAGTCGCGACCACCGGTGACGATGCTCGTGAAGGCCTGACCGCGATCATCTCGGTAAAAGTGCCGGATCCGAAGTTCAGCTCCCAGACCAAAGACAAGCTGGTTTCTTCCGAAGTGAAGACTGCGGTCGAACAGGAAATGGGCAAGTACTTCTCCGACTTCCTGCTGGAAAACCCGAACGAAGCCAAACTGGTCGTCGGCAAGATGATCGACGCGGCTCGCGCTCGTGAAGCGGCGCGTAAAGCCCGTGAGATGACCCGTCGTAAAGGCGCGCTGGATATCGCCGGCCTGCCGGGCAAACTGGCTGACTGCCAGGAAAAAGACCCTGCCCTTTCCGAACTGTACCTCGTGGAAGGTGACTCTGCTGGCGGCTCCGCCAAGCAGGGACGCAACCGTCGGACCCAAGCCATCCTGCCTCTCAAGGGCAAGATCCTGAACGTCGAGAAGGCGCGTTTCGACAAGATGATCTCTTCGCAAGAAGTGGGCACCTTGATCACCGCGCTGGGCTGCGGCATTGGTCGCGACGAGTACAACATCGCGAAGCTGCGTTACCACAACATCATCATCATGACCGATGCTGACGTCGACGGTTCGCACATCCGTACCCTGCTGCTGACCTTCTTCTTCCGTCAGTTGCCGGAGCTGATCGAGCGCGGCTACATCTACATCGCCCAGCCGCCGCTGTACAAGGTCAAGAAAGGCAAGCAAGAGCAATACATCAAAGACGACGACGCCATGGAAGAGTACATGACGCAGTCGGCCCTGGAAGATGCGAGCCTGCACCTGAACGAGGAAGCCCCGGGTATTTCCGGACCGGCCCTCGAGCGTCTGGTGAATGACTTCCGTCTGGTAATGAAGACCCTCAAGCGTCTGTCGCGCCTGTACCCACAGGAGCTGACCGAGCACTTCATCTACCTGCCGGCTGTCAGCCTGGAGCAATTGTCCGATCACGCAGCGATGCAAGATTGGATGGCCCAGTACGAAGTTCGCCTGCGCACCGTCGAGAAGTCCGGCCTGGTTTACAAAGCCAGCCTGCGTGAAGACCGTGAACGTAACGTCTGGCTGCCAGAGGTCGAACTGATCTCTCACGGCCTGTCGAACTATGTCACCTTCAACCGCGACTTCTTCGGCAGTAACGACTACAAGACCGTTGTATCGCTGGGCGCTCAATTGAGCACCTTGCTGGACGACGGCGCGTATATCCAGCGTGGCGAGCGCAAGAAGCCGGTCACCGAGTTCAAGGAAGCCCTTGAGTGGCTGATGGCCGAAAGCACCAAGCGTCACACCATCCAGCGATACAAAGGTCTGGGCGAAATGAACCCGGATCAGCTGTGGGAAACCACCATGGACCCAGCACAGCGCCGGATGCTCAAAGTGACTATCGAAGACGCCATTGGCGCGGACCAGATCTTCAACACCCTGATGGGTGATGCGGTCGAGCCTCGTCGTGACTTCATCGAAAGCAACGCCTTGGCGGTTTCTAACCTGGACTTCTGATCCAGCGGACCTGCCAAACGAAAAAGGCCAACGCTCAAGCGTTGGCCTTTTTTATTTTCCGTAAATGGCTGTGGAAACAATCCAATCTTGCTGTTGTTCAACGATTGAAACACGTTATCGCAGGCATAAAAAAACCGGCTATATCAGCCGGTTTTTTTACGTCCGAAAAAAACTTATGCACCTTTTTCGGTTTTTTATGGGTTTATGAAATATGTATATAAATCATGAACCTACAAACTAAATCAGACGCTTTCCAACAAAACGGTACACAGGTTATCCACAGAATCTCAGACAGCCACTTGATCGCTAGCAGTCGGGGCTTGCGGGGCTGCCGGCAGCGAGCCCATTTCACGTTGCATCTGCTCGTTCCAGGCCTGGACCCGATCATTCAGCTCGGCAATTGCTCGCGGCCCGCTACCCTCGGCATACATGGGTGCGCCGATGATCACGGTAATGACGCCCTGCTTCTTCGCCCAACCGGTTTTCGGCCAGAACTTGCCAGCATTGTGCGCAATCGGCAGAACGGGAAGTGCGGCGTTGACGGCTAAAGCGGTACCACCCCGAGAGAACTTTCCGATGGTGCCGTAAGGAACGCGCGTTCCCTCTGGGAAGATCAGGACCCAGACACCATCCTTCAGCAGTTCATCGCCCTTCTTCGCCACATGCTTGAGTGCCGCTTTCGGGTTGTCGCGGTCGATGGCGATCGGCCGCAGCATGGCCATGGCCCAGCCGAAAAACGGAACGAAGAGCAGTTCGCGCTTAAGTACCTGGCTCAATGGCTCAAAGTAGGCCGATAGAAAGAACGTCTCCCACGTGCTCTGGTGGTTCGACTGAATCACGCAGGGCTGGTCAGGCACGTTCTCGGCGCCCTTCACTTCGTAGCTGATGCCCAGGAAAACCTTGCTCAGCCACAAGGCGCAGCGGCACCAGTACACATTGATGAAGCGATAGCGCGCCTTGAACGGCAGAAAAGGCGCGATAAAAAAGCTCAGGCTGCACCAGAGCAAGGAGCTGGTGCCCAGCAGCAGGTAAAAGAGGAAGGTTCTGATGGCCTGCAATATCGACATGGCGACGTTTACCGTGCGGGCTCTGCCCGTCTATATAAAGCGCACTCCCGATCAATCCTTGGTCAGGAACAATCGAAGCACTCTAATTGTGGATAAGTTCTGCGGCAATCGCCGCCAGATCGTCAAAAATCAAGGTGCCTACCGGTAGGGTCTTGCCCAAAGTCTTTTCGCCTTTCCCGGTCTTTACCAAAACTGGCTGAGAATCGACGGCTTTGGCGGCCTCCAGGTCACCAAGGGTATCGCCGACGAACCAAAGATTGGTCAGCGATACGTTGTAATGCGCGGCGATGGTTTTCAACATCCCGGGTTTTGGTTTGCGGCAATCGCAGCCATCGTCCGGCCCGTGCGGGCAATAGACGATCAGCCCGACTTCACCGCCCTGCTCCGCCACCAGCGAGCGCAAGCGCTCGTGCATGGCGTCCAGGGTGGCGATGTCGTAATAGCCGCGAGCGATGCCCGACTGGTTGGTAGCCACCGCCACCGTCCAGCCGGCCTTGCTCAACTGCGCGATGGCTTCGATCGAACCAGGGAGCGGAATCCACTCCTCCACCGACTTGATGTAAGCGTCGGAGTCGTAATTGATCACCCCGTCCCGATCGAGAATCAGCAGTTTCAACAGCAGCCCCTCAACCCAGCAGCGAAATGTCGGCTACGCCGAGGAACAGCCCACGCAGACGCGCCAGCAACGCATAACGGTTGGCGCGGACCTTGGCATCTTCCGCGTTGACCATCACGGCTTCGAAGAACGCATCCACTGGTTCGCGCAAGGCAGCCAGACGTGCCAGCGATTCGCTGTACTGACGCGCCGCAGCCATCGGCTGGACAGCCTGGTCAGCCTGCTGGATCGCCGAGTACAGGGAGAACTCGTTGGCGTTGTCGAAGTACTTGGCTTCCACGACCGAAGGAACAGAGCCTTCGACCTTGCTCAGCAAGTTCGAAACGCGCTTGTTCACCGCGGCCAGGGCAGCGGCTTCCGGCAATTTGCGGAAGGCTTCTACCGCTTGTACGCGCTGATCGAAGTCCAGCGCCGAACCCGGTTTCAGCGCACGCACCGACAGGTAAGTCCCGACATCCACGCCTTCGTCTTCGTAACGGGCACGCAGACGGTCGAAGATGAACTCCAGCACCGAATCGTTGAGGCCGGCAGCCTTGACCTTGGTACCGAACGCATTCACGGCAAATGCCACGGCGTCGTTCAGGTCGAGGTCGAGCTTCTTGTCGATCAGGATGCGCAACACGCCGAGTGCAGCACGACGCAGGGCATACGGGTCTTTGCTACCGGTTGGCAGCATGCCGATACCAAAGATGCCGACCAGGGTGTCGAGCTTGTCCGCGATGGCCACAGCCGCACCGGTCAGGGTGGTCGGCAGTTCAGCACCGGCACCGCGCGGCATGTATTGCTCGTTCAGCGCCAGAGCGACTTCTTCCGGCTCGCCGTCGTTGAGGGCGTAGTAGTAACCGGCGACACCTTGCATCTCCGGGAACTCACCGACCATCTCGGTCGCCAGGTCGCACTTGGACAGCAGGCCTGCACGGGAAGCCCATGCGGCGTTACCGCCAATGCGTTGAGCGATGAACGCTGCGAGTTTGGAAACGCGCTCGGCCTTGTCGTAGACGCTGCCGAGTTTTTCCTGGAACACCACGTTCTGCAGACGCAGGTTGAAGTCTTCGAGTTTCTGCTTCTTGTCTTGCTTGAAGAAGAACTCGGCGTCGGTCAGGCGTGGGCGAACCACTTTCTCGTTACCGGCGATGATCTGTTGCGGGTCTTTGCTTTCGATGTTGGCCACGGTAATGAAACGTGGCAGCAACTTGCCGTCGGCATCCAGCAGGCAGAAATACTTCTGGTTGTCCTGCATGGTGGTGATCAGGGCTTCTTGCGGCACGTCGAGGAAACGTTCCTCGAACGAGCACACCAGCGGCACCGGCCATTCAACCAGCGCGGTCACTTCGTCGAGAAGGGCTGGCGGCACGATCGCCGTCCCTTCCTGCATCGTCGCCAGCTCTTCGACGCGCTTGCTGATCAGCTCGCGACGCTCGTTGGCATCGGCCAATACGTAAGCGGCACGCAGGTCGGTCAAGTAGTTGGCCGGCGAGGTGATGCGTACGCTTTCCGGGTGGTGGAAGCGGTGACCACGGGAATCGCGGCCGGACTTCTGGGCAAGGATTGTGCAATCGATGACCTGGTCACCGAGCAGCATCACCAGCCACTGGGTAGGACGAACGAATTCTTCCTTGCGAGCACCCCAGCGCATGCGCTTGGGAATCGGCAGGTCGTTCAGGGAATCTTCGACGATGGTCGGCAGCAGGCTCGCGGTCGGTTTGCCGGCGATGCTTTGGCTGTAACGCAGTTTCGGGCCGCTCTGATCGATTTCGCTCAGGTCGACGCCGCACTTCTTGGCGAAGCCCAAAGCCGCTTGAGTCGGGTTGCCTTCGGCATCGAACGCGGCCTGACGTGGCGGGCCGTCGAGGTTGATGCTGCGATCCGGCTGATGGGTAGCCAGCGAGGTGATCAGCACAGCCAGACGACGTGGCGCGGCGTAGACGGTTTTGGTCTCGTAGTTCAGGCCAGCGGCTTGCAGGCCCTTGTCGATACCGGCCAGGAACGCGTCGGCCAGGGTGTTCAGGGCTTTGGGTGGCAGTTCTTCGGTGCCCAGTTCAACCAGAAAATCTTGAGCACTCATTGTGCAGCCTCCAGCTTAGCCAGCACTTCGTCACGCAGGTCCGGGGTCGCCATCGGGAAGCCCAGCTTGGCGCGAGCCAGCAGGTAGGCTTGCGCAACGGAACGCGCCAGGGTGCGGACACGCAGAATGTATTGCTGACGCGCAGTCACCGAGATCGCCCGGCGCGCATCCAGCAGGTTGAAGGTGTGGGAGGCCTTCAACACCATTTCGTAGCTCGGCAACGGCAGCGGCTGGTCGAGTTCGATCAGGCGCTTGGCTTCGCTTTCGTAGAAGTCGAACAGTTCGAACAGCTTCTCGACGTTGGCCTGTTCGAAGTTGTAGGTCGACTGCTCCACTTCGTTCTGGTGGAACACGTCGCCGTAGGTCACCTTGCCGAACGGACCGTCAGCCCAGACCAGGTCGTAGACCGAGTCCACGCCTTGCAGGTACATGGCCAGGCGCTCGAGACCGTAAGTGATCTCGCCGGTCACCGGGTAGCACTCGATGCCGCCCGCTTGCTGGAAGTAAGTGAACTGCGTCACTTCCATGCCGTTGAGCCAGACTTCCCAGCCCAGACCCCAGGCGCCCAGTGTCGGCGACTCCCAGTTGTCTTCGACGAAGCGAATGTCGTGGACCAGCGGGTCCAGACCGACATGCTTCAGGGAGCCCAGGTACAGTTCCTGGAAGTTGTCCGGGTTCGGCTTCAGGACTACCTGGAACTGGTAGTAGTGCTGCAGACGGTTCGGGTTTTCGCCGTAGCGGCCGTCAGTCGGGCGACGACTGGGCTGCACATAAGCGGCGTTCCAGGTTTCCGGGCCAATGGCGCGCAGAAACGTGGCAGTGTGGAAAGTCCCGGCGCCTACTTCCATATCGTAGGGCTGAAGTACCACGCAACCTTGCTCGGCCCAGTATTGCTGGAGGGCGAGGATCAAGTCTTGGAAGGTACGCACGGCTGGCGTAGGCTGGCTCACGAAATTCACCTGTTTCTTGGGCTGCGATTTAAAGAGCGGGAGTATACCCGATTCGGTCCTGCGCACGCCCCCTGGAGCCTTATGCCACGCTGCTTTTGGTGTTCCGAAGATCCGCTGTACATGGCTTATCACGATCAGGAGTGGGGTACGCCGCTACGCGATGCGCAGGGATTGTTCGAGTTGCTTTTGCTCGAAGGGTTCCAGGCCGGCCTTTCCTGGATCACCGTGCTGCGTAAACGCGAGCACTATCGTCAGGTAATGTTCGGCTTCGACGTACAACGCGTGGCGCAAATGAGCGACGCAGAAATCGATGAATTGATGCTCGATCCGGGCATCATTCGCAATCGCCTCAAACTCAATGCGGCCCGGCGCAATGCCCAGGCCTGGCTGGCGCTGGAGGATCCGGTGGAGTTTCTCTGGTCCTTCGTCGACGGCAAGCCTGTGATCAACCATTTCAAGGACCGCAGCGAAGTGCCGGCCGTGACGCCGACCGCCGTGGAGATGAGCAAAGGCCTGAAAAAGGCCGGCTTCACGTTCGTAGGCCCGACTATTTGTTACGCGCTGATGCAGGCCTCGGGGATGGTCATGGACCACACCCAGGATTGTGATCGTTACGCGGAGCTGGCGATCGGCGGTTAGAATAGCCGCCTCGCGCACAGCACAAGATCAGGAGTGACCTGTGGATAAGTTTAAAGGCGCCTTGCTGGTAGGCGCTCTGCGGTTGTTTGCCCTGCTCCCGTGGCGGGCAGTGCAGGCAGTGGGCTCGGCCATTGGCTGGGTGATGTGGAAAACCCCCAACCGTTCCCGCGATGTGGTGCGGATCAATCTCGCCAAATGTTTCCCGGACATGGACCCGGCCGAGCGTGAGCGTCTGGTAGGCCAGAGCCTGAAAGACATCGGCAAGTCCCTGACCGAAAGCGCCTGCGCCTGGATCTGGCCGGCCCAGCGCTCCATCGACCTGGTGCGTGAAGTCGAAGGTCTCGACGTATTAAAGGACGCCCTCGCCTCCGGCAAAGGTGTCGTCGGCATCACCAGTCACCTTGGCAACTGGGAAGTGTTGAACCACTTCTATTGCAGCCAGTGCAAACCGATCATTTTCTATCGCCCGCCGAAGCTGAAGGCTGTGGATGATTTGCTGCGCAAGCAACGGGTGCAATTGGGTAACCGGGTAGCCGCTTCCACCAAGGAAGGCATCCTCAGTGTTATCAAGGAAGTGCGCAAAGGTGGTGCAGTGGGCATTCCCGCTGACCCGGAACCGTCTGAATCTGCCGGGATCTTCGTGCCGTTCTTCGCTACCCAGGCCCTGACCAGCAAGTTCGTACCGAACATGCTCGCCGGCGGCAAAGCGGTCGGCGTTTTTCTGCATGCGCTACGTCTGCCGGACGGTTCGGGTTACAAAGTGATCCTGGAAGCCGCGCCAGATGCCATGTACAGCACCGATACCGAGACGTCCTGCGCAGCCATGAGCCAGGTGGTCGAGCGCTATGTGCGGGCGTATCCGAGCCAGTACATGTGGAGCATGAAGCGCTTCAAGAAGCGTCCGCCGGGTGAAGAACGCTGGTACTGAGTCGATTGGCATGATCTGTGGATAACCTGTAGGAGCTGCCGAAGGCTGCGATCTTTTGATCTGGCTTCTCAGTTATCCACAACACGTTCATAAAGGGCGCAGAAGATGTCCGAACACCGCAAATCGTTTCGCATCAAGATCAGTCACCACAGCTTCGGCGAATGCCTCGGTCAGACGCGTAACCTGTCGACGACAGGCGTCTACGTCAAGCATCCGGGCCTGTCGACCTTGCCCAAGGGCGCGGTGGTGTACGGTCAGGTGCAGGACTTACCCACAGGCGCGCCGCGGGTGCGCATGGAAGTGGTGCTGGTGGATGCCGAGGGCATTGGCCTGCGATATCTCTGATCAGTGAGCCTGACGCTCAAGCTTCTTCAGAAACACAGTCATTTCCTTTTCGGCCTGCTTGTCGCCATGGGCGCGAGCGGCTTCCAGACCCTGTTCCCACGCCTGACGTGCGGACGCGAAATCCTTCAGCCCCAGATGGGCCTTGCCCAATAGCTTCCAGGCCGCCGAATACTTCGGATCGAATTCGACGCAACGCTGGAAATGCTCGGCGGCCTTGGCGTTTTCCCCAAGATCCAGATAGCCCTTGCCAAGGCCGAAGCGCAGCAATGAGTTATCCACACCCTTGGCGAGCATTTTTTCCAGGGATTCGATCATTGGTACTTCCTGTGAGTGATGGGTGGTTTCCAGATTGCCATCGCGGGCAAGCCTTGCTCCTACAGGTCCGCGTCGTACACAAAACATCCGAACGAAAAAAATCCTGTAGGAGCAAGGCTTGCCCGCGATGAGGCCTTCCGCGTCACAACAGAACTCGGATCAGAAGAAGCTAAGTCCCACATGGAACAACTTCTCCACATCCCGAATATGCTTCTTATCCACAAGGAACAGAATCACATGGTCGCCGGCCGCGATCACTGTGTCGTCGTGGGCAATAATCACCTCTTCGTCGCGGATGATCGCGCCGATGGTGGTGCCCGGCGGCAGGCCAATGTTCTCAATGGACTTGCCGATGACCTTACTCGATCTCTCATCACCGTGGGCAATCGCCTCGATGGCTTCCGCCGCGCCCCGGCGCAATGAGTGCACGCTGACGATGTCGCCGCGGCGCACGTGGGCCAGCAAGGTGCCGATGGTCGCCAATTGAGGGCTGATGGCGATGTCGATGTCGCCGCCCTGGATCAGGTCGACGTAGGCCGGGTTGTTGATGATGGTCATCACCTTCTTCGCACCCAGGCGCTTGGCCAGCAGCGACGACATGATGTTGGCTTCGTCGTCGTTGGTCAGGGCCAGGAAAAGGTCAGCGTCGGCGATGTTCTCTTCCATCAGCAAGTCGCGGTCGGAGGCGCTGCCCTGCAACACTACAGTGCTGTCGAGGGTGTCCGAGAGATGACGGCAGCGCGCCGGGTTCATCTCGATGATCTTCACTTGGTAACGGCTTTCGATGGCTTCGGCCAGACGTTCACCGATCTGCCCGCCGCCTGCGATGACGATGCGCTTGTAGCTCTCGTCGAGACGGCGCATTTCGCTCATCACGGCGCGAATATTCGCCTTGGCGGCGATGAAAAAGACTTCGTCGTCTGCCTCGATCACCGTATCGCCCTGCGGCAGGATCGGCCGATCACGACGGAAAATCGCCGCCACGCGGGTTTCGACATTCGGCATGTGTTCACGCAACTGTCGCAGCTGCTGGCCCACCAGCGGGCCGCCGTAGTACGCCTTGACCGCCACCAATTGGGCTTTGCCTTCGGCGAAGTCGATCACCTGCAAGGCGCCCGGATGCTGGATCAGGCGCTTGATGTAATTGGTGACCACTTGCTCCGGGCTGATCAGCACGTCCACCGGAATCGCTTCGTTATCGAACAGCTCGGAGCGAGTCAGGTAGGCAGCTTCGCGAACCCGGGCGATTTTGGTCGGCGTGTGGAACAGAGTGTGGGCAACCTGGCAGGCCACCATGTTGGTTTCGTCGCTGTTGGTCACCGCCACCAGCATGTCGGCGTCGTCCGCGCCGGCCTGGCGCAGCACGGTTGGCAGCGAGCCGCGGCCCTGCACGGTGCGGATGTCCAGCCGATCGCCGAGGTCGCGCAGGCGTTCGCTGTCGGTGTCGACCACGGTAATGTCGTTGGCCTCGCTGGCCAAGTGTTCTGCCAGCGAACCGCCGACCTGCCCTGCGCCGAGGATGATGATTTTCATCCAGTCACTCCCTTAAAACCCATTAACCGCGCGCGGCGGCGATCTTGATCAGCTTGGCGTAGTAGAACCCGTCGTGGCCGCCGTCCTGGGCCAGCAATTGGCGGCCATGTGGCTGCTTGATGCCGGCCGCCGTGGCGAGGTCCAGTTCACGGGCGCCCGGCGTGCGAGCGAGGAAGGCTTCGATGACTTCGGTGTTCTCGGTCGGCAGCGTCGAGCAGGTGGCGTAAAGCAGGATGCCGCCGACCTCCAACGTTATCCACATGGCATCGAGCAGTTCGCCCTGAAGCACCGCGAGTGCGGCGATGTCGTCCGGTTGGCGAGTCAGCTTGATGTCCGGGTGACGACGAATCACACCGGTGGCCGAGCACGGCGCGTCCAGCAGAATGCGCTGGAACGGTTTGCCATCCCACCAGATGGCGGTGTCGCGGCCGTCGGCGGCGATCAGTTCGGCGCTCAGGCCCAGGCGTGCGAGGTTTTCCCGCACTCGCACCAAACGCTTGGCTTCCAGGTCCACCGCTACCACGCCGGCGAGTGCCGGCTCGGCTTCAAGGATGTGGCAGGTCTTGCCGCCCGGTGCGCAGCAGGCGTCCAGCACCCGTTGGCCCGGCGCCAGGTCGAGCAGATCGGCGGCCAGTTGCGCGGCTTCGTCCTGCACGCTGATCCAGCCTTCGGCGAAACCCGGCAAGCTGCGCACGTCGGCAGCGGCGTCGAGAATGATGCCGTCCTGACTGTAAATGCACGGCGTGGCGGCGACGCCGGCGGCGGTCAGCAACCCGAGGTAAGCATCGCGGCTGTGATGACGACGGTTGACCCGCAGGATCATCGGCGGATGCGCGTTGTTCGCCGCGCAAATGGCTTCCCACTGCTCCGGCCAGAAGGCTTTCAGAGATTTTTGCAGCCAGCGTGGGTGGGCAGTGCGCACCACTGGATCGTGTTCCAGCTCGGCCAGCAGCGCTTCACTTTCACGCTGGGCGCGGCGCAACACGGCGTTGAGCAAGGCCTTGGCCCAGGGCTTTTTCAGCTTCTCGGCGCAACCGACGGTTTCACCGATGGCGGCATGGGCCGGAACCCGTGTGTAGAGCAACTGGTAGAGACCGACCAGCAACAGCGCTTCAACATCGGCGTCGGCTGCCTTGAACGGTTTCTGCAGCAACTTGGCCGCCAGCGCCGACAAACGCGGCTGCCAGCGAGCGGTGCCGAACGCCAGGTCCTGGGTGAAGCCGCGATCACGGTCTTCAACCTTGTCCATTTGTGTCGGCAGGGAACTGTTGAGTGAGGCTTTTCCGTTAAGAACAGCAGCGAGTGCCTTGGCGGCGGCCAGACGTGGATTCATTGAGCGTCCGCCGCTTGACCGAGAACGGTGCCGACGGCGAATTTCTCACGACGGCTGTTGAACAAGTCGCTGAAGTTCAGCGCCTTGCCGCCGGGCAATTGCAGACGAGTCAGACACAGGGCCTGCTCACCGCAGGCGACGATCAAACCATCCTTGCTGGCGCCGAGGATTTCCCCCGGTGCGCCCTGCCCTTCAGCGAGGCTCGCAGCCAGCACCTTCAATGCTTCGCCATTCAGCGTGCTGTGGCAGATCGGCCATGGATTGAAGGCGCGGACCAGACGTTCCAGCTCAACCGCCGGGCGGCTCCAGTCGATGCGCGCCTCATCTTTGTTCAATTTGTGAGCATAAGTGGCGAGGCTGTCGTCCTGCACTTCGCCTTCCAAAGTGCCCGCAGCGAGACCGGCAATCGCCTGAATCACGGCTGGCGGACCCATTTCGGCCAGACGGTCGTGGAGGCTGCCGCCGGTGTCTTCACCGGTGATCGGTGTGGTGACTTTCAGCAGCATCGGTCCGGTGTCGAGGCCCAGTTCCATGCGCATCACGGTCACACCGCTTTCGCTGTCGCCCGCTTCAACGGCGCGCTGGATCGGCGCCGCACCGCGCCAGCGTGGCAGCAAGGAGGCGTGGCTGTTGATGCAACCCAGGCGCGGAATATCCAGCACCACTTGCGGCAGGATCAGGCCGTAGGCGACCACCACCAGCAAGTCCGGCTTGAGCGCGGCCAGTTCAGCCTGAGCGTCTTCGTTGCGCAGGGTTGGCGGTTGCAGCACCGGGATGTTGTTCTCGAGAGCCAACTGCTTGACCGGGCTTGGCATCAACTTTTGCCCGCGACCCGCCGGACGGTCCGGTTGGGTGTAGACCGCGACGATCTCGTAAGGGCTGTCGAGCAGGGCCTTGAGGTGTTCGGCGGCGAATTCCGGGGTGCCGGCAAAGACGATGCGCAGTGGCTCAGTCATTCAAAAGGTCTCGCAAAAGAAAAAGGCTTGCCGCAGCAAGCCTTTGAAAGGAGGGCATCAAGCGTTCTGGCGATGGAGCTTTTCCAGTTTCTTCTTGATTCGGTCGCGTTTGAGATTGGACAGGTAGTCGACGAACAATTTGCCGTTCAGGTGGTCGCATTCATGCTGGATGCACACGGCGAGCAGGCCTTCGGCGATCAGTTCGTAAGGCTGGCCGTCGCGGTCCAGAGCCTTGATTTTGACCTTCTGTGGGCGATCGACGTTTTCGTAGAAGCCCGGCACCGAGAGGCAGCCTTCCTGATATTGCTCCATCTCGTCGGTCAGGGTTTCGAACTCGGGGTTGATGAACACCCGTGGTTCGCTGCGGTCTTCGGAGAGGTCCATCACGACGATACGTTTGTGCACGTTGACCTGGGTCGCGGCGAGGCCGATGCCTGGCGCTTCATACATTGTTTCAAACATGTCATCGACCAACTGACGCACTTCGTCGTCCACTACGGCCACTGGTTTGGCGATAGTGCGCAGGCGCGAATCGGGGAATTCGAGGATGTCTAAAATGGCCATAAGCTTAATTGCTGCACGTTTGAGGTAATGTCGGGTCGATGGCCTGGCGGGTCCGAAGATGCAGGCTACCGTTGTAAAACGTAGCTTCCTTCTCTTTTTGGTAAAGAGTCGGGAGCGAGCCACGAGGGCTCTGGCGTTCTACGCGAATGCACATAATAAAGGGATTCACCGCATGAGGAAATCACTACTCGCCTTGCTCCTTCTGGCCTCGGCCGGTTTGGCGCACGGGCAAGTGCAACTCAGGGAAGGTTTTCCACAGCAATACACCGTGGTATCGGGTGACACACTCTGGGACATATCGGGGAAATACCTTCGTGAGCCGTGG
Source organism: Pseudomonas sp. LBUM1645 (assembly GCF_059716185.1). Classification (NCBI taxonomy): domain Bacteria; kingdom Pseudomonadati; phylum Pseudomonadota; class Gammaproteobacteria; order Pseudomonadales; family Pseudomonadaceae; genus Pseudomonas; species Pseudomonas sp. LBUM1645. Next base: position 17,854 of record NZ_CP166811.1, read on the forward strand.
AAATGGCCGGAACTCTGGCAGGCCAATCCACAAATCGAAAACCCCAATCTGATTTACCCCGGCGACTCGCTGTCGCTGGTCTACGTCAACGGGCAGCCACGCCTGACCCTCAATCGCGGCGCTTCCCGGGGCACCATCAAGCTGTCGCCACGCATCCGCAGCAGCCCGGTTGCCGATGCGATCCCGAGCATTCCGCTGCAATCGATCAACAGCTTTCTGCTGAGCAACCGCATCGTCGACAAGGTCGAGGACTTCGACAAGGCGCCTTATATCGTTGCCGGCGATGCCGAACGCGTGCTCAGTGGCACCGGTGACCGAATCTTCGCTCGCGGCCACTTCGATCCGGCCCAACCGGTTTACGGCATCTTCCGTCAGGGCAAGATCTACACCGATCCTGTCAGTAAAGAATTTTTGGGGATCAATGCCGACGACATCGGCGGTGGCGAGATTGTGGCCACCGAAGGCGACGTAGCCACCCTGGCGTTGCAACGCACCACTCAGGAAGTTCGCCTCGGCGACCGCTTGTTCAGCGGTGAAGAGCGTTCGATCAACTCGACCTTCATGCCCAGTGCGCCAAAAACCGAGATCAACGGGTTGATCATCGACGTGCCGCGCGGGGTGACCCAAATTGGCGCGATGGATGTGGTCACGCTGAACAAGGGCCAGCGCGATGGCTTGGCCGAAGGCAACGTATTGGTGGTGATGAAAACCGGCGAAACCGTACGTGACCGGATCACCGGTCAGCCACTGAAAATCCCGGATGAGCGCGCCGGTCTGCTTATGGTTTTCCGCACCTACGACAAGCTCAGCTACGGGCTGGTGCTCAACGCATCACGCTCCCTGGCGGTGCTGGACAAGGTGCGAAATCCTTAGCAGGCTCCACAAGTTACCAACAGAGTTATCCACAGCTTATTCCCGTTTGAACGGGGCTCATAACGATCAAGGATGATCCATGTCGCTGTCTGCTTTTGCACCGGTTTCCCCTGCGGAACTGGAAGCTCGTTTACGTTTGCATCGCCTGCCGGAACTCGGTCCTGCGCGTTTCAAGAAATTGCTTGAGGCCTTCGGCTCGGCGTCCAAGGCTATCAGCGCACCGGCCAGTGCCTGGCGTTCGCTGGGTTTGCCCCTCGCTTGCGCGGAGGCCAGGCGTTCCAGTGAAATCCGTGATGGCGCGAGCCATGCATTGGCCTGGTTAGAGCGTCCGGGCCAGCATTTACTGATGTGGGACCAATCTGACTATCCGGCACTGTTGGCGGAAATCAGTGATGCGCCGCCGCTGTTATTTGTGGCGGGCGATCCCGGCATTCTGGAAAAACCGCAACTGGCGATGGTCGGCAGCCGTCGCGCGTCGCGACCGGGCATGGACACCGCCGCGGCCTTTTCCCGCAGTTTGGCCGGCGCCGGTTTTGTCATTACCAGCGGTTTGGCGCTGGGCATTGATGCCGCCGCGCATCAAGCCGCTTTGGACGTGGGCGGGCGAACGGTCGGTGTACTTGGCACGGGACTTGAAAAGTTTTATCCACAGCGCAATCGAAGGCTAGCAGATGCCATGATCGCCTCGGGCAGCGCAGTGCTTTCAGAGTTCCCGTTGGACGCCGGACCGACCGCCAGCAACTTCCCCCGACGCAATCGGATCATCAGCGGTTTATCCCTGGGTGTGCTGGTGGTCGAGGCGAGTGTCGCCAGCGGTTCACTGATCACCGCGAGGCTGGCGGCGGAACAAGGGCGCGAGGTGTATGCGATTCCCGGGTCGATTCATCACCCGGGCGCAAAGGGTTGTCATCAGCTGATCCGCGACGGCGCAGTACTGGTGGAAACCATCGAGCATATCCTCGAAGCGTTGCGCGGCTGGCAGCAGTTGCCGTTATCCACAGCGACACAAGCGGTGACACATCCGTTGCTCATGCTGCTTCACGCGGCGCCCCATACCAGTGAAGCGTTGTCCGTCACCAGCGGCTGGGCCTTGCCGAAAGTGCTGGCAGCGCTGACGGAGCTGGAAATGGACGGCCGTGCGGTCTGCGAAAGCGGGCGCTGGTTTGCGCGGGTGAGCTAGGTTTTATAAGGAAGATCGGTAAACTGCGCAGAGCCTTATTCCGGAGAGTTTTTTCATGGTCAACAGTTGGCGTGTGCAACAAGCCGCACGAGCCATTCGCGCAGGGGCGGTGATTGCCTATCCGACCGAAGCTGTCTGGGGCCTGGGTTGCGACCCGTGGGACGAAGAAGCGGTCTATCGTCTGCTGGCGATCAAGGGTCGTTCTATGGAGAAAGGGCTGATTCTGGTGGCCGACAACATTCGCCAGTTCGACTTCCTCTTCGAAGACTTTCCTGAATTGTGGATGGATCGCATGGCCAGCACGTGGCCAGGGCCGAACACCTGGCTGGTGCCGCATCAGAATATGTTGCCGCAGTGGATTACCGGCGTGCATGAAACGGTGGCATTGCGGGTCAGCGATCATCCGTTGGTGCGGGATTTGTGCGCGGTGGTCGGGCCGTTGGTTTCAACGTCGGCCAACCCGCAGGGCCAGCCAGCGGCGCGGACGCGGATTCGCGTCGAGCAGTATTTCCGTGGGCAGGTGGATTACGTGTTGGGCGGGAATCTGGGTGGGCGCAAGAATCCGAGCGTGATTCGCGATCTGGCTACCGGCAAGGTTGTGCGCCCGGATTAGGACCGCGTCATCGTTCATCGCGAGCAAGCTCGCTCCCACAGGGGATCGCGTACTACCTGTGGGAGCGAGCTTGCTCGCGATGAGGCCCTCAAGGCAACAAAACAGTGGAACCCGTCGTACGCCGTGCCGACAACTCGGTCTGCGCCTTCGCCGCTTCGGCCAATGGATACTTCTGGCTGATGTCCACCTTCAACTTGCCACTGATGATCATCTCAAACAGCTCATCCGCCATACGCTGCAGGTTCTCGGCGTTATTGGCGTAAGTCGCGAGCGTAGGCCGGGTGACGTACAACGAACCCTTCGCCGACAGAATTCCCAGGTTCACCCCGTCTACCGCGCCCGACGCATTGCCGAAGCTCACCACCAGACCGCGAGGCGCCGTGCTATCAAGCGAAGTCAGCCACGTGTCTTTGCCGACACCGTCGTACACCACCGGGACTTTTTTCCCGTCAGTCAATTCCAGTACGCGCTGTGCGACGTTTTCATGGCTGTAATCGATGGTCGCCCAAGCGCCGTTGGCCTTGGCCAGTGCGGCTTTCTCCGGTGAGCTGACCGTGCCGATCAACTTCACGCCCAAGGCCTTGGCCCATTGGCAAGCCAGGGAACCGACGCCGCCAGCGGCAGCGTGGAACAGGATGGTTTCGCCACCCTTGAGTTCATACGTCTGACGCAGCAGGTACTGCACGGTCAGGCCCTTGAGCATTACGCCGGCCGCCTGTTCGAAGCTGATCGCGTCCGGCAGAAGGACCAGGTTGGCTTCCGGCAACACGTGAACGTCGCTGTAGGCGCCCAATGGACCGCTGCCGTACGCCACGCGATCACCGACCTTGAACCGGGTGACTTCACTGCCCACCGCCTCGACCACGCCCGCACCTTCCGAACCCACGCCCGATGGCAAGGCTGGTGGTGCATAGAGGCCGCTGCGGAAATAGGTGTCGATGAAGTTCAGGCCGATGGCTTTGTTGGTGACGCGCACTTGCTGCGGGCCGGGCTCGGCGGGTTGGTAATCGACATACTCGAGTACTTCAGGGCCGCCATGGGTGCGGAACTGGATACGCTTAGCCATCTGCCTACTCCTTGGGTCGTCTTGCGAAGCTCCCTATCGAACTCCTAACCTTGATCTTCGTCAACTGCGACGGGTCGACCTGCGATGTTATGCTACGCGCCCATTTGCGCCGGCCCCTGCTCCAATGGAGCGCCGCGTAGCTTTGCCCGATTCAAGGTGATGACATGACGACCCGCACCGAGGCCGTAAAAGCCTACCTGCTCGACCTGCAAGACCGCATTTGCGCGGCCCTCGAAGCTGAAGACGGCGGCACGCAGTTCGTCGAAGACGCCTGGACCCGACCTGCCGGCGGTGGCGGTCGCACCCGGGTGATCGAAAACGGCGCGGTCATCGAAAAGGGCGGCGTCAACTTTTCCCACGTCTTCGGCAGCGGTCTCCCACCGTCCGCCAGCGCCCATCGGCCAGAGCTGGCCGGTCGTGGCTTCGAAGCACTCGGCGTGTCGCTGGTCATTCACCCGCACAACCCATATGTGCCGACGTCCCACGCCAACGTGCGCTTTTTCATCGCTGAAAAAGAAGGCGAAGAACCGGTCTGGTGGTTCGGCGGTGGCTTCGACCTGACGCCTTATTACGGCAATGAAGAAGACTGCGTGCATTGGCACCGCGTCGCCGAGCAGGCCTGCGCGCCGTTCGGTCCGGATGTTTACTCGCGCTACAAGGCCTGGTGTGACAGCTACTTCCATATCAAGCACCGCCACGAGCCGCGCGGCATCGGCGGCCTGTTCTTCGATGACTTGAACGAGTGGGACTTCGACACCAGCTTCGCGTTCATGCGCGCCATCGGTGATGCGTTCATCGACGCCTACCTGCCGATCGTGCAGCGCCGCAAAAATGATGCGTTTACCGCCAAACAGCGTGAATTCCAGGAATTCCGCCGTGGGCGCTACGTTGAATTCAACTTGGTCTACGACCGCGGCACGCTGTTCGGTCTGCAATCGGGCGGGCGTACCGAGTCGATCCTGATGTCCCTGCCACCGCAAGTACGCTGGAGCTACGACTGGAAAGCCGAGCCGGGCAGCGAAGAAGCACGGCTGACCGAGTACTTCCTGCAAGACCGCGATTGGTTGGCCAAGGCCTGAACGAGGAATTCTGATGGATCGTTACGTCGTATTCGGTAACCCGATTGGCCACAGCAAGTCGCCGCTGATCCACCGTCTGTTCGCCGAGCAGACGGCTCAAAAACTCGACTACAGCACGTTGCTGGCGCCCCTCGATGATTTTTCCACGTGCGCCCGGACGTTTTTCCTCGAAGGTCGCGGGGCGAATGTGACGGTGCCGTTCAAGGAAGAGGCCTATCGTCTGGCGAACAGCCTGACGGCGCGGGCGCAACGCGCCGGTGCGGTGAACACGTTGAGCAAACTGGCCGATGGCAGCCTGCTGGGCGATAACACCGATGGCGCCGGACTGGTGCGGGACCTGACGGTCAACGCCGGTTTCAGCCTCAAGGGCAAACGCATCCTGCTGCTCGGTGCTGGCGGCGCCGTGCGCGGTGCACTGGAGCCGTTGCTGGCCGAGCAACCCGCCTCGGTGATCATCGCCAACCGCACGGTGGAAAAAGCCGAACTGTTGGCGGAATTGTTCGCGGACCTGGGGCCGGTGTCGGCCAGTGGTTTCGATTGGTTGAAGGAGTCGGTGGACCTGATCATCAATGCGACGTCCGCCAGTCTGTCAGGGGATGTACCACCGATTGCCAGCAGTTTGATCGAGCCGGGTAAGACGGTTTGCTACGACATGATGTACGGCAAGGAGCCGACGTCGTTCTGCCGCTGGGCCAGTGAACATGGCGCTGCGGTGTCGATGGATGGCTTGGGGATGCTCGCTGAACAAGCGGCAGAAGCCTTCTTCCTGTGGCGCGGCGTGCGCCCGGATACGGCACCGGTGCTCGCCGAACTTCGCCGGCAGCTAGCGCTTTAAGATCAAAAGATCGCAGCCTTCGGCAGCTCCTACACGGGATAAGCGTTCACCCTGTAGGAGCTGCCGAAGGCTGCGATCTTTTCAATCTTCGAACCGGATCGGGCATTTCTCCGCCCCTTCCAGCTTCCTTAATTCTTCCACCACCTGCGGCCGCGCGCGCCGCAGGGTCAGGCTGCGATCCTGGCGCAGTAGCCGTCGCGCTTCCTGGTGCAACATCTCCACGCCTGAATAGTCGATGAAGTTGATCTGCTGCGCCTCGATCACCACACGCGCGCCGTGCATCCGCTGCAGGCGTACTTGCAGGTAATGGCTGGCGCCAAAAAAGATCGAACCGCCAACCCGTAGAATGTCTTCATCCCCATCACGCCAATGCTGGACCCGCGGTTGCGAGGTGCGTTTGAGGTAGAAGAACAGCGATGCCAGCACCCCGGCGTAGATCGCGGTCTGCAATTCCAGCAGCAGCGTGGCGACACAGGTCAGCGCCATGACCAGGAACTCGGCGCGGCTGACCCGCAGCAACGCGCGAATGCCGCGATGATCCACCAGCCCCCAGGCGATCAACAGAATGCTGCCGGCCATGGCCGGGATCGGAATGTGCGCGATCAAATTTGCGCCGAAGATGGCAAACAGCGCCACCCACGCCGCCGAAAAAACGCCGGCCATCGGCGAGCAGGCACCCGCTTCGTAGCTCAGGCCCGAGCGGGTGAAGGAACCGGCTGACAGCGAGCCGGAAAAAAACGCACCGACCATGTTCGATAAACCCTGGGCACGGACTTCCTGATTGGCGTCGAGCAACTGCTGGGAACGGGCCGACAAGGATCGGGCAATAGACAGACTGGTGACTAGCCCGAGCATGCCCACCGCCACCGCGCTGGGTAGCAAGCGCAGAATCAGGTCCAGATCCAGCGGCAGCGGGCTTAAGGGCGGCAGCCGCCCGACAAACGCGCTGACCAACTTCACATGGCCGAACATCGATGGCCAGAGCCAGACCAGCAATCCGCTCAGCGCCAGAGTGATCAATAGCGTCGGCCAGCGCGGCAGGAGCAATTTCAGGATCACGCCCACGACGACCGTCGCCAGGCCCAGCATTAGCGACGGTTTATCCACTTCGCCGAGGTGGCTGAAGAGCATCATCAAGCTGTTCAGCGCTGTTGCCTGGTTGGGCAATTCCAGCCCCAGCAGATTCGGCAGTTGGCCGATGGCAATCACCACCGCCGCGCCGAGGGTGAAACCCAGCACCACCGAGTGCGAGACGAAATTCACCAAGGCGCCAAAGCGCAGCAAACCGAGCAGCCACTGGAAAATGCCGGCAAGCAGCGTCAGCAACAGGATCAGGGTGACGTAGTCCTCTGACGCAGGAACGGCCAGAGGACTGACGCTGGCGTACAAGACAATAGAAATCGCCGCCGTAGGCCCGCAGATCAAGTGCCATGAAGAACCCCAGAGACAGGCGATCAGCACCGGGATAATCGCCGCGTACAGACCGTATTCAGGTGGGAGACCGGCGATCAGCGCGTAGGCAATGGATTGCGGCAACGCGAGAATCGCACCGCTGAGGCCGACGATCAGGTCACGACCGACGCTGGCGCGGGTTTGCCGGGGCAGCCAGCTGAGGAAGGGGAAGAGCGAATGTCGGCTTGGAAAGGCCATGGGTCCTCTCGGCAAGGGGTAAATCGTCAGGGTAAACCATTGGCCTACAGTGGGCAGATCATTGTGGCGAGGGAGCTTGCTCCCGCTCGGCTGCGCAGCAGTCGCAAGTCTGGACAACTCGGTGAGACTGACAAACTGCAGTTGCCGAATCGGGAGCGCTACGCACTCCAGCGGGAGCAAGCTCCCTCGCCACAGGATGATTCAGAGTTTGGCTTTCACCGCCCCCAACGCATCCTTCCCATCCACTGTCTTCACCCCATCCAGCCACTTATCCAGCACCGCCGGATTAGCCTTGATCCACGCCTTGGCCGCATCAGCATTGCTGACCTTCTTGTTCACCACCTCGGCCATGATGCTGTTCTCCATTTCCTGGGTGAAACTCAGGTTGGTGAGCAGTTTGCCGACGTTCGGGCAGGCCTGTGCATAACCTTTGCGGGTCAGGGTATGGACGCTGCCGGTATCGCCGAAGTACTTCTCGCCGCCCTTGAGGTAATGCATTTTCAGTTGCACGTTCATCGGGTGCGGGGTCCAGCCGAGGAAGGTCACGAACTTCTGTTTTTTCACCGCGCGAGACACTTCCGCCAGCATTGCCTGCTCGCTGGACTCGACCAGTTTCCACTGGCCCATGTCGAAGTCGTTCTTCTTGATGATTTCCTGCAACGAGATGTTGGCGGGAGCGCCGGAGCCGATGCCGTAGATCTTCTTGTCGAACTTGTCGGCGTATTTGTTCAGGTCGGCAAAGTCATGCACTCCCGCGTCCCAGACATAATCCGGGACGGCGAGGGTGAATTCGGTGCCATCGAGGTTCTTCGCCAATTGCGTGACATCACCGGTGGCCACGAACTTGTCGTAGAAACCCTGCTGTGCCGGCATCCAGTTACCCAGAAACACATCGACCTGGCCATCTTTCAAGCCGCCAAAGGTGATCGGCACCGCCAGCGTGTCGACCTTGGCCTTGTAGCCCATGCCGTCCAGCAGAAACCCGGTGATGGCGTTGGTCGCGGCGATGTCGCTCCAGCCAGGGTCGGCCATTTTCACCGTCTCGCAACTCTGATCGGCATAGGCCGATGCACTGCCCAGAGCCAGAAGCCCGACCGTCATTGCTGTGGATAACCTACGCATGGCATTCCCCTTAACATTATTGGTTTTGGCAGGGTTGTGGATAACGTGCTTTACGCTCCAGATCGTCGAGGTCGATGTGGTTGCGCATGTACTGCTGACTGGCGTCCACCAGCGGCTGGTGATCCCAGCTCTTCAGCTTGCCGATGGTTAATGCATCGGCGACAAAACGTCGGCGCCGTTGGCTGGCGAGCACTTGTTGGTGGATCGCCGGGATATCCCATTTGGCCCGGGCTTCGGCGAGAAAATCTTCGAAAAGCGCTCGATGTTGTGGCGATTGACTGAGTTCTTCCAGTTCGCGCGGGTCGTTGTGTACATCGAAGAGTAGGCAAGGGTCGTCTTCGCTGTAGATGAATTTGTAGGCGCCGCGGCGAATCATCATCAGCGGGCTGATCGTGCCTTCAGCCATGTACTCGCCAAACACCTCGTCATGTCCGCCCTGCCCTTGCAAGTGCGAGACCAGTGAGCGGCCATCCAGCGGCAGCCCCGGCTCCAGCGAACCGCCGGCCAGTTCCACGAAGGTCGGCAACAGATCGGCAGTGGAGACCGCCGCGCTGACCCGGCCAGCCCCGAATTGCCCCGGCGCACTGATCAACAGCGGAACGCGGGCGGCCATTTCGTACCAGTGCATTTTGTACCAGAGCCCACGCTCGCCGAGCATGTCGCCGTGGTCGCCGGAGAAGACAATGATGGTGTCATCGATCAGGCCGGTTTCCTCGAGTGTTTGCAGGAGTTTGCCGACGTTGCTGTCGATATAGCTGCACGCACCGAAGTACGCCCGGCGCGCATCGCGAATCTTATCCACAGGCAGCGGTTTGTCCCACAGGTCGTAAACTTTGAGCAAACGTTGGGAGTGCGGATCAAGTTCTGTCTGCGCCGGGGTCTCAGGCAATGGGATGTCGGTGTCGCCGTACATATCCCAGAAAGCTTTGGGAATGGTGTACGGGTCGTGTGGGTGAGTCATCGAAACGGTCAGGCAGAACGGCTGATCGCCATCCTCACGGATGTGGTCGAACAAATACTGTTGGGCCTTGAACACCACCTCTTCGTCGAAATCCAGCTGATTGGTGCGTACGCACGGCCCGGCCTGCAGCACCGACGACATGTTGTGAAACCAGGTTGGACGCACGTCCGGCTCGTCCCAGTTCACAGACCAGCCGTAATCGGCCGGGTAGATGTCGCTGGTCAGGCGTTCTTCATAGCCGTGCAGCTGATCCGGTCCGCAGAAATGCATCTTGCCCGACAGCGCCGTGCGGTAGCCAAGTCGACGCAGGTAGTGGGCATAAGTCGGTACGTCGGCGGGGAAATCGGCCGCGTTGTCGTAGGCGCCGATCTTGCTCGGCAACTGACCGCTGACCAGGGTAAAACGCGACGGCGCGCACAGTGGGCTGTTGCAATAGGCGGCGTCGAACACCACGCCTTCGGCGGCGAGGCGGCTGAGATTGGGCAGTTTGATGGGCGAAGGGCCGTAGAACGGCAACATTGGCGCGGCCATCTGATCGGCCATGATGAAAAGAATATTCTTGCGCTTCATGTGATCGCGGCATTCCATAGTGAATATTTATGCGAGAGTGCTGCGATCGAGCATGTAGCCCATGCCGTTTGTGGTAAAGCCCATGCGCGGCAATGACTAGGATAAGCACAGCTTATGTATGACGCCCTTGGTGATTTGTCTCTGGATTTGCTTCGCGCCTTTGAAGCGGCGGCCCGACAGCGCAGCTTCACCGCCGCTGCAGTGGAGCTCGGCACCACGCAACCGGCCATCAGCCAACAGATCAAACGGTTGGAAGAGCAACTCGGGACGCGGCTGTTCGACCGGATCTATCGTGGCATCGAACTGACCGAGGCCGGAACGATCCTGTTTGAGCAGGTTCAGCTCGGATTGCAGAACATCGACGCAGGATTAAGCGCGATCAGCGCACAGCATCAACATGAAGTGTTGCAAGTCGCCACCGATTTCGCCTTCGCCGCGTATTGGTTGATGCCGCGCCTGCATCGCTTTCATGCCGCCAATCCTCAAGTGGATGTGAGCCTGGTCACCAGCGAACGCAGCCTCAACATGCTGCGCACCGATATTGATGTGGCGGTGTTGTTTGGTGATGGCCGATTCAAACAGGGCGAAAGCCATTGGCTGTTCAGCGAAGAAGTCTTCCCGGTGTGCAGCCCGCTGCTGTTGAAGGACCGTCCCCTGCCCTTGCCGGCCCAGTCATTACTCGAGTTCCCGCTGTTGCACCTTCGAGGCGAAAACAGCAGCAACTGGTTCGACTGGAGCGGCGTGTTTCGTGAGTTGGGGATCGCTTCGGCACCTGCGCCCGGGCAATTGCGCTTCGACAATTACACGTTGCTGATCCAAGCGGCGATTGGCGGCCAGGGCGTGGCCATCGGGTGGCGGCACCTTGTGGATAACTTGCTGGCGCAAGGTTTGTTGTGTCGACCGATTGCGGAAACGGTGATTTCCAGGCTCGGCTATTACGTGGTCCTGCCCCAGCGGAAACGGCGTGGTGCGCTGATTCAACAGTTTGTGGACTGGCTGATGGCTGAGCAGGCCAGCAGTGCGCAATCGTTGAATGGCCTGCCGCTGCCATCTATCGCTGTATAGCCTCGGTCGCGACAAAGGTCACGTGTTCGCCGACATGCAGGTTCAACCGCAACTCATCGGCAATCCCGACCGCCACCCGGCTCAACCGCTCAAGCGGTTCGGCGAGGCCCGGCTCCAGGCTGCGGCTGACGTGGCTGAAGTGCTCGATGGTCAGCCCGGCCACCCCGCGCGGCGCATTGATCAGCGTCCAGTGTAAGGTGCTGCTTTGCAGGGCTTCGCGGATTTCTTCGGCGGCGTGGCGTTGCAGTCGATCTTCTATCTCCGGATCGTCCAGTACCTCGAAATCTCCGACCAGAAACAGCCGGGTAATCCCTGAGGCCTGCATGCCATCGATCAGCGCATCCACCGCCAGCACTTCCTCGACCGGGCCGGGCACGATGGATTTTTCCACGTGCTCGCTGTTCATCGGCAACCCGGGTGCATCCAGCAGACAGATCACCGCCGAACAACCGGCGACGCTCTGCTTGACCCGCTTGGCGTCGAACAAATCGCCGGTCTTGGTCCGCAATCCCGGGCGCGGCGCGAGCGCCGTCAGGTCATCGAGAATCGCGATCACTTCATGTTGGCGCCGCAGCATTTCAGCCATCAGCGCACTGCCCAGGCTACTCATGGCACCATAAAGCACCACTTTCACCACCGGGGTTTCGGCATTTTTCATGTCCGTGCTCCGTTCTTCCTATCTCTATGGCGTGTGACCTGTGGGAAACAACGCCGGTTCGACTCGGTTCAGAGGGTTTCAAATGCAGCGGATCAAGGGCTACCACGCCCATGTCTACTTCGACGCCAGTACCCTTCCTCAGGCGCGAGCCTTGTGTGAGCAGGCGGCGCAACTGTTTCCAGTGAGGATGGGGCGCGTCCATGAACGGCCGGTGGGCCCGCACCCGGACTGGAGCTGCCAGTTGGCTTTCGAGCCGCAATACATCGGCGACGTGCTGCCCTGGCTTGCGCTCAACCGCAAGGGTTTGGTGGTGTTCCTGCACCCGGACACCGGCGACGATCTACTCGACCACACCGAGCATGCCATCTGGATGGGCGCGATTCGGTCACTGGATCTGTCTATTTTTTGATCAGTTTACAACTGTTCCTCGGCTTCGCCGGGCAAATGTTCGTCCAGATGCAGCCAGGGCAGTCGGTTGTCAGTCCAGATATGTTTTTCGGCGGGTGCCTGCTCGGGATGATCGAGGGTGGCGATGGTCAAGTCGATGCTGTCAGGGCTCAGCTGCGTTATCAGCGCCAGTTGCGCCCCACAGTTGCCGCAGAAATACCGTACGCAGGGTGGTGAAGAGTTGTACTGCGCGGGCGTTCCTTTCACCCATTCAAAGGCTGACGCGGGCACGGTGATCCAGGTGGTCACGATCCCGCCGCTGACCCGTCGGCAAATCGAACAATGACAGTGGGCGATGTCGTGCAAAGACCCGCTGAATTGATAGCGCAGATGTCCGCAATGGCATCCGCCCGTATGAATTTCGGCCATGTTTTTACCTCCTGTCCCGTATTCAGGGACTTTGAGCCCGTCCGACGACCGGTTGCACATCTGGTCAATGCTTTCATCCGCGAAAGCTGGGTGAAAGCTTCCCCGATTAGGATCGCCCCCACTACCGGCAACAGACCGGTCGGCCAATGCCAGTGTTTTATCGCTCGCACAGCCCATTTAACAACAACAATGGTGATCCTGATGTCCTCTGCTACCCGCCACTTCGCTGTCACTCCGCCCATACGCCTCGTGCTTCCCGTTCTGCGCTGACCCACCCGGTTCGCCCATTCCCTAGCCGCGCTATGCCTGGAGTATTCCCATGCTGACTTTCCTTGGCTTTGCCATGGTCATCACGTTCATGTTCCTGATCATGACCAAGCGCCTTTCAGCGCTGATCGCTCTGATCATCATCCCGATCCTGTTCGCGCTGTTCGGTGGTTTTGCGCCGAAGATCGGCCCGATGATGCTCGAAGGCATCACCAAGCTCGCACCGACCGGTGTGATGCTGATGTTCGCCATTCTGTACTTCGCCCTGATGATCGATTCCGGCCTGTTCGACCCGGCCGTGCGCAAGATCCTCAAACTGGTCAAGGGCGACCCGTTGAAAGTTTCGGTCGGCACCGCCGTACTGGCGCTCGTCGTCTCCCTCGATGGTGACGGCGCGACCACTTATATGATCTGCGTGGCCGCCATGCTGCCGCTCTACGCCCGTATCGGCATGAGCCCGCGGATCATGGCCGGCCTGATCATCCTCGCCGGTGGCGTGATGAACATGACACCATGGGGCGGCCCGACCGCTCGTGCGGCCAGTGCGCTGCATGTGGACCCGTCCGACATCTTCGTACCGATGATTCCGGCGATGGCTTTCGGGGTGCTGGCCATCCTCGCGATTGCCTACTTCTACGGTAAGCGTGAACGTGCGCGCCTGGGTGAGCTGCACCTGGTGGGCGATGAAATCGACCACAGTGAAATCACCGTTTCGCAATTCCCGGATGCCCGTCGTCCGAAGTTGATCTGGTTCAACGGCGCCCTGACCCTGGCCCTGATGTGCACCCTGGTTGCCGGTCTGTTGCCGCTGCCGGTGCTGTTCATGGTGGCGTTCAGCATCGCGATGATCGTCAACTACCCGTGCCTGCAACAGCAGAAAGACCGCGTCGCGGCCCACGCAGGTAGCGTGCTGGCGGTGGTCGGTTTGATCTTCGCGGCCGGTATCTTCACCGGTATCCTGTCGGGCACCGGCATGGTCGATGCCATGTCGAAAAGCCTGTTGGCGGTGATCCCTGATTTCCTCGGTCCGTACCTGGCCGTAATCACCGCGTTGGTGAGCATGCCGTTCACGTTCTTCATGTCGAACGACGCATTTTATTACGGCGTGTTACCAGTACTTGCCGAAGCAGCCAGTCATTACGGTATAACCGCGGTTGAAATGGCACGTGCCTCGATCGTCGGTCAGCCCGTCCACTTGCTGAGCCCGCTGGTACCATCGACCTATCTGTTGGTGGCCCTGGCCGGTATCGACTTCGGTGATCACCAGCGTTTCACCCTGAAGTGGGCAGTGCTGGTTTGCATGTGCATACTGGTCGCCGCTTTGCTGATGGGGATTTTTCCGCTGTTCAGCACTCTATAAGCCCAAGACTCACCATGACGGGTCCAGGCTTTGTTGTTTGAAGCCTGGGCCCTTCGTGGTTTAACACTCGCACAAAGGAATACACATGGAATGGCTGACCAACCCTGAAATCTGGGTTGCCTTCTTCACCCTGACCGCCCTGGAAATCGTCCTGGGTATCGATAACATCATCATGATTTCGATCCTGGTCAGCCGCATGCCCAAGCACATGCAACAGCGCACCCGGATTTTCGGCCTGGCGCTGGCCATGGTCACGCGGATCCTGTTGCTGCTGTCGATCACTTGGGTCATGCGCCTTACCGCCGACCTGTTCGAAGTGTTCGGCCAGGGTATTTCCGGGCGTGACCTGATCCTGTTCTTCGGTGGTCTGTTCCTGCTGTGGAAGAGCTCGCAAGAGATGTACCACGCGCTGGAAGGTGAAGACGAAACCAATGAGGAACCGGGCGGCAAGGGTGGCAACTTCCTCTACACCATCATTCAGATCGCGATCATCGACATCGTGTTCTCGCTGGACTCGGTCATCACCGCCGTGGGCATGGTGTCCCACGTACCGGTCATGGTCGCGGCGATCGTCGTTGCCGTGCTGGTGATGATGTGGGCTTCCGGCACCATCAGCGAGTTCATCGACAAGCACCCGTCGCTGAAGATGCTGGCGCTGTCGTTCCTGTTGATAGTCGGTACCGTGCTGATTGCTGAATCCCTCGACGTTCACGTGCCAAAAGGCTACGTCTACTTCGCCATGGCGTTCTCGCTGGCGGTGGAAGCGATCAACATCAAGATGCGCACCGCGATGGCGAAAAAGCGCAAGCAGCAGGACCCGGTGAAACTGCGCAAGGACATTCCGGGTCAGTAACCCGAATGCCATGTGATGACAAAGGGGCCTTCGGGCCCCTTTTTCATATCTGCATCAAGCTGTTTTTATGACAGTTTTGTTTCAATCGCTTCTTTAGCTGTGCGATGCTGGCGCGTAGACCGTTAGCCAACTACAGCTTAAGTACAGAACGTAGAAGAACGCGCGGCACCGTCAACTTGCCCCTTTGGGGCGCTACCACCACAGGGGGCCTGCATGCTCACCCTGCTCAATTTGTTATCTGCCGTGGCCTTGTTGATTTGGGGCACGCACATCGTCCGAACCGGCATCCTGCGGGTCTACGGTTCCAACCTGCGCCATGTGATTGGCCGGAACATGTCCAAGCGCTGGCTGGCGTTCATCTCGGGGATCGTCGTGACAGCGATGGTCCAGAGCAGCAACGCCACCGCCATGCTCGTCACCTCCTTTGTCGGTCAGGGCCTGATGGCGCTGACCCCGGCCCTTGCGACCATGCTCGGGGCCGACGTCGGTACCGCGCTGATGGCGCGGGTGCTGACCTTCGACCTGTCATGGCTGTCACCGCTGCTGATTTTTCTTGGGGTGATTTTCTTCCTGTCGCGCAAACAGACCCGACTGGGCCAGATGGGCCGGGTCAGCATCGGCCTGGGGCTGATCATTCTGGCGCTGCAACTGATCGTCGAGGCTGCCGCGCCGATTACCCAGGCCCAAGGCGTGAAGGTAATTTTCGCCTCGCTGACCGGCGACATCCTGCTGGATGCCCTGGTCGGCGCGTTGTTCGCAATGGTTTCCTACTCCAGCCTAGCCGCCGTCCTGCTGACCGCGACCCTGGCCGGCGCCGCAGTGATCAGCCTGCCCGTGGCCATCGGCCTGGTGATCGGCGCCAACATCGGCAGCGGCATCCTCGCCTTCCTCAGCACCAGCATGCAGAACGCCGCCGGCCGCCAGGTGGCGTTGGGCAGCTTGCTGTACAAGTTGATCGGCCTGTTGCTGATCATCCCGGTACTCGACCCGTTGGTGCACTGGATCGACAGCCTGGACTTCAGCCCTCAAGAAATGGTCATCGGCTTTCACCTGCTCTACAACACTGCGCGCTGCCTGATCTTGCTGCCGAGTGTCGGACCGATGGCCAGGTTCTGTGCGTGGGTGCTGCCGGAGCGCCCGCAAGTCAACGGCACTGCCAAACCGCGGCATCTTGATCCGACGGCGTTGGTCACGCCCAGCCTGGCTCTGGCCAATGCCGCCCGGGAAACCCTGCGTATCGGCGACCTGATCGACAACATGCTCGAGGCCATGCTCGACGTGCTGAACGGCAAGCAAACCGCCGTTACCCAGGAAATGCGGCGCCTGACCGATGATGTGGAATCGCTCTACGGTGCGATCAAACTGTATCTGGCGCAAATGCCCCGCGAAGACCTCAGTGAGCAGGACAGCCGTCGTTGGGCGGAAATCATCGAGCTGGCGATCAACCTTAAACTGGCCAGCGACCTCATCGAACGCATGCTGCGCAAGGTTCAGCAGCAGAAAACCTCACAGCGCCGGTCTTTTTCCGAGGTCGGCCTGGAAGAGTTGGCGGGGCTGCACATTCAGTTGATATCCAACCTGCGCCTGGGGTTGTCGGTGTTCCTCAGTGCCGATAAGGAAAGTGCCCGCCAGTTATTGCGTGAGAAACGTCGCTTTCGCGCACAGGAACGGCGCCTGGCCCATGCTCACGTCAGCCGATTGCAACGTAAGATCGTGCAGAGTATCGAAACCAGTTCGTTGCACCTGGAGTTGATTGCCGACATGAAGCGTCTGAATTCGCTGTTTTGCAGCAGCGCCTATGTGGTGCTGGAAACTTCCGACACCGGTGCCCTGGCGGTCGACGAATTCGCTGACATCACTCATTCACCCTGAACGTCCACAGTTGCATGAAGTCTGTTGAACTTACGCTGGCCGTATGGAAACTCGTTATGCGTTGTCTGTTGTTCGCCTGTCTGTTGCTTGGTTCACTCCCTTCATTTGCCCTGGATCGCTTTCAGGTCGAGGGCTATACGCTGCCCAATGGCCTGCAATTAATGCTCAAACCCGGCACGGAGCGCGGGCATGTGGCGATTCGTCTGGTGGTCGGCGTCGGCATCGATGATTTCAGCTGCGCCGACAAGGAGCTGCCGCACCTGCTTGAACACTTGCTGTTCAGCGGCATCGACGCCACTGGCGAAGGCGGGCTGGAAGAACGCATGCAGGCCCTGGGTGGTGAGTGGAACGCCTACACTAGCAATGCCGACACGACGTTCGTCATCGAAGCCCCGGCGAAAAACCAGCGCAAGGTCCTCGACCTGCTGCTGGCGCTGCTGACCCAGACCCGAATCGACGACAACGCCATCAACACCGCCAAACAAGTGGTCGAGCGCGAAGACGGCGGCCATTACTCGCACCTGCAACGCTGGCTGGATCGCCAGGATCTTGGCCACACGGCGAGTAATCAACTGGCGGTGGAACTGGGCCTCAAATGCCCCGAGCGGCCTGAGGTTGATTACCTGGCCCGCGATCAGCTGGAACAGGTACGCAAGGCCTGGTACGCGCCCAACAACATGACCCTGATCGTCGTCGGCGACCTTGACCGGTTGCTGCCGGCCTATCTGGAACGGTCTTATGGCGCGCTTGAAGCGGTCGACCCGACCGATCACCCGCCCTTGCCAGCCATCCAGGCCAGTGCCGCCCATGAGCGCACCCTGAGTCACGGTTTTGTCGGCGGCAGTGCCAAGTTGCATTGGCTGGTGCCGGAGCCGGTGCTGGAAGATCAGCACGACGAAACCTTCGACTTGCTCAAGGACTATCTGGACTGGGCGCTCTACCGCCAATTGCGCCTGGCCCATGGCTTGTCCTACGGGCCTTCGGCCGAGCGCGAGGTGTTTGGCGGTGTGGGCTTCATGAGCCTGAACGCCGACGTTGAACGCGATGACGTGCCCGAGGCCGAACAGGTGCTGGATGATCTGAAGGCCGGGTTGCTCAGGGACGGTCTCAATGCCCGCACCTTCAACCGCCTCAAGCAGGCCGCCATCGCCCGCCAGGCCTGGGCCGTGCAAGGCAACAGCGCGTTGGCCGATTATTACTGGAGTGCCCTTGGGGACTACGAGGACGGCCGTTTCGCCAACCCGGCCAAGGAACTGCAAGGGGTGACACTGGAGGAAGCAAACAAGGCCATGCGTGAATTGCTCATGCAGCCGGGCTACCTGCGGATCGAAAAGCCGTTGATCAGTGATGATCAGTTTATGTGGGCGATTGCCGGGGTGCTGGGGCTCATCGTATTGATGCTGATGGGTTGGCGCTTGCATCGAAGGACACCGCGAACCGTGTAGCAGCTGGCGCAGCCTGCGTTCGGCTGCGCAGCAGTCGCAAATCCGTTACGTCAGATATACCTGATGGACCGCGTTGAATGGTTTACGACTGCTTCGCAGCCGAACGCAGCCTTCGGCAGCTGCTACAGGGGTTTTGTGATCGGATCACAGCCCCTCGCCATGCCCGACCCTCGGCGGTTACCCTGTCGAGGATTTTTCCCACGACTATTGCGAACCGCCGAATGCCTACTCTGACCCTATACGTCCAGCGCATCCTGGAATTGATAAAGCGCTACCCAGGGGTCATTGCGCTCGGTGGTTTCATTTCCGGGGTCGGCAGTTTCATTCTGGTGGATCGCCAGCAAGGTCTGGCGACCTGGATCACCACCATCATGCTGATCAGCTGGATCTGGCTGATGCTGGAAAACAGCCTCACCAAGCTGTTCGCCAGGATCTTCAAACGCGAAATCCCCAAACCTCTGCTGCGCTACGCCACGCAGATGATCCACCAGGAAAGCCTGTTCTTTGTCCTGCCGTTCTTTTTTATCACCACCACCTGGAACAGCGGCCAGCTGTTCTTCACCGGTCTGCTGGGCATCGCCGCGCTGATTTCCATCATCGACCCGCTCTACTACAAATGGCTGGCCCCCCGGCGCTGGGCGTTCCTGGCACTGCATACCCTGACGCTGTTCGCTGCACTGCTGACCGCCCTGCCCGTCATCCTGCACCTGACCACCGCTCAGAGTTTCAAACTGGCCCTGGGCACCGCCGTCGTGCTGTCGTTCCCGAGTCTGGCGTCGATCTTCCCGATTCGTACCGTGCGCAACGCCTTGGCGATTCTCAGTATCACGCTGGGCATCGGCGCGCTCGGTTGGGTGCTGCGATCCTGGGTGCCGCCGGCGACCCTGTGGATGACCGACGTGGCGATCAGCACGCAAATGCAGGACCGCACACCTGGCAAGAGTCTGGAAGAAGTCAGCGCCGACCAGATCCGTGGTGACGGGCTGTACGCCTACACCGCGATCAACGCCCCGCGTGGTCTGGATGAGCGGATTTATCACGTGTGGCAGTTCAACGGCAAAGAGGTCGATCGCATCCCTCTGGACATCCATGGCGGGCGCAAGGAAGGTTATCGGGCCTGGACCCACAAACAGAATTTCCCCGGCAACCCCGCGGGTAAATGGCAGGTTCGGGTGTTGACCGAAGATGGCCAGGTCATTGGTGTGTTGCGCTTCGTGGTAAAGGACAACAAGCCTGCGACTGCCGCAAAGTAACCCGTTCGTGCTATTACGTAGAGCTGCGTAATAGCCGATAAAGCACGGAGCTTATGACCAGCAGCACAATGCCCGGCAGTGCCCGACTGGACACCTCTCACTCCCCTGCTCAGTTGCGGGTCACGGGTGACTGGACGCTTGCCCATTACGCCGATCTCAAGCACCTGAGCGAAAAGCTCCGCGGCCAATACGACGACAGCACTCACATCGACCTCAACGGCCTCGGCGCGCTCGACACCGCCGGCGCGTCGCTGCTGGTGGAGTTGCTCGGGTCCGAGCGTTTGGGCCGATCCGCCGAGCATCCCGATTGCACATTGTCCTCGGCCGACCGTGCCTTGTTGCAGACCGTCTATTGCTCGCTGACCGACTTCTGCGTACCGATCAAGGAGCCGGAAATCAGCGTTGGCATTCAACTGCTGACCCGCATCGGCCGCGCGGTCGACACGGTCTGGCAGGACACCCTGCAACTGCTGGGTTTCGTCGGCCTGATTCTCGAAACCATCGCCCGTGGTCTGTTTCGCCCCAAGCGTTGGCGCCTCACGCCGATGGTGGCGCACATCGAACAGACCGGCCTCGACGCCGCGCCCATCGTTGCCCTGCTGACCTTTCTGGTGGGCGCCGTGGTGGCGTTTCTCGGCGCGACGGTGTTGGCGAGTTTCGGCGCGAGTATTTTCACCGTGGACCTGGTGGCGTTCTCCTTCCTGCGCGAATTCGGTGTGTTGCTGACCGCAATCCTGATGGCCGGCCGCACCGCCAGTGCGTTCACCGCGCAGATCGGCTCGATGAAAGCCAACGAAGAGATCGACGCTATTCGCACCTTGGGCCTCGACCCGATGGAGCTGTTGGTGGTGCCGCGAGTCTTGGCCCTGCTGGTCGCGCTGCCGATGCTGACCTTTCTGGCGATGCTTTCGGGGATCGTCGGCGGCGGTGTGGTTTGCGCGGTGGCGCTGGATATTTCGCCGGCGATGTTCCTGTCGCTGCTGCAAACCGACATCGGTGTTCAGCACTTTTTGGTGGGGATCGTCAAAGCGCCGATCTTCGCGTTTCTGATCGCGGCGATCGGCTGTCTCGAAGGCTTCAAGGTCAGTGGCAGCGCCGAGTCCGTCGGCGCGCACACCACGTCGAGCGTGGTCCAGTCTATTTTCGTGGTGATCGTGCTCGACGCCGTGGCTGCGCTGTTTTTCATGGAGATGGGCTGGTGAGTCGTCTACCCCGAGCGCCCTCCGAGGCGGTGATCGAAGTCCGCGGTCTGTGCAATCGTTTCGGCAGTCAGAGCGTGCATGAGAACCTCAATCTGGATTTGTACAAGGGCGAAATCCTCGCCGTGGTCGGCGGTTCTGGCAGCGGTAAATCGGTGCTGTTGCGCAGCATTGTCGGCTTGCGCCAGCCCAGCGACGGTGTGGTGAAGGTCTTTGGCAAAAACCTGCCGACGTTGTCCGAACACGAGCGCTCAAAGGTCGAACGACGCTTCGGCGTGCTGTTCCAGAAAGGCGCCCTGTTCTCTTCGCTGACGGTCACCGAGAACGTCGCCCTGCCCCTGATCGAGCATGCCGGTTTGAGCCGAGAGGATGCCGAACACCTGGCGGCAGTGAAAATGGCCTTGGCCGGGTTGCCTCTGTCGGCGGCCGACAAGTACCCCGCTTCGCTGTCCGGCGGCATGATCAAGCGCGCGGCGCTGGCCCGGGCGTTGGCGCTGGACCCGGACATCCTGTTTCTCGACGAACCCACCGCCGGCCTCGATCCGATTGGCGCGGCGGCGTTCGATCAGTTGATCCTGACCCTGCGCGATGCGTTGGGCCTGAGTGTTTTTCTGGTCACCCACGACCTCGACACGCTCTACACCATCACCGACCGCGTGGCGGTGCTGGCGCAAAAGAAAGTGCTGGTGGCGGACGCCATCGACAAGGTGTCGGAAACCGACGATCCGTGGATTCACGAATACTTCCATGGCCCTCGCGGCCGCGCGGCGCTGACCGCAGCTCAACAGCTTAAGGAGGTCTGACATGGAAACCCGAGCCCATCATGTATTGATCGGCCTGTTCACCGTGATTGTGGTGGCGGGCGCCCTGCTCTTCGGCTTGTGGCTGGCCAAGTCCAGCGTCGACACCGAGTTCAAGGATTACGAAATCGTCTTCAACGAGGCGGTCAGCGGCCTGTCCAAGGGCAGCGCCGTGCAGTACAGCGGGATCAAGGTCGGCGACGTGGTGACCCTGCGCCTGGACCCAAAAGACCCGCGCCGGGTATTGGCGCGGATTCGTCTGGGCGGTGATACGCCGATCAAGGAGGACACCCGGGCCATATTGGCGCTGACCGGGATCACCGGCACCTCGATCATTCAGCTCAGCGGTGGTACACCGCAAAGTCCGAAGCTCAAGGGCAAGGACGGTAACTTACCGACCATTATTGCATCGCCCTCGCCCATCGCCCGTTTGCTGAATGACAGCGGCGACCTGGTGGCCGGTGTAAACATGCTGATGCACAACGCCAATCAGATGTTTTCTTCGGAGAACGTCGAGCGCATCAGCAAGACCCTTGAGCATCTGGAACAAACCACCGGCACCATCGCCGACCAGCGCGGCGATATTCGCCAGGCGATGCAGCAACTGGCCTCGGTCGGCAAACAGGCCGGCGCCATGCTGGAACAGACGTCGGCGCTGATGCGCAACGCCAATGGCATGCTCAACGATCAAGGCAAGCAGATGTTCGGCAGCGCCGAGCAGGCGATGAAGTCGCTGGAACAGAGCAGCGCGACCATCAATACGTTGCTCACGACCAATCAGGATTCGCTCAACAGCGGCATGCAAGGCCTCAATGGCCTGGCCCCGGCGGTGCGTGAACTGCGCGACACCCTGACGTCTTTGCGGGCTATTTCCCAGCGTCTGGAAGCCAACCCCGCCGGTTATTTGCTGGGCAATGACAAGAACAAGGAGTTCACGCCATGAAGCTGACTCACCTCGCCCTCCTCGCCAGCTTCATTGTGCTCAGCGCCTGCTCGATCCTGCCCAAGTCCGAGCCGTCCGATGTCTATCGGTTGCCTTCGGCCCAAAGCAGCGCATCGGCCAGCCACGGGACGCCGCAACGCTGGTCGCTACGCCTGACCAAGCCACAGGCCAGCGAAGCCTTGAACAGCCCGAAGATCGCCGTGATCCCTCAGGGTGATCTGATCAGCAGCTACAAGGCTTCGCGTTGGAGCGACCCGGCACCGGTGTTGCTGCGCAATCGTCTGTTGGATGGTTTCCAGCGTGATGGACGGGTTTCATTGCTGAGCACCGACGACAGCAATTTCCAGGCTGATCTTGAACTGGGCGGTAGCCTGCAGGCGTTCCAGACTGAATACCAAGGAACGAACGCGAGCGTTGTCGTGCGGCTGGATGCGTTGCTGGTGCGCGGTTATGACCAGCGAATTCTCGCCAGCCGCCGCTTTGAAGTGCGCCAGCCGTTGAGCGATGTGAAGGTGCCGGCGGTGGTGGCCGGGTTTGGCCAGGCCAGTGATCAACTGACGGCGCAGGTGGTGGCTTGGGCGGTGGAGCAAGGGCAGAAAGTCGCGCCGCCGCTCAGACCCTGAAGTCGACGTAAAACAAATGTGGGAGCGAGCTTGCTCGCGATGACTGAGTAACAGCCAACATTCATGTCGACTGATACACCGCTATCGCGAGCAAGCTCGCTCCCACAAGGGATCTCGGTTAACCGAAGAACCAGTAACAGACGCCGATCGCGCCGAGAACACCGGCAAGCTCCGCCAGCAACGCACATCCCACCGCATGCCGCGCCCGCTGGATCCCCACCGCACCAAAGTAAACCGCCAATACATAGAACGTCGTTTCGGTACTGCCCTGAATCGTCGCCGCCACCAGCGCCGGGAAGCTGTCCACCCCAGACGTTTTCATGGTTTCGATCAGCATCGCCCGCGCGGCACTGCCGGAGAACGGTTTGACCATGGCCGTCGGCAGCGCATCGACAAAGCGCGTGTCCCAACCGGCCCATTCCACCAGATGCCGAATCCCGTCCAGGCCAAAGTCCAGCGCTCCGGATGCCCGCAGCACGCCGACGGCGCACAGCATCGCCACCAGATACGGCAGCAGGTTCTTGGCCACGTCGAAGCCTTCTTTGGCGCCTTCGACGAATGCTTCGTAGACCTTCACTTTGCGTAATGCGCCGATCACCAGAAACAACATGATCAGCCCGAACAGCGTCACGTTGCCGAGGATCGATGACAGGCTGGCCAGAGCGGTCGCTGAGAGCGTCGCCAGCAGCGCCATGAAGGCACCGAGGGCGAGGGCACCGGGAATCAGGTACGCGAGCACCACCGGGTCCCACAGGCGCAGACGCTGCATGAACGCCACCGACAGCAGGCCGACCAATGTCGAGCAACTGGTGGCGAGCAGGATTGGCAGGAACACCAGGGTCGGATCGGGCGCACCTTGCTGGGCGCGGTACATGAAGATCGTCACCGGCAGCAGGGTCAGGGAAGAGGCGTTGAGCACCAGGAACAGGATCTGCGCGTTGCTGGCGATGGTGTCGCTGGGGTTGAGCTCTTGCAGCGCCTTCATGGCTTTAAGGCCGATCGGCGTGGCGGCGTTGTCCAGGCCCAGGCCGTTGGCGGCGAAGTTCAGCGTGATCAGGCCGATGGCTGGATGCCCGGCCGGCACTCCCGGCATCAGCCGCAGGAACAACGGGCCCAGCGCTTTGGCCAGCCACTCGACGATCCCGGCCTTCTCGGCAATCCGCAGAAATCCCAGCCAGAGCGTCAGGGTGCCGAACAACAGGACCATGACTTCGACCGACAACTTGGCCATGGCGAAAATGCTTTCCACCATCGCCGCGAAGATCCCGGCGTTACCGCCGATCAGCCATTGCGCCAGTGCCGAAACGGCAGCCACGATGAAGAAGCCAAGCCACAGGCCATTAAGCATCAGTCAAATCCCCCGAAGAATGCGGCGAATGATAGCGGGGTAGCCAGAAACGACAAACCCCGGATTTCTCCGGGGTTTGTTTTGGCTCTTCTTGTAGGAGCAAAGCTTGCTCGCGATGCGGGCGCCGCGGTCTATCAGCTATACCGCATCATCGTTCATCGCGGGCAAGCCTTGCTCCTACAGGGGGCGTGATCAGTTGCTGGAGACTTCACCCACCGGCAACTTTTCCTTGCTGCGCCAGTGCGGCAGGGAGTTCCAGTAGCGCTGGCCCTTGGCGTCGTCGTACATGCCTTCCCAGCGGGAGATGACCAGCACGGCCAGGGCATTGCCGATCACGTTCAGTGCGGTACGGGCCATGTCCATGATGCGGTCGACACCGGCGATGAACGCCAGGCCTTCGAGTGGAATACCCACGCTGCCCAAGGTGGCCAGCAGCACCACAAAGGACACACCCGGTACGCCGGCGATGCCTTTGGAGGTGACCATCAGGGTCAGCACCAGCAGCAATTGCTGGCTGATGGACAGGTCGATGCCGTAGAGCTGGGCAATGAAGATTGCCGCGATGCTCTGGTACAGGGTCGAACCGTCGAGGTTGAACGAGTAGCCGGTCGGGACCACGAAGCTGCAAATGGCTTTCGGAGCGCCGTAGGCTTCCATTTTCTCGATCACGCGCGGCAGCACGGTTTCGGAACTGGCGGTGGAGTAGGCCAGCACCAGCTCATCCTTGAAGATGCGCATCAGCTTGATCACCGAGAAGCCGAACAGGCGAGCGATCAGGCCCAGCACCACGAAGGCGAAGAAGGCGATGGCGACGTAAACCAGGATCACCAGTTTGGCCAGCGGCAACAGGGAGGCGAAGCCGAAGTTGGCCACGGTCACCGCGATCAGTGCGAAAACGCCGATCGGGGCGTAGTTCATGATCATGTGAGTGACTTTGAACATGCTTTCCGACACGCCCTGGAACATCTTCACCAGCGGCTCGCGCAGGTCCGATTGCAGGCTCGACAGACCGAGGCCGAACAATACGGAGAAGAAGATGATCGGCAGCATCTCGCCGCGGGCCATGGCCGCGAAGATGTTCGATGGGATCAGGTTGAGGATGGTCTGGATGAACGCATGTTCATGCTGAACCTCGGCGGCAGTGGCCTGGTACTTGGAAATATCCACAGTACCCAGGGTGCTCATGTCGATGCCGGTGCCCGGATGGAACACGTTGGCCAACACCAGACCGACCACGATGGCGATGGTGGTAACGATCTCGAAATAAAGGATGGTTTTGAGGCCGATACGCCCGAGCTTCTTCGCGTCACCGACGCCTGCAATACCGACGATCAAGGAGGAGATCACGATCGGGATCACAATCATCTTGATCAGACGGATAAAGATATCGCCTGCCGGTTGCAGGACGTTGCTGACCCACCAGGCCTTTTCGGCACTGAAATGGTTGAGCAGCGCACCGATTGCAATCCCCAATACCAGACCGATGAGGATCTGCCAGGCGAGGCTAAGCTTTGCCTTCTTCATATCTTTACCCTTACTTGCGTTTGACTCAGGCAGATGCAAGAACTGGAACGCTTGTGGCGAAAAAGTCTTGTGCATCTACCCCCGTATAAGGTGCCCCGGAGCGCTTGTTATCGGCTCTCTGGCAGGCGAAAAAAGGCGCAACTATTCAGATGCAAGGAAGCGACGTCTAATGCCGTAAACGCCTACCCTATGCCGAATCGGCATGAGCTTTTTTAACTGAAACTCGCGTCCCAACCGGTTCGAATACGACATTTCGGCAGGCATAAGTGCCGTGAACCGGCCATCGCAGAGGAGGTTGGTTGTTTTTTGAACAAGGGAATGAAGGCTAAAACTTAGGAAAAAGCCTACGTTTAAGCGCGAAAATTCTCGGACTTTGAGTCGCAGTTTTCTCGATATACGGTCACCAAAGAAACACCGCGAAATGGTTTTGCGAGGGATTAGCTGAAGAGGCGAGCAGAACGCTCTAGGTCAATGTTTTGCGCTGAGGAAGCTCTTCGCAAGTCCGTCGATCCATGAGTGACCGGCGAACTTGCGTCGCAGCTTCTGCCTGACCCGGCCCTTGCGCAGGTACTCCCTGTACCCGTAGGTCACTCCGCCCCTGAAACAGGCAGAACGTCCCGGCCCCTTGATCATGCGACTACCGTCCTCGGGTAGCGCAGTGGAAAGAAGCCATGCTGCTTCTTTCATGTTACGAATTCAGTACCGGTGTGGATCTTTCTTCCATGGCACGGCCGCCCAGACGCAGGGCGGCTGCCAGTGTCTTTAACAAAAACGCGCATATTCACCCTCGACCGCGACGGCCAAAGAAGAAGGAAGCAATGAACATCACCAGGAACACGACAAAGAGAATCTTGGCGATACCCGTGGCGGTGCCCGCGATACCACCGAAGCCCAGTACCGCAGCGATGATGGCAATGATCAAGAATGTGATTGCCCAGCTCAACATGGTGATTCTCCTTACGCTTCTATTTAGAGGTGTTGCTTGTGGTGCTATTCCCGGCGCATCGAACGCGCCAAGTTCATGTGTCTAGAACACCCAACGTTCCTGGCGAGGCATCTCATCCACAGGCTGAGCCTGGTCGACGTCCATCATTCGCATTGGGGGGCTGTCAGCCTGGTTACTGCTGGCCGCACTGAAATGGGTTTGGGTCGGGTGCTGAATCGACAAGCGTGGCGCTTCTTGCTGCTGGCTCTGCTCCCAACGCTGAAACTGCTGGCCGCCGATCAAGGTGATTAATAGCGCCAGAACAGCAAACAGACCTTGCTGGATATGCAGTGGCGAGATACGCAACTGGGCGGCACGTTGGCGACTCATCCTGAAGCTCCTCCCACAATGTGGTGATCTTGTTGGGGCGACGTCTAAATGCCCTGGTTACTCAGACCATTGCAGTCTGCATGCCAGCTTTTCATGATAATAAAAACCAACAAAATCAATCGGTTATGAATGATGTCGAATTCGGATCGGACGCATCCTGCACGATGGTCCTTTTGAGGTCGTGCGTAATGCACGATGGGTTCGTAGGAACTTTCAATATTTTTGAATTGCGAGGAGGGCGTGGATGTCACAAGGGGACACCGGTAATCGCCTGAGCACCGGCTATCTGATAAAAAAACAACAAAATCAGGCGATTAGCCGTAGGGTGCGGAGAGAGCTACGCTGCTGTGGCTGGAATCGACCAGAATCAACCATGCAACTTGCCCGATTTTTCCGGGACTAACCAAGATCATTCATTAAGGAGCGTAGGAAAATGGAATCAGCCACTGAGCATCAAGGCCGCATTCTGCTGGTGGACGATGAGTCCGCCATCCTGCGTACTTTCCGTTATTGCCTCGAAGATGAAGGCTACAGCGTCGCTACTGCCAACAGCGCCGCCCAGGCTGATGCACTGCTTCAGCGCCAAGTCTTCGACCTGTGCTTCCTCGACCTGCGTCTGGGTGAAGACAATGGCCTCGATGTGCTGGCCCAAATGCGCATTCAGGCGCCGTGGATGAGGGTGGTGATCGTCACCGCTCATTCGGCCGTGGATACTGCCGTGGATGCCATTCAGGCCGGTGCCGCCGACTATCTGGTCAAGCCTTGCAGCCCCGACCAATTGCGCCTGGCCACCGCCAAGCAACTGGAAGTGCGGCAACTGTCGGCACGTCTGGAAGCCCTTGAAGGCGAAGTGCGCAAACCCAAGGATGGCCTGGACTCTCACAGCCCGGCGATGAAAGTCGTGCTCGAAACCGCCCGCCAGGTGGCCAACACCGATGCCAATATTTTGATTCTCGGCGAGTCAGGTACCGGTAAAGGCGAGCTGTCCCAGGCCATTCACGGCTGGAGCAAACGCGCGAAGAAATCCTGCATCACGATCAACTGCCCGTCCCTGACCGCCGAACTCATGGAAAGCGAGCTCTTCGGCCACAGCCGTGGCGCGTTCACCGGGGCCAGCGAAAGTACTTTGGGTCGTGTCAATCAGGCCGACGGTGGGACGCTGTTTCTTGACGAGATCGGCGATTTTCCGTTGGTTTTGCAGCCTAAACTGCTGCGTTTCATCCAGGATAAAGAATACGAACGGGTGGGCGACCCGGTCACCCGCCGCGCCGATGTGCGCATCCTCGCGGCCACTAACCAGAACCTCGAAGACATGGTGCGCGACGGCCGTTTCCGTGAAGATTTGCTCTACCGCCTGAACGTGATCACCCTGCATCTGCCACCACTGCGCGAACGCAGGGAAGATATTCTGACCCTGGCCGATCGTTTTCTGGCCCGTTTCGTCAAGGAATACGCGCGTCCGGCTCGGGGCTTCAGTGACGAAGCCCGTGAAGCGCTGCTCGGCTACCGCTGGCCGGGGAATATTCGCGAACTGCGCAACGTTGTGGAGCGGGCAAGCATCATTTGTCCACAGGAACGGGTCGAGATCAGTCACTTGGGCATGGCTGAAACCCCGGTCAACAACGCACCTCGCATCGGCGCTGCGCTGAGTCTGGATGAATTGGAAAAAGCCCACATCGGAGCGGTCCTCGCCACTGCAGATACGCTGGACCAGGCCGCCAAGACCCTGGGGATCGATGCCTCGACGTTGTACCGAAAACGCAAGCAGTACAACCTGTGAGCAGTCTCCGATGAGACTGGCGATGAAGTTGCGCACGCGGCTGTTCCTGAGTATTTCCGCGCTGATCACCGTGGCGCTGCTTGGGCTGTTGCTCGGGCTGGTCAGCGTGATGCAGATGGCGAGTTCCCAGGAAGCGCTGATTCGCAATAATTTCGTCACGCTCGACCTGGGACTGAAATTGCGTCAGACCTTGGGCGATCAGCTGATGATCATGCTCAGCGAGAAGCCGGATCCTGCAGCGTTCGAGGCGTCCAAGCAGCATTATTTTCAGTTGCTTGATGAAGGCATTGTCCATGCCCAGGCTGGTGATGAGCGCCAGCATGGTTTCGAACAGGCCAAGACTGACTACCTGAGCTTTCTACAGGCGTACGACCTGTCACATGACTCGACGCAGGTGTTGAGTGGCAACAAGGAACTCACCGAAAAATTCAATGCGCTGCGCAATGGTTTGATCGTCGAGCAACAGCGTGCGCTGGATAACATCAATGCCACCGAACGGCAGACTCGGGAGAGGGCGCTGTTGGTTGCCGGCCTGCTCGGGCTGGTGGGGCTGGCGGTGCTGATCATCGGCTTCGTCACCGCCCACGCTATCGCTCGACGTTTTGGTGAACCGATCGAGGCCCTGGCCCAGGCGGCGGACAACATCGGCCAAGGCAATTTCGAAGTGACGCTACCGATTTCCTCGGCCGTGGAAATGAACCAGCTGACCAAGCGCTTCGGGATCATGGCCGAGGCCCTGCGTGAGCATCAGGCCACCAATGTCGATGAACTGCTCGCAGGCCAGCAGCGTTTGCAGGCCGTGCTCGACAGCATCGACGATGGGCTGTTGATGATTGATCGCGATGGTCATTTGGAACACCTCAACCCAGTGGCGCAGCGTCAGTTGGGTTGGGACAGTGATCGTCTCGGTCAAGGTCTGGGTACGGCGCTTGAGCGTCCCGAACTCGATGATCAGCTGCAACTGGTGCTGCGCGGCGGCACCCTGGAGCGGGCGCCTGAGGACCTGAGTATCGAGGTCGACGGTGAGTCGCGGTTGCTGACCTTTAGCCTGACGCCGGTCAGCCATACACAGGGTCATATTCTCGGCGCCGTGATGGTGCTGCATGACGTCACCGAACAGCGGGCGTTTGAGCGGGTGCGCAGCGAGTTCGTGCTGCGCGCCTCTCATGAATTGCGAACGCCGGTTACCGGGATGCACATGGCGTTCGGCCTGTTTCGCGAGCGCGCGCACTTTGCCAAGGACTCGCGTGAAGCTGATCTGCTGGACACCGTGAATGAAGAGATGCAGCGCTTGATGCAGTTGATCAACGACCTGCTGAACTTCTCCCGCTACCAGAACGGATTGCAGAAACTCACGTTGGCGCCGTGCTCCATCGAGGATTTGCTGGAGCAGGCCCGGGAACGTTTTGCCGGCCCATCAGAAGAGCAGGGCATCGACCTGCTGGTGGAAGTGCAAGGGCCATTGCCGCGATTGCAGGCCGATCAGCCGCAGCTGGACCGGGTGCTCGATAACCTGATCGACAACGCGTTGCGCCACACCGCTTCCGGCGGGCATATACGTTTGCAGGCTCGACGCCATGGGGAGCGAGTGATTATCAGCGTCGAGGACAACGGCGAAGGCATTGCCTATGGCCAGCAGGGGCGGATTTTCGAACCCTTTGTACAGGTGGGTCGCAAGAAGGGCGGTGCCGGGCTCGGTCTGGCGCTGTGCAAGGAAATCGTGCAGTTGCACGGCGGTCGGATGGGTGTTTATTCGCGGCCAGGGCAGGGCACTCAGTTCTATATGGCGTTGTCGGTATAAGCCGCAGCCGCTTCAGGCTTCGTCATCGAGACGTCGGGCAGCCAATCGGCGACCACGGGTAATCAGCTCGATGAACTGCACCGCACTCAACGCATGGGCAAATAGCCAACCCTGACCGAACTTCACGCCCTCACTGCTCAGAAGCGCCGCCTGGGATTCAAGTTCGATGCCTTCGGCAATCACCTTGAGTTGCAGGGCCTGGGCCATGTGAATGATATGGGGGGCGACACCGCTACTTGCAGCGTCATGACCCAGCGCATCGATAAACGCCTTGTCGATCTTCAGGCAATCGACTGGCAGGGTTTGCAGATAGGCGAGGCTGCAATAGCCGGTGCCAAAGTCATCAATCAGCACTTGATGCCCGACATCCCGCAAGGCTTGCAGGTTTTCCCGGGCTACCACGACATCGATCAATCCCCGCTCGGTGACCTCAAAGGCAATTTGCTTTGCCGCGACGCGGTGCAAGGTCAGCAGTCGCGCCATTACCTGACCGATACGCGGCACCATGACGTCGCAGGCCGCCAGGTTGACCGAGATGTACAGTTGCGGATTGGCCCGCAACAATTGACCCAGCTGCTCAAGCAGGCGTTGCAGGACGAAGTCGGTCATCTGGCGAATCTGGCCGGTGTTCTCCGCCATCGGAATAAACAGGTCGGGGCTGGTCAGGGTGCCATCCGGCCTTCGCCAGCGCAGCAAGGCTTCTGCCCCGACACAGTTACGGCTGTCGAGGTCGAAGATCGGTTGATACAGCACCTGCAATTCGCCTCGTCGTATGGCGCCACTCAGTTCGGCGTCCAGCGACTGTCGCTGGCGCACCAGCAAAAGCACCAGAAAACCCACGCATAAGGCGAGTGCCAGGCTGGCCGGCAGCAACCACCACCAGACTGCGGGCACATGCATGCCGGTGCGCGGGCTGATCAGCACCAATTGGTATTCCGGATTGTTGGTGGGCATGCGGTAAATCAAGCGGGAATGCGTCACTTGTAGCGCGTCGAGGCTTTTCGGGGGCCAGGGTTCGGTGGGTGGCCAGGCCTGCGAGACACCCAATACCGGAATCGCGCGCGTACCGTGGTCGAGCACCACCAGCAGACTGCTTCCCGGTGGCAAGTCGACCATGTCGGTCAAATGCCCGCGAGACGTCGCGACACGAAAATTGCCGCGCCCGAGCATCAGCGCGGCACGGTTTTCATCGGGTTCGGTGGTGGTGTTCAGCCAGTAGCTGTAGGTCGGCCCCTTGATGTCTGGCGGCCTTATCATCGACAGCCCTTCCTGGCGGGGGCGGTTGGAACAGATCCGCGAGGCGTCCATATAAGCGGCTTCGTAAACGAAACGGTAATTGAAGCTGACCTGTTGCAAGGTCGCGATCATTTCGTCATCGCAGCCGCGTAACGGCTGGGCTTCCAGGTCGTCGAGGCTTTCACGCAACTGCCCGAAAAGTTGCTCCAGGCGAGCAAGGAAGCGCTCGCCCTGGGCATTCATTTCTTCACTTTCGCTCTGCTCGACTTGATGCATGGCCACGAACAGGCTGCCGGCCATCAGGAGTGTCGCGCTCAAGGCAGCAGCCAGTATCGCCAAAAACCAAGGGCGAAAGAACCAACTACGTAGTGTCTCTCGAGCAGCAGGCATAGGGAATATCCGAAGAATTACCAATGAGTTATAGCTGCTGCTTGGAAAAAAGCCCTGACCGTCGGGCGGGCGTCATTATTTTGTCTGGTTCAAGACTTGTAGAAGCGCCGCGGTTTGCGCATCCGGGGTGCCATCGAAACGTGACGGTCGGAAGTGCATCTGGAAGGCCGCAACCACATGACGTGTCGCAACATCCAGTTCGCCGGTTTGCGGCGTGGGATAACCCGCGCGGGCCAGCTGTGCCTGAAACCAGCTGATGGTTGGCAGCTGTACTTCGAACTTTACTTGCTGACGCGTTACGGCCTGCTCGTTCGGCCAGATTCCCAGGCCTTCGGCAGCCAGGCGTTTCCAGGGAAACATCGGCCCCGGATCCAGCTTGCGCAGCGGTGCGATGTCGCTATGGCCGATGATGTTGTGGGGGCTGATGGAGTACCGCTTGCTGATGTCTTTGAGCAGGATGATCAAGGACTGGACCTGGGCTTCGCTATAGGGGTACCAGAGACGCCCTGTCGGGATGACTTTGAAGCCCGGATTGACGATTTCGATGCCGATGGAGCTGGAGTTCAACCAGGTCCGACCTTCCCATTCGCTTTCCCCGGCATGCCAGGACCGCAGATTTTCATCCATCAGCTTATAGATAGTGGCGTTTTTGTCGTCGCCAATCAGATAGTGGCTGCTGACCTCGCCGTGGGTCAGCAGTTGCAACGAGCGCTCCAGTGACGCGGAGGTGTAGTGCACCACCACGAACTGAATGCGGCTGTCGTAATTGGCTGAAGGGTGACTAGTGTCAAACCGGGGGCCGCTGGCACAACCGGCCAACAGAATCAGCGACACGATGAGAGCTAAGTATTTCATGGCAGATGGCAATACACGCAAGGCAGTAATGCAACAGTGTAACGTACTGCCTTGCGCGCAGAAGGCCAACGCGAAGTTTTAAACAAAATGGAACAATTGACCGTCAGCCCAGTGCCACTTGGTTGCGGCCGGCATGTTTCGCCCGATATAGAGCCTGATCGGCTCTTTTAAGGACAAGATCGCTATGTTCGCCGGGTTTGAATGCAGTCAGGCCCATGGAAATGGTGATGGTTACTGGCTCACCCTTGAAGTGGAAAGGGCAGGCTTCGATCGAGGCGCGCAGCTTTTCCAGCAGTTTTGCACCAGCAGTTGGCACTGTGTCTGGCATCAGCAGGACAAACTCCTCACCGCCGAACCGGGCAATGAAATCCGTCCCGCGCAGGCGCTTGCTTAGCACGCTGGCGATGATTTTCAGTACTTTGTCGCCCGCCAGGTGACCATAGTTATCGTTAATGCGTTTGAAATGGTCGAGGTCGAGCATTGCCAGCAACAGGGTGTTGCCGTGTTGCTGCCATTGGTTGATTTCGTGATCCAGCCGTTCGCTCCAGGCTGCCCGGTTAGGCAGACCGGTCAGCGGGTCGATCAACGCCTTCTGACGCTGTTCTTCAAGATGCTCGCGGTAGCCAAGGGCTTCCTGCTCCATGTGCGCAACGCGTTCGGCCAGGCCATGGAGGCGGGCTGCGACTTCCTGCTCGCGCTCGTTACGCTGCTTCTGGTGCTGGTCCATGGTGCCGAGCAGGCCTTCCAGATGGTTTTCCAGGACGTGCTTGAGATCGTCCAGGTCGGCGGCTTCCTGCATGCTGCTCTGCAAGCCGTCGACCTGCTCGCGGATCTGTGTGTCCATCTCGCGTGCGGCGGAACGGTTGTCGGCATGGCCTTCGCTGGCGGCTTGCAAGTTGCTTTGGAACGACTCGAGGCGTTCGTTTAGCTGTTGCAAGTAGGCTTCGAACTCATGCTGGCCACTGTCGGTGATTGCCAGCATCAAGGTTGCCAGATCGTCGAGGATTGGCAGCAGTTCGTACCAATTCAAACCGTTTTGCAGACGATCACGCATCGCTTCGGCTTGCGGCCGATGACGCTCGGGCAGCGTCAGGTCGTCGAGCAGGCCCAGTAACGTGTCTTCGATGTGCTTGGCCACCGAGCTGTAGGACGGCTCGGGTGAGTCCGGCAGGGCGTAGAGAACATCCTGCTCGGATTGTTCAGTGTCTACGGCGGCCAACACCTCGGCCATGGCCGGGGGCAACGGCAGGCTGTCGAGATAGACCACCGGGGTCAGTTCGTCGGGATTGATTGCCGGTTGAGCCTGTATTTCTGGCTCGATGATTGATGGAGCGGGTTCTTCTGGATGTTCTATGTCCGGTTGCGTCTCTGGAGTCTGGGCGGGTGCTTGCTCCGGCTCAAGCACCGGCGGGACAAACGCTACAACTGCAGGAGAAGGCGCTGCTGCGGACGGAGCCTCGATCGTCGGTGGCTCGGATGCAGTAGCGGGCGCGGCAACGTGTGCGACCGCCACTTGCGGCTTATCGATCTCTGGCGCGAGATTGACAGTTACCTGTGGTGTCTCGGCATGAGGCACAGCAACCGCTTCGGCTGGCTGCGGGGCGGGCGTCGGGAAGGTGCCGGAGGCAACCTGTAATGCCGTTTCATCCGTTTCACGGCTGCCAAACAGTCGCTGCAGCAAACCAGGGCGGCCGGGTTCTGCCGCGTTTTCAAGCTGATTCAGGGCTTTGCCTTGTAAGCCGCTCAGTTCGCTGAGCAGCAGCGGAATTTCGCGCGCCTGCCCGACTCTTGCATCCAGATGCTTGGCGAAGTTTTTCAGCGGCCGGCTTACTTCGCGGGGCAGCGGTAATGTTTGCAGTTGCGAGACCAGCGCGGTCAATGCAGCGCTGGTCTGATTAACCCGGGTTTCCCGGCGTTGTTCGGAGTCGAGTACAGCTTTTTCCAGCCGCGGAAGCAGGGCGGCCAGGCCGGCGTCCATGTCGTCGGAGCGCACGACTTCACGCATTTCCTTCATGCATTGGTCAACAACGCGGTCGGTGCCCTCGGCTGCCAGCGTGCTGCGCACCAGGCCACGACGCAGCAGGTCGAGCCGGGCGTCCCATCGACGTTCGAGCTTTTCCTGTTGTTCGATGCTTTTGAGGTATTTCTCTTTCCAGCGCTGTGCTTCGTCGCTCATTCATGGGATCCGCGAGGGGCAGGACTCAACGCGGGCAATGCATCAGCCGTGAGCGAACCCGGCAGACGAATCTCTACCGCGACCGGCAGGTGATCGGAAATGGGTTGTGCCAGCACCTCGACCTTTTCAAGGGTCAGGGTGGGGCTCAGCAGAATATGGTCTAGACAGCGCTGCGGGCGCCAGCTAGGGAACGTCGCTTCCAGTTGCGGCGCGAGCAGGCCGAGGTCACGCAACGGGGAGTTTTGCAGCAAGTCACTGGCATGGGTATTCATGTCGCCCATCAGCACCTGGTGTTTATAGCCGCCGATCAACTCGCGGATGTAAGCCAGTTGCATGGTACGGGCGCGAGCGCCCAGCGCCAGGTGCATCATGACCACCACCAGCGCCTCAGGACCTTCGCCAAAGCGCACCAGAATCGCCCCGCGACCCTTGGGCCCCGGTAGCGGATGATCTTCGATCGCCCACGGGCGCAGGCGGCTGAGCACACCATTGCTGTGCTGGCCGAGGCGTCCGAGATTGCGATTGAGTTGTTGATACCAGTAGGGGAATGCGCCGAGCTGGGCCAGGTGTTCGACCTGGTTGACGTAGCCTGATCGCAGGCTGCCGCCATCGGCTTCCTGCAAGGCGACCAGATCGAAGTCGCCCAGCAGATTACCGATCTTTTGCAGATTGTCGGCACGCCCGGTGTGCGGCAACAGATGCTGCCAGCCCCGGGTCAGGTAGTGATGATAGCGCTCGGTACTGATGCCGACCTGGATATTGAAACTGAGCAAGCGCAGACGGCTGTCCGCGGGCAACCCCGTCGATTCCAGGTGATGTTCGTTGACCCGCGGATCATGCAGGCCAACGACGCGTTCAGTACCCCAGCGGCGCATGGCGGGGCCCGCGCTTAGTTGGCAGCAGCCTTGTTAGCCGCTCGCTCTTGGTCGACCAGTTTGTCGGCCAGTTGCAGCGCTTGTTGGGCGCCGCCGGCAGAGCCCACGTCAAAGCGATACTTGCCGTTGACGATCAAGGTCGGTACGCCGGAGATTTCATACTTCTTCGCAAGCTCTTTGGCCTGGGCGACTTTGCCTTTGATGGCGAAGGAGTTGAAGGTGGCCAGGAACTTGTCTTTGTCGACGCCTTGGGTAGCCAGGAATTCTGCCATCTCTTCTGGAGTGGTCAGTTTTTTATGTTCTTTCTGGATAGCTTCGAAAACCGCCGTGTGAACCTTGTGCTCAACGCCCATGGCTTCAAGGGTCAGGAACATTTGGCCGTGTGCGTCCCATGGGCCGCCGAACATGGCAGGAATGCGCACGAAGTTCACATCGGAAGGCAATTTCTCAACCCAAGGATTGATCACCGGCTCAAACGAGTAGCAGTGCGGGCAGCCGTACCAGAACAGCTCCACCACTTCGATCTTGCCAGGCACGGCAACCGGAACCTGATTGGTCAGTTCAACATAAGGGGCGGCAGGTGCTTCGGCGGCTTGGGCAGTCATGCCGAACAGGCTGGCAGCGACGAGTGCGGCGCTGATGATCAGATTACGCATGCTTTACTCCTGGACAATTTTGGTCGCCTCGCGCGACCTGTTTTCAGACAGGTCCTGGCGGGCTTGAGTTCTGTAGTGTAACGGCAGCGGCCACAAAAAAGGGCGGCCTAAGCCACCCTTTTTATACTTGCTGCGACGGATTAATAGAGCGTTAACGTTGCAGGAGATGTAAACCTCGCGCGACGCCCGATTCGCCGGCCTTAGTGCAGACCTTGAATGTAGCTGGACACCGCTGCGATATCTTCGTCGCTCAGCTTTTTGGAGATGCTCTGCATCGGCTTGGTGTCGCCATCGTTGGTGCGGCCGGCTTCTTCCTTGCGGAAGTCGGTCAGTTGCTTGGCGATGTATTGAGCGTGCTGGCCGCCCAGGTGTGGGAAGCCGGCGGCTGCGTTACCCGCACCATTTGGCGAGTGGCAACCAGTGCAGGCTGGCAGACCCTTGGCCAGATCGCCGCCGCGGAACAGTGCTTCACCGCGAGAAACGACTTTCGGGTCGGCGGCGCCAACGCTGCCTTTCTGACTGGCGAAGTAGGCGGCGATATCGGCCAGGTCCTGATCGCTCAGGTTGGTCAGCAGGCCGGTCATTTCCAGTACCGTGCGTTTGCCGGACTTGATGTCGTGTAGCTGCTTGTTCAGATAACGCTCGCCCTGGCCTGCCAGTTTCGGAAAGTTAGGCGCCATACTGTTGCCATCCGGGCCATGACAGGCGCCACATACTGCGGCTTTCGCCTGACCAGCAGTCGCATCACCTGCAGCATGGGCAATGCCGGAGATCCCCACGGTCAACAGCAGACTCACGATCAATTTGTTCATCAGCTAATCCAACTACGGCTAAGGGTTAAAGAGTTATGGACCGGGATCACTCGCTCATCCACTGGATGATTGCTTGGTAATCCTCGGCACTGCAGTCCATGCACAAACCACGCGGCGGCATCGCTTTGAAACCCTGGGTCACGTGTTGCACCAGCGTCTCCATACCTTTCGCCAACCTCGGCGTCCAAGCATCCTGATCGCCCTTTTTGGGCGCCATGGGTAGTTGGCCGGAATGACAGGCACCACAAACACGGTTGTACACAGCTTCCGGATCCTGTGTAGCCTGAGCGCTGTAAAGCGGCATCAAGACACCGGCAGCTAGCAGCCATTTCGTCATAAAACGACCTTTTCAGGGTTGAGAGCGTTCTGCGTTCTAGTGCGCAATCAAGGTCAATGGCTCTCGTGAACTTCATCCTACGCTGGGACAAAGCGCACACAAAATCTGCGGCATTATATACTGGCGTCACTGAAACGGAAACGACACTGCTCGCCGCGTCCATTCCCGGCGCCGCCCACATCGGAAATCCCATGCAACTCAAGAACCCCATCCTCGGCCTGTGCCAACAGTCCACCTTCATGCTCAGCGCTGCCAAAGTCGATCAATGTCCCGACGACGAAGGCTTTGAAGTGGCCTTCGCCGGGCGTTCCAACGCCGGCAAGTCCAGTGCGCTGAACACCCTGACGCACGCCAGCCTTGCGCGGACCTCGAAAACTCCGGGTCGCACGCAGCTCTTGAACTTCTTCAAGCTAGACGATGATCGTCGTCTGGTCGACCTGCCGGGGTACGGTTACGCGAAAGTACCTATCCCGTTGAAGCTGCACTGGCAGCGTCACCTGGAAGCCTATCTGGGTGGTCGGGAGAGTTTGAAGGGTCTGATTTTGATGATGGACATCCGTCATCCAATGACCGACTTCGACCTGCTGATGCTCGACTGGGCTGTCGCCAGCGGCATGCCGATGCACATTTTGCTGACCAAAGCCGACAAGCTGACCTACGGCGCGGCGAAAAACGTCCTGCTCAAAGTTCAGACAGACATCCGCAAGGGTTGGGGTGATGCGATCAGCATCCAGCTGTTCTCGGCGCCAAAACGCATGGGGCTGGAAGACGCCTACACTGTACTGGCAGGCTGGATGGAACTCGCGGACAAGGGCTCGGAGATTGCCGAGCAATAAATCGCGGGCAAAAAAAACCCCGGACTTCTTATGGGGAGGGGGAAGTTCCGGGGTTCAAGTTCCGGACCGCTAGGGCGGGGTCCAGATATCTGCCAACACTTAACACAACATTAGGAGCATCGAAGGGCTTCACCACCCATTCAGTAACTCTGAGTGGCGATTCGGGAGATTAGTTCAGAATTTTTTAAAAAGCCTTTGGAATAGGCCATCTAATTTTCCGAACTAAGCGCCCTTCGGTCGTTCTGCCGCGGCACTATGCCGCAGCGGAAAACGCCTTTTCAGACGGCTCAGTGAGCCTCATCCCAGTTATTTCCTACACCAACCTCTACCAACAGCGGCACATCAAGCTTCGCTGCATCGCTCATGTGCACGCGAATTTCATCGCGGACCTGATCGACCAAATCCTCACGCACTTCCAGCACCAATTCATCGTGCACCTGCAGGATGACTTTGGCGTCGAGGCCTGATGCTGTCAGCCAGCTATCCACGGCAATCATGGCTTTCTTGATGATGTCCGCCGCGGTGCCTTGCATCGGGGCGTTGATCGCCGTGCGTTCGGCACCTTTGCGCAGGGCCGGGTTTTTCGCGTTGATTTCTGGCAGGTACAAGCGACGACCGAAGATGGTTTCAACGAAACCTTGTTCGGCGGCCTGGGCACGGGTGCGCTCCATGTACTCGAGCACGCCTGGGTAACGGGCGAAGTAACGGTCGATGTAGGCCTGGGATTGCTTGCGATCAACACCAATCTGTTTGGCCAGGCCAAACGCGCTCATGCCGTAGATCAAGCCGAAGTTGATCGCCTTGGCACTACGACGCTGATCAGTGGTGACCTCCGCCAGTTCAACGCCGAAAACTTCGGCGGCGGTGGCCTTGTGCACGTCCAGATCGTTGCGGAAGGCGTGCAGCAAACCTTCGTCCTTGGCCAGGTGAGCCATGATTCGCAGTTCGATTTGCGAATAGTCCGCTGCCAGCAGCTTGTAGCCTTTGGGTGCGACGAACGCCTGACGAATCCGACGACCTTCGGCAGTGCGGATCGGAATGTTCTGCAGGTTTGGATCGCTGGACGACAAACGTCCGGTTGCCGCTACGGCTTGGTGGTAAGAGGTGTGAATCCGTCCGGTGCGCGGGTTGATCTGCTCTGGCAGGCGATCGGTGTAGGTACTTTTCAGCTTGCTCATCGAGCGGTACTGCATCAGCACTTTGGGCAGCGGGAAATCCTGTTCGGCCAGTTCCGCCAGCACGGCTTCGGCGGTGGATGCCTGGCCCTTGGCGGTTTTGCTGAGGATTGGCAGGCCGAGTTTTTCGTACAGGATCACGCCCAATTGCTTCGGCGAACCGAGGTTGAATTCTTCCCCGGCAATGGCGAACGCCTCGCGCTCGAGGGCGACCATTTTCTCGCCCAGCTCAACGCTCTGAATGCCCAGCAGGTTGGCATCGACCAGCGCGCCTTGGCGTTCAATCCGTGCCAGCACCGGCACCAACGGCATTTCGATTTCGCTCAGGACCTTGCTCAGGCTCGGGATAGCGTTGAGTTTTTCCTGCAGGGTTTGATGCAGGCGCAGCGTTACGTCGGCGTCTTCGGCAGCGTAAGGCCCGGCCAGTTCCAGGGAGATCTGGTCAAAGGTCAGTTGCTTGGCGCCTTTGCCGGCGATGTCCTGAAAACTGGTAGTGGTGTGATTCAGGTACTTGAGCGCCAGGCTGTCCATGTCGTGACGGGTCGCGGTGGAGTCCAGCACGTAGGATTCGAGCATCGTATCGAAAGCGACGCCTTGGACGGTGATGCCGCAGCTCTGATCGCCACCGATGGCGCAGTTGGCCAGGATGTTCATGTCGAACTTGGCGTGCTGGCCAACCTTGAGTTTGCTCGGGTCTTCCAAAATCGGCTTCAGCGCGCGCAGCACGGTGTCGCGATCGAGCTGATCCGGCACGCCCATGTAGGAATGGGTCAGCGGGATGTAGGCCGCTTCGTTGGCTTGTACAGCGAAAGACAGGCCCACCAATTGCGCCTGCTGCGCATCGATGCCGGTGGTTTCGGTGTCGAAGGCAATCAGTTTGGCGTCGTTGAGCTTCTTCAGCCACAGGTCGAAATCAGCCTGGGTGAGGATCGTGGTGTACTTGAGTTCGGTATCGACGGCCGCTTCTTCAGCCACCGGAGCGGCGACTTCCTGGCCGGAACGCTTGGCGTCGCGCTGGTTGTCTTCGAACCAGCTCTTGAACTCCAGCAGGGTATAGAGCTCGGCGAGTTTGTCGTGATCCGGCTTGCCCATTTGCAGGTCGTCGAGGCCGATATCCAGCGGCACGTCGATCTTGATGGTCGCCAGTTGATAGGAGAGAAACGCCATCTCCTTGTGCTCTTCGAGCTTGGCCGGCAGGGTTTTTGCCCCGCGAATCGGCAGGGTCGGGACGATGTCGAGTTGCGCATAGAGCTCGGTCAGGCCGCCGTTCACGCCGACCAACAGGCCGGAAGCGGTCTTCGGGCCAATGCCCGGAACGCCCGGAATGTTGTCGGAAGAATCGCCCATGAGTGCCAGGTAATCGATGATCTGCTCGGGAGCGACGCCGAATTTCTCCTTCACGCCTTCCACGTCCAGTGCGCTACCGGTCATGGTATTGACCAAGGTAATGTGGCCGTCGACCAGCTGCGCCATGTCCTTGTCGCCGGTGGAGATCACCACCGGGCGGTCGGCCGCCGCACTGCTGCGGGCCAGCGTGCCGATCACGTCATCGGCTTCGACGCCTTCGACGCACAACAGCGGAAAGCCCAGGGCGATCACGCTCTGGTGCAGCGGCTCGATTTGCACGCGCATGTCGTCGGGCATGCTCGGACGGTTGGCTTTGTATTCGGCGTACATGTCATCGCGAAAAGTCCCACCCTTGGCGTCGAACACCACGGCGAACGGACTGTCCGGGTACTGCTTGCGCAGACTCTTGAGCATGTTCAGCACGCCTTTGACCGCACCGGTCGGCAAACCTTTGGAAGTGGTCAGCGGCGGGAGGGCGTGAAAGGCGCGGTACAGGTAAGAAGAACCGTCCACCAGGACGAGGGGGGCTTGGCTCATGAGCAGGATCAACCTTTTCGGCGGGTCCGGCGCTAGAATAGCGGGACCGTTGACGACAAAGGGACAAGGTTATCATGCGCACACTAAATCGCCTGTTGCTGGCTGGGTTGTTTGCATCCGTTCCGTTGGCCGTCATGGCGGCGGACGATGCACCGACACCGGAGCCGGAAGTTACGATCCGCACGGAAGGGGACAAAACCATCCAGGAATACCGTCAAAACGGTTTCCTGTATGCGATCAAGGTCACACCGAAAGGCGCACCACCGTATTTTCTGGTGCGCGCGGACGGGACAGATGCAAACTTCATCCGCTCGGATCAGCCGGATATGCTGATTCCGTCGTGGAAGATCTTTGAGTGGAAGTAGTTTCTTAATTTCAATCGGCGCTGGCTCAAGCAGCGGCGCCCGTACTGGCAGTTCAAACATGTCTGTGTTCACCCCGCTGGCTCGGCCCGAGCTGGAAACCT
Organism: Pseudomonas sp. LBUM1645; assembly: GCF_059716185.1. Lineage (NCBI taxonomy): Bacteria > Pseudomonadati > Pseudomonadota > Gammaproteobacteria > Pseudomonadales > Pseudomonadaceae > Pseudomonas > Pseudomonas sp. LBUM1645. Next base: position 60,423 of record NZ_CP166811.1, read on the forward strand.
TTCTCGCCCCTTACGGGCTCGGCCGCCTGCTTGATTTCCAGGGGATTGCCGCCGGTAGCGAAAACACCAATTTTTTCATCAGCCTGGAGCAGGGCGAATTTGTCCTGACCCTGGTTGAGCGTGGTCCGGTTCAGGAAATGCCGTTCTTCATTGAACTGCTCGACGTGCTGCATGACGCCGACCTGCCAGTGCCTTATGCCTTGCGCACCACCGACGGCGTCGCCTTGCGCGAACTCGCCGGCAAACCTGCGTTGTTGCAGCCACGTCTGGCTGGCAAGCACATCAAGGAAGCCAATGCGCAGCATTGCGCTCAGGTGGGCGAGTTGCTCGGCCATCTGCATCTGGCGACCCAGGCCAACATGATCAAGCGCAAGACCGATCGCGGCCTGGACTGGATGCTGGAAGAGGGCACGCAGTTGCTGTCGCACCTCAATGCCGAGCAAAGCGATCTGCTGCAACGGGCGCTGGACGAAATCACACAGCAGAAGACGAAAATTCTGGCGCTGCCGCGAGCCAATATCCACGCCGACCTGTTCCGCGATAACGCGATGTTCGAAGGCACGCACCTGACCGGGTTGATCGACTTCTACAACGCGTGTTCGGGGCCGATGCTCTACGACGTGGCGATCGCCTTGAACGACTGGTGTTCGGACGAGAGCGGGTTGATCGACGGGCCGCGGGCGAGGGCGTTGCTCGGTGCTTATGCAGCGCTGCGACCGTTCACGGCGGCCGAGGCGGAGTTGTGGCCGACCATGCTGCGCGTGGCGTGTGTGCGGTTCTGGTTATCGCGGTTGATCGCCGCCGAGTCGTTTGCCGGGCAGGATGTGTTGATTCACGATCCGATGGAGTTTCAGCAGCGTCTGGCGCAGCGGCAGAAGGTCAGCACTCATTTGCCTTTCGCGCTTTAAAGTCAAAAGATCGCAGCCTTCGGCAGCTCCTACACCGATCTTTGTAGGAGCTGCCGAAGGCTGCGATCTTTTTTATGGGGTTACAACGACTCCAGACACCCCGCCAAATCATTCCCCAACTTCTCCAGCACCTGCTCATACCCCTGAGCGGTCGCTGGCGTGTACCCGCCCAGCGCGTCCAGTTCCGCCAGCTTCACCGGCAGACCCGCCACCAGGGTTTCCGCCAGGCGCGGACGCAGAGGCGGTTCGCTGAACACGCAGGTTTTGCCGACTTCCTGCAATCGAGTGCGCATCGCCGCGACGTGCTGGGCGCCGGGTTGGACCTCGGCAGCGACGCTGAATACGCCGGTGTGCTTGAGGCCGTAGGCGTCTTCAAAGTAGTCGAAGGCCTCGTGGAATACGAAGTACGGTTTGCCCGCGATGCCAGCCAGACGCGCCTTCAAGCGAAGATCCATGGCATCCAGACGCTCATCGAACGCCTTGAGGTTGCTTTGATAACGCGCGGCATTGGCCGGATCGGCTGCGCTCAGGTCTGCGGCCATTTTTGTGGCGATGACACGGGCGTTGACCGGCGAAAGCCACAAGTGCGCGTCCAGGCTGCCTGGACGGTGATCGTGGTCATGCTCGTCGGCTTCTTCGGCGTGGGAGTGGCTATCTTCGGCGAAATGTCGCAGTTTCAGGCCCGGTAAATCCTGCACGGCGACGCTGGGCAGCGTACGACCATTCAGCACGCGGGGCAGGAAACCTTCCATGCTCGGACCGATCCAGTAAACCAGATCCACCGATTGCACCTTCCGTACGTCGGATGGGCGCAAGGCATAGTTATGAGGCGAGGCGCCGGGCGGCAGCAAGACTTCCGGAATCGCCACACCGTCCTGCACCGCAGCGGCGATCAGCTGCAGAGGCTTGATACTGGTGAGAACTTTGACTTCGGCGTGAGCTGAGCTGATCAGCAGAAAACTTGCGATAAATGCGACAAAGATAGAAAAAAGTCGGGACACGATGACCACTCGAAGAGGCGAGAACGGGTAACATAATAACGTCTCTCACAAAACTCGTCGCCGCTCATGCCTAAAACACCGATTGCCAGCCGTCCCCACGACCACTCTCATTGCGTCCATAGCGCATTGTCTGAGGCCGATGCTTTGTGCGCACGTCAAGGCCTGCGCCTGACCGCCTTGCGCCGGCGGGTGCTGGAACTGGTCTGGCAAAGCCACAAGCCGTTGGGTGCCTACGACATTCTCGCGGTACTCAGCGAGCAGGACGGCCGCCGTGCGGCGCCGCCGACCGTATACCGTGCGCTGGACTTCCTGCTGGAAAACGGCCTCGTCCACCGCATCTCCTCGCTGAACGCCTTCGTCGGCTGCAATCACCCGGGGCACGCCCACCAGGGCCAGTTCCTGATTTGCCGCGAATGCCACGCCGCCATCGAGCTCGAACAGAAATCCATCAGCGACGCGATCATCAGTAGCGCCAAGGATGTCGGATTTGTCGTCGAGGGCCAGACCGTTGAAGTGGTCGGCCTCTGCTCGGGTTGCCAGGGGGTTTGATGAGCAACGCGCTGATCCGCCTCGAGAAGGTTGCCGTCACCTTTGCCGGGCAAAACGTGCTGGATAACATCGAGCTGAGCGTCGAGCCCGGACAGATCGTCACCCTGATCGGCCCTAACGGCGCCGGCAAGACCACGCTGGTGCGCGCTGTACTCGGTCTGTTGAAACCGGACAGCGGCAGCGTGTGGCGCAAGCCGAAACTGCGGGTCGGTTACATGCCGCAAAAACTTCACGTCGATCCGACGTTGCCGCTGTCAGTGCTGCGCTTCTTGCGTCTGGTGCCGGGCGTGGACCGCGCCACGGCCTTGGCGGCACTCAAGGAAGTCGGCGCCGAACAGGTGATCGACAGCCCGGTGCAAAGTGTTTCCGGAGGCGAAATGCAGCGCGTGCTGCTGGCCCGGGCATTGCTGCGCGAGCCGGAACTGCTGGTGCTCGACGAACCTGTGCAAGGCGTCGATGTGGCCGGTCAGGCTGAGCTCTACAGCTTGATCACACGATTGCGCGACCGCCACGGCTGCGGCGTGTTGATGGTGTCCCACGATCTGCACCTGGTGATGAGCACCACCGACCAAGTGGTCTGCCTCAACCGTCACGTCTGCTGCTCCGGGCATCCCGAGCAAGTCAGCGGTGATCCGGCTTTCGTCGAGCTGTTCGGAAAGAACGCACAAAGCCTGGCGATTTATCACCACCATCACGACCACGCCCATGACTTGCATGGCTCGGTGGTCAGCGCCGCCCCGTCGGCCCCTACCCACGTTCACGGAGATAGCTGCAAGCATGGCTGATTTTCTGCTCTACGCCCTGCTTGCAGGTCTGGCCCTGGCGTTGGTCGCGGGCCCGCTGGGTTCGTTCGTGGTCTGGCGGCGCATGGCTTATTTCGGCGACACCCTTTCCCATGCCGCGCTGCTCGGCGTGGCGCTGGGTTTTCTGCTGGATGTCAGCCCGACTGTTGCGGTCACCGTAGGCTGCCTGCTGTTGGCGGTGTTGCTGGTGACTTTGCAACAGCGCCAACCGCTGGCGTCCGACACGCTTTTGGGAATTCTCGCACCGAGCACGCTCTCTTTGGGTTTGGTCGTACTAAGCTTCATGCACGAAGTGCGGATCGACCTGATGGCTTATCTGTTCGGCGACTTGCTGGCGATCAGCCCGACCGATCTGGCCTGGATACTCGGCGGCAGCGCGGCTGTTCTGGCCTTGCTGGTGACGTTGTGGCGGCCATTGCTGGCAATCACGGTGCATGAAGAACTGGCCAAGGTTGAAGGTCTGCCGGTGGCGGCGTTGCGCTTGACCCTGATGTTGTTGATCGCTGTGGTGATCGCGGTGGCGATGAAAATCGTCGGTGTGTTGCTGATTACGTCCTTGCTGATCATCCCGGCGGCTGCGGCACAACGTCACGCCCGGTCACCGGAGCAGATGGCACTGGGCGCGAGCCTGCTGGGTATGCTCGCGGTCTGTGGCGGGCTGGCGCTGTCATGGTTCAAGGACACCCCGGCGGGCCCATCGATTGTTGTGGCGGCCGCCGCGCTGTTTCTGCTGAGTTTTGTCCTGCCCCGTCGAGGGGTGTAGACTTGCTCGTTTTTTGCGCAAATAGAGAGTCGCAGGAATGAAGCTGTTAGCCTCCCGTTATCTGCTCCTTGTTGCATTTTCGCTGCTACTGGGCGCTTGTCAAAGCACGCCACCGGCGGCCACCGAGGCTACCGGTTCACGGGCCACGGCCATCGCACAGCTGCAACAAAGCCTGGCCAGCAGCGAACTGGCGACTGCCGAAGATCAGCTGGCTGCCTTGCAGGCCGAGTCGCCGAATGATCAATCCCTTGAGCAATACCAGCGGCAACTGGCCGAAGCCTATCTGCGCCGCAGTCAGATCGTGCTGCAAAAGGGTGATGTGAATGCGGCTGCCACGGCGCTGAGTCGCGCCCGGTCGTTGATGCCCAAGGCTCCGGCGCTGACTGGCGGGGTCAACAATGCCATCGTTGATGCCCGCAAAGCTGAACTGGATAGAGCCGAAGCTGCGCTCATGGCTGCCGAAGCCAAGCCACAGGCCAAGGTCATTGATCCAACGGCTGAAAGCACTACGGTTGCGTTGAACCTGACGGATATGACCAAGCTTCGTCGTCAACTGGATGCGATCGCCGCCGATGTGGTGAATTACCAGTGCGACGTGAGTATTCAGGCGCCACGCACCCAGGACTTCCCGTGGTTGACCACGTTGCTGACCAAACGCGTGAAGAAGCTCGATTCGGATTTTGACCTGAACCTGGAGAAGCAGATTCTGCGCAACGTGCCGGCGCAGATGGTTTTGAGTCCGCGTAAACCCTAAAAGCATCGCGAGCAAGCTCGCTCCTACAGGTTCGGTGTCGTTCGTTGATTATGTGAACGACTCAATACCTGTAGGAGCATGGCTTGCCCGCGATGGCGTCCTCTCTATCTACACAAACCTTAAGCCGGAATCGCCTTGGCCTTAGGCTCCCTGTCCCACACCCGATGCTGCCCGATCGCGGCAAAAAACGGCTTGATCAACTTCGCATCCGCCCCCACGATCAACCCCGCATCAGCCTCCAGCTTCAACACATCCAGCAACTGTTTGGCCTCGCCCTGCAGCGCAATCGCCTTCAAGTGCTTGTACGCCTCCAGCACGTAATGCAGCGCCACGCCGTCAGTGCTCAACGCCTTGATCGACGCCGCGCCACCGGGCACAAACACCGCGTCGAACGCCACCGAAGGCAAGCCTTCCATCGACGCATCGACCGGCAGTGCCTTGCCATCGGCGGTGGTCACCGGAGCAGAAGTCGGGCCGAGCAGTTTGGCGTGCGCACCTTCTGCCTTCAGCGCTTTCTTCATGGCATCAATCGCTGCACCATCGACGCCATTGGCTGCCAGGATTGCCACTTTGCGGGTTTTGATATCCGCCGGCAGCAAGTTGGCCTGGCTCAGGGCCGGCGAGCGATCCGGTGAGGTTTTGCGTACTTCGACCGTCCCGGCTTTGGGCGCGGGCAACCCCAGGTTCTGCGCCACACGCTTGGCCAGTTCAAGATCGATATTGGCCAGAATCTCATTCACCTGGCGCGCGCGGATGAACTCCCGCTCAACCTTGCCCAACTCGAAGCTGTAAGCCGAGATGATGTGCTCCTGCTCGTGCTTGCTCATGCTGTGGAAAAACAGCCGCGCTTGGGAGAAGTGGTCGCTGAATGATTCGCTGCGCTGACGGATCTTGTTGGCGTCGATGCGTTCTGGGTAACTTTCGAAACCGCCATCTTGTGCTGCCGGCGGTGTTTCTTTCGGCCAACCGCTATCAATGGAGTTCGGCTCGTAGGACGCACGGCCCTTGTCGATGGTGGTGCGATGCAACGCGTCCCGTTGACCATTGTGGAACGGTGCCACCGGGCGGTTGATCGGAATCTCGTGAAAGTTCGGCCCACCGAGTCGGCTGATCTGCGTATCGGTGTAGGAAAACAGCCGACCTTGCAGCAATGGATCGTTGGAAAAGTCGATCCCCGGCACGATATGCCCAGGGCAGAAGGCAACCTGTTCGGTTTCGGCGAAGAAGTTGTCGGGGTTACGGTTGAGGGTCATCTTGCCCAACGGGGTGATCGGCACCAGTTCTTCCGGAATCAGCTTGGTCGGGTCGAGGATGTCGAAGTCGAATTTATGTTCGTTTTCCTCCTCGATGATCTGTACGCCCAGTTCCCATTGCGGGTAATCGCCCATCTCGATCGACTCCCAGAGATCGCGACGGTGGTAATCCGTGTCTTTACCGGCGAGTTTCTGCGCTTCATCCCACACCAGCGAACAGGTCCCGGCAGTGGGGCGCCAGTGGAATTTGACGAAGCGCGATTTACCTTCGGCATTGATCAGGCGGAAGGTGTGCACACCGAAGCCTTGCATGCTGCGCAGACTTTTCGGGATCGCCCGGTCGGACATGGTCCAGATCACCATGTGCGCCGACTCCGGTACCAGAGAGACAAAATCCCAAAAGGTATCGTGAGCTGAACCGCCGGTGGGCATCTCATTGTGCGGCTCGGGTTTCACCGCGTGCACGAAGTCAGGGAACTTGATCGCATCCTGAATGAAAAACACCGGCATGTTGTTGCCCACCAGGTCGAAGTTGCCTTCGTCGGTGAAAAACTTCACCGCGAAACCTCGTACGTCCCGCACGGTATCGCCCGACCCGCGAGGGCCCTGCACCGTGGAGAAACGGACGAAGACCGGGGTTTTTTGGCTTGGGTCTTGTAGGAACCCGGCCTTGGTCAGCACGGAATGGGTTTCATAGCTCTGGAAGTAGCCGTGAGCACCGGTGCCGCGGGCGTGGACGATACGCTCGGGAATGCGTTCATGGTCAAAGTGCGTGATCTTTTCACGCATGATGAAATCTTCCAGCAACGATGGCCCGCGGGCGCCGACCTTCAGCGTGTTCTGGTTGTCCGAGACTTTCACACCCTGATTGGTACGCAGGGCCTGTTCAGTGGCGTCGGAGCGAAACTGTTCCAGGCTGTCGAGCTTGGCATTGGTGTTACCGCGGTCCGGGGTATCGGTCCCGGCCAGTGCGCTTTTGGTTGCGGCAGGTTTTTTAGTACTCATCAGACAAAACTCCTCGTTGCGATTCCCGCCGTAGCCAGGACTCTTGAGCAATACCCCAGGCACGGACCGGGGGCGTTTTCGAGTTGCCTAATTAGTGACTGATGACGTTTTGTGCCGTTCCTTTTTTCTAACCTTTGATCGCGTTATTGCCAAATGGAAGGTTGAATGCGGAATAAATGCTAATAACCTCTATACGGACAGGCTAAAATGCGCGCCCGGCTAACCGCTGATCCTTTTCCAACGCGCCCCACAAGGTTCGCTACGTGATCGAGTTTCAAAACGTCCACAAAACCTACCGCGTCGCCGGTAAGGATATTCCCGCCCTGCATCCGACCAGTCTGACGATTGAGAACGGTCAGGTCTTCGGTCTGATCGGCCATTCCGGTGCGGGAAAAAGTACCCTGCTGCGTCTGATCAATCGCCTGGAAGAGTCCAGTGGCGGCAAGATATTCGTCGACGGCGAAGAAGTCACCGCGCTCGACGCCAACAGCCTGCGACGTTTCCGTCAGCAGGTCGGGATGATTTTCCAGCACTTCAACTTGCTGGCGTCCAAGACCGTGGCCGACAACGTCGCGCTGCCGCTGACACTGGCCGGTGAACTGTCGCGCAGCGACATCGACCGGCGTGTGGCCGAATTGCTGAAGCGGGTCGGCCTGTCCGACCACGCCAAGAAGTACCCGGCGCAGTTGTCCGGTGGCCAGAAGCAGCGCGTCGGCATTGCCCGCGCCCTGGCCACCAAGCCGAAAATCCTGCTGTGCGACGAAGCCACCAGCGCACTGGACCCGCAGACCACTGCGTCGGTCCTGCAATTGCTGGCCGAGATCAATCGCGAGTTGAAGCTGACCATCGTCTTGATCACCCACGAGATGGACGTGATCCGCCGGGTCTGTGACCAGGTGGCGGTGATGGACGCTGGCGTGATCGTCGAGCAAGGTTCGGTGGCCGAGGTGTTCCTGCATCCGAAGCACCCGACCACCAAGCGCTTCGTGCAAGAAGACGAGCAGATCGACGAAAGCGAGCAGCGCGACGACTTCGCTCACGTTCCAGGCCGCATCGTGCGTCTGACCTTCCAGGGCGAAGCGACCTACGCGCCATTGCTGGGTACCGTCGCCCGGGAAACGGGTGTGGACTACAGCATCCTGGCCGGTCGTATCGACCGCATCAAAGACGTGCCCTACGGGCAGTTGACCCTGGCCGTTACCGGTGGCGACATGGAAGCGGCGTTCGCCCACTTCACCGCAGCTGACGTCCACATGGAGGTGCTGCGCTGATGGAAGTCCTGACAAGTTTCTTCGTCAATATCGACTGGTTCGAAATCTGGCTGGCCACCGGCGACACCTTTCTGATGCTCTTCGGTTCGCTGTTGTTCACCGTTTTGCTCGGCCTGCCGCTGGGCGTGCTGTTGTTCCTCTGCAGCCCGCGTCAGTTGCTGGAAGCCAAAGGCGTCTACGCGATGCTGTCGCTGGTGGTGAACATCCTGCGTTCGCTGCCGTTCATCATTCTGCTGATTGTGATGATCCCGTTCACCGTGTTGATCACCGGTACGTCCCTGGGTGTCGCCGGTGCGATTCCACCGCTGGTGGTGGGCGCTACGCCATTCTTCGCGCGGCTGGTGGAAACCGCCCTGCGTGAAGTGGATCGCGGCATCATCGAGGCAACCCAGGCCATGGGCGCGACGACCCGGCAGATCATCACCAATGCCTTGCTGCCGGAAGCCCGCCCGGGCATCTTCGCGGCGATTACGGTGACAGCTATTACACTGGTGTCCTACACGGCGATGGCAGGTGTGGTCGGCGCGGGTGGTTTGGGTGACCTGGCGATCCGTTTCGGTTACCAGCGTTTCCAGCCTGATGTGATGGTCGTGACGGTGATGTTGCTGCTGGTGATCGTTCAGGTACTGCAAACTGTTGGCGACAAATTGGTTGTCCATTTCTCCAGAAAATAAAGCGTTCACGTAAATAAGACATGAGCCGGCCATTCGCTGGCAGGCGCCAAACTCAGGCGCCTCACAAGGAGTTAGCTGAATGAAAAAACTACTCGTAGCGCTCGCAGCCGTTGCAGCGTTCTCTGCTCAGGCCGATGAAACCCTGACCGTCGCGGCTACCCCGGTTCCGCACGCAGAAATCCTCGAGTTCGTGAAACCGGCCCTGGCCAAAGAAGGCGTGGACCTGAAGGTCAAGGTCTTCACCGACTACATCCAGCCGAACGTGCAGGTAGCCGAAAAACGTCTGGACGCCAACTTCTTCCAGCACCAGCCGTACCTCGATGAATTCAACAAGGCCAAGGGCACCAATCTGGTGGCCGTTGCCGGCGTGCACCTGGAACCGCTGGGCGCTTACTCCAGCAAGTACAAAGCGCTGACCGAGCTGCCAGGCGGCGCCAACGTGGTGATCCCGAACGACGCCACCAACGGCGGCCGTGCGCTGTTGCTGCTGGCGAAGGCTGGCCTGATCAAGCTGAAGGACTCGAACAACATCCTCGCGACCGTCAAGGACATCACCGAGAATTCCAAGGACCTGAAATTCCGTGAACTGGAAGCCGCGACCATCCCGCGCGTGCTGACCCAGGTCGACCTGGCGCTGATCAACACCAACTACGCGCTGGAAGCCAAGCTTGACCCGTCCAAGGACGCGCTGGTCATCGAAGGCAGCGACTCGCCTTACGTGAACATCCTCGTTGCCCGTCCAGACGACAAGGACAGCGAAGCGATGAAGAAGCTGATTGCTGCCCTGCACAGCCCGGAAGTGAAAGCCTTCATCCTCGAGAAGTACAAAGGCGCGGTCGTGCCGGCGTTCTGATCTGAAGCTTTAACAAAAAATGGGGCGCATCGAATGCGCCCCATTTTTTTATGCCTGAAACACCGTCCCCTGTGGGAGCGAGCTTGCTCGCGATAGCGGTGTGACAGTCGACATAGATGTTGGATGTACCGGCCCCATCGCGAGCAAGCTCGCTCCCACAGGGGACGGTGTTTATTTAGTTGCGTTTGAGCATCACCGGCAGCTGCGCCACCAATTTCACGTTGTTCAACGGCGCCCGAATGAACCCACGCTGCGTCCCGTCCGGCCCGATCACCGCCAGGTTGCCGCTGTGGTCAACGGTGTAGTTCGGCTTGCTGGTGTCCGCCGGAATGAACGGAATACTCACCGCGTTGGCCAGTTTCTGAATGTCTTCAACCGACGAAGCCGTCAGCCCTTGGAACTGCGGATCGAAGTAGCCCAGGTACTGCTTGAGCTGCTGGGGCGTGTCGCGATTCGGGTCGACGCTGACCAGAATGATCTGCAACTTGGCCACAGCCTCTGGCGGCAGTTCGCTCTTGATCTGGCGCAGTTGGGCGAGGGTGGTCGGGCAGATGTCCGGGCAGAAGGTGTAGCCGAAGAACAGCAGCGACCATTTGTCTTTCAGCTCGTTGACCGCCACCGGTTTGCCGTTCTGGTCGGTCATCGTCACGTCCGGCAGGTTGCGGCTTTGCGGCAGCAGAATGATCCCGGCGTCGATCAATGCTGTCGGGTCGCCCTGGCCTTTACCGGACAGCACTTTGTTGATGGTCAGGCCCAGGACCAGCGCGATCAGGGCGACGAGGATGAAGACGGTTTTCTGGGTTCGAGTCATAGGTTCAACAGTAAGTAGTGGTCTACGAGCAGCGCGATAAACAGCAGGAACAAGTAGTAAATAGAGTACTTGAACGTGTTGATCGCCGCGTGCGGCCGAGTGCCACGGTACAGCACCACGGCCCATTGCAGAAACCTCGCGCCCAGTCCCAGCGCACAAATCAGGTAGAGCACGCCGCTCATGTGGATCACGTACGGCATCAGGCTCACGGCCAGCAGCGCGAAGGTATAAAGCAGGATATGGACCTTGGTGTAGTGCTCGCCATGGGTCACTGGCAGCATCGGGATGTCGGCCTTGGCGTACTCCTCTTTGCGGTGAATGGCCAGCGCCCAGAAGTGCGGCGGGGTCCAGGCGAAGATGATCAGCACCAGCAACAGTGGTTCGGCGCTGACGTGGCCGGTGGCAGCGGTCCAGCCGAGCAGCGGCGGGGCGGCTCCAGCCAGTCCGCCGATGACGATATTTTGCGGTGTCGCGCGTTTCAGGAAACCGGTGTAGACCACCGCATAGCCGAGCAGTGAGGCCAGGGTCAGCCACGCCGTCAGTGGATTGGTGAAGGCCAGCAGTACGGCTTGCCCAAGCACCGCCAATACCAAGGCAAACGTCAGCGCGGCCGCCGGCGACACTCGGCCTTCGGCCAGGGGACGTTTGTGCGTGCGGGCCATGACCGCATCGATGCGCCGGTCCACGACATGGTTGACCGCCGCCGCACCACCGGCACACAGCGCAATCCCCAGATTGCCGAACACCAGCACCGTCCACGGCACCCCGGCGCGGGTTGCGAGGAACATGCCGACCAGCGAGGTGATGAGCATCAGCACCACCACTTTCGGCTTGGTCAGCTCCAGGTAGTCACGCCAGATCGCCTGACTGTGACGTGCGCCGATCAGAGTCGCCATGGCATCTCTCCTTTTATTGTTATGGGCCCGGCTGAGTGTTTGCGCGGGCTGAACCGCCAGCGCGCAGGGGGTTGTTGCTTGACCCGAACCAGACTGGTTCGCGCGTGATAATTGACCAGCACCATCGTCAGCAACAGCGCCGCGCCGCCAGCGTTATGCGCGACGGCCACTGGCAGTGGCAGGTGAAACAGCACATTGCTGATGCCGAGGGTGATTTGCGCGGCGAGTGCGATCAGCACCAGCCCGGCCAGGCGCGTCATGCCGACCACCTTCAGTTGCCAGGCCAGCCCCAGCAACACGAGGGTCACCAGCAAAGCGCCGATGCGGTGAGTCAGATGAATCGCTGTGCGGGCATCGCTGTCCAGTTGTCCGCCGAGGTAATTGGGGCCGATGTGTTGGGTCAGGTGAAAGCCGTTGGCGAAGTCGGCAGCCGGCAGCCATTGACCATGACAGGTCGGGAAGTCGATACAGGCCACCGCTGCGTAGTTGGAACTGACCCAGCCACCGAGGGCAATTTGCAGGATCACCATAAGCAGTCCGGCGGTCGCCCAGTACTGCAAACGCCGTGGCACGGTCAGCGCTGGTAGCACGCCGGACAATCGCAACGTCAGCAAAAACAACAGGCTCAACGTCGCAAAGCCGCCGAGCAAATGCCCGGTCACCACTTGTGGCCAGAGCTTGAGGGTCACCGTCCACATGCCGAATGCCGCTTGGGCAATCACCACTGCCAGCAAAAACAACGGCAACTTCACCGGCTGCCCTGGGTGACGACGATGAACCCAGGCGCGGCCGGCCAATACCGAGATCAACAGCCCCAGCGTGCCGGCGAAGTAGCGGTGAACCATCTCGTTCCAGCCCTTATGGGCTTCGACGGGAGCGTCGGGAAAATGCAGTTCGGCATGGGCCAATTGAACTTCGCTTTTCGGCACGCTGATAAAGCCATAGCAACCCGGCCAGTCCGGGCAACCGAGCCCGGCGTGGGTCAGGCGGGTGTAGGCGCCGAGCAACACCACAATCAGTGCCAGCAAGGTGGCAAACAGCGCGAGGCGAAATCCAGGTTTGGCCATGACGATGCCCTTATCCGATGTTCGACAGTTTCAGCAAATGGCGCAGGTCGTTGAGCAGATCCTTACCCTTCACCGTCGGGTCGTAGCGCAGCACCAGATTGCCATGCGGATCGATGATCCACAGCTGCGGCACTGACTGGTCGCCGGCGGTCTTATGGAAGTCGGTCAAATTCAGTGGATAACGCTGTAATTGAGGATACTCGCGCGTGAGCTTGGCGTCGTAATCGCTGCTCAGCGGTTGCGCCGCGGCGATGGCGTGACTGGCGCGCCCGGCATCGCGGCCCAGTCCAATCTGGACTTGCCGCGCCAGGTACACCAGTTGCTGGCAGTCCACCGAGCAATCCTTGGGCGCGGTCACCAGTATCTGCCAACGATCCTCCTGCGCCTGCACGCCGAGGTCGGCGCGGGTCTGGCCGTTGCCGATCAGTTCGCCGTGATAGCTGCGACCTTCCGGCACCCAGAACTGCAATTTGTACATGCCGGTGGCGAGGATCATCGGACCGATCACCCCAAACAGGATCAGCAGCAACTGCAAGCGCCCTTTACGCCGACTCGCCGGCGTTTTCGCCTCAGACATGCTGGGTGGATTCATGGCCGCTCCCATGGTGTTTCTCCTTTGCGTTGTGCCAGCCGAGATAGAGATAGAGGCCGAACAGGGCGATCGACATGGCGAACCACTGCACGGCATAAGCCAGGTGTTTTTCCGGTCCCATGGCGACTACCGGCCAGTCAGCCTGGTAAGTCGCGGGACCGCTTTCTGCGCGTAATTCGTAGGCAAAACCTTCACGATCCAGCGCCGTCCAGAGCTTGGCCGGTTCGACCGCGGTGATCAGTTGTGGCCACGTGGTGGTATTCGGGTCGGCGTGCAATTGGAAAGTGGCGCCGGGGGAGACGTAGACCCAGGCAACGAGACTCAAGGCCTGAGTCGGTGTGGTGAATTGCGGTGGGGTGCGGCGATCCGGCCATGGCAGCCAGCCGCGATTGACCAGCAGCCAGAGCCCGGTCGCCTGATCCTGAAACGGTTGCAGCAGTTCGACGCCAACCTTGCCGTCGCGCTGACGGTTATCCAGCAACAGGCTGTGTGCGGTATCGAACTGGCCGTGTAGGTGAACCCGGCGGAAGGCCGGATCTGCGGTGTGTTGCAGCTCGGTGCTGGCCATCGGTTCGGCGGCCCGGCGCTCGGTGTAGCTTTGCAGCAGCGCGCTTTTCTCTGCGCCCCGGCTCAATTGCCAGAACCCGAGTGACACCAGCATGGGCAACAACACCGCGACCACCAGGGTCGGCACGATGCCCGGCCGAAAGCGCTTCATGGCGTCGCCAGAAAGTCGATAGTCGCGATAGCTATACTCAAGTGCATCGCCTTTCCCCCGGAGTCTCACCATGCTCAAAGCAGCCATCGTCCTGATGCTGATTGCCACGGTTGTCAGCCTGTTCAGCGGCCTGTTTTTTCTGGTCAAGGACGACAGCAGCTCGAACCGCCTCGTCATTGCCTTGAGTGTTCGTGTCGCGCTGGCCGCTATTACCGTCGGCTTGATTGCCTGGGGTTTTTTCAGCGGCCAGTTGGTGTCGCACGTACCTTGGTAAGCCTCAGAGCACGTAGACGAAAACGAAAAGACCGATCCACACCACGTCCACGAAGTGCCAGTACCAACTCGCGGCTTCAAACGCGAACTGATGATCGGCGTCGAAGTGCCCGCGCATGATCCGCATCAACATCACAAACAGGATGATGGTGCCGATGGTCACGTGGGCGCCGTGGAAGCCAGTGAGCATGAAGAAGGTCGCGCCGTAGATGCCCGAACCGAGCGTCAGGCCCAGTTCGTGGTAGGCGTGCATGTATTCTTCGGCCTGAAAACCAAGGAACGCGCAGCCCAGTAACACGGTGAGTGCCAGCCAGATTTTCAGCGCGCCGCGATGGCCCTTTTTCAAGGCGTGGTGAGCAATGGTCACAGTGACGCTGGAGCTCACCAGCAGAACGGTATTGAGCAGCGGCAGGCCCCAGGGGCTGATGACTTCCTTGGCTGGCGGGAAGAGTTTCGGATCAGGGGTCTGCAGCAATGGCCAGGCAAACTGGAAGTTCGGCCAGAGCATATGAGCGAGGCCTTTGGCCCCTTCACCCCCGAGCGCCGGGCCGGAAATGTTTCTCACATAAAACAGCGCGCCGAAGAACGCGATGAAGAACATCACCTCCGAGAAGATGAACCAGCTCATGCCCCAGCGGAACGAGCGATCCATCTGTGCGCTGTACAACCCCTGGCGGCTTTCCTTGATTACCGTACTGAACCAGCCGAACAACATGTAGGCCACCAGCAGGCCACCGACGAAAAAGATCAGCGGGCCGTGGGACTCCGGCCGCGCCGCCTTCAGGTCGTTGAACCAGGTGGCCAGGCCGAACACGGTGACGAACATACCGACCGTGGCAATGATCGGCCATTTGCTCTGTGCCGGAACGTAATAATGTTCATGAGTTGCCATTTATTGTTCTCCTTATCGGGCACGCTCAGCCGCCAGTGTTTGCAGCTACCGGTGGATGTCGGGCGGTGATATCGAACAGCGTGTAGGACAGCGTGAGGTGCTTCACATCCTTGGGCATGTCGCGATCAACGATGAAACGTACCGGCATCTCGATCCGTTGACCGGGCTGCAGCACTTGCTGGGTAAAGCAGAAACATTCTGTCTTGTGGAAGTACGCCGCCGCGGAACTGGGCGCGATGCTCGGAACTGCCTGGGCGCTCATCGGGCGATCGGTGGGGTTGTGCGCGATGAAGATCATCTCGTTCACCGCCCCCGGATTAGCCGTCAGCTCATCGCTCTTGGGGTAGAAATCCCAGGACATGTCGGCGGCATTGGTCGACAGGAACTGCACGCGAACCTGTCGCGAGGTGTCGACCGTTTGTTCGCCCTCATACTGCCCGCCGGTCTTGCCGTTTATGCCGAACGCCTTGCACATCACGTCGTAGATCGGCACCAGGGCAAACCCGAAGACAAACATCGCCACCACCACCAGCAACAGGCGCGTGACCAGTTTCTTCAACGAAATCGAATCAGCCATGGCTTCCAACCTCTACGCATAACCCGGTAGGAGCGGGCCTTTGTGGCGAGGGAGCTTGCTCCCGCTCGGCTGCGAAGCAGACGCAAAGCTTTTGGGGCCGCTTCGCGACCCAGCGGGAGCAAGCTCCCTCGCCACACAAGCTCGCTCCCACAAAGGCAAGGCTGTTCATTTCACTTCCGGCGGCGTGGTGAAGGTGTGATACGGCGCCGGCGACGGGATGCTCCACTCCAGACCTTCAGCCCCATCCCACGGTTTGGCCGGTGCTGGTGGGCCACCACGGATGGTCTTGATTACGATGAACAGGAAGAAGATCTGCGTGGCGCCGAACATGAACGCACCGATCGACGACACCATGTTGAAGTCGGCGAATTGCAGGTTGTAGTCCGGAATCCGCCGCGGCATGCCCGCCAGCCCCACGAAGTGCATCGGGAAGAACGCCATGTTCATGCCGATGAACGAGAGCCAGAAGTGCAGCTTGCCAAGGGTTTCGTCGTACATGTGGCCGGTCCATTTCGGCATCCAGTAGTAAGCCGAAGCGAAGATCCCGAAGATCGCCCCCGGTACCAGCACGTAGTGGAAGTGCGCGACCACAAAGTAGGTGTCCTGGTACTGGAAGTCCGCCGGGGCGATGGCCAGCATCAACCCGGAGAACCCGCCAATGGAAAACAGGATCACGAACGCCACCGCAAACAGCATCGGTGTCTCGAAGGTCAGCGAGCCTTGCCACATGGTGCTGGCCCAGTTGAACACCTTCACTCCAGTCGGCACCGCGATCAGCAACGTGGCGTACATGAAGAACAACTCGCCCACCAATGGAATGCCGACCACGAACATGTGGTGCGCCCAGACGATGAACGACAGGAACGCGATACTCGCCGTCGCATAGACCATCGAGGTGTAGCCGAACAGCGGCTTGCGTGAGAAGGCCGGAATGATCGAGCTGACGGCACCGAAGGCCGGCAGGATCATGATGTACACCTCAGGGTGACCGAAGAACCAGAACACGTGCTGGAACAACACCGGGTCACCGCCACCGGCGGCACTGAAGAAACTGGTGCCGAAGTGGATGTCCATCAGCATCATCGTCACGCAGCCGGCCAGTACCGGCATCACCGCGATCAGCAGGAACGCGGTAATCAGCCAGGTCCAGACGAACAACGGCATTTTCATCAGCGTCATGCCGGGCGCGCGCAGGTTGAGGATGGTGGCGATCACGTTGATCGCGCCCATGATCGAACTGATCCCCATCAAGTGGATGGCGAAGATGAAGAACGTCACGCTTTCCGGTGCGTAGGTCGTCGACAGCGGGGCGTAGAACGTCCAGCCGAAGTTCGGTCCACCGCCGGGGGTGAACAGAGTCGATACCAGCAGGATGAACGCCGCCGGCAATAGCCAGAAGCTGAAGTTGTTCATCCGTGGCAGGGCCATGTCCGGAGCGCCGATCATCAACGGGATCATCCAGTTGGCGAGGCCGACGAAGGCTGGCATCACCGCACCGAAGACCATCACCAGACCGTGCATGGTGGTCATCTGGTTGAAGAATTCCGGCTGGACGATTTGCAGTCCCGGCTGGAACAACTCGGCACGAATCACCATCGCGAACGAGCCGCCGAGCAAGAACATGGAGAACGCGAACCACAGGTACAGCGTGCCGATATCCTTGTGGTTGGTGGTCAGCACCCAGCGCATCAGGCCTTTGGCGGGGCCGTGGGCGTGGGCGGTGCCGGTATGAACATGGTCATCGACGACAGCAGTCATGTCCTGTCTCCTGCAAACAGATGGGCTGGGCAGGCCGGGGCGCGATGCCCCGACTGGTTCCTTACGTGCGCAATAGACCGGGTCATTTGCTTTCCGCCTGTTTCAGCTCCAGCACTTCTTTAGGGGTGACCATGTCGCCCTTGTTGTTGCCCCAGGCGTTACGTTCGTAGGTCACGACCGCTGCGATATCGACTTCCGAGAGCTGCTTGCCGAACGCCGCCATGGCGGTGCCGGGCTTGCCGTGGAAGACAATGCTCAGGTGTCCTTCTTTCGGTCCGGTGGCGATTTTCGAGCCCTTGAGCGCCGGGAACATCGGCGGCAGGCCCTGACCTTCGGCCTGGTGACAGGCGACGCAGGTGGTGTGGTAGATCTTGTCGCCGCGCTCTTTGAGCTCGTCGAGGGTCCATTCCTTGCTGGTCAGCTCTTTGAGCTGCAGGGCTTCAGCCTTGCGCTCGCCCAGCCATTTTTCGTAATCGGCCTTTTCCTTGACCTCGACCACAATGGGCATGAAGCCGTGGTCCTTGCCGCACAATTCGGCGCACTGGCCACGGTAGATGCCGGGCTTGTCGACACGGGTCCAGGCTTCGTTGACGAACCCCGGAATCGCATCGCGCTTGACCGCAAAGGCCGGCACCCACCAGGAGTGGATGACGTCGGCGGAAGTCACCAGGAAGCGCACCTTGGCGCCGATCGGCAGCACCAAAGGCTTATCGACCTCAAGCAAGTAGTGCTCGCTCTTGGCTTCCTTGTTGTGGATCTGATCGGCGGGCGTGGTCAGGTTGCTGAAGAACTCAACGTCCTGGCCCAGGTATTTGTAGTGCCACTTCCACTGATAGCCGGTGACCTGGATATCGATATCCGGCTCACTGGCGTCGTACATCTTGATCAGGGTTGCGGTCGCGGGAACCGCCATGGCCACCAGGATCAGGAAGGGCACGATGGTCCAGAGGATTTCAACGGTGGTGCTTTCATGAAATTTTGCGGCCACCTGCCCGGTCGAGCGGCGGTGGAGAATCATCGACCAGAACATGGCGCCGAAGACGATGATGCCGATCACTACACAGATCCAGAAAATGGTCATGTGCAGGTCAAATACTGCGTGACTGATTTCAGTCGCTCCTGGCGCCATATTCACAGTCCAGGCCGCTTGTGCCTGACTGAAAATCGACCACAACAGGAGGCCCATCCAGACGTGTGGATGTCGCATCATTGCGGGTTCCCCTTATCGTTCTTTTTATCCCGCCGGCTTTCACCTGCGGCAAGGGAGCGGCTTTGTCAGACTACGAACTTGAATCGCCGGGCCTTGCTACGTGTGCAGTCGGGCGTCATCAGCTAACTCCATTCCCACCCGAGTATAGACAGCGACTGCCACCTCGCAATGTGAGGGCGTAAATCATCTGAAACAGCTGGGACTTGCGTTCCAGGGCACGAATGGAGAAGGATGCAGACGAGTGGTGGCAAACCGATATAACTTTGATGTCTCAAGGATGAAATAATTATGACAAATGCGTCTTAGCATTTTTCGTATGCCAGCTAAGTTATGTCTTCCCTATTTCATTGCCTTTGTTTCCTGGAGTTTTCATGAACACCGCCGCATTGCGCGAGCAGATCCAAAAAGCCCAACAACACGAAGCCGAAACCGGCCAGCTGACTCGTCAGCTGGAAACCCAACTGCCACACCTTCACTCCGCCATCCAATTGCCGGATGTCGACGCCAACGGCGTGATGACGCGTTTTGTGGCCGCGTATATAGAGCAAGTGCCGGACCTGCTGGACGCAGCCAATGAAGTCGCCAGGGAAGCGGGTATCGAATCACAGATCAAACCGGTGCTGAAAATCGCCGAGCAGTTCTTCCTTCAGCCGCCGGCGATCATGGCCGGTCATGTCGGTCTGGACAGCCTGCTGGACGAAGCCTATCTGGCGCATCGGTTGGTTGAAGAGGTTAACGACCTGTACATCAAGCATTTTGGCCAGCCGCTGATCCCCTTGGACACGACTGTTGCCAACCTGATTGCTCACCAACTGATCGGCGAGGAGTTTGCCAATCAACTGGATGAGGCAGTGCATCACGCCGTGGACGAGATGCTTAACGAAGAGAGCTTCGCGCTGGAATCGGTGGAAGCCTACCGCGAGAAACTCAACAGTCCGGACACTGGCGCGGCGTGGAAGCGCTGGCCGTGCCTGTCGCGCCAGCTGGGCGTAGAGCTGGAACTGGATCAGCCAGCCGCTTGATACGTTGCCCATAAAAAAATCGCAGCCTGTTGGCTGCGATTTTTTTAAGCGGCTGCGGAGCCGACGCCCGTCGTGGTCCGCAATCGCCCTTCCAGCCTGCGCTTCAACCCCCGCGCTTCAATCAACAGTTTTGATCCCTTGGCTGCATTGGCCCGACCCCATTCCTCCAGCAACTCCAGACACGAGTGATCGATGTAGCTCAAGTTATTAAGTGGCACATGCACCGTCGCGCCTGCCGGAATGGTCCCCAGCACCTGGGTCAGCGCCGGCACTTTGAGAAAGGTCGCTGCACCTATCAATCGCAGTTCCATTTCGCCGTCCTTGGGCAGATCGATCAGGCTGATTTTCAGCCGCGAAGCCTTCCAGGCCAGTTTGGCCAGGGTCAGGCCGAAGCCGATCAGCACGCCAGTCAGCAGGTCGGTGAAGATGATCGCCAGGGCTGTTGCCGCGTAGGTGAACATCGGCATCCGCCCATAACGGCCCAGACCGCGGAAGGCCTTGAGGTCGACCAGTTTGAAACCGGTGTAAACCAGAACGCCCGCCAGGCTCGCCACCGGAATGCTTTGCAGCACGCTGGACAGCAGCAACACGAAAGCCAGCAGCCACAGGCCATGGAAGATCGCCGACAGTCGCGTGGTGGCGCCGGCCTGGACGTTGGCCGAACTGCGCACGATCACGCCGGTCATCGGTAGCGCGCCGAGCAGACCGCAGAGCATGTTGCCGACGCCTTGAGCCGACAATTCCCGGTCGAAGTCGGAGCGCTGGCCACTGTGCATGCGGTCCACCGCGGCGGCCGAGAGTAGGGTTTCGGCGCTGGCGATGAAGGCCACGGCAAATGCGGCGATCAGCAAGGTCGGATCAGCCAGATTGAGCAGATCCGCAGGTTTCAGCCAGTCGATGGCTTCCGCCAGGTTGGCTGGGACTTCCACTCGTTTGACCTGTAAGGCGAGCACCAGGCTGGCGACGGTCGCCAGGCCTACGCCAAGGAGCGCGCCGGGAATGAAGCGCAGGGAATGGGGGCGAAATTTCTCCCACAACCACATCACCGCAATCGTCGACAGCCCGAGCAAACCGGCTTGCCAACCGAAGGAGGGCAAGGCCTGGACGACGGCAGCCGGGAAGGCTGCCAGATTATCCAGCCCCGAAGGCTTGGGCACGGAGTCGAGCATCACATGCACCTGTGATAGCACGATCAAAACGCCAATCCCGGCGAGCATGCCGTACACCACCGCAGGCGCCGTGACCCGAAACCAGCAGCCCAGTTTCAAACGCCCGGCCACCAGCTGCAGAAAACCGGCCAGCAGCAGGATTGGCCCGAGCATGGCGATGCCGTGCTGGCGTACCAGTTCAAACACCAGAACCGCCAAACCGGCCGCCGGGCCGCTGACTTGCAATGGTGAACCGGCAATCCAGCCCACCACCAAGCCACCGATGATCCCGGTGATCAAACCCTTGGACGGCGGCAGCCCCGAGGCGATGGCGATGCCCATGCACAAGGGCAGGGCGACGAGAAACACAACCACGGACGCCAGCAGCTCCCGTGGCAGAACAGCTTTAAGTTGAGCAGCACGCATGGTGACTCTCCCGAAGTTTTCTTCAGGCGTGGCGAAGCCGGGCTGCCTGATCGGCAGCCTCGGCTAAACCACACAATGATTTAGGAAGATTTAGAAGCGCGCTTTAGGCGTCGCCACCGGAATCGGATGGCTGCCGTCGAGCGGCAGGAAACAACCCTTGTCCGCGTCGTAAGCTCTGATTTCGCTGGTTTCGATGTTGTAGATCCAACCATGGATAAACAGCTGACCATTGGCCATGCGCGAGGCCACCGACGGGTGTGTGCGCAAATGTTGCAGCTGAGCGATCACATTCTCCTCGGTGAGGACGTGCATGCTTTCGTTTTCGTCAGCGCAATGGCAGTTTTCCTGGACCATGGTTTTTGCCACTTCGGCATGACGCAGCCAGGCTTTGACCGTCGGCATTTTTTCCAGGCTTTGCGGGTTGAGCACTGCGCGCATCGCGCCACAGTCGGAGTGCCCGCAGATGATGATGTGCTGCACGCCGAGGGCCAGAACGGCGTATTCGATTGCCGTGGAAACACCGCCGTTCATTTGCCCATAAGGCGGCACAACGTTGCCGACGTTACGGGTCACGAACAGGTCGCCGGGGGCGCTTTGGGTGATCAGCTCAGGAACGATGCGCGAATCGGCGCAGGCGATGAACATCGCTCTGGGGCTCTGGGCCGTGGCGAGTTTTTTGAAGAGTTCTTCCTGCTGTGGAAAAACTTCGTGATGAAAATGCAAAAAGCCGTCAACGATATGCTTCAGCGCTGCATCGGCGGTTTCCGCCTCCGGTTGGGCTGAAGCCGACGCAGCCAACGGCTGTTTATCCTTGTCACTCATGATTCATCCTCTTTGGCGGAGTCAGGGAATTTTCCCGTTTTGTCCGGTGTGAAGCCAGTGGCTGTTTAAAAAAACATCCAGGCCGAGAATCTCGACCCGTCAGTCACTCGATGAACAAGGTAGCGGCCGAAACTTAACTCAAACTGAATAAAACGCTCTAGAACGTGTGTTCCAGGTCACAGAAAACGTGACCGGCGTAGTGGCAAAGTGTATTCCACACTACTCAACCATAGGCCAATTGTCCTCAAATCAACGACATCTGGCGACCCGGCGGACAGAAGGCTTCGCAGTCCAGATTGAAACCTTCCCGACGATTGAGCCCCAGGCGTTTGATGGTTTTGGCAAATCGTTGCGCCAGCAGATCGGCAAACGGCCCTTCGCCACGCATCCTGGCACCGAAGCGACTGTCGTAGAGCTCGCCACCACGGCTCTGACGAATCAGGCTCAACACATGCGCGGCACGCTGAGGATAGTGGGCCGCCAGCCACTCTTCGAACAGCGGCGCAACTTCCAGCGGCAGGCGCAGCATCATGTAGGCCGCACTTTGCGCCCCCGCGGCATGCGCTTCGGTGAGCAGGCTTTCGAGTTCGCTGTCGTTGATCATCGGAATCATCGGCGAGCACAGAACGCCCACCGGAATTCCCGCTTCACGCATCACGCGGATCGCCCGCAACCGGGCCTTGGGTGCAGCGGCGCGCGGTTCGAGGATGCGTTTGAGCTCATCGTCCAGAGTGGTGAGGCTGATCATCACCGCCACCAGCCTTTGCTCGGCGAGTTCGACCAGCAGGTCCAGATCCCGAAGAATCAGCGAGCCCTTGGTAATGATGGTCACCGGGTGACGATAACGCAGCAGCACTTCGAGGGTTTTGCGGGTGATTTTGTGTTCGCGCTCGATCGGCTGATAAGGGTCCGTGTTGGAGCCCAGATTGATCGGCGCACATTGATAGCCGCGCTTGGACAGTTGTTCTTCCAGCACATCGGCGGCGTTGGTCTTGGCGATCAGTTTGGTTTCGAAGTCCAGACCTGGCGACATGTCCCAATAAGCGTGGCTGGGCCGCGCGTAGCAATAGATGCAGCCATGCTCGCAGCCGCGATAGGGATTGATCGAACGATCGAAGGGCAAGTCCGGCGAGTTGTTGCGAGTGATGATGGTTTTCGCCGTTTCGATGCGCACCTCGGTGCCTTGGGTGATCGGCGCTTCCTGATACCAACCGTCATCCTCGGCCACCGAGCGATTCGGCGCGAAGCGGTTGTGCGGGTTGGTCGCGGTACCGCGGCCGCGAGGTGGTAGGGGAGTAGCCATCGACAAGACCCTTTGGCTGTATGTTCATACAGTATACGGCCTCGACAAATTCGGCCAGTGCCGTTCGGCGCCTGATCACTCTAAAAAGCCTGGTTCTTTGTATTTCTACCAATTGGTTAAAGTGTTCGTCATTATGAGATACATATAACGCCTGGCATAATTATAAGA
Source organism: Pseudomonas sp. LBUM1645 (assembly GCF_059716185.1). Taxonomy (NCBI): domain Bacteria; kingdom Pseudomonadati; phylum Pseudomonadota; class Gammaproteobacteria; order Pseudomonadales; family Pseudomonadaceae; genus Pseudomonas; species Pseudomonas sp. LBUM1645. The sequence continues at coordinate 83,940 of NZ_CP166811.1, forward strand.
GCTATAAGTAATATCCTCCTCACACGAAGTTCTCGTGTTCAATTATTAAATGGAATTAATTAATGTCGAATTACAATCAGCGCGGTATTTTTTTGCAGCTGTTGCCAGCGTCTATTGTTAGTCCAAAAGAAGTTCGGGTTTCCATGCAGTTTGCCCTAAAGGAAGAGGGTTACGATCCGGAAAACCGTGCTGTCACTTACTCTCTGCTGGACTCGAGCACCCGCGAGGCCGTATCGAACGACGGCGGCAAGACTTTCACCATGGGTCCTGCCCGTGCTGATGTGGACGGTGATGGTGACATCGACGCACAAGACAAGGCCGTTCTGCTGGCCTTGGCGAGTGCCTATTCGAAGATCGCCAATCCGTAATCGCGATTGAACGCATGCAGTCGGTGAATATTGAGTGCGCGGTAGGTTGTCACTGAACCTAAAAAAGCGGTATGGAGTTTCCATACCGCTTTTTTATTTTATTTAATGAGTCGTTGTTTGGCCAATGTCATCATTTGAAGTCGTTTTCATATCGTCTTCCCTTAACGCCATTACATCACTGGCTTTAACAGTGGCACCTTTATTTCCCCAACTAGTGGCAATGAAACTCACCACATCCGCCACTTCCTGATCCGATAAGCGCCAGGCGAATCCCGGCATGGTAAAGGTCGAAGGCGCCGTATGAGTCGCCGGCAGCGTACCGCCCTTGAGCACGATGTGAATCAGCGACGTCGGATCCTCCGACTGCAACACCGGGTTGCCTGCCAGTGCCGGGAACACTTTGGTGTAGCCATGACCATCGGTACGGTGACAGGCCGCGCAGTTGTCGATGTACACCGAAGCGCCGGGCTTGCTGTCGTCCCCGTTCCACAGCGCCTGTGCGACCTGTTTGTCGTACTGATGCGGCTGATCATTGGGATCATTCGCCGGCAAGGACTTGAGGTAACGGGCAATCGCGGTCAGATCGTTGTCGGTCATGTATTGCATGCTGTGCGTCACCACATCACTCATGCCACCAAACACCGCGCTGCGGTCGCTGCGACCGGTCTTGAGAAACTGCACCAGTTGTTCTTCGCTCCAGCTGCCGAGGCCGTCTTTGTGATCGCCGCGCAGACTTTTCGCGATCCAGCCTTCAAGCGGCGCACTGCCTGACAGAAATGCGCTGCCTTCGCCTGCATTCAGGGCTTTTTCCTGCATGGTCAGGGCACGCGGCGTATGGCACGCGCCGCAATGTCCAAGGCCTTCCACCAGATAAGCCCCACGACTGACCACCGCATCTTCGCCGGGTGCCGCTTTGTAGTCCGCCACGGCCGGGGCAAACATCCAGCGCCAGCCCGCAAGCGGCCAGCGCATGCTCAAAGGCCAAGGGATGTCGCTGGCCTTGTTCTCCTGGGCGACAGGCGCCACGCCGTGCATGAAGTAGGCGTACAAGGCTTTCATGTCGGTTTCGTTGACGCTGGCGTAGGACGGATAGGGCATCGCCGGGTACAACGTACTACCGTTTTTGACGACGCCATGTCGGACTGCCTTGTCGAAGTCCTCGAAGCCGTAGTCGCCCAGGCCGGTTTTATCCGGCGTGATATTGGTGGAATAGATCGTCCCGATCGGCGTTTCCATCGGCAGGCCACCGGCGAACGGCTTGCCATCCTTGGCGGTGTGGCAGGCCACGCAGTCACCCGCGCGGGCGAGGTACTCGCCTTGTTTGATCAGGTTTTGATCAACTTCTGCGGCGTTGATCGAGCCACAACTGAGCAGCGCCAGGGTCGCGATAACAAGTGCTTTCATGGTCATCGCTCCTTAAGCCTGAACCAGCGGGCCGGGGTTTTTCAGGTACTGCTCGCGGATCGCCCGGGCCGACCAGTAGGTCAACGCTGCCACCAGGCCGGTAGGGTTGTAGCCCAGGCCTTGTGGGAAAGCTGACGCTCCGGGGACGAAAACGTTGTGTACGTCCCAGCTCTGCAAGTAACGGTTCAGGGCGCTGGTTTTCGGATTGGTGCCCATGATCGCGCCACCGTTGAGGTGGGTGGTCTGGTAAGACGCGGTGTTGAAGTGATCGCCAACCTTCTTGCCAATCACGGCGATGGCTTTGGGGCCCATCGCTTCGGCGATCTTGCCCATTTTTTCGACCATGAAGCGGTTCATCTTGATGTCGTTTTCCTGCCAGTCGAAGGTCATCCGCAACAGCGGCAAGCCGTAGGCATCGCGGTACACCGGGTCCAGATCGAGGTAGTTGCCGCGGTAGGATTGATGCGCGCCGTGGGCATCCATCGACACTTGATGGGTGTAGTAATCGGCGGTGGCACGTTTCCAGGCACTGCCCCAGGCCGGGGTGCCCGGCGGGTTGGATGTGCCTGCGATCGGTCGGCTGCCGGCCTGGTTGACCCACATCGGCGAGCCGCCGACGAAGCCATGGGGGCCGTGATCGAAGTTGTCGGCGTTGAAGTCGTCCACCGCCACGCCGTTCCCGCCGGCACCAATAAAGTTGTTGGTGTGGGTGTCTTTGTCGAAGTAGGCCTTGATGGTGGCCATGTTCTGGTAAGCGAAGTTCTTGCCGACCACGCCTTCGCCAGTGATCGGGTCGTAGGGCTTGCCGATACCCGAAAGCAACATCAGCCGCACATTGTGGAACTGGAAGGCACCGAGGATCACCAGGTCGGCGGGCTGCTCGATCTCCCGGCCCTGGCCGTCGATGTAAGTCACGCCTGTCGCCTTGCTCTTGGTGCTGTCGAGATTGACCCGCAGTACGTGGGAGTTGGGCCGCAGCTCGAAATTGGGCAGCGGTTTGAGCGCCGGCAAAATGTTTACGTTCGGCGATGCCTTGGAATACATGTAGCAGACATAGCCGCTGCAAAAACCGCAGAAGTTGCACGGGCCCATCTGCGCGCCGTAGGGGTTGGTGTAGGGGCCTGACGTATTGGCCGAGGGCAGGTTGTAGGGTTTGTAACCCACCGCGGTGGCCGCTTTCTGAAACAGCTGTGCGGAGACAGTGTTCTTCTGCGATTCCAGCGGGAAATGATTCGAACGGTCCGGCGCGTACGGGTTGCCGCCCTTGCCTTCGCCGACCAACTGACCGTTCACCGTCCAGGCCTGACCCGAAGTGCCAAATACCTTCTCGGCGTAATCGAAAAACGGTTCCAGCTCTTCATAGCTGACGCCGAAGTCCTGGATGGTCATGTCCTTGGGGATGAAGCTTTTGCCGTAGCGTTCTTCATAGTGGCTGCGCATGCGCAACTCGATCGGGTCGACCCGAAAGTGCACGCCGGACCAATGCAGACCCGCGCCACCGACACCATTGCCGGGCAGGAAGGCGCCCAATTGGCGGTTCGGCAACGCGATGTCATTCACGCTATGGCGAATGGTCACGGTCTCTTTGGAAATGTCCTGGAAGAGTTTTTTCCGCACGCTGTAGGTGAGTTCGTCGATCACCTGTGGATAGTTGCCGTCGGGGTAAGTGTCCTGCATCGGCCCGCGCTCCAGCGCCAGCACATTCAGGCCGGCTTCTGTCAGTTCCTTGGCCATGATCGCGCCCGTCCAGCCAAAACCGACGATCACTGCGTCGACCTTCTTCATTACCGTTGCCATGCTTACGCCCTCTCGCCGCGAATCGAAACTGCCGGGAAGGGGTATTGCTCGTTGCGTTCCACCCAATCCATGAAATCGGCGCGGGCGCCGGGGAAGCCGATCATGGTCCAGCCGACCATGCCTTTATTGCCGCCGTGAATCGGGTCGCAGAAGAACCCTTCTTTGGTGTTTTGCAGCAGCAGGTTGAAGAAAATCTTCGCTGGAACACTGTCGAACTGAGGTTTTCCGGCCTCGAGTTGTTTGAGCAAATCGTCTCGGGTAGCGCTGTCTTGCTCAGCAAATACTTTACCGTTGAACGTTTTCGACCAAGCATCCGTCGCGGCGATGCCCAGGCGATAAATCTCTTTGGGCACCAGTTTGCTCTGCCAGCCCATTTCCGGAGCAGCGTCTGCGTTGAATGGTCCCTGCATGAACCACAGTGCACCGGCCGCGTAAGGCGTGTTCATCTGGCGGTCGATGTATTCGGGCACACCGGCTTCCAGGGCGCCTGGCCCTTGGGCATCGCTCGGAATCAGCTGGGCGACAGCCGCCTGGATGAACGTCCATTCTTCGGCGGTGAAGTAGCTGGGTTCATAGGTGCTGGTGCTGACCGGCGCTTTGCCGGAACTGGCCGGGGCTGCTTCGGGCGCGGCCATCAGGACCGTGCTGCCCAGACCGGTGCTGGCAACGGTGACCACCGGGATCAAGGTCAGGGATTTGCGCAAAAACTCACGCCGCGGGTTGTCTCGATCTTGATCGGACATAGGGGGGCACCTCATCAGGCATTAGCGGTTTTTCAGCCGTCTCGCAGGACGACTTTTCGTTTTGACACCGATGCAGAACGCCAGCAAACGGGGAGCAATAGGGCGCATCGGTAATATGGAGAAACAAATGGTAGCAGGCTAAGCATAAAGATGAACCGATTCAGCTGAAAAACCTCGGTTTTGCGACGAAAGCGATCGGCTGATTCACGATTCTTTGACAGAGGGGTCACAGGCCTTTGACCGCTCGGGGTTGAAGCTGGGCGTCATCTTCCCGATTCTTCCTGAACGGTCACCCCGAGCATGTCTCTACTGCGTTGTTTCCCAGCGATTTGCCTGTCGCTGGCCGCATTTTTAAACCTGACGCTGGCCCTTGCCGACGACAGTGCGTTGCCCCGACCTGCGGAGTGGGCTCAATCGGTTGAGGTGCAATACAACCTCTTCAAAATGTCCCCGACGCTCTATCGCAGTGCATTGCCCGACAGAGGCGCCGTGCCGTTACTGGAAAAACTCAAGGTCGGGACCGTTATCACGTTCCTGCCCGAGTCGGACTCAAGTTGGTTGGCGACGCCAGGTATCGCACAAGTACAGCTCCCCTATCGCACCAACCATGTGGATGACGCGGATGTGCTCAAGGCCCTTCGCGCGATCCAGACCGCCGAAGCCAAGGGGCCGGTGCTGATGCACTGCAAACATGGTTCCGACCGCACGGGCCTGATGGCGGCCATGTACCGGGTCGTGGTGCAGGGCTGGAGCAAGGAAGACGCCCTGAACGAAATGACCCAGGGCGGCTTTGGTGACAGCACTCATTTCAAGGACGGCATCCGTTACATGATGCAGGCCGATGTCGAGAAGCTCCGCACCGCGTTGGCCAACGGCGATTGCAGCACGAGCCCGTTCGCCAGTTGTTCGATGAAGAGCTGGTTCAAATCGGCCCATGTCGAGTAAACCGTTACGTCAGCCGGCAACGGCCTCTGACGAAAGCGCGAAAAGATCTTCGGCGATCGGCTGTTCAAGAAACGCTAGATGCTCGGCGCGAACCGCCGAATAAGACGGCAGATCCCAGGCCTGCAAAGGCGGATTGGTGTCGGGCATGGCGTCTTCCTTGAGTAGAGGCTGAATGTGGTCAGCCTATAAAGGAAGCGCAGGGGAAAGGTGGTAGATAGTTACCACCTTCCACTCCATTCAGGATTGGAAGGTGGTGTTGACTCAGTGTTGCTCGTCAGGCTTTTTCTTCAGTTTCGGGTTCGGGAAAAACTGCACGGCCTGAACCTTGGCGTCCGGCACCTTCAGCGCCGAGGTGTTGACCCGCGTGCCCAATTCCTTGGGCACGGACAGGCCTTGTTCATTCAGCGTGTCGGAATAGCCACAGGCCACGCACTCACGATGTGGGACTTCGTCTTCGTTCCACATCATCAACTTGTCCGGCTCGCTGCAGGCCGGGCAGACTGCCCCGGCAATAAAGCGCCTCTTGGTAATCACTGGACCCTCACTCATGCTGCCGCGACCTCACTCAGGCCGCTGTGACGCAAGAGTGCGTCAATCGAAGGCGGACGTCCGCGGAAGTCGACGAACAGCACCATCGGCTCCTGGGAGCCACCGCGCGCCAGGATCGCTTCGCGGAAGGCGCGGCCGGTTTCGGCGTTGAGTACGCCTTCTTCTTCGAATTTCGAGAAGGCATCCGCCGACAGCACTTCAGCCCATTTGTAGCTGTAGTAGCCCGCCGCATAACCGCCGGCGAAGATGTGCGCAAAGCTGTTCGGGAAACGGTTGTAGGCGGGTGGACGCATCACCGAGACTTCGTCGCGCACACCTTCAAGTACCTGCGCCACGCTACGGCCGTCACCGTGGGTGGCGTGCAGGTCGAAGTCGAATAGCGAGAACTCCAGCTGACGGACCATCATCAGACCGGACTGGAAGTTCTTCGCGGCGAGCATTTTCTCCAGCAGGTCCTGAGGCAGCGGCTCGCCTGTCTCGTAGTGGCCGGAGATCAGCGCCAGACCTTCCGGCTCCCAGCACCAGTTTTCCATGAACTGACTTGGCAGCTCGACCGCGTCCCAGGCCACGCCGTTGATGCCGGATACGCCGGCGTGTTCAACGCGGGTCAACAGGTGATGCAGGCCGTGACCGAATTCGTGGAACAGGGTGGTCACTTCATCGTGGGTCAGCAGGGCTGGCTTGCCGCTGTCTGCCGGGGTGAAGTTGCACACCAGGTTCGCCACCGGACTCTGCAATTCGCCGCTGATCGTGCGGCGACGGTCGCGGGCGCCGTCCATCCAGGCACCGCCACGCTTGTTGGCGCGGGCGTAGAGGTCGAAGAAGAAGCGGCCGACGTGTTGGCCGTTTTCCTTGATTTCGAACAGGCGAACATCCGGGTGCCAGGTGTCGAAGCCTTTCAGTTCGGCGATTTCGATGCCGTACAGACGCTGGACGATAGCGAACAGTCCGCCCAGCACTTTGTCGATCGGGAAGTAAGCGCGAAGGGCTTCCTGGGCGACGCTGTAGCGCTGCTCGCGAAGCTTTTCACCGTAGAAACCGCTGTCCCAGCTTTGCAGGTCCGGGCAGCCTTGTTCGGCGGCGTATGCCTTGAGCTGTTCCAGGTCCTGGGCGGCGAACGGCTTGCTGCGCTTGGCCAGATCGCGCAGGAAACTCAGCACCTGATCGCTGGATTCGGCCATTTTGGTGGCCAGGCTCAGCTCCGAGAAGCTGGCGAAGCCCAAGAGTTTTGCAAGCTCCTGACGCAGGTCGAGGATTTCTTCCATGACCGGGCCGTTATCGTTCTGACCGGCATTCGGGCCTTGGTCCGACGCACGGGTGCAGTAGGCGGCGTAGACTTCTTCGCGCAGGGCGCGGTCCTGGGCGTAGGTCATCACCGCGTAATAGCTTGGGAATTCCAGGGTGATCAGGAAGCCTTCCAGGCCTTTGGCCTGTGCAGCCGCGGCCATTTGCGCCTTGGCCGAATCGGTCAGGCCGGCGAGGGTCGCTTCATCAGTGACGTGCTTGGTCCAGGCCTGAGTGGCATCGAGCAACTGGTTGGAGAAGCGGCTGCCCAGCTCCGACAATTTGCTCTGCACTTCGGCATAACGCTTCTGTTCGGCTTCCGGCAGGTCGATACCCGACAGACGGAAGTCACGCAGGGAGTGTTCCAGGATAGTTTTCTGCGCCACCTCGAAACCGGCAGCTTCGGGGCTGTTACCCAGCGCTTCGAACGCCTCGAACAACTCGCGGTTCTGGCCGAGTTCGGTGGAGTAGGCGCTCAAGGCCGGCAGGCAGGACTCGTAGGCTTCGCGCAATTCGGCGCTGTTGCACACGGCATTCAGGTGGCTGACCGGGCTCCAGGCGGCGCCCAGTCGATCATTCAGCTCGTCCATCGCCAGTACCAGGCCGGCCCAGGTCGGTTGTTTGCCCTGGGTTTTGAGGATCTCGATAATGGCGGCGCGGTTGTCAGCCAGGATCTGTTCAATAGCCGGTTGCACGTGTTCGGCACGGATCGCCGAGAACGGCGGCAGGTCGTAGGACTGCAAAAGAGGGTTGTTCACGCTCACGGTTGGCACCTTGGCTGGAAGAAACATTGCGCCATCTTAATTACAATCGACGCTCACCGCAGCTATCAGCAAAAGAGAGAGAGCCTATCGTGACCCTTCGCAAGTATCAGAACCACACGCCACTCCTGGGCAAAGGCGCCTTTGTCGACGGTTCGGCGGTGGTGATCGGCGACGTCGAAATCGGCGAAGACAGCTCGGTCTGGCCGCTGACGGTGATTCGTGGCGACATGCACCGCATCCGTATCGGCGCTCGCACCAGCGTGCAGGATGGCTGTGTGCTGCACATCACCCATGCCGGGCCGTTCAACCCCGATGGCTTTCCGTTGCTGATTGGCGACGATGTGACCATCGCGCATAAAGTCATGCTCCACGGCTGCACCGTGGGCAATCGGATTCTAATCGGCATGGGCAGCATCGTCATGGACGGCGCAGTGGTCGAGGACGATGTGATCATCGGTGCTGGCAGTCTGGTGCCGCCGGGCAAACGCCTGGAAAGCGGCTTCCTTTATGTGGGCAGCCCGGTGAAACAGGTCCGGCCACTGACTGACAAAGAAAAAGCCTTTTTCACCTACAGCGCGGCGAACTACGTGAAGCTCAAGAATTTGCATCTGGCCGAAGGCTACGACCAGCTCTGACCCTGCGCCCTTATTCAGGATTCAACATGCATTACCAAACCGTATTGTTCGACCTCGATGGCACCCTGACCGATCCACGTGAGGGCATCACCCGCTCGATCCAGTTCGCCTTGAGCAAACTGGGTATCGATGAACCTGACCTGACCAAACTCGAACACTTCATCGGCCCGCCGTTGTTGCAGGCGTTCATGCAGTTCTACGACTTCGACGAGCCCAAGGCGTGGGAAGCGGTGAATTTCTATCGCGAACGCTTCAAGGTCACCGGCCTGTATGAGAACCGCGTATTCGACGGCGTTACACCACTGTTGGAAACCCTCGGCGGGCAAGGGCGACAGCTGTACATCGCGACGTCCAAACCGTGGATTTTTGCCCGGGAAATTGCCCGGCACTTCGACTTCGCCAAGCACTTCAAAGTGATCTATGGCAGCGAACTGGATGGAACCCGGACCAACAAAGTCGAGCTGATCGCCCACTTGATGGCCGAAGAAGGCCTGGACCCGGCCAACACCTTGATGATCGGCGACCGTAAGCACGACCTGATCGGTGCGCGCAGTAACGGGCTGGATGCGGCGGCTGTCGGTTATGGCTTTGGCAGCCGGGAAGAGTTGAGCGCTGAAACGCCGACCTGGCACTTCGAGACGCTGGAAGAGATGCATCAGGCGTTTTTGCAGCGTTAATTAAACCGCCATCGCGAGCAAGCTTTGCTCCTACGGGGGGGGCGTGCCCACTCTTGTTGCCTGACTCGAGCCCGTAGGAGCAAGGCCTGCCCGCGATGGCGTCTTTGCTGACACATCCTGAGCAACAGTTTTACCACCGATCCTCTTTTGCCGTTCTAGCCTCTCTGACTTAGGCCACGATCAAGGAGGATCATCAATGCCAAGCCAGCATCATGCCCACCGACTACGTTCCGGACGATACTCGGAGGAGGGGCAAATCTACTTGCTGACTGCTGTCGTCCGAAACCGTCAGCCTGTTTTTTCCAGTTTTCAAACGGGCCGATTAGTAGTCGATGCATTTCAAAAGGCCCAGCAAGAGCAATTCGCCAACTCATTGGCCTGGGTTGTAATGCCCGATCATTTCCATTGGCTTATCGAACTTCAAAACATTCCCTTGCCGACCCTGATGGCCCGCACGAAATCACGCACAACGGTCACATTAAACCGGGCGCTTCAGAGAGAAGGTCCGATTTGGCAGCCGGGATTCCACGATCGCGCCATTCGCAAAGAAGAAGATCTGCAGGCAGTTGCTCGATACATCGTCGCCAATCCATTGCGAGCGGGATTGGTCGAGAGGGTTGGGGATTATCCGCTGTGGGATGCAATTTGGTTGTGAACCAACGCTAGCGAATCCTTGCTGACGCCATCGCGGGCAAGCCTTGCTCCTACAGAAATCGCGTATTTCCTGTAGGAGCAAGGCTTGCCCGCGATGGCGGCAGTTCAGTCGACGGAGATCTTTTCTGCTAATGCTTTCAACGCCGCCTTGCGCTCCACAACCGGCAACGCGCCGAGCTGCTCGACTGCCGAATAAAACTTCACCCAATCCCCACCCTCCTGTCTGAACAACGCCGCAAACGCCGGCACCCATTGGTCGTACAGCCCAAATGGCAACAGCCGGGCATTGTTCATCGGCGCATTGATCCATGCGTCATAGCGTTTGTCCCCGGCCCATTGGCTGTCGCGCAGCTGCCGGTATTCACCCCGCAATCGTTCGAACTCGTCGGCTTTGCGCTGGCGCATCTGGTCGGCGGGCAGGGGCAGGGTGTACAGCCGTTCGAGTCGCGTGCGGGTATCCAGAACCAATTGTATGAACTGGTCCCGTTGCTGCACCTGCGCGCCGCTGTCCGGCGCCAAGCCGCGGAATGCACGCCATTGGCGGGTGCCTTCCTGTTCGACGAAGGTGGCGAAAGACTCATTGAACTCGGTGTCGTCCTTCACATAAAAACGTTGATGCGCCAGTTCATGGAAGATCAGCGTGGCCAATCGTTCGTCACCCCAGGCCATCATCGAACTGATAATCGGATCGTTGAACCAGCCGAGCGTCGAATAAGCCTCGACGCCACCGATCGACACGTCCATACCTTGCAATCGTTGCAATGCAGCATCACCGCGGGCCGCGCTCTGACTGTAATAACCGCGATAGGCGACGCAACCGGCGATCGGGAAGCAATGGTTCTGTGGTGTCAGGGAAAATTCCGGCGTGGCAAACACGTTCCAGACTACGAACGGCCGGCCAATGTCGGCGTACAAACGGTAACTCTGATTATCCGGCAGCTGCAGCTGTTGGCTGGCGAACGTGCGGGCCTTTTGCGATTGAGTCAGGTGCGCACGCAATAGCGGATCGCGACCGGGATCGGCAATCACTCTGGAAACCGGCTCCCGCGCCCGCAGCAATTGCAGCTGACCACTGGCCAATTGGCCGTAATAGCTGACGCCGGCGCAACCGTTGAGAAACAAAAACAACACGCCCGGAAACAAAATGCGTAAAACGCGATCAAGTAACCCAAGGCTTGGAAGCGGCCTGATCAAAATGAATCATCCCTGGAGAGTCTGCCCGCAAGACTATCCCGCCTGACTGGAGCTCCGCTATGCGCACGTTGATGCTGACAGGAAGCCTGCTGTTGCTGGCAGGTTGTGCTGGATTCGGATTACCCCGCCATGATCCGGCTCAAGCGTGGATCGACCTGGAGTCGAAGCAGGAAGACACCGCGCTGCAAGCGCTTGAAGTCGATGACAAGGCCGCCACCGACAAGCGCTATTTCGAGGTTCAGCCGGGTAGCCATGAGCTCACCGTTCGTTACCAATTCCCGGTCGCGCCAACCAACATCGGACCCGACGCCGAACCACTGTGGCGTGACTGTCAGCTAAACGTGAAATTCAACGACTTCAATGCCGGCGAGCGGTATCAGCTGAAAGCAGGAAATATCGGCTTTCGGCCGTGGGCAAAGCTCTATGATCAGCAGCGAAAAGTGATTGGCCAGGGTGTACCGGCAGGCTGCCAACGCACCTGATCGGCGTTATTCTAAAGGACTAGTCCTTGAGAAAATCATCATGCGCAGGTTAACGCTGTTACTTGCTGCAAGCATCGTTGCTGGCTGTCAGAGCCCGTTACCAGCGGTTAATCCGCAGATGGCCTGGGTCGAGTTTTCTACGCCATTCCCCAACGATAAATTGCTCATGGCCGAACGCCTGGACAATCAGCGGTTGCGCGACGGGCGTTTTTTCCAGGTCACCCCCGGTAGCCATGAGCTGATCGTCCGATTCGACTTTGAAGTGCCCGGTGGTGGGGGCTTAGGTGTGATGAATGGCCCCTCGGAACGCTTGTGCTACCTGACCATCAACTACGATCATTTCGAAGCCGGTCAGCGTTATGTGCTGGAAGGCCGTTCGATAGCGTTCACTCCCGGCGCCCGGTTGTATAACGCCAAGCGTGAAATCGTCGCTGAGGATCGAGAGTCCTATTGCCTCCTGTGAGGTGAATCAGCGGTCGTTCTTCTGGTAGATGATTTTCTTCGTGCCGCCTTCGCACGAGCCAACGACCATATTCTGATCGTGTACTTCGTCGTTGGTGACGATTTCCAGCGTGTAGGACGAGACGTTATTGGCCTGGATCTTGGCTTCAATCTCGGCCTTGAGTTCTTCACAGGATTTCGCTGCCGCCAGGGCCGATGTGGCCAGCGCGCAACAGATAACCGCCAAGGCAAAACGTTTCATGGTTGAAGCTCCTTTGAGGCAGCGCGCACGGTAATGCGCTTTAGCTGCTGTCATTTATTCGACCACAATCTCGCCAGCCAGGTTTTGTTTCAGCGCAAAAAAAGAACGCAGCCTGCCGAGGCTGCGATCTTTTATCGGGGCGCGCGACCACCCCCTATCAGCTGACCAATGTTGCATCCAGGCTGATTTTCGCATTCAACACTTTGGAAACCGGGCAGCCTTCTTTGGCTTTATTGCTCAATTCCTCAAATTGAGCCTGAGTCGCCCCAGGAATCTTCGCTTTGAGGATCAATTTCACTGCCGTGATCGCGAATCCGCCGTCCACCTGGTCCAGGGTGACTTCGGCATTGGTATCGATGCTGTCAGCCTTGAGACCGGCATCGCCGAGAATCATCGAAAACGCCATGGAGAAGCAGCCCGCGTGTGCTGCGCCGATCAGCTCTTCCGGATTGGTGCCCTTGCCACCTTCGAAACGGGCCTTGAAGCCGTAGGGCGCTTCTCTGAGGACACCGGTTTCCGTGGAAATCGAGCCGATGCCGGTTTTCAGATCACCTTCCCAATGAGCCGATGCTTTCTTTGTGATAGCCATGTCTGCCTCCTCAAGATCCGGCGCGAAGCGTCGCGCCTTTGTGGTTTTCGGTTGCTAGGGTTCTGAGGATAGACCTTGGTGCAAAGTTCACCTCATCTGATCGGTCCTCTTATTTCGTAGGAATTTTGGCTCTGCTATTGAAACTCGGGTATATGCCCTCATTGCATAAAACACGCTTATAGATTCGGCAGGTTTTCGTTTGTAAGAAAAAACCTGCGCCCTCAATTGGAGAAGCAGGCTTATGAAACGACTGTCCGATATCAAGTTCTCGACCCTCGATCTGGTGCCCGTGCGGGAGAACGGCAGCGCGGCCCAGTCGCTGCGCAATTCCCTGGACCTGGCGCAGCACGTCGAAAAATTCGGCTACAACCGCTTCTGGGTTGCCGAACACCACAACATGGACGGCATTGCCAGTTCGGCGACTTCGGTACTGCTTGGCTACCTGGCTGGCGGCACCTCGACCATTCGTGTCGGCTCGGGTGGCGTGATGTTGCCCAACCACGCGCCGCTGGTGATTGCCGAGCAGTTCGGCACGCTCGAAAGTCTGTACCCGGGCCGGATCGACCTGGGCCTGGGCCGTGCCCCCGGTTCCGACCAGATGACCGCCCGCGCTTTGCGTCGTGAACGCTCCGGCAGCGCCGACGAGTTTCCGGAAGACGTGGCGGAGCTGATGCGCTACCTCGGCCCGCGCACCCCGGACCAACGGATCATCGCAATGCCAGGCACCGGCACCAATGTCCCGGTCTGGCTGCTGGGCTCCAGCCTGTTCAGTGCACAACTGGCCGGTGAACGCGGTTTGCCCTACGCCTTCGCTTCACATTTCGCACCGCGCTTCATGCATGAGGCCATTCGCGTCTATCGCAATCACTTCAAGCCTTCAGCGGTATTGGATAAACCTTACGTGATGCTCGGTGTGCCGTTGGTGGCTGCTGACACCGACGAGCAGGCCGATTATCTGGCGACCTCGGTCTATCAGCGCATCTTGGCGTTGATGCGTGGCCAGAGCCTGGTGCAACGTCCGCCGGTAAAAACCATGGACGGCCTGTGGCTGCCTCATGAAAAAGAAGCAGTTGGCGATTTCCTTGGCCTGGCGATGGTTGGCAGTCCGCAGAAAATCCGCGCCAAACTGGAAGTGCTGATCGAGCAGACCCAGGCTGACGAGCTGATTTTCACCTGCGACCTGTACGAACATGCCGATCGCGTGCACTCCTATGAGCTGCTGGCCCAGGTCATGAAGGGCTGACACTCAAATAGTGAGCACAAAAAAGCCGACGTCATTACGTCGGCTTTTTCATTTTCGAGGGAGGTCAGCCCTGCTTGTAGACGATTTGCTTGGAGCCTTTTTCACAGGTGCCGACGACTTTCCCACCGGCAGCAGTGCCTTTATCAACGATTTCCAGTGAATAATTAGAAATGCCCTTGGCATCCAGTTTCGCGGCGATTTCGGCTTTCAGCTCTTCGCACGACTTGCCCTGAGCCAGGGCTGTCCCCGCAAGGCTCAATAAACATACCGCTAAAATAAAATTCCTCATCGGTCGCATTCCCTGGTCGGATCTATAGGGGCACCCAGCAATCAGCCGGATGTAAACATGTAGCGCTTTGCCATTCCCTATGGCGCTCGGCCAGCGCGCAGGCTCAGAAGATTAGCTCAAACTCAGCTACTGGCAATCCGGAACCCGACTTTGAGCGTCACCTGAAAGTGCGCTGCCTTACCGTCCTTGATGTGCCCGCGGGTTTCGGTCACTTCAAACCATTCCATATATTTAAGGCTTTTGCTGGCCTCGGCCAGTGCGTTGTTGATGGCGTCTTCAATGCTGCTGGTGGACGAGCCGACGAGTTCGACTTTCTTGTAGGTGTGATGGTCAGTCATGGCGTTCTCCTCAGGGTGTGAAATACAGCCTAGCAGTGATTTTTCGTATTACTTCTGTCGGCCAATCCGAAGTGGAAGTTCAGATTTACTGCACTTTCTCGAACCCCTGAAGTCCCAACCAACACACGCAACTCAATCAATGCAGGAGAGCCACCATGGCCAACACCTCTTTACGTAAAGCCTCATTGCAAAGCATGGAAGCCGAGATCGAGAGTCTGCTGAAATCTTTGGAAAATTTGAAAGACGACGCCTCGGACGAGTCGCGTAAAACCCTTAAAGCCTTGAAAGGAAACGCCGAGAACGCGCTGAAGCATTCGCGCCATCTGCTCAGCGATGCGTACGAAGAAGTCAAAGTCAAAACCCGTGAAACCGGGATTGCCACGCGGGACTACGCTCAGGAACACCCTTGGACGACAGCGGGTGTCGCCGTCGGTGCATTGGGTCTGCTCGCGGCTTATCTGCTGTGCAAACGCGGTGACTAATCCGTCTGGCGCAGCTCGTTTTTGAGCCACTGCGCCAGTTGCCGAGCGCGCCCGTCCGCGGCGCGCTTGGGTAGCCACAACGCCAGTTGCGCCGGGGTTTCACTGAAGCCCCATGGCGCAACCAGGCGCCCGGCCTTCAAGTCCTCGGCCACCAGCGGCTCGGGCGCAATCGCCACACCCAGGCCGGCCACCGCGGCCTCCAGCAGATAATACAAATGCTCGAAACCCTGTCCGTACTTCAACGCTTTGGCGTCGAGGTCGCTTTGCTGTGCCCAGCTTGGCCAGGCCTGAGGGCGTGAGGTGGTGTGCAGCAATGGCTCGCTCAGCAACGCTGCGGGCGGTGCATTTTGCAGTCGTTCGTAGCCGGCGAAGCGCGGGCTCATGACCGGGCCGATCCGTTCGCTCGCCAACTCATAGACTTGCATGTCCGCTGGCCACGGTGGTTCGGCAAACACCAGCAAGGCGTCCAGTCCCGGGCGACGTGGATCGAGATCGCCCTCGCCAGCTGACAGGTGCAGGCGCAGGTCTGGCAGGTCGGTATTCAACCGTCCCAGCCTGGGAATAAACCAGCGTGCCAGCAAGCTGCCCGAGCAACCCAGTACGAACGGCGCATCGACGGTGCTTTGGGTCAGCTCTGCGCACACAGTCCGTAAACGCTCGAACGCCTCGCCGCTGGCATCGCGCAAACGAATGCCGGAATCTGTGAGTTTAAGGCCGCGTCCATCCTTGATGAACAGGCTCACGCCCAAGTGTTCTTCAAGCACCTTGAGTTGCCGGCTGACCGCACCATGGGTGACGTGCAGCTGTTCGGCGGCCTTGCTGACGCTGTTCAGACGGGCAGTCGCTTCGAAGGCCCGAAGGGCGTTCAGCGGAGGAAGGTCATGGCTCATTTTATGTGTGAGTTTTCCTGACAGGTTACGGCGATCTTATCGGTTTTCAGCTCAAAACATCAGGGGTAGAGTTAACCCCATTGTCATCTCACGCATTCAACTGGAGCGACCCATGACCCAGACTAATCTGCGCAACGGCCCCGACGCCAACGGCCTCTTTGGCGCGTTCGGCGGCCGTTACGTCGCCGAAACCCTGATGCCGTTGATCCTCGATCTGGCCCGTGAATACGAATTGGCCAAGGAAGATCCTGCATTCAAAGAAGAATTGGCCTACTTCCAGCGCGACTACGTGGGTCGTCCAAGCCCACTGTACTTTGCCGAACGTCTGACAGAGTTCTGCGGCGGCGCGAAGATTTACCTCAAGCGCGAAGAGCTCAACCATACCGGCGCGCACAAGATCAACAACTGCATCGGCCAGATCCTGCTGGCGCGGCGCATGGGCAAGAAACGCATCATTGCCGAGACCGGCGCTGGCATGCACGGCGTGGCGACCGCCACCGTTGCTGCGCGTTTTGGCCTCGATTGCGTGATCTACATGGGCACCACTGACATCGAACGTCAGCAGGCCAACGTATTCCGCATGAAGCTGCTGGGCGCCGAAGTGATCCCGGTCGTGGCCGGTACCGGCACCCTGAAAGACGCGATGAACGAAGCCCTGCGTGACTGGGTGACCAACGTCGATAGCACCTTCTACCTGATCGGTACTGTGGCCGGTCCGCACCCTTATCCAGCCATGGTTCGCGACTTCCAGGCCGTTATCGGCAAAGAAACCCGTACTCAACTGCAAGACCAGGAAGGTCGTCTGCCGGACAGCCTGGTGGCGTGCATCGGTGGCGGCTCCAACGCCATGGGCCTGTTCCACCCGTTCCTTGATGACAAGAGCGTCGAGATCATCGGCGTTGAAGCGGCCGGCTACGGTATTGAAACCGGCAAGCACGCAGCCAGCCTGAACGGCGGCGTACCGGGCGTACTGCACGGCAACCGTACATTCCTGCTGCAGGACGACGATGGCCAGATCATCGACGCTCACTCGATCTCTGCCGGCCTCGATTATCCAGGCATCGGCCCGGAACACGCCTGGTTGCATGATATCGGCCGCGTCCAGTACACCTCGGTAACCGACGACGAAGCCCTCGACGCGTTTCACAAATGCTGCCGCCTGGAAGGGATTATTCCTGCACTGGAAAGCGCCCATGCCCTGGCTGAAGTGTTCAAACGCGCACCGACCCTGCCGAAAGATCACCTGATGGTGGTTAACCTGTCCGGTCGCGGGGACAAAGACATGCAGACTGTGATGCACCACATGGAACAATCGAAGCAGGAGAAACACTGATGAGCCGCCTGCAAACGCGTTTTGCCGAACTCAAGGAACAGAATCGTGCCGCCCTGGTGACCTTCGTGACCGCTGGCGACCCGAGCTATGACACTTCTCTGGCGATCCTCAAAGGCTTGCCCGGCGCGGGTGCCGACGTGATCGAGTTGGGCATGCCCTTCACTGATCCAATGGCCGATGGCCCGGCAATCCAGTTGGCCAACATCCGCGCCCTCGGCGCCAAGCAGAACCTGGCGAAAACCCTGCAAATGGTTCGCGAGTTCCGTGAAGGCAATACCGAGACGCCGCTGGTGCTGATGGGTTACTTCAACCCGATTCACATGTATGGCGTGCCGCGCTTCATCGCCGACGCCAAAGAGGCCGGCGTTGACGGTTTGATCGTGGTCGACCTGCCACCCGAGCATAACGGCGAACTGTGCGACCCGGCCCAGGCTGCCGGTCTGGACTTCATCCGTCTGACCACCCCGACGACTGATGATGTGCGCCTGCCGACCGTCCTGAACGGCAGCTCCGGCTTCGTCTACTACGTGTCCGTGGCCGGTGTGACCGGTGCCGGCGCAGCAACGCTGGAACACGTTGAAGAAGCGGTTGCCCGTCTGCGTCGCCACACCGATCTGCCGATCAGCATCGGTTTCGGTATTCGTACACCAGAGCAAGCGGCGTCCATCGCGCGTCTGGCTGATGGCGTGGTGGTGGGTTCGGCGTTGATCGATCACATCGCCAATGCCTCGACTCCCGATCAAGCCATTGATGGTGTGTTGAGCCTTTGCTCGGCGCTGGCCGAAGGCGTGCGTAAAGCCCGCGTCAGCTGAAGGTAAAGTTCCTGATACAGAGGAATTAGAGCCTCGCGGCACAGACTAAACAGCAAGACAGAGGGCTTCAGGACTACGTTCTGAAGCCCTTTTTGCTGTATGTGCAGTGAGGAAAGACCCGATGAAAATGCCGAAACGTCTGATTGCCAGCCTGGGTGTGCTGATGCTCAGTGCCACCCCGTTGCTGAATGCGAGTGCTGATCAGCGCGACGATCACGACCGCGGCGGCCAGCAGCAAGGCCATTACGATAACCGCGGTGACAATCATGGCGACGATCACCGTGGCCCGCAGGACAATCATCGCGGCGGCCCTCCGCCACGGGACTTCGGCCCGGTGCGCCAGACTATCCACGATAACCATGGCTATTTCGTACGCGGTGTTCCCCCACCTCCGGGTATTCATCTGGTTCGTGGCCGGCCATTGCCTCACGGCTATTACGGCGAGCGCCTGGATAACCGGGCCTTGGGTCGGCTGCCGTATTACCCAGGGTACGAATGGCGCCGTGCGGGTGGCGACATTGTGCTGATCGCCGTAGGAACCGGGATCGTTTATGAAATTCTCGAAGGGGTGCTTTGAATAGCAGGTAGTTGTTGAAGGCTTCGCGGATTAGCCGCGAAGCCTGTTACTTACGGCAACTCCAGCCCGCCCGCAGCCTTGTGCAACTTCCTCAGATGCTCGCCAACCTGCTTCAGGTTGGCTTCATTGGCGGCCATCTCGGCTGCACGGCTCGGTTCGAGCAGCGCTCTCACTTCTTTGTCCAGATCGCCTGTCAGCGCCTGAAGTTGTTTCTGGCGCAGGCTGCTTTCCGATTCCAGACGCTGCCACTCACTTGGCTGCGGCAATCCATAACCACCGGTGCCGAGCAGCTCCGCCGGACGGCTGAGAAAGCCGCTGTTGGCAAGAATTTGCTGCAAAGTTGCGTTGGCCTTGTCCATGCCGCCGTTCTTCAGTTCCCGAGCGCCCAGATAGCGCTGCTTTACTTCGTCCTGGGCCAGCACCAATTGTTGGCGGAAGGCTGCCTGCTCCAATAACAGCAAGGCTGCGCTGGTGCGCAAATCGGCTTGGTCGATCCATTGCCGGCGCTCTTCAGCTTTCAATGCGAGCCAGTCTTCGACCTTTTCCTGCTTGATCGGCAAGTGCTTCTTCAGCACTTCGAACATCGCTTGATAACGATCGCGGAAGGAGTCGAATCGATAGCCCAGACGCAGCGCTTCGCGGGGATCATCCAGCACGCTGGTGTCCGCCAGTCCGCGGCCCTTGAGCACTTCCAGCAAACCGTTGGGCATGATGCTGTCCAATCCGACCAGTTTTGTATTGTTGGTGCTGCTACGCAGTAACTTCAGGCCCTCTACAGCGCAGTTGTTGGACAGGAAGAAGTAGTTGCCGTCGTAACTCCAGTGCATTTCGGCGGCGTGTTCCACCACGTCTTCGATCTCGCTGCGCGACAGGGTCAACGGCACCGAAGCCAGGCTGCGCAGTTCGGTCTTGGTGTACTCGTCGATCACCTGGGCTAGCGGCAGGACAAACAGGCGTGACGGATATTTGCCCACCAGTCCGTCCCAACTCGACAGCTGTACGTCACCGACGAAGGCGCGGTAGGACAGCACCAGATGCTGATCCAGATCCAGTCGACAATCCGGCCCACGTGGTCGGCCGGGTGCACAGATCACCAACCGCAACATGCTGTGACCCCAGCGGCTGACCCAGTTCTGGTTGGCTTCAGCCAGCAGATAGTCGACGGCGTACACCCGTTCCGGATCGACCTGGCCCAGTGGTGTTTTGGCGAAATCGTTGCCGGCATTGAGGAAGGAGAAGGATTTGCCGCAGGTGTCTTTAGCGGCGGGCGCCCAGCCGAAATGTTCTTTGTAGTAGCGGTACAACGCAGGACGGCGACAGGCGTAGGCCGGGTCGAGAAGGAAATACTCCATGTTGACCGCGACGAACTCCTTGGGGCTGCTCGTCTCGTAAATGTCCGGGCTGCGGGCAATCTGCCGGTTGTACTGTTCGCGTTCGCCACGACGGCCGACATACTGTGGCCAGCCGGCGAGGTCGAGCAGGTGCGGGTCGTCGCTGAGCGTAAAGCGTCGGTCGGACTGGCCGCGGCATTCATCCGGGATACCGACTAGCCCTGAGCTGCTGTTGCGCCGGGTGCAGCGCTGAATCAGCGTGCGCTCCGCGTCTGGCCACAGGCGCGAGCGGTCATAGATATGAGTGAGTTCGTGCAGCACCGTGGCAAGCATTTCGCGGCGCACGGTGCCATGGGGACGATAGGTCTTTTTGGTCGCGGCGCTGCCGTCAGTGAGGCTGGCAAGCAGGTTGCGGTTGAGATCGAGCTCGGACACCAGCGACGCCTGGCCGTAAGCGTTACTTGGCATGTCATCGGTCCAGCCGACGTCGATGCGTCGGTCGAGCTGCTCGATGAATCGCGGCGGCAGCGCCTGCATGGCTTCATCGAGCAACGCCTGACTGGCCTGTTGTTGAGCGGGGCTGAGGCCGTCGGTCTTGAGCCGTAATTGCAAGTCAGCTTGGGCCATGTTGCCGAGCAGCAACATGACCCCGGCCAACAGCCAGGCGCCTGGCGACCTCACAGTGCGAGGATGGCTTCGGCGAGAACCTGATCACTGGCGTCGCGAGCTTCCGGTACGCGGGTGCGCAACGTGTTGAAGGCCGCTTCCAGGTGCGCGCCACGAATCTCGCCATCGCTGGCGACGAAACTGGCCGCATCGTCGTGCGCTTCACGAACGATCTTCGAGTCACGGATGGACGTCGTGGTATCGGAAGTGAAATCAAGGGTGCGCCGGGTGGCGTTGATGAGAATGTTACTGGTGGCAACCAGGGTGTGCGCCTGAGTCACATCGGCCAATAACAGCAGGCCAAGGGTGGCAACAATCAGGGGGCTACGCATGGAACGACTCCGCAAGAACAAGGATAACTATTGGACGAGAATTGCCTGCGCCAGTTCAAGGTCGCTGACATGAAGTTTTGGCTGGGTCCGGCGCAGATAAATAAGGGCGGACTCCAGTTGTACTCCTCGCAGTTGACCGTCACTGGCAATGAACGCCGCAGCGTCATCCTGAGCCGCGAGTAGCAGCTTACGGTCGAAGGGGGCGGAGGTCACCATGCTTGTGGCGTAGCCGGTAGCCACGATGCCTTGTGTAGACAGATTGAAGGCGTCATAGGCATGGACCGAGCCCACCCAGCAGGCTGCCACGAAAAGCGGAGAGATCAACAGATTTGAAAGAAAACGCATGAGACTCGAAAGCTGAAGGCGAGTCGCAAGGCTAGCGCAACGTCCGGTCTAGAGCTAGCGCCGAAACATTGGGACACGGCTGGCGTGTCCCACGTCATTGATGTCGCTTAGATAGTCAGTATGGCTTGCGCCAGTTGTGCGTCAGTTGCGTTCAGCTGAGGTGCCTGGTGGCGAATATGGCCGAGTGCGCTTTCCAGTTTCACGCCACGAATGGTGCCTTCGCTGGCCACGAAGCTGGCGGCGTCATCACGGGCAGCGCGTACGATTTTGTCATCGCGAAAAGAAGAAGTGACATCGGAGGTCGCATCGGACGTGGCCTTGAGCGCGCCGACGACGGCATCGGTGGTCACGATAAAGCTGGTGGCGTGGGAATTGGCGGCCACGGCAAGCAGGGCTGCAGCGCTGAGCAGACGAAGACGGGACATGGTGAAACTCCTTTGGGAAAACTGATTGAGAGGTGGCGCAGTGTCTGTTGAGTCAGACGCCAATCATGCAGCGTTCGCCACGTTTCATCTGGATATTAGGCCTATGAGTGTCGGTTCGAACAGTCCCGTCTGTTCAAGCAGGAAGCTAGCGCCAGAACGGTTTATCCAATTCGTTGAGACGATCCGCGTGGCTGATGTTCAGGTCTGAGAGTTGCCGGTCATCAAGTTGGCCCAGTAAACGCCGGGTTCGGGCCCTTTCCAGGTTATTGGCAACGCCCCTCAGTAATCTACGAAACCAGAGGAAACGAGGCGTTGATAGAGGCGTGGAAACGGAAACATCCAGTAAGTGATTCATGGCGCGGTCCTTTTGCTGGCAGTTCGGGATTTCATGGTGATCCCGTCCTCACTTTCGCAACAGACACACTGAGCTGAAATTGTACTGGTTCAGTTGTTAGATTGGTAAAACTGTACTGGTTAGGCTGAGTCTCTACTGTATGACCCATGTTGAGGGTCCAAAACGACAAAGCCCGTCGTGGTTTCCCACGACGGGCTTTGTTTTTTCAATTTGGAGTGCTGGCGGTGGACCCGGTGGGTCAGAGCCAGCGACGCTAACTTAGCGCCAGAACGGCTTGCTCAGCTCTTCGTAGCGTTGTGCTTCGCTAATCCCTGCGTCAGCCAGCAGACGCGAATCCAGACGAGCCAGTTGATGGCGGCTGGAGATGCGGCGCTGCCACAGCATCAGGTTGGCGAGAACGCGAAGAGGCGTGGAAGCCTGGGTTTTTACAGCGTTGTCTTCGAAAAACAGCTCGGAACTGAGTGTACGTTCCATGGTTGACATCCTTCCGCTTATGGCGGGATTAGGTAGTGGTTTAACTGATGCCAATGATCCTCTCGTTTGGCCAGTCTCTCTAGATACAGTTCACCTGTATTGTGAGGGACCAGTTAACTGTTAAAGGGCGGTGTACTGGTATAAATTGAGGCAACTGTACTTGTCCGCACCAATATAGTGCGTTTTTGCTTGTTTGGCTCGAAAAGGTAGGCAATTACGGTAGGGAAAGACCGGTACAGCAGTACAGTTTTATTCAGGATTAGGTCTGGCAACAGCAAGCTGACGAAACTGTGTTTGCGTCAGCTGCTATCTGTACCAATTACACAGTCAGCATCCGCCCGGTTTCTTCCAGGTTTATGTGCCAACTCAGGGCATCACGCAGGATATGCGGCGTGTGCCCGCCGAGTGCACAAGCGGCTGTGAAGTAGTCATCCAGGGCTTGGCGATAGTCCGGGTGCACGCAGTTGTCGATGATGACCCGAGCGCGCTCTCGCGGCGCCAGGCCACGCAAGTCCGCCAGTCCTATCTCGGTGACAAGAATGTCGACGTCATGCTCAGTGTGATCAACGTGGCTGACCATCGGCACCACACTGGAAATCGCGCCGCCCTTGGCGATCGATTTGGTTACGAAGATCGCCAAATGCGCGTTGCGCGCAAAGTCGCCCGAGCCGCCGATGCCGTTCATCATCCGCGTGCCGCAGATGTGGGTGGAGTTGACGTTGCCGTACAAGTCGAACTCAAGCGCCGTGTTGATGCCGATGATGCCGAGCCGGCGCACCACTTCCGGGTGGTTGGAAATTTCTTGCGGTCGCAGGACCAGTTTGTCCTTGTAGCGCTCAAGGTTGCCGAAAACATCGGTATTGCGGCGGCTCGACAAGGTGATCGAACTGCCCGAAGCAAAGCTCAGCTTCCCGGCGTCGATCAGGTCGAAGGTCGAGTCCTGAAGCACTTCGGAGTACATCGTCAGGTCTTCGAACGGCGAGTCGATCAAGCCGCACATCACCGAGTTGGCGATGTTGCCAATCCCGGCCTGCAGCGGGCCGAGCTTGTTAGTCATGCGCCCGGCAGCCACTTCCTGCTTGAAGAAGTCGATCAGGTGGTCGGCAATGGCCTGGGTATCAACGTCCGGCGGCAGCACGGTGGACGGCGAGTCGGACTGATTGGTGATCACGATCGCGACGATCTTTTCCGGCGGAATCGGGATGGCAGTGCTGCCAATGCGATCGTCGACCTTTACCAGCGGAATCGGTGTACGGGTCGGCCGATAGGTCGGGATATAGATGTCGTGCAGACCTTCGAGATTCGGGTTGTGCGCCAGGTTGATCTCGACGATCACCTGTTTGGCGAAAATCGCGAAGCTGGCCGAGTTACCCACCGAAGTGGTCGGCACGATATGGCCCTGCTCGGTGATCGCTACGGCCTCAATCACCGCGATGTCCGGCAGTTTGAGCTGCTGGTTGCGCAATTGCTCAACGGTTTCCGAGAGATGCTGGTCAATGAACATCACTTCGCCGGCGTTAATGGCCTTGCGCAGGGTGCTATCGACCTGGAAGGGCATGCGTCGTGACAATACGCCGGCTTCGGTGAGCTGTTTATCGAGGTCGTTGCCCAGGCTGGCGCCGGTCATCAGCGTGATTTTCAGCGGGGTGATTTTGGCGCGTTCGGCCAATGCGTGGGGCACGGCTTTGGCTTCGCCGGCGCGAGTGAAACCACTCATGCCGACGGTCATGCCGTCCTCAATCAGAGCGGCAGCGTCAGCGGCGCTCATCACCTTATCCAACAACGAAGGCAAGCGAATACGATCACGGTACATGGATTGTTATCTCGGGCAACGAAAGCAAGGTGTGCAGTTTAGTGATTTCAAAAAAATTCCTCCCGCTACCATGGTCGAATGCAGAGCCCTGATTTAGAGCCTTTGGTCGGTTTTTAGCGGGCAATAAAAAACCCCAGCCTACTAAAGGCTGAGGTTTTGGGTATTGCTGCTTCCGCAGGTTTTACTCGATGGCTTTGACCATGTCTTCGATAACTTTCTTGGCGTCGCCGAAGACCATCATGGTTTTGTCCAGGTAGAACAGTTCGTTGTCCAGACCGGCATAGCCGCTGGCCATTGAGCGCTTGTTGACGATCACGGTCTTGGCTTTATAAGCCTCGAGGATCGGCATGCCGGCAATCGGCGATTTCGGATCGTTCTTCGCCGCCGGGTTGACCACGTCGTTGGCGCCGAGCACCAGCACCACGTCGGCCTGGCCGAACTCGGAGTTGATGTCATCCATCTCGAACACCTGCTCGTAAGGCACTTCGGCTTCGGCCAGCAGGACGTTCATGTGCCCTGGCATCCGACCGGCGACCGGGTGGATCGCAAACTTCACAGTGACTCCCCGGTGAGTCAGCTTCTCCGCCAGCTCCATCAGTGAGTGTTGGGCGCGTGCCACCGCCAGGCCATAACCCGGAACGATGATCACGGTGTCGGCGTTGGTCAGCAGGAAGGTCGCATCGTCAGCCGAACCGGATTTCACCGGACGGGCCTCTTTCGAGCCTGCCGGGCCAGTTGCATCTACCGTGTTGCCGAAACCACCGAGCAGTACGTTGAAGAACGAACGGTTCATCGCTTTGCACATGATGTACGAGAGGATCGCACCGGACGAACCCACCAGCGAACCTGCGATGATCAGCATCGAGTTGTTCAGCGAGAAGCCGATCCCCGCCGCTGCCCAGCCGGAGTAGCTGTTAAGCATCGACACAACCACCGGCATGTCCGCGCCGCCGATCGGGATGATGATCAGCACGCCCAGCACGAAGGCCAGGGCCAGCATCAGCGCGAAGGCGTTCAGGTTGCCGGTCAGCATGAAGGTCACGCCGAGGCCCAGTGTCGCCAGGCCCAGCAGCAGGTTCAGCTTGTGCTGGCCGCCGAACTGAACGGGCGCGCCCTGGAACAGGCGGAACTTGTACTTGCCCGACAGCTTGCCGAACGCGATCACCGAACCGGAGAAGGTGATTGCACCGATGGCGGCACCGAGGAACAGCTCCAGGCGGTTACCGGCAGGAATCGCATCACCCAGTTGCTTGACGATGCCCAGCGATTGCGGCTCTACAACAGCAGCGATCGCAATGAACACCGCGGCCATACCGATCATGCTGTGCATGAAGGCGACCAGTTCCGGCATTTTGGTCATTTCAACGCGCTTGGCCATGATCGACCCGGCGGTACCGCCGACCAACAGACCTACGATGACGTAACCGATACCGGCGGTGGCCAACTCGGCGCCCAGCTTATAGACGAGGCCCACTGTGGTGAGGATCGCCAGCGCCATGCCGAGCATGCCGTACACATTGCCGCGCCGCGACGTGGTCGGGTGCGAGAGGCCTTTGAGGGCCTGGATGAAGCAGATCGACGCGATCAAGTAGAGCGTCGTGACGAGATTCATGCTCATTACTTAGGCGCCTCTTCTTTTACTGCTTTTGGGGCTTTTTTCTTGAACATCTCAAGCATCCTGCGGGTAACCAGGAAGCCACCAAATACGTTCACCGCTGCCAGAGCTACCGCCAGGGTGCCCATGGTTTTGCCCAGTGGCGTCACGGTCAACGCCGCGGCCAGCATGGCGCCGACGATCACAATCGCCGAAATGGCGTTAGTCACCGCCATCAAAGGCGTGTGCAGTGCAGGTGTAACGTTCCAGACCACGTGATAACCGACATAAATCGCCAGCACGAAGATGATCAGGTTGTAGATACCGGGGGAGATAAGCTCTTCCATCGTCTGAATCCCTGCTTAGGCGTTTTTGCGGATGACTTGGCCGTCGCGGCACATCAGGCACGCGGCGACGATGTCGTCTTCGAGGTTGATCTCGAACTGGCCTTCTTTGTTGAAGACCAGCTTCAGGAAGTCCAGCAGGTTGCGCGCGTACAGGGCCGAAGCATCCGCCGCGACTGCACCGGCCAGGTTGGTCGGACCGCAAATGGTCACGCCATTCTCGACGACGACCTGGTCAGCCACGGTCAGCGGACAGTTGCCGCCCTGGGCTGCCGCGAGGTCGATGACCACCGAACCCGGTTTCATCTGCGC
Organism: Pseudomonas sp. LBUM1645; assembly: GCF_059716185.1. NCBI lineage: Bacteria > Pseudomonadati > Pseudomonadota > Gammaproteobacteria > Pseudomonadales > Pseudomonadaceae > Pseudomonas > Pseudomonas sp. LBUM1645. Next base: position 110,683 of record NZ_CP166811.1, read on the forward strand.
CACGGTTTCCGCGCTCAACAGCGTCGGTGCCTTGCGGCCCGGGATCAGAGCGGTGGTGATGACGATGTCAGCCTGTTTGGCGCGTTCGTGCACGGCCAGGGCCTGACGTTGCATCCAGCTGGCGGGCATTGGTCGCGCGTAACCGCCGACACCGACAGCGCATTCGCGCTCTTCATCGGTCTCGTAAGGCACGTCGACGAACTTGGCGCCGAGGGATTCGATCTGCTCTTTTACCGCAGGACGCACGTCAGACGCTTCGATCACGGCACCCAGACGTTTCGCCGTAGCGATCGCCTGCAAACCAGCCACGCCAGCGCCGAGAATCAGCACGCGCGCCGCTTTCACGGTACCCGCAGCAGTCATCAGCATTGGCATGAAGCGTGGATAGTGGTGAGCGGCCAGCAACACGGCTTTATAGCCGGCGATGTTGGCTTGGGAGGACAGCACATCCAGGCTCTGAGCGCGGGAGGTGCGTGGTGCGGCCTCCAGTGCGAAAGCGGTAATGCCGCACTCAGCCAGCTTGGCAATGGTTTCATTGCTGAACGGGTTGAGCATGCCCACCACAACGGTGCCGCTTTTAATCAGCGTCAGTTCGCTGTCGCTGGGGGCGACCACCTTGAGAATCAGCTCGGCACCAAACGCATCGTTGGCGCTGCCAATAATTGCGCCTGCCGCTTCATAGGCACTGTCGACAACGCTGGCGTTAATGCCGGCGCCGCTTTGCACAGTGACCTTATGACCCTGGCCGATCAGCTTCTTGATGGTTTCCGGGGTTGCAGCAACCCGCGTTTCACCGGTCTGGGTTTCGAGAGGAACACCAATGTGCACGTCAAATCTCCTGCGTGATCTTATTGAGTAAACCCAGGCACTTCGGATGGTGCGGCTGGGGGCGGCCGATCAGCACGATCCCGCCAAATCAGGGCGGGGCGCGGCATTTTGCAGGCGAACTTAATGCCCTTCAAGGGTTTATGACGGGTGACGGAAAATTAACTACAAGTCACCCCGTGACCGAATGTCGCAACTGACCGGCTCAATCCCTTGCAGGCCGTGACTTGTAAGGATTCTTGTAAAAATTGAAGAATTTTCACATCGGTCAGGTGAATGAGTCGTTATTGCTCCGCAATAGAGGCTCAAGGCCACGTTTTCAGGCTCTTGTGGGACGTTTGTACTGCTTGTCGGTACAGTCTTCGAATATGCGACAAATACTTATATCTGTAGTGCTTTGATTTTGCTGACTACGGGGTCAGCTAGTAGCGCAAGGCCTTTATCCTTCTAGGCTGTAGCTCTGTGCCTGATTGACCAGCCAATCGCGAAATGCCCTTAAAGAGGCCGATTCGACCTTTCGCTCGGGAATCATCAAGTAATACGCCTTGATGCTTGATAACGCTTGGGCGTTGGCAATGACCAGGCGCTTCTCGGCCAGTTCGCGTTGAATCAGGAACGGTGGAATCAGCGCTATTCCCATATCGTGCATGGCGGCTTGAGCAAGCATGGAGAATAGCTCGTAGCGCGGTCCTGTCATGTCTCGCGGGATATTTAGGTTTTGAGAGTTGAACCACTGACGCCAGGCATAAGGGCGAGTGGTCTGCTGCAGCAGGGGCAATTCGGCGATCTCGCCGGGAGACAGGGTTGTCTTTTTCCCCAGGAGGTTGGGGCTGCACACCGGCATCGGATTCTCACCCATCAGCCTGTGGGATTCGGTACCTGACCAGTCCGCGTCGCCAAAATAGATAGCGGCATCGAAGTCGGTGTCGGCAAACAGGAAGGGGCGTGTTCGGTTGGTGAGGTTGACCGTCACTTCCGGATGCTTTTGCTGGAAGTCCTTGAGTCGTGGCAGCAGCCATTGAGTGCCGAAGGTTGGAACCACTGCCAGTTCGATCACGTTAGCGCCTTGCTGGCCCATCACTGACAAGGTGTCCCGTTCAACCGCATCGAGTTGGGTGGCCACCCGGCGGCTGTAGGAAAGACCGGCCTCCGTCAGCTTGACCCCGCGTCGCGAGCGTCGGAACAGTTCTACGCCGAGGAACTCCTCAAGGCTGGCGATCTGTCGGCAAATGGCGCCCTGAGTGAGCGAAAGCTCCTGAGCTGCCTTGGTAAAACTTTCATGGCGAGCGGCCGCTTCAAAGCTGATCAGGGCCGTTGTGCTGGGGATTTTCCTGCGCATGTACGTCAACCTCACTAATACATTGCATAAAAGCTACTTTGCGATGTTTCGGAGTGAGAAATTAGCACAACAGTATGCAAAATCCTCGTTTGCCGTAACGCCGAACCCGGCCTAGGATCAGCCCACGTTATTTGACCCGATTCGAGAGGACACACTCATGGGCGGTAAAGCTAGCTTCAACTGGATCGATCCCCTGCTGCTGGATCAACAGCTCACCGAAGAAGAACGCATGATCCGCGACACCGCTGAGCAATTCGCTCAACAGAAGCTCGCGCCGCGTGTTCTCGAAGCTTTCCGCCATGAAAAGACCGACCCGGCGATCTTCCGCGAGATGGGTGAGATCGGCCTGTTGGGCGCAACTATCCCTGAGCAGTATGGTGGTAGCGGCCTGAACTACGTCAGCTACGGCCTGATAGCCCGTGAGGTCGAGCGTGTCGACTCCGGCTATCGTTCGATGATGAGTGTGCAGTCCTCGCTGGTCATGGTGCCGATCAATGAATTCGGTACCGAAGCCCAGAAACAGAAATACCTGCCGAAACTGGCTTCAGGCGAATGGATTGGCTGCTTCGGTCTGACCGAGCCCAACCACGGTTCCGACCCGGGCGCGATGATTACTCGTGCACGCAAAGTGGAAGGCGGCTACAGCCTGACCGGCAACAAGATGTGGATCACCAACAGCCCGATCGCTGATGTGTTCGTGGTCTGGGGCAAGGACGACGCTGGCGACATCCGCGGCTTCGTTCTGGAGAAAGGCTGGAAGGGCCTGAGTGCTCCTGCGATTCACGGCAAGGTTGGCCTGCGTGCATCCATCACCGGCGAGATCGTCATGGACAACGTGTTTGTCCCTGAAGAGAACATCTTCCCGGATGTCCGTGGCTTGAAAGGTCCTTTTACCTGCCTCAACTCAGCACGTTATGGCATTTCCTGGGGCGCGCTGGGTGCTGCCGAGTTCTGCTGGCACACCGCTCGCCAATACACCTTGGATCGTCAGCAGTTCGGCCGTCCATTGGCCGCAACTCAGCTGATCCAGAAGAAGCTGGCCGACATGCAGACTGAAATCACCCTGGCGCTGCAAGGTTGCCTGCGTCTGGGTCGTATGAAAGATGAAGGTACTGCGGCGGTCGAGATCACTTCGATGATGAAGCGCAACTCCTGTGGCAAGTCCCTGGACATTGCTCGTATGGCGCGCGACATGCTGGGTGGTAATGGTATTTCCGATGAGTTCGGTGTTGCTCGCCACTTGGTCAACCTGGAAGTGGTGAATACCTATGAAGGTACGCATGACGTCCACGCACTGATCCTCGGTCGTGCGCAGACTGGCATCCAGGCGTTCTATTAATAGGAGAACGGCCATGGGCGCGCTTTCGCATCTACGGGTTCTGGATTTATCGCGGGTGCTGGCCGGGCCCTGGGCCGGGCAGATCCTTGCTGACCTTGGCGCCGAAGTGATCAAGGTCGAGCGCCCGGGCAATGGCGATGACACGCGCGCCTGGGGGCCTCCCTTCCTTAAAGACGCTTATGGCGAGAACACTAGCGAGGCCGCTTATTACTTGTCGGCCAATCGCAACAAGCAATCGGTGACCATCGACTTCACCCGGCCTGAAGGGCAGAAGCTGGTGCGTGATCTGGCGGCGAAGTCGGACATCCTGATCGAGAACTTCAAAGTCGGTGGTCTGGCGGCATATGGTTTGGACTATGAGTCGCTAAAGGCGATCAATCCGAATCTGATCTATTGCTCGATTACCGGGTTTGGCCAGACTGGCCCTTACGCCAAGCGCGCGGGTTATGACTTCATGATCCAGGGGCTGGGCGGTCTGATGAGTCTGACGGGGCGACCCGAAGGGGATGAGGGTGCCGGGCCGGTGAAAGTCGGCGTGGCGCTGACGGACATTTTGACCGGTCTCTATTCGACCGTGGCGATCCTTGCAGCGCTTGCGCATCGGGATCATGACGGCGGCGGCCAGCATATTGATATGGCGCTGCTGGATGTTCAGGTGGCTTGTCTGGCTAACCAGGCAATGAATTACCTGACTACGGGCAATGCTCCGAAGCGCCTGGGTAATGCTCATCCGAATATCGTGCCTTATCAGGACTTTCCTACGGCGGATGGAGACTTCATCCTCACCGTGGGTAATGACGGGCAGTTTCGCAAGTTTGCTGAAGTGGCTGGTCAGCCGCAGTGGGCAGATGATCCACGCTTTACGAACAACAAGTTGCGGGTGGCGAATCGTGCGGTGTTGATTCCGCTTATTCGCCAAGCGACTGTGTTCAAGACGACTGCTGAGTGGGTGCTGCAGCTGGAGCAAGCGGGTGTGCCGTGCGGGCCGATCAATGATCTGGCTCAGATGTTTGCGGATCCTCAGGTTAAGGCGCGCGGGTTGGCGATCGAGCTGCCTCATGTGCTGGCCGGGATGGTGCCGCAGGTGGCGAGTCCGATTCGTCTGTCCGAAACGCCTGTGGAGTATCGCAATGCGCCTCCTCTTTTAGGGGAGCATACGCTGGAGGTTCTGCAGCGGGTGTTGGGTCTGGATGCCGGCGTTGTGGCTGCATTCAAAGAGGCAGGGGTGCTCTGAGGATTTCTTCTATATAGAAGGAGTGGTTTTACTCTCCTATATAGAGAGGAAACGGGCTGTTTTTCGGCGTTCTGCAAGTGTTTGATAGAAAAGCGCAATTAAGGGTTGACGGCAGATGCTGGAAGTCTATAATTCGCCCCACTTCCGGCGCAGTCGAAACGGAAAACTCCTTGGTAAACAATGAGTTACGCAGTTTTCGACAGCGAGTTGCTTCAGGTCATCGAAGCCCAGAAGGAGTTGATTGAGCGGGGTTGTTTGGCTCGATTGACGATTCGATCTTCTCGGTCGAAAGCGGAACAAAAGAGGTGTTGACAGCAGCGAGTAACGCTGTAGAATTCGCCTCCCGCTAACGAGAGATCGAAAGCGCAAGTGGTTGAAGTTGCAAAGGAAACTTTGAAAACTTCGGAAAATAACCGCTTGACAGCAACAGAGGCTGCTGTAGAATGCGCGCCTCGGTTGAGACGAAAGATCTTAACCAACCGCTCTTTAACAACTGAATCAAGCAATTCGTGTGGGTGCTTGTGGAGTCAGACTGATAGTCAACAAGATTATCAGCATCACAAGTTACTCCGCGAGAAATCAAAGATGTAACCAACGATTGCTGAGCCAAGTTTAGGGTTTCTTAAAAACCCAAAGATGTTTGAACTGAAGAGTTTGATCATGGCTCAGATTGAACGCTGGCGGCAGGCCTAACACATGCAAGTCGAGCGGCAGCACGGGTACTTGTACCTGGTGGCGAGCGGCGGACGGGTGAGTAATGCCTAGGAATCTGCCTGGTAGTGGGGGATAACGCTCGGAAACGGACGCTAATACCGCATACGTCCTACGGGAGAAAGCAGGGGACCTTCGGGCCTTGCGCTATCAGATGAGCCTAGGTCGGATTAGCTAGTTGGTGAGGTAATGGCTCACCAAGGCGACGATCCGTAACTGGTCTGAGAGGATGATCAGTCACACTGGAACTGAGACACGGTCCAGACTCCTACGGGAGGCAGCAGTGGGGAATATTGGACAATGGGCGAAAGCCTGATCCAGCCATGCCGCGTGTGTGAAGAAGGTCTTCGGATTGTAAAGCACTTTAAGTTGGGAGGAAGGGCATTAACCTAATACGTTGGTGTCTTGACGTTACCGACAGAATAAGCACCGGCTAACTCTGTGCCAGCAGCCGCGGTAATACAGAGGGTGCAAGCGTTAATCGGAATTACTGGGCGTAAAGCGCGCGTAGGTGGTTTGTTAAGTTGGATGTGAAATCCCCGGGCTCAACCTGGGAACTGCATTCAAAACTGACAAGCTAGAGTATGGTAGAGGGTGGTGGAATTTCCTGTGTAGCGGTGAAATGCGTAGATATAGGAAGGAACACCAGTGGCGAAGGCGACCACCTGGACTGATACTGACACTGAGGTGCGAAAGCGTGGGGAGCAAACAGGATTAGATACCCTGGTAGTCCACGCCGTAAACGATGTCAACTAGCCGTTGGGAGCCTTGAGCTCTTAGTGGCGCAGCTAACGCATTAAGTTGACCGCCTGGGGAGTACGGCCGCAAGGTTAAAACTCAAATGAATTGACGGGGGCCCGCACAAGCGGTGGAGCATGTGGTTTAATTCGAAGCAACGCGAAGAACCTTACCAGGCCTTGACATCCAATGAACTTTCCAGAGATGGATTGGTGCCTTCGGGAACATTGAGACAGGTGCTGCATGGCTGTCGTCAGCTCGTGTCGTGAGATGTTGGGTTAAGTCCCGTAACGAGCGCAACCCTTGTCCTTAGTTACCAGCACGTAATGGTGGGCACTCTAAGGAGACTGCCGGTGACAAACCGGAGGAAGGTGGGGATGACGTCAAGTCATCATGGCCCTTACGGCCTGGGCTACACACGTGCTACAATGGTCGGTACAGAGGGTTGCCAAGCCGCGAGGTGGAGCTAATCCCAGAAAACCGATCGTAGTCCGGATCGCAGTCTGCAACTCGACTGCGTGAAGTCGGAATCGCTAGTAATCGCGAATCAGAATGTCGCGGTGAATACGTTCCCGGGCCTTGTACACACCGCCCGTCACACCATGGGAGTGGGTTGCACCAGAAGTAGCTAGTCTAACCTTCGGGAGGACGGTTACCACGGTGTGATTCATGACTGGGGTGAAGTCGTAACAAGGTAGCCGTAGGGGAACCTGCGGCTGGATCACCTCCTTAATCGACGACATCAGCTGCTCCATAAGTTCCCACACGAATTGCTTGATTCATTGAAGAAGACGATAAAGAAGCAGCCCGAAATTGGGTCTGTAGCTCAGTTGGTTAGAGCGCACCCCTGATAAGGGTGAGGTCGGCAGTTCGAATCTGCCCAGACCCACCAATTTTGTGTGGGAACCTGTAGAAATACGGGGCCATAGCTCAGCTGGGAGAGCGCCTGCCTTGCACGCAGGAGGTCAACGGTTCGATCCCGTTTGGCTCCACCACTACTGCTTCTGTTTGTTGAAAGCTTAGAAATGAGCATTCCATCGTAGGATGGTGAATGTTGATTTCTAGTCTTTGGATTAGATCGTTCTTTAAAAATTTGGGTATGTGATAGAAAGATAGACTGGACGTTACTTTCACTGGTAACGGATCAGGCTAAGGTAAAATTTGTGAGTTGCTCTTAATTGAGTATTATCGAATTTTCGGCGAATGTCGTCTTCACAGTATAACCAGATTGCTTGGGGTTATATGGTCAAGTGAAGAAGCGCATACGGTGGATGCCTTGGCAGTCAGAGGCGATGAAAGACGTGGTAGCCTGCGAAAAGCTTCGGGGAGTCGGCAAACAGACTTTGATCCGGAGATGTCTGAATGGGGGAACCCAGCCATCATAAGATGGTTATCTTAAGCTGAATACATAGGCTTAAGAGGCGAACCAGGGGAACTGAAACATCTAAGTACCCTGAGGAAAAGAAATCAACCGAGATTCCCTTAGTAGTGGCGAGCGAACGGGGACTAGCCCTTAAGTGGCTTTGAGATTAGCGGAACGTTCTGGAAAGTACGGCCATAGTGGGTGATAGCCCTGTACGCGAAAATCTCTTAGTCATGAAATCGAGTAGGACGGAGCACGAGAAACTTTGTCTGAATATGGGGGGACCATCCTCCAAGGCTAAATACTACTGACTGACCGATAGTGAACTAGTACCGTGAGGGAAAGGCGAAAAGAACCCCGGAGAGGGGAGTGAAATAGATCCTGAAACCGTATGCGTACAAGCAGTGGGAGCCCACTTTGTTGGGTGACTGCGTACCTTTTGTATAATGGGTCAGCGACTTATTTTCAGTGGCGAGCTTAACCGAATAGGGGAGGCGTAGCGAAAGCGAGTCTTAATAGGGCGTCTAGTCGCTGGGAATAGACCCGAAACCGGGCGATCTATCCATGGGCAGGTTGAAGGTTGGGTAACACTAACTGGAGGACCGAACCGACTACCGTTGAAAAGTTAGCGGATGACCTGTGGATCGGAGTGAAAGGCTAATCAAGCTCGGAGATAGCTGGTTCTCCTCGAAAGCTATTTAGGTAGCGCCTCATGTATCACTGTAGGGGGTAGAGCACTGTTTCGGCTAGGGGGTCATCCCGACTTACCAAACCGATGCAAACTCCGAATACCTACAAGTGCCGAGCATGGGAGACACACGGCGGGTGCTAACGTCCGTCGTGAAAAGGGAAACAACCCAGACCGTCAGCTAAGGTCCCAAAGTTATGGTTAAGTGGGAAACGATGTGGGAAGGCTTAGACAGCTAGGAGGTTGGCTTAGAAGCAGCCACCCTTTAAAGAAAGCGTAATAGCTCACTAGTCGAGTCGGCCTGCGCGGAAGATGTAACGGGGCTCAAACCATACACCGAAGCTACGGGTATCACTTAGGTGATGCGGTAGAGGAGCGTTCTGTAAGCCTGTGAAGGTGAGTTGAGAAGCTTGCTGGAGGTATCAGAAGTGCGAATGCTGACATGAGTAACGACAATGGGTGTGAAAAACACCCACGCCGAAAGACCAAGGTTTCCTGCGCAACGTTAATCGACGCAGGGTTAGTCGGTCCCTAAGGCGAGGCTGAAAAGCGTAGTCGATGGAAAACAGGTTAATATTCCTGTACTTCTGGTTATTGCGATGGAGGGACGGAGAAGGCTAGGCCAGCTTGGCGTTGGTTGTCCAAGTTTAAGGTGGTAGGCTGGAATCTTAGGTAAATCCGGGATTCTAAGGCCGAGAGCTGATGACGAGTTACCCTTTGGGTGACGAAGTGGTTGATGCCATGCTTCCAAGAAAAGCTTCTAAGCTTCAGGTAACCAGGAACCGTACCCCAAACCGACACAGGTGGTTGGGTAGAGAATACCAAGGCGCTTGAGAGAACTCGGGTGAAGGAACTAGGCAAAATGGCACCGTAACTTCGGGAGAAGGTGCGCCGGTGAGGGTGAAGCATTTACTGCGTAAGCCCATGCCGGTCGAAGATACCAGGCCGCTGCGACTGTTTATTAAAAACACAGCACTCTGCAAACACGAAAGTGGACGTATAGGGTGTGACGCCTGCCCGGTGCCGGAAGGTTAATTGATGGGGTTAGCTAACGCGAAGCTCTTGATCGAAGCCCCGGTAAACGGCGGCCGTAACTATAACGGTCCTAAGGTAGCGAAATTCCTTGTCGGGTAAGTTCCGACCTGCACGAATGGCGTAACGATGGCGGCGCTGTCTCCACCCGAGACTCAGTGAAATTGAAATCGCTGTGAAGATGCAGTGTATCCGCGGCTAGACGGAAAGACCCCGTGAACCTTTACTATAGCTTTGCACTGGACTTTGAATTTGCTTGTGTAGGATAGGTGGGAGGCTTTGAAGCGTGGACGCCAGTTCGCGTGGAGCCAACCTTGAAATACCACCCTGGCAACTTTGAGGTTCTAACTCAGGTCCGTTATCCGGATCGAGGACAGTGTATGGTGGGTAGTTTGACTGGGGCGGTCTCCTCCTAAAGAGTAACGGAGGAGTACGAAGGTGCGCTCAGACCGGTCGGAAATCGGTCGTAGAGTATAAAGGCAAAAGCGCGCTTGACTGCGAGACAGACACGTCGAGCAGGTACGAAAGTAGGTCTTAGTGATCCGGTGGTTCTGTATGGAAGGGCCATCGCTCAACGGATAAAAGGTACTCCGGGGATAACAGGCTGATACCGCCCAAGAGTTCATATCGACGGCGGTGTTTGGCACCTCGATGTCGGCTCATCACATCCTGGGGCTGAAGCCGGTCCCAAGGGTATGGCTGTTCGCCATTTAAAGTGGTACGCGAGCTGGGTTTAGAACGTCGTGAGACAGTTCGGTCCCTATCTGCCGTGGACGTTTGAGATTTGAGAGGGGCTGCTCCTAGTACGAGAGGACCGGAGTGGACGAACCTCTGGTGTTCCGGTTGTCACGCCAGTGGCATTGCCGGGTAGCTATGTTCGGAATAGATAACCGCTGAAAGCATCTAAGCGGGAAACTAGCCTCAAGATGAGATCTCACTGGGACCTTGAGTCCCCTGAAGGGCCGTCGAAGACTACGACGTTGATAGGTTGGGTGTGTAAGCGCTGTGAGGCGTTGAGCTAACCAATACTAATTGCCCGTGAGGCTTGACCATATAACACCCAAGCAATTTGTGAACTCGAAAGAGGCCAGATTGCGGTGTGTGAAGACGAAACGAACCGAAAGTTCGAGATACTCACCAAACACCAAACTATCGCATACCCATTCGCTGGAGCGTGAACCTGAAAAGGCCCACGACCTGGCTACCGAATTTCTTGACGACCATAGAGCATTGGAACCACCTGATCCCATCCCGAACTCAGCAGTGAAACGATGCATCGCCGATGGTAGTGTGGGGTTTCCCCATGTGAGAGTAGGTCATCGTCAAGATTAAATTCCGAAACCCCTATCTGCGTATGCAGGTAGGGGTTTTGTTTTAGTAGAAGTCACCAATTTTGCTGGCACGTTACGCTGTAACGGGCTGGTCACAGAATTTCTTGACGACCATAGAGCATTGGAACCACCTGATCCCATCCCGAACTCAGCAGTGAAACGATGCATCGCCGATGGTAGTGTGGGGTTTCCCCATGTGAGAGTAGGTCATCGTCAAGATTGAATTCCGAAACCCCTGTCTGCTAACGCAGACAGGGGTTTTGTCGTTCTGGGCTCGCTAAAAGAAGAGCGATTAGAACTGGTAGCTCACTGTCGCGGCGACATTGCGTTCTTCGCCCAGGTAGCAGAAGTTCAGGCTGGCACAGGAGGAGACATAGGACTCATTTGTCAGGTTGTTCGCGTTCAGGCGAACATCCACGCCCTTCAACCCTACTTTGCCTAAGTCGTAACCCACAGACGCATCGAACAGCGTGTAGGACGGCACCTTCATGGTGTTTTCCGCGTCGGCCCAGCTATAGCCGACATATCGCACACCACCACCCAATCGCAGACCATCGAGTGCCGCGCTGTCGAACTTGTAGTCAGCCCAGATCGAAGCCATATGCCGTGGCGCCTGGGTCGGCGAGTTGCCCTTGTTCTCGATCACGTCGGTGGCCGTGCTCAAGGTGCTGATCATCGACTTCGAGTACTCGATGTCGGTGAAGGTGTAGCTGCCGAGCACTTTAAAGTTGTCAGTCAGCTGCATGTGCGCTTCCAGTTCCAGACCCTGAGAGCGGACAGCACCTACGGCGCGATAGAAGTTTTCCTGCGGCAGTTTGGTCGCCAGGTTCTCCTGATCGATGCGGAACAGCGACGCGGTGAACAAGTTATCGGTGCCCGGCGGTTGGTACTTCAGGCCCACCTCCCACTGAGTGCCATCGGTCGGTGCCAGGGGATTTCCGGCACTGTCCGAGTAAGAGTTCGGGCTGAACGACTCGGAGTAGCTGATGTAAGGCGCAATGCCGCTATCAAACAGGTACAGCGCCCCGGCGCGACCAGTCAGCTTGGTGCGCTTGTCACTGATTTCAGTGCCCACCGGCCGGCCGGTTTCAGCCAGCCGATTCTCATCGGACGTTTCGACCCAGTCTTGGCGCAACCCGAGCGAGAAGCGCCAGTTGTCCATCTCGATCAGGTCCTGCAGGTACACGCCGGTTTGTTCCAGGCGACGCAGGTAGCTGGTCGGACTGTAGAAGTCGATGTCCGAATTTCCATACACCGGGTTGAACGCATCAATCGGTGCAAGACCACCACTGGTCCAGTCGACCACGGTTTTGCGACGCTGGTAGTCCGCTCCCATCAGCACGGTGTGTTTGGTTGCACCGGTGAGGAACTCTGCTTGCAGCATGTTATCGACAATGAAGGCATGAAGTTTCTCGTCGCCACCGGTGTAATAACGATTCAACTGATTACTGGTCGGTGTGGTCCAGCCATAGGCATAGACCTGATCCAGCTTCACTTTGGAATCGAGGTAACGAAAGTTCTGTCGTGCAGTGAAGACGTCGTTGAAGCGATGCTCGAACTGATAACCGAAGGACTGCTGATCGCGCTGGAAGCCATCAATGCTCGGTTCACCTTCGAAGAAGTGCGGGGAGATCCGATTCCCATTGCGCTGATGGATTGTGCCGTCGGCCGGCACACCGCCGTGATAGCCGCCGTCCGGATCGTGCTGCAGATAGGCTTGCAGGGTCAGCGAGGTGTCTTCGGTGAAATCGATGCTCACCGTAGGCGCGAGGGCGAAGCGTTTTTCTTTGTTGTGATCGAACTGTGTGTCGGACTGATCCGCCAGCCCTGTCAGGCGATAGGCGATGCGTTTGTCATCATCCACAGGGCCGCTGAAGTCGAAACCCATGCCGCGCTGACCCTGGGTGCCCACTGTGGCTTGAACCTGATGATAGGCCTCATACAGCGGCTTCTTGCTGGTCAGCGCCACCAGGCCACCGGGTGAGCTGCGACCGTAGAGCACCGATGAGGGCCCTTTGAGAATATCGACGCGCTCGAGGAAATACGGGTCCACTTGCATGGTGCTGTAGGTGCCGCTGTCCCCCATGGACTTCAAGCCATCCAGATAGATGTTATCCACCGAACCATCGTTGAAGCCGCGCAGCGCCACGTAGTCATAGCGGTGGGTTGCACCATAAGGGTTGGTCAGCACGCCGGGGGTGTAACGCATGGCCTGGGAGACGGTTTGCGAACCTTGATCGTCCATTTGCTCGCGGGTCACCACGGAGACGCTTTGCGAGGTTTCCAGCAACGCAGTACTGGTCTTGGTGGCGATCTGGCTATGCGTTGCGTTGTAGCCGTCCATGCTGCCCAGCGCATTGCCGAGGGCAAAACCTTTGATGTCGGTGGTGGGCAATGCCAGCGCTTCGGTTTCGGCGACCTGGCGCAACACGTAGCTACTGCCATCCTGACTCACGGCCTCCAAACCCGAACCGCTGAGCAAACGTCGCAGTGCCTGATCCGCCGAAAACTCGCCCTGCACGCCGGGTGACTGAAGGCCCTCGGTTTGCGAAGGCGTCGTCGACAAGGTAATCCCCGCCTGACGCGCAAACTGGTTGAGCACATCGCTCAATGGGCCCGCGGCAATGTTGTAACGGTGGCTGCTGACCTCGCTGCCCTCTGCCGCTACGCCCAGTGTCGGCAGCACGCCGACACCCAGCGCGGTAGAGAACAACGCAGCGCGTACGGCGTAGCGCAGGACGCCTGAATCGGCGGCGAAATGAAGAGGATTCTTACTGGTGGTGCGCACAGTCATTGTAGGTTTCCGTAGGAAGTCGCTGAGGTCAGGATTGAAGTGCTTACTGACTAAGCCGGACTTGCCCGGAAAACCCGCCAAAAATAATTCAGGCCTGTCGCTCCAGCGTCACCCACCAGCGAGTGCGATAACGCAGTTGTACCGGCAGGGTTTGCGGCAGGATGGCCAGCAACCTGTCGGTGTTCTCCAGGCGGAAAACCCCGGACAGTCGCAAGTCGGCAATGTCCGCTGAGCACGTCAGATAACCGTGGCGATAGCGTCCGACTTCATCAAGGAAATCCCCCAGCCGCATATTGCGAGTCACGATCAGCCCGTCGACCCAAGCGCCGGCATCCATGTTCAACGGTGGCGCCAACCTCGCCTGGTGATGATCGATCAGATAACTCTGCCCGGCCTGCACCTGGGTCGGTGTGCCATCGGTGGCAAGTGGTGAATGTATGAGGACCATGCCGCCGGTAACACTGAGCCGCGTGCAGTCGCCGTCCTGCCGCAGGATGAAACGTGCTCCCACGCCTTCATACACACCTTGGCGACTTTGCACCCGCAGCGGTCGATCAAACGGAGATCCTTCGTCGATCCCGCCGCACGTCACGATGATCTCGCCGCGAGTCAGTTTGATCAGCCGTTGCTGCGCGTTGTAATCCAGATCCACGGCACTGGCGGTGTTGAGTTCCAGTCGTGTGCCGTCGGGCAATTGGAAACCGCGCCGTTCGCCCGTGGCGGTGGCGAAATCGGAGGTCCACTGTTGCCAGCCCACGGCATCTTTGCCCAGCCACGCCGCCGACCCCATCAGCAACGCACCCGACAGCAGCTTCAAGGCCTGGCGGCGTCCCAGTCCCTGGGCGCTGTTTTCCAACGTATTGAAGGCCACATGAGCACCGGGCACTGCCCGCAGGTTGCTGCTCAACTCGGCTTGCAGCGACTGCACCCGTTGCCAGGCCAGTTCGTGTTCATGGTGTTCGGCCCGCCAGACCTCGCATTGCTGACGTAGCCTGGAATTAGCCGAGTTGTTACGCAGACGCAGCAGCCAATGGATGGCTTGTTTAACCACCTGCTGGTGCGGTTCACCGCGCCGATTCAGCGACAAGTTATCCACAGGCATCACGTTTCATACCGCAGCACGTAGCAGTGATACAGCGCGTCGGCGACATAGCGCTCAACTGAACGCAGAGACAAACCCATCTGCTCGGCGATGTGTTTGTGGGTAAGCCCTTCGCACTGCGCCAGCAGAAATGCCTGACGTACTTTCGGCTTCAGGCCTTCGAGCATACGGGCGATGCTTTCCAGCAACTCAAGCACTAATGCCCGCGATTCGACGCTCGGGGTTTCCGACTCGGGCAAATGGGCGATGGTTTCCAGGTAAGCGCGTTCGATTTCTTCACGGCGCCAAAGGTCGATCACCAACCCACGGGCGATCGTTCGCAGAAAGGCGCGGGGAGCCTTGAGTTCCAGGCGTTCGGTTCTGTGCAGCAGACGCACAAAAGTGTCCTGGGCCAGGTCCGCCGCATCGGCTGCATTACCCAATCGAGCGCGCAGCCACGTATTGAGCCAACCGTGATGGCTACAGTAAAGCGCCTGTACTGCAAACTCAGGTGAGGACATGAACGCGACAGCCCGAACGTCACAAATGATAATTACTCGCATTGTCATCAAGGGTTGGGGATTTTGCAACTGCCGTACGAACAACCGTCATCACAAAAGGCTGACTGGGCGCTCTGGCACGCCGTTCGGCGGGTATCCGACAGGAATGCCGACCATTTCGTACAAACGCCTAAGTTTTCTCCGATTTGTGCCGACAGCCTGAGGAGACATGCGTGCACCAAAGTAGAGCGGCCCCAGAGCCCTGCCTGCGCTGTTACATGGAATGTTGCTACCCGGAACGCATCCCCACTTTTTGCATAAGAAGTCCCATGAAATGAATCTCAAATTCAGCCATAAAATCCTTCTGGCCGCCTCCGGCGTCGTGGTGCTGGCTTTTGCGTTGTTCACTTTGTACAACGACTATCTGCAGCGAAACACCATCCGCCAAAACCTTGAGTCGAGCGTCCAGCAGGCCGGCGATCTGACCGCCAGCAGCGTGCAGAACTGGATGAGCGGCCGCGTGCTGGTGCTGGAAAACCTCGCGCAAAACGTCGCCCATCAAGGCGCCAATGCCGACCTCCCGGGGCTGGTCAATCAACCGGCTCTGACCTCGAACTTCCAGTTCACCTATGTGGGCCAGGCCAACGGCGTGTTTACTCAGCGCCCGGACGCGAAGATGCCTGACGGTTACGATCCGCGTCAGCGTCCCTGGTACAAACAGGCCGTGGCTGCCGACAAGACCATGCTGACCCCGCCTTACATGGCTGCCGTCGGTGGCCTGGTGGTGACCATCGCCCTGCCGGTGAAAAAGAACGGCGAGTTGCTCGGCGTGGTCGGTGGTGACCTGAGCCTGGAAACGCTGGTGAAGATCATCAACTCGGTGGACTTCGGTGGCATCGGCCATGCGTTCCTGGTCAGTGCCGACGGTCAGGTGATCGTCAGCCCGGACAAAGACCATGTGATGAAAAACCTGAAGGACATCTACCCGAACGCCGGCGTGCGCATCGAGAAGGGCAATCAGGAAGTTACCCTGAACAAGCAGGACCGTATCCTTTCGTTTACTCCGGTCAGTGGTTTGCCGAATGCCGAGTGGTACATCGGTCTGTCGATCGACAAGGACAAGGCCTACGCACCACTCAGCCAGTTCCGCACTTCTGCGCTGATCGCGATGTTCATCGCCGTGACGGCCATAGCAGTACTGCTGAGCCTGCTGATCAACGTGCTGATGCGTCCGCTGACCACCATGAGTCGTGCGATGCAGGACATCGCTCAGGGCGAGGGCGACCTGACCCGACGTCTGGCCGTGGAAAGCAAGGACGAGTTCGGTGAGCTGGGCGGTTCGTTCAACCAGTTCGTGGAACGAATTCACGCGTCGATTTCCGAAGTGTCGTCGGCAACCCGCCAGGTTCACGACCTGTCACAACGGGTGATGGCTTCCTCCAACGCCTCGATCGTCGGTTCCGACGAGCAAAGCGCCCGCACCAACAGTGTGGCCGCGGCGATCAACCAGTTGGGCGCCGCCACCCAGGAAATCGCCCGCAACGCCGCCGATGCTTCCCAGCACGCCAGCGGCGCGAGCGAGCAGGCCGATGACGGTCGTCAGGTGGTGGAGAAAACCATTCTGGCGATGACCGAGTTGTCGCAGAAAATCAGCCTGTCCTGCACGCAGATCGAAACCCTGAACGCCAGCACCGACAACATCGGGCACATTCTGGATGTGATCAAAGGCATCTCCCAGCAGACCAACTTGCTCGCGCTCAACGCGGCCATCGAAGCGGCCCGTGCCGGTGAAGCCGGTCGTGGTTTTGCGGTGGTGGCGGACGAGGTGCGTAACCTCGCTCACCGTACTCAGGAATCGGCGGAGGAGATCCACAAGATGATCACCTCGCTGCAGATCGGTTCTCGCGAAGCGGTGACGACCATGAACGCCAGTCAGGTCTCCAGCGAACAGAGCGTCGAAGTGGCGAACCAGGCCGGTCTGCGACTGGTCAGCGTGACCCAGCGCATCGGCGAAATCGACGGCATGAACCAGTCGGTGGCCGCGGCGACCGAAGAGCAGACGGCGGTCGTGGAAACCCTCAATGTCGACGTTAACCAGATCAACCTGCTGAACCAGCAGAGCGTGGCCAACCTCAATGAAACATTGAAGGATTGCGATGCGTTGTCCCTGCAGGCGAACCGGTTGAAGCAGTTGGTCGACAGCTTCAAAATCTGATTCAGGTCTGTTGGACCGCGTTATCGTTCAATCGCGAGCAAGCTCGCTCCCACATTTGACCGCATTCCATTTGAAGGAACTCGGCCAACCTGTGGGAGCGAGCTTGCTCGCGATAGCGGTGGATAAGTCACCGCTGAACCAAAGCCTTACGCAAACAGCTTCAGCACATTGTTCATCGAGTCATCGGCAAAGCCCTGCACGAAATCCTTGAACCCCGGCAATGCTTCGGCACCGCCCTGTGCGGGTTCGGCGATGATGGTCCAGGTCGCTCGGGATTTGCCCGCGCCCAGCGGTTCGACACTCATCGCCGCCCACAAATTGGCCACGCCCAAGGTGTTGTAAATCGTGGTCCAGGTCATGTTCAGCGCCTGGTCATCCCGGGAGTTGAGTTGCTCGACCACCAGGTTGCCGTCCTTGAAGAATTTCTTGCGCAGGGACGACACGCCTTCACCGGTCATCTCGATGTGCGACAGCGCCGGAATGAATTGATCGAAACCGGCAAAGTTGCCGACCACCGCCCAGACCTGCGCGGCATCCGCCGGCACTTTCACTGAAGACACGACGTGGCAGCCTTGAGGATTTTTGATCAGGGTATCGGGTTGTAGGGTTTTCATGGTTTTGCTCCGGTTGAGTGAATCAGATGAAGTTGATTTCTTTGAGGTAGTCGCAGCCGCGACGAAGCAGCGCCGGGGATTTTTCCGGGTAATGCGCACCCATCTGCCGCACGCCCGCCTGGGCGTTGGCATGGCCGATCATTGAGATGTCGCCGATGTCTTCCTCGAAGCCGTTGAGGTAGAAACCGAGCACGCCAAACAACGCGTTGTCGCTGTCGACCCGGCCCAGTTGCTGCTGCCAGTCGGCGACGCTGACCATGGAAAACTCCCGGCCCGCCTCACGAAATGACGCGACGTAGTTGTCCCAGCTCAGAGGCTCGGGGTTGTGCAGGTTGAACACCGCTTTTTCGGCTGAATAACGGCTGGCATGGAAGGCGATGAAGCGGGCGAGAAAGTCCACCGGCATCAGGTCGAAATTCAGCGCGAACTCCGGCACCTGGCCGAGCTGGATCGAACCTTTGAGCATCAGCATCAAGCGGTTCTTGTGCGGCTGGCAGACGCCGGTGAGGCTGTTGAAACTGATGTTGCCGGGGCGATAAAGATTGACCCGTACGCCGCGTTCGCGAGCGCGTTCGAGGATCCGCTCACCGACCCATTTGGACAGGTTGTAGCCGTTCTTGATGTAGATCGGCGGGGTTTGTGCGGCGGGCAATTCCAGCACCCGGCCATCGGCGGCAATCGTGCTGGAAGCCGAGAGCGTCGAGACGAAGTTGAAGATCTTTTTGCTGCGCCCTTCACACAACCGAAGGCACTCGAAAATCGGCTCGACGTTGTCCCGCGCCAGCGACTCGTAATCGAGTACGTGATTGACGTTGGCGGCGTTATGCACCAACGCGCCGAACTGCCGATCCAGTCGCTCATAAACATCCGCTTCGAGCCCCAATGACGGACGCGTAATGTCCGCCGCATAAACCCGCACCCGACTCAGGTCCAGATGGTCCAGGCGGTTTTCTCGCAACGCATGGGCAAAGCGCTCGGTCGCCGATTGCCCACCGCCGTCACGCACCAGGCAGGCGACTTCGCTGGCGCCCCAGGCGAGCAACGCTTCGACGATGTGCACGCCGACAAAGCTGTTGGCGCCGGTAACGATCACCTTGTGCACATCGCCCATACGGTTGACTGGCAACGGCTGGATATCCAGTTCGCGGAAGGCATCGGCCAAGGCTTTTTCGCTCAATACCTCTTCGGTGCCGGAGCCGCGCACCAAGGTCGCCAACTTCGCGATGGTCGGCAATTCGATGAAGCGGTTGATCGAGATGCTGCGACCGAACTCTTCACGCAAACGCAAGAGCATGCGCGACAGCAGGATCGAGTGGCCGCCCAGATTGAAGAAGCTTTCGTCGGTGGAAATATCGCTGGCTGGCAGCTCCAGCAGCTCGGCCCAGATCTCCAATAACAGCGCCTCATCGGCACTGGCGGGCAAGCGCCGCAGCGTGTTTTCGGAGACATTCACGGGCATTGCCAGCAGCGCCTTGCGGTCGACCTTGCCGTTGCTGGCGAACGGCATGTTCGGCAGTTCGGTCCACGCTGTGGGCTGCATGTAATCCGGCAGAAACTGCATCGAGTGGGCTTTCAGCGCTTCGCGAGCGGTGCCGGGTTGGTCCTCCTGAGGCTGCGCGAGGAACGCCAGAATCCGTCGATGGCTGTCGATGACCACCGCCACCTGGCGGTACAACTGACTGTCACGCAGGCAGCGTTCGATCTCTTCCGGCTCGACCCGAAAGCCGCGAATCTTCACCTGATTGTCTCGTCGCCCGCACAGCTCAATGCCGTCGCGGGTCCACTTCGCCATGTCGCCGGTGCGATAGGCGCGCAGGCTCTGGCCATTCGGCAGGCTCAGGTTCAGATAACGTTCGGCGGTCTGCTGCGGGTTGTTCAGGTAGCCCAGGCACACGCCCGGCCCGACGATGTACAACTCACCGACGGTTTGCTCGGTCACCGGTTGAAAATCCTCATCGAGAATCAGCACCTGACTGTTGGCTATAGGTGCGCCGAGGGTGCGGTTGCTGTCGCCGGTGCGCAGTTGCCGCGCGGTAATCAACACCGTCGCTTCGGTCGGGCCATAGAGGTTGTAGAGGTTGCCCTGACGGGTGAGCTGCTCGATGACATAAGGTTCGCAGACATCGCCGCCGGTCATCACATGATCGAGGCATTGCAATTGATCCAGCGGCAGGATGCTCAACAACGCTGGCGGCAAAAAGGCGTGGCTCAGATGCTGATGGCGGATCAGCTCGACCAGTTGCAACGGATCGCGGCGCTGATCGTCGCCGGGCACGATCAGTTCGGCGCCCTGGAGCAGGGTCGGGAAGATATCGATCAGCGACGAGTCGAAACTCAACGACGAAAACTGCAGCACGCGGCTCTGTTCGGTCAGCTGCACATAGTCGGCGTACCACGCGGTGAAGTGCGCGAGGTTGGCCTGGCTAAGCAACACGCCTTTGGGATGGCCGGTGGTGCCCGAGGTGTAGAGCGCCATGCACGGCGCATCTGGATCGGGTCGTTGGTGCATCAAGGGTTGATCGAGATCCACGTCATCGATGTCGATGCGGCTGATGTCGAGTCCCGGCATTTGCGCCGCAAGCGGATGCTCACCGTCATGCAGCAGCAACATCGCCCCGGCGTTTTCCAGAATGTACTGCTGACGTTGCAGGGGATGGCTCGGCTCCAGCGGCAGGTACACCGCGCCACTGCCAAGAATCGCGAGAATCCCCGCGTACAACGCGCTGCATTTTGGCAGGCAGATCCCGATCACCAACGGCCCGTGATGCTGCGCGAGCAACGGCTGCAGACGCTGCTGGATGGCGCGGCTGTGGGCGTGCAAATGCCGATAGCTCAGGGACGTGCCGGCAATGTTCAGTGCGGGTCGTTCGGCACACTGGAGGAAGCGCTGCTCAAGGCGCTCGATCATCGGGATTTGGCTGAGCGCCAGCAGCGCGGGTGCCGCCGTGAGGTTGAGCCGATGGAAAAACGCGAGGTTCTCCAAGTAGAGCAAGTTTTCCACGTGCTCGAAGCGAGCGGGAGCAACAGGCTCAGCCAGTAGAAAATAGTCGGCATCGCGAGAGTAACGGCTGACCAGCAGCGCCACGTGATCGACCAATTCTGCCACTGCCCGCAGACGCAATACCTGGCCGTTGCCCGAAGGTTCATCGGTGATCGGCACGCGAGTGAACAGCGTTGAACCGTAGGTGCACAGCACGTCCAGCGGCGGCAGGCCAGTCATCCCAGGCACACCGATACCCAGTTGCAGCGTCAGTCGCGGCACATCGCCGACGTCTTGAACAGGCAGGCTGGCGTCGTCGATCAGCAAATCAGCATTACCCAACGGCTGCTCGTCGACGGCTGTCAGGCGCACCAGAGAATGACCGTGTTGTTCAAGTTCCAGCGCCAGGTCGGTCAGGGCCTGGCTGTGTCCAATGAGCAAAATGTCGAGACGTCTCATGATGGGCTCCTCGTTAAACCAGGTAATCGCTGAGGGCGTCTTGCACGCACGGCGAATCGAGCAGCGAACTGCTGCGGAAAAACCGCACGATGTTGGCGACCAGCGGGTGATGACGATTGATCGGGAAGGCCAGCCCCGACACTTCGCTCTTCAGTGCGTGGCGTGCGCCATCGGTGATCTGCAAGGATTCGATCAGGCGGAAGTCGAACGACTTCTGGATGTCGTTGGTCAAGTAATGGCCGAGGAACACCGGCAGGATGTGCGCGATGCAGCGGCGGTCGTCCTCGCTCGCGGTGTGCCAGTAGATGCGCACCAGCCGCGCCCAGAACCCGGAGTGGCGACCTTCGTCGAGCAAGTGGTCGGCCATCAGGCCCTTGATCGATTGCTTGACCGTGTCGTCCTTGGCGAACGCGGCGACATCGCCGGTCACGGTGTTCTCGGCGATGGCCACACAGATCAATTCCACGGCACTGCGCAAGTGTTCCGGCGCAAGCGCCACGGCCGCTGGAATGGCTCGGCTGAGTTCGATTTCATCCGGCAGGTCGATGGGTGTGATGCCGGTCATGGCGACGGTCTGTTGCATGAAATCCATCGCCACGAGTGCGTGGTAATCCTCGTCCACCACCACGGTCATGGCGTCGTAGCGGCAGGCGAACGGGAAGGCCACGGCGAAGCGATTCTTGGCGATGCTGCGGGCGGTCTTGTCGACGATTTCGGTTTCGAAAATCACCACGTCGTTGATGAATTTGTAGAGCGTCTGCACCAGCGCAAAGTCGCGCTGCTCCGGGCATTCGTGCAGGAAGGTTTCGCTCAGCACCAACGGTTGGCGGCTCAACGGGTAGATCAGCTTGTCGTCGTTCTCCAGCACACGCCGGGGGCGGGTACGGATGGTCGCGCGGCTTTCCCAGGCGTCGGCGAATGATTGGTAGTCGGCGGCGTTCATGCGTTCACCTCAGCAACCGGTTCGGTCATGCTCAGGCGCAGGCCGTCCCACAGGGCGATGCGGCTTTCCACGGCGGCGATGGCGCTGGCGTAGACGTCTGCCTCGCGTTGCTGATCGCCATTGACCAGCCGGGCGAGGAGTTTTTCAGCGGCGGGGCCGTGGTCTTCGGAGTCGACTTCGATGTGCCGTTCGAGGTAGTAACGGAAGGTCGGCGCCTGTTCGATGCCGATGCCCCAGTCATCGAGAATTCGCTGGAACATCTGCGGGATGACGCTCTCGCGACCATGCAGAAATGCCGCCGCAACGCTGTGCCCCGGCGCATGCAACGCGGTGTGTAACGTGTTGCGCACGAACTGCGCTGCCGCCGGATCGACGTCCACGCTTTGCAGTGCCACGTCGTAACTCACGCCTTCTTTTTGCAGCTCGACGAAGCGTTCGACCACCGCCGTGCTGGCGCCGACTTCGCGCATGGCATCCAGGTACAACTCGAAATGGCTGTAGTGACCCTGGGCTGGGCGATCATCGGATTCCTCGCCCAGCACAATTTCATTGATCAGCCGAGCCGCTTGCGGGTCTCTTGGCGGCAACCAGGGCAGTTGCACGCAGGTGAGTTCCTGTTGCAGACGTTTGGTCAGCGACATGAAATCCCACACCGCAAAGACATGGGTTTCCATGAAACGTTGAAGCACCGACAGCGAATGGATTTCGGAGAAGATCGGATGCGCACTAAGTTCTGCTTTCTTCTGGTTGAGGCGGTCTTTATTCGTTTTCATGAGTGAGCCTATAAGTTGTCTGGAATGCCGTTATGGGGGCTGTGATCAATAAGCAACTGTCGGTTTAAGTTTTCTGTTGGCGAGCGAACGCCTCAAACTTATTGATGTGTGTGCATTAAAATTAAGTTGCCGGGTAACGGCTTGCGGCCTGTATTCAAGGGCGGCGGAGAGAAACTAATACACGAATAAAGTGTCGGGCAAGTTGTTTTTTAATTAATTGAAAGTTCATATTTGTTCGGCGCGAGAAGTTTCAATAAGACTTTTGTTTTAAGTTTTATTTTGGCGTAGTTGCTCCTTCCGACTGATAAGTGTCAGAATTTAAATAAAGAGTGAATGCCTCACTCGAAGCAACTTTCTAGTTGAATCGCTGAAGTGGATAGAGGGAGTGGAAGTTGGCTGGGAGCGACGCCGGTTCTTCCTTTTCCCGTGGCAAGACTCCTTCCTTAGGTTCTTGGTGCGGGGACTGCTTCGCAGGTGCGGTGCGTCGCCCGTTCATTATTTATTGGCAGCCCAAGAGTGAGCGTAAATCACGACAGCCGCTATCACCGGCGTGTCATCGACTCGGAGTCATGGTGGGTCTTGAGAGGAGTAAATCGAGGGTAGGGCTTTGGGGAGGGGCGTAGCGCAGCGCGGCAAGCGAGAACGAGCAGTTCGATCTGCTCGCTCAGGCTTGCCGGCGTGGTTTACTTGGAGGTTTTCTTGTTCAGCGCTTCAGGGCTGTTGAGGTAGCGGGTGATGACCTCGACGCCCCGGTTGAGGTGTTGTTCGAGCAACTTCACCGCGCGCTCGACGTCCCGGTCTTCGACGGCCAGCAACAGCGCCCGGTGATCTTCCTGGGACAGTTTGCCCAGGCCCATGGCTTCCAGGTTGAAGCGCAGGAAGCGCTCCTCTTCGTTCAGTCCGTCTTCCACCAGCCTCAATAGCCGTTGGTTCGGCGCCTTGCAGTACAGCGCCATGTGGAAAAGCCGATTGAGCCGGCCGATTTCGGTGTAGTTGTTTTCCGTTTCCAGGTCGTCGATATGACGGGCGGCCTGCTCGAAATCCTCCTTATCGAGCAACGGGATCGACAGACGCAGGGCTTCGGATTCCAGCAGGATCCGCAGTGCATAGGTTTCCACGGCATCGCCCTGAACCAGCGGCGCGACGACCGCGCCTTTATGAGCGATCACGTTGAGCAACGCCTGGGCTTCGAGCTGGCGCAAGGCTTCGCGCACTGGCATGCGGCTGACACCGAAAAGATCGGCCAAATCTTGCTGACGCAGGGCGGTGCCGCAGGGAATGCGACCGTCGAGAATGGCCGAACGCAGGGTTTCTTCGATCACCGAGCGTGCCAGGTGAGCGGGAATCGGCCCGTTGACCTTGATGCTGTTCAGAGGATTGGGCTTCTGTGTCACAACTACGCACCCTGTTTGACTGAAATAAATTTGGATCCAATGGGACACTAGTGACTGCCTGACAGGTTGTCAAACGGACAAAAGGTCGCCCTGACGTGGCCGCGATGTCTTTTATGGCACCTGCCATACAAAGTTTAGCGCGCTAGCAGTGATCTCACCGTGCCATTGTCTTTTACCGGGCTAACCTGCACCATCGACCGATTTCCACCTGCCTGACCTGGATGCCTCGCATTGGCGGTACGTTTCGCGATCCCTCGGACTTTGCGCTGGCTGTGCTGCGCGTTGCTGCTGGCCGGCGTTATGCTGGGCGGGCTGCATGCCGATTGGGATTTTTCGCTGATCAGCCGTCGCGCGCAGGCATTGTACGGGCCATTGGGCGAAGGGCAGCCACGCATTGATGCCTGGCAGCATTTATTGGTTACGCAAAAGCAAGTTGGCGAGCTCGAACAGCTTAAAGTGGTCAACCAGTTCTTCAATAAGCAGATGCGTTACGAGGAAGACATCGACCTGTGGCACGAGGTCGACTATTGGGAAACACCCATCGAGGCTCTTTGGAAGGGCGCCGGCGATTGCGAAGATTATGCGATCGCCAAGTATTTCAGCCTGCGTCATCTCGGCGTCGCCAGTGACAAGCTGCGCATCACTTACGTCAAGGCCTTGCGCCTGAATCGGGCGCACATGGTGTTGACCTACTACTCAAGTCCCGAGGCCATGCCGCTGGTACTCGACAGCCTGATCGATGCGATCAAGCCGGCCAGCCAACGAACCGATTTGCTGCCGGTCTACTCTTTTAATGCCGAAGGGTTGTGGTTGCCGGGCGCCAAGGGCAACAAGAAAGTCGGTGACACCAAACGCCTGTCTCGTTGGCAGGATGTGTTGAAGAAAATGCAGGCCGAAGGTTTCCCGGTCGAGACGACTAACTAGGAGCACGCGCTCAGATGTCCTTGTTCAAACAGCTGTTGATCGCTATCTGTCTGTTCCTGGTGATCGCCTTCACCGGTAGCTTCGTGGTCAGCCTGGAAAGCTCGCGCACCCAATACGTCAACCAGTTGCGCTCTCACGCCCAGGACGCTGCGACGGCATTGGCACTGTCCCTGACACCGAACATCGACGATCCGGCGATGGTCGAGTTGCTGGTCAGCTCGATCTTCGACAGCGGTTATTACGCGAGCATCCGCGTGGTCGACCTCAAGACCGATCAGACCATCGTCGAGCGCAGCGGCATTCCAGCGGTGAACAACGTGCCGGACTGGTTCGTCAAAATGATCGGGCTGGAAGCGGCCGGTGGTGATGCCCTCGTCAGCCGTGGCTGGGAGCAGGCGGCGCGGGTCGAGGTGGTCAGCCATCCGATGTTCGCGTTGGCCAAACTCTGGCAAAGCGCACTGGGCAGTCTTGGTTGGTTGCTGATCTGCGGTGCGGTGAGCGCGGTGCTGGGCGCGCTGTTGTTGCGCCGGCAACTGAAGCCGCTGGATTACATGGTCAAGCAATCCCACGCCATCGCTCGCCGCGAATTCCTCAGCCTGCCGCAACTGCCGCGCACACCGGAACTGCGGCGAGTCGTGCAGGCCATGAACCAGATGGTCGAGAAGCTTAAAGCGCTGTTCCAGGAACAGGCCGAGCGCAGTGAAAAGCTGCGGGCCGAGTCCTATCAGGACAACCTGACGGGGCTGGCCAACCGTCGTTATTTCGAAATGCAATTGAACGCCCGAGTGAGCAATCCGGAGCAGGCGAGTTCCGGTTATTTGCTGCTATTGCGGGTCAGGGACCTGGCCGGGTTGAACCAGCGGTTGGGCGGTCAACGCACTGACCAGTTGTTGAAAGCGGTTGGCGAGCAGTTGTCCCGAGAGTGCGCAAAATACCCGGAAACCCTGAACCTCGTGACGCGGATTCGCGGCGGTGAGTTCGCCGTGCTGGCGCCGGGGCTGGTGCGCGAAGAAGCGCTGCAACTGGCGCAGAACCTCGACAGTGCCTTGGCGAGTCTGCACGCGACGGGCGCCACCGACGTGGCCTCTGTGGCCTCGATCGGGCTGGCGCCGTTTGTTTTTGGCGACTCCCCGCAAGCGGTGCTCGGGCTGGGCGATCAGGCGTTGGCTCAGGCGGAAGGCCAGGGCGATTCGAGCTGGGTCTGCCTGGATCACAGCGCGTCAGCCAGCGTCGGCGACGACCATCATGCCTGGCACAACTTATTGGAAAAGGCGTTGAACCAGCAGCGTTTCGAGCTGTATTTCCAGCCGGTGGTGGCCGCCCAGGACACGCAGTTGGTGCTGCATTACAAGGTGCTGTCGCGTTTGATCGACGATGAGGGCCAGACCATTCCCGCCGGACGCTTCCTGCCGTGGCTCGAGCGCTTTGGCTGGACCGCGCGGCTTGATCGGCTGATGTTGGAGCTGGTACTTGAGCAGATGGCCGACCATAAAGAGTCGCTGGCGCTGAACCTGTCATCAGCGACGCTGGCCGATCCGCAGGCATTGAATAAAGTCTTCGAGACCCTGCGTCAGCATTCGGATCTCGGGGAGCGATTGACCCTGGAAATCGGTGAGGAGCAGTTGCCGGAGCAAGCCATGCTGGAAGAGCTGACGCGACGTCTGCGCGAACTCGGGTTCTCCCTGAGCCTGCAACGCTTTGGCGGGCGCTTCAGCATGATCGGCAACCTGGCGCGTCTTGGGTTGGCGTATCTGAAGATCGACGGCAGTTACATCCGGGCGATTGATCACGAGAGCGACAAGCGCCTGTTCATCGAGGCGATTCAGCGGGCGGCGCACAGCATCGATTTGCCGTTGATTGCCGAGCGGGTCGAGACGGAAGGGGAGTTGAT
Source organism: Pseudomonas sp. LBUM1645 (assembly GCF_059716185.1). Taxonomy (NCBI): domain Bacteria; kingdom Pseudomonadati; phylum Pseudomonadota; class Gammaproteobacteria; order Pseudomonadales; family Pseudomonadaceae; genus Pseudomonas; species Pseudomonas sp. LBUM1645. The sequence goes on from NZ_CP166811.1 coordinate 137,851, forward strand.
GGTGATTCGTGAGATGGGGTTGTATGGGGTTCAGGGGCAATTGTTTGGTGAGCCGAAGCCTTGGCAGTAATGCGTCGTCGGTGATGCCGCCATCGCGAGCAAGCTCGCTCCCACAGGGGATTTGGTTGTACGCACAATAGCGGTACGACGCATAACCAATGTGGGAGCGAGCTTGCTCGCGATGGCGTCAGCGCAGGCAACGAAGACGGTGGGCGTTAGATCAACCCCGTCTCATTATCATCGATCAATTGACTCAACCCGCCCAACGCCTCACGGGCCTGGGTCCGGTCCATGAGTTTGGCCTGGGCGGCGGCCGGCAGGTCGGTGACGCGGATCACACCCTTGCTGGTCAACACCTGGATCAAGTCGTCGAGTACCCGGATCATTTCCAGGTCGCTCTGCTTGAGCTGTTTGAGGCTGGTTTCCACTACTTCATTGGCATACCAGGCCTGGATTTCATGGTGGTCGGCCGGCAGTGTTTCCGTGGCCTCGGCGTAGGCGGCGGCTTCCACGCGCACTAACTGACCTTGCGCATCGCGTTGCACGTAGAACATTGAACATCCCTCGGAAATGGACCAGCGTCATGCTTTCAGCAGCATAGGCCAACTGGACGCGAGTATGCGGTGCGGCGACGAAATCGTCACCGGGGTGTTGTGCGCAAACGTGACGGCCGCCCCAGAAGGGCGGCCGTTTTTCGTTGGATCAGCTGTTGTTGTGATCGATTTTGATGGTCGGGTCACTGCCGGCAATCAACGAATTGATGTTGGCGCTGGACCAATTGTTGCCTTCCAGTTTTATCGTCACATCGGGTTGCGCCGCTGCAGCGTCAGCGCCATTGAACTTGCCGGCTGAGCTGACTTGCAGGGACGAAACGCCATCCACGGTGGTGATCTTCAGGAAGTTGTCGATAGTGCTGCCGGTTTCACCCTGCAGCAGATCGCGCAAGTCGATGCGATCACCCTCGCTGGCCTTGAAGTCCTTGATCACGTCGTTGCCAGTGTCGCCAGCCTTCCAGACGAAGGTGTCGGCACCTGAGCCGCCGATCAGAATATCGTTGCCCTGACCGCCCATCAGCGAGTCGTTACCGCTGCCACCGAGCAGAATGTCATTGCCCTTGCCGGCGTCGAGCAGGTCATTGCCACCCTGGCCGAAGAGAATGTCATTGCCGGCACCGCCCAGCAGCGAGTCATTGCCGTCATGCGCCCCGGACACATCGAACACGGTGTAGTGCTCGGTGATGAACTGGTGCACGTTGCTGGTGGTGACTTTGCTGACGTCCACGCCGGTTTGCTGGGCGACGAATGCCTGCATCGCCTGATAACCCTCACCGGCGACGCCGTTGAAGCTCACCAGGTCGCCGAACAGGATGTCGTTGCCATCGCCGCCATTGACCGTGTCGGCGCCTGGCATCGTCGCTTCGGTGTGACCGATGATCGAGTTGGCCAGGTCCGTCGGGTTGATGTTGGTCTGTGGTTTACCGTCGGTGTCGTACGGTTTCAGGTCGTTGGGGCTGATCTCGTTGTTCAGGCCAATCGCTTCGACCTGAGACAACTTGGCCAGCAAGGCGAAGCTGTCGCTGGAATTGTACGCCGAGTTATCGTAGTTAGAATTGGTGGCTTTGCCGGTACCGCCCAGCTCGGACAGCTCAAAGGTCCCGTCGCCTTGGGCATGGACCTGACCGAGATCGTAGCCATACCAAAAGAATCCGTACTTGACTGACAGTGTCAGACTACCGTCCTTGTCGACGCTAATCTTGTGGTCGGAATCGAGCTGGGCGTTATAACTTTCCCCCAACTTGTAGCTGCCCATTTTGAGCACATCATCCAGTTTCACGTTGTCATACAGCGTCGGATTGCCTTGCTCATCCTTCTGATAATAGGTTGGCTTACCGTCTGTGATGAAGTAGGTCAGATTAGTTGCGCCGGCACCCATGCTTTTGAAGAAGTTGGCCGTAGCCTTGAACACATCCTCGTAGTTAGTACCTCCGCCGGACGTCATCGAATCGAGTACCGCTTTGAGCTGGGTCAACGCGGTTGGATCGTTCAGGTTGACCGAGACCGACTTGTTGACCCGGTCATCGAAGTCTGCAATGAAGATGTTCACGGTACCTGAGCCGGTGGCACCGATGCTCTGCTTGAGCGTGTTGAACACCGACGTCAGCGAGTCCTTCGCAGACTTGACCGAGGCGTCGCTCATACTGCCCGAGCTGTCGACCATGAACGCGATGTTGTAATTGGTGCCCGGCACCACGGTCAGCCCGCCGATGTCCGCAACCATGATGTCGTTGCCGCCGGTGCCGACGACATTGTCATTTGCTGCGGTGGCGGTGATCGAGTTATAGACCGCCGGATTGATCGTGATCGGTATCTGTATCGAACTGGTGGCCGAATCACCCTGGCTTTCGGTCGAGACTGCCGTAACTGTCAGCGTGTTGGTACCGGTGGCGTACGGTGCCGGGGTGTAGCTCAACTTGCTCACATCCCACCCGCTGAGGTTGACGACAGCGTTACCGGTCGTGCCCGTGAAGGTGTGCGTGCCGTCGGTCAGGGTCGCACCTGCCGGGATGCCGCCGATCGTGGTGATGGTCTGGGTTTCAGAACCATCAGTGTCCGGCGACGTTACCTTCAAGCCCAACGCAACGCTGCTGTTCTCGGCCACCTGAGAAGTGGTGGCGGTCACGATTGGTGCATCTGCGACCGCGGTCACACTGATGTCCAAGGTGGTGCTTGAGCCGGTGCTGGTGGTGTAGGTCACGGTCGGAACCTTACCGCTCCAATTGCTGGCCGGGGTGAAGGTGTAAGCCCCGTTCGCCGCAAGCACCAAGGTGCCCATGTTGGCGATGGTCGCCGTGGCGCCTGCTGTGTACTCGGTGCCACCCACCGTGAACTTGGCCACGCTCAGGACGTTATCCACATCGCGGTCGTTAGTCAGTACGTTACCGGTGGCGACCTTGTCCTCGAGGACTGTGTTGATGTCAGCAGTCAGCACACTCGCGTCGTCGACCGGGGTGACACTGATGTTCAGGGTCGATGTGTCGTTGGTTCCCGAACCGTCGGTGACGGTGTAGCTGACGGTCGGCACGCTGCCGTTGTAGTTGGCGACTGGGGTGAAGGTGTACGCACCGTTCGCCCCGATCACCAGGGTGCCGACGTTGGCGATAGTCGCCGTGGCGCCTGCCACATAGGTGGTCGCACCGACGGTGAAGTTGACCACGCTGACCGCGCCATCAACGCTGCTCGTGCCGGTGAGAACGCTGCCGGTAAGGGCAGTGTCTTCCAGGGTGGAGACCGTTTCGTTGGCGTCGGTGAAGCTGTCGTCAACCGGTGTGACGCTGATGTTCAGGGTCGAGGTGTCGTTGGTTCCGGAACCGTCGGTGACGGTGTAGCTGACCGTCGGTACCGTGCCGTTGTAGTTGGCGGCTGGGGTGAAGGTGTACGCACCGTTGGCCCCGATTACCAAGGTGCCGACGTTGGCGATAGTCGCCGTGCTGCCTGCCGTGTAAGTGGTCGCACCGATGGTGAAGTTGACCACGCTGACCGCGCCATCGACGCTGCTCGTGCCGGTGAGGACGCTGCCGGTAAGGGCGGTGTCTTCCAGGGTGGAGACCGTTTCGTTGGCGTCGGTGAAACTGTCATCGACCGGCGTGACGCTGATGTTCAGGGTCGAGGTGTCGTTGGTTCCGGAACCGTCGGTGACGGTGTAGCTGACCGTCGGTACAGTGCCGTTGTAGTTGGCGGTCGGAGTGAAGGTGTACGCACCGTTCGCCCCGATGACCAGGGTGCCGACGTTGGCGATGGTCGCCGTGCTGCCTGCCACATAGGTGGTCGCACCGATGGTGAAGTTCACCACGCTGACCGCGCCGTCAACGCTCGAGGTACCGGTCAGCACGTTGCCGGTAGCCACGGTGTCTTCGTTGGTCGTAACGGTTTCGCTGATGTCGGTGAAGCTGTCGTCGACCGGGGTGACGCTGATGTTCAGGGTCGAGGTGTCGTTGGTTCCGGAACCGTCGGTGACGGTGTAGCTGACCGTCGGTACCGTGCCGTTGTAGTTGGCGGTCGGAGTGAAGGTGTACGCACCGTTGGCCCCGATTACCAGGGTCCCGACGTTGGCGATAGTCGCCGTGCTTCCAGCCGCGTAAGTGGTCGCACCGATGGTGAAGTTGACCACGCTGACCGCGCCGTCAACGCTCGAAGTACCGATCAGCACGTTGCCGGTAGCCACGGTGTCTTCGTTGGTCGTAACGGTTTCGCTGATGTCGGTGAAGCTGTCGTCGACCGGGATGACGCTGATGTTCAGGGTCGAGGTGTCGTTGGTTCCGGAACCGTCGGTGACGGTGTAGCTGACCGTCGGTACCGTGCCGTTGTAGTTGGCGGCCGGAGTGAAGGTGTAAGCCCCGTTCGCCCCGATGACCAGAGTGCCGACGTTGGCGATAGTCGCCGTGCTTCCAGCCGTGTAAGTGGTCGCACCGATGGTGAAGTTGACCACGCTGACCGCGCCATCGACGCTGCTTGTGCCGGTGAGGACGCTGCCGCTAATGGCGGTGTCTTCCAGGGTGGAGAGCGTTTCGTTGGCGTCGGTGAAGCTGTCGTCAACCGGCGTGACGTTGATGTTCAGGGTCGAGGTGTCGTTGGTTCCCGAACCGTCGGTGACGGTGTAGGTGACGGTCGGCACCGTGCCGTTGTAGTTGGCGGCCGGAGTGAAGGTGTACGCACCGTTGGCCCCGATGACCAGTGTGCCGACGTTGGTGATAGTCGCCGTGGCGCCTGCCGTGTAAGTGGTCGCACCGATGGTGAAGTTGACCACGCTGACCGCGCCATCGACGCTGCTCGTGCCGGTGAGGACGCTGCCGGTAAGGGCGGTATCTTCCAGGGTGGAGACCGTTTCGTTGGCGTCGGTGAAGCTGTCATCGACGGGCGTGACGCTGATATTCAGGGTCGATGTAACGTTGCTGCCCGAACCATCAGTGACGGTGTAGCTGACGCTCGGCACCGTGCCGTTGTAGTTGGCGGTCGGAGTGAAGGTGTACGCCCCGTTCGCCCCGATCACCAGGGTCCCGACGTTGGCGATGGTCGCCGTGGCGCCTGCCACATAGGTGGTCGCACCGACGGTGAAGTTGACCACGCTGACTGCGCCATCCACGCTCGAAGTACCGGTCAGCACATTGCCGATGGCTGAGGTGTCTTCGTTGGTCGTAACGGTTTCGCTGATGTCGGTGAAGCTGTCGTCAACCGGTGTGACGCTGATATTCAGGGTCGAGGTGACGTTGCTGCCCGAACCGTCGGTGACGGTGTAGCTGACCGTCGGTACCGTGCCGTTGTAGTTGGCGGTCGGAGTAAAGGTATAAGCCCCGTTCGCCCCGATCACCAGGGTCCCGACGTTGGCGATGGTCGCCGTGGTGCCTGCCACATAGGTGGTCGCACCGACGGTGAAGCTGAGCACGCTGACTGGACCGTCGACGCTGCTCGTGCCGGTCAGCACGTTGCCGATGGCTGAGGTGTCTTCGTTGACCGTGACGGTTTCGCTGGCATCGATGAAGTTGTCGTTGACCGGCGTGACGCTGATATTCAGGGTCGATGTAACGTTGCTGCCCGAACCGTCGGTGACGGTGTAGCTGACGCTCGGCACGCTGCCGTTGTAGTTGGCAGTCGGAGTGAAGGTGTAAGCACCGTTCGCCCCGATGACCAGGGTGCCGACGTTGGCGATGGTCGCGGTGCTTCCTGCGGCATAGTTGGTATCACCGATGGTGAAGTTGACCACGCTGACCGGACCGTCGACGCTCGAAGTGCCCGACAGCACGTTGCCGGTAGCCACGGTGTCTTCGTTAACCGTGACGGTTTCACTGGCATCGGTGAAGTTGTCGTTGACCGGCGTGACGCTGATGTTCAGGGTCGAGGTGACGTTGGTTCCCGAACCGTCGGTGACGGTGTAGCTGACGCTCGGCACGCTGCCGTTGTAATTGGCAGTCGGAGTGAAGGTGTACGCACCGTTCGCCCCGATGACCAGGGTCCCGACGTTGGCGATGGTCGCCGTGGCGCCTGCCGCGTAAGTGGTCGCACCGATGGTGAAGTTGATCACGCTGACTGCGCCATCCACGCTCGAAGTACCGGTCAGCACATTGCCGATGGCTGAGGTGTCTTCGTTGGTCGTAACGGTTTCGCTGACGTCGGTGAAGTTGTCGTCGACCGGGGTGACGCTGATATTCAGGGTCGAGGTGACGTTGCTGCCCGAACCGTCGGTGACGGTGTAGCTGACGCTCGGCACGCTGCCGTTGTAATTAGCAGTCGGAGTGAAGGTGTAAGCACCGTTCGCCCCGATCACTAGGGTCCCGACGTTGGCGATGGTCGCCGTGCTGCCTGCCACATAGGTGGTCGCACCGACGGTGAAGTTGACCACGCTGACTGCGCCATCCACGCTCGAAGTACCGGTCAGCACGTTGCCGATGGCTGAGGTGTCTTCGTTGACCGTAACGGTTTCACTGGCATCGATGAAGTTGTCGTTGACCGGGGTGACGCTGATATTCAGGGTCGATGTAACGTTGCTGCCCGAACCATCGGTGACGGTGTAGCTGACGCTCGGCACGCTGCCGTTGTAATTGGCAGTTGGAGTGAAGGTGTACGCACCGTTCGCCCCGATGACCAAGGTGCCGACGTTGGCGATGGTCGCGGTGTTGCCGGCGGCGTAGGTGGTTTCACCAATGGTGAAGTTGATCACGCTGACCGGGCCGTCGACGCTCGAAGTGCCCGACAGCACGCTGCCGGTAGCCACGGAGTCTTCGTTAACGGTGACGGTTTCGCTGGCGTCGGTGAAGTTGTCATTAACCGGCGTAACACTGATGTTCAGCGTACTGCTCGAGCCGGTGTTGGTGGTGTATGTCACCTGTGGAACGTTGCCATTCCAGTCGGCAGCCGGCTTGAAGGTGTAGTCGCCGTTGCTGGCGATGATCAGCGTTCCGACACCGGTAATGGTCGCGGTCTGGCCCGCCGTGAAGCTGCCGTTGACCCCGGTCACGTTGAAGCTGGTGACGCTCAGGACGTTATCGACATCGCTGTCGTTGCCCAGCACGTTGCCGGTCGCGTTGTGGTCTTCGTCGACAGTGATCTTGTCCGCCTGCAGCACGCTTGCGTCATTGACGGCACCGACGTGCACCACCAACGGCAGCGAGGTGCTGGCGCTTGGGGCATCGCCGTCTTTGGCGGTGGCCGTGACGGTCAGGGGGATGTCGCCATTAAAGTTCGTCGGCGGTGTCAGCTTGAGCGTGGACAGGTTCCAACCAGTAATGTCCACCGACGTCGAGCCGTCGGCAGCATTGAAGGTGTGGGTGCCGTCGGTGAGTCTGGAACCTGCCGGCAAGCCGTTCAGTGTGAGAGTGAGTGTTTCCGAACCATCGACGTCGTTGGTGTGGGCCTGGATGGTCGACAACAGGATCGCCTGGTCTTCAAGACCCGAGTTGAGCACCTGAGCGACATTGATATTGTCCAGCAGGCCGCCCAGGCTGTTGCTGTCCCCGGCGCGGAACTCGAGCTTCTGGTTACCATCGGCAGTGACCGGAATGTCGAAACTGTAGTGCTGCATGCCGGTGGTCGAAGTGTTCAGGGTGCCAATGAGTTGGCCGCCCCAGTACACATTGATGAGCGAATTATCCACACCAGCACGCGGTGCATAGTCGAACGACACGTTATAGGTGCTGCCGGCCTTGGCATCGATAGTGGTGTAGAGGTTGCTCGCATCGCCGGTGTTGCGCTCCAGTTCAATGACCTGGTTATCGGCGCCGGCGCCGTAGACGCTGGCCTTGCCGATTTCGACCATGCCACCGCTGTTGTCCGTATGCCAAACGCCGTTGCCGAGCTTGCTGACATTGACGTCGCCAACGGCGCCGTTCAAAGCGACCTCCTGGAAGTTGGTCGAGACGACCATACCGCCGCCGGCCAGTGACAGGCTTGGGGTATCGGTTACTGGCGCAACGACAATGGTGCCGGTTGCCGAAGACGCGGAGGGCATGCCCTGGTTGTCGGTCGAGGTGTAGGTGAAATGGGTGGTACCACTCCAGTCGCCGGTGGGCTTGAAGTAAACCGTTGCACCGTTGGCGGTTGCGGTGATCACGCTGCTGGCGGTCAACGCGATGGTCCCGGCGGCGTCAGCGTAAAACACGCCATTGGCCGGCAGGCTGGTCAGGTTGAAGTGGCCGACGCTGCCGTCGATGTCATTGCCGCCGAGCTGCGCGGCGATCAATTGATCTTCATTGCCAGTGGCCGAGGTGGTACTGACGGTCGGAGCGTCGTTGACCGAGGTGACCGTGATGTTCAGCGTGCTGATGGAATTGGTGTTGGTGGTGTAGCTGATCTGTGGCGCGGTGCCATTCCAGTTCGCCGTTGGGGTGAAGCTGTAGTCGCCGTTAGCGGCGATAGTCACAGTGCCGACACCGGCGATCGTTGCGACTTGACCGGCGGTGAAGGAGCCGGTGACACCGGCGACGGTGAAGGTCGCAACACTCAGAGCATTGTCGACATCGATGTCATTGCCGAGCACGTTGCCGGTTGCAACGTGGTCTTCATCGACAGTGTTGGTATCCGCAGTCAGGACGCTCGGGTCATTGACCGGTGTTACGTTGATATTCAGGGTCGAGGTGACATTGCTGCCGGAACCGTCGGTGACGGTGTAGCTGACCGTGGGCACCGTGCCGTTGTAGTTGGTCGCCGGGGTGAAGGTGTAAGCGCCAGTGGACCCGATCACCAGGGTACCGACATTGGCGATAGTCGCGGTTTCACCGGCCTGGTACTGAGTACCGCCGACCGTGAAATTAACCACGCTGACCGGGCCATCAACGCTCGAGGTACCCGCCAGCACGCTGCCGGTCACTGGGGTATCTTCCGGACCGGAGACCGTTTCGCTGATGTCGGTGAAGCTGTCATCCACCGGGGTAACGCTGATGTTCAGGGTCGACGTAACGTCAGTGCCGGAACCGTCGGTGACGGTGTAGCTGACCGTCGGCACCGCGCCGTTGTAGTTGGCCGCCGGGGTAAAGGTGTAGGCGCCAGTGGACCCGATGACCAGGGTGCCGACATTGGCGATAGTCGCGGTGCTGCCGGCGGCGTAGGTGGTTTCACCGATGGTGAAATTAACCACGCTGACCGGACCGTCGACACTGCTAGTGCCGGCGAGGCCGCTGCCAGTCACTGGGGCGTCTTCCGGACCGGAGACCGTTTCGCTGATGTCGGTGAAGCTGTCATCCACCGGGGTGACGCTGATGTTCAGGGTCGACGTAACGTCAGTGCCGGAACCGTCGGTGACGGTGTAGCTGACCGTCGGTACCGCGCCGTTGTAGTTGGCCGCCGGGGTGAAGGTGTAAGCGCCAGTGGACCCGATGACCAGGGTGCCGACATTGGTGATAGTCGCGGTGCTGCCGGCGGCGTAGGTGGTTTCACCGATGGTGAAATTAACCACGCTGACCGGGCCGTCGACACTGCTGGTGCCGGCGAGGACGCTGCCAGTCACTGGGGCGTCTTCCGGACCGGAGACCGTTTCGCTGATGTCGGTGAAGCTGTCATCGACCGGGGTGACGCTGATGTTCAGGGTCGAGGTAACGTCAGTGCCGGAACCGTCGGTGACGGTGTAGCTGACCGTCGGTACCGCGCCGTTGTAGTTGGCCGCCGGGGTGAAGGTGTAAGCGCCAGTGGACCCGATGACCAGGGTGCCGACATTGGTGATAGTCGCGGTGCTGCCGGCGGCGTAGGTGGTTTCACCGATGGTGAAATTAACCACGCTGACCGGGCCGTCGACACTGCTGGTGCCGGCGAGGACGCTGCCAGTCACTGGGGCGTCTTCCGGACCGGAGACCGTTTCGCTGATGTCGGTGAAGCTGTCATCGACCGGGGTGACGCTGATGTTCAGGGTCGAGGTGACGTCAGAACCGGAACCGTCGGTGACGGTGTAGCTGACCGTCGGCACCGCGCCGTTGTAGTTGGCGGCCGGAGTAAAGGTGTAAGCGCCAGTGGCCCCGATGACCAGGGTGCCGACATTGGCGATAGTCGCGGTGCTGCCGGCGGCGTAGGTGGTTTCGCCGACCGTGAAATTAACCACGCTGACCGGACCGTCGACACTGCTAGTGCCGGCGAGGACGCTGCCAGTCACTGGGGTATCTTCCGGACCGGAGACCGTTTCGCTGATGTCGGTGAAGCTGTCATCGACCGGGGTAACGTTGATGTTCAGAGTCGAGGTAACGTCAGTACCGGAACCGTCGGTGACGGTGTAGCTGACCGTCGGCACCGCGCCGTTGTAGTTGGCCGCCGGGGTGAAGGTGTAGACGCCAGTGGACCCGATCACCAGGGTGCCGACATTGGTGATAGTCGCGGTGCTGCCGGCGGCGTAGGTGGTTTCACCGACCGTGAAATTAACCACGCTGACCGGACCGTCGACACTGCTAGTGCCGGCGAGGACGCTGCCAGTCACTGGGGCGTCTTCCGGACCGGAGACCGTTTCGCTGACGTCGGTGAAGCTGTCATCCACCGGGGTAACGTTGATGTTCAGGGTCGAGGTGACGTCAGTGCCGGAACCGTCGGTGACGGTGTAGCTGACCGTCGGCACCGCGCCGTTGTAGTTGGCCGCCGGGGTAAAGGTGTAGGCGCCAGTGGACCCGATGACCAGGGTGCCGACATTGGCGATAGTCGCGGTGCTGCCGGCGGCGTAGGTGGTTTCACCGATGGTGAAATTAACCACGCTGACCGGACCGTCGACACTGCTAGTGCCGGCGAGGCCGCTGCCAGTCACTGGGGCGTCTTCCGGACCGGAGACCGTTTCGCTGATGTCGGTGAAGCTGTCATCCACCGGGGTGACGCTGATGTTCAGGGTCGACGTAACGTCAGTGCCGGAACCGTCGGTGACGGTGTAGCTGACCGTCGGTACCGCGCCGTTGTAGTTGGCCGCCGGGGTGAAGGTGTAAGCGCCAGTGGACCCGATGACCAGGGTGCCGACATTGGTGATAGTCGCGGTGCTGCCGGCGGCGTAGGTGGTTTCACCGATGGTGAAATTAACCACGCTGACCGGGCCGTCGACACTGCTGGTGCCGGCGAGGACGCTGCCAGTCACTGGGGCGTCTTCCGGACCGGAGACCGTTTCGCTGATGTCGGTGAAGCTGTCATCGACCGGGGTGACGCTGATGTTCAGGGTCGAGGTAACGTCAGTGCCGGAACCGTCGGTGACGGTGTAGCTGACCGTCGGTACCGCGCCGTTGTAGTTGGCCGCCGGGGTGAAGGTGTAAGCGCCAGTGGACCCGATGACCAGGGTGCCGACATTGGTGATAGTCGCGGTGCTGCCGGCGGCGTAGGTGGTTTCACCGATGGTGAAATTAACCACGCTGACCGGGCCGTCGACACTGCTGGTGCCGGCGAGGACGCTGCCAGTCACTGGGGCGTCTTCCGGACCGGAGACCGTTTCGCTGATGTCGGTGAAGCTGTCATCGACCGGGGTGACGCTGATGTTCAGGGTCGAGGTGACGTCAGAACCGGAACCGTCGGTGACGGTGTAGCTGACCGTCGGCACCGCGCCGTTGTAGTTGGCGGCCGGAGTAAAGGTGTAAGCGCCAGTGGCCCCGATGACCAGGGTGCCGACATTGGCGATAGTCGCGGTGCTGCCGGCGGCGTAGGTGGTTTCGCCGACCGTGAAATTAACCACGCTGACCGGACCGTCGACACTGCTAGTGCCGGCGAGGACGCTGCCAGTCACTGGGGTATCTTCCGGACCGGAGACCGTTTCGCTGATGTCGGTGAAGCTGTCATCGACCGGGGTAACGTTGATGTTCAGAGTCGAGGTAACGTCAGTACCGGAACCGTCGGTGACGGTGTAGCTGACCGTCGGCACCGCGCCGTTGTAGTTGGCCGCCGGGGTGAAGGTGTAGACGCCAGTGGACCCGATCACCAGGGTGCCGACATTGGTGATAGTCGCGGTGCTGCCGGCGGCGTAGGTGGTTTCACCGACCGTGAAATTAACCACGCTGACCGGACCGTCGACACTGCTAGTGCCGGCGAGGACGCTGCCAGTCACTGGGGCGTCTTCCGGACCGGAGACCGTTTCGCTGACGTCGGTGAAGCTGTCATCCACCGGGGTAACGTTGATGTTCAGGGTCGAGGTGACGTCAGTGCCGGAACCGTCGGTGACGGTGTAGCTGACCGTCGGTACCGCGCCGTTGTAGTCGGCGGCCGGGGTAAAGGTGTAGGCGCCAGTGGACCCGATGACCAGGGTGCCGACATTGGTGATAGTCGCGGTGCTGCCGGCGGCGTAGGTGGTTTCGCCGACCGTGAAATTAACCACGCTGACCGGGCCGTCGACACTGCTGGTGCCGGCGAGGACGCTGCCAGTCACTGGGGCGTCTTCCGGACCGGAGACCGTTTCGCTGATGTCGGTGAAGCTGTCATCGACCGGGGTGACGCTGATGTTCAGGGTCGAGGTAACGTCAGTGCCGGAACCGTCGGTGACGGTGTAGCTGACCGTCGGTACCGCGCCGTTGTAGTTGGCCGCCGGGGTGAAGGTGTAAGCGCCAGTGGACCCGATGACCAGGGTGCCGACATTGGTGATAGTCGCGGTGCTGCCGGCGGCGTAGGTGGTTTCACCGATGGTGAAATTAACCACGCTGACCGGGCCGTCGACACTGCTGGTGCCGGCGAGGACGCTGCCAGTCACTGGGGCGTCTTCCGGACCGGAGACCGTTTCGCTGATGTCGGTGAAGCTGTCATCGACCGGGGTGACGCTGATGTTCAGGGTCGAGGTGACGTCAGAACCGGAACCGTCGGTGACGGTGTAGCTGACCGTCGGCACCGCGCCGTTGTAGTTGGCGGCCGGAGTAAAGGTGTAAGCGCCAGTGGCCCCGATGACCAGGGTGCCGACATTGGCGATAGTCGCGGTGCTGCCGGCGGCGTAGGTGGTTTCGCCGACCGTGAAATTAACCACGCTGACCGGACCGTCGACACTGCTAGTGCCGGCGAGGACGCTGCCAGTCACTGGGGTATCTTCCGGACCGGAGACCGTTTCGCTGATGTCGGTGAAGCTGTCATCGACCGGGGTAACGTTGATGTTCAGAGTCGAGGTAACGTCAGTACCGGAACCGTCGGTGACGGTGTAGCTGACCGTCGGCACCGCGCCGTTGTAGTTGGCCGCCGGGGTGAAGGTGTAGACGCCAGTGGACCCGATCACCAGGGTGCCGACATTGGTGATAGTCGCGGTGCTGCCGGCGGCGTAGGTGGTTTCACCGACCGTGAAATTAACCACGCTGACCGGACCGTCGACACTGCTAGTGCCGGCGAGGACGCTGCCAGTCACTGGGGCGTCTTCCGGACCGGAGACCGTTTCGCTGACGTCGGTGAAGCTGTCATCCACCGGGGTAACGTTGATGTTCAGGGTCGAGGTGACGTCAGTGCCGGAACCGTCGGTGACGGTGTAGCTGACCGTCGGTACCGCGCCGTTGTAGTCGGCGGCCGGGGTAAAGGTGTAGGCGCCAGTGGACCCGATGACCAGGGTGCCGACATTGGTGATAGTCGCGGTGCTGCCGGCGGCGTAGGTGGTTTCGCCGACCGTGAAATTAACCACGCTGACCGGACCATCGACGCTCGAGGTACCCGCCAGCACGCTGCCGGTCACTGGGGTATCTTCCGGACCGGAGACCGTTTCGCTGATGTCGGTGAAGCTGTCATCGACCGGGGTGACGCTGATGTTCAGGGTCGAGGTGACGTCAGTGCCGGAACCGTCGGTGACGGTGTAGCTGACCGTCGGTACCGCGCCGTTGTAGTCGGCGGCCGGGGTAAAGGTGTAGGCGCCAGTGGACCCGATCACCAGGGTGCCGACATTGGTGATAGTCGCGGTGCTGCCGGCGGCGTAGGTGGTTTCGCCGACCGTGAAATTAACCACACTGACCGGGCCGTCGACACTGCTGGTGCCGGTGAGGACGCTGCCGGTGACCGGAGCGTCTTCGCCGGTGGTCACGGTTTCGCTGATGTCGGTGAAGCTGTCATCGACCGGGGTAACGCTGATGTTCAGGGTCGAGGTGACGTCAGAACCCGAACCGTCGGTGACGGTGTAGCTGACCGTCGGCACCGCGCCGTTGTAGTTGGCCGCCGGGGTAAAGGTGTAGGCGCCAGTGGACCCGATCACCAGGGTGCCGACATTGGTGATAGTCGCGGTGCTGCCGGCGGCGTAGGTGGTTTCACCGATGGTGAAATTAACCACGCTGACCGGACCATCGACGCTCGAGGTACCCGCCAGCACGCTGCCGGTGACCGGAGCGTCTTCGCCGGTGGTCACGGTTTCGCTGACGTCGGTGAAGCTGTCATCCACCGGGGTGACGCTGATGTTCAGGGTCGAGGTGACGTCAGAACCCGAACCGTCGGTGACGGTGTAGCTGACCGTCGGTACCGCGCCGTTGTAGTTGGCCGCCGGGGTAAAGGTGTAGGCGCCAGTGGACCCGATCACCAGGGTGCCGACATTGGTGATAGTCGCGGTGCTGCCGGCGGCGTAGGTGGTTTCACCGATGGTGAAATTAACCACGCTGACCGGACCATCGACGCTCGAGGTACCCGCCAGCACGCTGCCGGTGACCGGAGCGTCTTCGCCGGTGGTCACGGTTTCGCTGACGTCGGTGAAGCTGTCATCCACCGGGGTGACGCTGATGTTCAGGGTCGAGGTGACGTCAGAACCCGAACCGTCGGTGACGGTGTAGCTGACCGTCGGTACCGCGCCGTTGTAGTTGGCCGCCGGGGTAAAGGTGTAGGCGCCAGTGGACCCGATGACCAGGGTGCCGACGTTGGCGAGGGTCGCGGTTTCACCGGCCTGGTATTGAGTACCGCCAACCGTGAAATTAACCACGCTGACCGGGCCATCAACGCTCGAGGTACCGGCGAGCACGCTGCCGGTGACCGGGACGTCTTCGCCGGTGGTCACGGTTTCGCTGATGTCGGTGAAGCTGTCATCCACCGGGGTAACGTTGATGTTCAGGGTCGAGGTGACGTCAGAACCGGAACCGTCGGTGACGGTGTAGCTGACCGTCGGCACCGCGCCGTTGTAGTTGGCGGCCGGAGTAAAGGTGTAAGCGCCAGTGGCCCCGATGACCAGGGTGCCGACATTGGCGATAGTCGCGGTGCTGCCGGCGGCGTAGGTGGTTTCGCCGACCGTGAAATTAACCACGCTGACCGGACCGTCGACACTGCTAGTGCCGGCGAGGACGCTGCCAGTCACTGGGGTATCTTCCGGACCGGAGACCGTTTCGCTGATGTCGGTGAAGCTGTCATCGACCGGGGTAACGTTGATGTTCAGAGTCGAGGTAACGTCAGTACCGGAACCGTCGGTGACGGTGTAGCTGACCGTCGGCACCGCGCCGTTGTAGTTGGCCGCCGGGGTGAAGGTGTAGACGCCAGTGGACCCGATCACCAGGGTGCCGACATTGGTGATAGTCGCGGTGCTGCCGGCGGCGTAGGTGGTTTCACCGACCGTGAAATTAACCACGCTGACCGGACCGTCGACACTGCTAGTGCCGGCGAGGACGCTGCCAGTCACTGGGGCGTCTTCCGGACCGGAGACCGTTTCGCTGACGTCGGTGAAGCTGTCATCCACCGGGGTAACGTTGATGTTCAGGGTCGAGGTGACGTCAGTGCCGGAACCGTCGGTGACGGTGTAGCTGACCGTCGGTACCGCGCCGTTGTAGTCGGCGGCCGGGGTAAAGGTGTAGGCGCCAGTGGACCCGATGACCAGGGTGCCGACATTGGTGATAGTCGCGGTGCTGCCGGCGGCGTAGGTGGTTTCGCCGACCGTGAAATTAACCACGCTGACCGGACCATCGACGCTCGAGGTACCCGCCAGCACGCTGCCGGTCACTGGGGTATCTTCCGGACCGGAGACCGTTTCGCTGATGTCGGTGAAGCTGTCATCGACCGGGGTGACGCTGATGTTCAGGGTCGAGGTGACGTCAGTGCCGGAACCGTCGGTGACGGTGTAGCTGACCGTCGGTACCGCGCCGTTGTAGTCGGCGGCCGGGGTAAAGGTGTAGGCGCCAGTGGACCCGATCACCAGGGTGCCGACATTGGTGATAGTCGCGGTGCTGCCGGCGGCGTAGGTGGTTTCGCCGACCGTGAAATTAACCACACTGACCGGGCCGTCGACACTGCTGGTGCCGGTGAGGACGCTGCCGGTGACCGGAGCGTCTTCGCCGGTGGTCACGGTTTCGCTGATGTCGGTGAAGCTGTCATCGACCGGGGTAACGCTGATGTTCAGGGTCGAGGTGACGTCAGAACCCGAACCGTCGGTGACGGTGTAGCTGACCGTCGGCACCGCGCCGTTGTAGTTGGCCGCCGGGGTAAAGGTGTAGGCGCCAGTGGACCCGATCACCAGGGTGCCGACATTGGTGATAGTCGCGGTGCTGCCGGCGGCGTAGGTGGTTTCACCGATGGTGAAATTAACCACGCTGACCGGACCATCGACGCTCGAGGTACCCGCCAGCACGCTGCCGGTGACCGGAGCGTCTTCGCCGGTGGTCACGGTTTCGCTGACGTCGGTGAAGCTGTCATCCACCGGGGTGACGCTGATGTTCAGGGTCGAGGTGACGTCAGAACCCGAACCGTCGGTGACGGTGTAGCTGACCGTCGGTACCGCGCCGTTGTAGTTGGCCGCCGGGGTAAAGGTGTAGGCGCCAGTGGACCCGATCACCAGGGTGCCGACATTGGTGATAGTCGCGGTGCTGCCGGCGGCGTAGGTGGTTTCACCGATGGTGAAATTAACCACGCTGACCGGACCATCGACGCTCGAGGTACCCGCCAGCACGCTGCCGGTGACCGGAGCGTCTTCGCCGGTGGTCACGGTTTCGCTGACGTCGGTGAAGCTGTCATCCACCGGGGTGACGCTGATGTTCAGGGTCGAGGTGACGTCAGAACCCGAACCGTCGGTGACGGTGTAGCTGACCGTCGGTACCGCGCCGTTGTAGTTGGCCGCCGGGGTAAAGGTGTAGGCGCCAGTGGACCCGATGACCAGGGTGCCGACGTTGGCGAGGGTCGCGGTTTCACCGGCCTGGTATTGAGTACCGCCAACCGTGAAATTAACCACGCTGACCGGGCCATCAACGCTCGAGGTACCGGCGAGCACGCTGCCGGTGACCGGGACGTCTTCGCCGGTGGTCACGGTTTCGCTGATGTCGGTGAAGCTGTCATCCACCGGGGTAACGTTGATGTTCAGGGTCGAGGTAACGTCAGTACCGGAACCATCGGTGACGGTGTAGCTGACCGTCGGTACCGCGCCGTTGTAGTTGGCCGCCGGGGTAAAGGTGTAGGCGCCAGTGGACCCGATCACCAGGGTGCCGACATTGGTGATAGTCGCGGTGCTGCCGGCGGCGTAGGTGGTTTCACCGATGGTGAAATTAACCACGCTGACCGGACCATCGACGCTCGAGGTACCCGCCAGCACGCTGCCGGTGACCGGAGCGTCTTCGCCGGTGGTCACGGTTTCGCTGACGTCGGTGAAGCTGTCATCCACCGGGGTGACGCTGATGTTCAGGGTCGAGGTGACGTCAGAACCCGAACCGTCGGTGACGGTGTAGCTGACCGTCGGTACCGCGCCGTTGTAGTTGGCCGCCGGGGTAAAGGTGTAGGCGCCAGTGGACCCGATGACCAGGGTGCCGACGTTGGCGAGGGTCGCGGTTTCACCGGCCTGGTATTGAGTACCGCCAACCGTGAAATTAACCACGCTGACCGGGCCATCAACGCTCGAGGTACCGGCGAGCACGCTGCCGGTGACCGGGACGTCTTCGCCGGTGGTCACGGTTTCGCTGACGTCGGTGAAGCTGTCATCCACCGGGGTGACGCTGATGTTCAGAGTCGACGTAACGTCAGTGCCGGAACCGTCGGTGACGGTGTAGCTGACCGTCGGCACCGCGCCGTTGTAGTTGGCGGCCGGAGTAAAGGTGTAGGCGCCAGTGGACCCGATCACCAGGGTGCCGACATTGGTGATAGTCGCGGTGCTGCCGGCGGCGTAGGTGGTTTCACCGATGGTGAAATTAACCACGCTGACCGGACCATCGACGCTCGAGGTACCCGCCAGCACGCTGCCGGTGACCGGAGCGTCTTCGCCGGTGGTCACGGTTTCGCTGACGTCGGTGAAGCTGTCATCCACCGGGGTGACGCTGATGTTCAGGGTCGAGGTGACGTCAGAACCCGAACCGTCGGTGACGGTGTAGCTGACCGTCGGTACCGCGCCGTTGTAGTTGGCCGCCGGGGTAAAGGTGTAGGCGCCAGTGGACCCGATGACCAGGGTGCCGACGTTGGCGAGGGTCGCGGTTTCACCGGCCTGGTATTGAGTACCGCCAACCGTGAAATTAACCACGCTGACCGGGCCATCAACGCTCGAGGTACCGGCGAGCACGCTGCCGGTGACCGGGACGTCTTCGCCGGTGGTCACGGTTTCGCTGACGTCGGTGAAGCTGTCATCCACCGGGGTGACGCTGATGTTCAGAGTCGACGTAACGTCAGTGCCGGAACCGTCGGTGACGGTGTAGCTGACCGTCGGCACCGCGCCGTTGTAGTTGGCGGCCGGAGTAAAGGTGTAGGCGCCAGTGGACCCGATGACCAGGGTGCCGACATTGGCGATAGTCGCGGTTTCACCGGCCTGGTACTGAGTACCGCCGACCGTGAAATTAACCACGCTGACCGGGCCATCAACGCTCGACGTACCCGCCAGCACGCTGCCGGTGACCGAGACGTCTTCGCCGGTGGTCACGGTTTCGCTGATGTCGGTGAAGCTGTCATCGACCGGGGTAACGTTGATGTTCAGGGTCGAGGTAACGTCAGTACCGGAACCATCGGTGACGGTGTAGCTGACCGTCGGTACCGCGCCGTTGTAGTTGGCCGCCGGGGTAAAGGTGTAGGCGCCAGTGGACCCGATCACCAGGGTGCCGACATTGGTGATAGTCGCGGTGCTGCCGGCGGCGTAGGTGGTTTCACCGATGGTGAAATTAACCACGCTGACCGGACCATCGACGCTCGAGGTACCCGCCAGCACGCTGCCGGTGACCGGAGCGTCTTCGCCGGTGGTCACGGTTTCGCTGACGTCGGTGAAGCTGTCATCCACCGGGGTGACGCTGATGTTCAGGGTCGAGGTGACGTCAGAACCCGAACCGTCGGTGACGGTGTAGCTGACCGTCGGTACCGCGCCGTTGTAGTTGGCCGCCGGGGTAAAGGTGTAGGCGCCAGTGGACCCGATGACCAGGGTGCCGACGTTGGCGAGGGTCGCGGTTTCACCGGCCTGGTATTGAGTACCGCCAACCGTGAAATTAACCACGCTGACCGGGCCATCAACGCTCGAGGTACCGGCGAGCACGCTGCCGGTGACCGGGACGTCTTCGCCGGTGGTCACGGTTTCGCTGACGTCGGTGAAGCTGTCATCCACCGGGGTGACGCTGATGTTCAGGGTCGAGGTGACGTCAGTACCGGAACCGTCGGTGACGGTGTAGCTGACCGTCGGTACCGCGCCGTTGTAGTTGGCCGCCGGGGTAAAGGTGTAGGCGCCAGTGGACCCGATCACCAGGGTGCCGACGTTGGTGATAGTCGCGGTTTCACCGGCCTGGTACTGAGTACCGCCGACCGTGAAATTAACCACGCTGACCGGACCGTCGACACTGCTAGTGCCGGAGAGGACGCTGCCAGTCACTGGGGCGTCTTCCGGACCGGAGACCGTTTCGCTGATGTCGGTGAAGCTGTCATCCACCGGGGTGACGCTGATGTTCAGGGTCGAGGTAACGTTAGTACCGGAACCGTCGGTGACGGTGTAGCTGACCGTCGGTACCGCGCCGTTGTAGTTGGCCGCCGGAGTAAAGGTGTAAGCGCCAGTGGCCCCGATCACCAGGGTGCCGACATTGGTGATAGTCGCGGTTTCACCGGCCTGGTACTGAGTACCGCCGACCGTGAAATTAACCACGCTGACCGGGCCATCAACGCTCGAGGTACCCGCCAGCACGCTGCCGGTCACTGGGGTATCTTCCGGACCGGAGACCGTTTCGCTGATGTCGGTGAAGCTGTCATCGACCGGGGTGACGCTGATGTTCAGGGTCGAGGTGACGTCAGTGCCGGAACCGTCGGTGACGGTGTAGC
This sequence comes from Pseudomonas sp. LBUM1645, assembly GCF_059716185.1. Taxonomy (NCBI): domain Bacteria; kingdom Pseudomonadati; phylum Pseudomonadota; class Gammaproteobacteria; order Pseudomonadales; family Pseudomonadaceae; genus Pseudomonas; species Pseudomonas sp. LBUM1645. The sequence goes on from NZ_CP166811.1 coordinate 157,959, forward strand.
TGACCGTCGGTACCGCGCCGTTGTAGTTGGCGGCCGGGGTGAAGGTGTAAGCGCCAGTGGACCCGATCACCAGGGTGCCGACATTGGCGATAGTCGCGGTGCTGCCGGCGGCGTAGGTGGTCTCACCGATGGTGAAATTAACCACGCTGACCGGACCGTCGACACTGCTAGTGCCGGCGAGGACGCTGCCAGTCACTGGGGCGTCTTCCGGACCGGAGACCGTTTCGCTGATGTCGGTGAAGCTGTCATCCACCGGGGTGACGCTGATGTTCAGGGTCGAGGTGACGTCAGAACCCGAACCGTCGGTGACGGTGTAGCTGACCGTCGGCACCGCGCCGTTGTAGTTGGCCGCCGGGGTGAAGGTGTAGACGCCAGTGGACCCGATCACCAGGGTGCCGACATTGGCGATAGTCGCGGTGCTGCCGGCGGCGTAGGTGGTTTCACCGATGGTGAAATTAACCACACTGACCGGACCATCGACGCTCGAGGTACCCGCCAGCACGCTGCCGGTCACTGGGGTATCTTCCGGACCGGAGACCGTTTCGCTGATGTCGGTGAAGCTGTCATCCACCGGGGTGACGCTGATGTTCAGGGTCGAGGTGACGTCAGAACCGGAACCGTCGGTGACGGTGTAGCTGACCGTCGGCACCGCGCCGTTGTAGTTGGCCGCCGGAGTAAAGGTGTAGGCGCCAGTGGACCCGATCACCAGGGTGCCGACATTGGCGATAGTCGCGGTGCTGCCGGCGGCGTAGGTGGTTTCACCGATGGTGAAATTAACCACACTGACCGGACCATCGACGCTCGAGGTACCCGCCAGCACGCTGCCGGTCACTGGGGTATCTTCCGGACCGGAGACCGTTTCGCTGATGTCGGTGAAGCTGTCATCCACCGGGGTGACGCTGATGTTCAGGGTCGAGGTGACGTCAGAACCCGAACCGTCGGTGACGGTGTAGCTGACCGTCGGCACCGCGCCGTTGTAGTTGGCCGCCGGGGTGAAGGTGTAGACGCCAGTGGACCCGATCACCAGGGTGCCGACATTGGCGATAGTCGCGGTGCTGCCGGCGGCGTAGGTGGTTTCACCGATGGTGAAATTAACCACACTGACCGGACCATCGACGCTCGAGGTACCCGCCAGCACGCTGCCGGTCACTGGGGTATCTTCCGGACCGGAGACCGTTTCGCTGATGTCGGTGAAGCTGTCATCCACCGGGGTGACGCTGATGTTCAGGGTCGAGGTGACGTCAGAACCGGAACCGTCGGTGACGGTGTAGCTGACCGTCGGCACCGCGCCGTTGTAGTTGGCCGCCGGGGTGAAGGTGTAAGCGCCAGTGGACCCGATGACCAGGGTGCCGACGTTGGTGATAGTCGCGGTTTCACCGGCCTGGTACTGAGTACCGCCGACCGTGAAATTAACCACGCTGACCGGGCCATCAACGCTCGAGGTACCCGCCAGCACGCTGCCGGTCACTGGGGTATCTTCCGGACCGGAGACCGTTTCGCTGACGTCGGTGAAGCTGTCATCCACCGGGGTGACGCTGATGTTCAGGGTCGAGGTGACGTCAGAACCCGAACCGTCGGTGACGGTGTAGCTGACCGTCGGCACCGCGCCGTTGTAGTTGGCCGCCGGGGTGAAGGTGTAGACGCCAGTGGACCCGATCACCAGGGTGCCGACATTGGCGATAGTCGCGGTGCTGCCGGCGGCGTAGGTGGTTTCACCGATGGTGAAATTAACCACACTGACCGGACCATCGACGCTCGAGGTACCCGCCAGCACGCTGCCGGTCACTGGGGTATCTTCCGGACCGGAGACCGTTTCGCTGATGTCGGTGAAGCTGTCATCCACCGGGGTGACGCTGATGTTCAGGGTCGAGGTGACGTCAGAACCGGAACCGTCGGTGACGGTGTAGCTGACCGTCGGCACCGCGCCGTTGTAGTTGGCCGCCGGAGTAAAGGTGTAGGCGCCAGTGGCCCCGATCACCAGGGTGCCGACATTGGCGATAGTCGCGGTTTCACCGGCCTGGTACTGAGTACCGCCGACCGTGAAATTAACCACGCTGACCGGACCGTCGACACTGCTGGTGCCGGCGAGGACGCTGCCAGTCACTGGGGCGTCTTCCGGACCGGAGACCGTTTCGCTGATGTCGGTGAAGCTGTCATCGACCGGGGTGACGCTGATGTTCAGGGTCGAGGTGACGTCAGAACCGGAACCGTCGGTGACGGTGTAGCTGACCGTCGGCACCGCGCCGTTGTAGTTGGCCGCCGGGGTGAAGGTGTAAGCGCCAGTGGACCCGATGACCAGGGTGCCGACGTTGGTGATAGTCGCGGTTTCACCGGCCTGGTACTGAGTACCGCCGACCGTGAAATTAACCACGCTGACCGGGCCATCAACGCTCGAGGTACCCGCCAGCACGCTGCCGGTCACTGGGGTATCTTCCGGACCGGAGACCGTTTCGCTGACGTCGGTGAAGCTGTCATCCACCGGGGTGACGCTGATGTTCAGGGTCGAGGTGACGTCAGAACCCGAACCGTCGGTGACGGTGTAGCTGACCGTCGGCACCGCGCCGTTGTAGTTGGCCGCCGGGGTGAAGGTGTAGACGCCAGTGGACCCGATCACCAGGGTGCCGACATTGGCGATAGTCGCGGTGCTGCCGGCGGCGTAGGTGGTTTCACCGATGGTGAAATTAACCACACTGACCGGACCATCGACGCTCGAGGTACCCGCCAGCACGCTGCCGGTCACTGGGGTATCTTCCGGACCGGAGACCGTTTCGCTGATGTCGGTGAAGCTGTCATCCACCGGGGTGACGCTGATGTTCAGGGTCGAGGTGACGTCAGAACCGGAACCGTCGGTGACGGTGTAGCTGACCGTCGGCACCGCGCCGTTGTAGTTGGCCGCCGGAGTAAAGGTGTAGGCGCCAGTGGCCCCGATCACCAGGGTGCCGACATTGGCGATAGTCGCGGTTTCACCGGCCTGGTACTGAGTACCGCCGACCGTGAAATTAACCACGCTGACCGGACCGTCGACACTGCTGGTGCCGGCGAGGACGCTGCCAGTCACTGGGGCGTCTTCCGGACCGGAGACCGTTTCGCTGATGTCGGTGAAGCTGTCATCGACCGGGGTGACGCTGATGTTCAGGGTCGAGGTGACGTCAGAACCGGAACCGTCGGTGACGGTGTAGCTGACCGTCGGCACCGCGCCGTTGTAGTTGGCCGCCGGGGTGAAGGTGTAAGCGCCAGTGGACCCGATGACCAGGGTGCCGACGTTGGTGATAGTCGCGGTTTCACCGGCCTGGTACTGAGTACCGCCGACCGTGAAATTAACCACGCTGACCGGGCCATCAACGCTCGAGGTACCCGCCAGCACGCTGCCGGTCACTGGGGTATCTTCCGGACCGGAGACCGTTTCGCTGACGTCGGTGAAGCTGTCATCCACCGGGGTGACGCTGATGTTCAGGGTCGAGGTGACGTCAGAACCGGAACCGTCGGTGACGGTGTAGCTGACCGTCGGCACCGCGCCGTTGTAGTTGGCCGCCGGAGTAAAGGTGTAGGCGCCAGTGGCCCCGATCACCAGGGTGCCGACATTGGCGATAGTCGCGGTTTCACCGGCCTGGTACTGAGTACCGCCGACCGTGAAATTAACCACGCTGACCGGACCGTCGACACTGCTGGTGCCGGCGAGGACGCTGCCAGTCACTGGGGCGTCTTCCGGACCGGAGACCGTTTCGCTGATGTCGGTGAAGCTGTCATCGACCGGGGTGACGCTGATGTTCAGGGTCGAGGTGACGTCAGAACCGGAACCGTCGGTGACGGTGTAGCTGACCGTCGGCACCGCGCCGTTGTAGTTGGCCGCCGGGGTGAAGGTGTAAGCGCCAGTGGACCCGATGACCAGGGTGCCGACGTTGGTGATAGTCGCGGTTTCACCGGCCTGGTACTGAGTACCGCCGACCGTGAAATTAACCACGCTGACCGGGCCATCAACGCTCGAGGTACCCGCCAGCACGCTGCCGGTCACTGGGGTATCTTCCGGACCGGAGACCGTTTCGCTGACGTCGGTGAAGCTGTCATCGACCGGGGTAACGCTGATGTTCAGGGTCGAGGTGACGTCAGTGCCGGAACCGTCGGTGACGGTGTAGCTGACCGTCGGTACCGCGCCGTTGTAGTTGGCCGCCGGGGTGAAGGTGTAGGCGCCAGTGGCCCCGATGACCAGGGTGCCGACATTGGCGATAGTCGCGGTTTCACCGGCCTGGTACTGAGTACCGCCGACCGTGAAATTAACCACGCTGACCGGGCCATCAACGCTCGAGGTACCGGCGAGCACGCTGCCGGTGACCGGGACGTCTTCGCCGGTGGTCACGGTTTCGCTGATGTCGGTGAAGCTGTCATCCACCGGGGTGACGCTGATGTTCAGGGTCGAGGTAACGTCAGTACCCGAACCGTCGGTGACGGTGTAGCTGACCGTCGGTACCGCGCCGTTGTAGTTGGCCGCCGGGGTGAAGGTGTAGGCGCCAGTGGCCCCGATGACCAGGGTGCCGACATTGGCAATGGTGGCGGTCTGGCCGGCTGTGAAGGTGGCATTGACACCGGCGATGCTAAAGGTAGCCACACTCAGGACATTGTCGACGTCGCTGTCATTGCCCAGCACATTGCCGGTCGCAACGGTGTCTTCTGCAATGGTTTGGGTGTCTGCAGTCAAAACGCTCGGATCATCGACCGCCGTCACGGTGAGATCCAGCGTGCTGGTCGAGCCGGTGTTGGTGGTGTAAGTGACTTGCGGCACGGCGCCGTTGTAGTTGGTGTCTGGAGTAAAGGTGTAGTTGCCATTGGTGCCGATGGTCAACATGCCGACGCCGACGATGGTCGCCGTCTGGCCTGCGGTGAAGCTGCCGGTCATGCCGGCGACGGTGAAGCTGGCGACGCTGAGGGTCGTTTCGGCATCGCTATCGTTGTTCAGTACATTGCCGGTCGCGACGCTGTCTTCGGCCTGAGTGCCAGTATCAGCGATCAGTACACTCGGAGCGTTGGTGGCCGTGGTGTTCTGGCTACCGGTATCGAGCGTGGTGGTTGTGGCAGCGGAATCAGGACCTTCGGTTGGGAAACCAATGGTCGGGTCTACCCGGCCAGCAGTTGCATCCAGCATCACGAAGCTGTGGCCGCCACCTGCCGCGCCGCCTGTGCCGGCAGCTGTCGGGCCGGCCGCAGTGGCTTCAAGATCGGTGGTCGGGTCGGCGCCGGCAACGATGGCTTGCTGCAGTTCTTCAACCGATGGCGCGGCTTGTGCAGTGGCTTGCGCAAGGTCAGTGCTGGAATCCGGATCGCTGGCGCTCCACTGAGTGTCGCGGCCCAGGTCCAGGGTCCGGCCGTCAGCCAGTTCGAGCGTAACGGCGCCCGCCGCGCCGGTGTCTACCTGATCGCCGACAAACAACCGATCGCCTTCAACGAGTACGCGGCGCACGCCCTCTGGGGACACAGCGAAAACCTGACCGACAATGCTTTTGACGATGGCCACAACACTGCTCATTGAAGACTCTCCGGGTGTCACATTCAGTAGACGTCCATGGACCTGAGAGCGGTAGATCGCGCTCAGTCTGGATGTACTTTCAAGATATTAGAGGCACAACTTTGACGCGGTTATTCGTCAACAAATTGGCTATATTTTTTCGCTATAAACTTTATGCCAAACTATTGACCTTCTGCCTGTCATCCTAAACACTCGCCTCCGTAATGTCACATTGATATTTAGGCACTGGCCTGCCCCGCGAGTGTGACGCAGTTCAAAAATCAAACTTTCCGACATACGGTCATTCCGGTTGTCATCATCCGATGCAGCGGCACGTTCTGCAGTGATTCAAGACAAGCAATTCCGGGAAACTCCAATAATGCGTTTGCACCTGCTCACGGCTTTACCCTTCGCCCTTGCCGCCAGTTTTGTTCAGGCGCAGTCCCTTCCGGAAGCCATGCAACAGGCACTGGATGTCCATCCGGAAATCCAGGCAGGCGTTAACAGTCGATTGGCCGCGGATTATCAGTTAAAGGCAGCAAAAGGGGGATACCTCCCACGGGTCGATCTGCTGGGCGGTTATGGTCGCGAAGGCACTGACAATGTCACCACGCGTGCCGCCGGCAACAACAATCACTGGGAAAACCTCAATCGCAGCGAGTCGAGCGTGCGGTTGTCGCAAATGGTTTTTGACGGTTTTGCGACCTCCAGTGAAGTGGGGCGTCAACAAGCCACTGTTAATTCCCGTGCCTACTCTTTGCTGGGCACGTCCGAACGCACCGCGCTCACTGTCGCTCAGGTGTATCTCGACGTACTGACCCGCCGCGAATTCGTACGCCTGGCGACCGAGAACCTGAAGAGCCACGAACGGATTTTCGACCAGATCAAACTGCGCACCCAGCGTGGCGTGGGCAGCGGCGCCGACCTCGATCAGGCCGAAGCGCGTATGGCTCAGGCCCGCAACAACCTGATCACCGAGCAGACCAACCTGGCCGACGCCGAAACCAACTTCCTCGCCGCCGTCGGCCAGATGCCCGATCAGCTGGAGCGTCCTTCCGATTTCATGGCGCTGTTGCCAGCCAACCTCAATGAAGCCAGGGCGCAGATGCTGGAAAACAGCCCGATCCTGCGTTCCGCCGAGTCTGACATTGCCGCTGCCGAGAAACAGTACGAAGCCGCCAAGTCGAGCTTCTACCCACGCTTCGATGCCGAGTTGGGTCGCACCGCCGACAACGACCTCGACGGCCAGAACGGTCACAGCAATGAATGGCAGGCCATGTTGCGCATGCGCTTCAATCTGTATGCCGGTGGCAGCAACAAGGCTGATCTGGAATCCAAGTCCTACCTGTCCAACCAGGCACTGGATATTCGCAACAACGCCCTGCGCGTGTTGAACGAAGAGCTGGGTCTGGCCTGGAATGCCTTGAACAACGCCAATGCCCAAGTGCCGATCGCCCAGCAATATGTCGATCACAGCACCAGCGTGCGCACCGCGTACCAGAAGCAGTTCAGTCTCGGCGAGCGCACCTTGCTCGACCTGCTCGACAGTGAAAACGAACTGTTCTCGGCTTCTCGTCGCCTGGCGGAGATCAAGAACATTCAGTTATTTACTCAGTACCGAATCAAGGCGACCATGGGCGAGTTGCTCAAGAGCCAGGGAGTGGTCGCACCGTTGGCATCCGTTGTGCAAAACGACGTGAAGCCCAAGGTTCAACTGCCCGGTATGAATTGAGCAGAACCTTCATTGTTCAATTGTTAGCCCAAGAGTGTGCCGAGCGTGGAATCAGAAGTCAGTCGAGTTCAACTCATTCATGATCCACGCGCGCTGCACGACGATCCATTACTGGACGGCTTGCTGGCTCTTTGCACCCTGCATCAGAAACCGGCCAGCGCCGCGATGTTGACCACCGGCCTGCCGTTGCCCAAGCAGCGCCTGAGCGTTGAGCTGCTGCCCCGCGCGGCCGCTCGCGCCGGCCTGCAAGGGCGGGTGCTGGTACGCAAACTGGAGCAGATTCCGGCGATTGCCATGCCGGCGCTGTTGCTGCTCAAGGATGGTCGCAGTGCCGTCCTGCTCGGCTGGCTGGGTGAAGACCAGGCACGGCTGCTGATCAGTGAAAGCGATGGCGGCGAAAGTGTTGTCAGCCGCGAACTGTTGGCCGATGACTACATCGGCAAAGTGTTCTTCGCTCAACCCCAGCACAAATTCGACGTCAATCACGGCACGCTGATCCCGCGCGCACGCTCGTGGTTCCGCGACACCCTCAAGCGTTCGCGCTGGCTGTACGCCGACGCCATCGCCGCCAGTTTCCTGATCAACATCATTGCCATGGCCGCGCCGCTGTTCGTGATGAACGTCTACGACCGCGTCGTGCCGAACCAGGCCGAATCGACCCTGTGGGTGTTGGCCATCGGCATCACCGGCGCGTACCTGTTCGACCTGATACTCAAGAGCCTGCGCAGCCTCTGCCTGGACCTGGCCGGGAAGAAAACCGATCTGATCATCTCGGCCACGTTGTTCGAGCGCATCGTCGGCATGGCCATGAAGTACCGCCCGGCGCGGGTCGGCAGCTTTGCCCAGAACATCCATGAGTTTCAGAGCCTGCGCGACTTCCTCGCCTCGCTGACCCTCACCAGCCTGATCGACCTGCCGTTTACGTTGCTGATCTTCATGGTCATCGCGATTCTCGGCGGGCATCTGGTGTGGATTCCGGTGCTGGCGTTCCCGATTGCCCTGCTGATCGGCTATGCCTTGCAGAAACCACTGGTGGCGACCATGGAACGGACCATGGCGCTGGGCGCCGAGCGTCAGTCGAGCTTGATCGAAACCCTCGCCGGCCTCGATGCAGTGAAGGTCAACAACGCCGAAAGCGAACGCCAGTATCAGTGGGAGCAGACCATCGGCACCCTCAGCCGCCTCGAGCTGCGGGTGAAAATGCTCTCCGGTCTGGCGATGAACATCACCTTGCTGATCCAGCAACTGGCCGGGGTGATCATGATCGTCTTCGGCGTGTACCAGATCATCGATGGTCACCTGAGCATGGGCGGTTTGATCGCCTGCTACATGCTCAGCGGTCGCGCGCTCAGCCCGCTGGCCTCGCTGTCCGGCCTGTTGACGCGTTACCAGCAAGCGCGGGTGACCATGACCTCGGTCGACCAGATGATGGAGCTGCCGCAAGAGCGCAATTTCGAGGAACGCCCACTGAGCCGCAAGGTGCTGCAAGGCGCCATCGAATGCCGGCAGATGAACTTCACCTACCCGAACCAACAGAACGCGGCGCTGAAGAACATCAACCTGGTCATCAAGCCTGGCGAGAAGATCGGCATCATCGGTCGCAGCGGCTCGGGGAAAAGCTCCCTGGCCAAACTGCTCGTAGGCCTTTACCAGCCGGATGACGGCGCCCTGTTGGTGGATGGCGTCGATATCCGTCAGATCGACGTCAGCGAATTGCGCCACAACATTGGCTACGTGGCTCAGGATATCCAGCTGCTGGCCGGGACCCTGCGCGACAACCTCGTGTCGGGCGCGCGCTATGTCGAAGACGAAATGGTGCTGCAAGCTGCCGAACTGGCCGGCGTCCACGAATTCGCCCGTCTGCACCCACAAGGTTATGAGCTGCAAGTCGGCGAGCGTGGGCAGAATCTGTCTGGCGGTCAGCGCCAGAACGTCGCCCTGGCCCGTGCGTTGCTGCTCAACCCGCCGATCCTGCTGCTCGACGAACCGACCAGCGCCATGGACAACACCGGCGAAGAACGCCTCAAGCAACGCCTCACGGCAGTGGTTGAAAACAAAACCGTGGTGCTGGTAACGCACCGGGCTTCGCTGTTGTCGCTGGTGGATCGTCTGATCGTCATCGACCGCGGCCAGATACTCGCCGACGGCCCGAAAGCCGCGGTGATGGAAGCGTTGAAGAAGGGGCAGATCAGTGTTGCTTAAGTCGGGTTTCAAGAATTCGATCGGCCGTTATTTCAAGGGCTCCGATTCGCTGCATGGCCAGCCACTTCCCGAGGTCAACAAAGCCCTGATCGAAGACGCCCCGCGCGTGGTGCGGCTGACCATCTGGGCGATCATCGGTTTCTTCGTGTTCCTGATGCTCTGGGCCAACTTCGCCGTGATCGACGAAGTCACCAAGGGCGACGGCAAGGCGATTCCGTCGTCCAAGATCCAGAAAATCCAGAACCTTGAGGGCGGTATCGTCTCCGAGTTGTTCGTGACCGAAGGGCAGATCGTCGAGGCCGGTGCGCCGCTGATTCGCCTGGACGACACGCGATTCGCCTCCAACGTTGGCGAAACCGAGGCTGATCGGCTGTCGATGCTCCTGCGAGTCGAGCGCTTGAGCGCGGAAGTCGACGACCGTGCGCTGAACTTCCCCGCTGATGTGCTGAAGGCCGTACCCGGCCAGGCGGCCAGTGAAGAGTCGCTGTACATCAGTCGCCGTCAGCAGCTGCACGATGAAATTGGCGGTTTAGAGGAGCAGTTGATCCAGCGTCAGCAAGAGCTGCGCGAGTACACCTCCAAACAGTCGCAGTACCGTAACGGTCTCGCGCTGCAACGCCAGGAAATCAACATGTCCGAGCCGTTGGTGGCCCAGGGCGCGGTATCGCCGGTTGAAGTGCTGCGGCTCAAGCGCGCCGAGGTCGAAACCCGCGGGCAACTGGATGCGACCACCCTGGCCATTCCTCGCGCCCAATCGGCAATCAAGGAAGTGCAGCGCAAGATCGACGAGACTCGCGGCAAATTCCGCAGCGAAGCACTGACTCAACTCAATGAAGCACGCACTGATCTGAACAAGGCCCAGGCTACCGGCAAGGCGCTGGAAGACCGGGTCAGCCGGACGCTGGTGACATCGCCGGTTCGCGGCATCGTCAACAAGTTGCTGGTGAACACCATTGGCGGCGTGATTCAGCCGGGCAGCGACCTGGTGGAAATCGTGCCGCTGGACGACACCTTGCTGGTAGAGGCGAAAGTTCGCCCACAAGACATTGCGTTCCTGCATCCGGGGCAAGAAGCGACGGTGAAGTTCACGGCTTACGACTACACCATTTATGGTGGGCTGAAGGCCAAGCTTGAGCAGATCGGTGCCGACACCATTACCGATGAAGATAAGAAAACCACTTACTACATCATCAAGCTGCGCACTGATCGCAGCCACTTGGGGACAGATGAAAAGCCATTGCTGATCATCCCGGGGATGGTGGCTTCGGTGGATATCATCACGGGCAAGAAGACCGTTCTCAGCTATCTGCTCAAGCCGATCATTCGGGCCCGCGCCGAAGCTTTGCACGAGCGGTAGGTCTCTGCCGGGGCTGATGGCCTCATCGCGAGCAAGCTCGGCTCCTACAGGAGATCGTGTGGCCGACTACATCCCTGTAGGAGCCGAGCTTGCTCGCGATGGCGGCCTCAAAGGCGTCCACCTCAAAAGCCATATCGTTATTCTCTAACGGTATTTAAATTTCAGTTCTTATATCTATAAAGTCATTCTCCTGCGTACCTGCCGACCAATCGGCGCGCCGCACGACACGAACCAACACGGGACCTCCGTGAGTTTCTTGATCGACGCGCGCGCCCTTGAGCGTGCCGTGCGTGGGAGTGATTTATGTCTGCAGCAACGGCTTCCCCAAGCGCCGCGAACATCGCGCCGCAAACCTTCGACATCAGCCCGTTCAGTGGCGCTGTCGGTGCCGAAATCATCGGCCTCGACCTGTCCCGCCCGATCAATGATCAGGACTTCGCCCGCATCCACCGCGCGCACCTGGGTCATCACGTCGTGGTGTTCCGCGACCAGCGCATTACCCCCGAGCAACAAATTGCTTTCAGCCGCCGTTTTGGCGTGTTGCAGATTCATGTGCTCAAGCAATTCCTGTTGGCCGGGCATCCGGAAATTCTCATCGTTTCCAACATCATCGAGAACGGCCAATCCATCGGCCTCGGCGATGCCGGCAAATTCTGGCATTCCGACCTGTCCTATAAAGAGCTGCCAAGCCTGGGCTCGATGCTGCACGCCCAGGAGCTGCCGTCCGAGGGCGGCGACACGCTCTTCGCCGATATGCACAAAGCCTGGGACAACCTGCCCGAAGCGCTGCGCAAAGCCGTCGAAGGTCGCTCGGCCGCGCACTCCTATACCGCGCGCTACAGCGAGACCAAATTCGAAGGCAACTGGCGCCCGACGCTGACGCCCGAGCAGCTCGCCCAGGTTGCCGAAGTGGTTCATCCGATCGTCCGCACACACCCGGAAAACGGTCGCAAAGCGTTGTTCGTCAGTGAGGGTTTTACCACCCGCATCGTTGGCCTGCCGGAAGACGAGAGCAAGCAACTGCTCGATGAGCTCTACGCCCACAGCGTGCTGCCGCAAAACATCTACCGCCATCAATGGCAGGCCCACGACCTGGTGTTCTGGGACAACCGTTCGCTGATTCATCTCGCCGCCGGATGCCCAAGCTACCTGCGCCGCAAGTTGTATCGCACCACCATCCAGGGCGACGCGCCTTTCTGATTTGTCGGAGAAACTCTCATGTCCAAACGTCTTCCATTTGCACCGTTGGCCGCGGCCATCGGCCTGGGTTTCAGCCTGATCGCCGGCAGCTTGGTGGCGCCGACCGTGGCCCACGCCGAAGGTGAAATTCGCATCGCCGAGCAGTTCGGCATCGTTTACCTGCTGCTTAACGTCGTGCGCGATCAAAACCTGATCGAGAAGTATGGCAAGCAGGAAGGCATCGACATCAAGGTCGACTGGACCCAGCTCTCCGGTGGTGCGGCGGTCAACGATGCGCTGCTCTCCGGTTCGATTGATATCGCCGGTGCGGGCGTCGGTCCGCTGCTGACCATCTGGGACCGCACCCACGGCAAGCAAAACGTCAAAGCCGTCGCCTCCCTCGGCAATTTCCCGTACTACCTGGTGAGCAACAATCCCAAGGTCAAAACCATCGCTGACTTCACTGAGAAGGACCGCATCGCGGTGCCGGCGGTCGGCGTGTCAGTGCAATCGCGCATCCTGCAATACGCGGCCGCGAAGCAGTGGGGCGACAAGGAATTCAATCGCCTGGACAAGTACACCATCGCCGTTCCACACCCCGACGCCACGGCGGCGCTGATTGCTGGCGGCACTGAGTTGACCGGGCACTTTTCCAACCCGCCGTTCCAGGACCAAGAGCTGGCCAACCCTAACGTCCACGTTGTGCTGAATTCCAATGACGTGCTCGGTCCGAACTCGCCGACGGTGCTGTTTGCCACCGAAAAATTCCGCGACGAGAACCCGAAAACCTATAAGGCGTTCGTCCAGGCGCTGACTGAGGCGGCCGAGTTTGCCCAGAACGATAAAGGCGCGGCGGCGGACACTTACATCCGTGTCACCAAAGCGAAAATCGATCGTGCCGCGCTGCTGAAAATCATCGATAACCCGCAGTTCGAATTCAGCGTCACGCCGAAAAACACTTACCCGCTGGCCGAATTCCTCTACCGCGTCGGCGCGATCAAAAACAAACCGGATTCGTGGAAGGACTACTTCTTCCAGGACGCCAAACCGCTGCAAGGGAGCTGACCGAGATGAACGCCCCTTTGCAAGGCCACACGGTCAGCAAACCGATCGCGGCAGCCCAAGCGCTGCTGTCGGTCGACAATGTAAGCCTCGAGTACCGCACGCCTCAGCGTGTGGTTCGTGCGACCCATCAGGTCAGTTTTGAAATCGATCCGGCGGACCGCTTTGTGCTGCTTGGTCCGTCCGGTTGCGGCAAATCAACGTTGCTCAAGGCAGTCGCTGGGTTCATCCAGCCGTGTGAAGGGGAAATTCGTCTTCAGGGGCAAACCGTTCATGCCCCGGGGCCGGACCGGATCGTGGTGTTCCAGGAGTTCGATCAACTGCCACCGTGGAAAACCGTCAAACAGAACGTGATGTTCCCGCTGCTTGCCTCGAAAACCCTCAAGCGCAAAGAGGCCGAGGAACGAGCGCTGCACTATCTGGACAAGGTTGGTCTGGCGGCGTTTGCCGACGCCTACCCGCATACCTTGTCCGGCGGCATGAAAGCGCGTGTGGCGATTGCTCGGGCGTTGGCGATGCAGCCGAAAATCCTCTTGATGGACGAACCCTTCGCCGCCCTCGATGCGCTGACCCGCCGCAAGATGCAGGAAGAATTGCTGCTGCTCTGGGAAGAAGTGCGTTTCACGCTGCTGTTCGTCACGCACTCCATCGAAGAAGCGCTGGTGGTGGGCAATCGAATCCTGCTGCTGTCGCCGCATCCGGGGCGAGTGCGGGCGGAAGTCCACAGCCATCAATACGACTTGCACAGCCTCGGCGGCGTGGCCTTTCAGGAGTCGGCGCGGCGCATTCATCGGTTGTTGTTCGATGAAGGTCAGTCCCCGGAAACCGAGCGTGAGCTGGATTTCTCCGACATCCGCATCGCTTATTGAGCCATTGAGAGGAGTGCCCGATGAGCCTTTTATCATCCCCGCGTGAAGAATTTGAAACGGTGTTGCAACCGCTGACGAGTGTGCCGCTGGAGCGTGAATTACCGCTCGGTCAGCGCCTATGGCAACAAGGCTGGTTACGCAAAAGCCTGATCCTGATTTTGCTCGCGGTCCTGTGGGAGGTGGTTGCCCGCGTACAGAACAACGACCTGCTGCTGCCGAGTTTTCTGCAAACCGGGAGCGCTCTGTATGACGGTTTGCTCAGTGGCGAGTTGCTGGGCAAGGTGTGGATTTCCCTGGTGGTGTTGCTCAAGGGTTACCTGATCGGCATTGTGCTGGCGTTTGCCCTGACCACGCTGGCGGTGTCGACGCAGTTCGGTCGCGACCTGTTGAGTACGTTGACCTCGATGTTCAACCCGCTGCCGGCGATTGCGTTGTTGCCGCTGGCACTGCTGTGGTTTGGCTTGGGGCAGAACAGTCTGATTTTCGTGTTGGTGCATTCGGTGCTCTGGGCATTGGCGTTGAACACTTATGCCGGGTTTCTCGGTGTCTCGGAAACCCTGCGCATGGCCGGGCGCAATTACGGTTTGAAAGGCATGCGTTTCGTGTTGTTCATCCTGATACCGGCAGCGTTGCCGTCGATTCTCGCCGGGCTGAAAATCGGCTGGGCCTTTGCCTGGCGCACGCTAATCGCTGCTGAATTGGTGTTCGGCGCCACCAGTGGCAAGGGTGGCTTGGGCTGGTACATCTTCCAGAACCGCAATGAGCTGTACACCGACAAGGTGTTTGCCGGGTTGGCGGTGGTGATCCTGATCGGCTTGCTGGTGGAAAACCTGGTGTTCAGCACGCTGGAGCGGGTCACGGTGAAGCGTTGGGGGATGCAGCGCTAAGTTCTGCGGTGTCTAGTCTGACCCCATCGCGAGCAAGCTCGCTCCCACAGGGGTCTTCAGCGGTTGCAGATTATGAATACGACAAAGATCCCATGTGGGAGCGAGCTTGCTCGCGATGGGGCCGAACCTGCCACCGCATGGTTCGGGGATGTTTGTTAGCATTGCGTTTGAATCATTCCAGATCAGACACGAGTGCTCAGCATGCAACTCCCGGACATGAACTTGTTGGTCGCCCTCGATGCCTTGCTCGACGAGGGCAGTGTGGTGGGCGCCGCACGGCGGATGAACCTCAGCCCGGCGGCCATGAGCCGGACGCTGACGCGCATTCGCGAGGCCATCGGCGATCCGATCCTGGTGCGCGCCGGTCGTGGCCTGGTGCCGACGCCCAAGGCGCTGGCGTTGCGCGAGCAGGTGCGTGACGTGGTGGAGCAGGCCGCGCTGTTGTTTCGTTCGGCCGATGCGGTGGAACTGGGCACGTTGCGCCGTCGGTTCAACATTCGCGCCAATGACTTTTTCGTCGGTGTTTATGGCGGGAAACTGTTCGACACCATGGATCGTCAGGCGCCGCACTGCGAACTGCGTTTTGTGCCGGAAGGCGATGGCGATGACGAGGCGCTGCGCGAAGGACGGATCGATCTGAGCATCAGCAATACCCGGCCGCTAACCCCGGAAGTGAAGATTCAGAATCTGTTCTCTACTCATTTCGTCGGCCTGGTTCGCGAAGACCATCCACTGTTCGATGAAGAGATCACGGCCGAGCGTTTCGCCGGATTTTCCCATATCAGCATGTCCCGTCGCGGCATCGCCCGTGGCCCGATCGATACCGCGCTCAATGCCTTGGGGCTGGAGCGGCGGGTGGCGGTGATTGCGCCGAGTTTCCATGCGGCAATGTTTGCGTTGCCTGATTCCGATTTGATTCTGCCGGTGCCCAAGGAAGCATTGCTGAGCGTCCAGCGCCTGGGCCTGAAGCTGCGTTCCTTCACGCTGCCGATTCCGCTGCCGACCATAATGCTGACCCAGTCCTGGCACCCACGCTTCGACAAAGACCCGGCCCATCGCTGGCTGCGCGAGACCCTCAAAACCTGCTGCGACGACACGTGGCTGGCCGCACAGCCGACCTCAAGTTGATCACTTACCCCTGTGGGAGCGAGCTTGCTCGCGATAGCGGTGGATCATTCAGCATTAATGTTGAATGTGATGGCCCTATCGCGAGCAAGCTCGCTCCCACAGGGGTTTTGTATTGCTGCATCAAACGCACTTATAAGCTGCCAATAAGTCAATTTTCGTAAGGTCCCACGCTTCTTAAAATGCTTCGGTATTCAAACCCCGGAGCTTGCAGTCATGACTTCCCTCACGGTCACGGCACCTCTCGCCGCGGCCAGCCCGGCTGCCGTCACGCCACCAGTCTTTGGTCCGCGAATCATCATCGGCCTGGTGGGCGTGTTGTTGGCGGTGCTGGTGTCGGGGCTGAACGAGATGGTGACCAAGGTTGCCCTCGCCGACATCCGCGGTGCATTGGCCATCGGCTACGACGAAGGCACCTGGCTGGTCGCCAGTTATACCGCGACCTCGGTGGCGGCCATGGCTTTTGCGCCGTGGTGCTCGGTGACGTTCTCACTGCGACGTTTCACCCTCTGCGCCATTAGCGCATTCACCCTGTTGGGCGTGTTGTGCCCGTTCGCTCCAAACTATGAAAGCCTGCTGGTCATGCGCACCTTGCAAGGCCTGGCGGGCGGTGCGTTGCCGCCGATGCTGATGACCGTCGCGCTGCGCTTTTTGCCGGCCAACGTGAAGCTCTATGGTCTGGCCGGTTATGCCCTGACCGCGACGTTCGGCCCGGGGCTCGGCACGCCACTGGCCGGGTTGTGGACCGAACACGTCGGATGGCAGTGGACCTTCTGGCAAATCATCGCACCGTGCCTGATCGCCATGGTCGCGGTGGCGTATGGCTTGCCCCAGGACCCGCTGCGCCTGGAGCGCTTCAAGCAATTCAACTGGCGCGGCTTGCTGCTGGGGTTTCCGGCGATCTGCATGCTGGTGATCGGCATTTTGCAGGGCAATCGGCTGGACTGGTTCGAGTCGAGCCTGATCTGCGGATTGCTCGGCGGTGGATTGCTGTTGTTGGTGCTGTTCCTGATCAACGAATGGTCGCAACCGATACCGTTTTTCAAGATGCAGATGCTCGGCATCCGCAACCTGTCGTTCGCCTTGCTGACCCTGGCCGGGGTGCTGGTGGTGCTGCTGGCAGTGATCATCATTCCGTCCAGCTACCTGGCGCAGGTCCAGGGTTATCGCCCGGTTCAGACCGCGCCGATCATGCTGCTGGCGGCGCTGCCGCAGTTGATCGCGCTGCCGTTGGTGGCGGCGTTGTGCAACCTGCGATGGGTCGATTGCCGCTGGGTGCTGGGGATCGGCCTGAGCATGCTGACGCTGTCCTGCATCGGTGGGTCGCAGCTGACGTCGGTGTGGATTCGCGACGACTTCTATGTGCTGCAACTGCTGCAAATCTTCGGTCAGCCAATGGCGGTGTTGCCGTTGTTGATGCTCTCCACCGGCAGCATCAGCCCGATGGAAGGGCCCTTCGCTTCGGCCTGGTTCAACACCGTAAAAGGCCTGGCGGCGGTGATCGCCACCGGCGTACTGGAGGCGTTGACCACCTCAAGGCTGCATTTCCACTCGATGATGCTGGTGGACAACCTCGGCAACTCACCCCTGGTCGACAGCGACAGCCCGGGCCTTGCCCACCGGCTGCATGAGCAGGCCGTGGTGCTGACGGCATCGGATCTTTATCTGTGCATGGCCGGCGTCGCACTGGCGCTGATCCTGCTGATTTTCTGGCTGCCGACGCGGATCTATCCGCCGCGCGCGCCGACTTGAATGCTCCACTGAAACAGAAGGTTTTTATGACGACTCAATCAAAGCAAAAAGTGGCCGTTGGCGTCGCCGCGGTGGTGGCGCTCGGTGTGCTGGTGTATTTGCTGGCGCCCGGCCTGTTCGGCAAGCGTACGCAGCAGAACACCAATGACGCCTTTGTCTCGGCGGACTTCACGCTGGTGGTGCCGCGCGTGGCCGGGTTCATCAAGGAAGTGCTGGTGGAGGACAACCAGCAGGTCAAGGCCGGGCAATTGCTGGCGCTGATTGATGACCGCGATTTGCGTGCCGCCGCCCAAGCCGCTGACGCCGAAACGTTAGTGGCCAGGGCGCAACTGCAAAATGCCCGTGCGACCCTTGAACGCCAGGCTTCGGTGATCGCTCAAGCCCAGGCCACGGTCGTGTCGGCCAAGGCTGAAATGGCCTTCGCCGAGCATGAACTGAATCGCTACAACCACCTCGCCGGGGTAGGCGCCGGCACGGTGCAGAACGCCCAACAAGCGCGGACCCGCATCGATCAGGCCACTGCGCGGCTGGCTAACGTGACGGCGGTGCTGGCGGCGGAGCGCAAGCAGGTGGAAATCCTCACCGCTCAGCGTGACGCGGCGGAAGGAGGGCTGAAACGGGCGCAAGCGGCGCTGGAAATGGCCAGCTACGAGCTGTCCTACACACGCATCGTTGCACCTCAGGACGGCATGGTCGGCGAGCGCGCCGTTCGGGTCGGTGCCTATGTCACGCCGGGGAGCAAAATCCTCGCGGTGGTGCCGCTTGCGCAGGCCTATGTGGTCGCCAATTTCCAGGAGACCCAACTGACCGACGTGCAGCCGGGGCAGGACGTGCAAGTGCGTGTGGACAGCCTCGGCGGTGAGGCCCTGAGCGGTCGCGTCGAGAGCATCGCACCGGCCACGGGTGTGACGTTCGCCTCGGTCAAGCCGGACAATGCCACCGGCAACTTCACCAAGGTGGTGCAGCGGATTCCCGTGAAAATCGTCCTTGATCCGGGTCAGCCATTGGCGGAGCGGTTGCGCGTGGGGATGTCGGTTGAGGCGAGTATTGATACCGCCAGTGCGGGCGAGCATGAGGTTGCTCAGCGATGAAGACTTTTGTTGCCGGGGCTGACGTCATCGCGAGCAAGCTCGCTCCCACAAGGGACCGCGTTTCAATGTGGGAGCGAGCTTGCTCGCGAAGAGGCCGCCAGCCTCAACTCACCCTTTGTGCCTTGCTCGTCATGAGTCTTTCAGCCTGCACCGTCGGCCCGGACTTTCAAAAGCCTCAACCCCAGCAAATCGCCGAGTGGTCGAAACCATCCAAGTCCACCGCCAGCCAAGCCACCGCTGAAACCATGGATGAGCGTTGGTGGGAGGTGTTCCACGACCCGAAACTCTCGGCCCTGACTCAACGTGCCTTGACCGACAACCTCGACCTGAAACTCGCCAGCAGCCGTTTGCAGCAAAGCCGCGCTGTGCGTCAGGTGATCACCGCCGACCGTTACCCGAATACCGCCGCCACTGGCAGCTACGGGCGTAAACGCAACAGCGGCGAAGGCTTGAACGATCCGTCGGGACACAACGGTGACTCGGCGTACAACCTGTGGGACGCAGGCTTCTCCGCATCCTGGGAACTGGATTTCTGGGGCCGTGTGCGCCGAGAAACCGAAGCCGCCGACGCCACTCTGGAAGTCGCGGAAAACGACCGACGCGGCGTGCTGCTGTCGGTGCTCGCCGAAACCGCTCAGGACTACATTCAGCTGCGCGGTGTGCAAAGTACACGAGCCGTCACCGAGGAGAACCTCGACGTCGCCCGCCACAGCCTGAAACTCTCGCAGCTGCGCCTGGCCGACGGTGTCGCCACCGACCTGGATGTCGCCGAAGCTGCCGCCCAGGTGGCGGCCATCGAATCGCGTCTGCCCGCGCTGGTGCAGCGCCAGTCGCAACTGATCAACGCCTTGAGCCTGCTGATGGGCGAGCCGCCGCAAGCGCTGTCTGCCGAGTTATCCACAGACGCGCCGGTGCCGCAAACCCCGCGTCAGGTCGCCATCGGCCTGCCGTCGCAACTGGCCGAGCGTCGCCCGGACATCCGCCAGGCCGAAGCCCGCCTGCATGCCGCGACCGCGAGCATTGGTGTGGCCAAGGGTGATTTCTATCCGCGGATCACCCTGTCGGGCAACATCGGATCGCAAGCCATGCAGCTCAGCGATTTCGGTTCCTGGGGCTCGCGCTCGTTCGGTATTGGCCCGCAATTCAGCCTGCCGCTGTTTGACGGCGGTCGCCTGCGCGGCGTGCTGCACTTGCGCGAAGCCCAACAACAGGAAGCCGCCATCGCCTACCAGCAAACCGTGCTGCGCGCCTGGCATGAAATCGACGATCAACTGACGGCCTACAACGCCAGCCAACTGCGCCGCGACAGCCTCGCCGAAGCCGTCCGCCAGAACCAGATCGCCCTGCGCACTGCGCAACAGCAATACGTGGAAGGGGTGGTGGATTTCGTTAATGTGCTGACGGTGCAGGGCGCGTTGTTAGCGACTCAGGAGCAGTTCGTGGAGAGTTCGACCGGGGTGTCGCTGGCGATGGTCGGGTTGTACAAGGCGTTGGGTGGGGGATGGGAGTCGGTGTATCCGCTGGCGGAGACGGCACGGCGTTGACTTGCTTGTAGGAATCAAAACAGCTTTTCCCCAGTACTGGGATCCGCATCGCTGCCGAATGTCGTTGGTCATAAAACCAGCATCGACGACGGCACTGTCGCTGTCCTACAGTGATTGCAAGCATCAAGGTTTTTCACCGGCAGTCTTGAGGGGAGGCAATGGAGGCGCGCAGAGAAACGCCGCTTGACGGCACCCAAGGCCCGCACGAGGCACCCGGCGTCTGGGCGATTGTTCAGCGAATGCTTCGATGGGTGCGCGAGCATTGGCTGCTGCCGATCCTGGCATTGGCCGCACTCGTGCGTTTTTATGACCTTACCGCGGCGGCGATCTGGGGCGATGAAGGTTCCAGTCTGCTGCTGAGCCAGTATTCGCTGGCCGGGATCTGGGTGCATGCCGCCCATGATGTGCATCCGCCGCTGTATTTCATGCTGCTGCATGGCTGGATCGAGCTGTTCGGCAATGGCATTTTTTCGATTCGAAGCCTGAGCGCGCTACCGGGGATTGCCACCGTGGCGCTGGGCGTCTGGCTGGTGGACTTGCTCGCCACGCGCCGCGCCGCGTTGTTGGCCGGCGTCCTGTTGGCGCTGCTGCCTACCGCCGTGCGTTACAGCCAGGAAGTGCGCATGTATTCGTTGCTGGGGCTGTGGCTGATCGGTGCCACGATCGCCCTGGTTTACTGGATCAAACGCCCCGGGCGTAAGCGCTATCTGGTGATTTACGCGCTGCTGATGAGCGCGGCGTTCTACACCCATTACTTCACGGCCCTGTGCGTGCTGTGTCACTGGCTGTATCTGGGGCTGATCCGCGTACAGCCTGGCTATCGCTTGCGACATATCCAGCAGCCCGGCTGGTGGGTGGCGAACATGGCGATCGTGTTGGTGTACTTGCCGTGGGTGCCCAACCTGATCGATCTGATTCAACACATGGATCAACTCAAAGCCAATGGCGATGTGGGGTGGGAGACACCGGTCACCTTCGCCTCGTTGCCTTCGATGATCTGGTCGTTCCTGATCCAGGACGATGGCGAGACCCTGACTACACCGATTTTCATCACGTTACCCTTGGCATTACTGGCCTTGGTGTGGGTGGCGCTGGCGCGGGATCGCAGTGTCATTCGCGGCAGTGCATTGCTGGTGATCTACACCGTTTTGCCATTGTTACTGGTGTTTTCGGTGTCGTTCATCTCGCCGGTGTTCATCGAGCGTTACCTCACCGCGTACGCCCTCGGCCTGCCGATGATTGCCGCATTGGCCATTGATCGCCTGTACGCCGTCTTCCGGGTGTTGGCCGCGACGGTGCTGGTGTTGTTTATCGGCGTCGAACTGGTGGGCCTGAACAACAACGCCACGGTGGATACCAACGATCAAATCAGCGTCATGGTCGACTACGTGAACCAGCACTTCGTTGCCGGTGACCGGATCGTCACCAGCGACATGCTCTGGTACCTCAGTTACGTCTATTACAACCGCACCGACGCCAAACCGCTGCTGTACACCCTGCCGTCGGCCAAGGGTGTTTCGAGTCGGCCGAATGCCTATGGTTTCGGCACACTGGTGACTCAGGATATTTACCTCGACAGCCTTGGCGATTTGCCCAAAGGCAGTGGCCGAGTGTGGTTGATCGGCACCGTCGATGTGCCGGACGAATTCGCGCCGTTGCCCGCAGGCTGGCAGAACGTTGGCGTAACGCAGGCGGGAGGCGCCAACGCGCGCCTGTTCGTGTTGCATTGAGTCTGTAACCAAAATCGCGTTTTCAGACGATTTAGCTTCGCCATCGAAGGACTCCATACAAGCGAGCTTCCTCGCGATGGCGGCGGTCAATTCACCACAAATCTACCCGGCTAAACCTTGACCCGAGCCTGCATGATCTCCGACTCCTCCCAATGATCCAGCACTCGCTCTACGAGCAACTGCACGCCATCGGCCATGCGGCTGAGCGCCAAGGCTACCGAGCGCCGTGTCCCGTCCACATCGTCCGCCAGATTGGCAGCGATGGCGCTGATGGACAGCAGGTCTTCGGAGGCGTTGGCCAGAAGGGTTTCGGTGTTGACCTCGGGGGCGACGGTGAAGAGGTTGCCTTTGCGGTGCCTGGGCGGCTTTTCGGTGGTCGGGGGGAAGTAGTGGGCGAAGGCGCGGTCGGCGGCTTCTTTGAGTTTTTCGGTTTCGAGTGGATCTTCGGAGTCGATTCCAGAGTTCTCTGGAGGATTGGGCGTTACTTTGAACATGGGATACTCGCTTTGATTGCAATGAGGCTGACCTGATGTTCGCTTGCACGCAAAAATTAGGGTGGCAGCTATGTGCGGGGTGCAAGACCGAGTAAAGCTAAATCCCAAAAAACCTCGGCAGACCCGAAGGTCTCCCGCACACAGCCGCCATAAAGCAATCACACCAAGCATAGAAATGCCTGATGACTAGCCAGAAGCAGTATTGGGAAATGTTTTTACCCGGACTTGCACGTCCGTGTCACCGTTTATTCAGTGACAAAGCCAGACTAGACCTGGGCTTGGGCCGGAACAAGTTCACCAACACCGCTACAACTTGAAGGAAATCTCCGACGCGGCTACCGGACGTTGGTGTCTATGGGGAAGGTCAAAAGATCGCAGCCTTCGGCAGCTCCTACATGGGCGCGGCGTACACCTGTAGGAGCTGCCGAAGGCTGCGATCTTTTGGGGCCATCAAGGTTTTGAAGACAAATCCGCCATCCCCTTGAGCAACTCGATCGGCAGCGGAAAGACAATCGTCGAACTCTTGTCCCCGGCAATCGAACTCAGCGTCTGCATATAGCGCAGCTGCATGGCCCCTGGCTGGCGCCCGAGCATTTCAGCGGCCTGCATGAGTTTTTCAGAAGCCTGCAATTCGCCTTCGGCGTGAATCACCTTGGCCCGTCGCTCCCGCTCGGCTTCGGCCTGTTTAGCGATGGCGCGGATCATCGATTCGTTGAGGTCCACGTGCTTGATCTCGACGTTGGCGACCTTGATGCCCCACGCATCGGTCTGGGCGTCGAGCACTTGCTGGATGTCGATGTTCAACCGCTCACGCTCGGCCAGCAGTTCATCGAGTTCATGTTTACCGAGCACTGCCCGCAACGTGGTCTGAGCCAATTGGCTGGTGGCCATGAGAAAGTCTTCAACCTGAATAATCGCTTTCTGCGGATCGAGGACGCGGAAATACAGCACCGCGTTGACCTTGACCGAGACGTTGTCGCGGGTGATCACGTCTTGTGGCGGCACGTCGAGCACCACGGTGCGCAAGTCGACGCGAACCATTTGCTGCACCACTGGAATCAGCAGGATCAGGCCAGGGCCTTTGACCTGCCAGAAGCGTCCGAGCTGGAAGACCACCCCGCGCTCGTATTCGCGCAGGATGCGGAAGGTCGACCCCGCCAGTGCAATCACCAGTAACAGCAGCGCGGCAAAACCCAGTTGCAGGCCCATGGTTATTCTCCACCCGGCGCCGCGTCAGCCGCGGCCACTTCCAGCAATAATCCCTTGCGTGCCACCACCCGGACCCTTTGCCCGGGTTGCAGCGGCGTGGCGCTGAGCACTTGCCACTTTTCTCCTTGCAGGTGCACCCAACCGTTGTAGGCATTGCCGGCCAGCGACATCACCGGAGTCACGCTACCCACCAGTCCTGCATCGCCACTGACGTTTTCGCGCGGTCGGGTTTTCAAAGCGTGGATCAGCAGGAAAATCAGCAACAGGGCACTGATCAGTCCCAGGCCGATCATCAACGGAACCGGCACCTCGGTGTTGGTCAGAATCACCGCACCGATCACGAACATCACAATGCCGCCCAGACCGATCACGCCGTAATTGGGCAAGGCCGCCTCGGCGATCAGAAACGCTATGCCGAACGTGATCAGCCAGATCCCGATGGGGTTGGGCACCAGCAGGACGACGGTGTCCGCCGCGAATACCGATCCGCTCAAGGCCAACAGCAGCGCAACTGCACAACAACGAGTGTTCACGTGACCCTCCGGGAGAGTCATTGATGGTTCTTTATACAGTCTAGCTGAGCTCTGAATTGTACGAATTTTGATCAGTTGTCGGCGTTATTCCGGCGGGCAGATTTCCCGCGCGATGGCGCCAGCGGGCCTAGACTTTTAGTGGAGAGAAAAGGTTTAACCATCGTCCGCGAAACGTTGTTGCGGACTCCGAGGTGCATCATGCGTATGGCAAGAACTGTGCAGGACAGCCTCAATAAGGCTCACTGCGAATTTGACGTCGTCACCCATCCGCACTCGGCCAGCAGCCTTGAAACGGCGCGGGTCGCGGGTATTCCTGCCGAACGGGTGGCCAAATCGGTGATCCTCGACGACAACCACGGTCATTTCCTGATGGCTGTGCTGCCGGCGAGTCGTCACCTGGACCTGAGCAAAGTACGCGGCAGTGGCGAATGGCAGATCACCCGGGAAAGCACCCTGGCGCATCTGTTCCAGGATTGCGAACGCGGCGCGGTGCCTGCGTTGGGCGAACCCTATGGCCTGGACATGGTCATCGACCCACTGCTGACCCGGCAAAAAGACATCTACCTGGAGGCTGGTAACCACAACAACCTGGTGCACATGAGCGTGCCGGAATTCCTGAAAATGGTGCCGCATGCTGAAGTGTGTGAGTTGAGTCAGTAGTTTTTCGGCGTCAGTTACACCGCCATCGCGAGCAAGCTCGCCCCCACAGGAATCGCGTTACCCTGTGGGAGCGAGCTTGCTGGCGATTGACCGCGAAGCGGTCACCAATCATTTGCCATGAAAAAGGAGCTCGACATGGAATCCCCAACCCACAGCCTCCCCTCCCTGTTCAAACAACTCGGCCTGCCTGACGACGCCGAAAGCATCGACAAATTCATCGCCACCCACTCACCGCTTAAACCCGAGCTGCACCTGGCTGATGCGTTCTTCTGGAGCGAGAGCCAAGCGCAGTTTTTGCGCGACGATATTCTGGATGACGCCGATTGGGCGGAGGTGGTGGATCAGTTGGATGTGTTGTTGCGGAAGGGGCGGGGGGTGTAAAAAATCTGAGCGCAAAACCTTGTCACAGCTTTTCTGAAAGGTATTACCTGAGCTGAAGTAGCTTTCATGGCGTTGAGTCCGACTATGAGACCGAGTCATGCAACGTGTTTTGGCAGAAAGAGTCATCAGCATCTCTGAGCTCGCGAAAAACGCAGGAGCTACAGTGCGCGAAGCGCAAGCCGGACCTATTGCGGTGCTGGAAAACAATAAGATCAAGGCATATCTGGTTTCGGCAGATCTTTATGAAGCGATGCTGGTGCGTCTAGGCGATTTCAATCTGGTGTCCTGATGGATCGTAAAAAAGCTGTCCGTCCGCATGAGAATTGTTTCAAAACTTGACCAACTTTCCCCTCAAATGCCATATTGATAGTTAGCAAACTAACAGTGTGTGTTTCCCCTCGTGCCGAAGAACCTCGACGCTCTCCAGATGAACATCAGCAGCTCCATGGTGGTGGCCGCCAGGCATTGGCGCAGGATCTGCCAGACCACGCTGGTCAACTATGGAATCTCCGAAGCCTGCGCCGTTCCGTTGTTGATGATCGGGCGATTGGGCGAGGGTGTGCGGCAGGTGACGGTGGCGCAGGCGGCCGGGATGGAGAGCCCGTCCCTGGTGCGCCTGCTGGATCAGCTGTGTCATGCCGGCTACGTCTGTCGTACCGAAGACGCCCATGACCGGCGCGCCAAATGCCTGAGCCTGACCGAGACCGGCCGTGAATTGGTGCAAGCCGTCGAAATCGAGCTGGTGCGCTTGCGCCATGAAGTGCTCGAAGGGATCAATCAGAGTGATCTGGAAGCGGCGTTGCGGGTGCTGAGAGCTTTTGAATCGGCCAATCATCTGCCGGTGATCAACCCTTGAGCGGATTTTTTACCGGCATGCCCCCGGCGCGGGACTGGTTCTACGGTGTGCGAACGTTCGCGGCATCGATGATCGCGTTGTACATCGCCATGCTCATGCAAATGCCCCGGCCTTATTGGGCGATGGCCACGGTCTACATCGTTTCCAGTCCATTTGTCGGCCCTACCAGTTCCAAGGCGTTGTACCGCGCCGTTGGCACCCTTCTCGGTGCCGCTGCCGCGGTCTTTTTCGTGCCGATGTTTGTCCAGAGCCCCTATGTGCTGGTGGTGGTCATCGCGCTGTGGACCGGGACGTTGCTGTTCCTCTCAATGCACCTGCGCACCGCCAACAATTATGCGCTGATGCTCGCCGGGTACACCTTGCCGCTGATTGCCCTGCCGGTGGTGAATAACCCCTTGGCAGTGTGGGACATCGCCGAAGCACGGACCGAAGAAATCTTCCTCGGCATCGCCGTGGCGGCGGTGGTCGGCGCCATGTTCTGGCCCCGGCGGCTGGCGCCGGTGTTCAACGATTCGGTGAACAAATGGTTTGCCGATGCCTCGACTTACAGCCTGCGTTTCCTCAGCCGCAACGTGCAGCCGGACGAAGTCAGCGCGCTGCGTTCCTCGATGGTCGCGACCTTCAACACGCTGGAATTGATGATCGGTCAGTTGCCCCACGAAGGCGCGCGGCCGCAAACGGTGCGCAACACCAAGGAACTGCGCGGCCGCATGATTCACCTGCTGCCAGTGATCGATGCCCTGGACGATGCGTTGTACGCCCTCGAACGTCGCACCCCCGAGCTTGTAGATAAGTTCGCGCCGTTGCTGGTTGCGACCACCGAATGGCTCGATCACAAAGACGCCGACCTCGCCCGCTGGCAGACGCTGAAAGACCAACTCGAAGCCCTGCAACCGCCCGCCGAGGCGCTGGATGATCGCAAGCAGCTGCTGTTTTCCAACGCCCTGTATCGCCTCGGCGAGTGGATCGATGTGTGGCAGGACTGCCGCAGCCTGCAGTACGCCATCCAGTGCGAAAGCCAGGACAGCTGGCGCGCGGTGTATCGGCACTGGCGGCTCGGTCGGCTTTCGCCATTTCTCGACCGTGGGCTGATGCTCTATTCGGCGGCGTCCACGGTCACCGCCATCATCGTCGCGTCGGTGCTGTGGATTCTGCTTGGCTGGACCGACGGTGGCGCCGCGGTGATTCTGGCGGCGGTGGCGTGCAGCTTTTTCGCTTCGATGGACGACCCGGCGCCGCAGATCTTCCGATTCTTTTTCTGGACGGCGATGTCGGTGTTGTTCGCCAGTCTCTATCTGTTTTTGGTCCTGCCCAACCTGCATGACTTCCCGATGCTGGTGCTGGCGTTTGCCGTGCCGTTCATTTGCATCGGCACCCTGACGGTCAAGCCGCAGTTCTATCTGGGCATGCTGCTGACCCTCGTCAACACCTCGTCTTTCATCAGCATTCAGGGCGCCTACGACGCGGATTTCCTCAGCTTCGCCAACTCCAACCTGGCCGGTCCCGTGGGCTTGTTGTTCGCGTTCGTCTGGACCCTGATCGCCCGGCCGTTCGGCGCCGAACTGGCGGCCAAGCGCCTGACCCGTTTCAGCTGGCGCGACATTGTCAGCCTCACCGAGCCGGCCACGTTGTCTGAGCACCGGCACTTGGGTGTGCAGATGCTCGATCGCCTGATGCAGCATCTGCCGCGCCTGGCCATGACCGGACAGGACACCGGCATCGCCCTGCGGGAAGTGCGCGTGGCGCTGAACCTGCTGGATTTGCTCGCCTATACACCGCGAGTACTCGGCGCACCGCAAGTGCTGCTGCACCAGGTGGTGGCCGAGGTTGGCGAGTATTTCAAAGCCTGCCTCAAGGCTGGAGAACGGTTGCCGGCACCGAGTCCGTTGCTGATGACCCTTGATCGCACCCGTCGCGCTCTCAACACGGAGTGCGATGAAGGTGCGCGTCTGCATCTGCTGCACGCCCTGAGCGGGTTGCGTCTGTCGCTGCTGCCAGGGGTGGAATTCGTCGGCGCCGGCGAGCTTGAAGAACCGCTTCCCCATGGCATCGATGGAGCGCCTTTATGATCGGTGACCTGGATATCAGCGGGGTGTTTCTGCCCACGCTGCTGGTGCTGATGGGCATTACGTACGTGTTGTTCCTGTTGGTGCACGGGTTGCTGACGCGTCTGCACTTTTACCGTCTGGTCTGGCACCGGGCATTGTTTAACGTGGCTCTCTACGCTTTGCTGCTCGGCGCCGTGGACTCACTCAGTCGATACCTGATGACATGAAAAAACCTTTTTTGACCATCGGTCGCGTGGTACTGACCCTGCTGATCGTGACCTTCGCCGTTGTCGTGGTCTGGCGCATGGTGATGTATTACATGTTCGCGCCCTGGACCCGGGACGGCCACATTCGCGCCGACATCGTGCAGATCGCGCCGGACGTGTCCGGGTTGATCCAGCGCGTCGAAGTGCGTGACAACCAATTAGTGAAACGTGGCCAGGTGCTGTTCAGCATTGATCAGGACCGTTTCAAACTGGCCCTGCGTCAGGCCAAGGCGGCGGTCGCCGACCGTCAGGAAACCCTGGCGCAGGCGCAACGCGAAGCCAAGCGTAACCGTGGCCTCGGCAATCTGGTGCCGGGCGAGCAACTGGAAGAGAGCCAGTCCCGGGTGGCTCGCGCCGAAGTGGCGTTGATGGAAGCCCAGGTGGCGGTGGACAGTGCCCAGCTCAACCTCGACCGCTCGACCATTCGCAGCCCGGTGGACGGCTACGTCAACGACCGTGCACCGCGCAATCAGGAATTCGTCACCGCCGGGCGTCCGGTGTTGTCGGTGGTGGACAGCAATTCATTCCACATCGACGGTTATTTCGAAGAAACCAAACTGGACGGCATTCATGTCGGCCAGAGCGTCGATATTCGGGTGATCGGCGACCGCGCTCGCCTGCGCGGGCACGTGGAAAGCATCGTCGCCGGCATCGAAGACCGCGACCGCAGCAGCGGCAGCAACCTGCTGCCCAACGTCAACCCGGCGTTCAGTTGGGTGCGGCTGGCCCAGCGGATTCCGGTGCGGATCGCTTTCGACGACGTGCCGGAGGATTTCCGCATGATCGCCGGTCGCACGGCGACGGTTTCTATTATGGATGACCACCAGCAGGAGCCCGCGAAATGAGCAGGGCCTCGGGTTTGGCTATCGCCGGATTAGGCCTGTTGCTGTCGGCCTGCCAAGTGGTCGGGCCGGATTATCACTTGCCGGACGAGGCCGCCGTACACCGTGAAGACTTGCAGGGCAACTTGGCGGTGAACGGCAAAAATGTCGTCTCGGCACCGGTGCCCAGCGATTGGTGGCGTTTGTATCAGGATCCGCGCCTCGATCAATTGGTCCAGCAGGCCATGGCCTCCAACACTGATTTACGCGTGGCGGCGGCGAACCTTTCCCGAGCCCGCGCGCAGGTCGATGAAGCTCAAGCGGCAGGTGGCTGGAGCGGCGGGGTGAAGATGGGCGCCCAGCGTTTGCAGGAGTCCGGCGAAGCATTCCTGCTGCCGGAGAAAGTGCCGGTGGCCAACGTCGGCGACATTGGCATTACCACCTCGTATCAGTTCGATTTGTTCGGCACTTTGCAGCGCGGCATCGAAGCGGCCAAGGCCAATGCCGATGCGACCCAAGCCGCAGCCGATACTGCGCGGATTACTTTGGTGGCCGACGTCGTTCGGGCCTACACCCAAGTCTGCGCAGCCAACGAAGAGCAGGAAATCGCCCAGCATTCCCTCGACTTGCAAGCCCAGAGCACCACGTTGATCCAGCGCTTGCGCGACGCCGGGCGTGGTGATGAAACCCAGGTCACCCGCTCGCAAACCCAATTCAAATCCCTGCGCGCCGACATGCCGCGTTATGAGGCGGCCCGGCAGGCCGGGTTGTTCCGCTTGTCGATGTTGCTGGCCAAACCGCTGGACCAACTGCCAGCCGGCACCGAGCGCTGCACGGAGCTGCCGAAGATTGCGCAATTGTTGCCGGTCGGTGACGGCGCGACGTTGCTCAAGCGCCGTCCCGATGTGCGGCAGGCCGAGCGTCGACTGGCTGCGTCGACCGCCGGCATCGGCATCGCCACCGGCGAGTTGTACCCGGACATCAGCATCGGCGCGACCGTCGGCACCGTCGGCCTCCTGGAAAACCTCGGCAAGCCGGCGACCAATCGCTGGGGCTTCGGGCCGTTGCTGACCTGGACCGTGCCGTCCAACGGTTCCCGGGCGCGAATCCGCGAGGCCGAGGCGACGACCCAAGGCGCGCTGGCGCATTTCGATGGCGTAGTGCTCAACGCCATCCGCGAAACCCAAACCGGCCTGGCCCAGTACTCCGCGTTGCTGCAGCGTCGCGATGCGTTGGCCGACGCCGAGCAATCGGCGCAGCTGGCGGCAGACCAGACCCACCGCTTCTTCCAGGCCGGCCGCGCGTCGTTCCTGGCGGACTTGCAAGCGACCCGCACCTACACCGACGTGCGGGCGCAACTGGCTTCCGCCAGCACGCAGGTTGCCATGAGCCAGATCGATTTGTTCCTGGCATTGGGCGGCGGCTGGGAAAGCGGACGAACGCAAGGCACGAACTCCGGCAAACCCTGAGGCCGTTGCTATGCTTTGATTTGATGAGGTCGCGCGTCGAACTCATCAATCAAGGCTCGCGTTGGTCATGGGGATTCCAATAATGAAAAACCCTTATGCTCCCGGCTTCTGGTGCGCTATAGCGGCATTGGTGTTGCTGTCGGCCACTTATTTCTACGGCATCATGCTGGCCCACCAGATCGACAAGGCGCTGGTGTTCCTCGACAGCGCCGCGGCACTGATTGCCGTGATGGCAATCGTGGTGGTGGCTTGGGCTTCGGTCCAGGGCGCGCGCATCAAAAAAAGACAGCTCGAACAAGGCAAGACCCTGGTGCTGATCTGGGACACCAAAGTCGCGCTGCGCCGTGTCGAAACGGTGTTCGATCGGTATTTTTGGGGCAGTTACTGGCAACCGGGGCGTACGTTCCAGGAAGTCATGGGCGAACTTACCGGCACACCGCTGGAAAAAAGCCTCGAAACCCTGAAAAAACAATGCCAGGCGCTGGACAAGCAAGTGTCCGAGGAGGGCTGGCACTGGCTCAATAACGCCCGTGAACTCTCCGATGTCGCCACCGCCATGGCCCGCGAACGTTATCAACTGGACTTCTGCGATCCGCGCTCGGAATCCCCAAGCGGCACGGCGGTGATCAATCGCGACTTCGAAGTGCTGGTCTATACATGGACCGCACGGCTCAAGAGCTTTGATCATCAACTTGATGAGATTGAAACGCAGTATTCGTGATTGTGTGTTTGCAGGACTGACGCCATCGCGAGCAAGCTCGCTCCCACAGGTTTAGCGCAACTCCTGTGGGAGCGAGCTTGCTCGCGATGGCGATTTCATATCCGCCGAAACTCTCAACCCCCACGCGCGGTCCATAGACACTCTTTAACCTTTAATCATTGGGTCGCCTGGTGCGCCTGATGCTAATCTCCATCGCACTTTTAGCGCAGTCGTGACCGTAACCCGTCATGGGTTCAGGGAAGACGACCACACCTTCAACAACGGACATTGATCGGGTAATTCATGAATAAATCAGCAGGCGTGCTTCTTGGAATCGTCGTTGCCATCGGCGCAATCAGCGCCGGCGGTGCCTGGTACACCGGCACCAAACTCGAAGGTGTGCTGAACACCTCGATCGCCGACGCCAACAAAGAGCTGCAAGCCGCGCTGGTCGGTTCCAACGGCACCGCGTCCCTGGAGTTGGTATCGCTGGAGCGCCATGTGTTCAGCAGCACCGCGCATTACCGCCTCAAGGGCGAAGGCGAGATGTTCGGTGAAGCTCCGGTGGAGTTGCTGTTCGTCGATCGCATCGAACACGGTCCGCTGCCGTTTTCGCGCCTGATGTCGTTGAAGTGGTTGCCGGTCCTGGCCACCAGTCACTACGAACTGGAAAGAACGCCGACCACCGAGAAATGGTTCGTCGCTGCCAAGGACAAATCGCCACTCACGGGCGTAGTCAACATCGGTTACGACAATGCCACCAACGGCACCCTGCAATTGCAGCCGCTGGACGTGGCGCTGGACGACAAGTCCAACCTGAAATTCTCCGGGCTGAACCTCGATGTCGCCGCCAGCGCTCAAGCGCAGAAGGTCAAGGCCGACGGTTACATGGACAGCCTGACATTGAGCACGGTGGCTGAAGATCAGACGCCGGTGAAGGTCGAACTGAACGGCCTGACCCTGGCCAGCAACCTGACAAAAAGTACCTACGGCTACTACACCGGCGAGAACACCGTCGAGCTGACCGACAGCAAGACCACCTTCGGCGCCAAGCAGTCGGTCTTGGGTTTCAAGAAATTTGAAATGAAGAACCAGACCGAGGAATCCGGCACCAGCGCTTCGGGGCGTGCCGATTACAAGGTGGGTGAAGTGTCCTTGAACGGCAAGGCTGTCGGGTCTGCGCAGATGGCCATGAGCCTGAAGAACCTCGACATCCCGGCAACAATGTCGCTGATGCAGATTTACCAGACCAAACTGCAACCGTACGAGAGGGCCGCCGCTGAGGCCGTCGCTGCGGGTGAACCGGCGCCAGAGCTGGTCCTGACCCCGGCCGAAGAGGCGCAGGTTAAAACCGGCCTGGAGAAACTGCTGGCCGCCGGCCCGCAGGTCGCGCTGGAAAATCTGTCGTTCAACACCGCCAATGGCGAAAGCCGCGCCAACCTGGTGCTTGACCTGACCAAACCTCAATCCATGGACCTGCCACCGGACCAGTTGACCCAACAGCTGATCGCGCTGCTGGACGTCAACGTGAAAGTGTCCAAGCCAATGCTCGTTGACCTGCTGAGCGTGCAGTCGCAAATCGACGGTCAGACCGACGCCAAGCTCATCGCCGATCAGGCCACCGCCACCGCCGACATGTTTGGCAGCATGGCAGTCGGTACGCAGTTGGCAAAACTGGAAGACAACAACATCGTCGCCAAACTGCACTACGCCAATAATCAGGTGGATTTCAACGGCCAGAAGATGACCGTCGAAGAGTTTGTCGGGTTTGTCATGAGCAAATTCGGCGGGAATGTCACCGTCCAGTAAAACCAGGGCTTACAGACCGACGCCCGGCCTCTGCGCAACGCAGACGCCGGGCGTTTTGCTGTCTGGCTTGTGGCGAGGGAGCTTGCTCCCGCTGGAGGCCAAAGGACTCCCACATCCCGTTAATTCAGGTCGCGAATCAACCGCCATGCCTCGTCCACCGGTAACGGCTGTTTCATCCGTTCGGCGAGCATCGCTATCGCGCGTTCTTCTTCGCAAGCCACCGCGGCGACCGCCAATCCGTCCTTGCCGAACAGGCCGATAAAGGGAGGGTGGTCAGGGTCACCTTTGAACTCGACCTCATCCCAGGTCGCGGCGAGGCCAAGGTAGTCGTAGTTTTTACCGAAGTGCCAGGTCCAGAAATAGGGCACGTCGAGGTAATGCTCGTCGCCGCCGAGCATGTTCATCGCCGCGATCCGTGCCTGTTGCTGTGCCAGGCGCCAATGTTCAATTCGTTGGGGCTGGCCGTTGAGCGGGAAGGTCGCGATATCGCCGGCGGCCCAAAGCCCATCGGTCACGCGCATCCCGCCGTCGACCTTCAGCGACTGGTCTTTTTCCAGGGGAAGGCCGGTAAATGCGCCAGTTGCCGGGCTGACGCCAATACCGACCAACACCAGATCTGCCGGTAAACGTTGACCGTTGTCCAGGCGCACCGCTTCGACTTTGGCTGTTCCTTCGATGTGCGTTGCGTTGCCATCCGTATGAAACACCACGCCGTTGGCCTCGTGCAGGGCACGTATCGATTTGCCGACGGCATCGCCAAACTGTTTGGCAAAAGGCACTGCGTGGCGGGCCAGAACGGTGACGTCCAGACCGTATTGACGCAGGGAGGAAGCGGATTCCATGGCAATAAAACTGTCGCCGATAATCACCGCCCGTTGGCCCGGTTTTGCCGAGCCCAGAATCCGCTGTGCCTGATCCTTCGAACGCAGCACGAACACCTGCGGCAGGTCGGCGCTAGGCAGCGTAAGCGGATTGGGTGTGCCACCGGTGGCGAGCAGGGCAGCGTCGTAGCTCAGCGATTGACCATCAGACAGGTGCAACGTTTTGTTCGCGGCGTCCAGGCTCGTCACTTCAGCGTTTATTCGCTCAATGCGCTGTTCGCGGTAAAAGTTTTCATCACGCAGCGGCGGGACTTCTTCCGGCGGCATCTCCCCGGCAATCACGAATTTGCTTAATACCGTGCGGTCGTAACCGGCGTCTATTTCACGGTCGATCAATAGCACTCGGCCACCGAAGCCCTTTTCGCGCAACGCTGCCGCGCACGCCGTACCTGCCGCACCGGCACCGATGATCACAAACGTTCGCTCGTCGTCCGCCGGAGGAGTGTGGGCGTCGGACATCGGCTGATCATCGACCCAGACCTCGTCATCGCGCACTTCCAGCGGATAGCGTTTGAGGCTGTCCAGGGCCGGCGGTTCGCACAGCGCACCGTCCTCGATCCGATACGCCGCCTTGTGCCAAGGGCAGATCAAGCGTCCGTGGCACAGAGCACCGTCGGCCAGCGGCGCCCCGGCATGGGGGCATTCGCCCTGAAAGGCGCGTAATTGATCGCCCACCCGCAGCAGGACAATTTTCGTGTCTGCGATCTGGACCTCAAGGCCCCTATTTTCGGACACATCGGCGAAACGGGCGACGCGATGCAGTGCCATGATCACTCTCCAGGCAAGCGTTTCACTTAACAGTTTGGCGCTTATCTGGAGGTTCAGCCAATTCCCGCTGCCACCGAATGAACGGTCCGGCTATAGTTTGCACGCCGACGACGGCCCCACCCGCACAAGGTGCTCCGGTATGACCCGATTGACCTCTCTGAACCCTTGGCTGGCGGCCGTTGCAGTCGCCCTTTGCGTGCAATTTCCGGCGCAGGCCCAGGAGCGTTTCACCCTGAACATCCCAGGTGTCACCGACGATCGACTGTTCACCTCGGCTGCCGCCAGCGATGCGCCCAATTGCGGTGGGCACAACCAGTCACCGGCCTTGAATTGGAACGCCGGCCCGGCGGGCACCCTCAGTTACGCCATTGTCATGCACGATCCTGACGGGCAAAAAGGCCAAGGCGTTGATCACTGGGTGCATTACGGCATCAAAGCCACGACGCATCAGATTGCTGCCGGCGTCGGCGCAAAATCCGCCCTTGAAGGCGTCGGTGGCACCAACAGCAAAGGCACCACCGGTTATGTCGGTCCTTGCCCGCCGGTTGGCGACAGCGCGCACCACTACATCATCCAGCTCTATGCCCTGGACCTGGCGCCGGAAGCTTTGCCCGCCGGCCTGACGCGCGCGCAGCTACTGGAAAAAATCAAAGGCCATGTGCTGAAAAACAGCAGTGTGGTGCGGCGTTATCACCGCTGAAATTAATTTCGGCCGATTTAACCCGAACCTGAAGAGGGGCTCGTCTCAGAGGATGAATGGATCAATTTCCTCCTGAGGTCAGCCCCCATGTCCCTCCCTCTGCATTTCCTCCGCCCGGCCGCCCAGGGTTTCGCCGCCGGGTTGCTGCTGGCGATTGCCGGTTGCGGCGTTTCGTCCAAGCCTGATTCCGCCTCGGCTCCGCCACCGGCTCAAGGGGCACTGCCCGCTGAAACATTGGTGCGCAACGAGGCTGTCATGGCGGACACCTCGATGGCCAAGCGCAGCGTGCGTCCGGCGCCGAGCTATGCGCCGATGCCGGCGGGCGAGGCATCTGCGCAGGGATATCGGGATGAGCAGCGGGAGCAGTATCAAGCGCTGGCGGATAACCCGATTCACAGCGTGGCCGAAACGCCCGTCTCAACCTTCAGCGCCGACGTCGACACCGGTGCTTACGCCAACGTCCGCCGCTTGCTCAATCAGGGGCGCCTGCCACCGGAAGGTGCGGTGCGACTGGAGGAGATGGTCAATTACTTCCCCTACGATTACGCATTGCCCACCGATGGCTCGCCCTTCGGCGTGACCACAGAGCTGGCGCCGTCGCCGTGGAGCCCGCATACCCGATTGCTGCGGATCGGCATCAAGGCCTCGGACCGCGCGGTCGCGGAACTGGCCCCGGCGAACCTGGTGTTTCTGGTGGACGTGTCCGGCTCGATGGACCGACGCGAGGGGTTGCCGCTGGTCAAAAGCACCCTAAAATTGCTGGTCGATCAATTGCGCGAACAGGACCGGGTTTCATTGGTCGTCTATGCCGGCGATTCGCGGGTGGTGCTGGAGCCGACGTCCGGACGCGACAAAGCGAAAATTCGTACAGCTATCGATCAATTAACTGCCGGCGGCTCCACCGCTGGGGCGTCCGGTATCGAACTGGCCTATCAGATGGCGCAGCAGGCGTTTATTCCCAAGGGCATCAACCGCATCCTGCTGGCCACCGACGGTGACTTCAACGTCGGCATCAGCGACTTCGACAGCCTCAAGCAAATGGCTGTGGATAAACGCAAGACCGGCGTTTCCCTGACCACATTGGGTTTTGGTGTGGATAACTACAATGAACACCTGATGGAACAGTTGGCCGATGCCGGCGACGGCAATTATGCCTACATCGACAACCTGCGCGAGGCGCGCAAGGTGCTGGTGGATCAGCTCGGTTCGACCCTCGCGGTCGTGGCGAAGAACGTGAAGCTGCAAGTGGAGTTCAACCCGGCACAGGTCAGTGAGTATCGACTGTTGGGGTATGAAAACCGGGCGTTGAAGCGTGAGGATTTCAGTAACGACAAGGTCGATGCCGGCGAAATCGGCGCAGGACATACGGTGACGGCGTTGTATGAAATTGTGCCGAAGGGCGAGAAGGGCTGGCTGGAGCCGCTGCGGTATGGCAATCCTGGGGCCGCTGTTTCCGAAAAGGCTGGGGAATTGGCGATGTTGCGTGTGCGCTATCAGTTGCCTGAGGGTGGGAATAGTCGCTTGATCGAGCGGCCGATCGTCAACGGTCAGGTCGGCAAAGCCAGTGATGACCTGCGTTTTGCAGCGGCCGTCGCGGCGTTTTCCCAGCAACTGAAGGACGGGCGTTATACCGGCGATTTCAGCCTGAAGGACACCGAGGCTTTGGCGCGAGGTGCGCGGGGCGAGGATCGATTTGGTCTGCGTGCAGAGTTCGTGCAATTGGTGGAGTTGGCGCAAAGTCTGCGAACCACGACCGCATCAAATAGTGAGCCGCATAAAGGAGGCTACAACTGAAATGTCTGCTCCTGAATCGAGCGACGAATCGCTGCTGGCCCGTTATCGCGCAGGCGACGGGCCGGCGTTCGAGATTCTGTACGCCCGTCACCGCCAAGGGCTCTACCGATTCCTGCTCGGCCTGAGCGGCAAGTCCGAGCTGGCCGAAGAGGTTTACCAGGAAACCTGGTTGAGCCTGATCCGCAGCACCAGTCAGCCACAAGGCCGGGCGAATTTTCGTACCTGGCTTTACCAGATTGCCCGTAACCGCCTGATCGATCACTGGCGCAAACACGGAATCCACAACCCCTTGCACGACAGCTATGACGAACAGATCCACGCGCTGAGCGATGACACGGCCGATCCCGAACAACTACTAAGCCTGAGCCGCGACAACCAGCGCCTCGAAGCGGCCCTGCAAAACCTGCCCGCTGACCAGCGCGAAGTGTTCCTGCTGCGCGCCCACGGCGAACTCGATTTGCCGCAGATCGCCACCCTCACCGAAACACCGCTGGAAACCGTCAAAAGCCGCTTGCGCTACGCCCAGCAAAAACTGCGTCGGCTGCTGGCCGAGGAGGTACTGACATGACTGACGCCCGTCCTACGCCAGAAGACGAAGTGTTGAAGCACTATCGTGAACACGCGACCGGCGAACCACCGGCCCATCTCGACGCGTTCCTCCTGGCTGCCGCACACCGTGAAGTCCCTGCGCAGAAGCCAGGTCTGTGGAAACGCTGGGTTCAGGCCTGCCAGAAACCCCGTTGGCAGGTCGCATTTGCCAGCCTTGTCGGTGTCGCGCTGATGCTTGCACTGGTGCAACGTACGGAGGAGCAACCGCCGAGTTACGACTTCGCTCCTGCCCCCAAAGCGTCTGCACCGGCCGCCAAAAAAGAAGCACCGTCATCGGTTGCGCGTTCTCTGGCTGCCCCGGCCGGCGCCATGTCCGCCCCCGCGCCTGCGGCGCCAATGGCCGATTTTGCTGCCCCAGCGCAGAGCGAATCGATCAGCGCTGAAATGGCTGACGAAGCGAAGGTCAGTAAACACCCGGCGATAGCTCCGGCAAAGTTTATCGACGATCAATTAAGGGAAGTGATCCGCCTGCAAAAGGCTGGTCAGGCTCAAGCGGCCGCTGACCTGATGGCGACATTGCACAAACGCTTTCCCAAAGAAAATCTCACGGCCAGACTCAAGGATTTGCAGAAAAACTGAGAGGCAGAGCGGTCAGTCATTTGGCATCGACACCCGAAAGCGCGCACTATCGACCCATAGCCGATGCGTTGGAGGTAGCCATGGCGAAAAAAATCGACCGCATCGCCCAAATGCTCAACTGCCCGGTGAAGGGTCAGGAATTACGGCGAGCTGTT
The DNA here is from genome assembly GCF_059716185.1 of Pseudomonas sp. LBUM1645. NCBI lineage: Bacteria > Pseudomonadati > Pseudomonadota > Gammaproteobacteria > Pseudomonadales > Pseudomonadaceae > Pseudomonas > Pseudomonas sp. LBUM1645. The sequence continues at coordinate 196,718 of NZ_CP166811.1, forward strand.
ACCGAGAGTCGTAAGGAGTTTCTGCTGGCGAAGCAGGCAGAGGAAGCGCTTGAGGAAGACGTTCTTGATGAAGAAGAGGTTGAGGACGAAGAGGATGATGAATACGACGAGTTCGATTGGACGACTGAATGAAAAACCGCATTAAGCCCGTTTCCGACGATGACACGGACTCACAGCTTGATCGGTTACAAGCTTCCGCAATTATTGAAGCCATTGCAGCTAGCCGTAACGATCCACGTCCTAATATTGCTGCCGTAACAGTGTTTGCAGAGATTGATGCGCTCATTGATGCCGTTGACGCAGAGCAAAGCGGCTCGTAGGAGGCTCTACTCTTCAAATTGCGGATCCCGACAATTGTCTAGTCCTGAAATAGGTTTACACCTGTTTCACCCTAACGCTCGATGCATCGCATCGGGCGTTTGTATTTTAAGGACGGTTGTCTCTGCTTTGATTGGCGCGCCAGTGCCCGACTGCAGTTGACGAGAAGTCCTCAACCCATACAATCGCCCTCAACACGGCCTCTATCGGTTGAAGTGCTTCGGTGCTGAGACTGCTTAGGGGTTTTTTATTGCCTAGGATTTTTCCGTCTTACCGGTCGCGTTTCTGTCAGTCTTGGTCACTTCCATCCGTCCAGGCCCAGAAGAATCAGATTCGGGAAGCCATCTTCCAGCTGGGAGCATCAATTGGCCTCCATGCGCTTGGGGTGTGGACAGGGCCGATGAGTCAGGATTCACGGTTGCTTTCTTTTGCGCGGTATCATAATTTCATACCATGAATAACAAACAGCTCAGCACCCTGAAAGCAGTATTCTCAAGGCCGACCCCAGCCGCGCTGGAGTGGGCCCGTATCGAGTCTTTATTCGGTGCCGCTGGCGCCAAGACCATTGAAGGCAATGGGTCCCGGGTGCGCTTTGAGCTGAACGGTGTGGTCGCCACCTTTCACCGACCACACCCGGACAAAGAAGCAAAGCCCTACCAGGTTCGTGATGCTCGGGCTTTCCTTGAACAAGCAGGAGTCACCCCATGAGCGTAATGAATTACAAAGGCTATGCCGCCCGAATTGAATACAGCGAGGAAGATGGCCTGTTTGTCGGCCATATTGCTGGTATCAGAGATATTGTTGGGTTTCATGGCGAGTCAGTACAGGAGCTTCGAGATGCATTTGAAGAGGCCGTCACTGATTATCTGGAGACTTGCGCCAAGCTCGGACGCACGCCGCAGAAGCCCTATTCTGGCCACCTCAGTCTGCGTTTAGCGCCGGCACTCCACGCAACTGTCGCCGTAAAAGCGCAGCTAGCCCACAAGAGTATCAATCAGTGGGTAGCTGACGTTCTTGATCGTGAGGTGCATGCCTGACCACTGCCATTGCACCTTCCTGAAAAGAAGCCAGAAGGTGTAAACCTTATTCAGGACGAAGCAACACCCACAAAAAAGCCCCAGACCCTAAGATCTGAGGCTTTCTCGTTTCTACGTTTGGTGCACCAGGCGGGATTCGAACCCACGACCACTGCCTTCGGAGGGCAGTACTCTATCCAGCTGAGCTACTGGTGCAATGCGGGCGCCATGATACTCATATGCACCGCGGGCGTCCATGCTGCTGAATCGCCTGCGTTTTTCCAAAGCGTAACCTGTGTTTGCTACGTTGATCAGAAAAATTAGGCAAATGCGGCGTTTTCGTTCTTTTTTTCGAACAGGCTATTGTCCTTTACCCCCTTTGATCCTAGGATTCGTTTGAGATTTCAAACGCTCTTGTCTGGGTGCTGAACCGCACGAGTTTCAATCAGTGCGCTATTTATGTGCTTCAGCCCGGTGAATGATTTCCCTGACGGCAGCCTATAAGGCGCCTTTCTACAATCATAATTCGCTCCGCGCTTGCCGCGGTGCTGTTAAGGAAAGCCGACATGCAGCTTAAAGACACCCAGTTGTTCCGCCAGCAAGCCTTTATCGATGGCGCTTGGGTTGATGCGGACAATGGTCAGACGATCAAGGTCAACAACCCGGCAACGGGCGAAATTCTGGGCACCGTGCCGAAAATGGGCGCTGCCGAAACCCGCCGTGCAATCGAAGCCGCTGACAAAGCGCTGCCGGCCTGGCGTGCACTGACCGCCAAGGACCGCGCCAACAAGCTGCGTCGCTGGTTCGAACTGATCATCGAGAACCAGGACGACCTCGCTCGCCTGATGACCCTCGAACAAGGCAAGCCATTGGCCGAAGCCAAGGGCGAAATCGTTTACGCCGCTTCCTTTATCGAGTGGTTCGCTGAAGAAGCCAAGCGCGTTTACGGTGACGTGATTCCGGGTCACCAGCCAGACAAGCGCCTGATCGTGATCAAGCAGCCAATCGGCGTGACCGCTGCAATCACCCCGTGGAACTTCCCGGCCGCGATGATCACCCGTAAAGCCGGCCCGGCCCTGGCCGCCGGTTGCACCATGGTGCTCAAGCCTGCTTCGCAAACTCCGTTTTCCGCATTCGCTTTGGCTGAACTGGCCCAGCGTGCCGGCATTCCAGCCGGTGTGTTCAGCGTGGTGTCCGGCAGCGCCGGCGACATCGGCAGCGAGCTGACCAGCAACCCGATCGTGCGCAAACTGTCCTTCACTGGCTCGACCGAAATCGGTCGTCAGCTGATGGCTGAATGCGCCAAGGACATTAAGAAAGTGTCCCTGGAATTGGGCGGCAACGCGCCGTTCATCGTGTTCGACGACGCGGACCTGGATAAGGCCGTCGAAGGCGCGATCATTTCCAAATACCGCAACAACGGCCAGACCTGCGTCTGCGCCAACCGTCTGTACATTCAGGATTCGGTCTACGACGCATTCGCTGAGAAGCTGAAAGTGGCAGTCGCCAAACTCAAGATCGGTAACGGTCTGGAAGAAGGCACCACCACTGGCCCGCTGATCGACGAAAAAGCCGTGGCCAAGGTTCAAGAGCACATTGCTGACGCAATCAGCAAAGGCGCAACCGTTCTGGCCGGTGGCAAGGTTATGGAAGGCAACTTCTTCGAACCGACCATTCTGACCAACGTGCCGAAGAACGCTGCCGTGGCCAAGGAAGAAACCTTCGGTCCATTGGCTCCGCTGTTCCGCTTCAAAGACGAAGCCGAAGTGATCGCGATGTCCAACGACACCGAGTTCGGTCTGGCTTCGTACTTCTATGCTCGCGACCTGGGTCGTGTGTTCCGTGTGGCTGAAGCCCTGGAATACGGCATGGTCGGCGTCAACACCGGGTTGATCTCCAACGAAGTCGCGCCGTTCGGCGGCATCAAGGCGTCGGGCCTGGGCCGTGAAGGCTCCAAGTACGGCATCGAAGATTACCTGGAAATCAAATACCTCTGCCTGGGCATCTAAGCTCGAAGGGATAAGCCCGGCAAGGCATTGCTTCAAACGCAAAGGGCACGAGAGCGCTGTCCCTTTGCGTGCTTCAAACGGAATTTTCTCTGTGGCCGGGAAAGCTGTGGCAGTCGATCATCGCATGCTGCCGTAGTTGCCTCCCTGCCGCATTTTCCTTGAACCACGCCGCCCGATGAGCGGTGAATGAGGACTTTATGAGCAAGACTAACGCATCCCTGATGAAACGCCGCGAAGCCGCTGTACCACGCGGTGTTGGCCAGATTCACCCGATCTTCGCCGAGTCCGCGAAGAACGCCACCGTGACCGACGTTGAAGGTCGCGAGTTCATCGACTTCGCCGGCGGTATCGCCGTGCTGAACACCGGCCACGTGCACCCGAAAATCATCGCCGCCGTGACCGAGCAGCTGAACAAGCTGACCCACACTTGCTTCCAGGTACTGGCTTACGAACCTTACGTAGAAGTGTGCGAAAAAATCAACGCCAAGGTTCCGGGTGATTTCGACAAGAAAACCCTGCTGGTGACCACCGGTTCCGAAGCCGTGGAAAACTCGATCAAGATCGCCCGTGCCGCCACTGGCCGTGCCGGTGTGATCGCGTTCACCGGCGCTTACCACGGCCGTACCATGATGACCCTGGGCCTGACCGGTAAAGTCGTGCCTTACTCGGCCGGCATGGGCCTGATGCCGGGCGGCATCTTCCGCGCGCTGTACCCGAACGAACTGCACGGTGTGAGCATCGACGATTCGATCGCCAGCATCGAACGCATCTTCAAGAACGACGCCGAGCCGCGTGACATAGCTGCAATCATCATCGAGCCGGTTCAGGGCGAAGGTGGTTTCTACGTCGCGCCTAAAGAGTTCATGAAGCGTCTGCGCGCGCTGTGCGACCAGCACGGCATCCTGCTGATCGCTGACGAAGTACAAACTGGCGCTGGTCGTACCGGCACTTTCTTCGCCATGGAACAGATGGGCGTTGCTGCCGACCTGACCACCTTCGCCAAATCCATCGCTGGCGGCTTCCCGTTGGCCGGTGTTTGCGGCAAGGCTGAATACATGGACGCCATTGCTCCAGGCGGCCTGGGCGGCACTTACGCCGGTAGCCCGATCGCTTGCGCCGCGGCCCTGGCCGTAATGGAAGTGTTCGAAGAAGAGCACCTGCTGGATCGCTGCAAGGCTGTCGGCGAGCGTCTGGTCACTGGCCTGAAAGCCATCCAGGCGAAATACCCGGTGATCGGCGAAGTCCGTGCCCTGGGTGCGATGATCGCGGTAGAGCTGTTCGTTGATGGCGACAGCCACAAGCCGAACGCTCCAGCGGTAGCCGCCGTTGTGGCCAAGGCTCGCGACAAGGGTCTGATCCTGCTGTCCTGCGGCACTTACGGCAACGTTCTGCGCGTCCTGGTACCGCTGACTTCGCCGGACGAGCAACTGGACAAAGGTCTGGCAATCATCGAAGAGTGCTTCTCCGAGCTGTGATCTCCAAGCTCTGATCGATTTGTGAACTGATCGACAAAAAAACCCGCTTCGGCGGGTTTTTTTGTGTCCCCGGAACCCAACGATGGCAAATGCGCTGTATCGAATGGCCGGCATTGACTAAGGTGCAAGCACTACTTTGGAGTGTGTAAATGACTGCTGTGGTGTTACCCGTTGCGCCGCGTGTGCTGATTGCCGAGGCCGACCCCTGGTCCCGCGACCTGCTCCAGCAGGTTTTGTTGAATGTGCGCTGCGACGCGCGGCTGGATCTGTGCGCCGATGGTCAGGAAGCGCTGCACCTGTTGGCGGAAAATCCTTACGACCTGGTGATCGTCGACTGGGAGCTGCCCGGCGTCGATGGTTTGAATGTCTTGCGCAGTGTCCGTCAGCGTAAACGCAACCCGCCGCTGCCATTCATCCTGATGAGCAGTCGCAACGACAGCGCCAGCGTGCGCGAAGTCTTGCCGCTTACGCCTGCGGCGTACCTGACCAAGCCCCTGAACATGGAAAATCTGACCCACCGCCTGCAGGAGTTGCTGCTGAACGCCGGTGAAGAGGTGTCTTGCGAGACGCCATCATTGGCGCCGGGCATCACCTTGTCGGCGTACCTGGAGCGTCGTCGTGAGTCTGCGGACGGTGCACCGCTGATGACTGACGTGCAGTTGGCGGTCAAACGCAGCCTCAACCCCAACGGCCTCGATTTGACTGTGCTGGAGGACGAGATCCGCACCGATCCGCAGGTCACCGCCGTGCTGATCGCGGCCGCCAACAGTGCCGCCCATCACCTGGGTGCCACGGTGCAGACCCTGTCCCAGGCGCTGCACCGCCTTGGCACCGGGCAAAGCATGAACCTGATTCTGGGGCTGGCCCTCAAACGCAGTGCCCGCCTCAGTGACCCGTTTCTGGCCGACTATGCCGAGCGCTATTGGGAGCTGTCGCTGCGCACCGCCGAGTATGGCCGGACCCTGGCGCGCTTGCTGGATCTGGATCAGGAGCGCTGTTATTGCGCCGGTATGCTGCATCGCCTCGGCGACCTGGCGCTGTTGCGGTGTTTGCAGGAATGGAAGCAGTCCGGTGGAGAGCTGGATGAATGGGAGGAGGTCGGCGAGGCGCTGGCCGAATTCGGCGCGGCTTATGGTTCGGCGCTTCGCACTCGCTGGCGCCTGCCGCTGGAGCTGCGAGAGTTGATTGCGGCGGTCTACCAGTTCGGTGGCGGGGTTTACTCCCGCGAAGCGCTGGTGATGAACATGGCCGCCCAATTGGCGCGGCTGACCGAGCATGAGGGCATTGAGGAACTGGCGAAGAGCCGGACGGCGCGGTTGCTCAAGATCGGGTTGCCGGAATTGATGCGTTTGCGCAAAAAATAGGCATCACACAAAACCTGTGGGAGCGAGCTTGCTCGCGATGACGTACTGACATTCAACATTGATGCTGGCTGACAGTCCGCTATCGCGAGCAAGCTCGCTCCCACATTGGATCAGTGTTGGGCCTGGGTTCGGGGTCAGCCGCAGACGATGCGGTTCTTGCCCTGGTGTTTGGCTTGGTACATCGCCGCATCCGCGCGGGCAAACAGGCTGTCGACGCTTTCGTCCTCGGCGGTGAGGCTGGTCAGGCCCTGGCTGACGGTGATGCCGAAGGTCTGGTCGCCATGGCTGAAACTTAAGCGCTGAATCTCCCGTTGCAGGCGCTCGGCCACTTGCATGGCCATGTCTGGCGCACAGCCGGGAAACACTGCTGCGAATTCCTCACCGCCAACTCGCCCGAACACATCACCTCGACGCAACGTCGCGCGACCGCTCTCGGCGATTCGTTGCAGCACGTTGTCGCCTTCCTGGTGGCCGTAGGAATCGTTGATCACTTTGAAGTCATCGATGTCCAGCAGCAGGAATGCCAGCGGCGTGCCTTGGTGCCGTGCCTGTTCGAATTCACGGTGGGCGCATTCGAAGAAGTGTCGGCGGTTGCTACTCTGGGTCAGGACGTCGGTGGTGGCCAAGCGTTGCAGCTCGGTTTCCATCTGCTTCTTGTCAGTAATGTCTTCGGCAATGCCGACGATGATCACCGGTTGCCCCGGCTCGGCCTGACGGTTGATGAAGCACTTGTCACTGAGCCAGCGGACCTGGCCGTCGGCGGCAATGATTCGGTATTCGCGGTCTTCATCGGCGCCTTTGACCAGTACATCGGCCAGGCTGCGTTCGGCATAGTCCAGATCGTCGGGGTAAATGCTGTCGCGCCATTGGTTGTAGTCGGACAGCAACAAGCCAGCGGAGCGGCCGAAAATCCGTTCATAAGCAGGGCTGACATAGAGCACCCGACGGGATTCCCAGTCGAAGGCCCAAAGCACCGCGTTGACGCTCACCAGCAGAGCGCTGAACAGTTGTTCGCGTTCGCTCAGGCGCGCCACTTCGCCTTGTGCATGCATCAGCGCCAGCAGGGTTTGCGCGGCCTCGGGCCACTGCGGGAGGGATGAGTCTTGCAGGCTTTTATTGACCATCGACACAAAATCTCAAAGGGCGTGTGCCGCTCGAGGTTCGAAAGCGACCAATACCAGGGCCCGCCTGGATGGCGAAGTGTCTTTGAGATAGGGGATTTGGAGCTAAGTTCCGAAGGGTGCGCCCACGAACGGAGCGCACCGATCAACGGCGTCAGACGGCGGCGGGGCGCAGGGAGTAGGTTTTCAACTGATCGGCGAAGTCGCGCAGGGATTGAATCCCGCTGGCTTCGGCTTCGTGTACCCAATCCTTGATGGCGGCCAGCATATCGTGACCATTTGAGCTGGTCTTGACCCAGATCTGCTGCAAGGCCAGGCGTTTCTCGTAAATTACCTTCAGCGCCTGACTGTGCTCGAGCATGGTCTGGATGCGAATGTGGTGTTTGTCATCCAGCAGGCTGGTTTCCCGCGAGAGCAGGCGCTTGGCGCGGTGGAACTGGTGACGGACCGAGTGATCGACCTTTTCCAGCTCCTGTTTGACCAGCGGTGCGATCACCAATTTGCGGTACTGGGCCATGATCTGGAAGCGGTTGTTGAGGATCGCCATGGCGGTGTCCATGTCCAGGTTGCCTTTGCCTTCGACCCGATGGGCGATGGGCGCGACCCGCTGAACCTTGGCCAGGCGCAGGAAGCTGAAGACCTGGATCCAGGCCCAGCCGAGATCGAATTCCCACTTCTTCACCGACAGTTTTGCCGAATTAGGGTAGGTGTGATGGTTGTTATGCAGTTCTTCGCCGCCGATCAGGATGCCCCACGGCACCAGATTGGTTGCCGCATCGCGGCATTCGAAGTTGCGGTAGCCGATGGCATGGCCCAGGCCATTGACCACGCCGGCGGCCCAGACCGGGATCCACATCATCTGGATAGCCCAGATGGTGATGCCGATGGTGCCGAACAGCAGCAGGTCGATGACGCCCATGATCGCGACGCCCAGCAGCGGGAAACGGCTGTACAGGTTGCGTTCGATCCAGTCTTCGGGGCAGTTCTTGCCGTAGATGCGCAGGGTCTCGGGGTTTTCCGCCTCGGCACGGTACAGCTCGGCGCCTTTGCGCAGAACGGTGGACAGGCCCTTGATGACCGGGCTGTGCGGGTCATCGACGGTTTCGCATTTGGCGTGGTGCTTGCGGTGGATAGCGGTCCACTCGCGGGTGTTCTGTGCCGTGGTCAGCCACAGCCAGAAGCGGAAGAAATGTTTCAGGCCAGCATTCAGCTCGAGCGAGCGATGGGCTGAATAACGATGCAGATAGACCGTGACGCCGATGATCGTCACGTGGGTCATCAGCAGGGTGACTGCCACCAGTGACCAGGGCGACAAGCCGAGAAAACCTTCGTACCACATAGGCTGTTGGGCCCTCGATAAAGAAATAAACAGCCGTAGCATTATCACTTAGCTCACAGATAAAACCAGTCGCCCTTTCAGATAAGAGTGGCTGGATGTTTCTTTAAACTATAATTCCATCCTTTTTGAAGGGATATGGACAGCCGAATGACTGCCACCTATCGCGATGCTTTGCGTGCAGCACTGCTTTACCTTCTGGTTTCTATAGGTTGGCTGCTGTTCAGCGGCTATTTATTGAACAGTTTCTTCGATAGCTCTGCTGAGCTAATGCAATGGCAACTGATCAACGGTTATGCCTGGGTGGTATTCAGCGCCGGTTTGATTTTTCTCGCCCGGGCGCGATTGTTCCGTTGCCTGGGGGTCGGTGCAAAATTGCGTGAGCGCACTAAAGAGCGCGAGCGTTTGCGTCAGGCGGCCGCGGTGTTCGATTGCACGCGTGAAGGGGTGCTGGTCACCGACAACAAAGGATTGATCGTCCATGTAAACCGGGCCTTCATGGCAATCACCGGCTATCAAAGCGAGGAGGTGATCGGCCAGCGCCCCAGTCTGTTCAAGTCCGGTCATCACCCGCCGGCTTTCTACCAGGCGATGTTCGCGACACTCAACAGCACCGGCGAGTGGAGCGGGGAAATCTGGAATCGCCGCAAAAGTGGCGAAATCTACCCGCAATGGCAGACCATCCGCGTCATTGACGACGAGAGGGGGCGTCGCAGCCATTACGTGGCAGTGTTTTCCGACATAAGCGCAATCAAGAACTCCGAACATGAGCTGACGCACCTGGCTCACTACGATCCGCTGACCGACCTTCCCAACCGCTTGTTGTTCACCGACCGCACCGAGCAGGCCCTGGCTTCGGCGCAGATCCACAAGCGCGGCTGCGCGTTACTGATGATCGATCTTGATCACTTCAAGATGATCAACGACAGCCTCGGGCATAGCATTGGGGACCAGTTGCTCAAGGGTGTGGCCGAGCGCTTGAAAGCGATGGTCGGTCCGGGAATCACGCTGGCGCGCCTCGGCGGTGACGAGTTCGCCGTGCTGGCTGAAAGCTGTCCGCAAATGGTGCACGCGGCGGCGCTGGCTCAGCGGATCATCGATGGCCTCAAAGAGCCGTTCCAGATCGACGGGCATCAGTTGTTCGTCAATATCAGCGTCGGCATCAGCCTGTTCCCCGGCGACGCCTTGAGCGCCGAGCAGCTGTTGCGCAACTCCGACTCGGCGCTGTTCAAGGCCAAGAGTGCCGGCCGCAACGGCTACGCCCTCTATACCGAAGAATTGACCGCCCATGCCCAGCAACGGGTCGAGACTGCATTCGAATTGCGCCGTGCGCTGGAGCAGCAGGAGTTGCGGGTTTATTACCAGCCGGTTCACGACCTCAAGACCAGCCGCCTGATCGGCGTCGAGGCGTTGGTGCGCTGGGAGCACCCGCAGCGAGGGTTGGTGTCGCCGGCAGAATTCATTCCCATTGCCGAGCGCACCGGACTGATCGCCGAAATTGATGCCTGGGTGATGCGTCAGGCGTGTGAGCAGATGTGCCAGTGGCAGCAGGCCGGGGTGGTGTTGTCGTTTGTCGCGGTAAATGTTTCTTCTCGATTGTTCGCTCGCCGTGAGCTGTTTGGGCAGGTGGCGAAGGTGCTGCACGAAACCGGGCTGGATCCTGCCTGTCTGGAGCTGGAAGTCACTGAGAGCGCTGTGATGGATGACCCGGAAGTCGCGCTGGAACAGATGCACAGGTTGCGTGAATTAGGTGTGCGGCTGGCCATCGATGACTTCGGTACAGGCTATTCGTCGTTGCTGCGCCTCAAGCGAATGCCGGTCCAGAAACTCAAGATCGATCAGGGCTTCGTTGCCGGGTTGCCGTGGGATGAGGATGACGCGGCGATTGTGCGTGTGATCATTGCGCTGGCCCAGAGCATGGGAATGCAGGTTCATGCCGAGGGAATCGAGCAGGTCGAGCAGGCGCGTTTCCTGCTCGAACACGGCTGCGATCTGGGGCAGGGCTACTGGTTTGGGCGACCGGTGCCGGCTGCACAGCTCAATTGGGCGCGGACTCCCGTTATCAAATAACACGCGCATCTGTTTTTTGTGGCGAGGGAGCTTGCTCCCGCTGGGTCGCGTAGCGGCCCCAAAATGTCACGTCTGCTGCGCAGCCGAGCGGGAGCAAGCTCCCTCGCCACAGGTTTCGAGGCGACCGTAAAAATCGCTAAACCCTCGCAAACCCTCGTCCTGCCAAATAATTTAATTTGGTTATATAAACATTCTTAAATAGTCTTTTTAAGAATATCCGCGCTTATCTACTATTGGTCTCACGCCGCAAGCAGTCTCGCCACTGCCAGGCAACCTCTAGTTGAAGGAGCAGCACCATGAGCGCATCCCTACGTAGCGTTGACGGCCAGGACGAAGCAACCATTTTGCGTGAGATCCAGAGCGCCTTGCGCGATCTGCGTTTTGGCGCGGTGGAAATCACTGTGCACAACGCCCAAGTGGTCCAGATCGAACGCAAAGAGAAATTCCGGTTGCAGAACCCAAGCAACAAACCGAGCTGAAACAAAGATCAAAAGATCGCAGCCTGCGGCAGCTCCTACGGGGGCTTTGTGTAGGAGCTGCCGAAGGCTGCGATCTTTGACAGGCAACCCCGATTCCAGACCATAAAAAGCCATTACAAACAAAATTCCAGGAGCTTTCACCATGTCGTCGATTCGTCATTTCGCTTTGGCCGCCCTGGCCAGTGCCCTTTTTGCTGGTTCCGCGGTTGCCAAGGATTACGAACTGCTTAACGTGTCGTACGACCCGACTCGCGAGCTGTATCAGGACTACAACGCCGAATTCGTCAAGTTCTGGCAGGCAGACCACGCCGGCGACAGCGTGAAAATCCAGCAGTCCCACGGTGGTTCGGGCAAGCAGGGCCGGGCAGTGATCGACGGTCTGCGTGCTGACGTGGTGACCTTGGCCCTGGCCGGTGACATCGACGAAATCGCCAAACTCGGCAAGACCCTGCCGGCGGATTGGCAGAAGCGTCTGCCGGAAGCGAGCACGCCTTACACCTCGACGATCGTGTTCCTGGTGCGCAAGGGCAACCCTAAAGGCATCAAGGACTGGGGCGACCTGACCAAGAATGGCGTGGAAGTCATCACCCCGAACCCGAAAACCTCCGGCGGCGCACGCTGGAACTTCCTCGCGGCGTGGGCCTATGGCCTGAAAGCCAATGGCGGTAACGAAGCGAAAGCCAAGGAATACGTGCAAACCCTGTTCAAACACGTTCCTGTGCTGGACACCGGTGCTCGCGGTTCGACCATTACCTTCGTCAACAACGGTCAGGGCGACGTGTTGCTGGCCTGGGAAAACGAAGCCTTCCTGGCCCTGAAAGAAGACGGTGGCGCTGACAAGTTCGACATCGTCGTGCCTTCGCTGTCGATCCTCGCCGAACCTCCGGTAGCTGTGGTCGACAAGAACGCCGAGAAAAAGGGCAACACCGAGATCGCCGAAGCGTACCTCAAGCACCTGTACAGCCCGGCCGGCCAGGAAATCGCGGCAAAAAACTTCTATCGTCCACGTGACAAGGATGTTGCCGCCAAGTACGCCAAGCAGTTCCCGACACTGGACCTGGTGACCATCGACAAGGATTTCGGCGGCTGGAAAACCGCTCAACCGAAATTCTTCAACGACGGTGGCGTGTTCGACCAGATTTATCAGGCGCAATAACCTGAAATAAGCCATAAACGAGCCCCGGATTTACGTTCGGGGCTTTGCGCGTTCTCAACCAAGGACTCTTATGTCGCGTCGTATCTCCCCCGTCATACCCGGCTTCGGGCTGACGCTGGGCTACACCTTGGTGTACCTCAGCCTGATTGTGCTCATTCCACTGGCGGCGATGTTCGTGCATGCCGCTCAACTCACCTGGGACCAGTTCTGGGCGATTATCTCGGCGCCACGGGTGCTCGCAGCGTTGAAGCTCAGCTTCGGCACCGCGCTCTATGCCGCGATCATCAACGGCATCATCGGCACGCTGCTGGCCTGGGTGCTGGTGCGCTATACCTTCCCGGGACGCAAAGTCATCGACGCGATGATCGACTTGCCCTTCGCGTTGCCCACTGCGGTGGCCGGTATCGCACTGACTGCGTTGTACACCCCCACTGGCTTGGTGGGTCAGTTCGCAGCGGACCTGGGTTTCAAGATCGCCTACACCCCCCTCGGCATCACCCTTGCCCTCACTTTTGTGACACTTCCATTCGTAGTACGTACCGTACAGCCAGTATTGGCTGATATCCCTCGTGAAGTGGAAGAAGCGGCGGCGTGCCTGGGTGCAAAACCGTTGCAGGTTTTCCGCCATATTCTGGTGCCCGCGCTGCTGCCAGCTTGGCTGACTGGTTTTGCGTTGGCCTTTGCCCGCGGGGTCGGCGAGTACGGTTCGGTGATTTTCATCGCCGGCAACATGCCGATGAAAACCGAGATCCTGCCGCTGCTGATCATGGTCAAACTCGACCAGTACGATTACACCGGCGCCACGTCCATTGGTGTACTGATGCTGGTGGTTTCTTTCGTCTTGTTGCTGCTGATCAACTTGCTGCAGCGGCGCATCGAAACCCCATAAGGAGGCGCGAAAATGTCCCAATCGTCTATTAGCGCCGCTTCCTCGGCCAACGCCGCCCGCCGTGGCAGTGCCACTTCGCGGCGAATCCTGATCAGCCTTGGCTGGCTGGTTTTTGCGCTGTTTCTGTTGCTGCCATTGTTCATCGTGGTGTCCCAGGGGCTGAAAAATGGCCTCGGTGCGTTCTTCACCGCGATTTTCGAACCCGACGCTTTGTCGGCCCTGAAGCTCACGGTGATCGCCGTGCTGATTTCAGTGCCGCTGAACCTGGTGTTCGGCGTCAGCGCCGCGTGGTGCGTGAGTAAATACTCGTTCCGCGGCAAGAGCATGCTGGTGACCCTGATCGACTTGCCGTTTTCGGTGTCGCCGGTGATCGCCGGTCTGGTCTACGTGCTGATGTTCGGCGCTCAGGGCCTGTTTGGTCCGTGGTTGCAGGACCACGACATCCAGATCGTCTTCGCCTTGCCGGGCATCGTGCTGGCGACGATCTTCGTCACCGTGCCGTTCGTGGCACGCGAGCTGATCCCGCTGATGCAGGAACAAGGCACGCAGGAAGAAGAGGCCGCGCGCCTGCTCGGGGCCAATGGCTGGCAGATGTTCTGGCACGTCACCGTTCCCAACATCAAATGGGGCCTGATCTACGGCGTGGTGCTGTGTACGGCGCGGGCCATGGGTGAGTTCGGTGCGGTGTCGGTGGTTTCCGGGCACATTCGCGGGGTGACCAACACCCTGCCGCTGCACGTCGAGATCCTCTACAACGAATACAACCACGTGGCCGCGTTCGCCGTGGCGAGCCTGTTGCTGATCCTGGCGCTCTTCATCCTGCTGCTCAAGCAGTGGAGCGAAAACCGTATTAACCGCCTGCGCGCCAGCGCCGCGGAGGAATAAGTCATGTCGATCGAAGTGCGTAACGTCAGCAAGAATTTTCACGCGTTCAAGGCGCTGGACAACATCAGCCTGGACATTCAAAGCGGCGAACTCGTGGCGCTGCTGGGCCCGTCCGGCTGCGGCAAGACCACCCTGCTGCGGATCATCGCCGGTCTGGAAACCCCGGATAAGGGCAACATCGTGTTCCACGGTGAAGACGTCTCCGGCCATGACGTGCGTGATCGCAACGTCGGTTTCGTGTTCCAGCACTACGCGCTGTTCCGCCACATGACCGTGTTCGACAACGTCGCGTTCGGCCTGCGCATGAAGCCGAAAAACCAGCGCCCGAGCGAAAGCCAGATCGCGGTGAAAGTCCACGAACTGCTGAACATGGTGCAACTGGATTGGCTGTCGGATCGCTACCCGGAACAACTCTCCGGTGGTCAGCGTCAGCGTATTGCCTTGGCTCGTGCCTTGGCGGTTGAACCGAAAGTCCTGCTGCTCGACGAACCCTTCGGCGCCCTCGACGCCAAGGTCCGTAAAGAACTGCGTCGCTGGTTGGCGCGGCTGCACGAAGACATCAACCTGACCTCGGTGTTCGTGACTCACGACCAGGAAGAAGCGATGGAAGTCGCCGACCGCATCGTGGTGATGAACAAGGGCGTGATCGAGCAGATCGGCTCACCGGGCGACGTCTACGAAAACCCGGCCAGCGATTTCGTTTATCACTTCCTGGGTGACTCGAACCGGTTGCATCTGGGGGAAGACAACCATGTGCTGTTCCGTCCTCACGAAGTGTCGCTGTCGCGTCATGAGCTGGAGGATCACCACGCGGCCGAGGTGCGGGATATTCGTCCGTTGGGCGCGACGACACGGGTGACGCTGAAGGTCGAAGGCCAGAGCGAATTGATCGAAGCTGAAGTGGTGAAAGATCACGACAGCCTGATCGGGTTGGCGAAGGGCGAGACGCTGTTCTTCAAGCCGAAGGTCTGGCAGAAAGTCGCCAACATCTAAAGCAAAAGCTTCGCGAGCAAGCCCGCTCCCACAGTGATTTGCGTCGTTCACAAATCCCCTGTGGGAGCGAGCTTGCTCGCGATGGCGTCTTATGCCGCAGCGCGATTCGGATTGATTCGCACACCCCCAGCCCGCGCCTCGATCTGCTCTTTCAGGTCATGCCGCAACCCAACCAAAAACGCCAACTCAACCACCACAAACAACGGCCCGACAATCAACCCCGTCACATCATCGACAAACGCCGGTTTGCGTCCTTCGTAGTGATGACCGACAAATTGAATCGCCCAACCCACCACAAACATCCCGATGCCGCTCGCAAGCCAGACCAGCGTGCTTTGCTGCGCGAGTACATGACCCAGCCAGATGCAAAGGCCCAGCAACACCGTCATCAGCACACCCAGCCGTAACTCCAATCGCAGATAAAACCACGCCGAAGCCAGCGCCAAAAGCACTGCCGGTGATACCCAAACCCCGGCCAGCGACCACTCGGGCCGTGACAGCAGCACCGCAACGGCGACGACAATCAGCGGAATACCGATAAAGTGGGTGGCAATATTGCGCGGGTCACGGTGGTAGGCGGCGTATTGACTGAGATGGTCGACGAGGCTTTTCATTGTTGTTCCTCCTGTTGGGTGATGGATCATGTCCCGGGTCCACATTTCGCTCTGTCAGGCAGGCGACAATCTCCAGGAGTTTTCATGGACATGCAGGTTTGGCGTTCGCGGCTGGATAACGGGCAGTGGTTCAGCCATTTACCTGTTTCCTTACAGGATAGTCTGCTGGCCGCGGCCAGGGTGCGGCGGTTGTCGCCAGGCCAGCGGCTGTTCAAGCGCGGCGATCCACCGTGCGGGCTGTACGCGGTGCTCGAAGGTTCGGTGCGGATCGGCGCAGTGAGCGAGCAGGGCAAGGAGGCGTTGCTGAGCCTGGTGGAGTCGCCTCACTGGTTCGGCGAAATCTGTCTGTTTGATGGTCAGCCGCGCACTCATGATGCGTTCGGTCTGGGTCATTGCGTCCTGTTGCACATCTCGCAAACCGTGCTGCTGACGTTGCTTGATCAACAACCGGCGTACTGGCGGCAACTGGCATTGCTGATGAGCCAGAAACTGCGCCTGACCTTCATCAATCTCGAACAACTGAGCCTCATGCCAACCGCCGCTCGACTGGCTCATCGCTTGCTGATGATCGCCGAGGGTTACGGCGAAATCGACCCGCCGCGACGGGTGTTGCAACTACCCCAGGAACAATTGGCGTCGATGCTGTCGCTGTCGCGCCAGACCACCAACCAGATTCTCAAGGACTTGCAGGGGCAGGGGATTGTGAATCTCAAGTACGGCGAGATCGAAATTCTGGATGCGCAACGATTGCGGATGTTGGCAATTATCTAAAACCCGGCGTTAGTGGTGGGCTTTGGACGCGAAGGCGCCTAGCCTGTGATGACGACAATCGAGGTGTGCCATGCGTGTGCTGTTAGTGGAAGACGAACCTGAGACCGCCAAACTCCTGGCTAAAGGTCTGAGCGAGGCAAGTTACTCAGTCGATGTGGCGGTCAACGGTATGGACGGCCGTCGTTTCATCGAGTCTGGCGAATACGAGCTGATCATCCTCGACGTGATGCTCCCGGGGCTCAATGGCTGGCAGTTGCTGCAGCAGATCCGCAAGCTCGGTGATACGCCGGTGCTGTTCCTGACCACCAAGGACGGCATCGAGGATCGCCTGCGCGATCTGGAGTTGCATGAGGATGATTACTTGCTCAAGCCGTTTGCTGTGAGTGAACTGGTGAAGCGAGTGCGCAAGTTGTTGCGGCGGGATCGGGGGCGCTGAGGCGTTTCTGTAGTGTCTGGTCTGGCCTCATCGCGAGCAAGCTCGCTCCCACATTTGATCTCCAGCGGATACGAAAATCGGTGAACACCACAGAACCCATGTGGGAGCGAGCTTGCTCGCGATGTGGCCGGACGAAGCAACACACCTCCCGGATCTGTCACCGCAACCCATCCCGAAACTGCCCCGGTGTCATCCCGGTCCAGCGCTTGAATGCGCGGCTGAAGCTGCTCGTGTCCGCAAATCCCAGCAGGTAGCTGATCTCGCTCAATGAGCATTGCGGATCGCGCAGGTGCAGCAGCGCCAGATTCTCGCGGCTTTCGTTGAGCAACGTATCGAACCGGCAACCCTCGTCCGCCAAGTGCCGTTGCAGGCTGCGCAAACTCAGGTGCAGGGCCTGGGCGATGTGTTCGGCGCTGGGCTCGCCTTCCGGCAATTGCTCCTCAATGGCGTCGCGAACCTTGCGTTCCCAGGTCAGGGGTTTGAGTTGGGCGAGGGTGCGTTTGAGCACGGCTTCGTTGTGCTCGGCCAGTTCCGGGTTGGCGTCGTCCAGGTGGCTGTCGAAGTCCACGACGGCGAATTCCAGTCGGTCTTCATCGGCGGCGAAGTACACCGGTGAGCGGAAGACTTTGTGCCATTGATGCGGGTCCGCCGGTTCCGGGCGGCGCAGGTACACCGCCAGCGGCGCGTAATCGCGGCCCAGACGATTGCGGCAGGTGCGTACGTAAATTGCCGTGAAAGCATCGATGGCTTCGAAGGCCGGGGCCGGATTGCCAGGCGGGATTTTCAGGCGGAAGCGGTAGCGGTCCTCGGCGCGGGTCAGTTCCAAGTCCAGGGCATCGCTGACCACCTGGTGATAACGCACGATGCGCTCGAACACTTCTCGCAGACTGCCGCTGGCGACCAGCGCATAACCGAGTGCGTGAAACGTGGTGGGGCTGACGAAGCGCGATACCCGCAAACCAATAGCCGGATCACCGCTGACCTGCACCGCGATTTCCCACAGGCGCGTGGTGCCGGACAACGGGTAACGGGCGTTCGGGTCGTCCATCAGTTGCGGGTCGAGCCCCGCCTGTTGGCACAGGGCGGTGCTGTCGAGGCCCAGGGCATCGAGTTGCTTGCGCAGGGCGCGGGTCCAGCTGGCGAGGGAGGTCGGTTCAGTCATGCTGATTGGCGCTTCCGGTCAACAGGTTGGCGTTCACGGCTACCGCTTTGCGAGGGTTCACAAGGCAGGATGCGAACATCAATAACCAGAGGATGGAAGCATGCACGGTACTTCTGCAAGTCCCCAGCGACTGAATGCAGCACAACGATCAGCGCATATTCGTGAAGTGGTGCTGGCCAAGGGCGTCGAACTGCGTCAGCGCTACCCGATTCTCAACCATCAGGACGCCCTGGGCGCGGGCATTCTGGCCTTCGCGCTGGTCGGGATGATTGGCTCGGCAACGCTCTACATGACCGGGTACATGGCCTGGTGGGTATGTCTGCTGCTCAATGCGTTTTTCGCCTCGTTGACCCACGAGCTGGAACACGACCTGATTCATAGCATGTACTTCCGCAAACAGCGCGTACCGCACAACCTGATGATGGGACTGGTGTGGCTGGCGCGGCCGAGCACGATCAATCCGTGGATTCGTCGGCATCTGCACCTCAATCACCACAAGGTCTCCGGCACAGAATCCGACATGGAAGAGCGCGCCATCACCAACGGCGAACCCTGGGGTTTTGCGCGGCTGTTGATGGTCGGCGACAACGTGATGTCGGCGTTCATCCGTATGCTGCGGGCCAAGACCTGGGCTCAGAAGATCAGCATCATCAAACGTGCGCTGAAGGTCTACGCGCCACTGGCGCTGGTGCATTGGGGCGCCTGGTACATGTTCCTGGGCTTCCATGCGGCCAATGGCATCGCCTATCTGATGGGAACGTCGATTGAATGGTCGACGACTACTTTGTCGATGATGCAGGTGATCGACATCGCTGCCGTGGTGATCATCGGCCCGAACGTGTTGCGTACCTTTTGCCTGCATTTCGTCAGCTCGAACATGCACTACTACGGTGACGTGGAACCGGGCAATGTGATCCAGCAAACCCAGGTGCTGAACCCTTGGTGGATGTGGCCGTTGCAGGCGTTCTGCTTCAACTTTGGCAGCAGCCACGGGATTCATCATTTTGTGGTGAAGGAACCGTTTTACATCCGTCAGATGACCGTGCCGGTGGCGCATAAAGTGATGCGCGAGATGGGTGTGCGGTTCAATGATTTCGGGACGTTTGGGCGGGCGAACCGGTTTGTGCGCAAGGAAGCAACAAAGGCGCAGGAGGTTCGTGCCGCTCAAGCTTGATCGATGCGTCCGGAAACTCAAAACGGCAAAGGTGCCCGTCATCAATCTGACCCAAAAGGGCGATAGGTTATGACGCAAGCAGGGTTGCCTGGTGGTTACGGTATCGCTGATTGATATATGCGTTTTGGATCTAATAAAGTAATTAAATATTCCTTTATTGGATAACCGTTTCAGTCAATCATCGCATCCAGTGATGTTGTTCGCGCTAGCAGATTTTGAGTTTCCGGGGCCGTCTCCTTGGCAGGGTGCGGTCCCTTTTTTTGTCTATTCAAAACTGCCGCATATTCCTTATAGATCTTAATAAATAGCTTCTTATTCCTTAACGAATATAACTCTCCTCCCTATACTTGCTCAGGAACAGACACGCAGCAGGAGAGCTCCCCCCATGCGCAACGAATCAATTCGCTATCTGATTGTGCCGGGCTGGCAAGGATCGCCGGAAGATCATTGGCAAAGCCATTGGCAGAACAGCCTGCCGAACAGCGCGCGGGTGGAGCAGGCCGACTGGCTGACGCCGCGTCGTGAAGACTGGGTCGCAGCACTGGCTGAGGCAATTGCCGCCGACAGCACGCCGGTGATCCTGATCGCCCATAGCCTGGGTTGCATCACTGTCGCGCATTGGGCTGCCACCGCGCCCGTGCAATTTTTGCGTCAGGTTCGCGGCGCCTTGCTGGTCGCCCCCGCGGACGTCGAGCGTCCGGCCTGCGCACCGGCCCTGCGCAATTTCGCACCGATTCCGACCAACCTGCTGCCGTTCCCGAGTCAGGTTGTCAGCTCCGACAACGACAGCGCCGTGAGCACACCGCGTGCATTGGAACTGGCTCGTAACTGGGGCGCCGAGGCGGGGATTTTGTCGGGTGCCGGACACATCAACGTGAAGTCCGGTCACCAACGCTGGGAGCAGGGTTTTGCCTATCTCTATCGCCTGCAAAACCGAATGGAACACCACGCCCTGCGACGTGCTTGAACCTTATTTTTTTTAAAACGCCCACCCGTCTCCCGACGGTTTTGGGCGGGAGTCTGCCATGAGTTTTGAAGCCTTCGGTCAGCCGCTGCTGACCTTCCCCGACGCAGAAAAAAGTCCTCTGAGCATTCGCGCCAAGGCGCTGGTGTTTGTCGATCCGCGTTCCCGTCAGCTACGCCAGGAGCTGGAGCTATTGGCTCCGCGTTCGATCTCGGTGTTGATCCGTGGCGAAACCGGCAGCGGCAAAGAGTTGCTCGCGCGGCACATCCATCGTGCGAGTGATCGCGGTGGGTTGTTCGTCTCGGTCAATTGCGGCGCGATCAGCCCGACTTACGCCGACGCTGAATTGTTCGGTTATGCCGCCGGCAGCTATAGCGGTTCGGCCAGCAGTCGCGCCGGCTGGTTCGGTTCTGCCAACGGCGGAACGCTTTATCTGGATGAGATCGGCGACCTGCCGCTGCCGATCCAGATCAAATTGCTCGCGGCGCTGGAAAACCACGAAGTCACTCGGGTCGGCGCTCACCAACCGAGCCCGGTGGACGTGCGCCTGGTCGCCGCTACCAGTATCGACCTGGCCCAAGCGGTGGCCGCCGGAAAATTCAATGAGCGGCTCTACCACTACCTCAGCGAAGGCCAACTCGAACTGCCGGCCTTGCGTCAACGGGTGGGCGATATTTTGTCGCTGTCCGAATATTTCCTCGGTATCTATAGCCAACGCCTGGACCTGCCGGTGCCGCTGATCAGCGAAGCCGCGCAGCATTTGTTAGAGCAACACAGTTGGCCGGGCAACACCCGGGAGCTGGAAAACGTCATTCACTTTGCGTTGCTGGTCAGCACCGGCGATGAGATTTTGCCGGAGCATTTGAATCTGCCCGAGGCGCCGCCGTCATTGGTGCAGATCGAGCAACAAGCTGCTCAGCTGATTAAAAACGGCACGGCTGCCGAGCGATCTGCACTCAAGCATTTGCTCGAAAGCCTGACGCAGACGCTGTAGCGATCTGTATGAACAAAATGGAATATGAAAGTGAATAAAAGATATTGTTCGGGAATAAAAAATCCCGGTATTGTCCGCGTCACGCCAGCGATAGCACTTCACTGGCACTCGTACTAAACAAGCCGTCGTCGATGACGACCGTGATTTTCGATAAGGACACTGCATGAAAAAGGTTCTGTTGTTCACCGCATTGGCGGCTGCCCTGACCGCGGGCCTGGCCCAGGCTGGCGAGAAACTGGTGGTTGCGGCGACCCCGGTTCCACACGCCGAGATTCTGGAACTGATCAAACCAACCCTCGCCAAAGAAGGCGTGGATCTGGAAATCAAAGTCTTCACCGACTACGTTCAGCCGAACGTACAGGTCGACCAGAAGCGTCTGGACGCCAACTACTTCCAGACCCTGCCGTACCTGAAGAGCTTCAATGAAGGCAAAGGTACCAACCTGGTGACCGTGATCGGCGTGCACGTCGAACCGTTCGGCGGCTACTCGAAGAAAGTCAAAACCCTGGCTGAGCTGAAAGACGGCGCAACCATCGCTATCCCGAACGAAGGCAGCAACAGCGGCCGTGCTCTGATCCTGCTGCAGAAGGCTGGCCTGATCGAGTTGAAAGACCCGAAAAACGCTCTGGCCACCCCGAAAGACATCGCCAAGAACCCGCACAACTTCAAGTTCAAGGAACTGGAATCGGCCATGCTGCCGCGTGTTCTGGACCAGGTCGACCTGGACATGATCAACACCAACTACGCGCTGGAAGCCGGTCTGAACCCGGCTAAAGATGCGCTGGTGATCGAAGGTGCAGATTCGCCTTACGTGAACTTCCTGGTGGCTCGTCCCGACAACAAGGACAGCGTTGCCATCCAGAAACTGGCCAAGGCCTTGACCAGTCCTGAAGTGAAAGCATTCATCGCCAAGAAGTACAGCGGCGCGGTACTGCCGGCGTTCTGATTCGCGAGATAAACCCCTTCAAGGTTTCAAACGCCGACGGCTGATATAGCGTCGGCGTTTTTTTGCGACAAGTTCAAAAGATCGCAGCCTCGTTTCACTCGACAGCTCCTACAGGGGATACGTATTTCAATGTAGGAGCTGTCGAGTGAAACGAGGCTGCGATCTTTTGCTTTAAGGTTCAGGCCACTCTGGCCTTCAACGCCCTGCGCAACGCCATCAACAACTTCACGATGTCCTGCGGATCCAGCCGCTGTGGCACTTTTACGTCAGCCATTTTCTCTTCCTTGTGATGGTTCGGCCGGGGGAGTCTGGCCAAAAGCGGTCCGTCCTTGGAGGGGGATTATGAAAAAAAGATCCTTCCTACAGCGCAAAGAAAAATAGTCGTCTTCCGCTGCCACAGCAAATTCGGAGGATAGTTTTTTGCGTGATATCAATATGCTTTAACGGTATTTAAATTCTTATTTTTATACCTTTAAAGTCGGTGCCTGCCGGGTAGTTATCCACTGCCCATGGACTGCACCACCGTCGCTTACCCTGCGGCGTCCAGGATGTTCAATGAACTTCGATTACGCATTTATCCTCAGCACCCTGCCGGCGTTTCTTAAAGCTGTGGGCGTGACGCTGCAGGTCGGCTTCATCGCTATTGGCACGTCGTTGCTGGTGGCGCTGATCAACGCGACAATTCTGGTGTTCCGCACGCCGTATCTGCAGCGGCTGGTCGGGCTCTATGTAGAGCTCGCCCGCAACACGCCGCTGCTCATTCAACTGTTCTTCGTCTACTTCGCCTTGCCGGCGCTGGGCATCAAGGTCTCGGGCTTTGCGGCGGCGATCATCACCATGACCTTCCTCGGCGGCGCCTACCTCACCGAAGTGCTGCGCGCCGGCGTCGACGCGGTGCCTCAGGCGCAGCTCGAGTCCGGGCGCTCCATCGGCCTGTCCCACGGGCAATTGCTGCGCTACGTGATCCTGCCGCAAGCCGGCATCCTCAGCCTGCCGTCGCTGTTCGCCAATTTCATTTTCCTGCTCAAGGAAACCACCGTGGTCTCAGCGGTGGCGGTGCCGGAGATTCTCTACACCACAAAAAGCTACATCGCGCTCTACTACAAAACCTACGAAATGCTCGCCGTGCTGACGCTGATTTGCGTGCTGCTGTTTTTGCCGCTGTCGCTGCTGCTCAGCCGTCTGGAAAGGAGGCTTCAGCATGGCCAGTTCGGGTCTTGAGTTGCTCTGGGTGTCATTGCCGCAATTGGGCAAGGGCGCTGCGCAAACCCTGTCGATCTCTTTCCTGAGCATCGCCATCAGCACCGTTGGCGGTGTGCTCTACGGCGTGTTGCGCACGCTGAATTCGAAATGGCTGAACGCAATCCTGCGGGTTTATCTGGAATTGTTCCGCGCAATTCCGGTGCTGGTCTGGCTGTATTTGCTGTTCTTCGGTCTGCCGATTTTCTTCGGCCTGAGCATTCCGAGTTTCTGGTGCGCAGTGCTGGTGTTGTCGTTGTGGGGCGCCAGCGAAGTCGGGGAAGTGGTTCGCGGCGCGCTGCATTCGCTGCCGCGCGGGCAGCGTGAGGCAGGGTTGTCGATTGGCTTGGACGGCCCGCAACTCTACGGCTACGTGCTGCTGCCACAAGCGCTGAAACGCATGACGCCACCGACCATCAACGTCTACACACGCATCATCAAGACCAGTTCCCTGGCGGTGCTGATTGGCGTGGTCGACGTGATCAAGGTCGGTCAGCAGATCATCGAACGCACCTACGAATCAGTGCTGATCTACGGCGCACTGTTCCTGTTTTTCTTTTTCATCTGCTACCCGCTCTCGGCCGCCTCGCGCGTGCTGGAGCGGCGCTGGACGCAAGCATGAGCGCATTGATCGAGTTCAAGGGTTTCAACAAATTTTTCGGCGAGCAGCAGGTGCTCAAAGAGATCGACCTGCAAGTGAAGTCAGGCGAAGTGATCGTCATCCTCGGCCCCAGCGGCTGCGGTAAAAGCACCTTGCTGCGTTGCCTCAACGGTCTTGAAGTCGCCCACAGCGGCAGCTTGAATTTTGCCGGTCGCGAGTTGCTGGACAAGGGCACCGACTGGCGCGAAGTGCGGCAGCAGATCGGCATGGTGTTCCAGAGTTACCACCTGTTCCCGCACATGAGCGTGCTCGACAACCTGTTGCTCGGCCCGGTCAAAGTGCAGAAACGCGACCGTCGCGAGGCCCGTGCCCAGGCCGAAGCCTTGCTTGAGCGCGTGGGCCTTTCGGACAAGCGCGATGCTTATCCAAGTCAGCTCTCCGGTGGCCAGCAACAACGCATCGCCATCGTCCGTTCGCTGTGCATGAACCCGAAAGTCATGTTGTTCGATGAAGTCACCGCCGCCCTCGACCCGGAAATGGTCAAGGAAGTGCTGGAAGTCATTCAGGGCCTGGCCCGCGAGGGCATGACCCTGCTGATCGTCACCCACGAAATGGCCTTCGCCCGCGCCGTGGCTGACCGCATTGTGTTCATGGATGCCGGGCGAATCCTTGAGCAAAACCCTCCCGAGATTTTCTTTACGAACCCGCAAACCGCACGAGCGCAGCAGTTCCTGGAGAAGTTCTCCTACGTCGCCGCACTACCCAAAACGACTCAAAAAAAGGAACTGGAACTGCTATGAAAACTGCCAAGTCTTCTCTGCTGCTACTCCCGCTGCTCGGCCTCGCGTTGCTGGCCGGTTGCAACAAAACCGAAGAACCCACCAAACCGGCGGCCACCAGTGCCAGTTATCTGGAAAAAATCAAAGCCCGGGACAAGTTGATCGTCGGTGTCTTCACCGATAAACCGCCGTTTGGTTTCGTCAATGAAGCCGGGCGTTACGTCGGTTTCGATACCGACATCGGCCGTCAATTTGCCAAAGATCTGCTGGGCGATGAGAACAAGGTCGAGTTCGTCGCAGTGGAACCGGCGAGCCGGATTCCGTTCCTGCAAAGCGACAAGGTCGATTTGATTCTGGCCAACATGACCGTTACCCCGGAGCGTAAGGAAGCGGTGGAGTTCACCAATCCGAACCTCAAGGTGGCGGTGCAGGCGCTGGTGCCGCAGGCCAGTTCGGTGAAAAACCTTGATGACCTGGCGACTCGCACCACCATCGTCACCACCGGCACTACGGCCGATATCTGGCTGACCAAGAACCATCCGGACTGGAAGCTTCTGAAGTTCGAGAAAAACTCTGAATCTCTGCAAGCGTTGGCCAATGGGCGCGGCGATGCGTACGCGCAGGACAACCTGGTGCTGTTCAGCTGGGCGAAACAGAACCCTGGCTATCGCGTGCTGACCCAGACGTTGGGCGCTGAAGCACCGATTGCGCCGGCGGTGAAGAAGGGCAATATCGAACTGCGTGATTGGGTGAATGTCGAGTTGGCGAAGCTGGGTGAAGAGAAGTTTTTGCTCAAACTGTATGACCAATATGTGCGTAAAGAGCTGAGCGATGACACCAAGCCTGAGAGCGTGATTGTCGAGGGTGGGAAGTGGCAGGGGTGATTGGATTTTGAAATGTGGGTGGGTCTAAGATCCACCCCTCACTGTAGAGACCGGTACATCCTTTACACATTTGACCGGGTACATCGTTTACACATTTAACAGGCTTGATACGCGTTTGGCACCGCGTTCAAGCCTGCCTAAAGGGAAAGAGCAAAGGTACAACTCCCACACGCCATCAGCCACTTCCTTCAGCGCGACGTGCTCGTCGATCAGTGCCTCGCCCAGAAAGATCAGGGCCCCTTGCCACTTGATCTCACCATTCTTGCGCACCCGCCGTACTTCGACGTCGGCCCCGTATTCGACCGCCGGCAAATAGCCTGGATAAGGTCTGAGTGACGGGCGATAGATATCCGCTGGCGTCTTCATCTCCAGCGCCGTATGAGGCCGTGCGTGATTGAAATCCTGTACGAAGTCCTCAAAGGCAAGCTGCTGACGCAGCAGGTTTTCTGCCGGCGGCCTGAGCACGGCAGCCTTTAGCGTGCGGTGCATGCGTTCATGCCGACCGTTCTGATCCGGGCGTCCTGGCTTGATTGTTTCGGGGTGGACACCATGCCTGATGAACCAGACGGACAGCCTGGAGAGGCGGGCCAAGCCTGTCGACGCAAATGGCGCGCCGTTATCGGTGCGGATCACATCAGGCATGCCGAACTCCCGGAACGCCCACTCGAAGCCCTGACGCGTAGGTTCACCGTGGGTGCTGGGAAGCGCCCGGCATTCCAGAAGATAGCGACTGGCATGGTCGGTGATGGTCAGCGGATAGCACCAGTGGCCGTCCTGGGTTTTGAATTGCCCTTTGAAATCGGCGCACCAGGTTTGATTGGGTTCGTCGGCCTGACGTAGATGCACGGGCCCATGCGGACGGGGCTGGCGCAGCCGTCGAGGAATCACCAGACCGGCCTTTTTCAGCCACTCTCCAGCGGTGCTGGCAGCCGGCCAAGCGATCTGCGGCTGCGCATTGCGCAGGCGCTGGATCAGTTGCTTCGGCCCGCGATCCGGGTGCTCGCTTTTCTTCGCAAGCAACGTGGCAATGATTTCATCGCGGGTTTGGTGCGGACAGCTCAGCGGTTTTCGCGAGCGCTCTTTCAAGCCATCTACGCCGCAGGTTGCATACCGATCAAGCCACTTATCGACCGTCGGACGGCTAACGCCATATCGTCGACTCAGTTGGCTCTTGCTGTAACTGCCGCTAAGCCAGTCATGGATTAATTTCACTCGCTGATCCATCGGGGACTCTCGATTCCAGGGCATGGTCAGTACCTCCTGACCATGATTGATACCTGTAAACCATGTCCCCGGTCTCAAACGTAAAGGATGTACCCGGTTTTTACCCACCCCAGCCCTCTCCCCACAGGGGAGAGGGGGAAAGGGAGCAGATTGGGGGCCTTTCAGAACCTGAGTTCGACTCGGACTTTCAGGTCGATGAAACTCGAAAGTACAACTCGGTCAGTCCCCTCGCCCCGCGGGGAGAGGGCTAGGGTGAGGGGGGGGATCTAAAGCCCAGCCAATCAATCCGGCCAATACCACGCTGGCTCATCCAGTATCCGCTGCCCGACAATCCCGGTCTGGCCAAGACTCTTCTCCAGCACAATGCAATTGCACTCCGGATCCTCCTGCAACGCAGAAATCAACCGCCGCGCATGAGAAACCACCCACACCTGACACTGCTCCGACGCCCGGATAATCAACCGCGCCAACGCCGGCAACAGGTCCGGGTGCAGACTGGTTTCCGGCTCGTTCAGCACCATCAGCGTCGGCGGCCGAGGCGTCAGCAGCGCCGCGACCAGCAGCAAATAGCGCAACGTTCCGTCCGACAGCTCGGCCGCCGACAAGGGCCGCAACAATCCTTCCTGGTAAAACTCGATCGCAAACCGACCACCCTGAAGCGGCGCGATGTTCAATCGCGCGCCAGGGAAGGCGTCGCTGACGGCGGCCTGCAAGGCTTCGGGGTCGCCGATTTCGCGGATCGTCTGCAACGCGGCCGCCAGATCCCGGCCATCGTGATGCAACACCGGCGTGCGGGTGCCCAATTGCGGTTGGCGCACCGGCGCGTCGGCGTCGCTGCGAAAGTGATCATAGAACCGCCAGCGGCGGATGAATTCACGCAGCTGCAGGACTTCCGGCGAAGTGCGAAAGCTGCCGACCTGATCGAACAGGCTGTCGAAATTCGGCGTGTGCTGAGCCAGCACTTCCCAACCACGACCATCGCGGGCGCGGATCATCGGGCCGTTGCGGTCTACCAGCAGGCTGGCCGGGCGGTAAAACGGGCCGGACCAGATGCATTCCTTCTTGATTTCCGGGTCCAGAGAAAACTCGGAAAGGCTCGGCTCCGGCAGACCCAACGCGATCGAGTAGCTGAAATCTTCCCCGGCAAACCCCAGGCGCAGGCGTTTGGCGCCGTGCCGAACGCTCGCCTCGATCGGGACTTCGCCATTTCGCATCCGTCGGCTGATGTTTTCCGGCCCGGCCCAGAAGGACGAATCCAGCCCACCCTCGCGGGCCAACGCATTGACCACGCCGCCCTGAGCGGTTTCCGCCAGCAGGCGCAGCGCGCGGTAGAGGTTGGATTTACCGCTGCCGTTGGGGCCGGTGATCAGGTTCAACCGACCCAACGGAATCACCAATTTATTGATCGAGCGGTAATTGGCCACCGCGAGGGTTTTGAGCATGGGAAGCTTCCTGCTGCATGGTTCGCCAGTTTGCCTTATTGTCAGCAACACGGTGATCCCTGTGGCGAGCGAGCTTGCTCGCGCTGGGCTGCGAAGCGGCCCCAATGCCATTCAATGAGGTGTCTCAGGCAAAACGAGATAGCAGGTTTTGCGTCTGCTGCGCAGCCGAGCGGGAGCAAGCTCCCTCGCCACAGGGAATGCAGCAACCCCATGCACCTGTTGAACCCTGTTCTAAGCTCACAGTCGTATCGCCATTGGCACGTTCGTGCAACGCAAAGGAGTCTGCATGGTGGGTCCCGGATTGAAAGCAGTGGTTGGCCTGAGCCTCCTTGTCCTGCTGAGTGCCTGTGGCGATAAAAAACCGGTCGAAAAAGACCGTCCGCGGGTATTCGTGCAAGAGGTAAAACCTGCGGATTACGCGGCGACGGTGACCCTGACCGGTGATGTTCAGGCGCGGGTCCAGACCGACCTGTCGTTCCGCGTTGCCGGCAAGATCATCCAGCGTACAGTCGATGTCGGTGATCGGGTTTCGGCTAAACAAGTGCTGGCCAAGCTCGATCCCAAGGACCTGCAAACCAGCGTCGACTCGGCTCAGGCGCAGGTTGTTGCCGAGCAGGCCCGGGTCAAACAGACCGCCGCCGCTTTCGTTCGCCAGCAAAAACTCCTGCCCAAGGGCTACACCAGCCAAAGTGAATACGATTCCGCCCAAGCCGCCTTGCGCAGCAGCCAAAGCGCCCTGACGGCGGCCCAGGCGCAACTGGCCAACGCCCGTGAACAACTGAGCTACACCGCGTTGGTCGCCGACGCGCCGGGGGTGATTACCGCACGCCAGGCCGAGGTCGGCCAGGTGGTGCAGGCCACCGTGCCGATTTTCAGCCTGGCCCGGGACGGTGAGCGCGATGCGGTGTTCAACGTCTACGAATCGCTGCTGACAGAGCCGCCAGAGGGTAAAACGGTGGTCGTCAGCCTGCTCGACAAACCTGAGATCAAAACCACCGGCACCGTTCGGGAAATCACCCCGGCAGTCTCTGCGCAGACTGGCACGGTGCAGGTCAAAGTTACTCTCAACGGATTACCGGAAGGCATGCAGCTCGGTTCGGTGGTGAGTGCCACGGCCAAGACGCCAGGCAAGTCGGCGGTCGAACTGCCCTGGTCGGCTCTGACGAAAAATCTCAGCGACCCGGCCGTGTGGCTGGTGGACGATGAGGGCAAGGCACAGCTGCACACCGTCACTGTCGGTCGCTACCTGACCGGCAAAGTGATCATTAGCGCCGGCCTGAAGGGTGGCGAAAAAGTCGTCATCGCCGGCGGCCAGTTGCTGCACCCCGGCGTGAAGGTGGAAATCGCCGAGAACACCTATAAGGATTTAGCCGAGGGAGCCCAGCCATGAAGCGTCTGTTACTGGTTTGCGCCGGTGTGATGCTGGTGGCCTGCTCGAAAAAAGAACCGCCGCCGGAGCCAGTGCGTCCGGTGCTGTCCATCAAGGTCCAGTCCCTGGACGAAGAAAGCCTGGGCCGCTTCGCCGGCAGTATCCAGGCCCGGTATGAAAGCAATGTCGGGTTCCGGGTGCCGGGGCGTATCGCCAGCCGTAACGTTGATGTCGGTGCCGAAGTCGATAAGGGCGCGCTGCTCGCCACGCTCGACCCCACCGATCAGCAGAACCAGTTGCGTTCCGCTCAGGGCAATCTGGCCAGCGTCCAGGCGCAACTCATCAACGCCCAGGCCAACGCCCGGCGTCAGCAAGAGTTGTTCGATCGTGGCGTGGGTGCCCAGGCACAACTCGACGTCGCACAGACCGACCTCAAAACCACCCAGGCCTCCCTCGATCAAGCGAAGGCTGCGGTCGATCAGGCCAAGGACCAGCTCAACTACGTCGAACTGCGTGCCGACCACAAAGCCGTGGTCACCGCGTGGAATGCCGAAGCCGGGCAAGTCGTCAGCGCCGGCCAGCAAGTGGTGACCCTGGCGCAGCCGGACATCAAGGAAGCGGTGATCGACCTGCCGGACACCCTGGTCGACCAGTTGCCGGAAGACGTGGTGTTTCAGGTTGCCGTCCAGCTCGACCCGAGCATCACCACCACTGCCATCGTTCGCGAAATCGAACCCCAGGCGCAAAGTGCGACTCGTACCCGTCGCGCCCGCCTGACACTGACCGACACGCCGCCGGGGTTTCGCCTGGGCACGGCGATCAGCGTGACCCTCAGCTCCGCAATCAAACCGCGTATCGAACTGCCACTGACCGCGCTCCAGGAGGTCGATGGCAAATCGCGGATCTGGATCATCGACCCGCAGACCCAAACCGTTTCCCCACGAGACGTCAGCCTGATCAGCCGCACTGATTCAACGATGGTCCTGGCCAACGGCGTGAAGTCCGGCGAGCGAGTGGTCAGTGCCGGCGTGAACAGCCTGAAACCTGGGCAAAAAGTAAAAATCGATGAGGACAGCCCGCAATGAAAGGGAGTTTCAACTTATCCGAATGGGCCCTCAAACATCAGTCGTTTGTCTGGTATTTGATGTTCGTCGCGCTGCTGATGGGCGTGTTCTCGTACATGAACCTCGGCCGCGAGGAAGACCCGTCGTTCACCATCAAAACCATGGTGATCCAGACCCGGTGGCCGGGCGCGACCCAGGAAGAAACTCTCAAGCAGGTCACTGACCGGATCGAGAAAAAACTCGAAGAGCTCGACTCGCTCGACTACGTGAAAAGCTACACCCGCCCC
Source organism: Pseudomonas sp. LBUM1645 (assembly GCF_059716185.1). Classification (NCBI taxonomy): domain Bacteria; kingdom Pseudomonadati; phylum Pseudomonadota; class Gammaproteobacteria; order Pseudomonadales; family Pseudomonadaceae; genus Pseudomonas; species Pseudomonas sp. LBUM1645. The sequence goes on from NZ_CP166811.1 coordinate 227,779, forward strand.
GGCGAGTCGACGGTTTTCGTTAACTTGCGTGATACCACCAGCGCCAAGGACATTCCGGAAATCTGGTATCAGGTGCGCAAGAAGATCAACGACATTCGCGGCGACTTCCCCCAAGGCCTGCAAGGGCCGGGATTCAACGATGAATTCGGTGATGTGTTCGGCTCGGTGTACGCCTTTACCGCCGACGGTTTGTCGATGCGCCAATTGCGCGATTACGTCGAACAGGTCCGCGCCGAGATCCGCGAAGTGCCGGGGCTGGGCAAGGTCGAGATGGTCGGTGAGCAGGACGAAGTCCTCTACCTGAACTTCTCCACTCGCAAACTGGCGGCGCTGGGCATCGATCAGCGTCAGGTGGTGCAGAGCCTGCAATCGCAGAACGCGGTGACCCCGGCCGGGGTGATCGAGGCCGGTCCCGAGCGGATTTCCGTGCGGACTTCGGGGCAATTTGCCTCCGAGAAGGACCTGGAAAACGTCAACCTGCGACTCAACGACCGCTTTTACCGTTTGGCCGACATCGCCGAGATCAGCCGTGGCTACGTTGACCCGGCGACGCCGGAATTCCGCTTTAACGGCCATCCTGCCATCGGCCTCGCTATTGCGATGAAAAAGGGCGGCAACATCCAGGAGTTCGGCAAGGCGTTGCACCAGCGCATGACCGACCTGACCGCGGACTTGCCGGTGGGCATCGGTGTGCACACGGTTTCCGACCAGGCCGAAGTGGTGGAAAAAGCCGTCGGCGGCTTCACCAGCGCGTTGTTCGAAGCGGTGGTGATCGTGCTGATCGTCAGCTTCGTCAGCCTCGGCGTACGTGCCGGTCTGGTGGTGGCGTGCTCGATTCCGCTGGTGCTGGCGATGGTCTTCGTCTTCATGGAATACAGCGGCATCACCATGCAGCGGATTTCCCTCGGCGCGCTGATCATTGCGCTCGGGCTGCTGGTGGACGACGCGATGATCACCGTCGAGATGATGGTCACGCGCCTGGAAATGGGCGAGACCAAGGAGCAAGCAGCCACGTTCGCTTATACCTCGACCGCGTTCCCGATGCTCACCGGTACGCTGGTGACGGTGGCCGGTTTCGTGCCCATCGGTTTGAACGCGAGTTCGGCCGGCGAGTACACCTTCACGCTGTTCGCGGTGATCGCGGTGGCCATGATCGTGTCGTGGATTGTCGCAGTGCTGTTCGCCCCGGTGATCGGCGTGCATATCCTCAGCGCCAACGTGAAACCTCACGACGCAGAACCGGGGCGCATCGGTCGGGCGTTCAATTACGGCTTGCTTTGGGCCATGCGTAATCGCTGGTGGGCGATCGGCATCACCGTTGCACTGTTTGTGGCGTCGGTGTTTTCCATGCAGTTCGTGCAGAACCAGTTCTTCCCGTCCTCGGACCGCCCGGAAATTCTCGTTGACCTGAACCTGCCGCAAAACGCCTCGATCGCCGAAACCCGCAAGGCGGTGGACAAGCTCGAGGCGACGCTCAAGGGCGACCCGGACATCGTGCGCTGGAGCACCTACATCGGCGAAGGTGCGATCCGTTTTTACCTGCCCCTCGACCAGCAATTGCAGAACCCGTACTACGCGCAACTGGTGATCGTCAGCAAAGGGCTGGAATCGCGTAACGCGCTAAGCCAGCGCTTGAGCGAGCGGCTGCGCAAGGATTTTGTCGGTATCGGCAGCTACGTCCAGGCGCTGGAAATGGGCCCGCCGGTGGGGCGGCCGATTCAGTACCGGGTCAGCGGCAAGGACATCGATCAGGTGCGCAAGCACGCCATCGCCCTGGCCACCGAACTGGATAAAAACTCGCACATCGGCGAGATCATTTACGACTGGAACGAACCGGGAAAAGTCCTGCGCATCGACATCGCACAGGACAAGGCGCGGCAACTGGGGCTGTCGTCGGAAGACGTGGCCAATCTGATGAACAGCATTGTGGTCGGTGCGCCGGTGACACAGGTCGATGACGATATCTACCTGATCAACGTGGTGGGGCGTGCGGTAGACGCCGAACGCGGCACCCCGGAAACCCTGCAGAATTTACAGATCGTCACGCCGGGCGGCACGTCGATTCCGCTGCTGGCTTTCGCCTCCGTGCGCTATGAACTTGAGCAGCCGCTGGTCTGGCGCCGCGACCGCAAACCGACCATCACCATCAAGGCTGCGGTGCGTGACGAAATTCAGCCGACCGACCTGGTGAAACAACTCCAACCCGACATCGATAAATTCGCCGCCAGTTTGCCGGTGGGCTACAAGGTCGCTACCGGCGGCACCGTCGAGGAAAGCGGCAAGGCCCAGGGGCCAATTGCCAAGGTTGTGCCGTTGATGCTGTTTTTGATGGCGACCTTCCTGATGATCCAGTTGCACAGCGTGCAGAAGCTGTTTCTGGTGGCCAGTGTCGCGCCGCTCGGGCTGATTGGCGTGGTAATAGCGCTGATCCCGACGGGCACGCCGATGGGCTTTGTGGCGATTCTGGGGATTCTGGCGCTGATCGGCATCATCATCCGCAACTCGGTGATTCTGGTGACGCAGATCGACGCTTTGGAGAAGGCCGGTCATGCACCGTGGGATGCGGTGGTGCAAGCCACGGAGCATCGTCGCCGGCCGATTCTGCTGACGGCTGCGGCGGCGAGCCTGGGGATGATCCCGATCGCACGGGAAGTGTTCTGGGGGCCGATGGCCTACGCGATGATTGGCGGGATTATTATTGCGACGTTGCTGACGTTGCTGTTTTTGCCGGCGCTTTATGTGGCCTGGTACAAAATCCGCGAACCGAAGAAAGAGGTGCAATAGCGAGCGCTACGCGCTCATCGCGAGCAAGCTCGCTCCCACAGGGATCCGCGTCCGTCTGGACAACTCGGTCAACTGTGGGAGCGAGCTTGCTCGCGATGGCGGCCGAATTGGCTACACCGGCTTACGCCAAACACTCGCCAACCAAGGCTGCTGCTCCCTCGGCAACCCCGCCGGCCGGTAGTAATGCTCCAACTCCACAAACCCCGCCGCCGTCAGCAATTGCTGCCACGTCTCAAGGTCGTGATAAGCCCCATAACGCGGCCCATTCCACCCTTCCTGATTCTCGCCACGCGGATTGGAACTGAACAACACGCCACCCGGCTTCAAAGCCCCGCGCAATTCCTTCAACACTCGAGGCAATTCCTGGCGCGGAATATGAAACAACACCGCATTGGCGAAGATCCCGTCAAAGCGCTCAGCCGGCAAATCCAGCTTCAGAAAATCTTGCTGCCAGACCTCACAACCACTGTCTTCGCGCGCCATCTGCGCAAACTTCTCCGAGCCATCAAGCCCGACAGCGGTGTGGCCCATGCGCTTGAAGGTTTGCAAATCACGACCCGGTCCACAGCCAAAGTCGAGAATGTCGAACGGTGCCTCACCCTGAACATGCCGCAGCAGCGCATCAATGTTCTGGCTGACATCATGATCGCGAGTCCCTTCGCGAAAACTTTCAGCCACCGAGTTGTAATGGCCCAGGGTGGTGGAGGTGATCTGCTCGAGGTCGGTGGGGGTCTGTTTCATGGTCGGCTGCGCAGGCAATGTGAGTTCGCCGAATATACGCCATGAGACAGAAGGCTGCTGCGCAGCCATCGTCGGAACGCCGCCCGGAGCAAGCTCGCTCCCACACTGGACCGCGCCGAACACAAATTTTGTGTTCACCGAAGATTAAATGTGGGAGCGAGCTTGCTCGCGATAGCGATACAACTGACGACCAATGACTTGAGCCAGGCTCAGCGCTTGTTGAGCCCCCGCGCCAACCGATCCCCGCCCAATTGAATCGCCGCCACCAACACCACCAGCAACACAATCACCGTCAACATGATCTGGCTATCAAACCGCTGATACCCGTACCGATAAGCGATGTCACCCAACCCGCCGGCACCAATCGCCCCCGCCATGGCCGATGAGTTGATCATGGTCACCAGGGTGATGGTGAAACCGCCGACAATCCCCGGCAGCGACTCGGGCAACAACACATGCCAAACGATGTGCCAGCGCCGACAACCCATCGCCTGCGCCGCTTCGATCAACCCGTGATCAACCTCACGCAAACTGACTTCGGCAATGCGCGCAAAGAACGGCGTGGCAGCGATGGTCAGCGGCACCACTGCCGCCCAGACGCCGTACGTGGTGCCGACGATCAACCGCGTAAACGGAATCAGCGCCACCATCAAAATCAGAAACGGAATCGAGCGGAACAGGTTCACGAACGCGCCCAGCGCACGGTTCAGCGCCGGCGCTTCATAGATCCCGCCCTTGGAGCTGGTGACCAGAATCACCGCCAGAGGAATGCCCGCCAGCAGCGCGATCAATGACGACACGCCAACCATCAAAAAGGTGTCGATGAAGCCTTGCAGCAAGCGATCAAACCACATAACCCAGCACCTCCACCTGTTGCGCCCAGTTGCCGGCGCGTTGACGCAATTCCTCTGCGCCGAGGGACGAACCGGTCACCGCCAGCAGCAATTGCCCAAGGGCATGGCCCTGAATCCGTTCCACGCCACCTTGCAACAAGCGCACGCGACCACCGAGGGCACTGAACAACGCGGCCAAGTCGGGCTCATCGCTGGCGCTGCCGGTGAACTGCAAACGCAGCACAACAGCGGCGTCCGAGGACTGTGGGTGTGGCTGCAAGCGGCTTTGCAGTTCTTCCGGCAAACCGTGTTGCAACGGCGCCAGCAAGGTTTTGCTGACCTCGTGCTGGGGGTTGCCAAAGACTTCCCAGACCGGCCCTTGTTCGACGATTCGCCCGTGTTCCAGCACCACGACCCGATCACAGATATCGCGAATCACCGCCATCTCGTGGGTGATCAGCACGATGGTCAGGCCCAGGCGTTGATTGATCTCGCGCAGCAGGCCGAGGATCGATTGTGTGGTTTCCGGGTCCAGCGCCGAAGTGGCTTCGTCGCACAGCAGAATCGCCGGGTCATGCACCAAGGCGCGGGCGATGCCAACGCGCTGTTTCTGCCCGCCGGAAAGCTGCGCCGGGTAGGCCTTGTGTTTCTCCTGCAGGCCCACCAGTTCCAGCAATTCGCGGACTTTCTGCTCGCGTTTTTCCTTGGGCACACCGGCGACTTTCAGCGGCAATTCGACGTTCTGCCAAACCGTCTTGGCCGACATCAGGTTGAAGTGCTGGAAGATCATGCCGATGCGCCGACGCAGCGCCACCAGGCGGTCTTCATCGAACTCGCCGATGTCGACCTGATCGATCAGCACGCGTCCCGTGCTCGGTTGTTCCAGGCGGTTGATGGTGCGGATCAGCGACGACTTGCCGGCGCCGCTGCGGCCGATGATGCCGAACACTTCGCCGCGCTGGATCGCCAGGTCGATGCCGTGCAGCGCTGCGACCGGACCTTGCTGACCGTTGTAGGTTTTGCCCAGGCCGATGAAGCGTACGTGAGCGCGGTTGAGCTGCGGATGCAGTTCGGTTTGTTCGATTTTGTGGGGCTCTGGAATCTCCAGTCGCAGTTGAGTGGCTGCCGTCATATTCAGCTTTCCCAGCCAGCTTGGTAGAGCTTGCCGTGGGCCTTATCCAGCGCTGCACGAACGGCCGGCGAATGCTGGTAGATGTCGACGAATTTGATCAGGCGCGGGTCGGTTTTGCTTTTCGGCTGGATCACGAACTGGATCACGTATTCCTTGTGATCGAGACCGTCGAACAGCAGGGCGGAGCCAGCATCGAAGGTCTTCGACAAGCGGATGTAGGCTGGGTAACCCTGGACCAGATCGGCGTCGTCATAGGCGCGTACCAGTTGCACGGCTTCGACCTGCAGGATTTTGATTTTCTTCGGATTGGCGATGATGTCTTCTTCGGTGGCCTTGTAGCCGACACCTGGTTTAAGCGTGATCAGCCCGGCCTTGGCCAACAGTTGCAAGCCACGACCGCTGTTGATCGGGTCATTGGCGATCGCCACGCTGGCGCCTTCCGGTAGCTCGTCGAAGCTTTTGTATTTCTTCGAGTAGAGGCCGACGTTGTTGATGATTCCCGGCGCGAACGGCACGAGGTCAAAACCGGCGGCGGCCTTGGCGTTCTCCAGGAACGGGACGTGCTGGAAGTAGTTCACGTCGATGTCGCCGGCAGCGAGGCTGACGTTAGGGGCGATCCAGTCGCTGAACTCCACCAGGTCGACTTGCAGGCCTTGTTTCTTGGCTTCTTCGACGGCAGCTTCCAGGGGAATGGCGAAAGCGGCGGTGGTGCCGACTTTCAGCGGCGCGTCGGCGGCGAAGGTGATGGAGCTGAAAAGGCCGAGGGCCAGGGCCAGTGCTTTGACTGGGTGAGAGAGGTAGTTCTTGGTCATGATGAGGTTTCCAGTCAGTGCATAGATGTGTGGTGTTTGGTCGGGCCTCATCGCGAGCAGGCTCGCTCCCACAGGAGTTGTGTGAACACCCGAGATCCAATGTGGGAGCGAGCTTGCTCGCGATGCTTTTAACGTCGAAACGCTGATCCAGTGTGTTGCTCAGGCAAATGCGCCTCTCCGTGAAACAGCTTTTCCCGCAGGCTGCCGTTGTCGTAAGCGGTCTTGTACGACCCGCGTCGTTGCAACTCCGGAATCACCAAATCGATGAAATCTGCATAGCTTTCCGGCGTGACTATTCGCGTCAGGTTGAAGCCATCCAGACCGGTCTCGGCGATCCACGATTCCAGCTCATCAGCCACTTGCTCAGGCGACCCAATCACAGTGATGTAGCGACCACCGAGGGCGTGTTGCTCGAGTAATTTGCGGCGAGTCCAGTCGTTGTTTTGCAGGTTCTTGGTGGCGGACTGGATCGCGTTGCTCTTCACGTACTGGATCGGTTCGTCGATTTCGTACTCGGAGAAATCGATCCCTGTGGAGGCCGAGAAATGCGCCACGCCGGCCTCGGCGCTGGCGTAGCTCAAGTACTCGGCGTGCTTGGCCCAGGCCAGCTCTTCGGTGGCGCCGACAATCACGTTCAGCCCCATGAACACCTTGATGTCCTCGGGATTGCGCCCGGCCTCGACGGCACTGGCGCGCACCTTGTCCACTTGAACCTTGGTCGACGGTTTGTTCTGGCCGCTGATGAACACGCACTCGGCATGTCGCCCGGCGAACAGCAAGCCGCGATCCGAACTGCCGGCCTGGAACAGCACGGGTGTGCGCTGCGGCGAGGGTTCGCAGAGGTGATAACCCTCGACCTGATAGAACTCGCCCTTGTGCTCGACCTTGTGCACTTTCTCGGGCTGCGCGTAGATCCGCTGCTGCGGATCGTTAAGCACCGCGCCGTTTTCCCAGCTGCCTTCCCAGAGTTTGTAGAGCACTTGCAGGTATTCATCGGCCTGGTCGTAACGACGGTCGTGTTCCACCTGTTCGCTCAAACCCATGGCCTTGGCGGCGCTGTCGAGGTAGCCGGTGACGATGTTCCAGCCGACCCGGCCGCGACTCAGGTGATCGAGCGTCGACATACGTCGGGCGAACAGATACGGCGGTTCGTAAGTCAGGTTGGCGGTGAGGCCGAAGCCAAGGTTTTTTGTCACTGCGGCCATCGCCGAAACCAGCAGCAGCGGGTCATTGACTGGCAACTGGATTGATTCTTTGAGCGGCACGTCTACCGAGTTTTGATAGACGTCGTACACGCCGACGATGTCAGCGATGAACAGACCGTCGAACAGCCCACGCTCCAGCAACTGTGCCAGTTCGGTCCAGTATTCGATCGTTTTGTACTGAGTGGAGTTATCCCGTGGATGCGTCCACAGGCCATGGTTGATGTGCCCGATGCAATTCATGTTGAACGCATTGAGCAGGATCTTCTTTTTGGCATCGGCCATCAGATGGTCCCCCGCAATGGCGGGTTTTCATCGTTGAGGTAGTAATTGCCGACCGCGTGATACTTCCAGCGCACAGGGTCGTGCAGGGTGTGCACTCGGGCGTTGCGCCAGTGACGATCCAGACCATGTTCGATCAGGGTTGCCTGGCTGCCGGCCAGTTCAAACAGCGTGCTGCCAGCGGCGAGGGAAATCTCGGTGCTGATGGCGCGGGCTTCGGCGACAGCAATCGACGCGGCGGCGACGGTCTGGGCATTGGTCGTGGCCTGAGCCTTGTCGAGGAATTCGCCGGAGCGTTCCAGCAAGGCTTCGGCGGCGTGCAGACGAATGCTCAAGTGGCCGAAGCTCTTGATGGTCAGCGGGTCCTCGGTGGCTTTGTCGTTGCCGGAATCGATCCACGGCCGGGTCTTGGTGCGCACGAAGTGCAGCGCATCTTCATAGGCGGCGCGGGCGATACCGGTGTCGATAGCGGCATGAAGAATCTGCGCCAGCGGGCCAACGGTGGTCGGGCGCTCGAACGCGCTCTGAAACGGGATCACGTCTTCGGCGGCGACGTAAACATCTTCAAACACCACCGAACCGCTGCCGGTGGTGCGCTGGCCAAAGCCGCTCCAGTCGTCGATCACTGTCAGACCCTTGGCGTTACGAGGGACGAAAGCGAGTTGCTGAACGCCGTTTTCGTCCACGACCGACGTCGGAATGCGCTGGGCATAAATCGCACCCGTGGCGTAAAACTTGCGGCCGTTGATGCGGTAACCGTCACCGTCGCGGGTCAGGCTGGTGACGCGGTCGTGGGCGGTTTTGGTGCCGAGTTCCGCGAGGGCATTGCCGAAGCGTTGGCCGGCCAGCACTTCTGCGTACAGGCGTTTTTTCTGCTCTTCGCTGCCGTTCACCCGCAACACTTCGAGCGCGTAGAAATGGTTCTGCGGGATCTGGCCGAGGGAACCGTCAGCCTGGGCAATCAAGGCGATTACCTTGGCCAGCGTGACGTTGGAAACCCCGGCACCGCCGTATTCTTTTGGCACGCTGATGCCCCAAAGACCCGAGCGGGAAAACACTTCCAGTTCCGGGTGTGGCAAACGGCGTTCGCGGTCGCGCAGGGCACTGTCGCGTTTGAAATCTTCGGCCAGGTCACTGGCGACGATCAGGGCTTGCTCATCGCTGGTTATGACCGCGACGTGGTGAGAAAGAGTCATGTGTTTCTCCAGAGATCTGGTCAAAAGCGTTCTGGTCGTTAAATCCAGGAATGCCGGGCGGGCAGCGTGCCGTTCAAGTGGTAAGTGCCGACTGCGTGATATTTCCAGCGCACCGGGTCGTGCAGCGTGTGCACGCGGGCGTTGCGCCAGTGGCGATCGAGGTTGAATTCGGCGAGGGTGGCGCGGCTGCCGGCCAGTTCGAAAAGCTTTTCGCTGGCCAGCAGCGAGATCTCGGTGGTCAGCACTTTGGCTTCGGCCACGGCAATCGAGGCGCGGGCGGCGGACTCGGCGGTGAGCGGCGCGGCGTTGACTTGATCGAGCACTTGCCCGGCCTTGCGCAGCAGCGCTTCGGCGGCGTGCAGTTCGATCTTCAGTTTGCCGATGTCGGCGATCACATACAGGTCGTCGCTGGCCCGTTCGACCTTGGCGTCAATCCACGGCCGTGCACGGGTTTTCACGAACGCGATGGCGTCGTCGATGGCGCCCCGGGCGATGCCGGCGTCAATGGCCGCTTGAATCAGCTGCGACACGGCACCCTGAATATTCGGGCTGTCATTGATCTTCCAGTTATCCACCACCAGCTCGGCGTCGACCTGCACGTTGTTGAGCAAAATGGTGCCGCTGGCGGTGGTGCGTTGGCCGAAGCCTGACCAGTCATCCACGATGCGCAGGCCTGGTGTACCGCGGCGAACGAAAGCCAGAACCTGCTTGCCATCGTCGTTCAGCGCCTTGACGGCGACCCAGTGGGCGAACAGGGCGCCGGTGGAATAGAACTTCTGCCCGTTGAGGACGAAGCCGTCGCCGCTGGCGGTGATTCGCGCCTTGAGTTCAAGGGTGTTTTTGGTGCCGCGTTCAGGTCCCGCGTTACCGATTCGCCAGCCGTCGAGCACGCTTTTGAACAGCTGCTTTTTTTGCGATTCAGTGGCGCTGCCGAGCACCAGGTTGAGAATGCCGAACTGGTTCTGCGGGATCTGCCCCAATGCCGGGTCGGCCGCGGAAATGATCGCGAATACGTCGGCTACGGTGACGAATGAAACCTGCGGGCCCCCGTACTCACGCGGGATGGCAATGCTGCCTAGGCCGCTGCGAGTGAACTGTTCGATTTCCGACCACGGCAGCTTGCGCTGCTGGTCGCGTTTGGCTGCTTGCAGACGGGCGACTTGCGCCAGCTCATGGGCGGCCTTGATGGCTTGTGCGTCGTTACGCAAGACCTGCGCGGGCAACAACAACGGGGCGATGTCCAGATCACTCTGGACGATTGCATCTGCCAGACTGGACATCAGTGCCGCTCCTTGGCTGCACGCAATGCCCTGGCGATCTGCACTGGGGTGATTGTGTTCCGGACCATACCTACCTCACATCTCATGGAAACGTCGCGATGGTTGCGACGAACGAAAACAAGAATGTCCGGTGGTCCGGTGCATATACCCTAAGCGTGTATAAAAAATTAATAAACTAACTTTTAGGAATATGCATAGAAGGCGGTGCCTCAGAGTCATGTAGCAGCTGGCGAAGCCTGCGTTCGGCTGCGCAGCAGTCGTCAAACCTGAGCTCGCGGTTTAACTGAATGACCGCAGTGTCTGATTTCACGACTGCTGCGCAGCCGAACGCAGGCTTCGCCAGCTGCTACAAGGAATCTCAGTGTTTGCGGGGTTCGGCGGCCATGAGCATCTCTTTCGGCCGGGCCTTCAAATACGGATTGGCACAACCGATCTTCAGCCTGCGCGGTGGTGCCCAGCGGGAGTTGTTGCCCACCCGGTCGAGGATGCAGTAAGTCACTTCCAGCCGCAGGTCTTCGCCGGCTTCGAGAATGATCGCCGGCGGCACCCAGACCTGGATCGGCTGGCCCACATCGCCGGCCTTGAGTCGTGGCAGATCCATGCGCACATCGCCCCAACGCAGGGTGATTTCGTCGTCGGCGGCCATGTTCAGGTAAGGCTCGATGGTCAACGGAACGCCGCGCTTGATCTGGTTCGGATTGACTCCCTGACGGCGAATGGTCTCGGGGATGTTCACAGGCTCCAGACTCTGGTTTTCGTCGCCGCACAGCGCAGACGGTTGGCCGCCGGGGCAGTCGAGTTTGATCTGCACCCGTCTGGCGGCTGAAAGGGTTGGCCCTTGCCCGATCTGCATGATCCGGTAGTGAATGCGTGAGGTGCCATTGGCGATGAAACTCTCGGGCACACGCAGTTGGACCGGTTGGCCGACATCGTCGGCCGTCAGCACTCTGGAGGCCACGTAGCAGTTATCCCAGAACAGTTCGATCAGGTCGCCTTCGTCTATGCCGGAGTAGGGCGCCACATCGATCAGCAGGTGCGCCGCCGAGGTGATGTTGATGCAGGTCTTGTGAGATTGCGCCAGGGTCGGGGCCGCAAGTTCGGGTTTGTTCGAAGTGCTTGTCATGGGGTTTCTCCTTGAAGCCTTGCAGCGAAAGTCCGTTTCTGAAAGTTCGAAAGGCGTGAATTACCGAGCAACAAAGTCATTCACTATTTGGGGGGTTCAATAATGAATGAGTGTGACGTTCAACGCCTGTTGGAGACTAGATAAGAGTGCGCTTGAATAGGTGTCAATAGAGTTGGCTAGTTAAGTATGGTATCTAGTGTTATTCAGAAAAATCCTACGCATTGAAGTTAATAAGCTGCACCGATCTGTCGAACTTGACCTTGTTTTATGGGCTTTCAGTGCGTTGCTGACGGCGAAGGCCAGTTCGGTGAGGGCGCTGGGTTTGGCGAATTTTAGGCGAGGTTATTCTGTTGCAGGACATATATATGTACCGCACGCAGCAATAAAAAATTATCTATTGTTCGGATGGATGAATAAGAGAGGAGAATATATCGGGAGATTTTTTAGTGGGGGTGGTTGTCACTTCCGTCCATGGAAGTTGACAAGTAGTGAGGCGGTGTTTCAGTGGTGAGCGTTATTCAGAAACTTGCTGAGAAACTGCTTCGTCCGCTCTTCTTTCGGGTTGGCAAACAGCGCCTTGGCTTCGCCTTGTTCGACAATCACACCCTTGTCGAAAAACACCACGCGGTTCGCCACGTCCCGGGCAAAGCCCATTTCGTGGGTGACGATGACCATGGTGCGTCGCTCTTCGGCGAGGCTGCGGATGGTCGCCAGCACTTCACCCACCAGCTCGGGGTCGAGGGCTGAGGTGGGTTCGTCGAACAGAATCACTTCCGGCTCCATCGCCAGCGCGCGGGCAATCGCCACACGCTGTTGTTGACCACCGGAAAGGCGTCGCGGGTAAGCATCTTCCTTGCCCGCCAGACCAACCCTGGCCATCAGCTTTTTACCCAGGGCAACGGCTTCGGCGTGCGGGATCTTCTTTACGATGATCGGGCCTTCGATAACGTTTTCCAGGGCGGTGCGATGAGGGAACAGGTTGAAGTTCTGGAACACGAAACCCACGTGCTGGCGCAAACGTCGTACCAGGCCTTGCTGTTGGTTCAGCGGACGGCTGCCATCGATCTCGATGTCACCGACCTTGATCCGGCCGCTGGTGGGTTCTTCCAGGAAATTCAGGCAACGCAGGAACGTGGTTTTACCCGAGCCGCTAGGCCCGATGATCGCCACCACCTCGCCTTCCTTCACCTCCAGATCGATGCCGTTGAGCACGACTTGACCCTTGAACTGCTTTGTCAGTTTTTCCACGACAATCATTGGGTCAGGACTCCTGGTCGTGCCGATTGACCCGCTCTTCCAACTTGTTCTGCAGGTGCGACAGCACCGTGGCCAGAATCCAGTAGATCAGCGCGGCGGCAAGGTACATGGTGAACACTTCGAAGGTGCGTGCTGTGATCAGCTGCGCCTGGCGGAACAGCTCCGGCACCTGGATGGTGGCGGCCAGCGCGGTGTCCTTGACCAGCGAAATGAAGCTGTTGCCCAGCGGCGGCAATGCGGTGCGCATCGCTTGCGGGATGATGGCCCGGCGCAGGGTCTGCGCACGGGTCATGCCGATGCTGGCGGCAGCTTCCCACTGACCGCGCTCAATGGAGCTGATCGCGGAACGCAGGATTTCACAGGCGTAAGCGGCCATGTTCAGCGAGAAGCCGATCAGGGCCGCCGGTAGCGGATCGAGTTCCATGCCCAATTGCGGCAAGCCGTAATAGATCACGAACAGTTGCACCAGCAACGGCGTTCCGCGAAAGAACGACACGTAGATGCGGGCGATCCAGCTCACCAGCTTGAAGCGCGACAGGCGCATCAGTGCCAGGCCGAAGCCCAGCATGAGGCCGAAGAACATCCCGCCCAGGCTCAAGATGACCGTGTAGTAGGCCCCCTTGAGCAAGAAGGGCAGGGAGTCCAGTGCGAGTTGGAAAGCTTCTTCCATTATTTGGTGACGTCAGCGCTGAAGTATTTTTCCGAAAGCTTTTTCAGCGTGCCGTCAGCGCGCAGCTTGTCGATGGCCTTGTTCACGGCGGCCAGCAATTCAGGCTCGCCTTTGCGCAGGGCAATACCGGCTTCCTGACGGGAGAACGCTTCGCCGGCGGCGACAGTGTCCTTGGCTTTCTTGGCGTATTCCAGCGCGGCGAGGCGGTCGATCAGAATGGCGTCGATTCGGCCGACACGCAGATCCTGGAACTTGGTCGGATCATCGTCATAGGTCTTGATAATGGCTTTAGGCTGATTGTCCTTGAGCCATTGTTCGTAGTTGGTGCCCAGGCCTACACCGACTTTCTTGCCGTCCAGATCGGCGGCGGTCTTGATGGTGTCTTTGTTCTTGGTCAGAACCAGCGCCTGAATCCCGGAAATGGTGTACGGCTCGGAGAAGTCATACTTCTTCTTGCGCTCTTCGGAGATGGTCACCTGGTTGATTACGGCGTCCAGACGTTTGGATTCCAGCGCCGCGAGGATGCCATCCCATTTGGTCGGTTGCAGTTTGACCTTCACGCCCAGCTCTTTGGCCAGGGCTTCGGAAAACTCGACTTCGAAGCCAGCCAGCTTGCCGTCAGCGTCGACGAAACTGAACGGTGGGTAAGTGCCTTCCAGGCCAACGTTGATCACGCCAGCGTCTTTGATTTTTTGCAGCTGCTCACCGGCAACCGCTTGCCCCAGCAGACCGGCGCTCAGCGCCAGGCCCAGCGAACCTACCAGCAGATTTCGTCGTAGTGCGGAAAAATTCATGACAAGCCCCTGTGTTTTCTTATGAAGACGCTTTTAGGAATGTTGGCAAATTCGGGATTTGAACGACTGCAATATCCTGCCCTAAAGCATCGTATGCGTCTCGCTGCAAATTCGCCTGCGGCGTGACTATATGATGGCGCTTTTAGATAGGAAAATAATAAATATCAACTTTGTTATTCTTTTTTCGAATATAAGTTGCCTTCGAAAAGATCGCAGCCTGCGGCAGCTCCTACATGGATCATGCCCGGCGCAAATTCCGGGTTAACGCTGATCAATGTAGGAGCTGCCGCAGGCTGCGATCTTTTGATCTTCGATCCTTACAAAAAACTTGTATAGGCAAACAACGCCGGCGCCCCACCGGTGTGCAGGAAGATGATCGGGCCGTCGTTGAAACGCTGACGACCGATGCCATCGAGCAACCCGGCCATGGCCTTGCCAGTGTAGACCGGGTCCAGTAACAGCCCTTCCTGACTCGCCACCAGCTTCACGGCGGCCAACGTCCCGGCATTCGGCTCGCCGTAGCGCGGGCCGAAATACTCGTCCCACAACTCGACCTTGAAACTCGCTGGCAGGCTCACGCCCAGCAGCTCGGCAGTTCGCTCAGCCAGGCCTTGGACTTTCGGGCGTTGGTCTTCATCACTGCGAGAAACCGTGACACCAATCACTGGCAATTCCGGCAGTGCTTCACTCAACGCCAACGCCAGACCGCTATGGGTCCCGGCACTGCCCGAAGCCAGAACCACGGCAGCGAATTGCAGCCCGGTGTCCTTGATCTGCTCGGCCAATTCCAGCCCGGCACGCACATAACCCAAAGCGCCCAATGCATTCGAACCACCAATCGGCACCAGATACGGCTTCTTGCCGTTGTTGCGTAGACGGTCGGCCAGCGCCTGCAATTGCTCGTCGGCGTTGTCGAGGTTTTCCACCAGCTCGACCTTGGCGTCGAACAGGTCCAACAACAGTCGATTGCCGTTACCGACATAGTTAGCGTCGTCGGTGCCGAGAGGGTTTTCCAGCAACGCAACGCAGCTCAGACCAAGCTTGGCCGCAATGGCGGCAGTCTGGCGCACGTGGTTGGACTGAAGCGCACCAGCGGTAATCAAGGTGTCGGCGCCTTGTGCCAGCGCATCGGCCGCCAGGTATTCGAGTTTGCGCAGCTTGTTGCCGCCCATCGCCAGCGGCGTCAGGTCATCGCGTTTGACATACACATCGCGGCCCAACCAGGTCGACAGGCGTTCGAGTTTTTCCAGGGCGGTAGGATGACCGAGCAGGTCGAGACGATTAAAGCGGGCAAGCTGTTGTTTGATCATGGGGTCCGTACTGGCGGAGGGAGATGACAGGACTATAGGCACGCCTATTTAGCGGGGCAACTGCCAATCGGCCTTATGCCAAAAAGTGCTGAGCACAGCACAATCGGTTCTTAATTCGGCTTCCAGACCATGCCGTAAAGTAATCGCGGTTAACGCGGCCAGACAGTCCGGCCGCCCGTGAGGAGTTTTTACCGTGAGCGAGCGTTCCAGTCATTGGCAACTGCAGACCATCGTCAGCCAACTGCGCACCGCGCGTGATCAGTGGCGTGTACAAAATGGCCGTGCCAGCACCGAACAGGGCGGTCGCGAGTTGCCTTCCCGAGCGGCCATGGCAGAGATTCTCGAAGCCCTCTGCGGCGCGTTGTTCCCAATGCGCCTGGGACCGGTGGATTTGCGCGAGGAGAGTGAAGACTTCTACGTCGGCCACACGCTGGACGTTGCGTTGAACGCGTTGCTGGCTCAGGCGCGACTCGAACTGCGCTACGCCGCTCGCCACAGTGCCCAGGCCGACACTGAAGTCGAGGCCAAGACCATTCAGATCATTCAGGACTTCGCCCTCGCATTGCCGGGGCTGCGCAGTCTGCTCGACACCGACGTGCTGGCGGCCTATCACGGTGATCCGGCGGCTCGCAGTGTCGATGAAGTGTTGCTGTGCTATCCGGGGATTCTGGCGGTGATTCACCATCGCCTGGCCCATCATTTGTACAGGGCCGGATTGCCGCTGCTGGCACGGATCAGCGCGGAAATCGCCCACTCGGCCACCGGCATCGATATTCACCCTGGCGCGCAGATTGGTCGCAGCTTCTTCATCGATCACGGGACGGGTGTGGTGATCGGCGAGACCGCCATCATCGGCGAGCGTGTGCGGATTTATCAGGCCGTGACGTTGGGCGCCAAGCGCTTCCCGGCGGATGAAGACGGTCAGTTGCAGAAGGGGCAACCGCGACATCCGATTGTCGAGGATGACGTGGTGATCTATGCCGGTGCGACGATTTTGGGGCGGATCACTATCGGCAAAGGCTCGACCATTGGCGGCAATGTCTGGCTGACCCGCAGCGTGCCGGCGGGGAGCAACCTGACTCAGGCGAATCTGCAGCATGATGACGGGACGCAGAAGTAAGTCCCCGGCTTTTTGGTGACAGATAAACTGTCTTCGCTGGCTGTAGGAGCTGTCGAGTGAAACGAGGCTGCGATCTTTTGACTTTGGTTTTTATGGTGCTTTGAAAAGATCGCAGCCTCGTTTCACTCGACAGCTCCTACAAAATCCTCCAAATCCCCCGTCATACCCATCCTTGAACTAGCGTACGAACAGTACCGCCGAGCCTTGCGATTAGTTCTTAGCACCCTATTCATGTTTAACTTGAACGCTCATTCAAGTTAAACCGCCGGTTTGCTGCCCGCTCACAACAGGAGGCTTGCCTTTGCCGAGTCCGTTATTGATTGCCCTGATTCACCCCCTTGAGGTGCACCTTTCATGAGTGCATCGCCCACCCCCGCCAGCGGTCAGGTCCGCATGAATCCGCCGGTGTTTTACTTCTCGGCGACGTTCATTTTGCTGTTCGGCATCATCGTCATCGCCATGCCTGAACAGGCCGGCGCCTGGCTTCTGGAAGCGCAAAACTGGGCGGCCAACACGGTCGGCTGGTACTACATGCTCGCGATGACCCTGTATCTGGTCTTCGTGGTGGTCACCGCCTTGTCCGGCTACGGCAAGATCAAGCTCGGTGCCGACCACGACGAGCCCGAATTCAGTTATCTGTCCTGGGCCGGCATGCTGTTCGCCGCCGGGATTAGCATCACGCTGTTCTTCTTTTGCGTGTCCGAACCGCTGACCCATTTGGCGCAACCGCCGCAAGGCGAGGCCGGCACGGCGGATGCAGCGCGTCAGGCAATGCAGATTCTGTTTCTGCACTGGGGCCTGCACGGCTGGGGTGTGTTCGCCTTTGTCGGCATGGCGCTGGCCTACTTCGCTTACCGACATAACCTGCCGCTGGCCCTGCGTTCAGCGCTCTATCCGCTGATCGGCAAGCGCATCAACGGCCCCATCGGTTACGCGGTGGACGGCTTCGGCATCATCGCCACGGTGTTCGGTCTCGGTGCCGACATGGGCTTTGGCGTGTTGCACCTCAACTCGGGTCTGGACTACCTGTTCGGCATCGCTCACACCCAGTGGATTCAGGTCGGCCTGATCACGCTGATGATGGGCGCGGCGATCATCGTCGCGGTGTCTGGCGTCGATAAAGGCGTGCGCGTGATGTCCGACATCAACATGCTGCTGGCCTGCGCGTTGCTGCTGTTCGTATTGTTCGCCGGCCCGACTCAGCACCTGCTCAACACCCTGATCCAGAACATCGGCGACTACCTCGGCGCCTTGCCGATGAAGAGTTTCGACCTGTACGCCTACGACAAACCGAGCGACTGGCTGGGCGGCTGGACGGTGTTCTACTGGGCCTGGTGGATCGCATGGTCGCCGTTCGTGGGCCTGTTCATTGCACGGATTTCCCGTGGCCGCACCATCCGCGAATTCGTCTTCGGCGTGCTGTTGATTCCGCTCGGCTTCACCCTGGCGTGGATGTCGATCTTCGGCAACAGCGCCATCGATCAAGTCCTCAACCACGGCATGAGCGCCCTCGGCATGTCGGCCATCGATAACCCATCGATGACCCTCTACTTGCTGCTGGAAACCTACCCGTGGAGCAAAACCGTCATCGCGGTCACGGTGTTCATCAGCTTCGTGTTCTTCGTGACGTCTGCCGACTCCGGCACCGTGGTGCTGTCGACGCTGTCCGCCAAGGGCGGCAATCCCGATGAAGACGGGCCGAAATGGCTGCGAGTGTTCTGGGGCGCAATGACCGCGTTGGTGACCAGTGCGCTGCTGTTCTCCGGCAGCATCGATGCGCTGAAGTCCGCGGTGGTGCTGACCTCGTTGCCGTTCTCGATGATCTTGCTGCTGATGATGTGGGGGCTGCACAAGGCGTTCTACCTGGAGTCGCAGAAGCAGATCGCGCAACTGCATTCCCTGGCGCCGGTGTCCGGATCGCGGCGTGGCGGCTGGCGTCAACGCCTGAGTCAGGCCGTGCATTTCCCGTCACGGGATGAGGTCTACCGCTTCCTCGATACGACGGTGCGACCGGCGATTGAAGAAGTCTCGGCGGTGTTCGTCGAGAAGGGTTTGAACGTGGTCACTCAGCCGGACCCGGCCAACGACAACGTCAGCCTGGAAATCGGTCATGGCGAGGAGCATCCGTTCATCTATCAAGTGCAGATGCGCGGCTATTTCACGCCGTCCTTCGCCCGTGGCGGCATGGGTTCCAAGGAACTCAATAACCGTCGTTATTACCGTGCCGAAGTGCATTTGAGCGAGGGCAGTCAGGACTACGATCTGGTGGGCTACACCAAGGAGCAGATCATCAACGACATCCTTGATCAGTACGAACGGCACCTGCAGTTCTTGCATTTGGTGCGTTGATCGAGAACCGGTGGCGCCGGGCCTTTTCAGGTCTTGGCGCTCAACACCATGAACAGCACCATTGCCGCCACCGGCACGCCGAATACGGCGCTGCCGACCACCAGCTCCGTGCTGAAGGGTTGCCCTGCGTTGACCATGCCGACTGCACCGTTGATCAACGTCAGCGCGAACCACAGTACGACAAAGCTATAGGCCAGGGTCTGGCGGCTGAAACCGATTTTCTCGCCGATGAACAGCATCAGCGCCAGCAGGATCAGGCCGAAGGTGATGATGATCGTGGTGTGCATGGCGTGTGCTCCTGAGATTGCGGCGTCAGTGTGAGCATAGTTAAACCAGCCCGCCATTAACCCGCAAAATCTGCCCGTTGACCCAGCCCGAATCCGGGCCGACCAGGAAGGACACAACGCGGGCGATGTCTTCTGGTTGAGTCAGACGTTCCAGCGGAGGCATCTTGGCGAAGGCCTGGATCTGCTCTTCGCTCTTGCCATGCAGGAACAGATCGGTAGCCACCGGACCGGGGGCCACGGCGTTGACGGTGATGTTGCGCCCGCGCATTTCCTTGGCAAACAACCGACACATGTCGCCACGGGTTCGGGTGTTTGTGGATTGGCTGGGGGAAGTGTTTGCGGGGGCACAGTAGCCGCTGGTCTATAGGGAAATCAGGCCTCTGCACGATAGGCTAATATTTATCAGAGTGTGTATGGTGTGTATTGGAATGGAGCTTCGTCGCGTAGTGTGCGCAGCAGATGCTGCCCACAAGGACGAAGGTGATGCGAAGTCGGGAAATGATCAGGATGATCGAGGAGGATGGTTGGTATCTGGTGGCCGTGAAAGGCAGCCATCATCAGTACAAGCATCTGTGCAAGCCAGGGAGGGTGACGATAAAGCACCCGGACTCGGATCTTCCAAAAGGAACGATCAACAGCATATTGAAACAGGCGGGTCTGAAATGAGGCCCGACACCGGATACGAAAGCCCCGAGCGGGCCACATCACAGGAAGGACTTACCGAAATGAAATTCCCGGTCGTTCTGCACAAGGATGCCGACTCAGAATACGGAGTAATTATCCCGGACGTGCCGGGTTGCTTCTCCGCGGGCGGTACTGTGGCGCAGGCATTTGAAAACGTGAAGGAAGCGCTGTCGTTGCACTACGAAGGCTTGGTGGCCGATGGCGATCCACTGCCGCAGGTGCATGAGATCGACGCTCATCTTGATAACCCTGATTACGCGGGCGGCGTGTGGGGGGTGGTCGAATTTGATATCACGCCTTACTTCGGAAAGTCGGTGCGCTTCAATGCCACACTGCCTGAGCAATTGCTTGAGCGTATTGATCAAACAGTCAGGCGGGATCAGCGGTACAGCTCAAGGTCTGGCTTTTTGGCTGCCGCTGCCCTGCGTGAGTTGTCGGCGTAAATGTTGATCGCTCCTACGCAGAACGTGAGAGCGATCAACTGGCGGCAAAGATGAAATATGTGAAACGTTTCAGCATTTTCTCGAGTCCGAGGATTATCGGCGTTTGTCTGGGCGTATGCTGGGCAACTTGCGAAGCAGTCGATACCAACTTCAAGACAGACAAGAGAGGATTCGATGACCTACACCGCTGCCGAAAACCGCTACGACTCCATCCCTTATCGCCGCGTGGGGCGCAGCGGGCTGGTGCTGCCGGCACTGTCTCTGGGCCTGTGGCACAACTTCGGCGACAGCACGCCGATCGACACCCAGCGTTCGTTGCTGCGTACCGCGTTTGATCTTGGCATCAACCATTTTGACCTGGCCAACAACTACGGCCCGCCGTATGGCAGCGCCGAGATCAATTTCGGTCGTTTGCTGCGTGAAGACTTCAAGCAGTATCGCGACGAACTGATTATCTCCAGCAAGGCCGGTTGGGACATGTGGGCCGGCCCTTATGGCCAAGGCGGCGGTTCGCGCAAATACGTGCTGGCCAGCCTCGATCAGAGCCTGCAGCGCCTGGGCCTGGACTACGTGGACATCTTCTATTCCCACCGCTTCGACCCGGATACCCCGCTGGAAGAAACCGCCAGCGCACTGGCTACTGCGGTGCAGCAGGGCAAGGCGCTGTACATCGGTATCTCCTCGTACTCGGGGGTTAAAACCCGTGAAATGGCCGCGCTGCTGAAAGAGTGGAAAGTGCCGTTGCTTATTCACCAACCGGCTTACAACCTGCTCAATCGATGGGTGGAAAAAGACCTGCTGGACACCACAGATGAACTCGGTACGGGCGTGATTGCGTTTACGCCGCTGGCTCAGGGGTTGTTGACCGACAAGTACCTCAACGGTGTGCCGGCTGATGCGCGGGTCAATCGTCCGGGGGGTGGTTCGTTGCAGGCGGCGCACCTGTCCGAAGCCAACATCGCTCATGTGCGTGCGCTGAATGAGATCGCCAAGCGTCGCGGTCAGAGTCTGGCGCAGCTGGCATTGGCGTGGACGCTACGCGATCCGCGCGTGACGTCGGCGCTGATCGGTGCGAGCCGGCCGGAGCAGATTATCGAGAATGTCGGGGCGTTGAAGAATTTGAGCTTTAGTGCCGAAGAGCTGGCGGAAATTGACCGGTTTGCCCAAGAGGGCGGGGTCAATCTTTGGGAGAAGCCTTCGACGGCTGAGTAAATACTCTTTGCCGGAACTTCTGGCGCCTGTCAGACCGCTATCGCGAGCAAGCTCGCTCCCACAGGGTTTGTGTTCGACGCAGATCCAATGTGGGAGCGAGCTTGCTCGCGATGGGGCCAGAGTAAACAGTAAAGAAGTCAGGGGTTACCGGAAAAACGGCACATCCCCCAACACCGTCGCCCGCTGCATCACCCGCCGAGCCGGCCGGTAATCATCCACGGCGTAATGCTGTGTCACGCGGTTATCCCAAAACGCCACGTCGTCCTTCTGCCAACGCCAGCGGATCGTAAACTCCGGCCGTGTCGCGTGGGCAAACAGAAACTTCAGAATCACCTCGCTTTCGGTTTCCGACAGCTCATTGATCTTCGACGTGAAGCCTTCATTGACGAACAAAGACCGGCGTCCGCTCACCGGATGAGTACGGATCACCGGGTGTGACAGCGGCGGGTTTTTCCTGCGCGCTTCTTCCCACTGAGCCAAGGCTTCCGGCGTGTTGCCATAGCGCTCCAGCGGGAACGAACGAGTGAAATCGTGGGTGGCCGTCAGCCCTTCGAGCAAGTTTTTCATCGGCGCGGACAGCGCTTCATACGCCGCGATACCGCTGGCCCACAGCGTGTCGCCACCAAACTCCGGCAGCAGCTTGGCGCTGAGCACCGCGCCCAGGGCTGGAGTCGGCAGGAAGGTCACGTCGGTGTGCCAGATGGCGTTGTCGCGCACGTCGGTGACGGCGGTGTCGAGGATCAGCACTTCGGGTTGTTCCGGTACATTCGGGTAGATCGGATGAATGTGCAGGTCGCCGAAATTGGCGGCGAAACGTGCCTGTTGCTGCGGTGTGATCGGCTGATCGCGGAAGAACAACACTTGATGTTTGAGCAGCGCCTGCTCGATGGCGTCGCGCTGTTCCAGATTCAGCGGTTGGCTGATGTCGACGCCGCTGATTTGCGCGCCGAGGGCGTAGCTTAAGGGGACGATGGTCAGGTTGCTCATGGTCTTTCTCTTCAATCCGGGGCGCCGAGCTTTTTGTGGGAGCGAGCTTGCTCGCGATTGTGTCAGTCAACATCGCGGTGACTGACACACCGCTATCGCGAGCAAGCTCGCTCCCACATTAAGATCCAAAAATATTCAATGAGCCAGGCCATGCCACGGCACCAGTTTGCGTTGCAGGGCGCGCAAGCCCATCTCCATGGCGAAGGCGATCAGCGCAATCACCAGAATCCCCAGCACCACCACATCGGTGACCAGGAACTGCGCAGCCGACTGCACCATGAAGCCCAAACCACTGGTGGCAGCGATCAGTTCGGCGGCAACCAGCGTCGACCAACCCACACCCAATCCAATCCGCACACCGGTCAAAATGTCCGGCAACGCACTCGGCAGAATCACATGTCGAATCAACTGCGCCCGGGTCGCACCCAAGGACTGTGCCGCGCGCAATTTGGCCGGGTCGACGGTACGCACGCCGGTCGCGGTAGCGATGGCGATCGGGGCGAAGATCGCGAGGTAGATCAGCAAGACTTTCGACAGCTCACCGATACCGCACCAGATCACGATCAGCGGTAGATAAGCCAGCGGTGGGATAGGGCGGTAGAACTCGATCAGCGGATCGAGAATGCCGCGAGCAATGCGGTTGTGGCCGATGGCGATGCCGACAGGCACGGCGGTCAGCACCGCGAAGCCCAGACCCAAGCCGATTCGGCTGAGACTCGCGCCAAGGTGCTGCCACAACGTCGAATCCATGTAGCCGGTGGTCACCAGCAGCCAGCCTTTTTGCAGTACGGCGGAGGGTGGCGGCAGGAACAGCGGTTCGATCATTCCAGTGGCGGTGACGGCCCACCAAATGACCACGAGCGCGACGAGCGTCAGCAGACTTATCAAGCGAGTACTAAGGCTGCGACGAACAGGAATCACCGTCGAGTGCGGTTTGACCGTGACGGCCGGAATCTCATAGCTGCTCATACGGTCTCCTGCCGCTGGGCGGCGCTGCGTTGGGAGAACACTTTGGCGAGCACGTGTTCGCGGGTTTCGATAAAGCGCGGGTCGGACTTGATCGATCGAGCCGACTCCCCAGCGGCATAACGCTGACCGAAATCCAGGCTCAGGCGTTCGACGATTTGCCCAGGATTCGGCGCCAGCAGAATCAGGTCCGTGGCGAGGAACACCGCTTCTTCGATGTCATGGGTAATCAGAAATACCGGTTTTGCGGTGCGCTGCCAGACTTGCAGCAGCAACTCCTGCATCTGTTCGCGGGTGAAGGCATCGAGGGCGCCGAAGGGTTCGTCCATCAGCAAAACGCGTGGATCGGCAGCGAGGGCACGGGCCAGACCGACACGTTGCTTCTGGCCGCCCGAGAGTTGCCAGATTCGGCGGTTTTCGAAACCGGAAAGGTCCACCAAAGCGAGCATTTCCCGAGCGCGCAGTTCACGTTTTTCCCGCGCAATGCCGGCCAGTTCCAGACCGAAACCGACATTGGCCAGCACGTCCTGCCAGGGCAGCAGGGCATCGTCCTGGAACACCACGCCGCGTTCGGCGCTCGGGCCTTTGACCGGCACGCCATCAAGGGTGATGCGCCCGGCGCTAGGCTCGACGAAACCGGCAATCAGGTTCAACAGCGAAGTCTTGCCACTGCCGGACGGGCCGAGGGCGACCAGCAATTGCTGGGGCCCAAGGCTCAAGGAAATATCCGCCAGTACCGGTTCGGCGGCGCCGGGGTACTGTGCGCTGATGCGCTCCAGCTGAAGCAAAGCCATCGCGGTTAACTCCGATCAGTTGGTGATGTACTTGGCGCTGACATACGGGGCGTAATCCGGCAGCACGGCTTCAACCTTGCCTTGTTCTTTCAGGAACGCGGCGGTGTCGGTTATGGCCTTGGTGGTCGGCGCGCCGAGGGTGATCACCTGATCAGCCGCCAGTGGGAAGACGTTGCCTTGCAGCAGCAATGGAATGTCGCTGGCCTTGGCGCCGGAGAGTTTCACCAGCTTGTCGACGTTGGATTGGTTGGCGAGCCAGGCTTTCGGGTCTTTGCGGTAGTCGGCGTAGGCATCGAGGGTCACTTTGGCGAACGCGGTGACGATTTCCGGGTGCTTCTCGGCGAAGTCTTTACGCACGATCCACGCATCGAAAGTCGGCGCGCCAAACTTGGCCAGTTCACCGGAAGTGATCAGCACTTTGCCGTTTTCCTTGGCGACACCGAGGGCTGGGTCCCACACGTAAGTGGCGTCGATGTCGCCGCGTTTCCACGCAGCAATGATGGCTGGCGGGGCAAGGTTGAGGACGGTGACTTTCGATGGGTCGATGTTCCAGTGCTTCAGCGCGGCCAGCAGGCTGTAGTGGCCGGTGGAAACGAACGGCACGGCGATTTTCTTGCCGATCAGGTCTTGTGGGGTTTTGATCCCGGAACCGTCGCGGGCAACCAGGGCTTCGGCGGCGCCGATCTGCGTGGCGATGAGGAAGGTTTCTACCGGGACTTTGCGAGTGATTGCCGCCGTCAGGGGGCTGGAACCGAGGTAACCGATCTGCACGTCGCCGGAAGCGATGGCGGCGATGATATCGGCGCCGTTGTCGAATTTGCGCCAGTCGATTTTGGCGTTGGTGGCTTTTTCGTACGCGCCGTCGGCTTGGGCGACTTTCGCCGGGTCTACGGTGGTCTGGTAGGCGACGGTGACGTCAGCCGCCTGGGCAAAGAAACTCACCGCAGCCAGAGACGCGGCCGCCAGGAGGCGAAGGGGGAAAGTCAGTTTCATTGAGAAGCTCCTTGTCAGGCGACCGAGAGTCGGCGTGAAAAGGAGACTAAATGATATAAGAATCCGAAAATAAATAACTTTTTCGAATGAGCTTATGAGCGGAATATTCTAAAGGATCAAAAGATCGCAGCCTTCGGCAGCTCCTACAAAGGTAGCCTGTGGATCCGAAATTGCGTGGTGCGGGCAAAAAAAATCGCAACCCTGGCACCGTCCCGTAGGAGCTGCCGAAGGCTGCGATCTTTTGACAGGCGCCGCTTAGTTGCTGATGGCCAGAATGCTCGCCTGATACGACCCGACAAACACATCGAAATCGCCGACTTCGTTCTGCTCCAGCTCAATCTGCTCAGCCAGCGACGAACGTGCCCGGTCTTCAAATTTCGCCTGGTCTTCGCTTGAAAGCGGCTCGCTGCGGAAAAACTCCGCATGTGCCTGGCTCTGACGCAGGGAGAACTGAGCGAAGCTCTCCTTGTGCTCAGCCATCGCCGCCAGCACCTGGGCCGATGGCGTCAGCGAAGGGTCCTTGACCTTGGCCAGTTGCGCATCCAGCGCCTTGCTATGTGCATCGCCGCCATGACTCTGATCCAGCATCGCCGCCAGGGGTGCAATCTTCTCCAGCAACTCGCCGGCCCACTCTTTCAGGTCCACCGGATGACCGTCGCGTTGCAATTGCAGGCCCGGACGGCGACCTTCCTTGACCACGCTGAGGAAGTTCGAGGTCGCATTGCCGCACGAGGTATTGGTCAGCAGCGGGCTGTCGTTCAGCGCGCAGTACAACAGGAATGCGTCGAGGAACCGCGACTGCGGCAGGTCGATGCCCATCGGCAGGAACGGGTTGATGTCCAGGCAACGCACTTCAACGTACTGAATGCCACGGGCCACCAGCGCCTGAATCGGCCGTTCGCCGGTGTAGGTCACGCGTTTCGGGCGGATGTTGGAGTAGTACTCGTTTTCGATCTGCAGGATGTTGGTGTTGAGCTGAACCCACTCACCGTCCTGATGCGTGCCGATTTCGACGTACGGCGCGTAAGGCGTCGCGACCGCTTTGCGCAGGCTGTCGGTGTAGCTGGCCAGATCGTTGTAGCACGGCGTCAGACCAGCCTGGGCGTTGCTCTGGTAACCCAGATCGCTCATGCGCAGGCTGGTGGCGTACGGCAAATACAAGGTGTCCGGATCCAGTTGTTCCAACTGATGCGAGCGACCACGCAGGAAACCGGCGTCCAGCGCAGGCGAAGCACCGAACAGGTACATCAGCAGCCAGCTGTAGCGACGGAAGTTACGGATCAGCGCGATGTAGGCCGACGACTGATAGTCGCGGTCGGTGCCGACAAAGCCTTCAGCCTCTTTAAGCAGTGGCCAGAGCTTTTCCGGCAGGGAAAAGTTGTAGTGAATCCCGGCAATGCACTGCATGGTCTTGCCGTAGCGCAGGGCCAGGCCCTTGCGGTAGACGTACTTGAGCTGACCGATGTTGGAGGTGCCGTAGTAGGCAATCGGGATGTCTTCCTCGGCCGGCAACGGGCACGGCATCGATGGACTCCACAGGTACTCGTTGCCGAGCTTGCTGTAGGCAAAACGGTGGATCTTGTCCAGGCTCGCCAGCGTATCCGCCGGGTCGGGCAGGGCAGGCGTGATGAACTCCAGCAGCGACTCGGAATAGTCGGTGGTGATTTGTTCGTTGGTCAGCGCGGAACCCAATTCTTCCGGGTGCGGCGTTTGCGCCAGGCGACCTTCGCCGGTCACGCGCAGGCATTCACGTTCGATGCCGTGAAGGCACTGTTCGAGCAGAGAGAGGTTAGCGCGCTCGCCGAGCAGAGCCAGGCGGCGGTTGAGAAGTTCGCTCAAGTTGGATTCCTTCACGCGTCAGTCGCCCCAATATGGGGGTGGGCAAGACGGTCTACAAGGGTGAAGTTGAAACTGGCGTTTTCGCCTGGTTTTTGAGCAGCACAGGCCAATGTCAGTTAGCCGAGTCGCCACAATCCCTGTGGGAGCGGGCTTGCTCGCGATGGCGGCGCATCAGACGACATAGATGTTGACTGACACGCCCTCATCGCGAGCAAGCTCGCTCTCACAGGTTTCTTAGCGCCGAAATTAACTCAAATTGATGATCACTAGCTACAGGACAGCGAACGTGCCTTGTGCTTTTGCGACGAGTTTGTCGCCTTGCATCACGTCGGCTTCGACCACCAGCGTGCGCCGGCCCGGGTGAATCACCCGCGCCGTGCACATCACTTCACCGTCTGCGACGGCGCGAATGTAGTTGATCTTGCACTCGATGGTTGCGCTCTGCTGGTCAAAGCCGTGGGTGCTGGAACAGGCCAGCCCCATGGCAATGTCCACCAGGCTGAACAAGGCCCCGCCGTGCAGCTTGCCGCCGCGATTGCGCAGTTCTGGCGCAAGCCCGAGGGCGACTTGCGCCACCCCGGTCTCCAGACTGTGCAAGCGACACCCCAGCAACTTGAAAAAAGCGCTTTCGGTCAGCCCGGCCGGGATGTCCATCAGCGTTTCTTCAACTGCTTGGCGTTGGCGAACAGCGAAGCCATGGCGTTGTTGGCCGGAGCCGCCGCCGTGGTTTCTTTACGCGGCGCGGTGTTCTGGGACTGGCGTGGCGCCGAACCCGGACGCGCACCACGGGCACCGTCGATTTTCTCGCCCGGCGTGTCGCTCATGCGCATCGACAGGCCAACGCGTTTGCGCGGGATGTCGACTTCCATGACCTTCACTTTCACCACGTCACCGGCCTTCACCGCTTCACGCGGATCCTTGATGAACTTCTCCGAAAGCGCAGAGATGTGCACCAAACCGTCTTGATGCACGCCGATGTCGACGAAAGCACCGAAGTTGGTCACGTTGGTCACCACGCCTTCGAGGATCATGCCCAGCTGCAGGTCC
The DNA here is from genome assembly GCF_059716185.1 of Pseudomonas sp. LBUM1645. Classification (NCBI taxonomy): domain Bacteria; kingdom Pseudomonadati; phylum Pseudomonadota; class Gammaproteobacteria; order Pseudomonadales; family Pseudomonadaceae; genus Pseudomonas; species Pseudomonas sp. LBUM1645. The sequence continues at coordinate 255,916 of NZ_CP166811.1, forward strand.
TTGAGGTCTTCGACGCCTTCCTGGAACTCGGCGGTCTTGAATTCGGGACGTGGATCGCGGCCAGGTTTTTCCAGCTCTTGCAGGATGTCGGTGACCGTTGGCAGACCGAAGGTTTCGTCGGTGTACTTTTTCGGATCAAGACGCTTGAGGAAGCTGGCGTCGCCGATCAGCGAGCGAATATCGCGGTCAGTCTCAGCGGCGATGCGCTGGACCAGCGGATAGGCTTCCGGGTGAACCGCAGACGAATCCAACGGGTTGTCACCGTTCATGACGCGCAGGAAGCCAGCGGCCTGTTCGAAGGTTTTCTCGCCCAGACGAGCGACTTTCTTCAACGCCGCACGGGTTTTGAAGGCGCCGTGCTCGTCGCGGTGGCTGACGATGTTTTGCGCCAGGGTCGCGTTGAGGCCGGAGATGCGGGCCAGCAGCGCCACGGAGGCGGTGTTCACGTCCACGCCCACGGCGTTCACGCAGTCTTCGACCACAGCGTCCAGGCCGCGCGCCAGTTTCAGCTGCGACACGTCGTGCTGGTACTGGCCGACGCCGATGGATTTCGGATCGATCTTCACCAGCTCAGCCAGTGGATCCTGCAGGCGACGGGCAATCGACACCGCGCCACGGATCGACACGTCGAGGTCCGGGAATTCTTTGGAAGCCAGTTCCGACGCCGAGTAAACCGATGCGCCGGCCTCGGAGACCATGACTTTGGTCATCTTCATGGCTGGGTATTTTTTGATCAGCTCAGCGGCCAGCTTGTCGGTTTCACGGCTGGCGGTGCCGTTGCCGATGGCGATCAGGTCCACGGCATGCTTGGCGCAAAGGGCAGCCAGAATCGCGATGGTCTGATCCCATTTGTTGTGCGGCACGTGCGGGTAAACCGTGGCGTGATCCAGCAGTTTGCCGGTGGAATCGACCACGGCCACCTTGCAACCGGTGCGCAGGCCCGGGTCGAGGCCCAATGTGGCACGCGGGCCAGCCGGCGCCGACAGCAGCAAGTCGTGCAGGTTATGGGCGAACACGTTGATTGCTTCGGTTTCTGCACCGTCGCGCAGTTCGCCCAGCAGGTCGGTTTCGAGGTGGGTGTAGAGCTTGACCTTCCAGGTCCAGCGCACCACTTCGCCCAGCCATTTGTCGGCGGCGCGGTTCTGGTTCTGAATGCCGAATTGCTGGCCGATCATGCCTTCGCACGGGTGCATGGCGCCCGGCAGTTCGTCGCCGACTTTCAGCGCCGAACTCAGAATGCCTTCGTTGCGACCACGGAAAATTGCGAGCGCGCGGTGCGACGGCATGCTTTTCAGCGGTTCATCGTGTTCGAAGTAGTCGCGGAACTTGGAGCCTTCCTCTTCTTTGCCGGCGATGACGCGGGCGCTGAGGGTGGCTTCCTGCTTGAGGTAGCTGCGCAGCTTGTCCAGCAGGCCGGCGTCTTCGGCGAAGCGCTCCATGAGGATGTATTTGGCGCCTTCGAGGGCAGCCTTCACATCGGCGACGCCTTTTTCGGCATCGACGAAGCGCGCGGCTTCAGCGTCTGGCGTCAGGCTCGGGTCGTTGAACAGGCCGTCGGCCAGCTCGCCGAGGCCGGCTTCCAGGGCGATCTGGCCCTTGGTGCGGCGCTTCTGCTTGTACGGCAGGTACAAGTCTTCGAGGCGGGTTTTGGTGTCGGCGAGCTTAATGTCGCGTTCAAGTTGCGGGGTCAGCTTGCCTTGTTCCTGGATGCTGGCAAGGATGCTGATACGCCGTTCGTCGAGTTCTCGCAGGTAGCGCAGACGCTCTTCCAGATGACGCAACTGGATGTCATCGAGGCTGCCGGTCACTTCTTTCCGGTAACGGGCGATGAAGGGCACCGTGGAGCCTTCATCGAGTAGCGCGACGGCCGCTTCGACCTGTTGTGGGCGTACACCGAGTTCCTCGGCGATGCGGCTGTTGATGCTGTCCATAAAACCACCTGACAAATTGTGAAAGCAGGCTCGCAGGCGCAGAGTTAAGGGCTCGGCGAGTCTGGTTGAGCGGCCTGGCCTGCGCCGCTACCTGGATCAACAGGTATCCCGTTGACCCGTGAAATCGAACAATTACTGCCGGCGCCATGAAAATAAAAAACGGCCACCTACAGTAATGATCAGACGTTGCCTGACACAAAAGGCCGCGCATTATAACCAGCGTTCTGTCATTCGGGGGCATCGCAGGCTGTAGGCAGAAAGGCCTGATTTCTGGCGATCAAGGAAAAATCTGCTAACAATGCACACGGTGCGTATAACGGCAGCTACGCCATAATGCGCGCCGAGATCAAAGGAGCATCTAATGAGCAGCACTGCAAACATTGCTGAAGGCGAAAAAATTCTTATTGTTGACGACGATCCAGGGCTGAGCAGCCTGCTGGAACGTTTTTTTGTCAGCAAGGGCTACCGCGCCCGCGCCGTGCCGAACACTGAACAAATGGATCGCCTGCTGGCGCGTGAAGTGTTCAACCTGGTCGTCCTCGACCTGATGCTGCCCGGCGAAGATGGTTTGACCGCTTGCCGCCGCCTGCGCACCGCGAACAATCAGATCCCGATCATCATGCTGACCGCCAAGGGCGATGAGCTGAGCCGCATCAAGGGCTTGGAGCTGGGCGCCGACGATTACCTGGCCAAGCCGTTCAACCCGGACGAGCTGATGGCTCGCGTCAAAGCCGTCCTGCGTCGTCAGTCGGCTCCAGTACCGGGCGCTCCGGGCAGCGAAGACGAAAGCGTGACCTTCGGTGACTACGAACTGTCCCTGGCCACCCGCGAGCTCAAACGCGGCGACGAAGTGCACATGCTCACCACCGGTGAGTTTGCGGTGCTCAAGGCGTTGGTCATGAACGCCCGTCAGCCGCTGACCCGCGACAAGCTGATGAATCTGGCCCGTGGTCGCGAGTGGGACGCCCTGGAGCGCTCCATCGACGTACAGATTTCCCGTCTGCGCCGGATGATCGAGCCCGATCCGTCCAAGCCGCGTTACATCCAGACAGTCTGGGGCGTGGGTTACGTGTTCGTTCCGGATGGCGCCGCCACCAAGTGATCGGTGATTTGTAGGAGCGGGTCTTGCGGGCAACGGGTCAGATGACCTTGCTCGCAGACTCGCGATCCGCAATATGCGAGCATCGCTCGCTCCTGCAAGTGTTTAGCGGTTATCCATGAAAACCCCCATTTGGTTCCCCCAGAGTTTCTTCTCCCGCACCCTTTGGCTGGTGCTGATCGTCGTCCTGTTCTCCAAGGCGCTGACCCTGGTTTATCTGTTGATGAACGAAGACGTGCTGGTGGACCGCCAATACAGCCACGGCGTCGCCCTGACGCTACGCGCTTATTGGGCGGCCGATGAAGAAAACCGCACGAAGATTGCCGATGCCGCGACCCTGATCCGGGTAGTGGGCGCTGGCGTGCCGGAAGGTGAGCAACACTGGCCTTACAGCGAGATCTATCAGCGGCAGATGCAAGCGGAGCTGGGTGCCGACACCGAAGTCCGATTGCGTATGCACTCGCCGCCGGCCCTGTGGGTTCGGGCGCCAAGTCTGGGTGATGGCTGGCTGAAAGTGCCGCTTTACCCGCATCCGTTGCGCGGCCAGAAAATCTGGAACGTGCTCGGCTGGTTCCTCGCTATCGGTCTGCTGTCCACCGCCTCGGCGTGGATCTTCGTCAGCCAGCTCAATCAACCATTGAAACGTCTGGTCTATGCCGCAAGGCAACTCGGCCAGGGTCGCAGTGTGCGCCTGCCGATCAGCGACACGCCGAGTGAAATGACCGAGGTTTACCGCGCCTTCAATCAGATGGCCGAAGACGTCGAACAGGCCGGCCGCGAGCGCGAGTTGATGCTGGCCGGGGTGTCCCACGACCTGCGTACACCGTTGACCCGGTTACGGCTATCTCTGGAGTTGATGGGCGACCACAGCGACCTGACGGATGACATGGTCCGTGACATCGAAGACATGGACGCGATTCTCGACCAGTTCCTGGCGTTCATTCGCGATGGTCGCGACGAGTCGGTGGAAGAGGTAGACCTGAGCGATCTGGTGCGCGAAGTCGCAGCGCCGTACAACCAGAATGAAGAGAAAGTGCGACTGCGCCTGGAGCCGATTCAGCCATTTCCGTTGCGTCGGGTGTCGATGAAGCGGTTGCTGAACAACCTGATTGGCAATGCCCTGCATCACGCGGGCAGCGGGGTTGAGGTGGCGGCTTATGTGTCCGGGGATACCAGCGCGCCGTATGTGGTGCTGAGTGTCATGGACCGTGGGGCGGGGATTGATCCGTCGGAGCTGGAGGCGATTTTCAACCCGTTTACTCGGGGTGATCGTGCCCGGGGCGGGAAGGGGACCGGGTTGGGCTTGGCGATCGTGAAGCGGATTGCTTCGATGCATGGGGGGAATGTTGAGCTGCGTAACCGTTCGGGTGGCGGGCTGGAAGCGCGGGTGCGGTTGCCGCTTGGGTTGATGTTGCCTAGAGATGCGGTGTAGCCAAGAGCCACCCCTCACTGTAGAGACCGGTACATCCTTTACACATTTGACCGGGTACATCGTTTACACATTTAACAGGCTTGATACGCGTTTGGCACCGCGTTCAAGCCTGCCTAAAGGGAAAGAGCAAAGGTACAACTCCCACACGCCATCAGCCACTTCCTTCAGCGCGACGTGCTCGTCGATCAGTGCCTCGCCCAGAAAGATCAGGGCCCCTTGCCACTTGATCTCACCATTCTTGCGCACCCGCCGTACTTCGACGTCGGCCCCGTATTCGACCGCCGGCAAATAGCCTGGATAAGGTCTGAGTGACGGGCGATAGATATCCGCTGGCGTCTTCATCTCCAGCGCCGTATGAGGCCGTGCGTGATTGAAATCCTGTACGAAGTCCTCAAAGGCAAGCTGCTGACGCAGCAGGTTTTCTGCCGGCGGCCTGAGCACGGCAGCCTTTAGCGTGCGGTGCATGCGTTCATGCCGACCGTTCTGATCCGGGCGTCCTGGCTTGATTGTTTCGGGGTGGACACCATGCCTGATGAACCAGACGGACAGCCTGGAGAGGCGGGCCAAGCCTGTCGACGCAAATGGCGCGCCGTTATCGGTGCGGATCACATCAGGCATGCCGAACTCCCGGAACGCCCACTCGAAGCCCTGACGCGTAGGTTCACCGTGGGTGCTGGGAAGCGCCCGGCATTCCAGAAGATAGCGACTGGCATGGTCGGTGATGGTCAGCGGATAGCACCAGTGGCCGTCCTGGGTTTTGAATTGCCCTTTGAAATCGGCGCACCAGGTTTGATTGGGTTCGTCGGCCTGACGTAGATGCACGGGCCCATGCGGACGGGGCTGGCGCAGCCGTCGAGGAATCACCAGACCGGCCTTTTTCAGCCACTCTCCAGCGGTGCTGGCAGCCGGCCAAGCGATCTGCGGCTGCGCATTGCGCAGGCGCTGGATCAGTTGCTTCGGCCCGCGATCCGGGTGCTCGCTTTTCTTCGCAAGCAACGTGGCAATGATTTCATCGCGGGTTTGGTGCGGACAGCTCAGCGGTTTTCGCGAGCGCTCTTTCAAGCCATCTACGCCGCAGGTTGCATACCGATCAAGCCACTTATCGACCGTCGGACGGCTAACGCCATATCGTCGACTCAGTTGGCTCTTGCTGTAACTGCCGCTAAGCCAGTCATGGATTAATTTCACTCGCTGATCCATCGGGGACTCTCGATTCCAGGGCATGGTCAGTACCTCCTGACCATGATTGATACCTGTAAACCATGTCCCCGGTCTCAAACGTAAAGGATGTACCCGGTTTTTACCCACCCCAGCCCTCTCCCCATAGGGGAGAGGGGGAAAGGGGGCAGATCTCCATGCTTTTCAAAACCTGAGTTCGACTCGGAATCTCAGGTCGATGTATAGCGAAAGCCACCTCGGTCAGTCCCCTCTACCCTCTGGGGAGAGGGTTAGGGTGAGGGGGCTCTTGGCTTTAGCCCTTGCCTTTGGTGCGCGTCATATTCGGCCCACCATTCTTCTCCAGATGCTCAATGATGATCCCCGCCACGTTCTTGCTGGTGGTGGTTTCAATCCCCTCCAGCCCTGGCGAAGAATTCACTTCCATCACCAGCGGCCCGTGATTGGAACGCAAGATATCCACACCCGCCACCGCCAACCCCATGACCTTCGCCGCACGCAATGCCGTCATGCGTTCTTCCGGCGTGATCTTGATCAGGCTGGCGGTGCCACCACGATGCAGGTTGGAGCGAAACTCCCCAGGCTTGGCTTGGCGCTTCATCGCCGCGATCACCTTGTCGCCCACCACGAAGCAGCGAATGTCTGCCCCGCCGGCTTCCTTGATGTATTCCTGAACCATGATGTTCTGCTTCAGGCCCATGAACGCCTCGATCACCGACTCGGCCGCTGTCGCCGTTTCACACATCACCACGCCGATGCCCTGAGTGCCTTCCAGCACCTTGATCACCAGCGGCGCGCCATTGACCATCTCGATCAAGTCGGGAATGTCGTCCGGGGAGTGCGCAAAACCAGTGACCGGCAAACCAATTCCCCGGCGCGACAGCAATTGCAGGGACCGCAGTTTGTCCCGCGAGCGGGCGATGGCCACCGATTCATTGAGTGGAAAAACGCCCATCATTTCGAACTGGCGCAACACCGCGCAGCCATAGAACGTCACCGACGCGCCGATCCGCGGGATCACCGCATCGAAACCTTCCAGCGGCTTGCCGCGGTAATGGATCTGCGGCTTGTGGCTGGCGATGTTCATGTAGGCGCGCAGGGTGTCGATCACCACCATTTCATGGCCACGCTCAGTACCGGCTTCGACCAGACGACGAGTGGAATACAGACGCGGGTTCCGCGACAGCACAGCGATCTTCATGCAACACCTGTGGAGGAGGTAGATACCGGGAACACCGGCTTGTCTTGAACATATTTAATACCCGGATTGACCACCAACTGGCCGTCGATCAGGGCTTTGGAACCGAGTAACAGGCGATAACGCATGGACTTGCGGCAGGCGAGGGTGAACTCGACCCGCCAGACCCGATCACCGAGCGCCAGGGTGGTGCTGACCACGTAACGCATCTGCGCGTGGCCGTTGGAGCTTTTGATAGTTTTCATCGTCACCAGCGGTGCTTCGCAGCGCCGGTGACGCAGTTGCACCACCGTGCCCAAGTGAGCAGTAAAGCGCACCCACTGCTCCCCGTCGCGCTCGAACGGCTCGATATCGGTGGCATGCAGGCTGGAGGTGCTGGCGCCGGTGTCGATTTTTGCGCGCAGGCCCGCGACTCCCAAATCCGGGAGCGCCACCCACTCGCGCAGACCGACAACGGTCAAATGGTCAAATGTCTTCAATAGGAATAAACCAGCGATTAATACGTCCAGGCCTCAGGAGTTACCTGAGCCAACGCTTTGAATGTAGGTTTGGCGAACCAGTAACCTTGCATCAGAAAAATTCCACAGTCCGCCAGGAAGTCCCGTTCTCCGGCGCTTTCGATCCCTTCGGCAATGACTGTAACGTTAAGCTCCGCACAGATTGTGACAATCCCTCGAACGATAGCCTGACGAACACGATCACGGTCGACATCGCGGATCAGTGCCATGTCGAGTTTGATCAGGTCCGGTTGGAAATCAGCCAGCAGATTGAGCCCCGAGTAGCCCGCGCCGAAATCGTCGATGGCGGTCTTGAAGCCGAATTCGCGGTATTCACGCAGAATATTGGTCAAATGGCGATAGTTATCTATGTGCTGGCTTTCCAGGGTTTCGAAAATCAACCGGTCGATGGGGAAGTTGTATTTTTTCGCTGCTTCCAGCGTGCTGCGAATACACAGCTCCGGGCGGTACACGGCGTTAGGCATGAAGTTGATCGAAAGATGTGTCTGCATCCCCAGATTCGCTGCGCCTTCAATGGCTCGGGTCCGGCAGAGCTGATCGAAGCGGTAGCGGTTGTCCTCGGTGATCTGATCGAGAATCGACAGCGCACCTTCACCCTTTACGCCGCGCACGAGTGCCTCATGGGCGAAAATCGACTGGTCTCGCAAATCGACGATCGGTTGGTAGGCGAAGGCAAAATCGAAGCCCAGTGGCTCGCTTTGCTGACAACCCTGGCACCCGCCCTGAGGCGAGGTCAATGAAGACGGAAATGTAGTCACTCGATCACTCCATGCCGGTGATCCGGCCAAGATCGCATTCTAGCTGGAGGGTCGAGTTATTGCGCCCGACAGAAACGGTAGTACAGTTCCGACTATTGGCTGAGAGAGGAATTCAAGTGGCACAAAAACAGGAAGAGGACGACAAAGTCCGTCTCGATAAATGGTTGTGGGCTGCGCGTTTTTATAAAACACGTGCCTTGGCCAAGGCGGCGATTGAAAGCGGCAAGGTGCATTGCCGGGGCGAGCGCTGCAAGCCGGGCAAGGAGCCGAGGATCGGCGACGAGTTTCAGATTCGCGCAGGGTTCGAGGAGCGCACGGTGGTGGTTCAGGCGCTGTCGATCGTGCGCCGTGGCGCACCAGAGGCTCAGGCGCTCTACGCCGAGACCGAAGCCAGCATCGCCAAGCGCGAGGCGGCTGCGGCCATGCGTAAGGCCGGTGCACTGGGCGTGAGCACCGATGGCAAGCCGAGCAAGAAGCAGCGACGGGATTTGTTCAAGTTTCGTGGAAGCAGCAACGACGAGTAAGTCAGTTGCTTCTGTGTAGCCTGTGAAGCAGCCTTCGCGAGCAAGCTCGCTCCCACAGGTATTTGCGCAGTCCTTGTGGGAGCGAACTTGCTCGCGATCGAGTGCGAAGCACTCGCCAGGCGTGCCTGACTAGTCAGATGCTACGCACCACCCACCACCCACCACCCACCACCCACCACCGCATCGAAGGGACGCAGACTTGTAATTGCCCAAACGTGTAGCCATATCGGGTTAATCGCCAGCAGCGCGTTGGATGGGTGAAAGCGCCACTCGTCGAAAACCACACACAGCCTCTGACCCGTAGGCCATAACCAGATGGCCAGTACGACAGGGCACAAAATTGCATAAGGCCAACCGGCGGAGTTTCCACCTTGCTTGGAACAAACCCGGATTGTTCATAAAATGCCTCTCACGGCTGAACATCGCGCACCAAAATGGTGCCGCAGAGGCGCAATTTCTCGCTGTTTGAAATCATCTTGTCATTACTTCAGATACCCAGACCTATGACCGATTTACCGGATACCGACTACACCCAACGCTTCATCTTCGATGACAGCGACACCCGCGGCGAACTGGTCGGGTTGGAGCGTAGCTACGCCGAAGTCCTCGCTAAACACCCGTACCCGGAGCCGGTTGCGCAACTGCTCGGCGAGCTGATGGCAGCGGCGTCGTTGTTGGTCGGCACGTTGAAATTCGATGGCTTGCTGATTCTCCAGGCCCGTTCCGAAGGTCCGATCCCGCTGCTGATGATCGAGTGCTCCAGCGAGCGCGAAATCCGTGGCCTGGCCCGATATGAAGCCGACCAGATCGCCCCCGACGCGACCCTCGCCGACCTGATGCCCAACGGCGTATTGGCGTTGACCGTCGACCCGACCCAGGGCCAGCGTTACCAGGGCATCGTCGACCTCGATGGCGAAACCCTGTCGGAGTGCTTCACTAACTACTTCGTGATGTCCCAACAAGTCGGTACGCGTTTCTGGTTGTACGCCGATGGTCGTCGCGCCCGTGGCCTGTTGCTGCAGCAACTGCCTGCTGATCGATTGAAAGACGAAGAAGAACGCGCCGCCAGCTGGCAGCACATCACTGCGCTGGGCAGCACCCTGACCGCCGATGAATTGCTGAGCCTGGACAACGAAACCATCCTCCATCGTCTCTACCACGAAGAGCAGGTTCGTCTGTTCGATGTGCAGAAACTGCGCTTCCGTTGCAGCTGCTCGCGCGAACGTTCTGCCAATGCGCTGGTCAGTTTGGGTCTGGAAGATGCCCAGTCACTCGTGATCGAACACGGTGGCAATATTGAAATTGACTGTCAGTTTTGCAACGAGCGCTACCTGTTCGACGCTGCCGACATCGCTCAATTATTCGCTGGAGCGGGCGTCGATACGCCGTCAGATACCCGTCACTAAAACGGTTCAGCGCAGGTAAATTCACTGGTTTGTGCCGGAATAACGCCGTTCTGACGGGAGGGCCCTACTATTTTTGGGCTTTTCTGGCATAATCCGGCCCACTTTTTGTCGCGGTAGTAGTGCACGACTTTCTACTACAAAACGTTTGGAGCACACTCGGCCACTGGCCGACGGGGAATCTCATGACGCAAGCCAATAACGCCGTGTACACCGATCTGAGTGTTGATGATCTGGTAAAAGAAGCTCTGAGTCGCGGTGAGGGCGAGCTTGCCGATACCGGCGCGCTGACTGTTCGCACCGGTCACCGCACCGGCCGCTCGCCAGTCGATCGTTTCATCGTTGACGAGCCGTCCACCTCGGCTTCCATCGCCTGGGGCCCGATCAACCGCAAGTTCCCGGCCGACAAGTTCGATGCCCTGTGGGACCGCGTTGAAGCGTTCAACAACGCGCAAGAGCACTTCGTTTCCCACGTACATGTAGGTGCGTCCGAAGACCACTACCTGGCCGTGAAGATGACCACCCAGACTGCCTGGCAGAACCTGTTCGGTCGTTGCCTTTTCATCAACCCGGAAAAGTACAACCCGGCTGGCCGTGATGAGTGGCAAGTGCTCAACGTTGCCAACTTCGAATGCGTGCCAGAGCGTGACGGCACCAACTCCGACGGTTGCGTGATCCTCAACTTCGCTCAAAAGAAAGTGCTGATCGCCGGCATGCGTTACGCCGGTGAAATGAAGAAAGCCATGTTCTCGGTGCAGAACTACCTGCTGCCGGCTGCCGACGTACTGCCAATGCACTGCGCCGCCAACATCGGCGAAGCGGGCGACGTGACCCTGTTCTTCGGTCTGTCCGGCACCGGCAAAACCACCCTGTCCGCCGATGAAAGCCGTTACCTGATCGGTGACGACGAGCACGGCTGGGGTGAAGGCGTTGTCTTCAACATCGAAGGCGGCTGCTACGCCAAGTGCATCGACCTGTCCGAGAAGAACGAGCCGGTCATCTGGAAAGCCATCAAGCACGGCGCAGTCCTGGAAAACGTCGTTATCGATGACGCCAAGCACGCCGATTACGCTGATGTCAGCCTGACCCAGAACAGCCGCGCCGCCTACCCGCTGGAGCACGTTGCCAAGCGTTCCGAGAAAAACCTCGGTGGCGAGCCAAACGCTGTGATCTTCCTGACCTGCGACCTGACCGGCGTGCTGCCGCCAGTGTCGATCCTCAGCGAAGAACAAGCGGCCTACCACTTCCTGTCCGGCTACACCGCACTGGTGGGCTCGACCGAAATGGGTTCCGGCAGCGGCATCAAGTCGACTTTCTCCACCTGCTTCGGCGCACCGTTCTTCCCGCGTCCGGCTGGCGAATACGCAGAGTTGCTGATCAAGCGCATCCGCGGCTTCGGCTCCAAGGTCTACCTGGTCAACACCGGCTGGACCGGCGGTGGCTACGGCGTCGGCAAACGCTTCAACATCCCGACCACTCGCGGCGTGATCGCAGCGATCCAGAGCGGCGCGTTGATCGGTGCTGAAACCGAACACCTCGACACCATCAACCTCGACGTGCCACTGGCCGTACCGGGCGTTGAAACTGGCCTGTTGAACCCACGTAACACTTGGGCTGACAAGGCTGCTTACGATGAAGCCGCTAAAGCATTGGCTGGATTGTTTGTTGAGAACTTCAAGAAGTTTGAAGTGAGCGACGCGATCAAGGCTGCTGGGCCGAAGTTGTAAGATTCGGTTTGATGTAATGAGAAAGCCGCCCTTTGGGGCGGCTTTTTTGTGGGCGCTCGGTTTAAACCGTCAAACGCACAACTGCCAATATTCCATCTGAATTGCCGCTAAACGACCAGAATAATGGCACTTACGCGTTCGGCGAGATGCCTTCCAATTCCTGTGTATCCCACCGTTGCAACTTGATCGCTTGGTAAATCATTCCGATAGTCAGCGGGACCTTGTCGCCACGCCCCTTGGCTCTGCGCTTGAGAAACACATCAAACCCTTCCGGTTGAAAGTAGCGATAGGCGTCGTAGTCGATGAAGTCGATGGCGAATTGTTCTTCCAATGCTTCCAGCAGGTTTCGCGCATCGATGCCGTCGCAGCCGAGGTCGAAGTTGATTGAGGTGGTGAGGCTGATGGTTTTGCGTTCGGGCAGGCCTAGCTCTTCGTGCAGCAGCTGCATGAGCAGATGCATGGTGTGGTCGTCGGGGAAGTTGGGGGCGAGGTTCATTGCGGATTTATCCGATACCGGGGGCAGAAACGGTCAATTCAGTAGTGGTGGCATATTCAACTGATCCCCAATGCAACGTTCGAAAATAACTTCGAGGCCACGGTAGTCGCAGGTTACCGCATCAATGTTCGCGGGAATCCATGCGCTGTCTTTGATCAGCCACCAATCAACTGCAAACCCTGCATTGATGATGATCTGCTCAAACAAGATTCGTTGAGCCCGACCGTTACCTTCGCGAAAAGGGTGAATTACGTTTAAATCACCATACGTTTCAGCAACCTTGACGACGAGTTCCGCTTTACTGGCGCCTACGAACCAAGCAGCACTTTCCATAACCCGAAAAATTTTCTCGGCTTCAGGGGCGATTCGGTCTGCTGTGCAGAAAAGTGTGTCTCCTTTCTGGATATTCACTGTCCTCAATAGTCCCGCCCATTCGTAGACATCGGAAAACAAGGATTTATGAATATGCTGTAAAAGGCTGAGGTCGTACGGAGGGGGGAGGAGGCGGAATTTGCTGACGGCGATTTCTGAGAGTTCTCGCTCTGCTTTTTGTAGTTGCTCTTCATCATGAATGTTGAGCAGGTTACGCAGAACGTCGCTGCCAGGGTAGCAATAGGGGTCTTGGCCGACCCCGTATTTATCCACCATTAACGTGGATTCTGACGATATTTATTGAGTACCGACTCCCGCGATGGGAGCGGTTTTTCAGCATCGGCACGCGAAGTGTCGAAGCCTTCAAGACGCAAGCTCGCCAAGTAATTTGAACGGCGCACCTTGTCGTAATAATCCTGTTTTTGCTGAAAAGTCAGTTCGCTCATGACATCTGCCTCTTTGTGCAATGCCCAAGTGTAGCTCAAACGATCTGGTTGATAGACCGGTATTTTTGATGCTTCGCGGAGGATGATCGTTCCCAGGTTGAGCGTGGCAACGTCTTCAACGTATCAACATGGAATTCGCGGGAAAGCCGTCGCCCACCCCGTACGATCTCGTCCATCTGTTGCACGCTTTCCAAGTTCATCAAAAAACTTGCTCATGGTTACCCCTGTGTTTGATGACGACTTTCAACGCTTTGCGTTCATCTGATCGTCCCACGCTCTGCGTGGTAACGCATCCCGTGACGCTCTGCGTCACAGTGGTTGCGGAGCGCCCCTTGAGGCATTCCCACGCAGAGCGTGGGAACGATCTTCGCTCGGCGTCAGGTTGGTGCTTTCCAGCCCATCATGCGTTGTTGGGCGACTTTCAGTAGGTCGCAGCCGTCCTGAGTCAACAGGTAGAGGGCGTGGGTGATATGCGGTATGTCTTCCACGTCACCGTTTTTGAAGCATTGGCAATGTAGGGTTTTGAGTAGGTCGCTGGAAGCGCGGATGCGCTGGAGGGCGGCTTCGAGGATGTCTTGCGGATTGGCCTCTGTGTCGATGATCAGGGGCGGGGAGTCGGTGAGGTTTGTTTCGAGTGGGCGGTAGCGGCTTGGAAACGGATTGAATGTGGTCACTGAAGAACACCTCTAATTAATTGGGAATGTGCGCTCTCTTTGTCGGGTGACCAAGCCCGAGTCGCTGAATTAGCAGCGACAGCCCGACTATAGGTGTGAGCAGCCGGGTGGCGATAGACGACAAAGAGTCCCCGCTTGTAGGAACGGGCCGAACCTCGGCTAGGCCCTTTCTATAGGAGTTTTCCGTGACGCAATTTCTCGCGTTTTTCCGCAATCAGCTTGGCCGAACCCCGCTCCCATCAATTCAACGAATATGCTGATACGAAGCAACATCCAGCAGGCCAGTGGTCAGCCCGGTCGCTGGCGCGTAGATCGTGCCTTTCACTGCCGAGAACTTGACCCCGTTGCTGCCCAGCGAAACATATCGCTCGCCTTGGTCCAGCTCGGTGAAGTAGGTGTATGAGCACTTTTCCATCGCTTTGTATTTCACAGCGGCGCTGGCCATGGCGTTGTGGTGGTTCTGCAGGTCCGCCGAGGTCAGGTTGAGGTTTTTGTCCAGCGGCACGCCCCAACGTTTCAGGCACGCTTCGGCAAAGTGGCGGACGATCAGGCCGGGTTCGGCCAGCGCTTTAGGGCCGCTGACACCGTCTGCTGCGGCGTTGCCAACCAGCGTGCCATGGCGGCCGGGCATCGGGTAAATGTGGGTTCGGGTGCCGGTGGCCGTTTGTGGGATGACGCAGCTGAAGCCTTTGGAGCGCTCGTTCCGAGCGTAGAAGCCGACGTATTCTTTTACGTTGGTATTCAGTTTTACTTTGTCTTCCTGAAAGTTGCCGATGCCCGGTACCGGATCAATCGCAAAGATATTGACCGGGATGTTCTTCAGCGCGCTGTCCTTGAACATGGCATTGGCCAGCATATGGCAACTAATACCGCCGCGGCTCCAGCCTACCAAGTTGACCTTTGTTGGAATTACGCCGTCCTTGCGAAACGTTTTAATGATTTGTTCTTGCAACTTCTGCTGGGTCACGCTGCGGTCGCCGTAGTTATATTTACGCCACAGCCAGGAGCCTTCGACGATCACGTCTTCGATTGGAATGCCTGCAGCCTTCAGGCGGTTGTATTCGGTCTCGGTCAGTTTTTCACGTTGCCAGTCACACTGGCCTTTGATGATGTTGATGGCGTGCTTTACGTTCTCCTCCCAGCCCTTGCCGAACAACGTGCCGCTCAGGCCGTAGTCCTTGGATTTGGTGAACAGCTCATCAGCTTGCAGGTTGCTGGTGCCAGGGCCGTCAATGACGATCCATTCGGCAAACTCTCGGCCAGCATGATGGGAGGCCAGTGCCGAAACCAGTTCGCCGTTCCAGTAAGTTGAATTTTGGTTGTCGAATTTAGTCGAGCCGGTACCGCAAAAGAAAATAGTCAATGTAGTCATTGTTGTGCTCTTGTTTGGTTTAAGAGCGTGCAGACTAGTTTGAGTTATTTAAATAATGAAGTGGTTAGTTGTTGCCGGGGTTGTAGTGTGTATTTGAAGTTTTAGTGTTCTATTCTTTGTTTGGCAACTTCCAGGAGCTCGCAACCATCCTGCGTTAGTAAATAAAGCGCATTCACTATATGAGGGATGTCTTTAACGTCGGCCTGTTTGAAGCACAGGCAATAAAGCGTTTCGAGCAAATCGCTGGCTGCGCGCAGGCGTTGGTGCGCTGCGTCGAGGACGGCACCGGTGCTGGCCGTGGTGTCGATGACGAGGACGGGCGTTTCGCTGTAGCTGGTTTTGAGTGGACGGTAGCGGTCTTGCATTTAGGTCAGTCCTGTAGGAAGTCGGGCAGTCTCGCTGGCAGGTCGACACCCTGTTTCAGCCGCGCCCGCAAACTATAGAAGGGCACGGCGCCGCGCGGCAATACAGCTTCGATGGACAGGTTTTGTAGGGGTTTTACCTGCCTTTTCGGACCGAACCTACGCGTTTCCCGAGGTTTTTTACGCCTAAACCCCTAGACGGCAAATTTCCTACGGGTTTGTCAGGCGCAACGCATCAAACCTCTGTATGGTGCGCGCCAGAATCAGTAGGACGTTTCGAAACGTCCGTCCAACGCTTAAAGGGAATTAAGTATGCAATGGCTACGTATGGCCTCGATTTTGTTGCTGTGGGCCGGGATTTGTCGCGCAGCAGGTGCTGCTGATGCCGGTAACTCGATGGTCCTGGCCAATATGGACCGCACCGGTTGGCCGGATGCGCTGACCAGTCAGGCGAGCATGGACACCGCTTTCCGTGCTGAAGTGCTTATGTTCGGCAAGGCATTGCTGGCCAGCGAAGCGCTGGACGAACAGAGCCTGAAACAACAACTGGGCGTGCAGGATGTGAAGCTCAAGTCGGTCAGGCAGGTGCGTGACGGGCTGTGGGACCGGCTGCTGACCACCTACCGCAGCGCCAGCCAGAACTGCGACGGCGATCCCTTCTGCCCCCGCGTGCGAAGCGTCGCTGATTTGCGTCAGTTGGCGGCGGCTTTCACTGGCGAAATCAGTCCGGCCCATGCTGTGTGGGCGAGCAAGAGCCGGGTGTTTCAGGAGCAGGTGTTGAACGAGCAGCTCCGGGTGGCCGTGATGGCGCCGTAGCCATCTACCCCGCGGTCGTCAGGATGTTCGCCAAGCCTGTTGGGCTGAACACTCCAGAGAGTCGCATGTAGCGAGCAACGGTGGCTCTCCGGGAAGCCCATCGCAGCCACTCAGCAGCAAGGATGTCAGGATCAGGGCGATTGCATAAAACAGTTTGTGAGGCATGGTCGTTCCTTGTTCAAGTGCCGCGCTCATCAGGCGTCCTGCCGTGATGTGAAGTGCGCGGACAGTGGTTGTGCGAGGCGACCTTAACGTCAGATTGAGCGGCACCGTGAGGAACAAAGTGTTTCGTTTGTTTCATCCTGTGGCAAAGGACCTTGGGTCGAGGCTGTATCATCCCGTATCGTTTTGGTCCCCGACCTTTTCTCGACTCGCTGCGTTTGCCGGCTAGGCTTTGGGCTTCGCAGCGGTCAACGGAGTGACAGCTTATGCACAACACCCTGGAACAGGTTTTCGGTTATCCACAGTTTCGGCCCGGCCAGGAAGCGGCGGTCAGCGCGGTGTTGGCCGGGCGTTCGGCCGCGGCGATTTTCCCCACCGGCTCGGGCAAGTCCCTTTGTTATCAATTGCCAGCCTTGCTGCTGCCGCACCTGACGCTGGTGGTCTCGCCGCTGCTGGCGTTGATGCAGGATCAACTGGCGTTCCTGCAGCGCCACGGCATTGCGGCGGGCAGTATCGATTCGGCCCAGAGCCGCGATGACGCCAGTGACGTGATGGCTCGGGCCAAGTCTGGCGAGCTGAAGATCTTGATGATTTCCGTGGAGCGCCTGAAGAACGAGCGTTTCCGCAATTTCTTGCAGCAGGTGCCGATCTCGTTGCTGGTGGTGGACGAGGCGCACTGCATCTCGGAGTGGGGCCACAATTTCCGTCCTGACTACCTCAAGCTCCCCGACTATCAGCGCCAGTTCAACATCCCTCAGGCGCTGCTGCTGACCGCCACCGCGACACCCAAGGTGATCGCCGACATGGAGGCCAAGTTCGCCATCGCCCCCGACGATGTGGTGACCACCGGTTTCTACCGGCCGAACCTCAATCTGTTGGTCGAGCCGGTGCGCGGGCAGGACAAACGCCGACGCCTTGTCGAATGGATGAGCCAGCGTCCCGACCAGCCGAGCATTGTCTACGTCACCCTGCAGAAAACCGCCGAGCACATTGCCGAACATCTGGTCCGCAACGGCATTCAGGCCGAGGCTTATCACGCCGGTCTGCCCCACGAACAACGCGAAGCCATCCAGCGCCGGTTCATGGGCGGGCAGTCCAATTGCATCGTTGCCACCATCGCCTTCGGCATGGGCATCGACAAAAGCGACATCCGCAACGTGGTGCATTTCGACCTGCCCAAATCCATCGAAAACTACAGCCAGGAAATCGGCCGCGCCGGGCGTGACGGGCAGCCGTCCGACTGCCTGGTATTGGCCAACCGCGACAGTCTCAACGTGCTGGAAAACTTCGTCTACGGCGATACGCCTGAGCTGGATGGCATCCGCTATGTGCTCGACGAGTTGCAAGCCGCCGCGCCCGAGGGGCAGTGGGAATTTCTGTTGGGGCCGTTGGCGGACCAAAGCAACATCCGCCAATTGCCACTCAAGACTTTACTGGTGCAATTGGAGCTGCGCGGAATCATTGCGCCGCGTTACGCCTATTACGCCGAATATCGCTTCAAGTACTTGCAGGAGCCCGAGGCTTTGCTGGCCCGTTTCGAGGGTGAGCGCAAGGACTTCGTCGCGGCGATCATCCAGACATCGAACCGTGCGCGGACCTGGGCCACGGTGAATTTCGACGCGCTGTATGAGCAGCATCAGGCCGAGCGTAATCGCGTGGTGAAGGCGCTGGATTATTTCCAGGAAAAGGGCTGGGTCGAGCTCGAAAGCAAGCAGATGACCGAGGTCTACAGCCTGTTGCAAACGGACTTCAACAGCCAGGCCCTGAGCGCCGAGCTACACGCCTATTTCACCCGGCACGAGCGCACCGAGATCGCGCGGATTCACGCGATGCTGGATTTGTTCGCCACGGACCATTGCCTGGGTTATCGCCTGGCCGAGTACTTCGGCGATGAAAATGCGCCGCAGCAGTGCGGGCATTGTTCGGTGTGTCACGGGGATGTGGCGCGGTTGCCGACGCCACCGGAATTACCGGCGCTTGTGGATAAAAACTTCGAGGCGTTGTGCGGTGATTTTATCCACAGGCATGAGCAGCACACCGGCAACGTTCCGTCGGCGGAACGCGTGACGCGGTTTTTATGCGGCATCGGCGTTCCGCTGTTCACCAAGCTCAAGGCACGGTCGATTCCCGGGTTTGCGGCGCTGGAGGATTATCCGTATGCCGAAGTCCGGACGTGGGCCGAGGCGCATTTGCCGGCGTAGATCCATCCGCTGAATGTTGCTCATCACAGGAATAAATTTCAAAAGTTCGCGGTGGCTGACTATGGTGAAGGCTGTCTTTGGATCGCCAACAAGAGAACAACTATGAGCCAGACAACGTTCAATATTCAGCGCGCCGCCGTCATTGGCGCAGGCACCATGGGCCGTGGCATTGTCATGTGTCTGGCCAACGCCGGCGTCCCGGTGCAGTGGGTCGATAACAATCCACAGATGCTTGAGCAGGCGCTGGCTACCGTGGCGGACACCTACGCACACAACGTGCGTCAGGGACGGATCGATCAGGCCGAGGCGGACGCTCGCATTGCGCGGGTAATGGCGGCTGCTGACTACGCGGCAATCCGCGATGTCGATCTGGTCATCGAAGCGGTGTACGAAAACCTCGAGCTCAAGCAGAAAATCTTCCGTGAACTGGACGATCTGCTCAAACCTGAAGCGATCCTGGCCAGTAATACCTCGGCGCTGGATATTGATGCCATCGCCTCGGTCACTCGCCGTCCGCAACAGGTCCTGGGCCTGCACTTCTTCAGCCCGGCGCACATCATGAAACTGCTGGAAATCGTTCGTGGTGCCGAGACTTCACCTGCGGTGCTTGAGGCCGCTCTGGCACTGGGCAAGCGCATGGACAAAGTCAGCGTGGTGTCGGGCAACTGCCATGGGTTCATCGGCAACCGCATGCTGCATCCGTATGTGCTCGAAGCGCGCAAGATGCTGCTCGAAGGCGCTTATCCCTATCAGGTCGATGCGGCACTGCAAGGTTTTGGCTTCGCCATGGGGCCGTTCCGCATGTACGACGTGGTCGGCATCGATCTGGAGTGGCGCGCTCGGCAGTTGGCCGGCATAGGGCAGGATGCGCCTGAGGTTCAGGTGGACAATCGTCTGTGCGAATTGGGTCGTTTCGGCCAGAAGAGTGGCAATGGCTATTACCACTATGAGTCGGGCAGTCGCCAGGCTGAGCACGATGTTGAAGTCGATGCGCTGGTGCTGAAGGTTAGCGAAGGGTTGGGCTTCCAGCGTCGCGAGATCGGGCCTGAGGAGATTCTGGAGCGCTGCTTGCTGGCACTGGTCAACGAGGGAGCGAAGATTCTTCAGGAAGGGATTGCCGAATCGGCGCACGACATCGATCTGGTGTACCTCAACGGTTATGGCTTCCCGGCGGACAAGGGTGGGCCGATGGCCTGGGCGGACCAGCAGGGATTGGCGGATATTCATCTGAGATTGTTGCAGCTGGAAACCAAGCAGGGTGATCAGTGGAAACCGGCTCGGTTGATCGGGGAGCTGGCGGCGGTGGGTAAAGGGTTTGCGGATCGGTAGACTTCACCGACTCGATCGCTCCCGCGCGCCGCGTGGGAATGCCTCATCCAGACGAGAGCCGCCCATGAATCAACGCACCGACTACCCCCACTTCCAACCCATCACCACCCGCTGGCACGACAACGACGCCTATGGTCACGTCAATAACGTTACCTATTACAGCTTCTTCGATACAGCGGTGAACACCTACCTGATCGAAGTCGGCGGCCTGGATATCCATGACGGCGAAGTGGTGGGCTTTGTGGTGAGTTCGGCCTGCGATTACTTCGCCTCCATTGCCTTCCCTGACCGGATAGAAATCGGTTTGCGGGTGGGCAAATTGGGCAACAGTTCGGTGCAATACGAATTGGCGGTGTTCAAGGCCGGGGAAGACGAAGCCTGCGCGGCAGGGCGCTTTGTGCATGTGTTTGTGGATCGGGCCTCTAATCAGCCGGTGGCGATTCCTGCCGGGATGCGCGGGGCGTTGCAGCGGTTGGTGGTTTGACGGGCAAAAAAAATCGCAGCCCTTGGGCTGCGATTTTTTGATCTACCGGTAAACGAGGTGATTCAACCTCAGTCGCGATAGCGATGTTTGTGCTTGCGATGCCCGTAATGGTGGCCGCGATCATGACGGCCTCCACGGTAGTAGCGACGATCATCATGGCCACCACGATAGGAACGACGATCATTATCATCGTCATCGCTCTTGTTGCCCATGTAGTTACCCAGCGCGCCACCGGCGCCGCCGCCTGCTGCGGAGCCGATCAGGCTGCCGGTGGTGCCGCCCATGCTGCGGCCGACCACGTTACCGCCTGCTGCGCCCAACGCACCGCCAATGGCTGCTTCGCCACGGCTGCGTTTGTCTGCGCCAACTGCGCTACCACCCGCGCCGCCCAGGGCCGCGCCAATGGTGGAACCTGTACTGCCGCCTAGTGACTGACCGACGACCGAGCCCAAAACCCCGCCCAATGCGCCGCCCACACCTGCTTCGGTGGTGCCGCCGGCAGAAGCGAAGCCACTGACCAGGCCAAGGGACAACAAGAGAATCGAGGAGAACTTCATAGAGGAACCTCAAGGGGATGACGGCGCGATCCTGAGGCTGTGTCATGGTCGTGACAATCGAAATCCGACGAGTAACACGACTTGAGCACATTTCTATAAGTTACTGTTTTTTAGCCGGAACTTAAGTATTTTTCGCCGGTCTTTAGCTACTTCGGATAGGCCGTTTTCATGCAAAAACGGCCTTTTTTGTGGGCGTTAGGAAAGTGATTGATCCGGAAGATTCGCTGGATATGCTTCCGTCATCGCGAGCTTGCTCGCGATGGGGCCAAAACAGGCAATACGTTAAGCCGACTTCGCCATAATCAACCCGGTTTCACTCGCCGCTTCCAACCGGATCGCCACAAACTTCGATGTCGGCGTATGGCTGCCATCCCCGATGCTTTCCAGCGGCACCAGCGGATTCACTTCCGGATAGTAAGCCGCCGCTTGCCCGGCAGGGATATCAAACGCCAGCAGCGTAAAGCCCTTCACCCGACGCTCACGGCCATCATCCCAGATCGAAACGATGTCAGCCTTCTGCCCCGGCTTGAACCCCAGGCGAATGATGTCGGCTTCATTGACGAACAACACATCACGCTGACCTTTTACGCCGCGATAGCGGTCATCAAGCCCATAAATCGTGGTGTTGTACTGATCGTGAGAGCGCATCGACTGCATGATCAGGTCCGGCAATACGCCGGTGGCGCGAGTGCGTTCATGCACCAGATCTTTAGGCAGGACGTTCGGACGGAAATTGGCGCGCCCCGACGCGGTATTCCAGCGGCGAGCACCGGCGCTGTTACCGAGGTAGAACCCGCCCGGGTTCTGGATCTTCTCGTTGAAGTCCTTGAAACCCGCAATGGTGTCGGCGATCAGGTCGCGGATGCGCCGGTAATCGGCCACCAGCCAGTTCCAGTCCACCGGTTTGCTGCCCAGGGTCGCGGCGGCGATGCCGGCAATGATCGACGGCTCGGAGCGCATCTGGTTCGACAGCGGCTGCAACTGGCCGTTGGAGGCGTGAACCATGCTGAACGAGTCTTCGACGGTCACCGCTTGCGGGCCTTCGGTCTGGATATCGATGTCGGTGCGGCCCAGGCACGGCAGGATCAACGCGTCTTTACCGTGCGCCAAATGGCTGCGGTTGAGCTTGGTGCTGATTTGCACGGTCAGGTCGCAGTTGCTCAGGGCCTGGAAGGTCCGGGAGCTGTCCGGGGTGGCTTGGGCGAAGTTGCCGCCCAGACCGATAAAGACTTTCGCGCGGCCGTCGGCCATGGCATGGATCGCCTCGACCACGTTGTGACCGTTTTCACGCGGCACCTTGAACTTGAAGCGACGCTCCAGGGAGTCGAGGAACGCCACCGGCGGACGCTCGTTGATGCCCATGGTCCGGTCGCCCTGCACGTTACTGTGGCCGCGCACCGGGCACAGGCCGGCGCCGGGTCGGCCGATGTTGCCGCGCAGCAACATCAGGTTGGCGATTTCCTGGATGGTCGCCACCGAATGGCGATGCTGTGTGATGCCCATCGCCCAGCACATGATCACGTTCTTGCCTTTGGCGTACATCCGCGCCGCTTGCTCGATTTCAACCAGCGTCAGTCCGGATTGCTCGACGATCTGCTCCCACGAGGTGTCGTCGACGATGCCCAGGTATTCCAGCACGTTGACACTGTGTTCATTGAGGAAGTCGTGGTCGAATATGGCAGGCTCGCCCGCCTTCTGTGCGTCACGCTCCCACTGCAGCAGGAACTTGGCCATGCCGCGCATGATCGCCATGTCGCCGCCCAGTGCCGGACGGAAGTACGCGGTGTTGGTCGGCTTGTCGCCGTTGGTGAGCATTTCGATCGGGTGTTGCGGGTGCTGGAAGCGTTCCAGGCCGCGCTCTTTCAACGGGTTGATGCATACCACCTGAGCGCCGCGTTTCACCGCTTCGCGCAACGGTTCGAGCATCCGTGGGTGGTTGGTACCAGGGTTCTGACCCCAGACAAAAATCGCGTCGGCGTGTTCGAAGTCGTCGAAGGTGACGGTGCCTTTGCCGACGCCGACACTTTGCGACATGGCCACACCACTGGCCTCGTGGCACATGTTCGAGCAATCGGGGAAGTTATTGGTGCCATAGGCACGCACGAACAATTGATACAGGTACGCCGCTTCGTTGCTGGCGCGGCCCGAGGTGTAGAACTCGGCCTGATCCGGGCTCGACAGGCCCTGCAAATGTTTGGCGATCAAGGAGAACGCCGCTTCCCAGCTGATCGGCTTGTAGCGATCGGTTTCGGCGTCATAGCTTAGGGGCTCGGTCAGACGCCCCTGATATTCCAGCCAATAGTCGCTCTGTTCCAGCAACGAACTGACGCTGTGTTTGGCAAAGAACGCACCGTCGACACGGCGTTTGGTCGCTTCCCAGTTCACCGCTTTGGCGCCGTTCTCGCAGAACGCCACCATGCCGGCTTCGTTGGAGTCGCCCCAAGCGCAGCCGGGGCAGTCGAACCCGCCGTTCTTGTTGGTCTTGAGCATCATGCGCAGGTTTTTCAGCGCGTTGTCGCTGGTCAACCAGGCCCGGGCAACGCTGGCCAGCGCGCCCCAGCCACCGGCCGGGCCTTTGTAGGGCTTATAACGCGGAACGGGTTTCTGGTCGGCTTGACGATGTTGACTCACGCTTGGTTCTCCGTCGCAGGGCTGTAGACCCGCGGCGCACTTTTCTGCGGCAGGTGGATGAGATTGAGGTTGTGACGACGGGCCCATTGCACGGCAAGGCCCGTGGGCGACGACAGGCTGACTAGGGTCTGGATGCCTGCGCGCAACACTTTCTGGATCAATTCGAGACTGCAACGGCTGGTGACAATAGCCAGCCCGCCGGTGGTCGGGATCTTCTGGCGAATCAGCCCGCCGATCAGCTTGTCGAGTGCGTTGTGTCGGCCGATGTCTTCGCGGCCCATCAGCAATTGACCCTGACTGTTCATAAACACGGCGGCGTGCACCGCGCCGGAGTACTGGCCAAGAGGCTGGAACGCACCGATGCGCTGACGCAAACCATCGAGCCATTCGGCGGGTGGCAAGGGGGCGCCGGGCAGGATCTGGAGGTCTGGCAATGCCTGCTCCACCGCTTCCACACCGCAGAGTCCGCAACCGCTGGTTCCAGCCATTTGCCGACGCTGTTGCTTGAGGTTCCAGAAGGCGCGGTTGGCAATGGTCACTTGCGCGTATTGCGCTGATCCCGAGCCGCTGAGTTGCAGGTCATAAATGTCGGAAGCGTCTTCGATGATGCCGCTGCCGAGGCTGAAACCGACGATGAAGTCTTCAAGGTCCGTCGGCGTCACCAACATGACCGCCTGACTGATGCCGTTATAAGCGATCGCCAACGCGACTTCTTCGGCCAGCGCGGTGCTGGCTGATTCGGTGTCTTGAAGGTCGCAGTAACTGTACGTCTGGCTTGCGGCGGGCGCTGGCGTTTCGAGGGCTGGCGCCGCGCAGACAGGGTGCTTGGCGTTCATGAGGCATCACCGACGGTTTAGGCTGCTTTAAGCCTAGGCGCGTCAACTTGTCGCGTCTAATCGCTAATACTGATCTACCGATAGATGGCGTCGATCAAGAGCTCGGCAGCGATTGCTGAAGAATCGCGAAACAGGCTTCCGCGAGCGCCGAACGCGGGGCGCTGCGACGCATGATCAGCCCCAGCCGGGCGAGGGTTTGAGCATTTTCGATGGGTTGCAGGCGCAAATGATCGGTGAGTTTTTCCAGGCCTCCGTCCAGCGGCATCACGGCGCAGCAAAATCCGCCGTGCACTGCTTGTAACAATTGGTGGACGGCATCGGTTTGTAGCAACGGCTGCGGGGTGAGGCCGCGACTGTGAAAGTTGTGGTCGATGGACTGCCGAAAATGCATGCCGCTGGTGAGCATGCCCAGCGGCAGTTCGATCAGGGACTCCCAGCTCAGCGGCGCCTCGCCGAAACTGAAGAAGCGCTGATCGTAGAGCAGGCCCATGCGGGTTTCGCTGAACGCCAGGGAATCGAAGCGTTCGCCGTCCAGTCGCTCCAGGTAGGAAACGCCGAGGTCCAGGCGATTGTTCGCCAGTTGTTCCAGGATTTGTTCAGAACTCAGGGCCGAGAGTTCGAAGCGCAAGTTCGGGTGTTCGGCGTGCAAGCGTTGCATCAGCGGCAGTGGATCGAAGCTCGACAGCGGCACCACGCCCAGACGCAACGTACCGACCAGATTGCCGCGACAGGCAGCCGCCTCGGCCTGCAAGCCGTCGTAGGCCGCCAGCACGGTGCGCGCCCACGCCAGCACCCGTTCACCCGGTGCGGTGAAACCTTCGAAGCGTTGACCGCGATTGACCAGCGGCAACTCGAGTTCTTCTTCGAGGCTGCGCAAGCGCATGGAGAGGGTCGGCTGAGTGATGTGACAACGCGCAGCGGCCTGGCCGAAATGCCGGGTTTCGTCGAGGGCGATGAGGAATTTCAGTTGCTTGATGTCCATCTTCGCTCCAGGGCGCGGGAAGGTTCGGATTCTAGCGCTTGGGGGGAAGCGGCGTCATTGGTCGGGTTGGAACCGCAAGTAACAGCCTTGGTCTAGGCTTTTGCGTCTGGAACCCAAAACCCAAGGAGAATGCACCATGAGTATTTTTAGCTTTGTGAAAGAAGCAGGCGAAAAACTTATCGATCTGCTGACGCCAGGCAACGCCAATGCCAGCGAGCAGTTGAAGGAACACATCAGCAAGGTCGGCCTGGGTAACCCGAATGTACAGGCGACGGTGGATGGCGACAAAGTCACCGTGACCGGCGAAGTCGGTAGTCAGGAAGAGAAGGAAAAAATCCTGCTGGCGGTGGGCAATATTGCCGGTGTCGGTAGTGTGGATGACCAGATCACCGTGACCGGGCCGGTGGTGAAGGCGGCGACATTTGTCACGGTCGTGAAGGGCGACACCCTCAGCGCGATTTCCTTGCGCGTGTATGGCGATGCCAACAAGTATCAAAAAATCTTCGAGGCCAACAAACCGATGCTCAAGGACGTGAACAAGATTTATCCGGGGCAGTCGTTGCGGATTCCTGAGTAACATCTGAAATCGCCATCGCGGGCAAGCCTTGCTCCTACAGGTCCGTGTCGTACGCACTTTTTGTGAACGACACGGACCTGTAGGAGCAAGGCTTGCCCGCGATGCAGGCGACGCGGTCTTAAAGCCCGGCAATCAACTCCCGATAATCCCCCACAGCCGCAAACTCGGCCGTGTCCTTCGGACCTTTACGGCTGTCCGGCTCACTCACGGCCAACAGATGTGCCACCCCAAAATTCCGCGCGCTGCGCAGGATCGGCAACGTATCGTCGATAAACAGACTGCGCACCGGGTCGAAACCGATGTCCGCCTGCAACGCCTCCCAGAACTGCGGATTCTCCTTGGGGAAACCGTAATCATGCGAGCTGATCAACCGCTCGAAGTACGGCGCCAGTTCGATTCTTTCCAGTTTCAATGACAGCGAATCGCGGTGTGCATTGGTGATCAGCACCACGCGCTTGCCGGCCTGTTTGATGGCGGCCAGAAAGGTGTCCGCATCCGGTCGCAACGCGATCAGGTGCGCGGTTTCCAGTTTCAGTTCGCGCACCGGCAGTTTGAGCTCGGCGCTCCAGAAATCCAGGCAATACCACTGCAACTGGCCGGCGTTGCGTTCGAACAACGGCTGCAACTCCATCTCGGCCATGGCCCGACTCACCCCGTGCAACTCGGCGTAACGCTGGGGCAGGTGCTCCATCCAGAAATGGTTGTCGTAGTGCAGGTCCAGCAGCGTGCCGTCCATATCCAGCAGAACGGTATCGATGTCGCGCCAGGGCAGCAGGGACATAAAAAACTTCTCCAGCGGTAAAAAAGATATCCGACGTAAACAATCAGGATAGGCCGGGTATAGTAACGCGTTCACGCCAAGGAGCTTTTCATGCGCCAGAAACCCACCATCCTCGCCCGCGAGATCGTCGCCACCAGCCGTTTGTTCTGCGTCGAAGAGCTGAAGTTGCGCTTTTCCAATGGCGTGGAGCGTACGTATGAGCGACTGCTGGGCAAGGGCGCCGGTTATGGCGCGGTGATGATCGTGGCGATGCTGGATGCGGACCACGCGGTGCTGGTTGAAGAGTATTGCGGCGGCACCGATGAATACGAGCTGTCCTTGCCTAAAGGCTTGATCGAGCCGGGCGAGGACGTGCTGGCGGCGGCCGAGCGGGAGCTCAAGGAAGAGGCCGGGTATGGCGCACGGCAACTGGAGCATCTGACAGAGTTGTCGTTGTCGCCCGGTTACATGAGCCAGAAGATCCAGGTGGTGCTGGCCACTGATCTGTACGAAGAAAGCCTTGAAGGCGATGAGCCCGAGCCGATGGGCGTGGACAAAATCAACCTGCGTGAGTTGTCGTCCCTGGCCCAGAACCCGCGATTCACTGAGGGCCGTGCATTGGCAGCACTGTATCTGGCCCGTGATCTACTGACTCAGCGTGGAGTGTTCCAGCCATGATTTTCCCCCATCCGTTGATGGCGCCTGTTGTTGAGTTGGCGCTGAAAGCCGGTGAAGCGATTTTGCCGTTCTGGCGTGCCAACATCGCCGTGACTGCAAAATCCGATGATTCCCCGGTGACGGCCGCCGACATGGCCGCTCACCATGTGATCCTGGCCGGGCTGACGGCGCTGGATCCGAGCATCCCGGTGCTGTCCGAAGAAGACGCCAACATTCCCCTGAGCGTGCGCGCCGGGTGGCAGCGTTGGTGGCTGGTGGACCCGCTGGACGGGACCAAGGAGTTCATCTCCGGTAGCGAAGAATTTACCGTCAACATCGCGCTGATCGAGCAGGGGCGAGTGGTGTTTGGCGTGGTGTCGATGCCGACCAACGGGCGCTTCTACGTCGGTGGTGCGGGTCTGGGTGCGTGGCGTGGCGATAAAGACGCGGCGCCTTCGCCGATTCAGGTTCGCGAGGTTCCTGCTGAGGGTGAAGCGTTTACCGTGGTTGCCAGTCGTCGGCATTCAAGTCCTGAGCAGGAGCGCCTGCTCGCCGGGTTGAGCGACAGTCTGGGTGAATTGCAATTGGCCAATATCGGCAGTTCGTTGAAGTTTTGTTTGCTCGCGGAAGGGGCGGCGGATTGTTACCCGCGGTTGGCGCCGACTTCGCAGTGGGACACGGCGGCGGCGCAAGGCGTGCTGGAAGGGGCGGGCGGTGAGGTGCTGGATTTGAGCGGTGCGCCGTTTAGTTATCCGGCGCGGGAGTCGTTGTTGAATGAGTTTTTCCTGGCGCTGCCGGCGAAGGCTGCGTGGCGAGAAAAACTGTTGGCGTTGGCGCGGGCGTAAAGATCCAAAGATCGCAGCCTCGTTTCACTCGACAGCTCCTACAGGGGGGACGCGTTTCTCTGTAGGAGCTGTCGAGTGAAACGAGGCTGCGATCTTTTGCTTAGCGGTGGAGTACGTACTGCCCAGTAAACTTCACGGCATCGTCATTACTGTCCGTATTGACGATCCGCGAATGCAGAGTCAACCGCGCTCTCCCATACCGCTTATACATCGCCAAAAACTTCTTCCACATCGCCGCACTCGGCGCATGGCAAATCGCTGTCGCGTCCATGGTCACCGGCAGCGGATAGCTGATCTGTCCTTCCTGAATCACGATGTGCCCTCCTTCAACCCCTTCTTCACGCAATCGCAGGTGCAACCAGCCCCAACCGGCCAGCACCGCGCCGCAATAAAGGCTGCCGCCGAACATGGTGCTTTTATGATTGACGTTGGCCTCCAGCGGCAAGTGCAGGCGCAGTTGCTGGTCGTGCCAGTCGAGCACTTTGAGGCCCATGTCCCGTGTAAGGGGAATGTCGCGATGGAGGACTGATTCCAGATGACGGCTGTCGCGGCTCATGCACGGATCTCTTTTTTGAAGATGATGGTTTGACGGTAGCTCAATCGGATTCGTCGGTGTGGCTGGTACCACCGTCGGCGAAGTTCAGCCCGTGTTTGCGCAGTTTGTCATGCAAGGTCTTGCGTGGGATGCCAAGGGCTTCGGCGAGGCTGCGCACCGAGCTGTGAGAACGCGCCAGTTCGGCGGCGATCAAACTCTTTTCGAAGTTTTCCACTTGTTCGCTGAGACCGCCGCTGACCACGTCGACCGTCATGCCGACAGCGCCTTCCGCTGCGCTGTTGTCCAGGGCAAGCTCCAGGCCCAAGGCAAAGCGTTCGGCGGCGTTCTGCAATTCCCGCACGTTACCCGGCCAGGTGTGGCGCAGCAGCAAGGCGCGTTGTCCCGGTTGCAACTCGTGGGGTGGCAGGCCGTGACGAGCGCTGGCTTCATCGGCGAAATGCTGGAACAGCATCAGTGCATCTTCGCCGCGCTCGCGCAGTGGCGGAATACGCAGTGGTGCGACGTTCAGGCGGTAATACAAGTCGGCACGGAAGCGGCCCTGATCGGCGGATTGACGCAGGTCTTCCTTGGTCGCAGCGATGATGCGGATGTCCAACGGGATCAGCTGATTGCCGCCCAAGCGCTCGACCACCCGCTCTTGCAGCAAGCGCAGCAATTTCACCTGCACATCCAGGCTCATGCTTTCGATTTCATCGAGGAACAATGTGCCGCCATTGGCGAATTCGAACTTGCCGATGCGACGCTTTTGCGCGCCGGTAAAAGCGCCTGGCTCATGACCGAACAGCTCGCTTTCGACCACCGACTCGGCCAGGGCGCCGGCATTGATCGCCACGAACGGACCGTTTCGACGGCTCGACAGATCGTGCAATGCACGTGCGACAACTTCTTTGCCGGCGCCGGTTTCGCCAAGGATCAGCACATCGGCCTTGGTCGCCGCCAATGCACCGATCTGCTCGCGCAGGCGCAGCATCGGCGCCGATTGCCCGACCAGTCGGGTGCTCAGTTCATTGCGATCGCTCAGGGCCAGGCGCAGGCTGCGGTTGTCCAGTACCAGCCGGCGCAGGGCCAGGGCGCGGCGCACGCTGTCGAGCAAGGCGTCGCTGGCAAAGGGTTTTTCCAGAAAGTCATAAGCCCCGGCGCGCATGGCTTGCACGGCCAGCGGCACATCGCCGTGACCGGTAATCAGTAGCACCGGCAGTTCCGGATCCTGGGCATGCAGTTCAGTCAGCAATTCGAGACCGTCCATGCCCGGCATGCGGATGTCACTGACCACCACGCCGGGCCAGTCACGCTCCAGTTGCGCGGCCAGGCCTTTGGCTTCGGCCAGTGGCAGGATTTTCAGGCCGGCGAGGTCCAGAGTCTGGCTCAGGGCCTGACGCAGGTGCGGATCGTCGTCGATCAGCACGACCTGGATGCGGTTGTCGATGGTCATGCACTTCGGTCCTCGGACGGTTGCAGGCTCACACCCGGTGCGCCTGCACGCAACTTCAGGGTAATCAGGGCGCCACCTTCCTTGTGGTTGGCGAACGACAGTTCACCACCGAAGGCACGCATCAGGGTTTCGCAAATCGCCAGCCCTAACCCAAGCCCCTGAGTGCGGGTCTTGGTGGTGTAGAAAGGCTCGCTGGCGCGGCCAAGTGCCTCCAGGCAGAACCCGGGGCCATTGTCGCGAATGTACAGATTGACGCCGTCGGCAGTGGATTGGGCACTCAACCAGAGCTTACGCGGCGGGCCTTTTTCCGTCAGGGCGTCCAGGGCGTTGGCCAGCAGATTGCCGAGTACCTGGCGCAGACGGGTTTCCCCGGCCTCGACCCACAGGGTGGCGGCCGGCAAGTCGCGGATCAGCTCGACTTCCATGCTGCGTCGACGCTTGGCCAGCAGTGCCAGCGCATCGTCCAGCGCCGGTTGCAGGGCGACGCTTTCCGGGGCGTGGCGATCGCGCCGGGCGAAGGCGCGCAGGTGGGCGATGATCGAGGCCATGCGCCCGGTCAGTTCGCTGATCAGCTTGAGGTTGCCGCGCGCATCGTCGGTGCGCTGATGATCGAGCAGCACTTCGGCGTTTTCTGCGTAGCTGCGGATCGCCGCCAGCGGTTGATTCAATTCGTGGCTGATGCTCGCCGACATGGTGCCAAGGGCTGACAGTTTGCCGGCCTGCACCAGATCATCCTGAGCGCGAACCAGCTCTTGCTGGGCCTGTTCACGTTCCAGTACTTCCTGTTTCAGTCGACGGTTGAGGCCTTCGAGGTCGCTGGTCCGCTCGGCTACCCGGCCTTCCAGTTCGCGACGGGCCTTGGCTTCGAAGGCGATTCGTTCGAGGTAATGCCGGCGGCGCTGCATCATCAGACCCAGCAGCAACATCAACACCAACAATGTCGCGCCGCCGATGGCGACGACCGTGCGTACCGGGCGATCGATCAAAGTGCGTGGGGCGAGGATGCTGACGTTCCAACCGGTTTCTGCGATTGGCTGGGTTTGTGTCAGCCAGGCGTTGGGGTTGAGCCGCAATGGTTTGGGATCGCGGGTCGGATAAGGTTGAATCGCGGTGATTGCCTTTCTTTCGTCTTCGCCCAACGGACGGGTCGAGCGGAATCGCCACTCGGGCCGCGACGTGAGAATGACCACGCCGTTATGGTCGGTCAGCAGCAGTTGTTCCGGGGTTTTGCCCCAGAGGCTTTCGGTGTGGTCCAGGTCGACCTTGACCACCAGCACGCCGATGATCTTTTCGCCGTTACGCACGGCGGCGGCGAAGAAATAGCCGCGCTTGGCCGATGTCGTGCCCAAACCGAAAAAACGCCCAAGCCGCCCGGCCATGGCTTCGCTGAAATACGGCCGGAAGGAAAAATTACGCCCGACGAAACTGTCGTGTTTGTCCCAGTTGGACGCGGCCAGGGTCTTGCCCGTGGTGTCCATCAGGTACATGACTTCGGCGCCGGTCTGGGCGCTGATGTTTTTCAACAAGCGATTGGCGTTGCCCTGGGTGACGCCATCGTCGGGCGCGCCGAGGACGGCTCGCAGGGCCGGCAGATCGCCGAGGATCTGCGGCAACACTTCATAACGGTGCAGGGTGCCCAGCAGGTTGGCGACGTAAAGGTCGAGGGTCTGACGGTTCTGCCCGGCCAGTTCGCTGCGGTAGTAACGCTCGGCCAGATGCTCCAGCGGCCACAGCAACGGCGCCAGGCACAGCGCGAGCAGGGCCAGGCTGCGCCAGCGGGGTCTGCGGGGAAGGGTCGGAGTCATGAGCATCGGGCGCCTGTGGGTACAGGCGCATTATGCCTAGGCTTGCGGGCGCAGTCTGCGCGCCGTGGGTCAGGCACGCCTGCGCGGTGAAGATTCAGACGGTGTTTCAGGAAAAGACGTCAGCGTCCTTGAAGAGCGCGGCGGCCTGATCTTTATGGGACAGTTTCGGTGCTTCGTCCAGTTGCCAATCAATGGCCAGGTCCGGGTCGTCCCAGCGAATGCAGCGCTCGGCGGACGGGGTGTAGTAGTCGGTGGTTTTGTAGAGGAATTCGGCGAACTCGCTCAGCACCACGAAACCGTGGGCGAAACCCTCCGGGACCCAGAGTTGGCGATGATTCTCGGCGGACAGACGCACGGCCACCCATTTGCCGAAATGTGGCGAGCTGCGGCGAATATCCACAGCCACGTCGAGTACTTCACCGACTGTGACGCGGACCAGTTTGCCCTGAGTGTTTTCCAGCTGGTAATGCAGGCCGCGCAATACGCCTTTTTGCGAGCGGGAATGGTTGTCTTGAACGAAATTCGTCTCCAGGCCGGTCGCTTCTTTGAAAGCCTTGGCATTGAAACTTTCATAAAAGAAACCGCGCTCGTCACCAAATACCCTGGGTTCGATGATCAGAACACCGGGAAGGTCGGTGGTGACTACTTTCATGGTCTTTCTCCAGCAATAGGCGTTGATGGGGCGCCATTCTTGCGCAAAGTGGCGGCAGGCGCGAGTAAACCGTGGTTCAGGCAATCAAATTCTGGAAGTGCAGGCCACGGTTGGCATTTATCAACATCGAAGTATTCAAGTATTGTTCAACTGGAAACTTGAGGTTTTCGACGCGCAAGGCACTGAAGAAGTACCAGTGCTTGGACTATAGGCACTGTCCAAATTCATTGACGTGAACAAAATTTCATCATCCACGATGAAAAAAGACCTTGTCAGGATGGCTATGTTGATCTTCTGCCGGGCGCATTCTTTGCGTTCAGCCGCTGTAGCTTGTTTCCCCAGGGGAAGGCAATCCGGGATGGGCGTAGGAAAGTTCAATAGAGAGGATGCAGGCTTGAAGGGGGGTTGCGTATCGCTCAAAGCAGTGGCGATATAAGCGCCTAATAAAATTTCAGGGGTCGTTGTATGCCACTCGCCACGTTGATTCATCGCGCCAGTTTGCCCAGCCCGCAAGTGTCTGCGGGGCAAGCGCTTGAGCTGTTGAAGGGACATTACGGCCTGAGTGGAAGGTTGCAGGCCCTCGGCAGCCAGCAGGATCTTAACTATCGGGTCGACAGCGACCAGGGGCGTTTTGTCCTGAAAATCTGCCGTGGCGATTACTCGGCGCTGGAGCTGCACGCCCAACACGCCGGGCTTAGGCATTTGGGTGAACACCCTGATGTGCATGTGCCACGAGTGATTCCCGCCAAAAACGGTGCAGACCTTCTTTCCCTGGAGGTCGGCGGCCAACCGGTGCATGTGCGCCTGCTCGATTACATCGAAGGCCAGTCGCTCACACATCTGGATCATCTGCCCGGTTCAGTGGTGGCCGGTTTTGGTCGGCTATGCGGTGAAATGGACCTCGCGCTGGCCGGTTTCGACCATCCGGGCCTTGAGCGCACCCTTCAATGGGACGCCCGTCACGCCAACGCGCTGATCGCGCATTTGCTGCCGGTCATCAACGACGACCAGCAACGCCGGCTGATCGCCGATGCGGCTGAACGGGCCGAGCGTCATTTGCAGCCGCTTGTGGATACGCTGCCGGTGCAGGCCATTCACATGGACATCACTGACGACAACGTGGTTTGGCAGCGAGATTCGCAACGCCAGTGGCAATTGCAGGGGGTGATCGATTTCGGCGACCTGGTTCGTACCTGGCGCATCACTGATCTGTCGGTGACCTGCGCGGCGCTGCTGCACCACGCTGATGGCGATCCTTTCTACATTTTGCCGGCGGTGCAGGCCTATCACGCTGTCAATCCGCTCACACACGAAGAACTATTGGCGCTCTGGCCACTGATCGTCGCCCGAGCGGTGGTGTTGGTGCTCAGCGGCGAACAGCAGGTCAACATTGATCCAGGCAACGAATACAGCCGCGACAATCTCACCCACGAGTGGGAGATTTTCCGCGTCGCTACATCAGTGCCGTTGGTGTTGATGGAAGCGGCGATCCTTACCTCGGTCGGCCAGAACCTGCCGAGCATCGGTAGCGAAGGCTTCGCGCCGCTGCTGCCGAGCCTGGTGGGGCGTGAGTTTGCGTTGATCGATTTGGGCGTGCTCAGTCCGCATTTCGAGGCCGGCAACTGGGAACAGGAGGGGATCGATCAACGTCTGTTGACCGAAGCTGCCGCAGCTCATGGTCTGGCGGCCAGTCGTTATGGGCAATATCGCCTGTCCCGCACCCGGCCGGACAACGCCAATGAACCGGACACGTGTCCATTGCACGTCGAGTTGCGAGTGCCCCACGGCACGGCGGTCGAGTCACCGTTTGCCGGGGTGGTGCATCAGCCGGCGGCAGGCGTGCTGCAATTGGATGGCCCGCAACTGAGTGTGCGGTTGTGGGGCGTGACGCCGTCGCTGCACACGGGCGCAGCGCTGGTCAAAGGCCAGGTGCTGGGCTCGGTCAGCGGGCCACTGATCGTGCAGTTGTGCCGAGGCGCTTCGTTCAATGCTCCCTTGTTTTGCACGCCGTCCCGCGCGGCTGCCTGGCAAGCGTTGTGCCCGTCGCCGGCGGTGCTGCTGGGACTGGCCTGTGACGCCGAGGAGGAACTCGATTCGCAGACGTTGCTGGCGCGCCGTGACGCCAGTTTCGCCCGTACCCAGAAGCACTATTACGTCGATCCACCGCGCATCGAACGCGGCTGGCGTAATCACCTGATCGACATGCAGGGCCGTTCCTACCTCGACATGCTCAACAACGTCGCGGTGCTTGGCCACGGTCATCCACGCATGGCTGCTGTCGCCAGCCGTCAGTGGTCGCTGCTCAACACCAACTCGCGTTTTAACTACGCGGCGATTGCCGAGTTCTCCGAACGTTTGCTGAAACTGTCGCCGGATTCCATGGACCGAGTGTTCCTGGTCAACAGCGGCAGCGAGGCCAACGACCTGGCAATCCGCCTGGCATGGGCCTACAGCGGCGGTCGCGACATGCTCAGCGTGCTAGAGGCCTATCACGGCTGGACAGTGGGAGCGGACGCGGTCTCGACCTCGATTGCCGACAACCCGAAGGCCTTGAGCAGCCGTCCGGACTGGGTGCATCCGGTTACTGCGCCGAATACTTATCGCGGCGAATTCCGTGGACCGGATAGCGCGCCGGACTACGTGCGCAGCGTCGAACACAACCTGGCGAAAATTGCCGAGCAGAAGCGTCAGCTGGCCGGTTTCATCTGCGAGCCGGTGTACGGCAATGCCGGCGGTATCTCGCTGCCACCGGGGTATTTGAAACAGGTTTATGCGCTGGTTCGTGCTCAGGGCGGTGTCTGTATCGCTGACGAAGTGCAGGTCGGTTACGGCCGCATGGGCAACTTTTTCTGGGGTTTCGAAGAGCAGGGCGTGGTGCCGGACATCATCACCATGGCCAAAGGCATGGGCAACGGCCAGCCGTTGGGCGCGGTGATCACCCGTCGGGAAATCGCCGAAGCGCTGGAGGCTGAGGGTTACTTCTTCTCGTCGGCCGGCGGCAGCCCGGTCAGTTGCCAGATCGGCATGGCGGTGCTGGATGTGATGGAGGAAGAAAAGCTCTGGGAAAACGCTCAGGTCGTGGGCGGGTATTTCAAGGAACGGCTTGAAGCGCTGATCGATATTCATCCGCTGGTGGGCGCGGTGCATGGTTCCGGCTTCTATCTGGGCGTCGAGTTGATCCGCAATCGCGAAACCCTGGAACCGGCGACCGAAGAAACCACGGCGCTGTGTGATCGATTGCGCGAACTGGGGATCTTCATGCAGCCGACTGGCGATTACCTGAACATCCTCAAGATCAAACCGCCGATGGTGACCTCGCGTCAGAGCGTGGATTTCTTTGTCGACATGCTTTCGAAGGTGCTCGCAGAGGGTCTCTAAACACCCATCCCTGTGGGAGCGAGCTTGCTCGCGATGAGGCCAGACCAGCCAACATTTATGTTGAATGTACGACCGCTATCGCGAGCAAGCTCGCTCCCACAGGGATAGCGTGAAGTTCGATTATTATCTGGGTTGCTTGAGTTGATTTCGACAGATGGACGGTTTAAAGCTTTAAAAGCCGATTTTTATCGGTTATAAAGTCGCCACTGCCCCGGTGTGGCCTCACCACGCCCGGTGCTTCCCATTTCTGTCATTGGTCGATGCCACACTCGACCCTCAAGCAATTGCCCCGGAGATGATTCATGAGCCGTATCGTTACCGTCGCCGCCACCCAGATGGCCTGTTCCTGGGACCTTGAAGCCAACATCGAGACCGCTGAGCGGCTGGTCCGTGAGGCCGCGGCGAAAGGCGCGCAGATCATCCTGATCCAGGAACTGTTCGAGGCTCCGTACTTCTGCCAGAAGCCGAACCCGGATTACCTGCAGTTGGCCACGACCGTTGAAGACAACGTCGCCATCAAGCACTTCCAGAAAGTCGCCAAAGAACTGCAAGTCGTTTTGCCGATCAGCTTCTACGAACTGGCGGGCCGCGCGCGTTTCAACAGCATCGCGATTATCGATGCCGACGGCAGCAACCTCGGGATTTATCGTAAAAGCCATATCCCGGACGGCCCTGGCTACCACGAAAAGTACTACTTCAATCCGGGCGATACCGGCTTCAAAGTCTGGAACACCCGTTACGCGAAAATCGGCGTGGGTATCTGCTGGGACCAGTGGTTCCCGGAATGCGCGCGCAGCATGGCGTTGCTGGGCGCGGAAATCCTGTTCTACCCGACCGCGATCGGCAGCGAGCCACACGACAAGACCATATCGTCCCGTGATCACTGGCAGCGCGTGCAACAAGGCCATGCCGGCGCCAACCTGATGCCGCTGATCGCCAGCAACCGTATCGGCAACGAAGAGCAGGACGGTTACGACATCACCTTTTACGGCTCATCGTTCATCGCCAACCAGTTCGGCGAGAAGGTTCAGGAGCTCGACAAGACCGAAGAAGGCGTACTGGTTCAGAGCTTCGACCTCGATGAGCTGGAGCACATCCGCAGCGCGTGGGGCTCGTTCCGTGATCGTCGCCCGAACCTGTATGGCACACTAAAGACCCTCGACGGTTCCCTGGAGTCCTGATCGCTATGACCACTTTGAACAGCACCCCTCGCGCTGATGGCTTTTACATGCCAGCCGAATGGGCGCCGCAAACCCAGACCTGGATGATCTGGCCCGAGCGTCCGGACAACTGGCGCCTGGGTGGCAAACCAGCGCAAGCCGCGCACGTCGCGGTGGCCAAAGCCATTGCCCGCTTCGAACCGGTGACCGTGGCGGTTTCCGCCGGCCAATACGAAAACGCCCGTGCCCGTCTGGACGTGCCGAATATTCGTGTGGTGGAAATGTCCAGTGACGACGCCTGGGTTCGCGACACTGGCCCGACGTTTGTCATCAATAACAGTGGCGAAGTCCGTGGTGTGAACTGGGACTTCAACTCGTGGGGCGGTTTCGACGGTGGTCTGTATTCGCCGTGGAATCGCGACTCGCAGGTCGGCGGCAAGATCCTCGAGATCGAGCGCAGCCAGCGCTACCGCACCGAGGGCTTTGTGCTCGAAGGCGGTTCGATCCACGTCGATGGCGAAGGCACGCTGATCACCACCGAAGAATGCCTGCTTAACCGCAATCGCAATCCGCACATGAACCGTGCAGAGATCGAAGCGGTGCTCAGTACGAATCTGGCTGTGGATAAAATCATCTGGCTGCCGGACGGTTTGTTCAACGACGAAACCGACGGCCATGTGGATAACTTCTGTTGCTACGTGCGTCCGGGCGAAGTGTTGCTGGCCTGGACTGATGACCCGCAGGACCCGAACTACCCGCGCTGCCAGGCGGCAATGAAAGTGCTGGAAAGCAGCACCGACGCCAAGGGTCGCCCATTCACGGTGCACAAGATGCCGATTCCGGGGCCGCTGTATGCGACCGAGGAAGAGTGCGCTGGTGTTGATCCGGTGGACGGGACTCAGGAACGTAATCCGACCGTTCGTCTGGCCGGTTCCTACGTGAACTTTCTGATTGTGAACGGCGGCATCATCGCGCCGAGCTTTGACGACCCGCTGGATGGCCCGGCAAAAGAGATTTTGCAGGCACTGTTCCCGCAGCACGAAGTGGTGATGGTGCCCGGCCGCGAACTGTTACTGGGAGGCGGTAACATCCACTGCCTTACCCAACAACAGCCAGCACCGCACAAGGAGTGAGTGAGGTTGTAACAGCTTGAGTTGATTGCAGAATCGCTTCGGCAAGCGTTTTGCCTTTTCCGTCTTGTAGAGAGCCCGCAGTCCTTCAGGACCGCGGGCTTTTTTGTATCCACTTGTCGACAGTTACGAAACCTTGGCACAGCTCTTGTATCTCTCATGGTGCAAAACAGGGAGGGGGAGAACTGCGATGTTCTGTCATAAACCTTGGATAAGTTAGCCGCTCAGAAACCAGGAGAGAGCGCGGAAATGAACGCCGAAATGAATGTGGTGAGCGAGCGGGCGTTGCATCCCCTGGCAGTAAACAGCGAATCGCTCCAGGTCCTGGCGCACTGGTTGAAGTCCAATGGAACGCGTCAGATCAGAGAACCTGATCCGCGCCGGATGATGATCGAACGCTACCCCGCTGGTTTATTCAGCGAAGCGGAGCTGGAAGCGTTGTGGGATGTGATGGAAGGATAAGAAGAAAAACAAACAACGGATTGGTAAAAGCGCTGCCGGGATGGCGGCGCTTTTTTATGGGCGAAAGGTTTTGTTGTGATCGATGGAGATCAAATGTGGGAGCGAGCTTGCTCGCGATAGCGGCCTGCTATTCAACATCAATGTTGACTGTTCCGGCCTCATCGCGAGCAAGCTCGCTCCCACAGGTTTTTGCGGTGTTTAGAAGCTGTAGGTTCCGGTCACGACCACGCTGCGCGGTTCACCCGGCTGAATCTGTGCCGCACTGGTGGCCGACGAGTAATAGGTCTTGTCGCTGATGTTGTTCAGCGCCGCGCGCAAATCCCAATCCTTCTGCCGGAACCCGGCCAATGCATCCCAACGGCCATAACCCGGCAGGACGGTGGTGTTGAGGTTGTCGGCATAACGCTGGCCCACCAGGGTCAGACCGGTTTCGGCGTACCAACCCATTTCCGGTTTCCAGGTCAGGAACAGGCTGCCGTTATGCTTGGCCACGTTGCTGATGCGTTTGCCTTCAAAGCCGTTGTTGTCCTTCTCGACCGTCGCGTCCTGCACACCCACGCCACCGCGCACGTACCAGTTGCCTGCGATCTTGCCGGTCCCGGTCAGCTCGATGCCGCGGGAACGTTGCACGCCGGTCATCAAGGTGACGGTCGGATCGTTGGGATCGCTGGTACGGCGGTTGTAGAGTTCCAGTTCGTAGATTGCCAACGTGGTGCTCAGGCGATCATCGAGCCAGTCGCTTTTCACGCCGATTTCTTTTTGCTTGGTCAGTTCGGGACTCAGGTCGTTGCTGTTGCCCGCAGCGCCCGGGGTGATACCGATCAAACCACCGCCGACCGGGGAAAAAGTCTTGGTCCAGGAGGCGTAGAAGGAATGATTCTGCAGCGGCGTCCACACCAGTCCTACACGCGGGCTGGTGCTATGGCTGTCGCGGTCTTCGGAAATGTCCCGCAGCTTGTTGGTCGATTCGATGTCAAAGGTGTCGTAACGCAAACCCGCCAGCAGTTGCCACTGATCGTTCAGACGCAGTTGATCCTGCACGTACACCGCACGGCTTTCGACTTCGGTGTGAGTACTGCTGGAAACCTGCATCCGCCCGGTATGGCGCAAATTGCGGTCGGGGTTGTACAGGTCCAGTGCCGGCACCGGCTGAGTCCCGCTCCCGGTGGCCGCGTTGTACAACGTAGGGTCGCGCCGCTGGCTGCCGATTTCGATGCCGGTCAGCAAACGATGCTCAAGGCCGAACGTGTCGAAACCGCCTTCCAGTTCGACGTTGTTGTAGACGTTGCGGGTGGTCAGGTCCTGCTGCCAGTGCTGGCGCGTGACCTTGTTGGTCGCCGGGGTGTAACCGGTCAGGTAGGTGTTGTCGAAATCGCTGTTGAGCTTGAACACGCCCAGGGTGTGGCGCAGCTGCCAGTTGTCGCTGAGTTCATAACTGAGTTTCGAGCGTAGGGATTGCGACTTGTCGTCGATGAAATCGTGCTCGCTGCCGTAGGTCGTATCCCGTCCTACGTCCGCCGGGCGCCCGTTTACACCGGGGATGCCGCGATCCGGCGTACGGTTGTAGCGGCTGTATTCGTACTGCACCAGCCAGTTCAGGTCCGGCGTCAGTTGCCAGCTCATCGACGGAGCGAACAGTTGGCGATTGCCGCTTACGCCGTCGCGGAAGCTGTTTTGATCCATGTTGCCCATGTTCAGTCGCAGGCTGATGTTCTCGCTCGGGTCGGTGCTGAGGTCGGCGTAGAGGCTGCGCAAATCATCGCTGCCGCCCTGGGCCTCGACGGTCGAGCGACGACCGAATTCAGGCAGTTTGCTGATCCGATTGACGATCCCGCCCTGACTGCCACGGCCATACAAAACGGCGGCCGGGCCTTTGAGGACTTCGATGCGTTCGATGTTGTGCAAATCGCGCACGTATTGGCTGTCGTCACGGATGCCGTCGAGGTAGAAGTCGTTGCTGGCGTCGAAACCGCGGATGCGCAGGCTGTCGAAGCGCGTGTCGGCGCCGCTGCTGACGTTGGGGATGCCGCTCAGCGCGGTGCCCAGATCGTTGGTGCCGTAATCCATGACGTTCGCGGTTTTAATCGAGTCGATCGCTTGTGGAACGTAGCGCACCGGCGTGGCGGTGCGGGTCGCGGTGCTGGTTTCTTTCACGCGCGGGTCATCGGCTTCAGCTTCAGCGCTGATCGACGTCTCGGGTAAAACGGTGGTGGCGGCGCAGGCAAAACCGGCAGAGAGAAATGCAGAAAGCCCAAGGGTGACGGGCGTGAGGCGAAAGGGGGCAGGCATCTGAAGCGCATCCGAAAGGGTGGAGTAATTCGAGGGCGCGAATGGTAATGCTTGCTATTTACTTCTGTTAATTATTCTTGAAAGGTTTCGTTGTTTGATTATTTCGAATTGTGTCGAGATGGCTACAGGGGGCGGTGAGATCATTTGACCGATTCATGAAACAGACTGAAAGCCATTGCAGCGTTTTTCAGAAACGGGCGGAGGACTAATCTGCCGGCATCTCGTTTTCCTACGCTTTTACCGGAGTCTTCCCATGATCCTTCACTACATTTACGACCCGTTATGCGGCTGGTGCTACGGCGCAAAACCGCTGGTGCAAGCCGCCCAGGCTGTGTTGCCAGTGATCGCCCACGGCGGCGGCATGATGACCGGCGCCAACCGCCAGACCGTCTCGCCACAACTGCGCAACTACGTGATGCCCCACGACCGTCGCATTGCCGAGTACACCGGCCAGCCGTTCGGTGAGGCGTATTTCGAAGGATTGCTGCGCGATGAGACAGCGGTGTTCGATTCCGCACCGCCGATTGCCGCGGTGCTGGCAGCCGAGCAGATCGCCGGCCGCGGATTGGAGTTGCTGGGACGTTTGCAGAGTGCTCACTACGAGGAAGGTCGACGCATTGCCGATGAAGCTGTGTTGTTAGAACTCGCGAAAGACATCGGTCTGGAATCTCAAGCGTTCCAGGCTGCTTTCAAAG
Source organism: Pseudomonas sp. LBUM1645 (assembly GCF_059716185.1). Lineage (NCBI taxonomy): Bacteria > Pseudomonadati > Pseudomonadota > Gammaproteobacteria > Pseudomonadales > Pseudomonadaceae > Pseudomonas > Pseudomonas sp. LBUM1645. Next base: position 297,800 of record NZ_CP166811.1, read on the forward strand.
CAGCTGAAACTGATCGCCACATCAAGGACAGTCGAGCACGCTTGGCCAAAGTCGGCGGCCAGGGTTTCCCGACTTTCGCCCTGGAACACAACGGCCAATTCACCCTGATCGATATCAGCCCGTGGCTCGGCAAGCCGCAAGCCTTTGCGGCATGGCTGAATCAGTCGCTTCCCGCACAAGCGTCATCATCGGAGCTTCAAGCCTGTGGCCTGAACGGCTGCGCCGATTGACGTCGACAAGCGATTTCTTAGACGTTTTTCGCCTATTCACAGACGATTCATGAAATTGACACATCGTTAAGGGCGCGGCTAGGATTCGCCCCACGCCTGTGGCTAACCGCCATGACTCATAAAATAACAAAAAGGCCCGCCACGATTTCTTCGTGCGCGGGCCTTTTTGTTTGGGGTGAAAAAAGAGTGCGATAGCGCCGTTTCAGCCGTTCGACACAGCGCGTATCAACCGATCATAAGGAAAAGAACAAAATGTTGAACAAGCGAATCAGCCTGATCGCTCTGGGGATGTTGAGTGCTACACAGGTCATGGCTAACGACCAGGCCGAATCCAAGGGTTTTGTTGAAGACAGCAGCCTCAAAGTGCTGCTGCGCAATGCCTACATCAATCGCGACAAAAAAGACGGCAACGACGACCAGCGTGAATGGGGTCAGGCTGCCATCGGCACCTACACCTCGGGCTTCACCCAAGGTACCGTCGGCGTCGGCGTTGATGCCTTCGGTCTGTACGGCTTGCGTCTGGACCGTGGTAGCCACAGCGGCGGCCAAGGCATCGACTTCTTCAAGGAAGGCGACAGCGGTAACCCGGCCGGCGACCTGGCCAAAGCCGGTGGCGCGGTAAAATTCCGCGTATCCAGCACCGTTCTGACTTACGGCGACCAGATGCCAGTCCTGCCGGTGCTGAACTACGACAACTCCCGCCTGCTGCCAGAAAGCTACACCGGCACCCTGATCACCTCCAAGGAGATCAAAGGCCTGGAGCTGAACGCCGGTCGCTTCACCGCCGAATCGCGCAAAAGCGCTGAAGGCCATGACAGCGGCGGCCTGAAGTCGATCAACGTGTTGGGCGGTAGTTACCAGTTCACCGAACAGTTCAAGGCTGCGCTGTACGCCTCCGACGTCGAAGACGTGCTGAAGAAGCAATACGTAAACGCCAACTACGTGTTCCCGATCGACAAGGATCAGTCCCTGACCCTGGACTTTAACGGCTACCGCACCAAGCTGGACGATTCCTACGTCCGCGAGAGCGGTGCCACCGGCGACGACAACAAAATCTGGAGCCTGGCCGCCACATTCGCCACCGGCGCGCACTCGTTCACGCTCGCCCACCAGCGCAGCACCGGCGACAGCAACCTGGGCTACCCGTACGGCGGCTACCAGAAAGACCAAGGTCGCGTCGGCGATGGCGGCAACACTATCTATCTGGCGAACTCCTACTGGTCCGACTTCAACGCCGAAGACGAACGCAGCTGGCAGCTGGGCTACGGCCTCGACTTCAGCACCTTCGGTATTCCAGGCCTGAGCTACAACTTCGCCTACGTGCGCGGCGACAACATCACCACCTCCACCAGCGAAGGCGGTACCGAGCGCGAAATCTTCAACCAGTTCAAGTACGTCGTGCAAAGCGGCCCGGCCAAAGACCTGAGCGTGAAACTGCGCAGCTCGATCCTGCGTGTGTCGCAGAAATCGAGTGAGTACAACTCCAGCGGTAACGAAGTACGTGTGTTCGTGGACTACCCGATCAATATTTTCTGATGATCGGTTGCGCCATCGAGGCCTGATACAAGGCTGAGAAAGAAAAAGCCCCGACTGGTTCGGGGCTTTTTTGTGGGCGCTGCAGGGCTCTGGCTTGCGTCACCTGGCGATTCGAGCCGCCCGTTACAGCCCGGATTCTCCGCCAGAAATGATCGAAACGATCATTTGAATGATTGATTTGCGCAAATTAAACCGAAGGCCTAAGATGAATTTGACTGAAACAATCAGTAAATGATCGGTTCAGTCAGTTTCGAGGTGATGCACGTCTTACCCTACAATTATAAAAGGAGACCCTCGTGGCCCAATTTCCTATCAAACGCACCATTGAGCGCATACCGGGCGGCATGATGATCGTGCCCCTGCTGATTGGCTCGCTGGTGGCAACCTTCCTGCCCGACACGCCAAAGTTTTTCGGCTCATTCACCAATGCACTGTTCACCGGGGCGCTACCGATCCTCGCGGTGTTCTACGTCTGCATGGGCGCAAGCATCAACATCAAGGCCACGCCTTACCTGCTCAAGAAGGGCGGTACGCTGCTCGCGACCAAAGTCGGCATCGCCGTCCTCATTGGTATTGTGCTTGGGCACTTCCTGGGTGAGCAGCCGGTTTCGTCAGGCCTTTTCGCCGGTATTTCCACGCTGGCGGTGGTCGCCGCGATGAACGACACCAACGGCGGCCTATATATGGCGCTGATGGGGCAGTACGGTCGCTCCGAAGACGTCGGCGCGTACTCGGTCATGTCGCTGGAGTCCGGTCCTTTTCTGACGATGGTCACTTTGGGTATCGCTGGGCTGTCGGCATTTCCCTGGCCGACGCTGGTGGGCAGCATCCTGCCACTGGCACTCGGCATGCTGTTGGGCAATCTCGACCGTGACATGCGCGACTTTCTGGCCAAAGCCGTTCCCGTCATGATCCCGTTCTTCGCCCTGGCCCTCGGCGCCAGCCTGGACTTGCATAACGTCTGGCAGGCCGGTTTGCTGGGTCTCGGCATGGGCGTTGCAGTTGTCGTGCTGACCGGTATCCCGTTGTTCTTCGCTGACCGTTTGACCGGTGGCACTGGCGTCGCAGGTGTTGCAGCCGCCACCACCGCCGGGAATGCCGCAGCTGTTCCTGCGCTGATCGCGGCAGCCAATCCGATATACGCAGAAGCGGCGAAGAGCGCGACCATACTGGTAGCGGCCTGCGTCGTGGTCACCGCGATCCTCGCGCCGCTGCTTACCGCCGCCGTCGCCAAGCGCGTGCAGCAGCGCAACCCTGTCGCCATTCCCGAGCCGGAGATTGAACCTCAAAAGCAGGAGGCCTTGCGATGAGGATTCTGATCATCGCAGACGATCTGTCGGGCGCGGCGGATTGCGCCATCGGCTTTGCGAGCGCGGGAATGCAAACGGTCGTCACGCTCGACCCTTTGAATGACAAGGCTGACGCTCAGGTGATCGCCGCCGATACCGACACTCGGCGCCTCTCACCGGCGCAGGCCGCCGAGCGCACCGTCGCCGCGTTCAAGGCGCTGCATCAGCCCGGGCAGCGGCTGTACAAGAAAATCGATTCGACCTTGCGCGGCAACTGGGCGGCTGAAGTCGCCGCCCTGCAACCGTTGGCAGGCCTGGCCATTGTGGCCCCGGCGTTTCCTGCTACAGGCCGTACGTTGCGCGGCGGTCGCGTGTTCGTGAACGGCCAGCCGCTGGAAACCACCGACACCTGGAAACTGGAAAACGCCGACCGCCCAGCCGATGTCGAAGCGATGCTCGTCACCGCAGGCCTGACCACTGCGAAACTGGACCTCGATACCTTGCGCGGCAACGAAGACGCGCTCGCCCGGCACATTGTCGAAGTCGCCCGCAGCGGCACGCAGGCGTTGATCGTCGATGCGCAAACCGAAGATGACCTGCTGACTCTCGCTCGCCTGACCGCGTCGATGGACCAGCCGTTGTTCTGGATCGGTTCGGGTGGCCTTGCGCGGGAAATAGCCAGTCTTCCTGCCAGCCTTTCTGATAGCTCCGAAGTACGGTTCGCAGCCATCGAACCCGATGCCGTCGAAAAAAGTCAGGCGCCGATTCTGATACTCGTCGGCAGTCTGTCTGGCGTCTGCGAGCGACAGTGCGCACTGCTCAAGGAGCGTGGCGGGGTCAGCGAACTGGTCGTCCCGCCTGAGGTTCTTCGCCAAGGCACAACCCATGGCGATTGGGCAATCTGGCAGGCGCGCATCGGCGAGCAGTTGGAAGGCTGGAGTGACCTGCTGCTGCGCATCGGCCGCGATGAGGCGTTCGATCCCCAGGAGGGCGCGCAACTCTCAACCATGCTGGCCGTGCTGGTAGAACCGCACTTCGCCAAGGTCGGTGGCCTGATCGCCACGGGCGGCGAGACGGCGCGGGCCATATTGACCACTGTCGGGATCGACAGCCTGCAATTGCTGACGGAAATCGAAGCTGGCGTCGCCTTCGCGCGACCGACCGTTTCCCGGCAAGGCCATCGTCCCGGAATTGTTACCAAGGCGGGCGCGTTCGGCACCGATCACGCCTTGTACGCGGCATGGCAACACCTGAGCGACTGCGCCGATCGCTCCCCGCCCAAACGCACACGAATCCAAGGACTCCAATGAACACTATGAGCAACTACCTCCCGATCATCGGCATCACCATGGGCGACGCCACCGGTGTCGGCCCGGAAATCATCGTCAAGAGCCTGACTCATGACGTCGTCTATCAACAATGCCGACCGCTGGTGATCGGCGATGCCCGTCGCCTTGAACAAGCCAACGTCATCGTCGGCGGCAGCGCCAAAGTGCGCCGCATCGAGGACGCCTCCCAGGCGTTGTACGAGGCCGGCACCATTGACTGCATCGACCTCGACCTGATCCCCGACGACCTGCCGTTCGGCGAGCTGTCGCCCATCGCCGGTGACGCTGCTTATCAATACATCGCCCGCGCTGTGCAACTCGCCGAGGCTAGCCAGATCGATGCGATCTGCACCGCGCCGCTGAACAAGGAAGCGCTTCACGCCGGCGGCCACAAATACCCCGGCCACACCGAAATGCTCGCGCACCTGACCAACGTCGACGAAGTGTCGATGATGCTGGTGGCGCCGCAGCTGCGGGTGATTCATGTCACGACCCACATCGGCATCATCGACGCGATCCGCAAGATTGAACCGGGCCTGGTCCAGCGCACCATCGAGCGCGGCAACGCGACGCTGATCAAGGCCGGCATCGCCAAGCCGCGTATCGGCGTGTGCGGGATCAATCCCCATGCCGGCGAAAACGGTTTGTTCGGCTATGGCGAAGAAGAGGAAAAAATCATCCCGGCGGTGAAGCTGTTGCAGGAACGCGGCCTCGACGTGACGGGCCCACTGCCCGCCGACACGCTGTTCTTCCGCGCCGGACGCGGCGACTTCGATCTGGTGGTGGCGATGTATCACGACCAGGGCCACGGCCCGGTCAAAGTGCTGGGACTTGAAGCGGGTGTGAACGTGACCGTCGGCCTGGACGTGATCCGTACTTCGGTCGACCACGGCACTGCTTTCGATATCGCCGGCAAGGGCATAGCCGATGAACGCAGCCTGCTCGAAGCGCTGCGCCAGGGTGCGGAGCTTGCCACGCGACGGGGATGAGTCGCAGGGACGCTGTCGTGTAAGATCGACCACCGTCCACACAACGAGACCCGCCATGAAAGCATCCGAACGCCACCGCGCCATCCTCGATTTCGTGCGTATTGGCGATGCCAACGTCGAGCAATTGAGCGCGGCGCTCGGGGTCTCGGAAGCGACGGTGCGGCGCGACCTGACCATGCTCGCCAAACAGCGACACCTGGTGCGCACTTATGGCGGCGCGACGGCGGTGGTTGGAGTTCATGAGCCGGAAGCTTCGCTCGAAGAACGCAAGACCAGCCAGTGGGAGCAGAAAGATGCCATCGCTCAGGCGGCTGCGGCTCACGTCCAGGACGGCGATACGGTATTGCTCGACGGCGGCACCACCTGCGCCGCACTGGCCCATCATCTGTGTTCGCGACAAGACGTGCATGTGGTCACCAACAACTTGCTGGCCGTGATGACCCTGGCCAATGCGCCGGGCGTGCGGTTGACCTTGATCGGCGGCGATTTGCGCGGTTCGAGCATGAGCACGTTGGGGCCGTTGGCCGAGCTGACGTTGAGCCGGTTGAGTGTCGACAAGGCCTTCCTCGGTGCTGACGGCGTGGTAGCCGAGTTTGGTTTGTGTGAAGCGAGCGCGCAGCAGGCGTATCTCAAGGAATGCATCATCAAACGGGCGGCGCAAATTGTGGTGCTGGCAGATACCGATAAATTGGGCCGCGCGCGGCAACAGCATTGGACGCCGATTGAGCGGGAGTGGCGGTTGATTACCGGGGCTACGGCCGATGAAGCGGCACTGGCGCCGTTTCATGCGATCAGCCAAATCACTGTGGAAACCGTGATCGTCGAAAAGCCTTAAAAAATCCGCAAACGAACAAAAGTTAAAAATAAGTTCGGATCTGTACTACTCTGAAGGCACAACCCTTTGCCCGAAGGAGTCCTTCCAATGGCCACTTCATCCCCCGTCCGCACCGCTCCTCAAGAACTCGACACCCCGGAAGCCGGTCGTGTGGCGCTCAAGTTCTTCTTCAACCTGATGGAGCGTTGGGGCTGCAGCGCCGAAGAACAGCGCACGCTGCTGGGCAAAGTCGGCAACACCACTTTCTATAAGTACAAACACCTGCCGCCCAATGTGCGTCTCCCTCATGACACGCTGGAGCGCATTTCCTACCTGATGGGCATCCACAAAGCCCTGAGCATCATCTTCAGCAACAACCGCGACCGCGCCTACAAATGGGTCAGCAGTCCGAACACTGCCGCGCCGTTCAATGGTCAATCCGCGTTGAGCTATATGCTTGCCGGCCGGGTGGTGGACATCGCTGACGTGCGTCGCTACCTCGATGGCGTCCGCGGTTGATGGTCCCGGAAGTCGTGCTCCCCGAGTGGAACCGTGCTTACCGGATGATCAACAGCGCGTTCCCCCCGATCACCCTGTTTGAAGACGTGCTCGACCCCGAAGACCTGCAAACCGCCTACGCCCTGGAAGCCCTGACCAACGACCGGTTGGTGCAAGAGGCCGGCGTGCTCTCCCGCGTGCTGCCCGAAGACCGAATCTCCGGCCCCGGCTCATCGCCGGTCATGGCCGCGTTCACCCACATCGGCAAAACCAGCCGCTTCACCGACGGCACCTACGGCGTCTACTACGCCGCCAGCAGCCAGGCCGCCGCCATCGCCGAAACAAGCTATCACCAGGAACGCTTCCTCGCCGCGACCAACGAGCCCGACATCGAGTTGACCCTGCGCACCTACGTCAACAAAGTCGTCAAACCGATGCACGACGTTCGCCAACACTACCCCGAGCTGCACAACCCGGACCCTGACGCTTACGGGCCGTCACAGGCGTTTGCCCGGCAACTGCGCGAAACCTTGTCGTGGGGGCTGCTTTACAACAGCGTCCGGCTGCCTGGGCATGAATGTGTCGCTGCGTTTCGTCCGCCGGCTGTGTCTATTCCGAAGCAAGGGAAGCACATTCGTTATGTGTGGAGTGCGAGCAGCCGGAAGATTTCGTTTGTGTTTGAAGTCAGCGAGGTGTGAGCCGGAAACTAAAAAGCGCCGATTGATTCGTAACACTGTTCACTTAACCGCGGGCGTCCACATCTGTGGCGAGGGGATTTATTCCCGTTCGGCTGCGAAGCAGTCGTAATCCAGACAACTTAGTCTGTCTGAAAAGACGCGGGGGGCCGCTTCGCAGCCCAACGGGGATAAATCCCCTCGCCACAGGTTCTTGCTCGACTGAAGAATGTCTTAAGTGAGCAATAATTATGGCCAGGCGTAATTTTCATCATTTGAATATCGGCTGCTGATACCTTTGTTGCTCGACAAAGGAGAGATCAGGAATGGATGTTGAACTGCGCCAGTTTCAGAAGGATTTACTGGGTCTTTACGCGAAATGAATGCGAGCCGCACGGTTCGAGTCTCCGAGACCAGGCCGCTGCAAATACAGGATTGCATCGATACTTACGTGTCGTCTTCAGCGACACATCAAAAGAACGTGTCGCTGAAACTGGAAAATAGTGACACGTAAAAAAGTGGCCTACGGCAGAAGTGGTTGAGTCCTACAGATTGTTCATCGCCCGAGAGGGGCCATCAGGGCTATAACTACGTCCGCGCTCATTACACCACGTAACTAATGATGTTCCCGTCCCCACCTTTATCCCCTCCAGCTAACTCCATACATTGAGCTCCAACGCCGACCCATTCATTCCGAAGGGAAGGTCACTTGGAGATTCCTCATGCCTTTCGTAAGCGTACGCATCACCCGCGATGGCGTTACCTCTGAGCAGAAAGCTCAGGTGATCGCCGAAATCACTGAAACCCTGGAACGCGTCCTGAAGAAGGATCCGCACCTGACCCACATCGTGATCGAAGAAGTCGACACCGATAACTGGGGCTACGCCGGCATCACCACCACCCAGTACCGCAGGCAACTGGCAGAGGCGGAGGGGCAATCATGACCGCGACCGTCTCCATCGATTTCATCTCCGACGTAGTGTGCCCGTGGTGTGCATTGGGCGCGACGGCGCTGGAGCAGGCGATCGAGAACGTGGCCGGTGAAGTCTCGGTGGAGCTGACCTACAAGCCTTTTGAGTTGAACCCGGACATGCCGGCAGTCGGCGAAAAAGCGGTTGAGCATTTGATGCGCAAATATGGACGAACCGCCGAAGACGTCGCCGCCGGCAAGGCGATGCAGATCGCTCGCGGTGAGGCCATCGGCTTCAAGTTCGATCTGGAGAAGCGCAGCCACTTCTACAACACGTTTGATGCTCACCGGTTGTTGATGTGGGCGTTGCAGGAAGGGCGGCAGGTCGCACTCAAGAAAATCCTGCTACGCGCTTACTTCACCGACGGCCGGAACCCGAGCGATCGCGAGACGCTGGTTGGTCTGGCTGTTGAAGCGGGACTGGATGCGGCAGGTGCTCAAGAGGTGTTGGCGTCCGGAGCGTTCGCCAAAGAAGTGCGTGAGCTTGAAGAGTTTTACCGCCAGCGCGGCATCAATTCGGTTCCGGCCATGGTGCTGAACGGTCGTCACCTGGTGTCCGGTTCGCAGTCGGTCGAGTACTACGAACAGATGTTGAGACAAATGGCCACGGCCCCTGCCGAAGCCTGATTACTTACTTTTTCAAACCATCATTTATTAGTTGAGGTTCATCATGAGCAACTCGAAAAAAGTCATCGTTATCACTGGCGCATCCCAAGGCCTCGGCGCCGGCATGGTCAAAGCCTTCCGCGATCTGGATTACCAAGTTGTCGCCACATCGCGTTCGATCCAGCCGTCCACCGACCCGGACATCCTCACCGTGGCGGGCGACATCGGCAACCCGGAAGTCGCGCAACAAGTCATCCGTGAAGCCATCGCACGTTTTGGCCGCATCGACACCCTGGTCAACAACGCCGGGATCTTCATCGCCAAGCCGTTCACCGCGTACACCGCGGAAGACTACGCCAATGTGCTGTCGGTGAACCTGAACGGCTTCTTCTACATCACCCAACTCGCGATCAACGAGATGGAAAAACAAGGCAAAGGCCACGTCGTCAACATCACCACCAGCCTGACAGACCACGCGATTGACGGTGTGCCGTCGGTACTGGCTTCGCTGACCAAAGGTGGTTTGAACGCTGCGACCAAGTCCCTGGCGATTGAGTACGCCAAGCGCGGGATTCGGGTGAACGCCGTTTCCCCAGGCATCATCAAGACCCCGATGCACGGCGAAGAAACCCATGAAGCGCTGGGCAATCTGCACCCGGTCGGCCACATGGGCGAGATCAGCGATATCGCTCAGGCGGTTGTGTATCTGGACAACGCCAACTTTGTCACCGGCGAAATCCTGCACGTTGATGGTGGGCAGAGTGCCGGTCACTAAGGCCTGACTTGTCCGAAGCGCCGTCGATCATTGTCGACGGCGTTTTTATTGGAGAACGCAGCATGACCATCCATGTTCACAAAGTTTTCCTGATCACCGGGGTCAGTTCAGGCTTCGGCCTGGCTTTTTCGCAAGCAGCACTGGCGGCGGGGCACACGGTGGTGGGTACGGTGCGGCGCGAATCCGAGCGTGCTGCGTTCGAAGCGCTGGACGCCCATCGCGCCAAAGCGTTCTTGCTCGATGTCACCGATTTTCCGGCGATTGAGCCGCTGGTGGCCGATATTCTGCGCGAGGTGGGCCAGATCGACGTGTTGGTGAACAACGCCGGTTATGGTCATGAGGGCATCCTCGAGGAGTCGCCGCTGACGGAGATGCAGCGTCAGTTCGACGTTAATGTGTTTGGCGCGGTGGCAATGATCAAGGCGGTTCTGCCCGGTATGCGTGAGCGGCGCAGCGGGCATATCGTCAACATCACCTCGATGGCCGGCTTCATCACCTTGCCGGGCATCGCCTACTACAGCGGTAGCAAATTCGCCCTCGAAGGCGTGAGTGAAGCGCTGGCCAAAGAAGTGGAAAGTCTGGGCATCCACGTGACCGCCATGGCGCCGGGCTCGTTTCGTACCGAATGGGCAGGCCGCTCGATGATCCGTTCGGGTCGCACATTGAGTGAGTACGACGCGGTGTTCGATCCGGTCCGCAAGGCGCGTGAAGAAAAAAGTGGCAAGCAGGCCGGCGATCCGCACAAGTCGGCGCAGGCATTGTTGACTCTGGTGGCTGCGGAAAAGCCGCCGGTTCATCTGTTACTGGGTAAGGATGCAGTGAGGCTGGTGCGCGAAAAGATTGCGCACCTTCAGGCGGAAATCGACGCTTGGGAGCATCTTTCGGAGTCGACGGAGTTCGACTGATCGAAACCCTCGTCGCCTGGAAACTCAAACCCCGGAAACAACAAAGCCCTCGTATTTCTACGAGGGCTTTGTTTTGTATGGTGCCGGCACCAGGAGTCGAACCCGGGACCTACTGATTACAAGTCAGTTGCTCTACCAACTGAGCTATACCGGCGTGTTAGGGCGACGATTATAGCGATTGGGTTGGTTCTGTAAACCCCTGAATTCAGACTATTTTTGCGCAAGCGTCAGACCGGCCCCGCGGACGCTTCTGCGGGGCCGGCCAATGTGATTGTTTTAAAGCATTACACGCCGTTTTTGACTGCTTGAATCAAGTCCTGACTCAACACCTGCGCGGGCGCCACTTGCACGCTTTGCGTGTAGAACGGCGGCAGGTTCTGGGCCAGTGTCGACAACGCTTGGGCGGGGGTGTTGCCCGGCAGCAGCACGTATTGGAGGTTGGACGGATAGCTTTGCGGCACGGGGCCTTCCATGGTCGAGCCGTACGCGCCGAAGGTCATCACGGCCTGCGGGGTGGTGGGGTCGGGGGCGTAGAGGAAGACGAAGGTGCCGTACTTCGGATGCGTCAGGTATTGCCCGGCTTGGGCGCGAACCGTCGGGTCGGGGTCGTTCATCAGGGTCCAGCGCATGACCGCGTAGTTGCGGGTGGTTTCCATGAACGCTGTACGAATCGGCGACTGGTTTTCGACGCCTCCCAGACACACCAGCAGGTTGCCGAACGGATCGATGAGGGCCACCGAGTTGAACACCGGGCTGTGCTGTGCGGTTTGTAACAGTGGCGGGGCGAGTTCTGCGCCGGGGTCGCGTGGGTTGGCCGACTGCACGGTCAGCGCAAACGGGCTGAGCGCAGTCAGTGCCTGGCGGACTTTGCTGTTGGCCGGAAGGTTTGCAGGGTTTTGCAGTTGATCCGGTGGTAGACCGCTGTTGTTGCTGGCCTCGCGCACGGTGTTGACGCTGGCGGAGAAGATCGAGCTGGTGAGGAAGTAAGCCGCCGAGTCGATGGTCTGGCCGCCGAACACCGGGCTGGTCGAACCCTGATAGGCCCGGCTGACAGGCGCCGCAATCGCGTAGTAACCCCAGGTGTTCTGCGCCTGTTGGCGGATCTGCGGTGGCAGCGACGGAAAGGTGAACTGACTGTTGTAGTTGATGCCTGCATAGTCATCGATCGCACTGACGGCGACGTTAAATCCTGCAGTCAGTAGCGAACCGGCGCACATGGCGCATGGGTCCAGGGTGGTGACGACGGTCAACTGATTGGGCGGTGGCAAGTTCAATGGCGCGACGTTTTCGTAGTACCAGTCCACCAATTGCCGCTCGCCGTGGGCGGTCGGATCATGAGGTAGAAAGTACGTGGTGCCACTGCCGGGGAAAGGCATCAGCACGTTGTTGTGCAGCGCGGCGATGATCTCGCCCGTTGCGTTGTTGATGATGGCGCCACCCACCGCGAAGGTTTGCTGCAGCGCAGCATCAATGGCTTGGTTGGCGACGGTATCGACGGCTTCCTGTGCACTGTTCAATGTGCTCATGATTTTCCCAGCTCCTTGCTGTTTGAACGTCAGGCAATTCTGGCGTTTGGCAAAGATAGTTGAGGTTTCGCAGGTCCTTTATGTTGTTTTGGCTGAACGCTTATGCACAACGGGATCTGTACCGCACCTGCTTAGAGGCAAAGTTGTGGAGCCGTTCTCATTTGATCGCAAATGCCTGTTTTTCCAATTTTTTTACAGGTGTACGAAAATTGAACAGTTGTGTTTCAGCCCCGAAACAGCCGTATATATTGGATCCACGATAATTTCATCCCCAGAGTTATCCACAGGCTGAGGTGCTTTAACGGCGCTCAGCCAGGATCAGGAAATTACGCGGTGTAAGTGGGGCTTCGCAGAAGGTTCCGAGGCGAACCGCAAACCCTTGCTCGGAGAGGAAAAGGGCTCGATCGAGTACCAGCCACAGTTCCAACGGGCGTCGGAAAAGACCGCGCAACAGCTCCAGATTGCGCACTTCGGCCAATCGCTGCCAACCGGCGGCTTCAAGTGCTGACCAATCCTGCGGGCCGACTGTGGATAACTCTTTAAGCGCGGCCAAATGATGGCAGTAATCAGCGAAGGATTTGTCCAGCCAGGCACTGGGGAGGGAAGGGGTGGGCAGGTATTCGTCAATGCCGCGCAGCTGCCGCTGCAGCAGGTCGAAGGCCAGGCGTCGGGCCATGGAGGTGTCACGCTGACGTCGGACGCGAGCGCCAGCGGTGACGGTTTCGCTCATCGGTAGCGAAAGATCATCGAGGGACAGCTGTAGGTCGGAGCGCTTGGCCGACGAGGAAAGCGGCTGATACACGCTCAGACTGATCCGGTTGTAGCAGCAAGGCGCGATGGCCAATTGTTTGCAGCCAACGGCACTGGCGAGCTGGATCAGCCGCACATGCAGATCACCGCAGGCGTGGAGTGCTACCGGCGTGTGGGCAGTATTTAATAAAGAGGCGGTATCCGCAGCGAGTACATCTTGCTCGACATGCAGCGCATGCAATTGATGACGCTGGCTGAGTGCCTGACCGCTGGCGACCAGCGCCGGGTCGTATTCCAGGCAGGTCAGTTGTTGCCCGGTTTGCAGCAGACGTCGTCCCAAGTGGCCTTTGCCCGAGCACCAGTCCAGCCAATGGCTCGGCGCGTCAGCAAACTGCAAACGACTGGCGAAGGCTTCGATCTGCTGCCACTTGCGCCCCGGCACATCGACATTCAGCCGATGACCCGCCGTTTCAAGCGTAAGCGCTGGCAACTCATCCACCGCGCTCAACTCAAGGGACATCGCCGCCAATGAGGCAAACGGCTCCGGTGCGTCCAAAAGAGCTGGGTTGTTATGAGCGTGTTCCGCGTCCTCCAGCGATCGCCCTCGTAGCCAGGTCGCCAACTCGGGGTAGGACGCTTCCCAGGGAAGCTGCAGATGAGTAAACGGCCGGGGCTTCCACAGCGCCTGATGCTCGATCAGAAAAGCATCCAGCGCCGTGAAACGGGCGAGTAAGGCCTCCCCCGTCAGCACGCAGGAATCAACGCCCCTGGCAGGCATCGACGCGCAGCCAGCGCTCCAGCAGCTTGAAGCCGCGAACCAGCACGTAAGCCATCAGCAGATAGAACATGCCCGCCGCGAAGAAGATCTCCACCGGCAGGTAGGTCCGGGCAATGATGGTGCGGGCCATGCCGGTCAGTTCCAGCAGGGTCACGGTGCTGGCCAGGGCGCTGGCCTTGAGCATCAGGATCACTTCGTTGCTGTAGGCCGGCAGGCCGATGCGCGCTGCGCGGGGCAGGATAATGTAGAACATCGCTTTGGCTCGGGACATGCCCAGTGCCCGCGCAGCTTCAATCTCGCCCTTTGGAATCGCCTGAATCGAGCCGCGCAGAATCTCGGCGATGTAGGCCGCGGTGTGCAACGTCATGGTCGCTGTGGCGCACCAGAACGGATTGCGCAGGTACGGCCACATCGAGCTGTTACGGATCGCGTCGAACTGCGCCAGGCCGTAGTAGACCAGGAACAGTTGAACCAGCAACGGCGTGCCGCGGAAAAAGAAGATGTAGCCGTAGGGAAATGCCCGCACGTACCAGAGTCGTGACGAGCGTGCGATGCCCAGCGGAATCGCCAGCAGCAAACCGGCGATCACGGCGATGGCCACCAGTTCCAGGGTCAGCGTCGCGCCCTGAGCCAGTTTCGGCAGCCACTTGATGATGACTTCCCAGTTCATTGGGTGCTCCTCGCGAAGCCGCGAGCGGCGCGTTTTTCCATGAAGTGCATGCCGGTCATGGCGAGAACCGTCAAGCCCAGGTACATGAACGCGGCCACCATATAAAAGGTGAACGGCTGCTTGGACACGGTCACGCCGATTTGCGCGTGACGCATGATTTCTTCCAGGCCGATGACCGATACCAGTGCGGTGTCTTTCATCAGGATCATGAACAAGTTACCCAGGCCGGGCAGGGCGATGCGCCACATCTGCGGCATGATCAGTTTGGTGAAGATACGGAATTTCGACAGGCCCAACGCCACACCCGCTTCGCGGTGACCTTTGGGGATCGCCAAAATTGCACCACGAAATACTTCCGTGGCGTAGGCGCCGAAGCACAGCCCCAGCGCAATCACGCCGGCGGCGAAGGCATTGAGTTCGAGGTCGGGGTTGCCGAAGAACTCGCCCAGGGCACGCATCAGGTTGACCGTGCCGAAGTAGATCAACAGCACCCAGAGCAATTCCGGGATGCCGCGAACCAGTGTCGAATAAGTGCCGCCAAGCCATTGCAGCGGCTTGTACGGGGAAGTCTTGGCCAAGGCGCCGAGCAGACCGAGCACCAGCCCCAGGCACAAGGCCGAGAGTGCCAGTTTCACAGTCATCAGCGCACCAGCGGCGAGCGCCGGGCCGAATCCGTAGAGATCGATAGTCATGGATTTCTTTTCAAAACGCGGCAGGCAATGCCAGGGACTGGCGCCGTCAAATAACGGCGCCGGCCCGGCAGGTCAGAATCAATAGATGCTGAACGGGAAGTACTTGTCGTTGATCTTTTTGTAGGTGCCATCAGCGACGATTTCTTTCAGTGCGGTATTCAGCTTCGTACGAATCTCATCGCCTTTACGTACAGCGATACCGATCTTGTCGCTTTCTTCCACCGGGTCGCCTTTGAACTCATAAGAACGGCCGGCGTCGCTTTTCAGCCACTCGTAGTTGACGTACTTGTCGGCCAGGATGCCGTCCAGACGACCGGAGGTCAGGTCGAGGTAGGCGTTTTCCTGGGTGTCGTAGAGTTTGACTTCAACGCCTTCCATATTGTCTTCCAGCCAGGTGCCAGCGAGGGTCGCACGTTGTGCACCGATCACTTTGCCTTGCAGGGAGTCCTTGTCGGTTTTGAAGTCGACGTTTTTCGGTGCGATGAATTGCAGCTTGTTGGAGTAGTACGGGTCGGTGAAGTCCACCGCTTGCTTGCGCTCGTCGGTGATCGACATAGAGGAGATCAGGAAGTCGAATTTCTTGGCGTTCAGGGCCGGAATGATGCCGTCCCAGTCGGACGTGACCACGGTGCATTCAACTTTCATCTTGGCGCACAGGGCGTCGCCGATTTCTTTGTCGAAGCCGACGACATTGCCACTGGCATCTTTGTTGTTGAACGGCGGGTAGGCCGCTTCGATGCCCATCTTCAAGGTCTCGGCGGCAGCACCGGCGCTGAAGGCCAGGGTGACGGCAGCAGCCAGGAAGATTTTTTTGTAGTTCTGCATGCGGGTAGCTCCGTTAGCGGTTGCTGGACATGAATTGTTTGCAGCGCGCCGAAAGCGGGTTTTCGAATACCTGCTGTGGCGATCCTTGCTCTTCTACCAGGCCCTGGTGGAGGAACACCACCTCGCTGGACACCTGACGGGCGAAACCCATTTCATGGGTGACCAGCAGCATGGTGCGGCCTTCTTCGGCCAATGCGCGGATGACATTAAGTACTTCCTGGACCATTTCCGGGTCAAGGGCGGAGGTGGGCTCGTCGAACAGGATCACCTTGGGTTGCATTGCCAGCGTGCGGGCAATGGCCGCGCGTTGTTGCTGACCGCCGGAGAGTTGCGCCGGGTAGGCGTGGCGCTTGTCAGCGATGCCGACCTTGGCCAGCAAGGCTTCGGCGACTTCGATGGCCTCGGCCTTGCTCTGGCCGAGCACGCGGCGCGGGGCTTCGATGATGTTGTCGAGCACGCTCATGTGCGG
Source organism: Pseudomonas sp. LBUM1645 (assembly GCF_059716185.1). Classification (NCBI taxonomy): domain Bacteria; kingdom Pseudomonadati; phylum Pseudomonadota; class Gammaproteobacteria; order Pseudomonadales; family Pseudomonadaceae; genus Pseudomonas; species Pseudomonas sp. LBUM1645. Next base: position 314,124 of record NZ_CP166811.1, read on the forward strand.
CCAGAGATTAAAGTTTTGAAACACAAAACCGATCTCGCTGCGCAGGCGATTGATCTGCTTGCCGTCGGCAGCAACCAGTTCGCCGTTCTTGGCGGCTTTGAGCTTGAGTTCTTCACCGGCCACCAGGATCTGGCCCTGATGCGGGTTTTCCAACAGGTTGATGCAACGAAGGAAAGTGGACTTGCCGGAACCGGAAGAACCCAGGATCGAGATCACGTCGCCGTCGCGGGCGGTCAGCGAGATGCCTTTGAGCACCTCAAGCTGTCCGTAGCGTTTGTGCAAGTTGCGGATTTCAAGCGCGGGCGTGGCCTCAGCCATGTGCGTTCCTCATAGTGTTTCGCTCCAGCTGTTGGTTGGCCTTCCTGGCGAGGCGGCCAAGCTAGCATAGCGTCTGAATGGCAGCCAACAGCGCTACGGGCGGTAAACGGGTGGCCTGTGGCAGGTTGTCGCATCGGTACAGCAGACTGTCGCGCTGCTATCAACCGAACAGCTGTTTGAACCCTGCCTGTCGATAAAAAGCGCGGGGCTGTCCCAAAAAAGGGCGCGATGTTGCCAGCTTTGGCGGGGGGTTGGAAGCGCTAACCGGCCAAACGTTCCTCATCTGCACTTTTATTGTGCGTCGGGCATTTTCCGGGTGTGTTTCCGGTGCGCGAATTCGTTCTCAAAGTGAGTCGCAGGGTAACGCTCTGGCAAAGTGCCATTAATTTCAATGGGTTGCGATGACTGTCCGGTCTGGATGAGATCGCCGTGGTAGACGGCTTTGAAACATTTTGGCGCAATTATTGCGTACAGAATCCAGAACGCCCCGTTGGTTTCTTTTTACGAGAAAGAAATTCAGGCGGGATGCACGCATTCGCTTTTCCTTACAAAGGTAGTTTCAATGAGCAGTACCCCAAGCTCCAATGGCCTCGAACAGGGGCTCAAACCGCGTCATGTGACCATGTTGTCGATCGCCGGGGTTATCGGCGCCGGCCTGTTCGTCGGCTCGGGCCACGCCATCGCCGCCGCAGGCCCAGCCGTGCTGTTGGCCTACGCCGCTGCCGGTATGCTGGTGGTGCTGGTGATGCGCATGCTCGGCGAGATGGCCGTGGCTTCGCCGGACACCGGCTCCTTCTCGACGTATGCGGATCGCGCGATCGGTCATTGGGCCGGTTTCACCATCGGCTGGCTCTACTGGTGGTTCTGGGTATTGGTGATTCCGCTGGAAGCCAACGCCGCCGCGACCATCCTGCACGCCTGGTTCCCGAACGTGGCGATCTGGGCCTTCACCTTGGTCATCACCTTGCTGCTGACGGTGACGAACCTGTTCAGCGTGAAGAACTACGGTGAGTTCGAATTCTGGTTCGCCCTGGTCAAAGTCATCGCGATCATCGGTTTCATCGGCCTTGGCATCATGGCGATCTTCGGCTTCCTGCCGAACAGCCAGGTCAGCGGCGTTTCGCACCTGTTTGACACTCAAGGCTTCCTGCCAAACGGCATGGGCGCAGTGTTGGGCGCGATCCTGACCACCATGTTTTCCTTCATGGGCACCGAGATCGTGACCATTGCGGCCGCTGAGTCGAAGAACCCTGGCCAGCAAATCTCCAAGGCCACCAACTCGGTGATCTGGCGGATTGGCTTGTTCTACCTCGTATCGATCTTCATCGTTGTGGCCCTGGTGCCTTGGAACGACCCGGTGCTGGCAGCTGTCGGCTCCTACCAGACCGTGCTTGAGCGCATGGGCATCCCGAATGCCAAGCTGATCGTCGACATCGTGGTGCTGGTTGCTGTGACCAGCTGCCTGAACTCGGCGCTGTACACCGCCTCACGCATGATGTTCTCCCTGGGCAAGCGCGGTGATGCACCGGCCGTTTCCCAGCGCACCAACAAGAGCGGCACGCCGTACTGGGCCGTCATGTTGTCCACTGGTGCTGCGTTCATCGCGGTTTTCGCCAACTACGTGGCCCCGGCCGCCGTGTTCGAATTCCTGCTGGCCAGCTCCGGCGCTATCGCGCTGCTGGTGTACCTGGTGATCGCGATTTCGCAACTGCGTATGCGCAAGCAGCGTATGGCGCGAGGCGAGAAAATCGCATTCAGCATGTGGCTGTTCCCGGCCCTGACCTACGCGGTGATCATATTCATCGTTGCGGCCCTGACCATCATGCTGTTCCAGGAAGCGCATCGCGTGGAGATCCTCGCGACCGGTCTGCTGAGTTTGCTGGTGGTGGCTGCCGGTTTGTTTGTGGCTCGTCGTCGCAAGCTGCAGAAGATGGGTGCGGTGGTGCTGAACTGATTCGCACCGCATAACGCAAAACGGCCGCTGTCAGTGATGACAAGCGGCCGTTTTTGTTTCTTAAGCGAGTGTTTACTCAGCCTTTTCTTCCTGCGCATCCAGCGACTCGCGATAGCTGTCGAGCGCCGTGCCGAAGTCGGTGATGAACTGCGGATCTGTCAGCCAGGCTTGGGCGGTGTCGCGGTCCATGCCGTCGGCCCACATGCGGTAATCGATCAGCATGTCGGCGGCCAGGTGAGTGGCGGCCATGGCTTCGTTGTCGGCGTTTTCCATGTCCAGCAGTTCTGGATGGTCGCTGATGATGCCGGCGAGGTTCGACAGGAGGGTCAGCAGCATGTCGTTGCGGCTGGTGGCTTCTGCGTCGCGCATTTTGCTGAACATCGCCAGGGTGTATTCCGGGATCGGCTCGCCGATTTCGCCCAGGTCATCGTCCAGCGCGGCGGGTTTTCTGCCGTGGATATTGATTTGCTTGGCTTTGATCTTGGCGCGTTTGGCGCGTTTTTGCTGCTTGTTCAGGGAGGCCATGGGAACTCAGTTCGGTTTCTGTTGGTTTTGGGCCGCGATAGCTTCGGAAGCTGCCACGTAATCAATTTGGAAGGCCGGGGATTCGATCCAGGCCAGGGCACTGGCTTCGTCCGCTTCGGTGGACCATTGGCGGTATTCGATCAGCGCGGCGATGATGAAGTCTGTCGCTGTTTCTTCGCCTTCCTGCTCCAGCACCAGCGCGAGCAGCGGGTGTTCAAGAAACGCCGCGCACATAGCTTGTTGGCTGATCTTTTCCGCGTCGATCATTTCTTTGAACAGCTCGGTCAGGTCCACCGATTCGAAGTCGATGCGATCGTCGTTCGGGTCCAGCTCAACCGGCGCGGCAGCCCGTTGGGTGCGGTTCTGCTTGGCCTTGGCTTTGGCGCGTGTGGCGCGTTTGTTCTGCTTGTTGGCGGATGCCATGGGCGTCGTTCCGTATTTCGTTGAGTGGGCAAGTCAATCAGCTGCGTGGCACTAGCCGCCCGGGTGTGTCGGGGGCCAGTTCGCCGGTCTGCAGCCAGGACAATGCAATGGGCCATAGTGTGGCTTGGTATGCGCTACGAAAAAAGGCGAAATGTCCGACTTCTTGTTCGCCGATGTCTTCGGGGGCGATTCGCAAGTGGGCGTTCGTGCTGTTGGTGAAGTAACCCAGCAGCCGTTCGATGGCCGGAATCGTGCCGTAAGGATCGTCGCTGATGCTGATGGCCAGGTTTTGTGCGGTGACGGATGAGAAGGGCAGCCGCCCGGATTTTGCGTGAAGGACGCGACCGCTGGGGCGTTTCTCGTAGTGCGCGGTGGGCATGCTCCAGTCGCGAACCACGCCAGCGGGGGTGTCCTCTAGCCAGCCGAGACGTTTGCCGGGGAAGTAGCCGCAAAGCAATGTCATCAACGGCATCACCAGATGCCACTTGCCGAACATCCGCCAGCGATGGGCGGGCGCGTAATCGCGCCAGTAGGCGAATTGCGCACCGACGGTCACCAGGCGTCGAATCATATGCCCGGAAGCTCCCAGGCCCGCTGCACAGCCTCCAAAGCTGTGGCCTACAACATCGATGGGTTGCCCGGGGAATTCACGCTGAGCGCGCTTGAGCATCGCCTCAAAGTCCAGCGCGCCCCAATCTGACCATGAAGCCCGAAGCCCTTTCAGCGACGCGGGTCGCGATTCGCCGATGCCACGGTAGTCGTAAGTGATCACGTCGAAGCCGTTGGCGAACAGGTAATCGGCGAAGCGTGAGTAATGGCGGCAGCGGACCGATGTTGCGGCGTTGATGATGACGACTGGGCGGGTAGCGTCCTGACGGGGGTGCCTCCAGGTAAAGCCGCCAAGGATGCAGCCGTCTGCGGCGGGCTCCTTGAACGGTTCGCCCGCCGTAGATACTCGCGGTGGCAACTCGGTTTGAGTGGGTGCCAGTGAGGGCATGTCCTGCAAATTCATCGGTATCGGACCTTTGCGGGTAGCTGCCAACGATAGTCTTCGCGCGGCGTATGAACAATCCATCGGTGTTTATCCGGGTAACTGGTCGAGCAGTCTCTCTTCAATTGCCGCCCGCTCCCGATCCAGTTCCGCACGAAGCTCCTCCTCGCTTGGCAGCACCAGCTTGTACTTGCTGGCGAACAGTTGCTCGTTGCCCTGCAACATCGAGTAGCGCACCACTGACTCGTTTTTTTGCGCACAAAGGATGATGCCGACGGTTGGCCCGTCCTCATCGTTGCGCTTGAGGTCGTCATACATGCGTACATACATGTCCATCTGCCCGACATCCTGATGAGTTAATTCGCCGCGCTTGAGATCGAAGATGACGAAGCATTTGAGAAGGTAGTTGTAGAACACCAGATCGATGTAGAAGTCTCTACCCTCGGTATTTATGCGTTGTTGGCGGGCGACGAAAGCGAAACCTTTGCCCAGCTCAAGCAGGAAGCCTTGGAGTTGCTCGATGAGTGCTTGTTCAAGTTCGGTTTCCAGAACAACTCCTGCATTGGGCAGGCCGAGAAATTCCAGCATCACGGGATCCCGGATGAATTCTCGAGGGCTGTCGTTCATCGCATGGATGTTAGTAGTGGCTTCTGTCATGACGGTGAGCTTGTCTCGACTCATAAGCAGGCGCTCGTAATAGAGCGTGCTGATCTGGCGTTCCAGGGCGCGGCTTGACCAGTTTTGGTTGGCAGATTCGTCCATATACCATTTGCGTGCAGTGTCACTATCGACTCGCAGCAGTCTGCGGTAGTGGGTCCAGCTCAATTCGAGACGCAGTGCGTCTCGAATTGGAAACGTCTGATAAAACAATCGCATTTTTCGCAAGTTAGTCTCATCAAAACCCTTCCCGAACTCCGCCGTCAGTACTTTCGCCAGCGTCGAAAGCAACTGCTTGCCATACACCGCCCGCCGAGCGCCTTCCTGCTCGAACTCCACAATATGCCGTCCGATCTGCCAACAGGTTTGCACCTGTACGGTATCGACCGCTCGCAGCACCTTCTGACGCGCTTCGCGGATCAATTCGCCAAGATTGCCGAGCAGTGAAGTGATCTGTGGATCTTGAGTGTTACCGGGTTTGAGGGAGCTCATGACATTTTCCGCAGCTGAAGGAAACAGGCGGAAGAGGATGGCAAGAGAGTGATAGCCCGCGCTGCCGGGCGTTGCTGGCAAACCGGAAGGAAAGTCCGACTGGTTTTGCGGGATCACGCCGACGGCAATCCGCGCTTGAGGAATACAACGTGTAGTCCGATTCGCAGTGAACCCAAGTACTAATCAATCTAAAACTTGGCCAATCAGCAGGAAATCTAACAGGAGAAACGATTGGGTTCTGCGGAGCCCGGGAGTCACCGCTATGAAGTACGTCCATTCACTCCTGTTGCCCCTCGCCGCTGTTGGCGTATTGATGTTTCCCGTCATGTTGAGCGCTGCCAGTCTTGAACCCGTCGACAGCTCGGGCGTGCAAGTCAAGCCGCAGCAGCAAGGCGGGATTTCTTACCTGTCCGGGGGGATCGGCGAGGATGAGTCGAAAGCCATCCAGCAAGCCACTGGCTATAACCTGCACATGACATTCTCTATCGGTGCGGCGAACAAATACGTTCCCGATGTGGATGTGGTCATTCAGAAAGAACCAGGGCAGACGGTGCTGACGCTGAGTCAGGCTGGCCCGCTGGTGTACGTTCAGCTACCTCCCGGCAAGTACACCGTGGTGGCGACGCGTAATGGCGAGGCGAAGCATGACACTACGGATGTAGGAAGCGGCACGGCACGCAATCTGGTTTTCCACTGGAGTGGTGAAGAATAAATGGATGAGGTATTTACGGCGATCAGCCTTCCTTTGCCATTACACTCCCGCGCCTCATAAAGCGCGTTAGAAGGGATGCTGAACTTGAAAGGGATTTTGCGTGTGGGTTCTGTAGTGAGCCTTGTTTTGATGCTGGCGGGTTGCGGAACAATGATCGGCCGAATGGGTAACGCAACGACAGTCGACTACTACAAAGGCGTTGATGGCAATCTGCAGTTGCTTGGCGTGAGGGGCGGGGATGGAATGCCGGCGGCTGTTATTTGTTACTTCATGATCGTCTGCCCGCTTATCACGGTGGTTTCCCTGCCCGTGGATGCCGCGCTGGACACCGTGTTGCTGCCGGTCGATTACGTCAACACGCTATGAGGCTTGCTTCAGCCTGAAGCGAAGGTTCATCAGCCAAAAGGCGACTCGGCTTTCGTGATGCGGCGGCAGATGGGGCGGGCGAACTGCACCTGATTAAATCGCAGGCATAAAAAAACCCTGAATCTTGCGATTCAGGGTTTTCGGTATTTGGTGCCCAGAGACGGAATCGAACCGCCGACACGGGGATTTTCAATCCCCTGCTCTACCGACTGAGCTATCTGGGCAACGGGGCGCATTAAACTGGTTTTTCAGGGGGTCGTCAAGAAAGTTTTCAAAAAAATTTTAATTATTACCGTCGCTTACGTTCCGACCCTCGAAAAAGCGGGATTATTCAGCCGGCGGAACGTAGCCGTCAGCCTTGGCGTATTCCTCGCCGGAAAAGAACTTGTCCATCTCGCCCTGAAGATATTTGCGGTCTTCGGCGTTCATCATGTTCAGGCGTTTTTCGTTGATCAGCAGAGTCTGGTGCTTCTGCCAGTCTGCCCAGGCTTTGGCCGAGACGTGGTCAAAAATGTCCTGACCTTTTGCGCCTGGAAATGGAGCGCGCTCCAGGGCGGGCAATTCTTCTTTGTACTTGCGGCACATGATGGTGCGGGTCATGACGACTCTCCTGCGTTCAATACGGCGGCCGCGCGTTCGAGCAATGTTTTGACCGGGGCGGCAAGGCCCAGGCGCGGCGGGGTGGCGAGGTTATACCAGAGCCAGTCGGCCTCGGCCACGTGATGGCCGGCCTCCTGGACCTGAACCAGCCAGGGTTCGATGGACAACTGAAAATGACTGAAGGTGTGTACCAGGCTAGGCAGCGCCTGTTGGCTGCCTAGCTCCAGCGAATGCTGTGAAGCCAGATGTTGCAGATCGTCGAGGTCGTCGAGTTCCGGCAGGCTCCATAAACCGCCCCACAAGCCCGTGGAAGGGCGACGGTAAAGCAGAATCGCGCCTTCGCTGTTGGCGAGCATCGGCATCAGCGTGCGCTTCTGTGGCACGGCTTTGCGCGGTTTAGGGATCGGGTAGCGCGTCTCCAGGCCAAGCATGTGCGCTTCGCAGCCCTTTTCGAGCGGGCAGAGCAGGCAGCTCGGTTTGCTACGGGTGCAAAGCGTGGCGCCCAGATCCATCATCGCCTGGGTGTAGGCGTTGACCCGATCATGCGGCGTAAAGCGCTCAGCGTTCGCCCACAGCTGTTTGGCGACCTTTGGCTCGCCCGGATAACCCTCTTGCGCGGTAAAGCGCGCCAGCACCCGTTTGACGTTGCCGTCGAGGATCGGCGCCCGCAGGCCCATGCTCAGGCTGGCGATGGCGCCGGCCGTGGATAGGCCAATGCCCGGTAGATCAACCAGCTTTTCCACATCGCGGGGAAACTCGCCACCGTACTGCTCGACAACAATCTTCGCGGTCTTCTGCAGATTACGTGCACGGGTGTAGTAACCCAGGCCTGTCCACAGGTGTAGCACTTCGTCTTCCGGTGCGGCGGCCAGCGCTTCGACCGTCGGCAACGAGGCCATGAAGCGGTCGAAGTAGTTCAGCACCGTGCTGACCTGGGTCTGCTGCAACATGATTTCCGAAACCCACACCCGATACGGTGTTATGCCCTGTTGCCAAGGCAAATCGTGACGGCCATGGCGGTCGTACCAGTCCAGCACCGCCGATGAAAACTGCTCGGTTCTCATCGCTTGAACAGCCCCTTCAACGCGTTTTTCAGTTCAGGGCTGACCTTGTCGCCAAGCTTCTCGTCGATTTTTTCGCTGATCCGTTCGCCGGCCAGTTTGCTCGCGACCTGGCCCATGCGTTCGTTATCGAGGCGGCAAGCCTTGGCGCCCAGTTCCAGCGGGCCACGGCAGCGCAGCGGCCACTCGATGCCGACGAACTTCTCGCCGACCTGGCAGGCCGGGTCCGGCATGTCGCTCTTGTCGCCTTCGACGATAACGCCCACGCGGTAGTCCATGCCCAATACCCGAAGATCGACATCGCCGTCGCCGTTGATGGTCATGCCCGGGATGCGCACTTTCAGGTCCGGGTTGCTGGCCACGCCGTTACGGAAGGTCAGGTTGCCCTTGAGCTCCTGGAACGGTGTGTCCTTGCCCCGAGGTTCGCCGCTGAGGGATTTACGGTTCAGGGTGGCGATGCCTTTGCACAGCTGTTGTTCGAGGTTGGCATTGAGCAGCACGCCGTTGTTGATGACGAAACTGGCGTTGCCGTTGAGGGTTTCGATCAGCGCTTTCTGGCTGTTGCCGTTGCCGGTCAGGTTGCTGTTGAGTGTCACCAGGCCTTTGACCGGCGGATTTTTACCCTGGCTTTCAAGGATTTTTTCCACCGGTACTTTGGTGATGCTCGTCTGCATGTTCAGCGCTGGCACCTGTTGGCGCACGTCGAGCGTACCTTTGGCGTCGAAGTTGCCGTCGTACAGGTCGCCGCGAAGGCTTTCCAGTGTCAGCAGGCCGCCTTGGCCTGTGGCTTTGAGCGCAGCGTTCTGGATCGGCAATTTATCGAGGGTCAGCTGGCCGAAGGTGAGGTCAGCGTCTACGTCGAGTTTGCTCAGGCGCTCCACCGGCAGCAGGCGCTCGTTGCTCCACGCGTCTTTGGTCGGTGCTTGCGGTAGCGGCGTGCTGCCCGCACCGGCCATGGCATCGGCTTCGGTGCTGGCCACTTCGGCCTGGCGTACTTGCGTCGCGCTACTGGCTTCGGCGGATTTTGGTGGCAGGTAACGGTCGACGTTGAAGGTATCGGCCTTGAGGTTCGCCCGCAGCGATTGCTTGGCGAAGTCCTCGACGGCGATGCGGCCACTGAAGGTGCTGTCGTCGACTTTGAGGTTGATGTTGTCCAGGATCACGCTGGTCGGCGTGCCGGCAAGGCGGCTGACCAGTTCAACTTTGCTCAGGCTGCCTTCAGCCATCGCCGGAAGCTTCTGGCCGATGCTGTCGACGAATTTCGCCAGATCGAACTGGGCGATCGACAGGCCGCCGCTGATTTGCGGGGTTTTGTCGAGGTCGTTAACCTTCAGTTCGCCCAATGCGCGCAGTTGGTTGGCAGAGATCTTGATGCCAGTCCATTCGGCGACGTTCGCGGCTTTATCGAGCAGTAACTGGCCCTGGGCGGCGAAGGTCATGGTTTTGCCTTGCAGCGGATCGCCAGCCACTTCGCCAGAGAGTTTCATGTCTTCGAGTTTGTAGCGCTGCAGTGCGCGCTCGAAACGCAGCTCGCCGTTGAGCTCGGTACGGACACGCAAAACCGGCTGGTTGGTGCCCAGGAACGCGGTGAGTTTGACCGGGATGTTCGTGGAGTCATGCACCGGGCCGGTACTCAGCTGGATGCTTTCGGCGCTGAATTGCTTGCCGGTTTTCTCGTCGCTGTATTCAACGCGGGCGTTGTTGACGGTCAGGCTGTCGATGTCCAGGCGGGTCGGCTGGGCCGGTTTTTCCGCTTGGGCGGTGGTCTCGGTCGCTGGTTCGCCAGTGGTCGCGGGCGGGGTGGCCGGCGCCGGTGCTTTGCCGATGTCTTGCCAGTTGCCGTGGCCGTCCTTGTCGCGGGTCAGGCGCAGGTTCAGGCCCTCGACGCGTACATCGCTCATCTGCACTTCACGGCGCAGCAGCGGCAGCACACGGACCGACAGGCCGAGCATCTGCAAGTCAGCGAATGGTTCGGTGGGCTTGGCCAGGGTCGCGACGCTGGCTTCGTGCAATTCCAGGCCTAGCCACGGGAACAGGCTCCAACCGATATCGCCATTGAGCGTCAGCTCGATGTGGGCCTTGTCGCGGGCTATCTGGCGAATCTCGTCTTTATAGTCGTTGGGATCAAAGAGGTGGGTCAGGGCAAAGCCCAGCGCCACAATGATCAGCAACAGCCCGAGAAGTACCAGACCCAGGATTTTGCCGAACGCTTTCATGGGCGAGTCCTTGTAGTTAGTCGAATTCGAAATTTAGCCGGGGAGTATAGCGCTCCGTAGCGGACGACCGGTCAGCGATCACGTCGGCAATGCATCCAGCGGTATTTTCAATTTGGCCGCCAGCGCTTGTGCCTCCAGATGCCCGGCAGGCGCCAGCAAGCGCAATGTAGCGCCCGATTGTGACGCCATTTTCTGCGCTTCATTCACCAGGCGCTCGGCCACGCCACGACGACGGGTAATTTTTCGTACACATAGTTGGGACAGATGCCAGACATCCGAGTGCCGTTGCAGACGTGCCGCGCCCAAAAGCCGATCGTTGAAGCGGCCGGCGATCAGCGAACCGTCCAGCAGACAGGCTTCGATCAGCTGCAAATCTCCGGCGAACGGGGCAAACAGCCAGTCCGGAGCATCGCGGTAGATCTTCTGCAGATCTTGCTGATCCTGATAAGTGGCTTCGTTTAGCGGCTCGACAACGATCGGCATGGTGTCTCCCTTGAAAGTAATCCGGTCCCGTAGGAGCTGCCGAAGGCTGCGATCTTTTGACTTTCTCTTCAGGTTACAAAAATCAAAAGATCGCAGCCTTCGGCAGCTCCTACGCCTGAAAACATGTTCTTGCGGTTATACGAGAACTGATGACATACAAAAGGTGATATCACTTTGATTTTTCTGTCACGTACAGATGGTAACCTCTGCCGGTTCGTCCGTCCTTCTGCGACGTGATGTCGCACCAAAATGGAGCTTCACCTCAAAAACAGTCATGCGTGCGCATAAAGGCTGGGGGTGAGGAGCGCTGACGAACCATTCTAATAATTGGGGGATACACAATGACCACGAGCATCACGGCGGACGGCCTCAAAGCCGACCAGCCCGCGTTCCTGTCCAAGGAACGCATCATCGCCAAGCCCGGTTTCAACCGTTGGCTGGTACCACCGGCCGCCTTGGCCATTCACCTTTGCATCGGCATGGCCTACGGCTTTTCGGTGTTCTGGTTGCCACTGTCCAAAGCCCTGGGCGTGACCAAGGCAGTGGCCTGCGCGCCGGACATGAGCTTCATCTCGCAAGTCTTCTCGTCCCAATGCGACTGGCCGATCTCGATGCTCGGCTGGATCTACACCCTGTTCTTCATCTTCCTCGGTTGCTCGGCCGCCATCTGGGGCGGCTGGCTGGAACACGCCGGGCCACGCAAGGCTGGCGTTGTATCGGCGCTTTGCTGGTGTGGCGGTCTGCTGATTTCAGCGCTGGGGGTTTATACCCACCAGATATGGCTGATGTGGATCGGCTCCGGGGTCATTGGCGGTATCGGCCTGGGCCTGGGTTACATCTCGCCGGTCTCGACCCTGATCAAGTGGTTCCCGGACAAGCGCGGCATGGCGACCGGCATGGCGATCATGGGTTTCGGTGGTGGCGCGATGGTTGGTGCTCCGCTGGCCGCAGCCTTGATGGGCCACTTCGCTTCGCCAACCAGCGTCGGCGTATGGCAGAGCTTTCTGGTGATGGCCGCGATCTACTTCGTGTTCATGATCGGTGGCGCACTGTCCTACCGCGTTCCGCCAACCGGCTGGAAGCCTGAAGGCTGGACCGCTCCGGCGAAGAAAGCTTCCAATGCGATGATCACCCACCGTCACGTCCACGTGAATGTGGCGTGGAAAACCCCGCAATTCCGTCTGGTGTGGCTGGTGCTGTGCCTGAACGTTTCGGCGGGTATCGGCATCCTCGGCATGGCTTCGCCACTGTTGCAGGAAGTATTCGCCGGTAAATTGCTGGGCACTGACCAGACGTTTGGTCAACTGGACGCTGGGCAACTGGCCTCGATCGCTGCGATTGCTGCCGGATTTACCGGTTTGCTGAGTCTGTTCAACATCGGTGGCCGGTTCTTCTGGGCCTCGTTCTCGGATTACCTGGGCCGCAAAAACACTTATTTCGTGTTCTTCGCTCTTGGTTTTGCGCTGTACGCGTTGATCCCGAACCTCGGTCACCTGGGCAACGTTGCGCTGTTCGTGGCGGCCTTCTGCATCATCCTGTCGATGTATGGCGGTGGTTTTGCGACGGTCCCTGCGTATCTCGCGGACCTGTTCGGTACGCAAATGGTCGGCGCGATCCATGGCCGTCTGCTGACGGCCTGGGCGGCGGCGGGCGTGTTGGGGCCGGTGTTGGTGAACTACCTGCGTGAGTATCAGCTGAGCATCGGTGTTGAACGCGCCGCGGCTTACGACATCACCCTGTACATCCTCGCGGGCCTGCTGGTGCTGGGTTTCATCTGCAACCTGCTGGTGCGTCCGGTAGCTGACAAGTACTTCATGACCGACGCTGAACTGGCCGCCGAACAGGCGCTGGGCCACGACAAAGGTGCTGACAGCAGCACCGTATTGGAGTGGAAAGCGGGTGCGGGCACCAAGCCTTTGGCAGTGGCTGCGTGGCTGGTGGTGGGTATTCCGTTGGCGTGGGGTGTTTGGGTGACCCTGCAGAAAACGGCTGTCCTGTTCCACTAATAAACGTTTAGCGCAGTACCCCTGTGGGAGCGGGCTTGCGTGGCGAGGGAGCTTGCTCCCGCTGGGTTGCGCAGCGACCCCAAAAGCTTTGCGACTGCTTCGCAGTCGAGCGGGAGCAAGCTCCCTCGCCACACAAGCTCGCTCCCACATTTGTTTTGTGGTGTGTACAAATGGCTTGTATGGACATGTCTATCCCCGACAGCGCCGGGTTCAGCCCGTCAGGGATATCACGTATCGTGTTTCTGTTTCCGGCCCGCGCCCCTATAATGGTTGCCTTTTTCGCCCAATGATTTTGCGGAGCTGGTGATGGCCGAACGTAAGGCGTCAGTCGAGCGCGACACTCTGGAAACCCAGATCAAAGCCTCGATCAACCTGGATGGCACCGGAAAGGCCCGATTTGATATCGGTGTTCCTTTTCTTGAGCACATGCTGGACCAGATCGCCCGTCACGGGCTGATCGACCTGGATATTGTCAGCAAGGGCGACCTGCATATCGACGACCACCACACGGTGGAAGACGTCGGTATCACCCTGGGTCAGGCCTTCGCCAAAGCCATCGGCGACAAGAAAGGCATCCGTCGCTACGGCCATGCCTACGTGCCGCTCGATGAAGCGCTGTCGCGCGTGGTGATCGACTTCTCCGGCCGTCCTGGCCTGCAGATGCATGTTCCCTATACCCGCGCCACCGTCGGCGGCTTCGACGTTGACCTGTTCCAGGAATTCTTCCAGGGCTTCGTCAACCATGCCCTCGTCAGCCTGCACATCGACAACCTGCGTGGCACCAACACCCACCACCAGATCGAAACCGTGTTCAAGGCTTTCGGCCGCGCACTGCGCATGGCGGTAGAGCTGGATGACCGCATGGCCGGTCAGATGCCGTCGACCAAAGGCGTTCTGTAATGCAGACGGTCGCGGTTATCGATTACGGCATGGGCAACCTGCACTCGGTGGCCAAGGCCCTCGAGCACGTCGGTGCCGGCAAGGTCTTGATCACCAGTGATGCCGATGTGATTCGCGAAGCCGACCGGGTGGTATTCCCCGGCGTCGGCGCGATTCGCGATTGCATGGCGGAGATCCGTCGCCTGGGCTTCGATTCGCTGGTGCGCGAAGTCAGCCAGGACCGCCCGTTTCTCGGCATCTGCGTCGGCATGCAAGCCTTGCTCGACAGCAGTGAAGAGAACGACGGCGTCGACTGCATCGGCCTGTTTCCGGGCGCGGTGAAGTTCTTTGGCAAAGACCTGCACGAAGATGGCGAACACCTGAAAGTCCCGCACATGGGCTGGAACGAAGTGAAGCAGACGGTCACACATCCGCTGTGGCACAACATTCCGGACCTGGCGCGTTTCTACTTCGTGCACAGCTACTACATCGCCGCCGGCAATGCGCGGCAAGTGGTGGGTGGCGGTCACTACGGTGTCGATTTCGCTGCGGCGCTGGCCGATGGCTCGCGTTTCGCCGTGCAGTTCCACCCGGAGAAGAGCCATACCCATGGCCTGCAATTGCTGCAGAACTTCGCCGCGTGGGATGGTCGCTGGTAATGGCCGTCAAGAAGAAGCCGCCGATCCTGACCCTCACTCCTGAACAGGAGAACGAGGCCAATCACAAGATCAAACGCTTTATGGAAGATCGCTTCGAACTGGACCTGGGTTCGTTCGAAGCGGCTGAAATCCTTGAGCTGTTTACCCGTGAAATTGCGCCGCACTATTACAACAGGGCGATTTTCGATGTGCAGACGCACCTCAAAGAGAGGTTCGAAAGCATCGAAAGCGACTTGTGGGCGCTCGAGAAAAACTGATTTTCGAGCGAAGCTGAACAATCGAATTTGAAGGTTTGCCAGATGCTGATTATTCCCGCTATCGATCTTAAAGACGGTGCCTGTGTTCGTCTGCGCCAGGGCCGCATGGAAGATTCCACGGTGTTCTCCGATGACCCGGTGAGCATGGCTGCCAAGTGGGTGGAAGGCGGTTGCCGCCGTCTGCATCTGGTCGACCTGAACGGCGCCTTCGAAGGCCAGCCGGTCAACGGCGAAGTGGTCACCGCCATCGCCAAGCGCTACCCGAACCTGCCGATCCAGATCGGCGGCGGTATCCGCTCCCTGGAAACCATCGAACACTACGTGAAGGCCGGCGTGAGCTACGTGATCATCGGCACCAAAGCCGTGAAAGATCCGGCCTTCGTCGCCGAAGCCTGCCGCGCGTTCCCGGGCAAAGTGATCGTCGGTCTGGATGCCAAAGACGGTTTTGTCGCCACTGACGGCTGGGCTGAAATCAGCACCATTCAGGTGATCGACCTGGCCAAGCAATTCGAAGCTGATGGCGTGTCCGCGATCGTTTATACCGACATCGCCAAAGACGGCATGATGCAGGGCTGCAACGTTCCGTTCACCGCTGCGCTGGCCGCCGCGACGAAGATTCCGGTCATCGCCTCCGGTGGCATCCACAATCTGGGTGACATCAAGTCGCTGCTCGACGCGAAAGCGCCAGGCATCATCGGCGCGATCACCGGCCGGGCGATCTACGAAGGCACTCTCGATGTCGCTGAAGCGCAAGCTTTCTGCGATTCGTACAAAGGCTGAGGACTGACCATGGCGCTGGCCAAACGCATCATCCCTTGCCTGGACGTGGATAACGGCCGGGTGGTCAAGGGCGTCAAGTTCGAGAACATCCGCGATGCCGGCGACCCGGTGGAAATCGCCCGCCGCTATGACGAGCAGGGTGCCGACGAGATTACTTTTCTCGACATCACCGCCAGCGTCGATGGTCGCGACACCACGCTGCATACCGTCGAGCGCATGGCCAGCCAGGTGTTCATCCCGCTGACCGTGGGCGGCGGTGTGCGTACCGTGCAGGACATTCGCAATCTGCTGAATGCTGGCGCGGACAAGGTTTCGATCAACACTGCTGCGGTATTCAATCCTGAGTTTGTTGGTGAAGCGGCTCAGCATTTCGGTTCGCAGTGCATCGTCGTTGCCATCGACGCGAAGAAGGTTTCACTACCGGGCGAAACCCCGCGCTGGGAAATCTTCACTCACGGTGGGCGCAAGCCAACCGGTCTCGACGCCGTTGAATGGGCGAAGAAGATGGAAGGCCTCGGTGCCGGTGAAATCCTGCTGACCAGCATGGACCAGGACGGCATGAAAAACGGCTTCGACCTGGGCGTTACCCGCGCCATCAGCGATGCGCTGGGTATCCCGGTGATCGCCTCTGGCGGCGTCGGCAACCTGCAACATTTGGCCGACGGCATTATCGAAGGCCACGCCAGCGCCGTATTGGCGGCGAGTATTTTTCACTTTGGTGAATACACCGTGCAGGAAGCCAAGGCCTACATGGCTCATCGCGGCATCGTGATGCGCTAAACAAACCGATACAGGCCAGTGGACATCATGGCGGGCTCAGGGCACTCTTGGGTACGCCATGGATTTCGGTAGCCAGACATGCTTAGACGCCTTCTTCTTGCCCTCGCCGGTGCTTCTCTATTGCTCGTCAATGGGGTACATGCCGCAGAAAATCCCGACACCGGCCTGGTGTTGCTGACTGAAAATTTCCCTCCGTACAACATGGCGAAGAACGGCAAGAACTTCGCTCAGGACGAGAACATCAATGGCATCGCGGTGGACATCGTCCGCGAGATGTTTAAACGCGCCGAAGTCACCTACAGCCTGACGCTGCGTTTCCCTTGGGAGCGAATCTACAAACTCGCCCTGGAGAAACCCGGTTACGGCGTATTTGTGATGGCACGGTTGCCGGACCGCGAGAACCTGTTCAAGTGGGTTGGCCCGATCGGGCCGGATGACTGGATCATGCTGGCCAAGGCCGACAGCAAGATCAGCCTTGAGTCGCTGGAGCAGGCGCGCAAATACAAGATTGGTGCGTATAAGGGCGATGCGATTGCCGAGACGTTGGCCAAGCAGGGATTGAAGCCGATAGTCGTGCTGCGGGATCAGGACAACGCGAAGAAGCTGGTCAATGGCCAGATTGATCTGTGGGCCACGGGTGATCCGGCCGGGCGTTACCTGGCGCGTCAGGACGGGGTGACAGGGCTCAAGACTGTGCTGCGATTTAATAGCGCCGAGTTGTACCTGGCATTGAACAAGGACGTGCCGGATGACGTCGTCGCCAAGCTTCAGGCAGCGCTGGATCAGCTACGCAAGGAAGGCGTGGTGGACGACATCATGGCGAAGTATCTGTAACCATCACTTCGATACAATCTGAGCCGGAGCCGGAGCCGGAGCCGGAGCCGGCGTCGCGCTCAAGTACACGGCACTTGTAAACACGTTATTCAACATCGCCCTTGTCAGCTGCAGTTCCCCCGAGGCGACGCCGATAATGCACAGTGCATGTGCGCCGCTTTGTGGCCCGATTTCAGTATTGATGTAAGCATCTTCAGCGCTGATGGCGGTGCTGTAATTGTCGGGAGCCTTGCAGTCGCTGGCGTTATGGACCGTTTTATAGCGGTAGAAGGGCGCGTGGAGGGAAAACCTGAAGTCCCACGTAGGCAATACGATCTGCCCCTCCGCGTTTTGCGTTCTATGAACGTATGACTTGAGTTTCCAAGGCTCCGAGACAGTCAGTTCGACCGGTTCCAGGGAACAGTCCTGCCCATTACTGGTAAAGATGCCGTCGATAAAGCAGTAGTACAGGAAGTCGGCGGAATAGCTGTAGTTGGAACGCGTTGCTTGGCAGGACGACGAATGTTCGCAGCCGGGGGGAGCTGACATGTTGCGGCAGGCTCCGACTTTACTGACGATGCCGGTGATTTCGTTGGTGCGGCGGTTCAGCATCGGGCTACCGGAGCTGCAAGCGTGAAGATCGCAGCTGTTTTTCATGGCCAAAGGAAACACCCCGGGATGATCGATGAACGTTCCGGCGGTTTGTTCAGCACAGGCGCTCAATCGAAGCCCCTGTTCGGTAAAGCCACCCGGCGCGCCAATGTTAAGCGCATCCTGACGCTCGTAGGTTTGATGGGACGCCAGTTTGAGCGGGTTGACCCCGGCCTGTATCAGCGACGCCAATGTTGCGTCGACCTCCAGTACTGCAAGATCGGTCCCGACCAGACTGCTCCATCGGGCAGTCCGGATGGCGTATCGGCGCTTTCGCTGTGGCGTGTCATGAAAGTAATGGAAGGTGACGCTGGCTATAAAAGGCAGATTGGTCCGCGCTGAACCGTACTGAAAGAACACGCAATGACCGCTGGTGAGCAGGTAAGCAGGGCCGGTGGCTTGGCCTTGCCTGTTTCGCGTATCCAGTAGAACGGCGCTGCAGGTCTCGCCCGATTGAAGACTGAGTCGTCCCACTCCGCTCCAGATTTCATAAAAATGTTCGCTGTTTTGCAGTGCCCTTGACGGTGAGTCGTTGACGGCGCCTTCGCCCAGATCGCGGGCCTGCACTGCGGAAATAGCCAGCAGGCCAATCAGGCCTGCGAAGCAAAAGAAGCTAAGGTATTTCATTTCCATTCCTTGGTGATGAAATTCAGGGTGAGCGCTATCGTGGCACGCGGCGGTGTACCGGCAGGTATAAATAGTTATCGCGAAATGGAGTGGGCTGCGAGGAATTATCGAGCGGTCGGGAGGCGGTACTGGCCATCCTTGCCGTGCGCTGCCGTTGCACGATTGCCGCGCACGCTGATCATCTGTTTGATGTCGATCCAGTCAATGCCCTGAGCCTTGAGCTTGGGTAATTCACGTTCAAGTACCGCTAATGTCTGCGGATACGGATGCCCGATCATCACCGCAGAACCCTGTTTGCGCGCCAGATTGATAGCCGTCTGTAGCTGAGTAAAGATCGCGGCTTCAGTGGGCTCGTCATCCAGGAACACATCCCGCGAAACGCTCGCCAAACCAATCTTCTGCGCCTCGGCGGCGGCCACGGTTTGAGCACTGGTGCGGCTGTCGACGAAGAACTTGTGTCGGCGTTGCAAATCGGCCATCAACCAGGCCATGGCGGCTGGCTGGGAGGTCATGCGACTGCCCATGTGATTATTGATGCCAGCGGTATAGGGCACGACCTTGAGCGCCGCGTTCAGGCGTTTCTCGAGTTCTTCGATGGGCAAATCGGGGTGCCAGGCGAACGGGCCGGTGGCCGGGTCCATGGGCATGTGCAGGATGACAATCTTGCCGGCGCGATGGGCCTCGCGGGCGAATTCGGTGGCGTGGGGTGTATCGGGCATGATCGCCGCGGTGACTGGACCGGGCAGGGACAGCACGCGGCGATCCTGGGGCAGGTTCTGCCCCAGGTCATCGATGATCAGACTGAGATAGGCCTTTTGCGGCGTCGTCGCGACGGGCGCTGCATGAGCAACACCCGCCAGACAGCACAGCAAGCCGAGGATGAACCGCAGTCGCATCTCAGCGGCCGGAGGTGATGCTCAACCCTTTGAGCAGGCTCAAGGCCTGGGCCAATTGGTAGTCGTCATCCTGCGGCATTGCCTTGGCTTTGCTGCTGGAAGTCGGTTTGTCGGCGCCGCCGTTGCCATTGCCCAGGTGACCTTGCAGATCGGCTTCCTTGAAGTACTCGCCGTCCTGCTCGTTGGTGATCTTGGCCTTGCGCACTTCGATGTCCGGGACGATGCCCTGAGCCTGGATCGAGCGGCCGTTCGGCGTGTAATACAGCGCCGTGGTGATCTTCAGTGCGCGTTCGTTGTTCAGCGGCAGGACAGTTTGTACCGAGCCTTTGCCGAAACTGGTGGTACCCATGACCACCGCGCGCTTCTGATCCTGCAAGGCGCCGGCGACAATTTCCGACGCCGAGGCGCTGCCGCCGTTGATCAGTGCGACCATTGGTACGGCTTCGCTTTCGTCTTTGCCGGTGGCAGAGAAGCGCAGTTCGGAGTTGGCGATACGGCCCTTGGTGTAAACGATAAGGCCCTTGGTGATGAAGTGGTCGACCACTTCCACCGCCGCTTGCAGCACGCCCCCCGGGTTATTACGCAGGTCGAGGATGATGCCTTTGAGCTTCTTGCCGTTGTCCTTGCGCAGCTTGGCCAGGGCCTTGGAGACTTCGTCGCCGGTCTTGACCTGGAACTGGGTGATGCGGATGTAGCCGTAGCCGGACTCCAGCAGCTGGCTCTTCACGCTCTTCACTTGAATGATGGCGCGGGCCAGGGTTACGTCGAACGGCGTGCCGCCGTCGCGCACCAGGGTCAGGGTGATTTTCTGGCCGATCTTGCCGCGCATCTTGTCCACGGCTTCGGTCATGCTCTGGCCGCGGGTCGGCTGGCCGTTGATCTTCACGATGAAGTCGCCGGCCTGAATGCCAGCCTTGGAAGCCGGGGTGTCATCGATCGGCGAAACCACCTTGATGAAACCGTCTTCTGCGCCGACTTCGATGCCCAGGCCGCCGAATTCACCGCTGGTGCTTTCCTGCAATTCAGCGAAGTCTTCCGGGCCCAGGTAGGCGGAGTGCGGGTCGAGGTTGCTGAGCATGCCCTTGATCGCGTTTTCCAGCAGGGTCTTGTCGTCCACCGGTTCGACATAGGCAGCCTTGATCCGGTCCATGACCTCGGCAAAGGTGCGCAACTCTTCCAGAGGCAACGGCGCCTTGGTGGTCGCAGCAGTGCCCGCAGGCGCGACTGCCGGAGCCGGTTGAGCGGCGAACGCCAGAGGCGCGCCGATCACCAGGGCGATCGTCAGGGCCAGCGAGGTAAGGCGGGACAAATGCAGCATGTCGAACGAACTCCTGAATTAGGTCGCGTGCTTATCCTTGCGCGCGACACCATTGCGCTGGATCACTCGGGTGACCCTGCTGACGAATAGCGAAATACAGCGCTGGCGTGTCTTGCCCGCCACTGTTGCCGACAGTGGAGATGGACTCACCGGCTTTTACCACGTCACCCGCAGACTTGAGCAGCGTCTGGTTGTGACCATAAAGACTCAAAAAACCGTTGCCGTGGTCGAGAATCACCAGCAATCCGGCGCCTCGCAACCAGTCGGCAAACACCACGCGACCGCCATGCACGGCGTGCACCTGGCTGCCGGCGGAGGCGCTGATCATCACGCCGTCCCACTTGGTGCGGGCGTCGTCGCCACGGGTTTCGCCAAAGCGTGCCAGCAGTCGACCATCAACGGGCCACGGAAGTTTTCCCCGGCTTGAAGCAAAGGGGCCACCAAAGGTCTCGCCTGAACTTGAAACCAGGGCGCCGGGTGTGGATTTAACGGGTTTGCGTGGGGCGTCAGTGGTGTCTGCATTTGCATTTGCATCTGCTGCAGCCTGAGCCTCACGTAAACGCTTTTTTTCGGCTTCCTGCTGGGCGATCAGCGCTTTTTGCCGCGCCTCTTCTGCCTCACGGGCCTGACGGGCCAGGGTTTCTTCAATGGTTTTAAGGACTTTAGACAGGTCTGCCTGATCCTGCTCGCGGGCTGCCAGCTTCTGATCGCGGGCCTTCACGTCGTCGCTGAGCTTGGCCAGGACTTGCTGGCGCTCCTTGCGGACTTTGTCGAGTTCGTCACGCTGGCTGTCGAGGCTGCTTTTCTGCACCAGCAATTGCGCCTGTTGCATGGCGATGTCTTTTTCGACATTGGCCAGTTGGCGCAGGGTTTCGTTGAAATTCTTCAGCTGCTCCAGGCGGGCCTGGCTCAGGTAGTCGTAATAGGTGAGGGTACGGGCGAATTTTTCCGGGTTCTGCTGGTTGAGCAGCAGCTTCAAGTACTCCTGACGGCCGTTCTGATAGGCCGCGCGGGCCTGAATGGCGATCAGTCGCTGCTGTTCAATGCGCGCGCTCTGGAGTTTTTTTTTCTCGGCATCGAGTCGCTGCAGCTCGGATTCGCTTTTCTTCAGCTCTTTTTGCAGGGCGTCGACCTGCTTCTCGAGCTTGCCCATCTCGGTCTCGGTGCCCTTGAGGTCTTTCTGCACACCGGATTTTTCTTCCTGGAGCTTGCCCAGCAGTTTTTTCAGCTCGGCAATGTCCTGACGCGTGGCGTCCAACTGTTGTTGGGTTTGCGCGCGCTCGTCAGCAAAGGCCGGTTGGAGCAGGCATGTCAGAGCAAGGGCTATCAGGACGCGAAGCATAGAGGCGGGCGACACCAGGGAAAGGGACGGCCTAGTATGCCCGCCAAGCGTGGCAAAAAAAATGCCCAATTGGGGCTGTGTGATGACTGGAGCAGAGTTACCTCTGAAAACACCCCAAAACCAATGTGGGAGCGAGCTTGCTCGCGATGGCGGCCTGACATTCAACATAGATGTTGGCTGTTAGATTGCTATCGCGAGCAAGCTCGCTCCCACAGGGTTTAGCGGCGTTTGCAGATACTGATTACACCAGTATCGAAGTACCCGTCATCTCGGTCGGTTTTTCCAGGCCCATCAACATCAGCATGGTCGGTGCCACATCCGCCAGCACACCGCCGTCGCGAACCTTGAAGTCACGCTTGCCGACATAGATGAACGGGACCGGTTCGGTGGTGTGGGCGGTATGCGCCTGGCCGGTGGACTCGTCGGACATCTGCTCGACGTTGCCGTGGTCGGCAGTGATCAGCGCTTCGCCGCCGACTGTTTCCAGTGCATCGACGATGCGGCCGACGCACAGGTCGAGGCATTCAACGGCTTTGACGGCTGCGTCGAACACGCCGCTATGGCCGACCATGTCGCCGTTGGCGTAGTTGACCACGATCACGTCGTAACGCTGGTTTTCGATGGCATCGACGATGCGGTCGGTGACTTCCGGGGCGCTCATCTCGGGCTGCAAGTCATAAGTGGCGACTTTCGGCGACGGGATCAGGATGCGCTCTTCGCCCGGGAACGGTTCTTCGCGGCCGCCGGAGAAGAAGAAGGTCACGTGGGCGTATTTCTCGGTTTCAGCGATGCGCAGCTGGGTCTTGCCGTTTTTCGCCAGGTAGTCGCCCAGCACGTTGTCCAGACTGCCCGCAGCGAAGGCCGATGGCGCAGGAATGCTGGCGGCGTATTGGGTCAGCATGACGAAGCCGGCCAGTTTCGGCTGGCGCGCACGTTCGAATTCCTTGAAATCGTCTTCGACGAATACGCGGGTCAGTTCACGGGCGCGGTCGGCGCGGAAGTTCATGAACACCACGGCGTCGCCGTCTTCGACTTTCACCGGCTCACCGATGGAGGTGGCTTTGACGAATTCGTCGCTCTCGCCACGTTCGTACGCGGCTTGTAGACCTTCTTGTGCGGTGGCAGCGTTGAATTCGCCGTTGCCATCGACAATCAGGTTGTAAGCCTGGGACACGCGGTCCCAACGGTTGTCGCGGTCCATGGCGAAGTATCGGCCAACAATGCTGGCGATCCGGCCTTTGCCGAGGGCCTGGAAGGCCGCATCCAGCAGTTCGATGGACGACTGAGCGCTTTTCGGCGGTGTGTCGCGACCATCAAGGAAGGCGTGCAGATAGATTTTTTCAGCGCCACGTTTGTAGGCCAGTTCGGCCATGGCAACCAGGTGATCCTGGTGGCTGTGAACGCCGCCATCGGACAGCAGGCCCATGAAGTGCACGGCTTTGCCGGCAGCGACGGCTTTATCGACGGCGGCGCAGATGGTCGGGTTCTCGAAGAACTCGCCGTCGCGGATCGATTTGGTCACGCGGGTGAAGTCTTGATACACCACGCGGCCGGCACCGAGGTTCATGTGTCCGACTTCGGAGTTGCCCATCTGGCCATCCGGCAGGCCGACGTCCATGCCGCTGCCCGAGATCAGGCCGTTCGGCACGGTGGCCCACAGGCGGTCCAGGACGGGCTTCTTCGCCGCAAACACGGCGTTGGATTCAGGGCTCTCACTGTGACCGAAGCCGTCGAGAATAATCAGGACCAAAGGTTTAGGCGTGGTAGTCATGGATTCCACTCGTGGCTGAGTTAAAAGAGGGCGATGGAAAAGGGAGTGGCAGTTTAAAGCTAAGTTCCGACGGCGTCACCGCCGGACGGGGTTTGGCCCACCATAGTGGCTGTGTATACTGGCCGACATTTTAACGCCCTGGAACCTCCTTCGATGGTTGCTCACCTGATTGAATTTGCCACTAACCACTATCTGCTCGTCGGTATCTTCGTCGTACTGCTGGCGTTGCTGATCGCTTATCAGATGCAAGGCGGCGGCCGCAGCCTGAGCACCGGTGAGCTGACCGGGCTGGTCAACAAGGACGCGGGCGTTGTGATCGACATTCGTTCGGTCAAGGATTTCGCCGCCGGTCACATTGTTGGCGCGTTGAATATTCCCCACGACAAACTGGCCGCTCGCATTGCCGAACTGGAAAAGCACAAGGCCAAGACCATCATTCTAGTCGACGCGATGGGCCAGACCGCCGGCACCCACGCCCGCGAACTGATGAAATCCGGCTTCACCGCCGCCAAGCTGTCCGGCGGTATTTCCAGCTGGAAAGGCGATAACCTGCCGCTGGTGAAGTGATATGAGCAACGTCGTCGTCTATTCCAGCGATTACTGCCCTTACTGTTCGCGAGCCAAGTACCTGCTCGAGAACAAAGGCGTGGCCTTCGAAGAGATCAAGGTCGATGGCAAGCCGCAGGTGCGTGCCGCCATGGCTCAGAAGGCCGGACGTACGTCCGTGCCGCAGATCTGGATCGGCAGCACCCACGTGGGTGGTTGTGATGATTTGTTCGCCCTTGAGCGCGCCGGCAAGCTGGACGCCATGCTCAAGGCCTGAATGCCTTCCCTATAAGACCCCAAGATCAGAAAGGATCTGAGATGACTGACCAACAGAACACTGCAGCTAGCGAAGAAGAAACCGCACCGCAATTCTCCTTGCAGCGCATCTACGTACGTGACTTGTCCTTCGAAGCCCCGAAAAGCCCGGCAATCTTCCGCCAGCAGTGGGAACCGAGCGTCGGTCTGGATCTGAACACCCGTCAAAAGGCTTTGGAAGGCGACTTCCACGAAGTCGTGCTGACCCTGTCCGTCACTGTGAAGAACGGTGAAGAAGTGGCGTTCATTGCTGAAGTGCAACAGGCCGGGATCTTCCTGATCAAGAACCTCGACGACGCTTCGATGAGCCACACTCTCGGCGCGTTCTGCCCGAACATCCTGTTCCCGTACGCTCGCGAAACCCTGGACAGCCTGGTCACCCGTGGTTCGTTCCCGGCCCTGATGCTGGCCCCGGTGAACTTCGACGCGCTGTACGCACAAGAACTGCAACGCATGCAGGCGGCGGGCGAGACTCCAACCGTTCAGTAAAAAGAAGCTTCGTTTGCTCCATGAAAAAAGCGCCGTTGAAGGCGCTTTTTTCATGGGGCAAACGAAACCTTCGAGTAGGAGCTGCCGAAGGCTGCGATCTTTTGACTTTGATTTTTTAAGATCAAAAGATCGCAGCCTTCGGCAGCTCCTACATTGGATTGCGGGGTTACTTGAACCCGAGCTGGCGCCAGCCTTCGTACACGGCGACCGCCACGGTGTTCGACAGGTTCAGGCTGCGGCAGCCTTCACGCATCGGCAGGCGCAAACGCTGTTCGCCGGGCAGGGCATCGAGCACTTCCGCCGGCAAACCACGGCTTTCCGGGCCGAACAGGAATGCATCGCCCTCGGCGAAGCTGGCATCGTGGAACGGCCGCGAGCCCTTGGTGGTGAAGGCGAACAGCCGAGGATGACCGAGGCTTTCCAGACAGCTGGCGAGGTCTGCGTGGCGCTGCAGGGTGGCATACTCGTGGTAATCGAGGCCGGCCCGGCGCAGGCGCTTGTCGTCCATCTCGAAGCCCAGCGGTTCGATCAAATGCAGGTGGCAGCCACTGTTGGCGCACAGCCTGATAACGTTGCCGGTATTCGGCGGAATTTCTGGTTGGAAAAGGATGACGTGAAACATGCACGGCTCCGAAGGTAAAGATGAGCGGCATTCTACGCCTGAAGCGGACCCGCGTTCGAAGCTATTCCCGCGAGTGATGGCTTCGCTGGCGATTGTCGGGGTGATGGTGGGGCTGATGATCGGTCGCCTGACCACGCCCGACCCCAGCGAATTGCAGCAGGTCGAGGTCACGAATGATGGGTTCGTGGTGTGGTTCAACAACGAACCCAAGGCTCACGGCGAGTTCGTCGACGGTAGCCTCGCGTTGCTGTTCGAGGCTGAAGGCAAGGCACAGAAAGGTCAGCTCAAAATCAACGACAAGAGCGTGAACTGGCGCGTGCGTTTGAGTGATGGGGGGTTGTTGCTGACGGTGGTGGCGGCCCGGCCACTGCAGGGCGAGTGGGCCGGTAGCGAGGTCGATGACCGCTGGCGGCTGGAGATCCATCTCCGAGAGCAATAAAAGAGGGAATCCCCGGCCTGCCTGTACCAAGGTCCCCAAAACGGCAGGGCTCGCGCATTGCGTCGTGAGCCCGGTGTAAAGAAGGAACCCCTGACCTGCCTGTATCAAGGGCCCCAAAACTGCTTGGGCTCGTCGCTTGTGCGGTGTGAGCCCGATGTAAAGAGGGGAATCCCCGGCCTGCCTGTACCAAGGTCCCCGAAACCGGGTAGTGAACTGAATCACTGAATGGACTATTGCAGGGGGCGTGCCAGGTTTTAACAAGTTGAAACAGAATGTCGCGCAGAAACGTCGAAAGCCCCGTATTCCGGGGCTTTCGTGTTTTTTCGATAGGGGTTCGATTGTGAACGCAGAGGTGTATTCGGATCAGTTGTCGTGCGCGATTGCGGTTCACGGTGCATTGCGGCGGTGCACGATGGCCCCAAAAGCATCGCGAGCAAGCTCGCTCCCACAGTGGATTTTCAGAGTGCTCACCATCGAGTGAACACCTTCGAACCCTGTGGGAGCGAGCTTGCTCGCGATTGGATGTAACTGTCAGCGAAGGACTAAAGGCTGCTTAGCCCTCTTCCCCCTCATCATCATCCCCACCATCAACCTTCATCCCCAATTCCTTGATCTTGCGCGTCAGGGTATTACGCCCCCAGCCCAGCAAAACGGCGGCATCGCGGCGGCGGCCGGCGGTGTGTTTGAGGGCGGTTTCGATCATGATCCGCTCGAAGGCCGGCACGGCGCTGTCCAGCAGGCTCGACTGGCCACGAGCCAACGCCTGATCGGCCCACTGGCGCAGCGCTTGCTCCCAGTTGGTCACCGGCGCCGAATCCTGTGGCAGGTTCAGCAGCTCCGGCGGCAGGTCGCTGATGTGCACTTCGCGACCCGAAGCCATCACCGTGATCCAGCGGCAGGTGTTCTCCAGCTGACGCACGTTGCCGCCCCACGGCAGGTTCTTCAGGTATTCCTCGGTTTCGCTTTTCAGCAGCTTCGGCTCCACCGCCAGTTCTTGCGCGGCGCGGCTGAGGAAGTGCTTGGCCAGGGTCGGGATGTCTTCGCGACGGTCCGAGAGCCGTGGAATGTGGATGCGGATCACGTTGAGGCGGTGGAACAAGTCCTCACGGAATTTCCCGGCGTGCACCAGGGTTTCCAGATTCTGGTGAGTCGCGGCGATGATTCGCACATCGACCTTCACCGGCACATGACCGCCGACGCGATAGAACTCGCCGTCCGCCAACACCCGCAGCAAACGAGTCTGGGTGTCTGCCGGCATGTCGCCGATTTCATCGAGGAACAGCGTGCCGCCGTCAGCCTGTTCAAAACGCCCGCGACGCAGGTTGGCCGCGCCGGTGAACGCGCCTTTCTCATGGCCGAACAGCTCGGATTCCATCAGGTCTTTCGGGATCGCCGCCATGTTCAGCGCAATGAACGGTGAAGCCGCCCGTGGGCTGTGCCGGTGCAGTGCGTGCGCTACCAGTTCTTTACCGGTACCGGATTCGCCGTTGATCAGCACGGTGATGTTGGAGTGGCTCAAGCGCCCGATGGCGCGAAACACTTCCTGCATCGCCGGTGCTTCACCGATGATTTCCGGGGTGCGGGTCAAGGCGACCGGGACTTCCAGGCCTTGCTGTTCCTGAGCATGCTGGTTCGCGCGTTTGACCAGCGAAACCGCTTCGTCGACGTCGAACGGTTTTGGCAGGTATTCGAACGCGCCGCCCTGATAGGACGCGACAGCGCTGTCCAGATCGGAGTGAGCGGTCATGATGATGACCGGAAGCCGTGGGTGTTGTTCGCGAATCCGCGCCAGAAGGTCCAGGCCACTGGCACCCGGCATGCGGATGTCGGAGATGATCACGTCCGGCTGCTGGCGCGCCAGGCGGCTCATCACGCCATCGGCGCTGTCGAAGCTTTGCGTGGTCATGCCTTCTTGCTGCAAGGCTTTTTCCAGGACCCAACGGATAGAACGGTCGTCATCGACGATCCACACGGTTTCACTACGGCTCATGTCGATGTGGCTCCTTGTTCCAGTGGCAGAAAGATCGAGAAGGTGGTGTGGCCTGGATGGCTGTCACATTCGATCAGGCCCTGGTGCTGGCTGATGATGTTCTGGGTAATGGCCAGGCCCAGCCCGGTACCGTCCGGACGGCCGCTGACCATGGGAAAGAAGATGGTTTCCTGCAACTCCGCGGGAATGCCCGGGCCGTTGTCGATGATTTCGATCTTGGTCACCAGGCGATGACGCACGTGGCCGATGGTGAACTGGCGCATGGCGCGGGTACGCAGGCTGATGCGGCCAAGGCGCAGCTCGTTCTGGCTGCTGATGGCCTGCATCGCATTGCGCACGATGTTCAGCACGGCCTGAATCATCTGTTCGCGGTCGATCAACACGTCGGGAATGCTTGGGTCGTAGTCGCGCACCAAAGTGATGCAACCCTGGCTTTCGGCCTCCACCAGATGACAAACGCGTTCCAGAACTTCGTGGACGTTGCACATCGCCAGTGACGGAAGCTTATTGGAGCCAAGCATGCGATCGACCAGATTGCGCAGGCGGTCGGCCTCTTCAATGATCACGTTGGTGTAGTCGCGCAGGCTTTCTTCCGGCAGTTCGCGGGCGAGCAATTGCGCCGCGCCGCGTATCCCGCCGAGAGGGTTCTTGATTTCGTGAGCGAGACCGCGCACCAGCATCTTGCTGGTTTCCTGCTTCGACAGCTGCGCCTCTTCCTTGGTGATCCGCAGCAAGCGGTCACGGGGGTGGACTTCCAGAAGCAGCATCGTGGCGCCGTTAGCCAGGATCGGTGTTACCGCGTAATCGACGGTCAGTGTCTGGCCGGTGAGGGCGGTGAGCATCGCCTCGCGCTTGGTGAACGGATGTGCCTGCTGGACCGCCTGACGCAGGGAGTTCAGCGCTTCGGTGGATTCGGTGAACAACTCACTGATGAACTGCCCATGGCTACGCTGGCCGCTGATGGCCAGGAGCATCTCCGCCGCCGGGTTCATGTACTCGAGGCGCAGTTCGGCGTCGAGCAGAATGGTGGCGGTGGTCAGGTTGTCGAGTAGCAATCGATGCAGTGCGTCGCTAATGGTCATCAGGACCTCTTTTGGAGCAGGGCGCGCGCATGAATAAAGCGCTGATACTAGGAAAATGCAAAAACCAAACCAAGGCTCCGAAAAGAAGCGTTTAAGGCCTGAAACGGGCGTTTGACGCTCGTTTGCGTGGCGTTCTGCCAGCTTTGGCGGGTACTTTCGAACCAAAATGGGTTGGTATGTGGGTACGGTGCAACCAATTGCACCAATATAGTGCGCAAAGCTGAACGACGTCAGAAGAAACGCATGAAGGGATTTTTTTCTTCTACGGGTTTGTCTTTGAGCGGACATTCCGGCCGTTGGCCGTAATCGGGGAGGGTGCAGGGTTTGACCTGGCGCTTCTGCGCGAGGGAGATGCGCAGCATGTGGAACGGCTGGCTGGCTGTGCGCTCGACCGTGCGGCCCTGCTCGTCGAGGATTTCTACGGAGAGGTTATGGCTGCCGCGATCGATATTGCTCAGGGCGAACACCGGGCTCAGGCCGGGCGCTGCGGTGGGTTGGCCGTCGAGTAGCAGTTGGTAGCGATGGCCCCGTTGCAGGCCGGGTTCGTTGGTGACGCTGACAATTATCTCGCCAGCACTGCTGCGTACCGTGGCGTCTGGCTCCGGCACCAGGATTCTCAGCATGTCGTAGTGGAAAAGCGCTTTGGCTTCGGTTTTCTTCGGGGCTGTCATCGGCGCAGCACCGGTTGGGTTGGCGGACATGCGATTACTTGGCGCCATCGGCACGCGCTTGGCGTTGCCGGAGCCTGGCTGGTCGGTGTAGACCCGATTGCCCTGGGCGTCGACGTAGGTGAACACCTCGGCCGTCACCGGCAGGGCGATCAAGCATGCGATCAGCAGCCACAGCCTCACGGCTTATGCACCCGTTGGACGGTGAACGTCACGGAGGGGCTTTGTTGAACGATGTTTTCCCCATCGATCACCTGCACCGCGAGGCTGTGTGTGCCGCGGTCAATATTGACCAGTTGCAGGATCGGTACGTTGCTCGGCTGGCCATAAGGTTGATCGTCCAGCAACAGCCTGAACAGATGAGGGCCTTGCAGGCGGGGTTTGATCAGCACGTTGACGGTAAAGGTGCCGTTGTTGGCCCGCAGCGCTTCGGTGGTGGGTAAGTTGGTCAGCTCCAGCACCTCGTAAGCGCTGCTCGGCTGTTCGCTGCTGGTGGCTTCGACAGGTGGCGCAGAAGGAGCTTGGGGCTCAACCCTGTTCAGCGGTGGCAACTCGACAGGCTGAGCCTTCACGCCATCGGGCGGTTGATTGCTGTAGGCGGTGTTGCCGTCGGCGTCGGTGTACTTATAGATCTGCGCGGCGGCGGGCAGGGCGATCAGCAGCAGGATGAATAGAAAACCACGACCCATAAAATCGACCAGAAACTGAAGGCGTTGGCTTGCAGCATAGGCGAGGGGCGCCGGTTAACCCAACTCCTCAACATTCGCTCACACAAACGCCCTCGTTCGCCTTGCCAGCAATCAACTGCTGAAATTAAGCATGCGTTGCTTCTTCTCGGGTGCCGCTGGTGGCTTTGGGCAGCCCTCGGGACCGGGGAATGTCTGCTGCCCGGTTTCGTCGTAAAGCACCGTGCAGCCCACCGGACCTTTGTCATAAAAAGCCCGGCTCTTGACCGCGCCGTTGCGGTGATAACACAGCTGTTCACCGGTCAAGTCGCCGCCCCACTCGTAGTTCTTGAACTTCTGTTGGTTGACGGTCATCCAGCTGAAGCCCACCGAGTTCTTCTGGCACTCGATCTGCCCGTTGTCGTAGTAGGTGCGGTCGGTAATCTGGTCGTTGTCGCCGATGATTCTCTCGCGAGTCTTGCGACCGGTTTCGTAGTTGTATTCAACGGAAGCCTGTCTATCTCCGTAGAGGAAGTTGGTCTCCGATGACAGCTTTCCGTGGGTAAAGTAGCGAGAGATGCCACAGCGGCCGATGGTAGGACCGTCCTTGTCGTAACGGCACCAGTTGGATTCTTCATAGAGCACTTCGTTTTCGTCGTAGCCCTTCATCAGGCCGACAAATCGCCCCAGTTCGACACGTCCGACGGTGGCCGGTGTGCCGTCGCGAAGGAAGGTCAGGTACGGGCCTTCGCGTTGGTCGTTGTGCCAGGAAATATCGTTGAGCAGTACCTTGCCGTCTTCGCTGTAGCCCAGTGAGCGTCCTTCCAGCTTGCCGTTTTCGTATTGCTGCGAGTATTGCAGCTGGCCGTTGGGGCCATAGCCTTCGCGAGTGCCGGATAACACATCAGCCTTGTAGTGCTCGATCTTGCTTAGTACGCCGTTGGAGTCGGTCTCGCGCAGTTCACCTTCTTTTTTGCCGGCAACGAAGTTCACATTTTGGGTATGTCCCTTGTCAGCCTTGAGCTTCCATGGACCACTTTTCAGGCCGTCTTCGTAGTTGCCTGCGCCGACTTCAGTAATCCAGGGACCTTCGCGCTTATCGTCGCGGTAGTTGCCACGTTCAGTCGTGCCATTCGTACGCTGCTCGCTCGGGCCGTTGAGTTTGTCGTGAATGTAAGTAGAAAAACCGCTGACATCCGACTCTCCTTCCTCGCTCGACAGCACCCAGCGACCTTCGCGCAAGTCATTCTGGTATTCGCCCGTTTGGGTTTGCCCGTCAATCGTCTCAGTCCATTGGCCCTGGCGTTTGCCGTCTACATAGGCTCCACCAGCGGAATACTGAAAGCCTTTGGCGAACGACCAGATGCCCGTGCGTGCGCCGTGGCTGTAGGCGCCTTGGGTGGTAATGGTGCCGAAGTCATAAGCGACGGAGGCGCCATCTTCGCTGCCGCTGAAGGTCGCCGGATCGGTTTCCCAGGCGATGCGATTGACCTGATAGTTGTACAGCGTGCGACTGCCATCGTTGATTGAGGTGTCGATGCCTCGCCAGAAGGTGACGGTCAAAAAGCGTCCGTCTTTTTCCTGAAAGGTCTTTTTGTAGTAGTTCTGCCCGTTGCCGGGTGAGGTGGTGTTGAGAGGCTGGGTGCGCTCGTCGAAATAGCCAACCAGTGTCCCTTGGGTGAGGTCGAGTTGGTCGAACTCAGGTATGCCTGACTCTTCGTAGAAGAAGCGGTAATTAAGTGGCGTGAGCTTGGCCAGTGCCTTCTTGATCGCCAGGGCGTCGAGGTTTTTCTGGCCTGCTGCCATGCGGTCGAGGGCCTTTTGCAAGCCATTGACTCGACTGTAGAGATGATCGTTGGCGTCGTATTTGTAGGCATGGACCTTGTACTGCGCCCGTTGCCTGAACAGCACGAACCGGGTCGGGGCTTCGCTGTCCAGTGGCATCAGGAATACCGACTCGATCGATGCAGCGCCGAAATCATCCAGCAGTTGTGGTTGTTCATCGTCGCTATCGCAAATGCAGTAATAACCTTTAACGCCACCCGCCTCCTTGATGAACGCAAGGGTGGCCGAGCTTTCCTGAAGGCCCTGAATCAGCGGATGGGCCAAGGACTTGCCGTCATAAAACGGCGCCGCGTTGACGGCCGTGCAGCCAAAGCCAGCCATCAGGGCGAGTAACCACAACCACTTCATACGAATCCTTTCGTCAAGGCGCCGGGCAGGGCGCGAGAGCGGCGGATTATCCATGGATGTGTGTCCGGGGGAAACGAGCGCCCACAAAAAAGGCCTCCCGAAGGAGGCCTCTTTTTTGTCACGCCGCTTGCGCAGGCGCTACCGGATCAGCAGCTGTAGTACAGCTCGTATTCCAGTGGGTGTACGAAGGTGCGTACTTTGATTTCTTCTTCGCTTTTCAGGGCGATGTAAGCGTCGATGAAGTCGTCGCTGAAAACGCCGCCTTTGGTCAGGAACGCACGACCTTTGTCCAGCTCTTCCAGGGCTTCTTTCAGGCTGCCGCAAACTTGTGGGATCTCTTTCGCCTCTTCAGGCGGCAGGTCATACAGGTTTTTGTCAGCAGCATCGCCAGGGTGGATCTTGTTCTGGATACCGTCCAGGCCGGCCATTACCAGGGCAGCGAAGGCCAGGTACGGGTTGGCTGCCGGATCCGGGAAGCGAGCTTCGATACGGCGAGCGCGAGGGCTGGACACGTAAGGAATACGGATCGAAGCGGAACGGTTGCGAGCCGAGTAGGCCAGCATTACCGGAGCTTCGAAACCTGGGACCAGACGCTTGTAGGAGTTGGTCGACGGGTTGGTGAAGCCGTTCAGTGCCTTACCGTGCTTGATGATGCCGCCGATGAAGTACAGAGCGGTGTCGGACAGGCCGGCATAGCCTTCGCCAGCGAAGGTGTTCTTGCCATCTTTGGCGATGGACAGGTGAACGTGCATACCCGAACCGTTGTCGCCGTACAGAGGCTTAGGCATGAAGGTCGCGGTGCGGCCGTATGCATCAGCAACGTTGTGTACGCAGTACTTCAGGGTCTGAACTTCGTCAGCCTTGGCCACCAGGGTGTTGAACTTCACACCGATTTCGTTCTGGCCAGCAGTTGCCACTTCGTGGTGGTGAACTTCGATGACCAGGCCCATTTCTTCCATGGCGTTGCACATGGAGGTACGGATTTCGTGGTCGTGGTCAAACGGCGGAACCGGGAAGTAGCCGCCTTTGACGCCTGGACGGTGGCCTTTGTTGCCGCCTTCCACGTCCTGGTCGGACATCCACGAACCTTGTTCGGAGTAGATCTTGAACATCGAGCCGGAGATATCGGACTTGAACTTCACTTGGTCGAAGATGAAGAATTCAGGCTCTGGACCAACAAATACG
Organism: Pseudomonas sp. LBUM1645; assembly: GCF_059716185.1. Classification (NCBI taxonomy): domain Bacteria; kingdom Pseudomonadati; phylum Pseudomonadota; class Gammaproteobacteria; order Pseudomonadales; family Pseudomonadaceae; genus Pseudomonas; species Pseudomonas sp. LBUM1645. Next base: position 347,895 of record NZ_CP166811.1, read on the forward strand.
GTGTCGCCGATACCGGTCGACTTCAGGTATTCCTCGGCACGCTTGGCGATCGCACGTGGGTCACGGTCGTAGCCTTGCATGGTCGAAGGCTCGATCACGTCGCAAACCAGGATCAGGGTTGGCTCTTCGGTGAACGGGTCGAGAACGGCAGTGCTGTCGTCCGGCATCAGGATCATGTCGGAGGCTTCGATGCCTTTCCAGCCAGCGATGGAGGAACCGTCGAACATTTTGCCTTCTTCGAAGAAAGCTTCATCCAGCGCGTCGCGAGCCGGCATGGTCACGTGGTGCTGAGTGCCTTTGGTGTCAGTGAAGCGCAGATCAATCCACTTGACGTCATGATCTTTGATGAGTTGAACCGACTTCGACATAGTGTCCTCCGGGTGGCTTCGGGCTTAGTAGTGGATGCCCTTAGAATGTGGGTGATGCCGGCGCGAATACTCTGCCAAGGCAACCTGCCTCACAAGGGAGCAAATTGCATGCCAGTGCCCCACCATGGGTTTTTTGCCCCAATTTCACGCTTATAAAGGTGCAAAGCGGAGCAAAGCAGGAAATAGCGCCCCGTAATGTAGCGTCAATTTCAACAAATGACCCGTTTTGGTGCGCGCAAAACCTTCTGCACATTAACTGGTTAAACCTTGAGCAATTTCCGCTATAATCCGCGCCCCCCTTTTTCGGCTGGCCCAGCGCGCGCTGTTTTCATGAAACTAATCGTAAAAGTCTTCCCCGAGATCACCATCAAGAGCCGCCCGGTACGGATGCGTTTCATCCGCCAGTTGGCCAAAAACATCCGTACCGTGCTCCGCGACCTGGACCCGGCTGTGGTGGTGAACGGTGTGTGGGACAATCTCGAGCTGGAAACCCGCGTCAGCGAGCCCAAAGCCCTGAAGGAGATGACCGAGCGCCTGAGCTGCATGCCGGGCATCGCGCATTTCCTGCAGGTCGACGAATACCCGCTGGGCGACTTCGACGACATCGTCGCCAAGTGCAAGCAGCACTTCGGTGATGCGTTGGCCGGGAAGATTTTTTCGGTGCGCTGCAAGCGTGCCGGCAAGCATGAATTCAGCTCGATGGACGTCGAGAAATACGTCGGCAGCCAACTGCGTCGTCAGTGCGGCGCCGCCGGAATCTCGCTGAAAGAGCCGGAAATCGAAGTTCGCATCGAAATTCGCGACAAACGGTTGTTCGTGATCCACAACCAGCACAACAGCATCGGCGGTTATCCGCTGGGTGCCCTGGAACAGACACTTGTGCTGATGTCCGGCGGCTTCGATTCCACCGTCGCCGCTTACCAGATCATGCGCCGCGGGCTGATGAGCCATTTCTGCTTCTTCAATCTGGGCGGACGAGCCCATGAACTGGGCGTCATGGAAGTCGCGCACTTCATCTGGAAGAAGTACGGCAGCTCCCAACGCGTGTTATTTGTGAGTGTGCCGTTCGAGGAAGTACTGGGAGAAATTCTCGGGAAAGTCGATAACAGTCATATGGGCGTAGTTTTGAAGCGTATGATGTTGCGCGCTGCTTCCCGTATTGCCGATCGGCTGGAGATCGATGCGCTGGTCACCGGCGAAGCGATTTCCCAGGTGTCGAGCCAGACGCTGCCGAACCTGTCCGTGATCGACTGCGTGACCGACAAGCTGGTCTTGCGTCCGCTGATCGCCAGTCACAAGCAGGACATCATCGACCTGGCCAACGAAATCGGTACTGCCGACTTCGCCAAGCACATGCCGGAATACTGCGGGGTCATCTCGGTGAACCCCAAGACCCACGCCAAGCGTCCACGCGTGGAGTACGAAGAACAACAGTTCGACATGGCAGTACTTGAGCGTGCGCTCGAGAACGCCAAACTGGTGCCGATCGATCGCGTGATCGACGAATTGGGCCAGGACTTGCAGATCGAAGAAGTCAGCGAAGCACTGGCTGGTCAGATCGTCATCGACATCCGTCATCCGGATGCCGCTGAAGATGACCCGCTGGGCCTCGTTGGCATTGAGGTACAAGCGATGCCGTTTTATGCATTGAACGCTCGTTTCAAGGAACTGGACCCTACTCGCCAGTACCTGCTGTATTGCGACAAAGGCGTGATGAGTCGCCTGCATGCCCACCATTTGCTCAGTGAGGGGCATGCCAATGTGCGCGTTTATCGACCGAGCTAAGTGCCCGGGGCTGTTTGCCTGTGGCCTGCGTCACCGGCCCCCCGACGCCGCCGTCAAGCTGTAACGGCTTTGCCGGACTCTACTGTTAATCGCTGCCAAGACTTGTCAGCACACCGAATCCTCTGATCGAGATACACAAGTGATCGAAAATCTACGCAACATCGCCATCATTGCTCACGTTGACCATGGTAAGACCACCCTGGTAGACAAACTCTTGCGTCAATCCGGCACCCTGGAGCGCAACGAGCTCAACGACGAGCGCGTGATGGACTCCAACGACCAGGAGAAAGAACGCGGTATTACCATTCTGGCGAAAAACACCGCCATCAACTGGAACGGCCACCACATCAACATCGTGGACACCCCGGGCCACGCCGACTTCGGCGGCGAAGTTGAACGCGTAATGTCGATGGTTGACTCCGTTCTGCTGCTGGTTGACGCTCAAGACGGCCCTATGCCGCAAACCCGTTTCGTGACCAAGAAGGCTTTCGAAGCCGGCCTGCGTCCAATCGTGGTCATCAACAAGGTTGACCGTCCAGGCGCGCGTCCGGACTGGGTTCTGGACCAGATCTTCGACCTGTTCGACAACCTCGGTGCTACCGAAGAACAGCTGGACTTCAAAGTCGTCTACGCCTCGGCCCTGAACGGCATTGCCGGTCTGGAACACACCGACATGGCTGAAGACATGACCCCGCTGTACCAGGCGATCATCGACCACGTACCGGCTCCGAAAGTTGACCGTGACGGTCCGTTCCAGATGCAAATCTCGGCACTGGACTACAACAGCTTCCTGGGTGTTATCGGCGTTGGCCGTATCGCCCGTGGTCGCGTCAAGCCGAACACTCAAGTTGTGGCTATCGACGCCGACGGCAAGCGTCGTAACGGTCGTATCCTGAAGCTGATGGGTCACCACGGTCTGCACCGTATCGACGTTGACGAAGCAGCTGCCGGCGACATCGTCTGCATCAGCGGCTTCGACCAGCTGTTCATCTCCGACACTCTGTGCGACCCACTGAACGTCGAAGCGATGAAGCCGCTGACCGTTGACGAACCAACTGTTTCCATGACCTTCCAGGTTAACGACTCGCCGTTCTGCGGTCGTGAAGGCAAGTTCGTCACCAGCCGTAACATCAAAGAGCGTCTGGACAAAGAACTGCTCTACAACGTTGCCCTGCGCGTTGAAGAAGGCGACACCGCCGACAAGTTCAAAGTCTCCGGCCGTGGTGAGCTGCACCTCTCGGTACTGATCGAAACCATGCGTCGCGAAGGCTTCGAAATGGGTGTTGGTCGTCCGGAAGTGATCATCCGCATGGTTGACGGCGTCAAGCACGAACCGTACGAAAACGTGACCATCGACCTGCCAGAAGAATCGCAAGGTTCGATCATGGAACAGATCGGTATCCGTAAAGGCGACCTGACCAACATGGTTCCGGATGGCAAGGGCCGTGTGCGCCTTGAGTACAACATCCCGGCTCGTGGCTTGATCGGTTTCCGTAACGAGTTCCTGACCCTGACCTCCGGTGCAGGCATCCTGACCTCGATCTTCGACCGTTACGACGTGATGAAGTCCGGCGACATGTCCGGCCGTCAGAACGGCGTGCTGGTTTCGGTTGCTACCGGTAAGGCTCTGACTTACTCGCTGGAAACCCTGCAAGCTCGCGGCAAACTGTTCCTGGGTCACGGTGAAGACGTGTACGAAGGTCAAATCGTCGGCATCAACAGCCGCGACAACGACCTGGGCGTCAACCCAACCAAAGGCAAGAAGCTCGACAACATGCGTGCTTCGGGTAAAGACGAAACCATCGCTTTGGTTCCGCCTATCCGTTTCACCCTGGAACAAGCTCTTGAGTTCGTGCAAGAAGACGAACTGTGCGAAGTCACTCCTAAGTCCATCCGTCTTCGTAAGAAGATCCTGGGCGAAAGCGAGCGTACCCGCGCTGCCAAGAAAGCCGGTAACTGAGTTTCGACTTAGTTAGCTGCTAAAAAAACGCCCCCGACCGCAAGGTCGGGGGCGTTTTTGTTTGTCTGGGGTTTGGTGTCGTCTGGGCTGACGCCATCGCGAGCAAGCTCGCTCCCACAGTGATTTGTGGTGTTCACATAAGTTGTGTTCAGCGCTGAACCCTGTGGGAGCGAGCTTGCTCGCGATGAGGCCCGGTCAGGCAGCGAGATTCTGGATCAGAACTTCTCGAACGTCCGACGGCTCTCGCTGGTCTCGCGCGCCACTTCTTTCGGCTTGTAAGCGCAATACCCCGGCCGCGGCCCGATTTTCGGGTGGTTGCGGCAAGTATCCGGGCGCTTTTCATAAATAGTGCACAGACGGCTCTTACGATCCAGGTACAGGCAATCGTTGTTGCTCATGCGCTGGAGGGTGAAGATCTCGGACTTCTGGTTGTAACGCTCGACGATCCCTTCCTTCTGCAAACGCTTGGCGATGTTCTTCGGCGGCTCGCCGCGCTCGAATTCATCGACGATGCCGATACGGATCAGATCCTTGATCTTGACCTCGACCGGCAGGGTGCAGCAGCTGGAAACGCACGAACCACACATCGGGGCGGAGTACTTGGCCCAGGTATCGAGGCGATCGATCTCCGCGGCGGCGATCAGGTTGGACTTCATCATCGGTTGTTACCAGCGTGCATCAGGGCGCGCGATCATACCGGGACTGGTGGATTTTTGAACAACCTTTCGCCAGATTTTTTCGTATTCCGCCCAATAACACCTGTAACCCGGCACGGCCCCTGCATTCATTCCGGTGCGCGGCAAGGTAATGTCAATCTATCTCATACTAACGGGAAAAATTGCCGAACCAGAGTTCCAACGGCCTGTCAGACCGTCTAGGCTCAACTACTCCACGCTCGCTCGAGGTCCTATCGATGACTCAAGAACCACTTGTTCGCGAAGCAGAGGTGGCCGCATTCCGCGACGCCGTCTTGACCAAACTCACCTACGCGGTGGGCAAAGACCCGGATCACGCCTTCGACCACGACTGGTTCGAAGCCATTGCCCTGGCGGCGCGCGATCACATGGTCGAGCACTGGATGGATCACACCCGGCAGATCTACCGCAAAGGTCAAAAGCGGGTTTATTACCTCTCCCTCGAATTTCTGATCGGCCGTCTGCTCTACGACAGCCTGAGCAACCTTGGCCTGCTGGACGTCGCCCGCGAGGCCCTGACTGAACTCGGCGTCGACCTTGAACGCATCCGCCTGCTGGAACCCGACGCAGCGCTGGGCAACGGCGGCCTCGGTCGTCTGGCCGCGTGCTTCATGGAAAGCATGTCGACCCTCGGCATTGCCGGCCACGGTTATGGCATTCGTTATGAACACGGCTTGTTCCGCCAGGCCATCGTCGATGGCTGGCAGCAGGAACAGACCGAACACTGGCTGGATTTCGGTAACCCTTGGGAGTTCGAACGACCAGAGGTCGTTTATCCGATCGGCTTCGGCGGCAGTGTCGAAACCGTCACCGACGAAATGGGCAAGACCAAGCAAGTCTGGACGCCGGCGGAAACCGTTCGCGCGATTGCGTATGACACGCCGGTCGTCGGCTGGCGCGGGGCGAGCGTCAACACGCTGCGCCTGTGGCGCGCCCGGGCCATGGAAGATTTGCACCTGGAACGCTTCAACGCCGGCGACCACTTGGGCGCCGTGGCAGAAGTCGCCCGTGCCGAAAGTATTTCCCGGGTGCTCTACCCGGCGGACAGCACCGAAGCGGGCCAGGAACTGCGCCTGCGTCAGGAGTATTTCTTCGTCGCCGCGTCCTTGCAGGACTTGCTGCGCCGTCATCGCAACATGCACACCTCGGTCCTGACCTTGGGTGATCATGCTGCGATCCAGCTCAACGACACCCACCCTTCGATTGCCGTGGCCGAACTGATGCGGCAACTGGTCGATGTCTATGACGTCGCGTGGGATGCGGCATGGCAGGTCACCGTCGACACGCTGTCCTACACCAACCACACGCTGCTGCCGGAAGCGCTGGAAACCTGGCCGGTCGGTTTGATGGAGCGGATGCTGCCGCGGCACATGCAGATCATTTACTTGATCAACGCCCAGCATATCGATTCGCTGCGGGCCAAGGGTATCCATGACTTCGAGGTGCTGCGCGCGGTGTCGTTGATCGAGGAAGACAACGGTCGCCGTGTGCGCATGGGCAACCTCGCGTTCCTTGGCTCCCACAGCGTCAACGGCGTGTCGGGCCTGCACACGCAGCTGATGCGCAAAACGGTGTTCTCCGAACTGCACAAACTCTATCCGGACCGGATCAACAACAAGACCAACGGCATCACCTTCCGCCGCTGGCTCTACCAGGCCAACCCGGAGCTGACCTCGATGATGGTCGACGCGCTCGGCCCGGATCTGCTGGACAACCCCGAAGAGCGTTTGCTCGGCCTGGAACCGTTCGCCGAGAAGGCCGCGTTCCGCAAGGCGTTCGCCGAACAGCGCCTGCACAGCAAGAAAGCCCTGGCGTACATCATTCATGAGCGACTTGGCATTGCGGTCAACCCAGCCGCAATGTTCGACGTGCAGGTCAAACGGATCCACGAATACAAACGTCAGTTGCTCAACCTGTTGCACACCGTTGCGCTGTATCAGGCGATTCGTGCCGAGCCGGAAATCGATTGGGTGCCGCGGGTGAAGATCTTCGCCGGCAAGGCGGCGGCCAGTTATCACCAGGCCAAGTTGATCATCAAACTGACCAACGACATCGCCCGGGTGGTGAACAACGACCCGACCGTGCGCGGTTTGCTCAAAGTGGTGTTCTTGCCCAACTACAACGTTAGTCTGGCGGAGAGCATCATTCCGGCAGCGGATTTGTCGGAGCAGATTTCCACCGCAGGCTTCGAAGCCTCGGGCACCAGCAACATGAAGTTCGGCCTCAACGGCGCGCTGACCATCGGTACCCTGGACGGCGCCAACGTGGAAATGTCTGAACGCATCGGCGTTGAACACATGTTCATCTTCGGCCTCAGCGCTCAGCAGGTTGAAGCGCGCAAGCAGAACCATGAGTTCAACGCGACGCCGGATATTGCGGCATCCCACCGGCTGAATGACGTGCTGCAAGCGATTCGCGGCGGGGTGTTCTCGCCGGATGATCCTTCTCGTTACACAGGATTGATCGATTCGCTGATCGACTACGATCGCTTCCTGGTCTGCGCCGATTTCGACTCTTACTGGGACGCGCAGATGCGCGTTGAAGCCCATTGGCACGATTCGAAGGAATGGTGGCGTTCGGCGGTGTTGAGCACCTCCCGGATGGGCTGGTTCTCGTCCGACCGGACCATTCGCGAGTACGCCACGGATATCTGGAAAGCGCTGGAGTAACTTTTAGCAATAATTGCGAGCAAGGCCCGACGGTTGTTGGGCCTGATCGATATACTAAGCGCCGGTTACACCGGGCCAAAGTATGGCTAGGCTCAGTCAAAGGCAATCCAATGTGGGAGCGAGCTTGCTCGCGATGGGGCCCGTACATTCAACATCAATGGTGAATGTACGGGCCCCATCGCGAGCAAGCTCGCTCCCACAAGGTTTGTGTTGTTTCAAACTAGACTGAGCCAGATGCTGTATCGCCCGGATTCGCCCCGCAGCGGGGCCGCTTAGGGATATCGACCATGCAATGGATGTTCATGCTGATTGGGCTGGTGCTGGGTTGGGTGCTCGACGAGTCGTTCAGCGATGCGCTGTTGGGCGCGTTGCTCGGGTTGGGTATTGGCCAGGCCATTCGCATTGGCCGCTTGAGTTCACAAGCTGACGAGCAACGTAAGCTACTTGATCAGGCTCAGATCGCGTTGAATGTGGTGCAGCAACGGCTGTCATTGCTGGAAGTGTCAGGCGTCAAGACGCCGGAAACCCACGAGCCCGCGCCGTCTCCTGAGTTCACACTCGACGAAATCCCTGCCGAGGCCCCGGAGCTGATCTGGGAACTCCCACCCGAACTCGAACCGGTCACCTCAGCCACCGCTGAAGCGAGCCGTCCAGTGCCCGTCGATGCCTGGAAACCCGAACCGGTCGCCCGCGAACCACAACAGCCCGCTGCGCCTCGCGGCCCGAACTTCATCGACCGCGCCATCAGCGGCGCCCGCAACTGGCTGTTCGGTGGCAACACCGTGCTGCGGGTCGGTGTGGTGCTGTTGTTTCTCGGTCTGGCCTTCCTGCTGCGTTACGCCACCGAGGGCATGGTGGTGCCGATCGAGTTGCGTTACGCCGGTGTTGCGGCAGCGGCATTGGGGCTTCTGGGGCTGGGTTGGTGGCTGAGAACACGCAACAGCAATTACGCGTTGATGCTGCAAGGCACCGGGATCGCGGTGTTGTACCTGACCGTGTTTGCCGCGATGCGCCTGCATCCGCTGCTCGATCCTACGGCGGCGTTGGGCCTGCTGGTCGCGGTGACGGTGTTCTCGGCGATCCTCGCCATCACCCAGGATGCCTTGGGCCTGGCTGCCGCTGCAGCGTTGGGCGGTTTTGCCGCGCCGATCCTGACCTCCACCGGTGCCGGCAACCATGTCGCGCTGTTCAGCTACTTCGCCTTACTCAACGCCGGCATCCTCGCCATCGCCTGGTTCAAGGCCTGGCGGCTGCTTAACCTGATCGGCTTCGTCGGCACCTTCGGCATCGGTTTCGCCTGGGGCCTGCGTTCCTATACCCCGGAACTGCTGTGGAGCACCGAGCCGTTCCTGATTGTGTTCTTCCTGATGTACCTGGCCATTGGTCTGCTGTTCGCGCGGCGCAAGTTGCTGGAAATGAGCGACGCACCCGAGGACGGCAGCCGTGAAGCGCTGCTTCATTGGTCGGCGCGCAAGGGCGATTACGTCGACGGCACGATGCTGTTCGGTCCTCCGCTGGTGGGCTTCGGCTTGCAGTTCGCGTTGGTCCAGCACTTGGAATTCGCCGCAGCCTTCAGCGCGTTGGCGTTGGGCATGATTTACATGGGCCTGGCGCGGCTGCTGATGGGCGGACGAGCGTTACTGCTGGCGGAAACCTGTCTGGCGCTGGGTGTGATCTTCGCCAGCCTGGCGATTCCGTTGGGGCTCGATGCGCGCTGGACTGCTGCTGCCTGGGCCGTCGAAGGCGCCGGCATCTTCTGGCTCGGTCTGCGTCAGCAACGACCGCTGGCGCGAGCCTTTGCCTTGCTGCTGCAACTGGGCTCGGCGCTGGCGTTTATCAGTGAACTGCGGATCGGAGAAAGCAGCCTGCTCGACGGTGCGCCGCTCGGTGCGTTGATGCTCGGCGTGGCGTTGTTGTTCAGCTTCTACCAGTTGCGCAAAGCCTTGCCCGAGCAGACGTCGGAATGGGAGCGCAAAGGGTTGCCGGTATTGGCTTGCCTCGGTCTGACCTTCCTCTATCTGCTGGCGCCGTTGTTTTTCTTCACTCACGGCACGGCGATCAGTTGGGCGCTGGCGGGGTTGGCGACTTTGTTCGTTGGCTTGCGTCTGCAATCGCGCACGTTCCTGTTCACCGCGTTCGCCGTGCAGTTGCTCGGCGGTGCGTTGTTCCTGTTGCGGCTGCAGGGTTCGAGCGGTGAGTCTGGCGCCGTGTTCAGTGCGGGTTGGAGTGGTTTGCTGAGCGCGTCGTTGATCGGCCTGGCGCTGATCGCTGGCATGTTGCTGGCGGCGCGCGATGAGATGGTCCGCAGCGACGTGCGATTGCTGCGCGGCTTGTCAGTGGTGTTGCTCGCCGGTCTGGTGTTGATCAATCTCGCGGTGCTGTTCGTCCTGCCTTGGCAAACGGCGAGTGCGGTATGGGCGGCCAGTGGTCTGTTCATCATCTGGCTGAGTCTGTACCTGAAGCAGCGCGTGAGTTTTGTCTTCGGTCTGCTGTTGCAAGTCATCGGCGGCGCAGCGTTCCTGATGGCCGGGCCTGATTTGCTCGGGCCGCTTGCGAGCGAAGGATTGAAGCCTCTGGCTCATAGCGGTTTCTGGACGCCGCTGGTGTTGGGCCTGGCCGCGATGGTTGGGGCCTGGCGTTTGCAGCTCGGCAACCATGCTTCGGCCTTCGATGTGCTGAGCTTGCAGCGTTTGTCCGAAGTGCTGCTGGTGTGGGGCGCGGGTTGGTGGGCGCTGGCGTGGGTGAGTGAAGTGCTGCGCTTCGCACCATTGAATCTGCAAGCGACGTTGTTACTGGCCGTTGCGGCGCTGAGCGTTGCGCTGTGGACAGTCTTGGCGCTGCGCCTGAAATGGTCGTCGCTGGGCTTGCTCTGCACCTTGCTGATGCCTGCGGCCGGTTTGGTGTTGCTGGCTGCGTGGCACTCGCGTTATCACCCGGCGGCCGATTTTGGTTGGCTGGTATGGGCGGCCGTGTTTGTTGTGCACTTCATCTCCCTGCGGCGTTTGGCGCCGATGTTGCCGGCGCGCGCCCTCAGTACCGCGCACGTGCTCGGCTGCTGGCTGTTGATCGGTGTGTTGGCCCTGGAGCTGCGTTACGGCTTGTTGCTGTTGTCCGAGCAGTACAACGCCTGGCGCTGGTTGGGTTGGGCGATTCTGCCGAGCGTGTATCTGGTGCTAATGGCGGCACCCCGTGCCTGGCCATGGCCGGTGTCGGCTTATTCGCGCGAATACCGTGTGTACGCGGCGGCACCGCTGGCGTTGCTGATGCTCGGCTGGTTCTGGCTGGCGAACGTCGTCAGCGACGGCACCGCCGAGCCGTTGCCTTACGTGCCGCTGATCAACCCGCTGGAGTTGGGTCTGCTGTTTGCGCTGTTCGGCGTCTACGTGTGGTCCCGCAGCGCCGTGACGCAACTGTCGGTCCGCAAGGACTACTTTGATCACGCCACGCAACTGATCGCTGGCGCCTCGCTGTTTGTGTTCTTTACTGCGCTGGTGATGCGCACTGCCCACCATTGGGGTGGTGTGCCGTTCGAGCTGGATGCGTTGCTTGAATCCATGCTGGTGCAGGCCGGTCTGTCCATCGTCTGGACCTTGATGGCCCTGAGTCTGATGATCGGCGGCCATCTGCGTCATCGCCGCGAAGTCTGGCTGATCGGTGCGGCGCTGATTGGTGTGGTGGTGGCCAAACTGTTCTTTGTCGAATTGAGTAACCGCGGCGGACTCGCCCGGATCGTGTCGTTTATCGGCGTTGGCGTGTTGCTGTTGGTGGTGGGCTATTTCGCCCCGTTGCCGCCCAAGCGCGCCGAGGCTGTGCCGGAGGCTGAAAAACCGGCTCCGCAAACCGAAGGAGTGTCGTCTTGAGTCAGAAGCTGAACCTTGTCTGGTTGGGCGCTGTTGCGCTGGGTGTGGCGCTGTCGGCCAGTGCTCAGGAAAAATTGGCGGACTTCGCTACGCAGGTGCCGTTGTCGGTCAGCGGCGAAGGTCCGTGGTATCGCCTCGAATTGCCGTTGAGCGTGCAATTGAATGCGCGGCAAACCGATCTCAGCGATGTGCGCGTGTTCAATGCCGCCGGTGAGGCTCAGGCGTATGCCTTGGCTCGTGCGCCGGCGCAGACCAGCGACAACCGCACCCTGACCGACGTGAAATGGTTCCCGCTGTACAACTCGGCGGATTCCACCGAGCACGCACCGAGCGTAAGGGTGCAATCGAGCGCCAACGGCACGCTGGTCGAAGTGCAACCGTCCAGTCAGCTGGAGGTGGGTGAAGAAATGCTGCGCGGTTGGTTGCTCGACGCCAGCAGCATCAAAGCACCGTTGCAGCAGTTGATCCTCGACTGGACCAGCGAGCGCGACGGCTTCCAGCGTTTCACCATCGAAGCCAGCGACGACCTGCAGCATTGGCAGTCGTGGGGCGAAGGGCAGGTGGCGCGCCTGACGTTCGCCGACGAACGGGTCGAGCAACATGAAGTCGCTCTGCCGGGTCAGTCGGCCCGTTATCTGCGCTTGCTGTGGAACACGCCGCAATCGGCACCGACGTTGACCTCGGCGCAACTGCAAAGCGCCAAGACCCGCAGCCTGCCGCTACCGCTTGTCTGGTCGCAACCGCTGGCCGGCAGCAGCGTAAAGGCCGGTGAATACACCTGGCAATTACCCATGGGGCTGAATGTCGAACGCTTGCAGGTCGAGTTGAGCCAGCCCAACAGTTTGGCGCCCGTGACCTTGTCCGGTCGTCGGGAAAGCAGCCTGCCGTGGCAGCCGCTGAGCAGCGGTTTGCTCTATCGCCTGACCCAGAATGGCCAGGACGTGGTGCAGAACGAATTGCAGCTGTCGGGGCAAACCGTGCAGCAGTTGAAGCTGACGGTGGACGAGCGCGGCGGCGGTCTGGGTGCTGAGGCACCGACTGTGCGATTCGCCGTGCGCTCCATTCAATTGGTGTTCCTGGCGCGCGGGGCGGGGCCTTATACGCTCGCGCTGGGAAGTGCCACGGTGAAGGCGGCGAACCTGCCGCTGTCGACGTTGATTCCGGATTACAGCGCTGCAAAGTTGGCGACATTGGGCAAGGCTACGGTGGACGGCGGGGCGGTGGCCACGCCAGCGTCGACCGTGACAACGGCTGCGCCGACGGACACCAACTGGAAGAAATTCGGGTTGTGGGCGGTGTTGCTGCTCAGCGTTTTGTTTCTGGGCGCGATGGCGTTCAGTCTGTTGCGCAAGCCGCCGCTCAAGCCTTGAAACTGGCAGCAACGCCCTGTGCACATCCGGGCGGTTTCGAACTACGCTCAACCGGGCGCATGAACTCTATTGGGTGTAACACGTCTGATAGGAGGAAATGCGCCCCGACTCGCGTTAAACTGCGCGGGTTTTTAGCCCCCCCATTCCACCGGAGCCTTCCATGTCTCGCGTTACCCTGAGTCGCTATTTGATTGAGCAGACCCGTAGCAACAACACCCCTGCCGATCTGCGTTTCCTGATCGAAGTGGTGGCGCGCGCCTGCAAAGAAATCAGCCACGCCGTGTCCAAGGGCGCCCTCGGTGGTGTTCTGGGCAGCATGGGCACCGAAAACGTCCAAGGCGAAGTGCAGAAGAAACTCGACGTGATCTCCAACGAGATCCTGCTCGAAGCCAACGAATGGGGCGGTCACCTGGCCGGCATGGCGTCCGAAGAAATGGACAATGCCTACCAGATCCCGGGCAAATACCCGAAAGGCGCCTACCTGTTGGTATTCGACCCACTGGACGGCTCGTCGAACATCGATATCAACGCACCGGTCGGTACTATTTTCTCGGTGCTGCGTTGCCCGAGCGAATACCTGAGCCAGAACGAAGCCTTGAACGAAAAGGCCTTCCTGCAGCCAGGCACCGAGCAGGTAGCCGCCGGTTATGCCATCTACGGCCCACAGACCATGCTGGTGCTGACCTTGGGTGACGGCGTAAAAGGCTTCACCCTGGACCGTGAAATGGGCAGCTTCGTGCTGACCCACGAAGACATCACGATCCCGGAGTCCACTCAGGAATTCGCGATCAACGCATCCAACCAGCGTCACTGGGAAGCCCCGGTACAACGCTACGTCGGCGAATTGCTGGCGGGCGATGAAGGCCCGCTGAAAAAGAACTACAACATGCGCTGGGTCGCCGCGATGGTCGCGGACGTGCACCGCATCCTGACCCGTGGCGGTCTGTTCATGTACCCACGTGACAGCCGCGAGCCGTCGAAGCCGGGCAAACTGCGTCTGATGTACGAAGCCAACCCGATGTCGTTCCTGGTTGAACAGGCTGGCGGCGCTTCCACCGATGGCCATCAGCGCATCCTCGACATCAAGCCAGATGGCCTGCACCAGCGCGTAGCGGTGTTCCTCGGCTCGAAAGAAGAAGTTGCACGCGTCACGGCTTACCACAAGGAATAAACCATGACCGCGCCCTGGCAGCCGTTGCTCGAATGGTGGTTCGGAACCCTCGAATCCCCCAACGAAATAGCGGCTGACAAGGGCAAGTTATGGTTCGGCAAACGCGACAGCCAGGACCTCGAAGCGCGCACGCGTTTCGGGGACTGGGTCGAGCAGGCACTGGCCGGCGGATTGACCGAGTGGGCGCAACGCCCCGAAGGTTGGCTGGCTCTGGTGCTGTTACTCGATCAACTCCCGCGAATGATCTTTCGCGATACTCCCAAATCCTTTTCAGGCGATCACAGGGCTCAGGCACTGGTGGCGCAGGGCATTGCTGCGGATTTCGATCGGCAGTTGCGGCCGATCCAGCGGGTGTTCATTTACCTGGTGTTTGAGCATTGCGAGAATCTGGCGGTGCAGAACGAAGCGGTTTCGCGGTTTATCGATCTGGTGGCGCAGCAGCCTGAGGGTGATCGGGCGGTGTTTGCCGATAACCTGGATTATGCCGAGCGGCATCAGAAAGTAATTGCGCGGTTTGGACGGTTTCCGCATCGCAATGCGGTGTTGGGAAGGGAGTCTACGGCTGAGGAGATGGCGTTTCTTTCGAAGCCCGGATCTCGCTTTTAGATTTTCTTTGCGGCTAATGCCGTCATCGCGAGCAAGCTCGCTCCCACATGGGTTCTATGCCGTACACAAAATTTGTGTCCAGTGAAGATCCACTGTGGGAGCGAGCTTGCTCGCGATGGGGCCCTAAAGGGCGCTTTAGATTCTGAAACTGCCCACCAACTGCTTCAACCGCGCCGCCTGCTGCTCTAGGTCTGAACACGCACGCAACGTCGACTGCAAGTTCTCCACCCCTTCCTGATTCAGCGTGTTGATCTCGGTGATGTCGACGTTGATCGACTCCACCACCGCCGTTTGCTCTTCCGTCGCAGTGGCCACCGACTGGTTCATCCCGTCGATCTCACCAATACGCTGAGTCACGCTGCCCAGACGTTCGCCTGCCTGATTGGCGATGCCGACGCTGCTTTCGCTTTGGCGCTGGCTGTCGGTCATGGTGATCACGGCTTCCCGGGCGCCGACTTGCAGTTCCTCGATCATCTTCTGCACTTGCTGTGCCGAATCCTGAGTACGGTGCGCGAGGTTACGCACTTCGTCCGCTACCACGGCAAAACCACGACCGGCTTCACCGGCACGGGCCGCTTCGATGGCGGCGTTGAGTGCCAGCAGGTTGGTCTGCTGGGAGATGCTGGTGATCACTTCCAGAATCTGCCCGATGTTGACCGTGTTGCTGTTGAGCGTTTCGATATTGCCGCACGAATCGCTGATCTTCGCCGAGAGCTGCTGCATCGCCGCGATGGTTTTATCCACGACTTGCTGACCGTCTTCGGCCAATGCGCGAGCATCGCTCGAATGCTGAGAGGCGAGGGCGGCGTTCTGGGCGATTTCCTGGGCGGCGGCGCCCAGCTCGTTGATGGCGGCGGCGACGCTGCTGGTGCGCGAGGCTTGCTGGTCGGAGTTGAACATCGACGAGTTCGACGCGGCAACCACACGCAAGGCGACTTCGTTGACCTGGCCGGTGGCTGAGGACACTTCGCGAATCGACGTGTGAATACGCTCCACAAAACGGTTGAACGAGGTGCCCAGCGCACCGAATTCGTCGTGGCCGTGAATGGTCAGGCGTTTGGTCAGGTCACCTTCGCCTTCGGCGATATCATGCATGGCGCGGCCCATGGTCAACAGCGGCTGCATCAAGAAACTGATCAGCATGCCCAACAGCGCGATGATGATCACCACGGCAATGACCATGGCGATGATCGCCGAGGTGCGAAATTCGCTGAGCATCGAGAACGCGGTGTCCTGATCCAGCACCAGCGCCACGTACCAGTCTGCCGAGGGCACACCGTTGACGTGGGTAAAGGAGATGAATTGGGTCTTGCCGTCGATCTCGACTTCTTTCATGCCCGGGCTGACTTTCGGCGCGCCGTTCGGGTAGGCGTCGGTCAGGCTCTTGAGCACCAGTTTGCTGTCCGGGTGGATCAGGATCTTGCCGTCGGCGCTGACGATGAATGCATGGCCGTGGCCGCCGAAGTTCAGCGAGTTGATGATCGCGCTGACGCTGGACAGGTCAATGTCCGCGCCAGCGACGCCGATCATTTGGTTCTGATGTTTCACCGGGGTGGCAACGGTGATCACCAGTTTGCCCGACGACGCGGCGATGTAAGGTTCGGTGACGATGGTCTGTTGCGCACCGTTGGCCGCCTTGTACCAGCCTCGGGCGCGGGGGTCGTAGTCCGCCGTACGATTGCCGGCCGGGACCGAGAACATCACGCCGTCGGTGCCACCGAAGTAGCTCAGCTGAAAATTACTGGTGTAGGCGGGCAGGTCGATGGCGCGCTTGAGGTTGGCTTGGGCGCTGCCGTCCACGGCGATCTGCTGGGACAGCGATTGCAGCAACTGCATGCGGCTTTCCAGCCAGGTCTGGATGTTGCTGGTGGTCAGGCTGCCGAGTTCCTGCATCGAGGATTCGGTACTGCTGCGCAGGGTTTGCCGCTGGCGGTAGTCGTTGAAGAGGATGAAACAAGCGAATGCAACGGCCACCACGAGGGCGGCAGCCAACAAGATCTTGTGGCTGAACTTCATGTTTCTGGTCATTAAATGAGCTACCGCGAAGAGGCTGGTCAACAAAGGGGCGTCAATTTGCCACAGTCGTGGGCTTTGCGCTGCTTTTATGTCGACAGACCGGCGCCAAAGATTAGGCGGCTTTTTGCGAAAACCGACGAAATACTCAATAGCGAAAGAAAGTTGCTGATTTTTCGGAAAAAGGCGGACGAGCGGCCTGATAAATAGCCGGCCGGCCAGGGAACCAGACAGGGGTTTTCTCTTCTAAGCTTCTGCTTGGCAGTCATGCCATTCCCCTTCGCCCCAGGAGCTACACCATGTCGCTGCGTTCTATTGCCCTGCTTTCGTTCTGCGTGTTGTTGGCCGCGTGCAGCAAGGTTAATCAGGAAAACTACTCGAAGCTGTCGTCAGGCATGCCCAAGGCCGAGGTAGAAACCTTGCTGGGCAAACCCGCCGATTGCTCGGGCGCGCTCGGCATGTCCAGCTGTACCTGGGGCGACAAGAACAGCTTTATCAGCGTGCAGTACGCCGGTGACAAAGTGCTGATGTTTTCCGGCCAAGGCCTGAAGTAATCCGGGGTTATACGCCCACGGGAGAAAAACAATGAAGCGGTTACTGATAGTCCTTTTAGCCGGCCTGGTATTGGCCGGCTGCGCCACTTCTGGCGTAGATCCGTTGGCACCGAAAACCGCCAATAGCGTCAATCTCAAGAAGTACCAAGGGACCTGGTACGAATTGGCCCGTCTGCCGATGTATTTCCAGCGCAACTGCGCGCAATCCGAAGCCCATTACACGCTCAAGCCTGACGGCAAAGTGTTGGTGCTGAATCGCTGCCTGACGGCAGACTGGCAATGGGAAGAGGCCAAAGGCGTGGCCTGGCCACAGGAACCGGGCAAAACCGACAAGCTATGGGTCGAGTTCGATACCTGGTTTTCACGGCTGATTCCGGGTGTGGCGAAGGGCGAGTACTGGGTGTTGTATGTCAGCGATGACTACAAGACCGCCATTGTTGGCGATCCGAGCCGCAAGTATCTGTGGCTGCTGTCACGGACCCCGACGGTCAATGGTGTAGTGCGTGAGGAACTGCTGAGCAAGGCACGTCAGCAGGGTTACGACACTACGCGGCTGATCTGGCGCGCGACAGATACGCAGATGGCCAAGACCTCTAACTAGCGGGTTACCAGAAACCAAATGTGGGAGCGAGCTTGCTCGCGATAGCGGACTGTCAGTCAACATTGATGTTGAATCTGACGGCCCCATCGCGAGCAAGCTCGCTCCCACAGTTTTTTGCGTTAGCCCAACAGATCGCGCAGGACTTGGGTGAACGCGCGGTTGCTTTCTTCTTCCCCAGCATGACGCCCGTCGCGTACAACCCACTGGCCATTGACCAGCACATCCCGCACCTGGCGATCGCCACCGGCAAACAACCAACGATTGAGAATCCCGTCGCCACTGGCCGTTGCCAGGTACGGATCGTTGCCATCCAGTACCAGCCAATCCGCACGCTTGCCAACTTCCAGCGCACCGATCGGCTGACCCAGCGCCTGAGCCCCGCCATCCAGCGCCGCGTCGTACAGCGTGCGGCCAACCATCGGCTGATCCGCGCCATACAAACGATTACGGCGTTGGTCGCGCAGACGCTGGCCGTATTCCAGCCAACGCAATTCTTCCACCACGCTCAATGACACATGGCTGTCGGAACCGATGCCCATGCGCCCGCCCTGAGCGAGGAAATCCACCGCCGGGAAAATCCCGTCGCCGAGGTTGGCTTCGGTGGTCAGGCACAAGCCGGCGATGGCGCGACTCTTGGCCATCAACGTGACTTCTTCCGGGTTGGCGTGGGTTGCGTGAACCAGGCACCAGCGCTGATCGACTTCGGTGTTCTCGTACAGCCATTGCAGCGGGCGACGACCGCTCCAGCTCAGGCAGTCGTCGACTTCCTTCTGCTGTTCGGCGATGTGAATGTGCACCGGGCACTGCTTGTCGCTGGCGGCCAGCACTTCGCTGATCTGCTGCGGTGTTACCGCGCGCAACGAGTGGAAACACAAACCCAACGACTGCGCCGGTTGCTGCGCCAGGATCGGCTGCAAGCGCGACTGAAGCTTGAGGTAGTTTTCGGTGCTGTTGATAAAGCGGCGCTGGCCTTCGTTCGGGGCCTGGCCACCGAAACCGGAATGGCTGTAGAGCACTGGCAGCAGGGTCAGGCCGATCCCGGCGGAACTGGCGGCCTGGCTGATGCGCAGCGCCAGTTCGGCCGGGTCCGCGTAAGGCTGGCCGTTGGTGTCGTGGTGTACATAGTGAAATTCCGCGACCGAGGTGTAACCGGCCTTGAGCATTTCGATGTACAGCTGACGGGCGATGACGCCGAGTTGGTCCGGGCTGATTTTTCCGACGAGGCGATACATCAAATCACGCCAGGTCCAGAAACTGTCATTCGGATTACCCGCCACTTCCGCCAGCCCGGCCATGGCCCGCTGGAAGGCGTGGGAGTGTAGATTCGGCATTCCCGGCAGCAGCGGACCGCTAAGCCGTTCGGCGCCATCTGCGTTGGAATCGGCCTGGATATGGGTCAACACGCCATCGGCGCTGACCTCAAGACGTACATTGTTGGCCCATCCACTAGGCAGCAGCGCGCGTTCGGCAAAGAAGGCGGACATGGTTCAGCACCCCATCGTGTGTTATTTGTATATACATATACAGACGTTTGCCTGCTCGGTAAACTCCGGCAAGCTAGCAATCTCTAACTGATGATCAAGGATTAACCGTGCCGACTCCGCCCCAAGTGTCACCGTTGGCCGCGAACATGGGCGACAGTCCGGCGCCCTTGTACGCCCGTGTCAAACAGATGATCACCCAGCAAATCGACAGTGGAAACTGGCCGCCGCACTACCGCGTTCCGTCGGAAAGCGAGCTGGTTAACCAGTTGGGTTTCAGCCGCATGACCATCAACCGCGCCTTGCGCGAAATGACCGCCGACGGTCTGCTGGTGCGTATGCAGGGTGTCGGCACGTTCGTCGCCGAGCCGAAAAGTCAGTCCGCGCTGTTTGAAGTCCACAACATCGCCGACGAAATCGCCTCCCGTGGCCATCGCCATACCTGCAAGGTCATCACCCTCGAGGAAGAGGCGGCTGGTTCCGAGCGGGCACTGGCGCTGGACATGCGTGAAGGCCAGAAAGTCTTTCACTCGCTGATCGTGCATTTCGAAAACGATATTCCGGTGCAAATCGAAGACCGTTTCGTCAATGCGCTGGTGGCACCGGAATACCTCAAGCAGGATTTCACCCTGCAAACGCCTTACGCCTACCTGAACCAGGTCGCTCCGTTGACCGAAGGCGAGCACGTGGTCGAGGCGATTCTGGCCGAGGCCAGCGAGTGCAAGTTGCTGCAGATTGAAAAGGGCGAGCCGTGCCTGCTGATTCGTCGCCGCACCTGGTCCGGCCGTCAGCCAGTGACCGCCGCCCGTTTGATCCACCCCGGTTCCCGTCATCGTCTGGAAGGACGCTTTCATAAATGAGTGAGTTGAAGGTTTTACGCGCAGTTGATTACCCACGCATGCCATGGAAAAACGGCGGCGGCAGCACTGAAGAAATCACCCGTGATGGAGGTGCCGGCCTTGAGGGTTTCGGCTGGCGCCTGTCGATTGCCGACATCGGCGAGTCGGGCGGTTTCTCGACATTCGCCGGCTATGAGCGGGTGATCACGGTGCTGCAAGGCGACGGCATGACCTTGCGGGTTGATGGTCAGGACACTCGGCCATTGTTACCGCTGGACCCATTTGCTTTCAGCGGCGAGAGCCAGGTTTCCTGCGCATTGCTCGGCGGGCCGATTCGCGACTTCAACCTGATTTATGCACCGCAGCGTTATAGCGCGCGATTGCAGTGGCTGGACGGCGAGCAGCGGTTTTTCAGCTCGGCAGGCACGGTGCTGGTATTTAGTGTCACCGACGAGCTTGAAGTGAAGGTCGGTAACAGTGCCTCACAGCTCGGTCGCCATGATTGCCTGCAACTCGACGGTAACGCCGGCCTGCTGGAAGTCTCCAGCAACGGCCCGTGCTGTGTGATCGAACTGATCGCACGCTGATTCAAAATCCCTAAAAGATCGCAGCCTCGTTTCACTCGACAGCTCCTACAGAGAATGGCGTTCATCCTGTAGGAGCTGTCGAGTGAAGCGAGGCTGCGATCTTTTGCTTTCCAGCGTTTCCCAATGCGCACCACTTTGTTACCGAACGCCCCAGCGTGGCGCAAAACCACGCCCAAGTAACAGCGGTCACACCCCTCGCAAAATCCCCCCGAAAAATTTCATCTTTGCCAGAACCCTTGATCCAGGCGCTTTCCAGCCCTTTCAAAACTTTTCTTGAGCACTCATCCAGCAAGTTGGCCGCTTGATTGCATATGCTTGTATGTACAAGTAAAGACGTATGCGTATGAGTCGATCGAGACTCCTCGCAACGTCCACTGATTCGCTTGTGTCGCTTTGACGCGCACAGGCTGGCTTACCCACCGCCAGGGTTGGTTTGGATTGATCGCTGAGGAGTCTTTTTCGTGACTGACAATACCCAGAAACCTACTAAGTTTCGTGACGTTGAAATTCGTGCCGCTCGTGGTAACAAGCTGACCGCCAAGAGCTGGCTGACTGAAGCGCCGCTGCGCATGTTGATGAACAACCTCGACCCGGAAGTCGCCGAGAACCCTAAAGAACTGGTGGTTTACGGTGGTATCGGTCGTGCGGCGCGTAACTGGGAATGCTACGACAAGATCGTCGAAAGCCTGACCAACCTGAATGACGACGAGACCCTGCTGGTGCAATCCGGCAAGCCGGTCGGCGTGTTCAAGACCCACAGCAATGCCCCGCGCGTACTGATCGCCAACTCCAACCTGGTGCCACACTGGGCGAGCTGGGAACACTTCAACGAACTCGACGCCAAAGGCCTGGCCATGTACGGCCAGATGACCGCCGGCAGCTGGATCTACATCGGCAGCCAGGGCATCGTTCAAGGCACCTACGAAACCTTCGTCGAAGCCGGTCGCCAACACTACAACGATGACCTGAAAGGTCGTTGGGTCCTGACCGCAGGCCTCGGCGGCATGGGCGGCGCTCAACCTCTGGCCGCGACCCTGGCCGGCGCTTGCTCGCTGAACATCGAATGCCAACAAGTCAGCATCGATTTCCGTTTGAACAGCCGTTACGTCGATGAGCAAGCCACCGACCTCGACGACGCTCTGGCACGTATCGCCAAATACACCAAGGAAGGCAAAGCGAT
Source organism: Pseudomonas sp. LBUM1645 (assembly GCF_059716185.1). Lineage (NCBI taxonomy): Bacteria > Pseudomonadati > Pseudomonadota > Gammaproteobacteria > Pseudomonadales > Pseudomonadaceae > Pseudomonas > Pseudomonas sp. LBUM1645. Next base: position 369,634 of record NZ_CP166811.1, read on the forward strand.
TTCCATTGCCCTGCTCGGCAACGCGGCTGAAATCCTGCCGGAACTGGTCAAGCGCGGCGTGCGCCCGGACATGGTCACTGACCAGACCAGCGCCCACGACCCGCTCAACGGTTACCTGCCAGCCGGCTGGACCTGGGAAGAGTACCGCGCTCGCGCCAAGACCGAGCCAGCCGCTGTCGTCAAAGCCGCCAAGCAATCGATGGCCGTGCACGTTAAAGCGATGTTGGACTTCCAGAAAATGGGCATTCCAACCTTCGACTACGGCAACAACATCCGTCAGATGGCCCAAGAAGAAGGCGTCGAGAACGCATTCGACTTCCCGGGTTTCGTACCGGCTTACATCCGTCCGCTGTTCTGCCGCGGTATCGGTCCATTCCGTTGGGCTGCACTGTCGGGCGATCCGCAAGACATCTACAAAACCGACGCCAAAGTAAAAGAGCTGATCCCGGACGACGCACACCTGCACAACTGGCTGGACATGGCGCGCGAGCGCATCAGCTTCCAGGGTCTGCCGGCACGTATCTGCTGGGTTGGCCTGGGCCTGCGCGCCAAGCTCGGTCTGGCGTTCAACGAAATGGTTCGCAGCGGTGAATTGTCCGCGCCAATCGTGATCGGTCGCGACCACCTGGACTCCGGTTCGGTAGCCAGCCCGAACCGCGAAACCGAATCCATGCAGGACGGTTCCGATGCCGTGTCCGACTGGCCACTGCTCAACGCTCTGCTCAACACCGCGAGCGGCGCGACCTGGGTTTCCCTGCACCACGGCGGCGGCGTCGGCATGGGCTTCTCCCAGCACTCGGGCATGGTGATTGTCTGCGACGGTACTGACGAAGCGGCCGAGCGTATCGCTCGCGTCCTGCACAACGACCCGGCGACCGGTGTCATGCGTCACGCTGATGCGGGTTACCAGATCGCGATTGACTGCGCCAAGGAACAGGGCCTGAACCTGCCGATGATTACCGGCAAATAAAACGCAAAACCCTGTAGGAGCTGCCGCAGGCTGCGATCTTTTGATTTTGATCTTGAAAAGATCGCAGCCTCGTTTCACTCGACAGCTCCTACGGGAGTCACACCAACACCGAATAACAATCCACAGAGGTTGAATCATGGCTGTTAACAGCGATCGTGCAGGCAGTAAACCGTTGATCGAGAAACGTTCGATCGACTACATCCCGGAAGCGGAAAGACACGGTCGTCTGTTAAGCCAGTTCACCCTGTGGATGGGTGCCAACCTGCAAATCACCGCGATTGTCACCGGGGCCCTGGCCGTGGTGCTGGGCGGTGATGTGTTCTGGTCGTTGATCGGATTGCTGATCGGTCAACTGCTCGGTGGTGGCGTAATGGCGCTGCATGCCGCGCAAGGGCCCAAGCTTGGCCTGCCGCAGATGATTTCCAGTCGGGTGCAGTTCGGCGTTTACGGCGCCGCTATCCCGATTGTGCTGGTGTGCCTGATGTACCTCGGCTTCACCGCCACCGGCACCGTACTGTCCGGCCAGGCGCTGGGTCAGTTGTTCGGGGTCAGTGACACCATCGGTATCCTCGTTTTCGCCAGTGTCATCGTGCTGGTCACGGTGCTCGGTTATCGGGTGATCCATTGGATAGGCCGTGTTGCCAGTGTCATTGGCGTGATTGCCTTTGTTTATCTGTTCAGCCGTCTGATCAGTCAGGTTGACGTTGGCGCACTTCTGCAAATCCGTCACTTCAGTTGGAGCAGCTTCCTGCTCGCGGTGTCGCTCGCGGCATCCTGGCAGATCGCCTTCGGCCCTTATGTGGCTGATTATTCACGCTACCTGCCGAGCAAGGTTTCAGCGGTGAAAACCTTCTTCGCTGCAGGCGCAGGTTCGGTCATTGGCGCCCAGGTGGCGATGGTCCTTGGCGTGTTCGCTGCCGCTTCGGCCAACGGCCAATTCGCCGGCCACGAAGTCGCCTATATCGTGGGCCTGGGTGGTACCGGTGCCACCGCAGCGCTGCTGTACTTCAGCATTGCATTCGGCAAGGTCACCATTTCCACGCTCAACTCCTACGGCAGCTTCATGTGCATTGCGACCATCATCAGCGGTTTCCGTGGTGAGCTGAAGGTCACGCGCTTGCAGCGTCTGGTCTTCGTGCTGGTCATCGTCGGTGCTGCGACCTTGATGGCGTTGCTCGGTCAGCACTCGTTCCTCGGTGCGTTCAAGTCCTTCATCCTGTTCCTGCTGGCGTTCTTCACGCCATGGAGCGCGATCAACCTGGTGGACTACTACTGCATCACCCGCGAACGCTATGACGTGCCGGCGCTGGCCGATCCGAACGGTCGCTACGGTCGTTGGAACGCCCTCGGGCTCAGCGTCTATGTCTTCGGTGTACTGGTGCAGCTGCCGTTCATCGCCACCAAGTTCTATACCGGTCCGCTGGTAGACGCCCTGGGTGGTGTGGATATTTCCTGGATCATCGGTCTGGTGCTTCCCGCAGCCCTGTATTACGTGTGCGCAAAAAAATGGCACGGCTCGGTACCCGATCACCTGATTCTGCCAGTTGAGCAGGACAGCGTTGTAGAACAAAAAACAAGTGGGGCTGGTCGCGCTGCGGCGCAGGCCTGATTGGATGTGGACAGGGCTGGATGCCTCTTGACTGCCGTAAGCCAACTCATGATTAGGAGCGTCACTACAATGAAATCGAACAAGACCCTGCTGACCACATTGCTTTCCATGGGCCTGCTGGCCAGTGCCGGCGCCACTCAGGCGGCGGGTTGGTGCGAGTCGGGCAAACCGGTGAAGTTCGCCGGCCTGAACTGGGAAAGCGCCATGCTGCTGACCGACGTGCTGCAAGTCGTGTTGGAGAAAGGCTACGACTGCAAGACCGACAGCCTGCCGGGCAACTCCATCACCATGGAAAACGCCCTGAGCAGCAACGATATTCAAATCTTCGCCGAAGAGTGGGTCGGCCGTAGCGAAGTCTGGAACAAGGCTGAGAAGGCCGGCAAGGTTGTCGGTATCGGCGCTCCGGTCGTGGGTGCTGTCGAAGGCTGGTACGTGCCGCGTTATGTGATCGAAGGCGACGCCAAGCGCAAGCTGGAGCCTAAAGCTCCGGACCTGAAAGCGATCGCCGATCTGGGTAAATACGCTGCAGTGTTCAAGGATCAGGAAGAGCCATCCAAAGGCCGTTTCTATAACTGCCCGGCCGGTTGGACCTGCGAGCTGGATAACAGCGAAATGCTGAAAAGCTACGGCCTGGAAAGCACCTACACCAACTTCCGTCCGGGCACCGGTCCGGCACTGGATGCCGCGGTACTGTCGAGCTACAAGCGTGGCGAGCCGATCCTGTTCTACTACTGGTCGCCAACCCCGCTGATGGGCCAGGTCGACCTGGTGAAACTCGAAGAGAAACCAGGCGTGAACAAGGAAGTGACCATTAAGGTCGGCGTGTCCAAGGTCTTCCACGAACAAGCCCCGGAACTGGTGGCTGTGCTGGAAAAGGTCAACCTGCCAATCGACCTGCTCAACCAGAACCTCGGGCGCATGGCCAAAGAGCGGATCGAGTCACCAAAACTGGCGAAAATCTTCCTCAAGGAACATCCTGAAGTCTGGCACGCATGGGTGAGCGAAGACGCAGCCAAAAAGATCGACGCGGCCTTGTAGGTTGAGCCTCTTCGACTGCCCTGAGCGGCAGTCGGATGCTTGATCGCAACCCCTTGATTGAGAGTCTCTTATGTTTCCCGAAAGCTTTACCTTTTCCATCGCCGACTGGGTCAACAGTTGGGTCGATTCACTGGTCACCAACTACGGCGACGTGTTCCGGCACATCTCCGACACCCTGTTGTGGGCCATCGTCAATCTTGAAGGGCTGCTGCGTGCGGCGCCCTGGTGGCTGATGCTGGCGATCGTGGCGGGCGTTGCCTGGCACGCGACCCGCAAAGTCGTGACCACCGCCGTGATCGTAGGCTTGTTGTTCCTGGTGGGTGCGGTCGGCCTCTGGGACAAGCTGATGCAGACCCTGGCGCTGATGATGGTGGCGACCATCATTTCGGTGATGATCGGCATTCCGCTGGGCATTCTTTCGGCACGCAGCAATCGCCTGCGTTCGATCTTGATGCCGTTGCTGGACATCATGCAGACCATGCCGAGTTTCGTGTACCTGATCCCGGTGCTGATGCTGTTCGGCCTGGGCAAGGTCCCGGCGATTTTCGCCACCGTGATCTACGCCGCACCACCGCTGATCCGCCTGACTGATCTGGGTATTCGCCAGGTCGACGGCGAAGTGATGGAAGCGATCAACGCCTTCGGCGCCAACCGCTGGCAGCAACTGTTTGGCGTGCAACTTCCGCTGGCCCTGCCGAGCATCATGGCCGGGATTAACCAGACCACCATGATGGCCCTGTCGATGGTAGTGATTGCCTCGATGATCGGTGCCCGTGGCCTGGGTGAAGACGTGTTGGTGGGGATTCAGACCCTCAACGTTGGACGTGGTCTTGAGGCGGGTCTGGCGATCGTGATTCTGGCAGTGGTTATCGACCGTATTACTCAGGCGTATGGTCGGGCACGGCATGAGGTGAGCAAATGAACAACGAAGCCATCAGCAAGATCGAAGTCAAAAACGTCTTCAAGATTTTCGGCAACCGTTCCAAGGATGCGCTGGCCATGATTGGCCAGGGCAAAACCAAAGATCAGGTGCTGTCCGAAACCGGCTGTGTGGTCGGCGTGAACGACTTGTCCCTGAGCATCGGCACCGGCGAGATCTTCGTGATCATGGGCCTGTCGGGTTCCGGCAAGTCGACGCTGGTGCGCCACTTCAATCGCCTGATCGACCCGACCAGCGGCGCGATCCTGGTGGACGGCGTGGACATCCTGCAATACGACATGGAAGCCCTGCGCGAATTTCGCCGGCACAAGATCAGCATGGTGTTCCAGAGCTTCGGCCTGCTGCCGCACAAGACCGTGGTGGATAACGTCGCCTACGGCCTGAAAGTGCGTGGCGAGACCAAGCAAATGTGCTCCGAGCGCGCGCTGCACTGGATCAACACCGTGGGCCTCAAGGGCTACGAAAACAAATACCCGCATCAGCTCTCGGGCGGCATGCGTCAGCGTGTTGGCCTGGCTCGCGCCTTGGCGGCAGACACCGACATCATCCTGATGGACGAAGCCTTCAGTGCCCTCGACCCGCTGATTCGCGCCGAGATGCAGGACCAGTTGCTGGAACTGCAAAAGACCCTGCACAAGACCATCGTCTTCATCACCCACGACCTCGACGAGGCCGTGCGCATCGGCAACCGCATTGCGATTCTCAAGGATGGCCGCCTGATTCAGGTCGGCACGCCAAGAGAGATCCTGCATTCGCCGGCGGATGAGTATGTGGATCGGTTCGTACAGCGTCGGGCGGCAGTGGTTTAAAGGTTTGCGGTGTTTGTGCTGGCCTCATCGCGGGCAAGCCTTGCTCCTACAGGTCCGCGGTGAAACCCCGTAGGAGCAAAGCTTGCTCGCGATAGCGTCGGCAAAGCTGCATCAATATTCAGATGTACGGTTGAGGTTAATGATGTCCCAGGCTGAAAAAATCGTTATCGCCGACGCCCCGTTGCGTTGGCAGGATGTGGTCGCCGTCGCCCGCCATGGCGCACAACTTGAGCTGTCGCCACAGACCTGGGCACGGATCGAAAATGCCCAGGCGATCGTCCAGCGCATCGTCGTCAGCGGCGAGCGCGCCTATGGCGTCAACACCGGCCTCGGCGCGCTGTGCAATGTCTCGCTCAAAGACGAGCAACTCAGTCAACTGTCGCGCAACACCCTGCTCAGTCACGCCTGTGGCGTTGGCGCGCCACTGGCCGACGAACAGACCCGCGCAATCATCTGCGCCGCCATTCGCAACTACAGCCATGGCAAATCCGGCATTCATCGCCGGGTCGTCGAAGGTCTTCTGGCGCTGCTCAATCGCGGCATTACCCCGCAAGTGCCGTCCCAGGGTTCCGTGGGTTACCTGACCCACATGGCCCACATCAGCATCGCGCTGCTGGGTGTCGGCAATGTCAGCTATCGCGGACAGATTGTTTCCGCACAGCAGGCCCTAGCCGAAGAAGGTCTGCAACCGGTCCAGCTGGGCGCCAAAGATGGCCTGTGCCTGGTGAACGGCACGCCGTGCATGTCCGGCCTCAGCTGCCTGGCACTCGCCGACGCCACGCGTCTGCTGCAATGGGCCGACGTGATCGGCGCCATGAGCTTCGAAGCCCAGCGCGGTCAGATCGCTGCGTTCGATGCCGAGATCATCGCGCTCAAACCGCATCCAGGCATGCAGCAAGTCGGCATCAACCTGCGTGCGTTGCTCGATGGCAGTGAAGTGATTGCCAGCAGCAAGGGCATTCGTACTCAGGATGCATTGAGCATCCGTTCGATTCCGCAGGTTCACGGCGCCGCTCGCGATCAGCTTGAGCACGCGAAAAAGCAGATCGAAACCGAACTCAACTCTGTCACCGACAACCCGATGCTGCTGGGCACACCGGATGACTTCCGGGTGGTGTCCCAGGCCAACCCGCACGGTCAATCCGTTGCATTGGCGGCGGATTTGCTGGCCATCGCCATGGCTGAAATCGGCTCCATCGCCGAACGTCGCCTCGACCGCTTGATCAACCCGCATGTCAGCGGTTTGCCGGCATTCCTGGTGGCCAATCCAGGGGTGAACTCCGGGATGATGATCGTCCAGTACGTCGCCGCTTCGCTGTGTGCGGAAAACCGTCAGTTGGCGCAACCGGCGGTACTCGACAACTACGTCACCTCGGGCTTGCAGGAAGATCACCTGAGCCTGGGCACCAACGCTGCGCTGAAGCTGCATCGCGCCCTGGAAAACTGCACCCAGATCCTCGCCATCGAGTACCTGTTGGCGTCTCAGGCGTTTGAATTCTTGAAAGAGCAACGCTTCGGCGCCGGCACCGATGCCGCCTGGCGTCTGCTGCGCGAGCGAGTTCCGGCCTACGACCAGGACCGCTGGCTGGCACCGGACATCGCCAGTGCCGCCGCCGTTTTGAAAGACCCGATTTTGCTGCACAAAGTGTTACCGAACCTGAACTGATTTCCACCACACCAGCGTGCCAAGGCGCGGCTCCCCAAAAGCGAGACGCGACGGACAACGGACATCTCCGGAGCGTCTGGTGAGTTAATGACAAACTCTCAAAAGGAGCACGAAATGACTGCGTTAAACCTTATTCCCGGCCAACTGAGCCTTGCCCAACTGCGTGATGTCTATCAGCAGCCGGTCAAAATCACCCTCGATGAAAGCGCCTCGAACCAGATTGAAGCCAGCGTTGCCTGCGTGGAACAGATCCTCGCCGAGAACCGCACCGCTTATGGCATCAACACCGGTTTCGGCCTGCTGGCGTCGACCCGTATCGCCAGTGAAGACCTGGAAAACCTGCAGCGCTCGCTGGTGCTGTCCCACGCCGCCGGTGTCGGCGAGCCGATCAGCGACGCACTGGTTCGCTTGGTCATGGTGCTCAAGGTCAACAGCCTGAGCCGTGGCTTCTCCGGCATTCGTCGCAAGGTCATCGACGCGCTGATCGCCCTGATCAACGCCGAGGTTTACCCGCACATTCCATTGAAAGGTTCGGTCGGTGCCTCCGGTGACCTGGCGCCTTTGGCCCACATGTCGCTGGTGCTGCTGGGCGAAGGCAAGGCCCGCTACAAAGGCGAATGGATGGAAGCAACCGAAGCACTGAAAGTGGCCGGTCTGACCCCGCTGACCCTGGCCGCGAAAGAAGGTCTGGCTCTGCTCAACGGTACTCAAGTTTCCACCGCTTACGCGCTGCGTGGTCTGTTCGAAGGCGAAGACCTGTTCGCTGGCGCTGTGGCGCTGGGCGCACTGACCGTTGAAGCCGTGCTGGGCTCGCGCTCGCCGTTTGATGCCCGCATCCACGCCGCTCGTGGCCAGAAAGGCCAGATCGACGCCGCTGCCGCTTACCGCGATCTGCTGGGCGAGCGCAGTGAAGTGTCCGACTCGCACCAGAACTGCGAAAAGGTCCAGGACCCGTACTCCCTGCGCTGCCAGCCGCAAGTCATGGGCGCTTGCCTGACCCAGTTCCGTCAGGCTGCCGAAGTGCTTGTGATCGAAGCCAACGCCGTTTCGGATAACCCGCTGGTATTCGCCGCTGAAGGCGACGTGATCTCCGGCGGTAACTTCCACGCCGAACCGGTCGCCATGGCTGCCGACAACATGGCGTTGGCCATCGCTGAAATCGGTTCCCTGAGCGAACGTCGTATCTCGCTGATGATGGACAAGCACATGTCGCAACTGCCGCCGTTCCTGGTGGCCAATGGCGGCGTGAACTCCGGCTTCATGATTGCCCAGGTGACCGCTGCGGCACTGGCCAGCGAGAACAAGGCGTTGTCCCATCCGCACTCGGTGGACAGCCTGCCGACTTCCGCGAACCAGGAAGACCACGTTTCCATGGCGCCAGCTGCCGGCAAGCGCCTGTGGGAAATGGCCGAAAACACTCGCGGTGTTCTCGCGGTGGAATGGTTGGCTGCGGTCCAAGGTCTGGATCTGCGTGATGGCCTGAAGACTTCTTCGAAGCTGGAAGAGGCCCGCGGGATTCTGCGTGCGCAAGTGCCTTTCTATGAGAAGGATCGCTTCTTTGCGCCGGACATCAACGCGGCGAGCGAGTTGTTGGCGAGCCGTTGCCTGAACGCGCTGGTACCGGCGAAGTTGCTGCCTAGCCTGTGATGACCTCTTCGCGAGCAGGCTCGCTCCCACAGGGTTTACGCAACCCAATGTGGGAGCGAGCTTGCTCGCGATTCGATTTTGCGTCGAATAAGAATAATTAAGGACGAGCAATGCAACAGTCAGAAAAGGGTTTGAAACGCGGGCTCTCTGCCCGACATATTCGCTTCATGGCGCTGGGGTCGGCGATCGGCACCGGGCTGTTTTACGGTTCTGCCTCGGCCATTCAAATGGCCGGTCCTGCGGTACTGCTCGCTTACCTGATCGGTGGTGCGGCGGTGTTCATGGTCATGCGCGCCCTCGGTGAGATGGCGGTGCACAACCCGGTGGCGGGCTCTTTCGGCCACTACGCCAGCACTTATCTTGGGCCGATGGCGGGCTTCATCCTCGGTTGGACCTACGCGTTTGAAATGGTCATCGTCGGCATGGCCGACGTCACCGCATTCGGCATTTACATGGGCTTCTGGTTTCCGGAGGTCGCCCGCTGGATCTGGGTGCTGGGCATCGTTTCGGTGGTCGGTGGCTTGAACCTGTGCAACGTCAAAGTCTTCGGTGAAATGGAGTTCTGGCTGTCGCTGCTGAAGGTCGCGGCCATCGTCGCGATGATCCTCGGTGGCTTCGGCATCATGCTGTTCGGTATCAGCACGGCGCCCGGCGCCCAGGCGACCGACATCAGCAATCTCTGGAGCCATGGCGGCTTCATGCCCAATGGTGTGGGCGGTTTGATCGCTTCGTTCGCGGTGGTGATGTTTGCGTTTGGCGGCATTGAAATCATCGGCGTAACGGCCGGTGAAGCCAAAGACCCGCAGCGCGTGCTGCCCCGGGCGATCAATGCCGTACCGTTGCGTATCCTGCTGTTCTACGTGCTGACGATGTTCGTACTGATGTCGATTTTTCCATGGCAGCAGATCGGCAGCCAAGGCAGTCCATTTGTGCAGATTTTCGACAACCTGGGGATCAGCTCGGCGGCGACCATTCTCAATATCGTGGTGATCTCGGCGGCAGTGTCGGCGATCAACAGTGACATCTTCGGCGCTGGCCGCATGATGTACGGTCTGGCCCAGCAAGGGCATGCGCCCAAGGGCTTCGCCCGCTTGTCGCGCAACGGCGTGCCATGGATGACGGTAGTGGTGATGAGTGTCGCGCTGCTGCTGGGCGTGCTGCTGAACTACCTGATTCCGGAAAACGTATTTCTGTTGATCGCCTCCATCGCCACCTTTGCGACGGTGTGGGTCTGGTTGATGATTCTGTTCACCCAAGTGGCCATGCGTCGTTCCATGAGTGCCGAACAGGTCGCCCAACTGAAATTCCCGGTGCCGTTCTGGCCCTATGCGCCGATGGCGGCGATTGCCTTCATGCTGTTCATCTTTGGCGTGCTGGGCTATTTCCCGGACACCCAGGCGGCTCTGATCGTCGGCGTGGTCTGGATTGTATTACTGGTGCTGGCCTACCTGACGTGGGTGAAACCGGCGGCAGGGAAGACCGTACCCGTGGAGCGGGAACCATCTTTTTCTCATCGATAACCTAACGGAGGCCACGGATGAAAACTCTCTGGCAACACTGCCACGTCGCAACCATGGCGCAAGGCGCCTACTCGATCATCGAGGATGCGGCCATCGTGACGTCAGGAGCGCACATTGAGTGGATCGGCCCACGCGCTGAACTGCCGTCGGGCGAGTACCCGGCAGTCAATGATCTTAAAGGGGCCTGGGTGACGCCGGGTCTGATCGACTGTCACACCCACACGGTGTTCGGCGGTAACCGCAGCGGTGAATTCGAACAGCGTCTGCAAGGCGTCAGCTATGCAGAAATCGCAGCGGCCGGTGGTGGTATCGCCAGCACCGTGCGCGCCACTCGCGCGGCCACTGAAGATGAACTGTTCGCTAGCGCCGCCAAGCGCCTGAAGAGCCTGATGCGCGACGGCGTGACCACGGTCGAAATGAAATCCGGCTACGGCCTGGACCTGGCCAGCGAACGCAAGATCCTGCGGGTCATCCGACGCCTCGGCGCCGAGCTCCCGGTCAGCGTGCGCAGCACCTGCCTGGCCGCTCACGCCTTGCCGCCGGAATACACGGATCGCGCCGACGACTACATCGATCACATCTGCGCCGAGATGCTCCCGGCCCTGGCCGCCGAAGGGCTGGTGGATGCGGTGGACGCGTTCTGCGAATACCTGGCGTTTTCGCCGGCGCAGGTCGAGCGGGTGTTCATCACCGCGCAGAAGCTCGGTTTGCCGGTGAAGCTGCATGCGGAACAGTTGTCGTCGTTGCATGGTTCGAGTCTGGCCGCGCGTTACCACGCACTGTCGGCCGATCACCTGGAATTCATGACCGAAGACGACGCCATCGCCATGGCCAAGTCCGGTACCGTCGCGGTGTTGCTGCCCGGCGCGTTCTACTTTCTGCGGGAAACCCAATTGCCGCCGATGGAAGCTTTGCGCAAACACGGCGTGAAAATCGCCATCGCCACCGACCTCAACCCAGGCACCTCACCGGCACTGTCGTTGCGTTTGATGCTGAACATGGCGTGCACCTGTTTCCGCATGACCCCGGAAGAAGCCCTGGCGGGTGCAACGATTCATGCCGCCGCCGCGCTGGGCATGGCTGAAACTCACGGTTCGCTGGAAGTCGGCAAGTGTGCAGATTTCGTCGCCTGGCAAATCGATCGTCCGGCCGACCTGTCGTACTGGCTGGGCGGTGACCTGGAAAAACGCGTCGTGCGTCACGGCGTTGAAGTGAGCATTTAGGAGAACAGTTGTGGATAAAGTTCTGAACTTCAAACAAGGCCGCGTGCCGCTGCTGATCAGCATGCCCCACGCCGGCCTGCGCCTGACCCCGACGGTCGAAGCCGGGTTGATCCCCGACGCGAAAAGCCTGCCGGACACTGACTGGCATATCCCGCAGCTCTATGAATTTGCTGCCGAGCTGGGCGCCAGCACCTTGGCCGCCGAATACTCGCGTTTTGTCATCGACCTGAATCGACCGTCTGACGACAAGCCTTTGTATGTCGGCGCGACCACCGGTCTGTACCCGGCGACGCTGTTCGACGGCATTCCGTTGTTCCGCGAAGGGCATGAGCCATCGGCCGCAGAACGCGCGACTTACCTGGAGCAGATCTGGACGCCGTACCACAGCACGTTGCAGAACGAGCTGGCGCGACTGAAGGCCGAGTTCGGCTACGCGCTGCTGTTCGATGCGCACTCGATCCGCTCGATCATCCCGCACCTGTTCGACGGCAAGCTGCCGGACTTCAACCTCGGCACCTTCAACGGCGCCAGTTGCGATCCGCAGTTGGCCACTCAGCTGGAAGCCATCTGCGCGCGCCACGGCGATTACAGCCATGTGCTGAACGGTCGTTTCAAGGGCGGCCACATCACCCGTCATTACGGCAATCCGGCCGAGAACATCCATGCGGTGCAACTGGAGTTGGGCCAGTGCACGTATATGGAAGAGTTCGAGCCGTTCCGTTATCGCCCGGACCTGGCGGCGCCGACGCAAGTGGTGCTCAAGGAATTGCTGCAAGGGTTGTTGGCTTGGGGCGAGAAACACTACAGCGCATAAGATCAAAAGATCGCAGCCTTCGGCAGCTCCTACATTGACCGTGTGAAAACCCGATCCTGTAGGAGCTGCCGAAGGCTGCGATCTTTTTGGTGCTGTCGCCACCGTGCAAAACACGGTCGCCACAGTTCGCTTTTACCCTCTCGACGCTGCGTAATGTTCTGGGCACGGTGCATGAAGACACCGAGCCCACAATAATCCGCTGCCGCACGAGATCCTCCCGATGAAAAGACTGTTCACCCGCTGTCTCTCAATCCTCTGCGGCACTGCTCTTCTGAGCACCAGCGTTCTGGCCAGTGACGACGCTTCCTGCAAGGCCGTGCGCATGGGCGTGGTCAACTGGACCGACGTGATCGCCACCAGTGGCATGGCCGATGTGCTGCTCAATGGCCTCGGTTACGAAAGCAAGCAAACCAGCGCCGTGCAGCAAATCATCTTCGCCGGCATCCGCGACAAGCGCCTCGACATCTTCCTCGGTTACTGGAAACCGGCGATGGACAAAAACATCGCGCCGTTCGTGGCCGCCAATCAAGTGAAGGTCATGGACAAACCGAGCCTGGCCGACGCTCAGGCAACCCTCGCCGTACCGGAGTACGTCGCCGCAGCGGGCCTGAAAACCTTCGCCGATATCGCCAAATTCAAGGATCAGCTCGGCGGCAAGATCTACGGTATCGAGCCGGGCAGCGGCGCCAACACCACCATCAAAACCATGATCGAGACCAATCAATTTGGCTTGAAGGATTTCAAGCTGATCGAGTCGGGTGAGGCTGGCATGCTTGCCGCCGTTCAGCGGGCGGTGAATCGCAAGGAATTCGTGGTGTTCGTCGGCTGGACCCCGCACCCGATGAACATCAACATGAAGATCGCCTACCTGACCGGCAGCGAAGACGTTTACGGCCCGAACGAAGGCGCCGCCACCGTCTCCACCGTGACCGCCCCGGATTACGCCCAGCGCTGCCCGAACGTAAACCGTCTGCTGGAAAACCTGACCTTCACCGCCGCCCAGGAAAGCCAGTTGATGGTGCCGATCATGGAGCGCAAGACGCCTCAGGACGTTGCCAAACAATGGCTGCGCGATCATCCCGAGGATCTTCAGCGCTGGCTTGCCGGTGTCACCAGTTTTGATGGCAAGGATGGCGTGGCGACCGTTCAGACCAGTTTGAAAAACTGACACCGGTCCAGATGTATGCAGAACCTGTGGGAGCGAGCTTGCTCGCGATGAGGCAATAACAGTCAACATCGATGTTGCCTGTCAGTCCGCCATCGCGAGCAAGCTCGCTCCCACAGGTCATTAGGTCCGTCTCAAAAACCTGAACAGGCTGGCATCAGACTCATGGCTCCTTACCCGCTTTCAGTACAGATGGCGGCTTTCGTCGAGAAAACCGTCAGCTTCAACAGCACCGACAGCAGTCTCGGTGGTTTGCGCCAGGCTTATAGCGACATGTGCCGGGCGTTCACCCCGTCACCTCCCGCCGGGCTTTATGTGGTCGATTTTGAATTGGCCGGCGTGCCGGTGCGGTCTTATCAACCGCCGGTTTCGCCACCGACCAGCGGTTGTCCATGCATCGTGTATCTGCACGGCGGCGGTTGGGTGGTGGGGGACCTGGATTCCCACGACTTCATCTGCGCCGAACTGGCGTCGACGCTTGGCGTGTTGGTGATCGCCGTCGATTATCGGTTGGCGCCGGAATATCCGTTTCCGGCGGCGTTCGAGGATTGTCTGGGTGTCTGGCGCGCGCTACGGACCGGGCCATTCCGGCTCGATCCCGAGCGAACGCTGGTGGCCGGGGACAGCGCCGGTGGCAACCTTGCGGCGGCGTTGTGTCTGGCGTTGCGCGATGCGGGCGAGCCATTGCCGGCAGCTCAGGTGCTGATTTATCCGGGACTGGGCGGTGATCACCGATTGCCGTCGCGCAGCGAATGCGTCGATGCTCCCTTACTCAGCAGCAGCGATCTGGATTGTTATCACGCCCTGTACTTGCGCGGCACCGGACAGCCAAGTGCCTATGCGATGCCGTTGCTCGCCGAGGATTTCAGTGGGTTGCCGCCGGCCTTGATCGCCGTGGCGCAATTCGACCCGCTGCGCGATGACGGCATGCTCTACGCTGAGCGACTGAACGCAGCCGGCGTGGCCGCGACGCTCTATTACGGCGAGGGGTTGGTTCACGGCTGTTTGCGGGCTCGGGGGCAAGTCGCCGAGGTCGACGCACTCTATGAAACGCTGCTCGGCTATTTGTCTGAAAAAACGGGCTGAAAAACTCTGACTCTGCAAGGCATGCTCATTGGCGTAATTCGGGTTTATGATGCCGGACGGCAGAATAATAGAAGTCCCCCCAGGGATGACCTCGACCCCTTACGGAGCGCGCAATGCAGACTTTGTACCCGCAGATCAAACCCCACGCCCGGCACGATCTGGCCGTCGATAAAACCCACACGCTGTATGTCGACGAAAGTGGTTCGCCGGAAGGTTTGCCGGTTGTATTCATCCACGGCGGCCCCGGCGCCGGGTGTGATGCCCAGAGCCGTCGGTATTTCGATCCGAACCTGTATCGCATTGTGACCTTCGACCAGCGCGGTTGCGGTCGTTCCACGCCCCACGCCAGCCTCGAAAACAACACCACCTGGGATCTGGTCGCCGACCTTGAGCGAATTCGCCAGCACCTTGGCATCGAAAAATGGGTGTTGTTCGGCGGTTCGTGGGGCTCGACCCTGGCGCTGGCCTACGCGCAAACCCACCCGGAGCGTGTGCACGGTCTGATTCTGCGCGGGATTTTTCTTTGCCGCCCGCAGGAAATCGAGTGGTTCTACCAGTGTGGCGCCAGCCGTCTGTTCCCCGATTACTGGCAAGATTACATCGCGCCGATCCCGCTGGACGAGCGCGAAGACTTGCTCTCGGCTTTCCACAAGCGCCTGATCGGCAACGATCAGATTGCCCAGATGCACGCGGCCAAGGCCTGGTCCACCTGGGAAGGCCGGACGGCCACCCTGCGCCCGAACCCGATGGTGGTCGATCGTTTCTCCGAGCCACAGCGCGCGCTGTCGATCGCCCGCATCGAATGTCACTACTTCACCAACAATGCGTTCCTTGAGCCCAACCAGCTGATCCGCGACATGGGCAAGATCGCCCATTTGCCTGGCGTGATCGTCCACGGTCGCTACGACGTGATCTGCCCGCTGGACAACGCCTGGGAACTGCATCAGAACTGGCCGAACAGTGAATTGCAGGTGATCCGTGACGCCGGCCATGCCGCCTCCGAACCGGGCATTACTGACGCACTGGTTCGTGCCGCCGATCAGATGGCCCATCGTCTGCTCGACCTGGCCCCTGAAGAAGCATGAAGGGCCTGCTGCAACGCGTGCGTGGCGCGCGAGTCGAGGTAGCGGGGGAGGTGGTTGGCGCCGTCGATCAGGGATTGCTGGTGCTGGTGGCGGTCGAGCCCGAGGATACTCGGGCCAGCGCCGACAAACTTCTGCAGAAACTGCTTAACTATCGTGTGTTCAGTGACGCCGAGGGCAAGATGAATCTGTCCCTGGCGGATGTAGGCGGTGGGTTGCTGCTGGTCTCACAGTTCACCCTGGCCGCCGATACCAAGAGCGGGTTGCGCCCGAGTTTTTCGACCGCTGCCCCTCCGGCCCTTGGCGAGGAACTTTTCGACTATCTATTAAGCAAAGCGAAACAGGTGCATGGCACTGTGGCATCAGGTAGATTCGGCGCGGATATGCAGGTGCACCTGGTCAACGACGGCCCGGTAACCTTCCTGTTACAGACCTGAAAGCGCTTGAAACATGTTTTTAAGGGCATTTCGACTGAAAACAGGCGTTTTTCGCGATAAATACTTTGTTACCCCTGATGCGTTGTAACGCGGCCTACTAGATAATCGCGCGCTACGGGGATCAGCGTTCGTTGGTCCATTTTGACTTAGGTAGAGACTTGTCCTGGACCTCTTGGGGAATCATTTAGCCCCATAGGAGTCGGAACAATGCTCGCCAACTTGGCAAGAGTGGTCTGTAGGGTCGGTTTTTTCATGCCGCACACCCCACAGGCACTTTAACTGGCCGTTGGTTTCTTGATCTGTTTTCGGCGAGGGTTGCTCGTGATTGTTAGTCCCTGTAATGCACCAAAATTGTCTGCCAAACGGTTACGAAGCGCTCTGGTAGCGGGCTCTGCACTGCTCTGCCTGCTCAGCGCCGGTCAGCTTTGGGCATTCAATCTGGATGATGTATCGGTCAAGGCAAAAGAGCTGGCCGGGCAGAAATACGAAGCTCCGCGCAGTAACCTGCCGAACGAGTTCCGCGAGATGAAATTCGCGGACTATCAAAAAATTCGCTTCCTGACCGAAAAAGCCGAGTGGGCCGATCAGAAGACTCCGTTCAAGCTGTCGTTTTATCATCAGGGTATGCATTTCGATACGCCGGTGAAAATCAACGAAATCACAGCTAACACCGTCGAAGAGATCAAATACGACCCAAGTCGTTTCGATTTCGGCGATGTGAAGTTCGATCCTAAAGCCACCGAACAACTGGGTTATGCCGGTTTCCGCGTGCTTTACCCGATCAACAAGGCTGACAAGCAAGACGAAATCATGACCATGCTCGGCGCGAGTTACTTCCGCGTTGTCGGCAAGGGTCACACCTATGGCTTGTCCGCTCGCGGCATGGCCATCGATACCGCGTTGCCGTCCGGCGAAGAATTCCCGCGTTTCACCGAGTTCTGGATTCAACAGCCGAAACCGGGTGACAAGCACCTGGTGATCTTCGCCCTGCTGGATTCGCCACGCGCTACCGGTGCCTATCGCCTGACCTTGCGTCCGGGCAGCGACACCGTTGTCGACGTCAAGGCCAAGATGTTCCTGCGTGACAAGGTCACCAAGCTTGGTGTTGCGCCGCTGACCAGCATGTTCCTGTTCGGCGCCAATCAGCCGTCGAAAGTGCTGAACTACCGTCGCGAACTGCACGACTCCAGCGGTCTGTCGATCCATGCCGGCAACGGCGAGTGGATCTGGCGCCCACTGAACAACCCGAAACACCTGGCGGTGAGCAACTTCTCGATCGAGAACCCGCGCGGTTTCGGCCTGCTGCAACGTGGCCGCGACTTCAGCCACTACGAAGACCTCGACGACCGCTACGACAAGCGCCCAAGTGCCTGGATCGAACCAAAAGGCGATTGGGGCAAGGGCTCCGTCGATCTGGTAGAGATTCCGACTGCCGACGAAACCAACGACAATATCGTTGCGTTCTGGAGTCCGGAAAAACTGCCTGAGCCTGGCCAGCCGCTGGACGTCGCTTATCGCATGCACTGGACCATCGACGAAGCCGCACTTCATGCGCCGGACAGCGCCTGGGTCCAACAGACCCTGCGTTCCACGGGTGACGTGAAACAGTCCAACCTGATTCGTCAGCCGGACGGTAGCGTTGCTTATCTGGTGGACTTCGAAGGCCCGTCTCTTGCGGCATTGCCGGCAGATACGGACGTTCGTAGCCAGGTCAGCGTTGGCGAGAATGGCGAGCTGGTCGAGAACAGTGTGCGTTACAACCCTGAAACCAAGGGCTGGCGCCTGACGCTGCGGATGAAAATCAAGGATCCGGGCAAGCCTACCGAGATGCGTGCTGCACTGGTCAAGAACATCGTGACTGCCGACCTGGCCAAAACATCGTTGCCGGCCTCCAATTCTTCCGTCGCCAAGGCTGACAAGATTGCCGCTCGGCAGCAGGAGAAGCTGGACAAGGAAGCCAAGGAAACCAAGCAAACTGAGACCAAGCAGACTGAAGCCAAGCAGGTTGAAGCCAAGCCGGTCGAAGCCAAGCCAGCTGCAGATTCCAAGGACAAGGACAAGGACAACAAAGACGCCAAGCAGCCAGTCGCTGCCGAAGCGGCCCCAGCCACACCGGAATCGGTACCGACTGAAGAAGTCTTGACCGAGACCTGGAGCTATCAGTTGCCTGCCGATGAGTAATTCTCAAGTACAGCCAGAGACTCTTGCCGAGTATCTGGCGCATCTACCGATGACCGACGAGCAGCGCGCGGAACTCGCGGGCTGCCAGTCTTTCAGCGAATTGCATGAGCGCCTTTCGTCCTCGACGTTCGACGCGCCGACCGAGGCTGCTCAAGCTTCGGTGGGTCGTCGCCTGACCCTGAACACCGCCGAAGAACTGGCCGACGCTGAAATGCTGGTGCTCGACGCCAGCGGCCGGGTTTGCCTTCGGGCAACCCCGCCGATTCGTCGGACCAAAGTCGTGCCGGAGCCGTGGCGCACCAACATTCTGGTGCGTGGCTGGCGTCGTCTGACCGGTCGCACCAATCCGCCGGCCCCGCCGAAGGATGAGCGTGTGCTACCGGCTGCTCGCTGGCGCACTGTCGGTTCGATCCGACGCTACATTCTGCTGGTGCTGATGCTCGGCCAGACCATCGTCGCCGGCTGGTACATGAAAGGCATCATGCCGTACCAGGGCTGGTCGTTCGTCGACCTGAACGAAGTGCTGCATCAACCGCTGTCGCAAACGGCTACGCAAGTGCTGCCGTATGCACTGCAAACCAGCATCCTGATCTTGTTCGGGATTCTGTTCTGCTGGGTGTCGGCGGGTTTCTGGACGGCACTGATGGGCTTCCTCGAGTTGCTCACCGGTCACGACAAATACCGCATTTCCGGTAAAAGCGCGGGTAACGAGCCGATCCCTACGGACGCTCGCACCGCACTGGTGATGCCGATCTGCAACGAAGACGTGCCACGGGTGTTTGCCGGTTTGCGGGCGACCTTCGAGTCGGTTGCGGCCACGGGCAACCTGGATCGCTTCGACTTCTTTGTCCTCAGCGATAGTAACGACGCCGACATCTGCGTCGCCGAGCAACAAGCCTGGCTGGACGTCTGCCGTGAAGCCAAGGGCTTCGGCAAGATCTTCTATCGCCGCCGTCGCCGTCGCGTCAAGCGTAAAAGCGGTAACCTCGACGACTTCTGCCGTCGTTGGGGCGGTGATTACAAGTACATGGTCGTGCTCGACGCGGACTCCGTGATGAGCGGCGATTGCCTGACCAGTCTGGTGCGCTTGATGGAAGCTACCCCGGACGCCGGTATCATTCAGACCGCGCCGCGCGCTTCGGGCATGGACACGCTGTATGCACGCATGCAGCAGTTCGCCACCCGCGTGTACGGTCCGCTGTTTACCGCCGGTCTGCACTTCTGGCAGTTGGGCGAATCCCACTACTGGGGCCACAACGCGATCATCCGCATGAAGCCGTTCATCGAGCACTGCGCCCTGGCGCCGTTGCCCGGTAAAGGCGCGTTTGCCGGTGCAATTCTGTCTCACGACTTCGTTGAAGCGGCGCTGATGCGCCGTGCCGGCTGGGGGGTGTGGATTGCCTACGACTTGCCGGGTAGCTACGAAGAATTGCCGCCGAACCTGCTGGACGAACTCAAGCGTGACCGTCGCTGGTGTCACGGCAACCTGATGAACTTCCGGTTGTTCCTGGTAAAAGGCATGCACCCTGTGCACCGTGCGGTGTTCCTGACGGGCGTGATGTCTTACTTGTCGGCGCCGTTGTGGTTCTTCTTCCTCGTGCTGTCGACGGCGCTGCTGGCGGTCAACACGCTGATGGAGCCGCAGTACTTCCTTGAGCCACGCCAGCTGTATCCGTTGTGGCCACAATGGCACCCGGACAAGGCGATCGCGCTGTTCTCGACCACCGTCGTGCTGCTGTTCCTGCCGAAGTTGTTGAGCATCATCCTGATCTGGGCCAAGGGCGCGAAAGAGTTCGGTGGCAAGTTCAAGGTGACGTTGTCGATGCTGCTGGAGATGCTGTTCTCCATGCTGCTGGCGCCGGTGCGGATGATTTTCCACACCCGCTTCGTGCTCGCCGCGTTCCTCGGCTGGGCCGCGACCTGGAACTCGCCGCAACGTGACGACGACTCCACGCCATGGAGCGAAGCGGTCAAACGCCACGGTCCGCAAACCTTGCTGGGCTTCTTCTGGGCCCTGCTGGTGATCTGGCTAAACCCGAGTTTCCTCTGGTGGCTGGTGCCGATCGTCGGTTCGTTGATGCTGTCGATTCCGGTGTCGGTGATCTCCAGTCGAGTTGGCCTGGGCCTCAAGTCCCGTGACGAAAGCCTGTTCCTGATCCCTGAGGAATACAATCCGCCACAGGCGCTGCTGGCGACCGACCAGTACACCCACGAAAATCGTTGGCATGCGCTGAACGACGGCTTCGTCCGGGCAGTGGTCGATCCACAGCAGAACGCCTTGGCGTGCTCGCTGGCGACGTCCCGTCACCGTCAGGCCGAGCCGATCGAGTGGCTGCGGATCGAACGGGTGCGTCATGCGCTGAAAGCCGGGCCTGAGGGTCTGAGCAACAATGAGCGCGTGGAACTGCTCAGTGACCCGGTGGCATTGGGTCGTCTGCATGAGCAGATCTGGAACGAAGGTCACCCCGAGTGGCTGGAGGCGTGGCGTAAATCGGTGAAAGCCGATCCCCATGCGCCGCTGTTACCGCTCAAGCCACTGAGTGCGCAGCCTCAGTTGGCCTAATAAAAAACCCCGCGAAAGCGGGGTTTTTTTTGCGCGGCGTCGAGCAACAATTCCTGCTTAAACCCTTGTGCAAACGAACGAGTGCGTTAGCATCCGTCCCCGAATTGGTGCGCCCGGACAACTTTCTGTTCGTATCTGCCGGTTTTCCAAGGGAAACCCGCGGTTTGCGCGCCTCACAACGCGATGGTTTTGGGGACTTGATGATGAAGAAGTATCTCTCGATGCTGCTGGTCGGCGTCACGGCATTGGTTGCAGTCAACGCGGCACACGCCGGTGCTATCGATGACGCGGTCAAGCGCGGCACGCTGAAAGTCGGCATGGACCCGACCTACATGCCGTTCGAAATGACCAACAAGCGCGGCGAGATCATCGGCTTCGAAGTCGACATCCTCAAAGCCATGACCAAGGCCATGGGCGTCAAGCTGGAGATGGTTTCCACCGGCTACGACGGCATCATCCCGGCCCTGCTGACCGACAAGTTCGACATGATCGGCAGCGGCATGACCCTGACCCAGGAACGCAACCTGCGCCTGAACTTCAGCGAACCGTTCATCGTGGTGGGCCAGACCCTGCTGATCCGCAAGGAGCTGGAAGGCACCATCAAGTCCTATAAAGACCTGAACACCGCCGACTACCGCATCACTTCCAAGCTCGGCACCACCGGCGAGATGGTCGCCAAAAAGCTTATTTCCAAAGCCAACTACCACGGCTACGACAACGAGCAAGAAGCCGTGCTCGACGTGGTCAACGGCAAGGCCGACGCCTTCATCTACGACGCGCCTTACAACGTCGTGGCCGTGAACAAGGTCGGTGCCGGCAAACTGGTGTTCCTCGACAAGCCGTTCACCTACGAGCCTTTGGCCTTCGGTCTGAAGAAGGGTGACTACGACAGCATCAACTTCATCAATAACTTCCTGCGCCAGATCCACGAAGACGGCACCTACGATCGCATCCATGACAAGTGGTTCAAAGACACCGCTTGGCTCAAGGACATGGAATAAGGATTTCTGCAGCGGTGAATCAGTAACACCGCGCCGCTCCAATCGCGAGCAAGCTCGCTCCCACAGTTGATCGATGTGAACACAACCTTTGTTTACGGCGCAGATCCTGTGGGAGCGAGCTTGCTCGCGATGGCGCCCTCCTTGGCGACACAAATTTCGGAATCTGCTTACAGATGAAACAGAAAAAAGCCCAATGGCCGTGGCACGTGTTAACCGTGCTGCTGCTGATCGGCCTGGCCGGCGCGTTGTATTACGCCACCTCGCTGATGTCCTACGAATGGCGCTGGAACCGTGTGCCGCAATACTTCGCCTATCACGCCGAAGAATCCCAGCGTGCCGCCGATATCTCCACCGTCAGCGAACTGGTGCGCAAGGGCGACAAGGCTGAAGTCACCCTGCGCAATGATGCCGGTACAGAGCAGCACCTGACCGTCGACGACAACAGCCTGCAAGTCGCCCAAGGTGATGACGTGGCCGAAGGCGACGTGATTGGCGTGACCCGTCATTGGGCCGCCGGACCGCTGATGTGGGGGCTCTGGACCACCTTGTGGTTGTCCGTGGTTTCAGGTGTGCTCGGTCTGCTGATCGGCCTGGCCACGGGCCTGTGCCGACTGTCGAGCAACCCGACCTTGCGCGATCTCTCGACGATCTACGTCGAACTGGTCCGCGGTACGCCGCTGCTGGTGCAGATCTTCATTTTCTACTTCTTCATCGGCACCGTGATGAACCTCTCCCGGGAGTTCGCCGGGATTGCCGCGCTGTCGCTGTTCACTGGCGCTTATGTGGCGGAAATCATCCGTTCCGGCGTGCAATCCATCGCCCGTGGCCAGAACGAAGCCGCGCGCTCCCTGGGCCTGAGCGCTGGTCAGTCGATGCGCCACGTGGTGCTGCCGCAAGCGTTCAAACGAGTGCTGCCACCGCTGGCCGGCCAGTTCATCAGTCTGGTCAAGGACACCTCGCTGGTGTCGGTGATCGCCATTACCGAACTGCTGAAAAGCGGTCGCGAAGTCATTACCACCTCGTTCTCGCCGTTCGAAATCCTGTTCTGCGTGGCCGGTCTGTACCTGTTGATCAACCTGCCGCTGTCGAAAATCGCCAGCCGGCTTGAGCGGAGGCTCGCACAAAGTGATTGAAGTCCGCGATCTGGTAAAAGTTTTCGACACCCGCGGCCACGTGGTTCGCGCGGTGGATAACGTTTCGACGCACGTGGCCAAGGGGGAAGTGCTGGTGGTGATCGGCCCGTCCGGTTCCGGCAAGTCGACCTTCCTGCGCTGCCTCAATGGCCTGGAAGAGTTCGACTCGGGCTCGGTGAGCATCGACGGATTGCAACTGGCCGACCCGAAAACCGACGTGAATGCCTATCGCCGCGAAGTCGGCATGGTGTTCCAGCATTTCAACCTGTTCCCGCACATGACCGTGCTGGAAAACCTCTGCCTGGCCCAGAAAGTCGTGCGCAAGCGCGGCAAGAAGGAGCGCGAGGCCAAGGCCTTGGCGTTGCTGGAGAAGGTTGGTATTGCGCAGAAGGCCAACGAGTTTCCGTCGCGCCTGTCCGGCGGTCAGCAACAGCGCGTGGCCATCGCCCGGGCATTGGCCATGGAGCCGAAGGTCATGCTGTTCGATGAGCCGACCTCGGCCCTCGACCCGGAAATGGTCGGCGAAGTGCTGGACGTGATGAAAACCCTGGCGGTGGAAGGCATGACCATGGTTTGTGTCACCCACGAAATGGGCTTCGCCCGGGAAGTGGCGGATCGGGTGCTGTTTTTCGATCACGGCAAATTGCTGGAAGACGCTTCACCGGCCGAATTCTTCGATGCGCCGAAGGATCCGCGAGCTCAGGCGTTTTTGCGGCAGGTCCTCTAACTTCAGCGCCGGCCTAAAAGCATCGCGGGCAAGCCTTGCTCCTACAGTTTGATGTTGTGCCCGATTCTTGCGGTAAACAACAAACTGTAGGAGCAGGGCTTGCCCGCGATGGCATCACCTCGGTCCCAAGCGAGCCGAGGCACTCGCATCACCTCAAACCTTGAACCGTCCCACCAGCATCTGCAGATGCGTCCCCAACCGCGCCAGCTCAACGCTGGAGGCCGCGGTCTCTTCACTGGCTGCCGAGGTCTGCTCTGACACGTCGCGCACGTTCAGAACACTACGGTTGATCTCTTCAGCCACCGCGCTCTGCTGTTCTGCCGCTGCAGCGATCTGCTGGTTCATCGACTGAATCGCTGAGACGGTGCGGGTAATGCTTTCCAGAGAGCCACCGGCGCGGCGGGTCAGTTCGACGCTGCTGTCGGTCAGGCTGCGGCTGTTGTCCATGATGGTCGCGACTTGCTGGGTGCCAGTTTGCAGGCCGACGATCAGCTCTTCAATTTCTTCGGTGGACTTCTGGGTGCGCTGGGCCAGGCTGCGGACTTCGTCGGCGACCACCGCAAAACCACGTCCGGCCTCACCGGCACGGGCGGCCTCGATGGCGGCGTTGAGGGCCAGCAGGTTGGTTTGCTGGGCCACGGATTTGATCACGTCGAGCACGCTGCCGATCTTGTCGCTTTCGCGTTTGAGATGACCCATGGCCTCGGTGGAGTTGCCGACTTCTTTCGCCAGACGCTCGATCTGGGCGATGGCTTCGCCGACCACTTTGTCACCTTCGCGGGCCTGCTGGTCGGCGGCGACGGCGGCTTCGGAGGCTTCTTCGGCGTTACGCGCGACTTCCTGCACGGTGGCGGTCATTTCGTTCATGGCGGTGGCCACCTGGTCGGTCTCGACCTTCTGGCTGTTGACCCCGGCGCGGGTCTGCTCAGTGACTGCCGACAGTTCTTCGGCAGCGTTGGCGATTTGCGTGACGCCGTCACTGATGCCGCCGATCAACTCGCGCAGGCCCAGGGTCATGCTCTGCATGGCACGCTGTAGCTGGCCGAGTTCGTCCTGACGCTCAGAGATAAGGTTTTGGGTCAGGTCGCCGGCAGCAACACGCTCCGCCACTTTGAGGGTCTGGCTCAGGGGAATCACGATCTGGCGAGTGATGGCCCAAGCGGCAAGCATGCCAAAGGCGAGCGCCAGGACGGTGGCCAGCAGCAGCAGGTTTTTGGCGTGCGCGGCGTCGGTGTCTCGGACGATGGTTTGCGACACGGTAAGTTTTTTGCTGGTGTCGCGCAGGATCTGGCCTTGATCGGCCATGCGTTGGAGGGCTGCGGCGCTGGCGACCTGAGAGTCGCGGAATTGGCTGACGGCGGCGCGGTAGGCTTTCAACGCGTCCGTCGCTTGCTGCAGGTTGGCGATGTGCTGTTCCGGCAGTTTGGAGGGCAGGCTTTCGAGGTTTTTCAACGCGTTGTCGATGGCGTCCAGAGCGGGTTGCTCTGCTTCGGTTTTGCCGCTGTAGGTGTAACCGCGCACCTGAAAGCGCGCTTGCTGGATCAGTTTGCTCAGGTCGATCACGCTGTTGAAATCGGCGACGCTGTCACCTTGCAGCATGGATTTTTCGACTTCGGCGACACGGGCCACGGCGTTGTCAGCTGTGGCGCCGAGTTTGCCGCGGGCGTCTTCGCGGGTGGCGCCGGCCTGGGTCATGGCCGTGAAGGCTTGTTTGTACTCACTGACGGCGGCCAGTTGCTGGTCGATCATGGCAACGTCGGCCGGTTGTTCGATCAGCGTGCGCGCGGTTTTCAGGCCGGTATCGAGTTGGCCGAGCAGGTCGTTGACCGCTCCGGGGCCTTGTTCGCCGCGACGCATTTCGTAATCCAGACGGGCCAGGCGCAGGTCTTTGGTCAGGTCATTGAGGCTGGCAATAAACCCCAGCTTATCGCCGCGACTCATCACGCTGCTCAGGCCGGTCCAACCGGTGAAGGTGATCAACAAGGTAAGAAGCAGCACCAGACCGAAGCCGACACCCAGTTTGCGATTGACGCTGACGTTCCCCAGTTTCTCGGCTAGCCATCGGTACATGCTGCAACTCCCTCGAACCATTTGTTGGTTTTATGGGAACTGTATCGGCTGGCGGGCGGGAATCTGTAGGCGTACACGTTGGTTCGGGCGACGAATTTTCCTGTGGGAGCGAGCTTGCTCGCGATGGCGGACTGCCAGTTAACCCATGCGTTGACTGACCCACCGCTATCGCGAGCAAGCTCGCTCCCACAGGGATAGTGTCTGGTTTTAGAAAAGGCGTGCGAGCAGCGCAGTGACGGCGGTTTCGACCCGCAGGATGCGGTCGCCGAGCTGCACCGGTTGCAGGCCGGATTTGCCCAGTAGGTCGATTTCGTAAGGAATCCAGCCGCCTTCGGGGCCGATGGCCAGGGTCACCGGTTCGTTCAGGCCACGAGGGCAGGGCGGGTAGTTGCCGGGGTGGCCGACCAGGCCGAGGGTGCCCTCGGTGATCGCCGGCAGACGGTCTTCGACGAACGGCTTGAAGCGCTTCTCGATGACGACTTCCGGCAGCACGCTGTCCCGGGCCTGTTCAAGGCCGAGGATCAGTTGTTCGCGAATCGCCTCGGGCTCCAGGAACGGGGTTTGCCAGAAGCTCTTCTCGACGCGATAGCTGTTCACCAGAATGATTCGCGGCACACCCATGGCCGCCACGGTCTGAAACACCCTACGCAGCATTTTCGGCCGTGGCAGGGCCAGCACCAGGGTCAGCGGCAGCTTGGCCGGTGGTGGCTGGTCGAGGGTGACGCGCAATTCGGCTTCATCGGCGTCCAGGCGCAGCAGTTCGGCCGACCCCATCAGCCCGCCGATACGGCCGACCCGCAGGCTGTCACCGACAACGGAGCGGTGGACTTCCTGCATGTGCGTCAACCGGCGATCACGCAGGATCGCCCGGTCGGCCGCAATGAAGTCGGCCTCTTCGAGAAGCAGCAGGTTCACGGTTGAGTCGCTGGCGGCTGGTCGTTGTGATCGTCGGCCGGCTGGTCGTCCGGGTGCTCGCCGCGTTTGGTGATCAGGCTGCCGAACAGGATGCCGATTTCAAACAGCAGCCACATCGGTACGGCCAACAGTGTCTGCGAGAAGATGTCCGGCGGCGTCAGGATCATGCCGACCACGAAGCAGCCGATGACCACGTACGGGCGGATTTTCTTCAGGTAAGCGACGTTGACCACGCCGATCCACACCAGCAGCACCACGGCCACCGGAATCTCGAACGCTACGCCGAAGGCGAAGAACAGCGTCATGACGAAGTCGAGGTAGCTGCTGATGTCGGTCATCATTTCCACGCCGGCCGGGGTGGCAGCGGCGAAGAATTTGAAGATCAGCGGGAACACCAGGTAATAGGCGAACGCCATGCCGGTGTAGAACAGCAGGATGCTGGACACCAGCAGCGGCACCGCAATGCGTTTCTCATGCTTGTACAGGCCTGGCGCGATAAAGCCCCAGATCTGATGCAGGATCACCGGGATCGCCAGGAACAGCGAGACCATCATCGTCAGCTTGAGTGGCGTCAGGAACGGCGACGAAACATCGGTGGCGATCATCGTCGCGCCCACGGGCAGGTACTGACGCAGCGGCGTGGAGACGAAGGTGTAGATCTGCTGGGTGAAGGCAAACAACCCGGCGAAGATGATGAAGATCGCCGCTACACAACGCAGCAGGCGGGTACGCAACTCGGTGAGGTGCGAAACCAGCGGCATGTGCTGGTCATTTTCGGGGAGATCGCTCATGAGACTCGCGGCGGCAAAGTGGTGTCGTGAGGAGCCGGCGTTGTCGGCGCGGCAGCAGGAGCAACAGGTTCTACGGTCGCGACAAGCGGTGCCGGTTCAACAGCTTTCACTGTTTCCCTCGGTGCCGCGACAGGTGTAGCTTCTGCAATCGGAGCATGAATCGTCTGCTCCGCCACAGGTTCAACCGGCTGAACCGGTGTGGCCTCTTGCTGAGTCGGCGTGAAAATCTTCCGCGCCTCCTGCTCCAGCGACAGAATGTGCTCGTTGTGCAGTTGCCGACGAATCTCGTCGGCACCGATTTCACGTTCAACTTCCGTTTTGATCGCGTTGAAGCTGCGCTTCAGGCGGCCGACCCACAGGCCGGCGGTGCGCGCAGCCCCCGGCAGCCGCTCGGGGCCCAGCACCAGCAGGGCCACGAGGCCGACGAGCAGCAGTTCAGAGAAGCTGATACCAAACATTAGTCAGTGCTCACACGTCTTTGCGGATCGGCTCTTCGACTTTTTGCGCCTGCACATCGATGGTGTGCGGCTGGTTCACAGACTGCGTGGTCTGTGGCTGAACGGGTGGAACCGGTTGGGCCGGGGTTACCGTCGGGTCAGCTGGCTTGTCTTCATCGTTCATGGCTTTTTTGAAGCCCTTGATCGACTCACCGACGTCAGTGCCCAGGTTTTTCAGTTTCTTGGTGCCGAACACCAGCACGACAACAACCAGGATGACGATCCAGTGTTTCCAGTCAAAAATGCCCATGTTGCTGCTCCTCTCTAATAGTTGTTCAGGCGGACGGGCGCGAGGCTTTCTCAGCGTGTCCGGACAGACCGAAACGACGGTCCAGTTCATCGAGTACAGCCTGTGGATGCTGCCCCAGTTGGGCGAGCATGACCATGCTGTGGAACCACAAATCGGCGGTTTCGTAGATCACATCGCTGCAGTCACCGCTGATGGCGGCATCCTTGGCAGCAATGATGGTTTCGACCGACTCTTCGCCGACTTTTTCCAGAATCTTGTTCAAGCCCTTGTGGTACAGGCTGGCGACATACGAGCTGTCGGCGGCGGCGCCTTTGCGCTCTTCCAGCACTTCGGCCAGACGGGTCAGAGTGTCACTCATGGCTGTGTCCTGCGGAATAGATGGCGTGCGGGTCTTTGAGCACCGGGTCGACGGTTTTCCAGTCGCCGTTCTCGAAGACGCGGTAGAAGCAGCTCTGACGGCCGGTATGGCAAGCGATGTCGCCGATCTGCTCGACCATCAGGATGATCACGTCGGCGTCACAGTCCAGGCGCATCTCCTGCAGAGTTTGCACGTGGCCGGACTCTTCGCCCTTGCGCCACAGCTTGCCGCGGGAACGTGACCAGTAAATGGCGCGGTTCTCGGCAGCAGTCAGTTCCAGCGCTTCACGGTTCATCCAGGCCATCATCAGGACGCGCCCGGTCTTGTGATCCTGGGCAATCGCCGGCACAAGGCCATCGGCGTCCCACTTGATCTCGTCCAGCCAGTTTTTCATCTTCGACTCCGACAGCGGTTCCACACTTCATGAGTAGAACCCAAGCGTTGAAACAGTGTGCCAGCGTGCGGGGGCGCTGGCTATCGGCGAACGACCAGATACAAACCGACCGCCACCATGATGCCGGCCGGCCAATGACCCAGTTCGTTCAGCGGCCCACCGGCAGCGAGTATGGTGCCGCCGGCCAGGTGCGCACAGCCGAGCAGTCGCAGCAGCCAATCGTCCTTGCGACGGTGCCACGGTGGCGGCGGGTCGTAGGCGTGGGGCTGGGACATGCGTTCGAGCAGGTCACGGGCCATGTTGGCCAGGTGCGGAAGCTGTTCGAACTGGCTCTGCACGTTGCCGATCAAGGCTTTGGGGCTGACGCGCTCACGCATCCAGCGTTCGAGGAACGGCTGGGCGGTGTTCCACAAATCGAGGTCCGGGTACAACTGACGGCCCAGGCCTTCGATGTTCAGCAGGGTTTTTTGCAGCAAAACGAGCTGCGGCTGCACTTCCATGTTGAAGCGTCGAGCGGTCTGGAACAGGCGCATCAGCACCTGACCGAAGGAAATATCTTTTAACGGTTTTTCGAAGATCGGCTCGCACACGGTGCGGATCGCCGCCTCGAATTCATTGAGTTTGGTTTCCGCTGGTACCCAGCCCGAATCGATGTGCAACTGCGCGACGCGACGGTAATCACGCTTGAAGAACGCGAACAGGTTGCGCGCCAGGTAGTCCTGGTCTTCCGGGGTCAGGCTGCCGACGATGCCGCAGTCGATCGCAATGTACTGCGGACTCCACGGGTTCACGGTGCTGACGAAGATGTTGCCGGGGTGCATGTCGGCGTGGAAGAAGCTGTCGCGGAACACCTGGGTGAAGAAGATCTCGACGCCGCGTTCGGCGAGCATTTTCATGTCGGTGCGCTGGTCGGCCAGGGTCGCCAGGTCGGTGACCTGAATGCCGTAGATGCGCTCCATCACCAGCACTTTCGGCCGGCACCAGTCCCAATAGACTTGCGGCACGTAGAGCAGCGGCGAACCGTCGAAGTTACGTCGCAACTGGCTGGCGTTGGCCGCCTCGCGCAGCAGGTCGAGTTCGTCGTAGATGGTTTTTTCGTAGTCCTGGACCACGTCCACCGGGTGCAGCAGGCGCGCGTCGGCCGAGAGCTTTTCGGCGGCGCGGGCGAGGATGAACAGCCACGCCAGGTCCTGCTTGATGATCGGTTTCAGGCCCGGGCGGATCACCTTGACCACCACTTCTTCACCGGTTTTCAGCTGCGCGGCATGCACCTGGGCTACCGAGGCCGAGGCCAGCGGCTCGACGTCGAAACGGCTGAACACTTCACTGATCTTTTTGCCGAGCTGTTCTTCGATCAGATTGACCGACACTTGCGAGTCGAACGGCGGCACGCGGTCCTGCAGCTTCATCAGCTCATCGGCGATGTCTTCCGGCAGCAAGTCGCGGCGGGTGGACAGGATTTGCCCGAACTTGATGAAAATCGGTCCCAGGTCCTGCAACGCCAGACGCAATCGCGCGCCACGGCTCAGGTCCAGCGTCTTGCGCGGGAACCAGCGCCACGGCAAGGCGTAGCGCAGCGCCAGCAGAAACCATGGCAGTGGCAGGGCGAACAAAAGGTCATCGAGGCGGTAGCGAATCACAACGCGCTGGATGCGCAACAGACGGCGGACGGCAAGCAGCTTCATGCGTTATCGCTTGGGTCGAGGGATCGGGAAAGGCGCTCGAAACGCGCCTCGAGACGTTCCAGATCGAGTTTGATCTGGTCCAGTTCACTGAAACGGGCTTCGGCTTCGCGTTGACCGACGAGGGTGCGCGATTCTTCGGCCAGGTACTCGCCAAGGTTCTGGTTCAGGCTGGCGAACCCTTGCTGATACCAGCGTGCGCGACTGCGCAGATGACCGCCGAGCAGTTGCGTGGCGACCGGTCCCAGCCAGCGCGAGAGTTCGTACTCCCAGTCCAGCTCAAGGTCCTGAAGGATCGCCGCCAGTTCCAGCAGCACGCCGCTGTCGCCGTCGAGTTCGACTTCAGGAGCATGCAGGACCGAAGTCTTGTCCTTGCTCATGGCCAGTTTCAGCAGGCTGGAGGCCGGTGCGCGCAAGGTGCAGTCGGCACCGGTTTCCCAGTGCGAAGCCAGCATCAAGCCTTCGTCGCTGGGCAGGATGAACACTTGCAGCGCCGGGCTGCGGCAGTCGACGGCAATCACCTTGCCACTCAAATGTGCCAGCCGCGGCAGCGCCGTGCTGTCGAGACGCAGCACCCGGTTCAGACCGAGTTCAACGCTGGCGAGCAGACCGGCCAGCAACATCAGGGTTTGATGCCACGGTGCAGGGCGACGATGCCTGCGGTCATGTTGTGGTAGGTCACGCGGTCGAAACCGGCCTCGACCATCATCGACTTCAGGGTTTCCTGATTCGGGTGCATGCGGATCGATTCGGCCAGGTAGCGATAGCTTTCCGAGTCGTTGGTGATCAGCTTGCCCATCAGCGGCATGAAGGCGAACGAGTAGGCGTCGTAGGCTTTGGACATCAGCGCGTTGGTTGGCTTGGAGAACTCCAGCACCAGCAAACGGCCGCCCGGTTTCAGTACGCGCAGCATCGAGCGCAGGGCGTCTTCTTTATGGGTCACGTTGCGCAGGCCGAAAGCGATGGTCACGCAGTCGAAATGGTTGTCCGGGAACGGCAGCTTTTCAGCGTCGGCCTGAACGAATTCGACGTTGCCGGCCACACCCAGATCCAGCAGGCGGTCACGACCGACCTTGAGCATGGATTCGTTGATGTCGGCCAACACGACCTGGCCGGTCGGGCCAACGAGGTGCGAGAACTTCTTGGTCAGGTCGCCGGTACCGCCGGCGATGTCCAGCACGCGGTTACCGGTGCGAACGCCCGACAGCTCGATCGCGAAACGCTTCCACAGACGGTGCATGCCGCCCGACAGGAGGTCGTTCATCAAGTCGTACTTGGCGGCTACCGAGTGGAAAACTTCAGCGACTTTTTCCGCTTTCTGGCTTTCCGGAACGTTTTTGAAGCCGAAGTGAGTGGTGGGTTCGGCATCGCTGCCTTTGCGCTGATCAGTCATATCGCTGTCACCAAAAGAGAATGCGGGACATTCTAATCCCGGTGGCCTGCTTTGTCTTGGCAAGGCTGCAGGTAAGATAGGTAACCACCGGGACGTTTTGCCGCAGTAGCGGTCAAGATGCTTCAGGAAAGTATTCATAAAGCAGGAGTCATTCGATGGCCCGTATTAGTGTTGAGCGTTCCCACGGCCTGGGTAAGGAAGCGGCCCGCGAGAAGGCCGACCAGTTGGCGCAGAAACTGTCCGATCAATATGGCCTGGAGCCGCAATGGTCCGGCGACACGCTGAACCTCAGACGCTCCGGTGTGAAAGGCGCGGTGTATGTGGGCGAGGATTCGATCAAGGTCGATGTCGAACTTGGCCTGTTGATGTCGGCCATGAGCGGCACCATCAAATCGGAAATCGAAAAGGCCCTCGATAAAGCCCTCACATAACTCACGCTTTTTTGTAGGAGCAAAGCTTGCTCGCGATGGCATCACCACGGACTAATTGAAATACCGCGGTGTCTGCATCGCGAGCAAGCTTTGCTCCTACAGGTGAGTGGTGGGGCATCACCGATTTGTGTCAGTTGTTAGGGTGCCGTTTCTAATTATTCTCACTACTTTGTGCCTGAGCCCGACACTTTCGCGGGCAGTTCCTCAAACCTTCTGCGCGTGAGGTGCACCATGGCCAAAGTTATTTTGAAGAAAAAAATCGACGCTTCGACAGCTGCTCTGGGCGACGTTAAATCTTATGCCCGCAAGATCTGGCTGGCAGGCCTGGGTGCCTACACCAAGGTCGGGCAAGAGGGCGGCGAGTACTTTCAAGAGTTGATCAAAGCCGGTCAAGATGTTGAAAAGAAAGGCAAAAAAGTAGTTGCCGAGAAACTTGAAGCGGCCAATGCCGAGATCGATGAAGCCAAGAGTGAAGTCACTACTTTCAAAGGTAAGGTCGAACTTCAACTCGACAAGGTCGAGAAGGCTTTTGACTCGCGTGTCGCAAGTACCTTGAATCGTATCGGCATTCCGTCTAAACATGACGTTGAGACACTCTCTGCCAAGCTCGATGAGCTGACGGCATTGCTCGAACGCGTCGCGCGTAAATCTTAAGGAGAACGGGATGGCTGGTAAAAAGAACACCGAAAAAGAAGGCAGCTCGTGGATCGGGAAAGTCGAAGACTACTCCCGCAAAATCTGGCTGGCTGGTTTAGGCGTGTACTCGAAGATCGACACTGACGGCAGCAAACTCTTCGATACATTGGTTAAAGACGGCGAGAAAGCCGAGAAGCTCACCAAGAGCGCTGTCGGCAAGAAAGTCGATGCTGCCAAGGACTCTGCTTCGTCGGCCAAGTCGCGCATCAGCGGCGTGAAAGATCGCGCACTGGGCAAGTGGGATGAGCTGGAAGGGGCTTTCGACAAGCGTCTGAACAGCGCCATTTCGCGCCTGGGGGTACCGAGCCGCAATGAAGTCAAAGCACTGCACAGCAAGGTCGATACCCTGACCAAGCAAATCGAAAAACTCACCGGTGCCAAGGTCGCGCCTGTTGCGGCGAAAACCGCGGCGGCCAAACCTGCGGCGAAGTCTGCTGCCAAACCACTGGCTAAAGCTGCCGCTAAACCGGCTGTCAAACCAGCGGCCAAAACTGCCGCAGCGAAACCTGCAGCAGCCAAGCCAGCGGCCAAAGCAGCAGCAAAACCAGCCGCTAAACCGGCTGCCAAAACTGCAGCGGCCAAGCCCGCTACCAAGCCAGCGGCCAAACCTGCCGCAGCGAAGAAGCCAGCGGTGAAAAAGCCGGCAGCTCCGAAAGCGGCTGCACCAAAACCAGCAGTGGCTGCCGCCAAACCGGCAACCCCGGCGCCGGTCAGCACATCGAACTCTGCTACTGCGCCGACCCCTGCTGCAACCCCGACTGTCGCGCCAGCTCCTTCGACGCCAACCAGTCAGTCCTGATTTTCAGGGCTCAAGAAAACGCCCGGCCTGCAAAGGTCGGGCGTTTTTGTTTGTGCGCGGCAATTCCCTGTAGGAGCCGAGCTTGCTCGCGATGGCGGTGTGCCAGTCGGCATTATGTTGGCTGACACACCGCCATCGCGAGCAAGCTCAGCTCCTACAAAGAGTTATTCGTGTTCTTCGAGGTATTGGAGCGCCAACTGCTCCGTCGCCACCTTGATCGGCGGCAGCAAATGCGGCGCCACCAGCATCATGATCTGGTACACCACCAACCTCACCTCACCCTCGCGATCAAGAATCCGCTGATAGTCCAGCGAGAACAGCAGCGTCATGGTGATCTGTTCCACCAGCTGCCCCAGCGCCTGGGTATCGCTGACCAATTGCCCCTGAGCCTTCAATCGTGCGAGCAACGAAGCCAGCGTGCGCTTCAACGCGTTGAGCAGGTTACGTATCCCCTTGGCCAGTTTCGGCAAGCGCCCGGCGAGGTTCGACAGGTCCTGGAACAGAAACCGGTAATGGGCCAGGCGCTCGACGATCAGGTGCAGGAACAGCCAGTAATCTTCCGGTGCAAGTTCCACATCGGCCGGAGGATCGAGCAGGGGCGTCAATTCGGCCTGGAAGCGCTCGAACAGTCCGAGAATCAACGGTTCCTTGCCGTGGAAGTGGTAGTAGAGGTTGCCCGGGCTGATGCCCATTTCGTTGGCAACTTCCATGGTGGAGACGTTCGGCTCGCCCTTCTGATTGAACAACTGCAAAGCACATTCGAGAATCCGGTCGCGGGTTTTCATCCAGTCTTCTTAATGGTCGAGTCATGCCACGGCCGGCGCCGGCCGTGGTTCGTTGTCAGTCAGCGCACGCGCACATAAGTGCCGGGTGCCGCTTCCATCGGTGGATAGTTCTGGTTGCCAAGCGCCATGTGGGTTTCTTTTAGCGCGCCTGAACGTTCTTGAATCCAGCCCAGCCATTCGGTCCACCAACTGCCGTCGACTTGCTTGGCGTCGTAATACCAGGCCCGTGGGTCACCGCTTAGCTTCGTGCTCTCGACGAAGTTGGCTTTCGGGTTTGATGGTGGGTTGAGAATGCTCTGCACATGGCCGCTGTTGGACAACACGAAGCGTCGCTCGCCGCCCAGCAGCAGGGCCGAGCGATACACCGCATCCCACGGGGTGATGTGGTCATTGATGCCCGCCACGCTGAAACTGTCGACGTTGACTTTCTGTAAGTCGATCGGTGTGCCACACACTTCCAGACCACCCGGATGACTCAGCGGGTTGTGTTTGAAGAAGTCCAGCAAGTCGCCATGCAAGGCTGCCGGCAAACGTGTGTTGTCGTTGTTCCAGTAAAGGATGTCGAACGCCGGCGGCTCTTTGCCCAACAGGTAGTTGTTAACGAAATAGCTCCAGATCAAATCGTTGGGGCGCATCCAGGCGAAGATCTTGGCCATGTCGCGACCGTCCAGCACGCCTTTCTGATAGGAGCGACGCTTGGCCGCTTCAAGCGTCTGTTCGTCGGCGAAGAGGGTCGCAGGCGAGTCCATCTGACTGTCGAGCAGGCTCACGAGATAGGTCGCGCTGGACACCCGCCGAAGTTGTCGCTTGGCCTGCAAATGGCCTTGCAGCGCGGCAATGGTCAGCCCGCCCGCGCAGGCGCCCATGAGATTGACCTCACGAGCACCAGTGATCGCCCGGCACACATTCATCGCTTCTTCCACGGCTTCGACGTACGTCGACAGCCCCCATTCGCGATGACGCACATCCGGATTGCGCCAGCTGATCATGAAGGTTTGCAAGCCGTTCTTCAGGGCGAACTGGACGAAGCTGTTGTGCGGGCTCAGGTCGAAAATGTAGTACTTGTTAATCTGTGGCGGCACCACCAGCAGCGGTTTGGAATACTGCTTTTCGCTCATGGGCTTGTACTGGATCAACTCCAGCAGCTCATTGCGAAACACCACGGAGCCCGTAGTGGTGGCGACCGTTTTGCCGACCTCGAAAGCTTGCTTGGTGACTTGTCTGGGCAGACCGTCGTTGTGCAGGAAGTCGTCGACCAGGTGGCTTATGCCTCGCACCAGGCTGTTGCCGCCGGAGTTGAAGATCTCTTTGATCGCCAGCGGATTAAGCAGGCTGTTGGACGGTGCCATGGCGTCGTTGAGCAAGGCGAACGCGAAGTGCGCGCGGGAGCGATCGTCCGGGGTCATGTTGCTGTCGTCGATCCAGTGTTTGACCTGCTTCTGCCAGCTTAGGTAGGCCTGCAAACTGCGGCGATAAAAAGGGTTGAGGCTCCACGCCGGGTCGGCAAAGCGATTGTCCTGCGGATTGGTCGGGTGCAGGGTTTCACCCAGCAGTACGCGGCCCAGTTGACCGCCCAGCTTCAAGGCGTGTCGGGCGGTGTGCACCGGGTTGCGCAAACCATGGGCGGCAACGCTGCGCAGGGTGGAAAACAGATCCCGGCCACGCAGGCCGGTAATCGCACTCTGTGCGTTGATGAACGCGGCGGGAGTGGGCAAAAATTCCCTCGCTGGTTTTTCGCGCATGAATCAACACTCCTTCGTCTTCAGGCCAAATACAGATACACCGAACCAGAACACCATAGACGCTGTTGCGGATTGTTGCGCGGCGCTGCGTCTTCCCGACTGACAATGGGCCGATTAGCCGCCCAATGGCGCGGGATGCGGATGCATCACGGCACGCTGACGTTCTTCCTCGAGAAACTTCATGATGATCGGTGCCACTGCTTCGGCCCGGGTAATCAAAAACAGATGCCCGTCATCGATGATGTGCAACTGGGCGTTGGGAATCCGCCAGGCCAGTAACCGCATGTTGACCAACGGAATCAGTGGATCGTCGTCACCGGCCAGCACCAGGGTTGGCTGGTGGATCTTGTGTAACCAGTGAATGCTGGTCCAGCCGAGGCCGGCGAACAGCTGCCAGTAGTAACCGAGTTTGCCGGCCGAGCGGACCTTGGCGGCATGGCTGGCGGCCAGGGTTGGATCGCGACGGAACGCACCGCCATAGATCATCGGCGCAATGCGAATCACGTGAGACGGCTGGATGTAGCGTCGTGGGCTGGCCATCATCCACAGGACTTTCGGCTTGCCCGGCACCATCACCGTGCCAGCCGCCGTGGCCGCCAGAACGAGTTTCTTGCAGCGCTCGGGATAGTCGTAAGCGAACTGCTGGGCCAGGGCGCCCCCCCAGGAAACACCGATTACGTTGACTTGCCCGTAGTCGAGATAGTCGAGCATCCGCGCCGTGAGTTTCGCCAGGCCCGGAAAGCGATACGGTCGCCTTGGCGTCGACGAACCGCCGACACCAGGGACGTCGAAGGCGATGACTTCCAGGTCCGGGTCCAGCGCCGCGACGAACGGAAACACCAGCTCCAGGTTGGCGCCGATGCCGTTGAAAATCAGCAAGGGCGTCAAGTGAGGCTTGCCGGGGCGTACCGCCGTGCGGAGGGTCTGGCCATCCAGGTCGACGGTACGAAATATGAACGGTTGCGGCATGCGCGGAGCCCTGTAGGTGTGTATGGGAGCAGGCTTGCCCGCTCCCACGTGTGTTACTTCAATTACCGCTCATGCACATAGGTGCCCGGCGCAGCTTCGCCCGCCGGATAAGCCTTGTTGCCCAAACTGCTCGGAGACTTCTTCAGCTTGCCGGAACGCTCGGCTTGCCATGCCTGCCAGTGCAGCCACCAGGAATCGGTGTGCTTGGTGGAGTTCTCTTGCCACTCCTCGGCCTTGACCGGCATCTCGGTGCTGGTCATGTAGCGTGATTTCGGATTGCCCGGCGGGTTCAGAATGCTCTGGATATGCCCGCTGCTGGACAGCACGAATTCAACCTTGCCACCGAACAGTTGCGCCGACTTGTAGCAGGACTTCCACGGGGTGATGTGGTCGTTGGTGCCGGCCAGGGAGAAGATGTCGGCAGTGACCTGCTTCAGATCGATCGGTGTGCCGCACACTTCCAGTGCGTCGGGACGGATCAACGGGTTGGTTTTGAACATCTCGATCAGGTCGCCGTGGAACGCTGCGGGCAACCGTGTGGTGTCGTTGTTCCAGAACAGGATGTCGAACACCGGCGGCTCGTTGCCCAGCAGGTAGTTGTTGACCCAGTAGTTCCAGATCAGGTCGTTGGGGCGCATCCAGGCGAAAACTTTCGCCATGTCGCGGCCTTCCAGTACGCCGGCCTGATAGGAGTGGCGCTTGGCGGATTCGAGGGTCTGCTCGTCGACGAACAGTGCCACGTCGCTGTCCAGGGTGGTGTCCAGCACGCTGACTAGCAGCGTCAGGGCGTTGACCTTGGTCTCGCCGAGCGCGGCGTAGTGGCCCAGCAGGGCGGTGCAGGTGATGCCTCCAGAGCAGGCGCCGAGCATGTTGATGTCTTTGCTGCCGGTGATCGCGGTGACCACGTCGACCGCTTCCTTGAGCGCTTCGATGTAGGTCGACAGACCCCACTCGCGCTGCTCCTTGGTCGGGTTGCGCCAGCTGACGATGAACGTCTGCATGTTGTTGCGCAGGCAGAAGCGCGCCAGGCTCTTGTCCGGGCTCAGGTCGAAAACATAGAACTTGTTGATCTGCGGTGGCACCACCAGCAGTGGGCGCTCGTGCACCTGTTCGGTGGTCGGCCGATACTGGATCAGCTCCAGCACGTCATTGCGAAACACCACCGCGCCTTCGGTGACGCCCAGGCTCTTGCCAACCTCGAACGCGCCCATGTTGACCTGGCTCGGCATGCCACCGTTGTGCACCAGATCCTTGGCCA
The DNA here is from genome assembly GCF_059716185.1 of Pseudomonas sp. LBUM1645. Lineage (NCBI taxonomy): Bacteria > Pseudomonadati > Pseudomonadota > Gammaproteobacteria > Pseudomonadales > Pseudomonadaceae > Pseudomonas > Pseudomonas sp. LBUM1645. Next base: position 408,275 of record NZ_CP166811.1, read on the forward strand.
GATGGGAAAGGCCGTCGAGCAGGCTTTTGCCACCGGTTTCGAAGAAGCGTTTGACCGCCGCCGGGTTGGCTGCACTGTTGGTCGGGGCCATGGCTTCGGTCATGAGGTTGATCACGAAATGCCCGCGTGCGACGTCCTTGGGCGAGAGGTTGCTTTCGCCGATCCAGTCGTGGAGCTCCTTGCGCCACGCCAGGTAAGTTTGCAAATAACGTTTGTAGAGCGGGTTCTGGCTCCAGGCCGGGTCGTGGAAGCGACGGTCATCGCTTGTCGGTTGCAGCGCGGATTTGCCGAACAGCACGTTCTTCAGTTCGATACCGAAATGAGCGACATGCTTTGCACTGTGAATCGGTTGTTTGATGGCCTGGGTCAGCACCATGCGGGCAGAGCCCAACAGATCTTTTCTACGCAGTCCAACGACCGGATTCAGCCCCAAGGTATTTTCCGAGGCCTGTACTTTCAGGTCATCGTTATTCTTGTTACTCATCTACGACGCTCCATTGTCCTGAGACGAGTACCTGGGTCCAGCTGTGCAGTCCACAGCCAATGCCAGGTACTACTACTCGGGTGACCGTTAATTCTGCATCGCTGCTTTTTAGTTCAGAGAGCACTGCAGGGACCTTGCCAGATCCATTGGTTACCCGAGTTTAATTTTTTTCGCAAGCAGGCCAATCGTCGGCCCGGAAGCGGAGCATTCAAACAGATGGAATTAGAAAATGCCCTCTAATGAGCGAAAGGCCCGAGCTAGAGCATCAGCTTGACGATGGATTCGTTCGGATCGCGGGTCTTTCCGGCGGCTTTGAGTTCGGCAAGATAATCGTTCCAGAGATCCTCTTGGCGCACGCCTAGCTGGTACAGATATTCCCAGGTGAACAGGCCGCTGTCGTGGCCGTCGTCGAAGGTCAATTTCAGTGCGTACTGACCGGCCGGTTCTACCTTGGTCAGGCCTACGCCGATCTTGCCAAATTGCAGGATAGGTTTGCCGTGGCCCTGGACCTCGGCGGAAGGAGAGTGCACGCGCAGGAACTCGGCGGGCAGGTGATGCTCCTCGCCGGACGCGTATTTCAGCGACAGGGTTTTCGAGGCTTTGTGCAGTTTGATGTCGGTGGGGAGTTGGGTCGTCATGGGGCCGGTCGTCCGTCTTAATGGAGGCCCTGTGTCGGTGGGTGATCCTGTGGCGAGGGAGCTTGCTCCCGCTCGGCTGCGCAGCAGTCGTAAATCCGGCGAATGGGGTTTTGCTGATAAACCGCATTCGCCGATTTTGGGGCCGCTTCGCGACCCAGCGGGAGCAAGCTCCCTCGCCACAGAAGCCCGCTCACACAGAAGGTGACCTACAGGATATAACGGGACAGGTCTTCGTTCTGCGCCAATTCGCCCAAGTGGCTGTTGACGTAGTCGGCGTCGATCAGGATCGCCTTTTCGTCGTGGGCGCTGGCCAGATCACCGGCGCTGAACGACACCTCTTCAAGCAGACGCTCAAGCAGCGTGTGCAGGCGACGGGCACCGATATTCTCGGTCTTCTCGTTGACCTGCCAGGCGATCTCGGCGATACGCTTGATGCCGTCCGGCTGGAACTCGATTACCAGGCCTTCGGTTTTCAACAGGGCACAATACTGCTCGGTGAGCGACGCGTGCGGTTCGCTGAGAATGCGTTCGAAATCTTCAGGCGTCAGCGCCTTCAGTTCGACACGAATCGGCAGGCGACCTTGGAGCTCAGGCACCAGATCGCTCGGCTTGCTCAGGTGGAACGCACCGGACGCGATGAACAGGATGTGGTCGGTCTTGACCATGCCCAGTTTGGTGTTGACGGTGCAGCCTTCGATTAGCGGCAGCAGGTCGCGCTGTACGCCTTCACGGGAGACGTCGATGCCACCGGAGTTGCCGCGCTTGGCAACTTTGTCGATTTCGTCGATGAACACGATGCCGTGCTGCTCGACCGCTTCCAGTGCCTTGGCCTTCAACTCTTCTTCGTTGACCAGGCGACCGGCTTCTTCGTCACGCACCAGTTTCAGCGCTTCCTTGACCTTGATCTTGCGGCTTTTCTTTTTGCCCTTGCCCATGTTGGCAAACAGGCTTTGCAACTGGTTGGTCATTTCTTCCATGCCCGGTGGCGCGGAGATATCGACGCCGGCCATTTCGGCGACTTCGATTTCGATCTCTTTGTCATCCAGCTGACCTTCGCGCAGGCGCTTGCGGAACAGCTGACGGGTGTTGGAGTCGGCCGACGGTGCGGCGTCGTCGTTGCTGAAGCCCATGCGTGCCGGTGGCAGCAGCGCGTCGAGGATGCGTTCTTCGGCGGCGTCTTCGGCGCGGTGGCGAACCTTGGTCATTTCCTGTTCGCGCAGCAGCTTGATCGCCGCATCGGCCAGGTCACGAATGATCGATTCAACGTCGCGACCGACATAGCCGACTTCGGTGAACTTGGTCGCTTCGACCTTGATGAACGGCGCGTTGGCCAGTTTGGCCAGGCGACGAGCAATCTCGGTTTTACCGACACCGGTCGGGCCGATCATCAGGATGTTCTTGGGGGTCACTTCAACGCGCAGCTCTTCAGGCAGCTGCATCCGGCGCCAGCGGTTACGCAGCGCGATGGCGACGGCGCGCTTGGCATCGTCCTGGCCGATGATATGGCGATTGAGTTCGTGGACGATTTCACGGGGAGTCATGGACATAGTAATTGGCGGTCCTCAAGTAAAAGTGAGCCGTGGCATGGTGGCCAAAACAGGCTTACTCAGCGAGGTCCTGCTCCTCAATGGTGAAGGTGTGGTTGGTGAATACACAGATGTCGCCGGCGATGCCGAGGGCGGTTTCGACGATTTCCCGGGCCGACAGATCGGTTTTCTTCAGCAGCGCGCTGGCGGCGGCCTGGGCGTAACCGCCGCCGGAGCCCATGGCGATCAGACCTTCTTCAGGTTCGACCACGTCGCCGTTGCCGGTGATGATCAGAGAGGCGTCTTTGTTCGCAACCGCGAGCATGGCCTCGAGGCGGCTGAGGGAGCGGTCAGTGCGCCATTCTTTGGCGAGTTCGACAGCGGCGCGAACCAGGTGGCCCTGATGTTTCTCAAGCTGGCCTTCGAAACGCTCGAAGAGGGTGAAGGCGTCAGCGGTGGCTCCGGCAAAGCCGGCGATAACCTGGCCGTGGTACAGGCGGCGAACTTTCTTCGCGTTGCCTTTCATCACGGTATTGCCGAGAGAAACCTGGCCGTCGCCGCCCATGACGACTTTGCCGTGGCGGCGAACTGAAACGATGGTGGTCAAGGGAGAGTCTCCACGCAGCGGGGCGAAAATGCCTTATGCCAACTCATATGGGGGTGGTGGAGCGTATTTCAACTGTAGGAAGGGAGAGGGGACGAGCGGTGTGTCGTTCGCGAAGGAGGATGTAAGTGAATCCCTGTGGCGAGGGAGCTTGCTCCCGTTCGGCTGCGAAGCAGTCGTAAACCCGGTTACCGCAGTCTGTCTGACGGACCGCGGTAGCCGGGTTTGGGAGTGCTGCGCACTCCAGCGGGAGCAAGCTCCCTCGCCACAAAAGCAGGTTGTTTCTGCTAGGTCAGCGGCTTTGGCGTTGTTGTAACAACAGGTTGCTGAACCCGCTGCCGGCCAGTTGTTTCTGAGCCGTGGTCAGTTGCTCGCGGTTGCTGAACGGTCCGACCAATACCCGATACCAGGTTTCGTCCTTCACGGTGCCGGATTCAACCGCCACAGCCTGACCGAGCAAAATGATCTGTGCCCGAACCTTGTCCGCATCAGCCTCCTTGCGGAACGAGCCGGCCTGCAGGAAGAACTTGGTCACTGGCGCCGCTTTGGACACCGGTGGCGCTGGCGGCGGAGTAATCCCGGCCAGTGCTGCCTGAGCCCGCGCGGTATCGATCTTCGCCGCTTGCTCTGGCGTAACCGGCGTCGTTGGAATGGCCGGTACTTGTGGCGTCGGCAGGGTTTTCTCCGGCACGGCATCCGGCGGTACGATGACTTCCGATTCCGGCAGCAACGTGTAGAAGTCGTACTTCGGCTTCACCGGTTGCGTCGGGCTCGGCGGAGTCTTGTTGGCCTCGACGATCTTGGCTTTCTGCTGCTCGATCTTCTCGCGCTTGACGCTCTCGCTGCCCTTGCCCGGTTCCAGCTTCATCAGGAACACAATAAACGCGCCGACCGTCAGGCCGATGGCCATCCACAGCCAGCCCGGGATCGGTTGCTTTGCAGGAGCTTGGTAACGGCTGGCGCCACGCTTGGGTGCAGGTTTTTTCTTGGCAGCCAACTTACATACGCTCCAGAGTTTCCAGACCCAAGAGTTCCAGGCCTTGCTTGAGTGTGCGGCCGGTCAGCGCGGCGAGGCGCAGACGACTCTGCATTTGCGTCGGGGTGTCGGCGCTGAGGATCGGGCAGTTCTCGTAGAAGCTGGAGAACAGGCCGGCGACATCGTACAGGTAGGTGCAGAGGATGTGCGGCGTGCCTTTGTCGGAAACGTTGTTGAGCACTTCGCCGAACTGAGCGAGCTTCGCCGCCAGCTCGTGTTCGTGCGGTGCTTCGAGGACGATCTGACCTTCGACTTCGCTGAAGTCCTTGCCGAGTTTGCGGAACACGCCGGCCACGCGTGTGTAGGCGTACAGCAGGTACGGTGCGGTGTTGCCTTCGAAGTTCAACATCAGGTCGAAGTTGAAGCTGTAGTCGCTGGTGCGGTGCTTGGACAGGTCGGCGTATTTCACCGCGCCAATGCCCACGACCTTGGCAATGTTGCGCAGTTCGTCTTCAGCCAGTTCCGGGTTCTTTTCTTTCACCAGGTTGTAGGCACGTTCCTGGGCTTCGGTCAGCAGGTCGATCAGCTTCACGGTGCCGCCGTCACGGGTCTTGAATGGACGGCCATCGGCGCCGTTCATGGTGCCGAAGCCCATGTGTTCCATTTCCATCGGGTGCGTCACGAAGCCGGCCAGGCGCGCGACCTGGAATACTTGCTGGAAGTGCAAGGCCTGACGCTGGTCGACGAAGTACAGCGCGCGATCAGCCTTCAACTTGCCACTGCGGTAACGCACGGCCGCCAGGTCGGTGGTGGCGTAGAGGTAACCGCCGTCAGCCTTGACGATGATCACCGGCAGCGGGTCGCCGTCGGCGTTCTTGAATTCATCGAGGAACACGCACTGGGCGCCGTTGCTCTCGACCAGCAGGCCAGCGGCCTTGAGATCGTTGACTACGTTGATCAGGTCGTCGTTGTAGGCGCTTTCGCCCATCACGTCGGCCATGGTCAGTTTGACGTTCAGCAGTTCGTAGATTTTCTGGCAGTGCGACAGCGAGATGTCTTTGAACTTGGTCCACAGCGCCAGGCAGTCCGGGTCGCCGGCTTGCAGCTTGACCACCAGGCCACGGGCGCGGTCAGCGAACTCTTCGGATTCGTCGAAGCGTTGCTTGGCGGCGCGGTAGAAGTTTTCCAGGTCCGACAGCTCGTCGCTGGTGATCGGGTTTTCCTGAAGGTAAGCCATCAGCATGCCGAACTGGGTGCCCCAGTCGCCGACGTGGTTCTGACGGATCACTTCGTCGCCGAGGAACTCCAGCACCCGCGCCACGCCGTCGCCGATGATCGTCGAGCGCAAGTGGCCGACGTGCATCTCTTTGGCGAGGTTCGGTGCTGACAGGTCGACGACGGTGCGCTGCACCGGGCCGGCTTTGCGCACGCCGATGTGCTCGTCGGCCAGGGCGGCGTCCAAGCGAGTGGCCAGGGCCTGGGTGTTCTGGAAGAAGTTCAGGAAGCCGGGGCCGGCGATTTCGGTCTTGGTGACGTTTTCATCAGCTGGCAGCGCGGCGATGATTTTCTCTGCCAGGTCACGCGGCTTCATGCCGGCCGGTTTGGCCAGCATCATCGCGATGTTGCTGGCGAAGTCGCCGTGAGTCTTGTCGCGGGAGTTTTCCACCTGGATCGCCGGCGACAGGCCTTCAGGCAACACACCTTCGTTGACGAGTTGGGTGATGGCTTGTTGGATCAGCTGGCGAATGGTGTCTTTCATGGTGTTCTCTTTCGACCGCAAGCGCGGCGGCGCCTGGATGCGCTAGTGGAAAAACTGGGCATTATCCGTTGCGAAGACGGGCTTGCCAACTATAGCGGGCAGGTTATGGATATGTGGTGACAAATCGGCCGCCATCGCGTGTAGGAGCATGGCTTGCCCGCGATGGCGATCTCAAGGGCGCTATCGCGGGCAAGCCTTGCTCCTACGCGCGATGACGATGGCTCTATCAATACAAATCCACAGGATCGACATCAAGGGACCAGCGTACCGCCCGCCCACTCGGCATCTGTTCCAACACCAGCAGCCAGCTGCTTAATAGTCGATGCAACGGCGCCCGAGCCGTCGCTTGCAGCAACAACTGCGCACGATAACGCCCGGCCCGGCGCTCCATCGGCGCAGGCACTGGCCCTAGCAGTTCAATCCCGGTCAGGTTCTGTTCGGCCAGCAAACGCTCAGCCTCACTGCACGCCTCATCAAGAAAACCTTCAGCTTGCCCCGGTTTGTGCGCTTCGGCCCGCAGCAGCGCCAAGTGCGCAAACGGTGGTAACCCCGCCGAGCGACGTTCGCTCAACGCCTGTTCGGCAAAGGCGAAATAGCCCTGTTCAGTCAATTGCACCAGCAGCGGATGGTCGGCCAGGTGCGTCTGGATGATCACTTTGCCCGGCTCTTCAGCCCGGCCCGCGCGCCCGGCAACCTGGACGATCAACTGCGCCATGCGCTCGCTGGCGCGGAAGTCGCCGGAGAACAGCCCGCCGTCGGCATCGAGAATCGATACCAGGGTCACCCGTGGAAAGTGATGCCCTTTGGCAAGCATTTGCGTGCCGACCAGAATGCACGGCTGGCCCTTCTGAATGGTCGCGAACAGCTGATTCATCGCATCCTTGCGCGAAGTGCTATCGCGGTCGACCCGCAGCACCGGGACGTCCGGAAACAAAATCCCCAATCGTTCTTCGGCGCGCTCGGTGCCGGCGCCGACTGGCCTTAAATCGACCTTGCCGCACTTCGGGCAATGCCGAGGGACGCGTTCGACGTAGCCGCAATGATGGCAACGCAGTTCGCCGGAGCGCTGGTGCACGGTCATGCGCGCATCGCAGCGCTGGCACTCGGACATCCAGCCGCAGTCGTGACACAGCAAGGTCGGGGCAAAGCCGCGGCGGTTGAGGAACACCAATACTTGTTGGCCAGCAGCCAGCGTCTGACCGATGGCCTGCTGCATCGGCCCGGAAATGCCGCTGTCCAGTGGACGACTTTTCACGTCCAGGCGCAGGAAACGCGGCTGTTTGGCGCCACCGGCACGCTCGTTCAAGCGTAAGAGTCCGTATCGACCGGTGTAGGCGTTGTGCAGGCTTTCCAGCGAAGGCGTGGCGGAGCCGAGGACAATCGGGATGTTTTCCTGGCGTGCGCGGACCAATGCCAGGTCGCGGGCGTGATAGCGCAGGCCTTCCTGCTGTTTATAGGAACCGTCGTGCTCTTCATCGATGATGATCAGGCCGGGGTTCTTCATCGGCGTGAACAGCGCCGAACGGGTGCCGATAATAATGTCGGCATCACCGTCCCGGGCGGCGAGCCAGGCTTCGAGGCGTTCGCGGTCGTTGACTGCCGAGTGGATCAGCGCGATGCGTGCATTGAAGCGCTGCTCGAAGCGCGCCAGGGTCTGCGGGCCGAGGTTGATCTCCGGGATCAGCACCAGCGCCTGCTTGCCTGCTTCAAGAGTTTCTCGGATCAGTTGCAAATAGACTTCGGTCTTGCCGCTGCCGGTGACACCGGCCAGCAGGAACGCGTGATAACTGTCGAATCCGGCGCGAATCGCTTCATAAGCGGCGCGTTGCTCAGGGTTGAGCGGCAGTTCCGGCTGCGCCAGCCAGTGTTCGTGGCGGGCGTCGGGGGCGTGCTTGCGGATTTCGACTTGCACCAGATCCTTGGCCAGCAGCAAATCCAGGCTGTCCTTGCTCAGCATCAGTTTGCTCAACAACTGATGGGCGACGCCGTGGGGATGCTGGGCCAGGGTCGCCAGGGCCTCCCGTTGACGCGGGGCGCGAGCGATGCGCGGGTCATCAAGGCTGGCGCCGGGCGCGGCGGACCAGAAGCGTTCCTGACGTGCTTCGGCCAGTTCGCCCTGACGCAGTAACACCGGCAGCGCCCAGCTCAAGGTGTCGCCGAGGCTGTGCTGGTAATACTGGGAGGTCCACAGGCACAGTTTGAACAGCGCTGGCGGCAGCGGCGGCGTGGCATCGAGCAGGGCCAGGGCCGGCTTGAGTTTTTCTACCGGGACTTCGCTGGTGTCGGTGACCTCCACCAGAATCCCGATCATTTCCCTCCGGCCGAACGGGACCCGCAGGCGCATGCCCGGCTGCAACTGGGCACGCAGGACCCCGGCCGGGGCACGGTAATCGAACAGGCGGCGCAGGGGCGAAGGCAGGGCGAGGCGCAAAATGGCGTCGGGCACGCGGTTGTTTTCTCGATGATGGGGCGGTGAAGAAGGCCGGGAGCCTAGCAGACGGTCGGTGTAAGGGACAGCTTGCGTGATTGCAAAGGTCTGGTAGAATCCGCGGCCTAATTATGTGCGGTATTCAACAATAGTGTTGAGTGGCGGCACACTAGCCTGAGGAATACACCATGAAAGCCGATATCCATCCAGCGTACGAAACCATCGAAGTAACTTGCAGCTGCGGCAACAAGTTCGAAACTCGTTCGAACCTGTGCAAGCCACTGGGTACTGACGTATGCAACGAGTGCCACCCGTTCTACACCGGTAAGCAGAAGACTCTGGATACTGGCGGCCGTGTACAGCGCTTCGCAGACCGCTTCGGTGCTTTCGGCAAGAAAGCTCCTGCTGCTGCAGAGTAAGGTTGCAAAGCCCCATGGGCTTTACCTTGCTGATGAAAAAGGCGTCCCTCGCGGGCGCCTTTTTTGTGTCTGCGATTTGGCTTTCCGGTGCCCAGGCCTTCTGCCCGGCGCCGAGCGGGCTGACACCCGTTGTGGTGCAACGGGTGGTGGATGGTGACACGCTGCGCCTGAGCGATGGCCGCAGTGTGCGCATGATCGGTTTGAATACGCCGGAGCTGGGCAAGAAAGGCCGCTCCGACGAGCCGTTCGCGGTGGTCGCGCGCCAACGTCTGGAGGCTCTGGTGGCCGCCAGCGACGGGCGGGTCGGTTTATTGCCCGGTAAAGAAAGCCAAGACCATTACGGCCGCGCCTTGGCGCATGTCTACAGCGCCGATGGCGCCAACCTTGAAGCGCAGATGCTCGCTGAAGGGCTCGGTTTCCAGGTAGCGGTCGCGCCGAATGTCGATCTGGTCGACTGCCAGCAAGCGGCTGAACACAGCGCCCGTCAGGCCGGACTCGGGTTGTGGCGTCAATCCCCTGTGCTGAAAGCGGAGCAGATCAGCGCTTCCGGTTTCGCTGTGCTCAGCGGTCGTGTGAGCAAGGTTCAGCGCAATCGCGGCGGGGTTTGGATCGAGTTGCAGGATTCGGTTGTACTGCGCGTTGCACCCAATTTGCTGGGACAGTTCGATGTGGCGAGTCTCGAGCGGCTGAAGGGCAGGCAGATCGAGGCCCGTGGCTGGGTGCTGGACCGTTCGCGGCGCGGCGGACTGAAAGAAGGGCAGGCGCGCTGGCTTCTGCCGTTGACCGACCCGGCGATGCTTCAGATGGCACAGTGATAAAAAATTGTAGACATTTTCAATGTGGATTGTGAACAGTCAATCCCTTGTGTTCCGCGGCTCTTGGTCCAAAGTCGTAGGGCCGGGCGCTTGACAGGGGTGACCGGTCAGTCTTGTAGGGACTTTGCGACACGAGTATCCTCGGCGGTCCGTCTGTCCCACAGTAAAAAGCGGAATGCCCATATGTCTGATTTGAAAACTGCCGCTCTCGAATATCATGCCCATCCTCGTCCAGGGAAGCTGAGCGTCGAGCTCACCAAAGCCACCGCTACCGCCCGCGACCTGTCGCTGGCCTACAGCCCCGGTGTAGCCGAACCAGTCCGCGAAATCGCCCGCGACCCTGAACTCGCCTACAAGTACACCGGCAAGGGCAATCTGGTTGCAGTCATTTCCGATGGCACCGCAATTCTTGGCCTGGGTAACCTCGGCCCATTGGCTTCCAAGCCAGTGATGGAAGGTAAAGGCGTGCTGTTCAAGCGCTTCGCCGGCATCGACGTTTTCGACATCGAAGTCGACTCCGAAAGCCCGCAAGCCTTCATCGACACCGTCAAGCGCATCTCTATCACCTTCGGTGGCATCAACCTGGAAGACATCAAGGCACCTGAGTGCTTTGAGATCGAACGCGCTCTGATCGAGCAGTGCGACATTCCGGTATTCCACGATGACCAGCACGGCACCGCGATCGTTACTGCGGCCGGCATGATCAACGCCCTGGAAATCGCTGGCAAAACCCTCGCTGACGCCAAGATCGTCTGCCTGGGCGCCGGTGCTGCCGCCATCTCCTGCATGAAATTGCTGGTGAGCATGGGTGCCAACATCGAAAACATCTTCATGGTTGACCGTACCGGCGTGATCCACTCCGGCCGTGACGACCTGAACCAGTACAAGGCTGTTTTCGCTCACTCGACTGAAAAACGCACGCTGGCCGACGCCCTGAAAGGCGCCGACGTGTTCGTTGGCCTGTCCGGCCCGAACCTGCTGAGCGCTGAAGGCCTGAAGTCCATGGCGGCCAACCCGATCGTGTTCGCGTGCTCCAACCCGGATCCAGAGATCGCCCCGGAACTGGCTCACGCCACCCGTGACGACGTGATCATGGCGACCGGCCGTTCGGACTACCCGAACCAGGTCAACAACGTGCTGGGCTTCCCGTTCATCTTCCGTGGTGCCCTGGACGTTCGCGCCAAGCGCATCAACGAAGAAATGAAAGTGGCTGCGGCCAACGCCCTGCGTGAACTGGCCAAGCTGCCGGTTCCACAGGAAGTCTGCGACGCCTACGGCGGCATCAAACTGGAATTCGGTCGTGAGTACATCATCCCGAAACCAATGGATGCACGTCTGATCACCGTGATCTCCGATGCCGTGGCCAAGGCTGCAATCGAGACCGGCGTAGCGACCCTGCCGTATCCGAAGAACTACCCGCTGAAAAGCGTGGATGACGTGTTCAACGGCTAAGTCGTTGTAGCGCTTCAACAGAAAGCCCCGGCTCGAATGAGTCGGGGCTTTTTTTTGCCTGTGGGTTTTGCAGCGGTTGTGCTGGCCTCATCGCGAGCAAGCTCGCTCCCACAGGGGTACGCATTCCAATGTGGGAGCGAGCTTGCTCGCGATGAGGCCAGCACTGGCGAGTAGATTTTCAGGCTGTACAGAAATTGCAGATACAAAAAAGCCCCGCTCTTCTTTCGAAGGCGGGGCTTTTTGCAGCTTTAGCCGATCAGAACAAATCGATCGGCGCCGCTTCATCCGCAGGCAGTGGGCTGCCCGGCGCAGTGCCGTTGCCCAGCTCGTTCGCCGACGGTGGCGTGTCCTCGGCCTTGAACAGCTCGAAGTAGGCGCCTGGCGTGCCTGGGGTGGCTGCACGGCCGCTGACCGGGTCGACTCGCAGGCTGAGGATGCCTTCCGGCTCTTGCTGCGTATGCGGCGGCAGGCCTTTGAGTGCGGCGCCCATGTAACTCATCCAGATCGGCAGGGCGACGGTGCCGCCGAACTCTTTGCGACCCAGGCTTTCAGGCTGGTCGAAACCGGTCCAGACAGTGGTCACATAATCGGCGTTGTAGCCCGAGAACCAGGCGTCCTTGGATTCGTTGGTGGTACCGGTCTTGCCCGCAATGTCGCTTCGGCCCAAGGCCAGGGCGCGGCGGCCGGTGCCGAGTTTGATCACGTCCTCGAGCATGCTGTTGAGGATGAACGTGGTGCGACCATCGACGACGCGCTCGGCCACGGCCGGCGTTTGTGGTGCTGGCTGGGCGGTCAAGGCTTCGCCCGGGGTTGCGTTGACGGTGAAGGCGTTGGCCGCGACAGGGGCGGCGATGCCATCAGTGGCGACGCTGCCTTTCGGGACGCTCGGCGGGTTGGCGACGAACAGCGTGTCGCCATTGCGGCTTTCGATCTTGTCGATGATGTAGGGGCTGATCTTGTAGCCGCCGTTGGCGAAGGTGCTCCAGCCGGTGGCGATTTCCATTGGCGTCAGCGTCGCGGTGCCCAAGGCCAGCGACAGGTTGGGCGGCAGGTCCTGTTTGTTGAAGCCAAAGCGCGTGATGTAATCGATGGTCTTGCCAACGCCCATGGCTTGCACCAACCGGATCGAAACCAGGTTACGCGACTTGTACAGGCCTTCACGCAAGCGGATCGGGCCGAGGAACGTGTTGGTATCGTTCTTTGGACGCCAGACCTTGTCCAGGTACTCGTCGACGAACACGATCGGTGCGTCGTTCACCAGGCTGGAGGCGGTGTAGCCATTATCCAGTGCGGCACTGTAGACGAACGGCTTGAAACTCGAACCCGGCTGGCGCTTGGCCTGCATGGCGCGGTTGTAGTTGCTCTGTTCAAAGGCGAAGCCGCCGACCAGGGAACGAATGGCACCGTTCTGCGGATCGAGGGAAACCAGTGCGCCCTGAGCCTGCGGGATCTGGCTGAATTTCAGCGAATTGTCCGGCTGGCGTTGCACACGAATCAGGTCGCCGACCTGGGCGACGTCCGAAGGCTGCTTCGGATTGGCGCCCATGCTGTTGGTATTCAGGAACGGACGCGCCCATTTCATGCTGTCCCAGCCGACGTGTTCGTCACCGGTACGGGTCATCACTTGCAGGCCGGTCTTGTCGACCTGGGTGACGATGGCGGGCTCAAGGCTACTGATGGTGCGCTGTTTGGTCAGCTCGGTTGTCCAGGCCTCGCGAGTCTTGCCCGGCAGGCGCGACTCGGGGCCGCGATAACCATGACGCTGGTCGTAGGTCATCAACCCTTCGTGGACTGCGGTGTTGGCCATTTCCTGCAGGTTGCTCGGCACCGTGGTGGTGACACGGAAACCCTCGGTATAGGCGTCGCTGCCATAACGGCCGACCATTTCGGCGCGGGCCATTTCAGCGATGTACGGTGCGTTCACTTCCGGGGTTGGCACGTGATAACTGGCGTTCAGCGGCTCGTTGATCGCGGTGGTGTAGTCGGCTTCGGTGATTTTGCCGAGCTTGTACATGCGCCCAAGGATCCAGTCGCGACGTTCCTTGCTGCGCGCCGGGTTGGCCAGCGGGTTGAAGCGCGAGGGGGCTTTTGGCAGGCCGGCGATCATCGCCATCTGCGCCAGGCTGACATCACGAATCGACTTGCCGTAGTAAACCTGTGCAGCGGCTTCGATACCGTAGGCGCGGTTACCCAGATAGATCTTGTTGACGTACAGCTCAAGAATTTCGTCCTTGGTCAGCTGCCGTTCGATCTGCAGGGCCAGGAGAATTTCGGTGGTTTTGCGCGAGAAGCTGCGTTCGCTGGTCAGGAAGAAGTTCTTCGCTACCTGCATGGTGATGGTGCTGCCGCCGGACTGAATGTGTCCGCTTTTTACCAACTGGGTGGCCGCGCGCATCAGGCTGCTGGGGTCGACACCGTAGTGATTGGCGAAATTGTCGTCTTCAGCACTTAGTAACGCATTAATGAAATTGGGGGGAATGTCGGCGAACCGGATCGGTGTGCGGCGCATTTCGCCAAATTCTGCGATCAGCTTGTTGTCGCTGCTGTAGACCCGCAAAGGAATCTGCAACTGGATGCTTCTCAGCGCCTCCACGGATGGCAAACCCGGACTAAGGTAGAGAAAGGCGCCGCTAAGACCGAGGAGCAGTCCGCAGAAAACGGCGACGATGGACCAACCGAAAAATTTCAGCAGACGAATCAAGGCTTTTGGACATCCAGGGCAAAGAATGAATTTGGCATCAGGGTTCAGATAAACAGGGAACGACCCGCGCTTGAAGTAAAAACCGGAAAAAAACGCTGGGCATTATAAGCATTTTTCCGTCGAGGGCGTCATTTGCGCTGCTGTCAAGACGGGTGGTTTGAACGCAACGGATATTACAGAGTCCGTAAGACACGGATAGTCATAGGGAATTGGTAGTGCTAGGACTCTTCAATAAAAAGGCCAATACGCTTCTGGGGATCGACATCAGCTCCACGTCGGTCAAGCTTCTGGAGCTAAGCCGCCAAGGCGACCGCTATCGGGTCGAGGCCTATGCGGTGGAACCTTTACCCACCAATGCGGTGGTCGAGAAAAATATCGCCGAGCTCGAAGGCGTAGGGCAGGCACTCGCGCGCGTGCTACTCAAGGCCAGAACCAACCTCAAGAACGTGGCCGTGGCCGTGGCCGGTTCGGCGGTGATTACCAAGACCATCGAGATGGACGCCGGTCTTTCCGATGACGAAATGGAAAACCAGCTGAAGATCGAGGCTGATCAATACATCCCTTATCCATTGGACGAAGTGGCCATCGACTTTGAGGTCCAGGGCGTTTCTGCGCGCAACCCCGAGCGAGTCAATGTGCTGCTGGCGGCCTGTCGCAAGGAAAACGTCGAGGTGCGGGAAGCGGCCCTGGCTCTGGCCGGCCTGACGGCGCGCGTGGTCGACGTCGAGGCTTATGCGCTGGAGCGTTGCTACGGATTGCTGGCGAGGCAACTGGCGGCCTCTCAGGAGCGTCTGACGGTAGCCGTGGTCGATATCGGCGCCACCATGACCACCCTGAGCGTGCTGCACCAGGGGCGGATCATCTACACCCGCGAGCAATTGTTCGGCGGTCGTCAACTGACGGAGGAAATCCAGCGACGTTATGGCCTGACCGTTGAGCAGGCGGGGCTGGCGAAGAAGCAGGGTGGTTTGCCGGACGATTACGTCAGTGAGGTGTTGCAGCCGTTCCGCGATGCGCTGGTGCAGCAGGTGTCGCGTTCGTTGCAGTTTTTCTTCGCCTCCGGTCAGTACAACTCGGTTGATCACATTCTGTTGGCCGGCGGTACCGCATCGGTCCCGGGACTGGACCGGTTGATCGAGCAACGATTGGGTACGCCGACGCAAGTGGCCAACCCGTTCTCCGACATGACCCTAAGCAGCAAGGTCAACGCCGGTGCCCTGGCCAGCGATGCGCCGGCACTGATGATCGCCTGCGGGCTGGCCCTCAGGAGTTTCGACTGATGGCGCGGATCAATCTTTTACCCTGGCGCGAAGAGCAGCGTGAAGCGCGCCGCAAACGCTTTTTGCTGGCGCTGGTCGGTGTGATGGTGGGGGCCGTGGGCGCGGTGCTGATCGCAAACCAGGCCATCAGTGGCGCTATCGATCGGCAAGTGGCTCGTAACGATTACATCGGTAAACAGATTGCCGTGGTCGACGAGCGGATTAAACAGATCAGCGATTTGAAGGCCCGTCGCCAGCAACTGGTCGAGCGCATGCGCATCATTCAGGACCTGCAAGGCAACCGTCCGATCAGCGGGCGGATCTTCGACCAGTTAGCGCGTACCTTGCCGGACGGGGTGTACTTCACCGAGGTGAAAATGGCCGGCAAAACCCTTTCTATTACGGGCGCGGCAGAATCCAACAACCGTGTTTCGGACCTGATGCGTAATCTGGATGCGTCGGACTGGTTCAATGCGCCAACCCTGACGGAGGTCAAAGCGACGACCGCCGGTCAGCTGGATCAGGCCAACGTCTTTCAGCTGACCGTTCGTCAGACTCAGCCCGCCGCTGCGGAGGGCGGCAAATGAGGCTGTCTGACTGGTTCGAAGGCCTGCGCAAGATCGACATCAATGACCTGGACACCAATAACATGGGTTCATGGCCGCCAGCCATCAAGGCACTGGCGGGTATTCTGCTCATGATTCTGGTGCTTTCGCTGGGCTACAGTTTTTCCATCAGCGACCTTCAGAGCCACCTCGAACTCAAGCGCGAGGAAGAGTCGACCCTCAAGGAGCAATTCGCCAACAAAGCCCATATGGCGGCGAATCTGGAGCTGTATACGCAGCAGATGAAGGAAATGGAGAACTCCTTTGGCGTGCTGCTGCGGCAATTGCCCAGTGACACCGAAGTGCCCGGCCTGCTGGAGGACATCACTCGCACCGGCCTGGGCAGTGGCCTGGAGTTCGAAGAGATCAAACTGCTGCCGGAGAACACGCAGCAGTTCTACATCGAGCTACCGATCCAGATCACCGTCACCGGTGCCTATCACGATCTTGCCACCTTCGTCAGCGGCGTCGCCGGGCTGCCACGGATTGTCACCCTGCATGACTTCGACCTTGCGCCGGCCAACCCGGAAGGTGGTCCGAAGTTGCGCATGAGCATCCTCGCCAAGACCTACCGCTACAACGACAAGGGGCTGCAAAAATGAGCCCGATTCGTTGTTTTTCGATGGTGGTGTTGGTCGCCGGCCTGGCCGGTTGCGGCAGCGAAAATGACTTCAGCGACCTGGACGCGTACATGAACGAAATGCGTTTGCGTGCGCCCGGCAAGATTGAACCAACGCCGACATTTCGGTCTTACCCAACATTCACCTACAGCGCCGCCAACCTGCGAAGCCCGTTTTCCCGACAGATCAGAGTCGATCTGGCCGGCCAGAAGCACGGCTCGCGCAACGTCAAACCTGACCCGAATCGGGTCAAGCAGTACCTCGAAGGTTTCAACATCGAGCAGTTTGAAATGGTCGGGACGATCGCCAATGCGACCGGCTCCTTTGCGCTGCTGCGCGGGGCGGGCGGGGTGCATCGGTTGAAAGTCGGCGATTACCTGGGGCGTAACGATGGGCGGGTCGTCGCCATCAGTGGCTCGCAGGTCGATGTGGTCGAAATCGTTCCCGACGGCGAAGGCGCCTGGCTGGAGCGGCCGCGGACCATCCCTTTGAAAGAGCACTCATAGTGGAACTCGAATAATGAACAGGATTTTCTCAACCTTCGGTATTTCGCTATGGATAGCGTTGCTGTCGCCGATGGTACTAGCGGCCAACCTCAAAGCGCTGGATGTCGCCGCGCTTCCGGGGGACCGCGTCGAGTTGAAGTTGTCGTTCGATGGGCCACCGCCGCCGCCCCACGGTTACACCACGGAATCGCCTGCACGGATTGCGCTGGATCTGCCTGGCGTCGTCAGTCAGCTAAAAAGCAAAAATCGTGAACTGGGCGGCGGAAATGCCCGCAGCGCCACGGTGGTGCAAGCCAAGGACCGTACGCGGCTGATCATCAACCTGACCCAGTTGACTCCGTACAACACACGGGTTGAAGGCAACACGCTGTTCGTTGTGGTCGGCCAAGGTGCCAACAAAACGGCCTCCAGCCCGGCGCCCAAAAAGCCGCGCGCAGCGACTGCAACGCCAGCCCCGGCGAAAGCCTATGCGCCGGTAGGCAAGGCCATTCGGGGCGTGGATTTCCAGCGCGGCACCCAGGGCGAAGGCAATGTGGTCATCGATCTGTCGGATCCTTCCATCGCCCCGGACATTCAGGAGCGCGACGGCAAGATCATCCTCGGTTTCGCCAAGACCCAATTGCCTGAACCCTTGCGTGTCCGTCTGGACGTCAAGGATTTCGCCACGCCGGTGCAGTTCGTCAACGCCAGTGCGACGGGCGATCGGGCCACGATCGTTATTGAGCCCAGCGGCGCCTTCGATTATTCGACTTACCAGACCGACAACAAGCTGACCGTCAGCATCCGGCCGATGACCGTCGATGACTTGCAGAAACGCAACACCGAACGTTTCGCCTACACCGGTGAAAAGCTCTCGCTGAATTTCCAGGACATCGATGTGCGCTCGGTGCTGCAACTGATCGCCGATTTCACCAACCTCAACCTGGTGGCCAGCGACACCGTGCAGGGCGGCATCACCCTACGTTTGCAGAACGTGCCGTGGGATCAGGCGCTGGATCTGGTGTTGAAAACCAAGGGCCTGGATAAGCGCAAGATCGGTAACGTTTTGCTGGTCGCACCAGCTGACGAAATCGCTGCCCGCGAGCGTCAGGAACTGGAGTCACAGAAGCAAATCGCCGACCTGGCCCCCCTGCGTCGCGAACTGTTGCAGGTCAACTACGCCAAAGCTGCCGATATCGCCAAGCTGTTCCAGTCGGTGACCAGTGCCGAGGCAAAAGCCGACGAGCGGGGCTCGATCACGGTGGATGAACGGACCAACAACATCATTGCCTACCAGACCCAGGATCGACTCGACGAACTGCGCCGTATCGTCGCGCAACTGGATATCCCGGTGCGTCAGGTGATGATCGAGGCGCGCATCGTCGAAGCTAACGTCGACTATGACAAGAGCCTCGGTGTGCGCTGGGGCGGATCATTGCAGAACAAGGGCAACTGGAACACCTCGGGCGTCAGCAATAATGGGGCTAATGCTTCGTCGACCATCGGTACGCCTGGCAGCACCAGCACCAACTCGCCGTTCGTCGACCTGGGCACCGCCGCCAACACCTCGGGGCTCGGCATCGCATTCATCACCGACAATGTGCTGCTGGATCTCGAGCTGACGGCCATGGAGAAGACCGGTAACGGCGAAATCGTCTCGCAGCCCAAGGTGGTCACCTCGGACAAGGAAACCGCGAAAATCCTCAAGGGCACAGAGATTCCCTATCAGGAAGCCAGCTCCAGCGGCGCTACCTCGGTGTCGTTCAAGGAGGCTTCGCTGTCGCTGGAAGTGACGCCGCAGATCACTCCGGACAACCGGATCATCATGGAGGTCAAGGTCACCAAGGACGAACCGGACTACCTGAACAAAGTGCAGGATGTGCCGCCGATCAAGAAAAACGAGGTCAATGCCAAGGTCCTGGTCAACGACGGCGAGACCATCGTGATTGGCGGAGTTTTCTCAAATACTCAGAGCAAGGTTGTAGATAAGGTGCCATTTCTCGGTGATGTGCCGTATCTTGGCCGCCTTTTCCGGCGTGACGTGGTTTCGGAGAAAAAATCCGAGCTGCTGGTATTTCTCACTCCGCGTATCATGAATAACCAGGCGATTGCTGTGAGTCATTGATTCTGTGCGAAATTTGATTCTTGTTGGACCGATGGGGGCTGGAAAAAGCACCATCGGCCGGTTGCTGGCCAAAGAGCTGCGCCTGCCATTCAAAGATTCCGATAAGGAAATTGAATTGCGCACGGGCGCCAATATCCCGTGGATTTTCGATAAGGAAGGCGAACCGGGCTTTCGTGACCGCGAGCAGGCGATGATTGCCGAGCTGTGCGGCTGCGACGGCGTGGTGCTGGCGACCGGTGGCGGCGCGGTGATGCGCGAGGCCAATCGCCGGGCGCTGCACGCCGGCGGGCGGGTGGTCTATCTGCATGCGTCAGTCGAGCAGCAGGTGGGTCGCACGTCCCGCGATCGCAATCGACCCCTGTTGCGTACTGCCGATCCGGCCAAGACCCTTCGGGATCTGCTGGCGATCCGCGATCCGCTTTATCGTGAAATCGCCGATCTGGTGGTCGAAACCGATGAGCGGCCGCCGCGAATGGTGGTGCTCGATATTCTCGAACGCTTGCAGCAGCTACCTCCCCGTTAAAGCGCAGCGCGAAATGCGCTATCCTCGGCGTCCTGTCATGGCCGCTCAAGGTTGTGGCAGATGGCTACCGAACGGCGTCACACCAGCAGACGCCGTGGACATTCGTTAACTCAAGGCAGGACGCCTGATTCCATCTTCACTGTGGGGACACATGCAGACACTCAAGGTCGATCTAGGCGAGCGCAGCTACCCGATTCATATTGGCGAAGGTTTGTTGGATCAGCCTGAGCTGCTGGCCCCGCATATCCGCGGACGGCAAGTGGCGATCATCTCCAACGAGACCGTTGCGCCGCTCTATCTCGAGCGTCTGACCCGCAGCCTCGCACAGTTCTCGGTGGTTTCCGTGGTGCTGCCGGACGGCGAAGCGTTCAAGACCTGGGAAACCCTGCAACTGATTTTCGACGGTCTGCTGACCGCGCGGCACGACCGCCGTACCACGGTCATCGCCCTCGGTGGCGGTGTGATTGGTGACATGGCCGGTTTTGCGGCCGCCTGCTACCAGCGTGGTGTCGATTTCATCCAGATCCCGACCACGCTGCTGTCGCAAGTCGACTCTTCGGTGGGCGGCAAGACCGGGATCAACCATCCGCTGGGCAAGAATATGGTCGGCGCTTTCTATCAGCCGAACGTGGTGCTGATTGATACCGCTACCCTCAATACCCTGCCGGCCCGCGAACTGTCCGCCGGGCTTGCCGAGGTCATCAAATACGGGCTGATCTGCGACGAGCCGTTCCTGACCTGGCTTGAAGACAACGTTGATCGCCTGCGCGCCCTGGACCAGGTCGCCCTGACTTACGCCATCGAGCGCTCTTGCGCGGCCAAGGCTGAGGTGGTCGGTGCCGACGAACGGGAGACCGGTGTTCGCGCCACGCTCAACCTGGGTCACACCTTCGGCCATGCCATCGAAACCCACATGGGCTATGGTGTCTGGCTACATGGTGAGGCGGTCGCTGCTGGCACCGTAATGGCCTTGGAAATGTCCGCGCGCCTGGGCTGGATCAGCGAGCAAGAGCGCGATCGCGGCATTCGTCTGTTCCAGCGTGCCGGCCTGCCGGTCATCCCGCCTGAAGAGATGACTGAAGCCGATTTTCTCGAACACATGGCAATTGACAAGAAAGTGATCGACGGTCGTTTGCGCCTGGTGCTGCTGCGCCACATGGGCGAAGCGGTGGTGACCGACGATTATCCGAAAGAGGTTTTACAGGCCACGCTGGGAGCGGATTACCGCGCTCTGGCTCAGCTTAAAGGTTAATAAGATCCCGATGACTAGTTTGCACGCCGACGAGGCTTTCCTCGGCCATTACCAGTTGAGTCATGACCCTTTTTCTCCACGGGTGCCTGGCTTCAAATTCTTCCCGGCCCAGCGCAAACCGGTGCTGGGGCAACTGCATCACCTGGCGCGCTACAGTCAGTTGCTGCTGGTCGTCACCGGCCCGCAAGGCAGTGGCAAGACGCTGTTGCGTCAAGCCCTGGTGGCCAGCACCAACAAACAGTCGGTGCAGAGCGTGGTGGTTTCCGCCCGTGGCGCCGGTGATGCGGCCGGCATGCTGCGTCAGGTGGCTCAGGCGCTGAACGTCGCCCAGCCCGAGATCGGCGCGATTCTGGCTCAAGTGGTGCAGCTTGCACTGACGGGGCAGGAAGTCTATTTGCTGGTGGATGACGCCGAGCAACTCGACGAGTCCGCGCTGGAAGCCTTGCTGGCCCTGGCCGCCGGTGCACCGGAAGGTCGCCCGCATGTGTTCCTGTTCGGTGAGTCGTCGCTGATTGCTCAACTGGAGGCGCTGACCCTCGAGGAAGAGCGGTTCCACGTCATCGAGTTGCAGCCTTACACCGAAGAAGAAACCCGCGAATATCTGGAGCAGCGACTCGAAGGCGCCGGCCGGGGTATCGAACTTTTCACCGCAGATCAGATCTCTGATATTCACGAAAGCTCCGACGGTTGGCCTGGCACCATCAACCAGGTTGCCCGCGATGCAATGATCGAAGCCATGATTGCCAGCCGCTCAGCGGTGAAGCGTCCAAGTATGGGGTTCAACATGCCGAAGAAACACGTATTGGCGATTTCCGCCGTTGTCGTGGTCGCGGTAGCCGCCGCCTGGTTGATGCCGGGTCGCAGCAAAGCACCGACCACTGGCGCACCTGTCAACGAACAGGCGCAACTGCCGCTCGGCCAGGGCACGCCACAACCTAACAGCGGCGGCGCGCCTGCCGTCGAATTCGCCGGTAACTCGCAACCGATGCCATTGCCGCTGGTCGGCAACTCGCAGCCGGTCATGCGTGGTCCGTTGGCCGAAGCCGCCGGTGGCATCACCGAAGGCGACGACGGCGTGCCGATCGAAGGTTCGAGCGCTACGCCGCCGACCGTGACCACCACCGCGCCTCCAGCAGGTCTGTCGGCCGGTCCTGCGCCGACGCCAGCCGCCAAGCCTGTGCCTGCACCGACTCAGGTCGCGACTGCCAAGCCAGCCCCGGTTGCGCCTGCCGTGAAACCGGCTCCAGCGCCAGCCAAGCCAGCCGCCGTTGCCGCCGCCAAGCCTGCCGAGAAACCAGCCACCGCGGCCAAGGCCACTGGCGGCACCTGGTACGCAGGGCAAGCGCCGGGTAACTACGTGGTGCAGATCCTCGGCACCAGCTCTGAAGCGGCCGCGCAATCCTTCGTCAAGGAGCAGGGCGGCGAGTACCGTTATTTCAAGAAAGTCCTCAACGGCAAGCCGCTTTACGTCATCACTTACGGTAGCTTCGCCAACCGCGATGCAGCCGTTACCGCCATCAAGGCCTTGCCAGCGAAGGTTCAGGCTGGTAAACCTTGGCCTCGCACTGTCGCCAGCGTCCAACAGGAACTGGCTACAGCTCGCTGATGATTCGGCGGCCTTACCCAGGCCGCCTCTCCCAGCACCTCAAAATTTCTACAAGCGCATGCCGCCTCTACAGGCCGCGTGCCTTGTGGTGTCTGCGTCACAGTAGTCTTTGAGTCGTTGCGGTCAAAATTAAAAAAGTTTTGACTAGCACAGCATATCGCTTTAAACCTTTCACAAATGCGACATAGATTTGCGACATTTCGTCGTCAAATTTGTGAGCCTCTGTGTCGGTGTGTACAATGACCTCCCTTTTGCCCCCGCAAAGCTGGCGTACGTTCGGCGCGGATGGTAAGTGGTTGAATTGAAAAGAAATTTGCCTCGATAAGAGGCAGCCTGGTGAGAAAGTGTCTATGAAAGCAGGTCTGTACCAACCAGATGAATTCAAGGATAACTGCGGTTTCGGCCTGATAGCCCATATGCAGGGCGAGCCCAGTCATACCCTTTTGCAAACGGCCATCGAGGCCCTGACCTGCATGACCCACCGCGGTGGGATCAACGCCGACGGCAAGACCGGTGACGGTTGCGGTCTGCTGATTCAAAAGCCGGATGTGTTCCTGCGAGCCATCGCCCAGGAAACGTTCGGCGTCGAACTGCCCAAGCAATATGCGGTGGGCATGGTCTTCTTCAACCAGGACCCGGTCAAAGCCGAAGCCGCTCGCGAGAACATGAACCGCGAGATCCTCGCTGCTGGCCTGACCCTCGTCGGCTGGCGCAAAGTGCCGATCGACACCAGCGTCCTTGGTCGCCTGGCCCTTGAGCGCCTGCCGCAGATCGAACAAGTGTTCATCGCCGGCGATGGCCTGAGCGATCAGGACATGGCCGTCAAGCTGTTCACCTCCCGTCGTCGCTCGTCCGTGGCCAACGCCGCCGACGTCGATCACTACGTCTGCAGCTTTTCGCACAAGACCATCATTTATAAAGGCCTGATGATGCCGGCGGATTTGACCGCCTTCTATCCAGACCTCAGCGACCAGCGCCTGCAAACCTCGATTTGCGTGTTCCACCAGCGCTTCTCGACCAACACCCTGCCGAAATGGCCGCTGGCTCAGCCGTTCCGCTTCCTCGCCCACAACGGCGAGATCAACACCATCACCGGTAACCGCAACTGGGCCGTGGCCCGTCGCACCAAGTTCACCAATGATCTGATGGATCTGGAAGAACTCGGCCCGCTGGTCAACCGTGTTGGCTCCGACTCCTCCAGCATGGACAACATGCTTGAGCTGATGGTCACCGGTGGTATCGACCTGTTCCGTGGCGTGCGGATGATCATTCCGCCTGCGTGGCAGAACGTCGAAACCATGGACCCGGACCTGCGTGCGTTCTATGAATACAACTCGATGCACATGGAACCGTGGGACGGCCCGGCCGGCGTGGTAATGACCGACGGTCGCTACGCGGTGTGCCTGCTCGACCGTAACGGTCTGCGTCCGGCGCGTTGGGTCACCACCAAGAACGGTTTCATCACCCTGGCCTCGGAAATCGGTGTCTGGAACTACCAGCCTGAAGACGTGATCGCCAAGGGCCGCGTTGGCCCGGGTCAGATCTTCGCCGTGGACACCGAAACCGGCCAGATCCTCGACACCGACGCCATCGACAACCGCTTGAAGTCCCGTCATCCGTACAAGCAATGGCTGCGCAAGAATGCCCTGCGCATCCAGGCGACCATGGAAGACAACGACCACGGTTCGGCGTTCTACGACGTCGATCAACTCAAGCAGTACATGAAGATGTACCAGGTCACTTTCGAAGAACGTGATCAGGTGCTGCGTCCGCTCGGCGAGCAAGGCTACGAAGCCGTTGGTTCGATGGGCGACGATACGCCGATGGCTGTGCTGTCCCAGCGCGTGCGTACGCCGTACGACTATTTCCGTCAGCAGTTCGCGCAGGTCACCAACCCGCCGATCGACCCGCTGCGTGAAGCCATCGTCATGTCGCTGGAAATCTGCCTCGGTGCCGAGCGCAACATCTTCCAGGAGTCGCCGGAACACGCCTCGCGCGTGATCCTCAGCTCGCCGGTCATTTCTCCGGCCAAGTGGCGCTCGCTGATGAACCTCGATCGTCCGGGCTTCGAGCGCGCGATCATCGACCTCAACTACGACGAAAGCGTCGGCCTCGAAGCGGCGATCCGCAACGTCGCCGATCAGGCTGAAGAAGCTGTGCGCTCCGGCCGTACCCAAGTGGTGCTGAGTGACCGTCACATTGCCCCGGGCAAGTTGCCGATCCACGCTTCCCTGGCCACCGGCGCGGTGCACCACCGCCTGACCGAAAAAGGCCTGCGTTGCGATTCCAACATCCTGGTTGAAACCGCGACGGCTCGCGATCCGCATCACTTCGCGGTGTTGATCGGTTTCGGCGCCTCGGCGGTCTATCCGTTCCTGGCCTACGAAGTGCTGGGCGACCTGATCCGTACCGGTGAAGTGCTGGGCGACCTCTACGAGGTGTTCAAGAACTACCGCAAAGGCATCACCAAAGGTCTGCTGAAGATCCTGTCGAAGATGGGTATCTCGACCATCACGTCGTACCGCGGTGCGCAGTTGTTCGAAGCCATCGGCCTGTCCGAAGAAGTCTGCGAACTGAGCTTCCGTGGTGTACCGAGCCGCATCAAAGGTGCGCGTTTCGTCGACATCGAAGCCGAGCAGAAAGCCCTGGCTGCCGAAGCCTGGAGCCCGCGCAAGCCAATCCAGCAGGGCGGTTTGCTGAAGTTCGTCCACGGTGGCGAATATCACGCTTACAACCCGGACGTGGTCAACACCCTGCAAGCCGCTGTGCAGCAGGGCGACTACAGCAAGTTCAAGGAATACACGGCGCTGGTGGACAACCGTCCGGTGTCGATGATCCGTGACATGTTCAAGGTCAAAACCCTGGACACGCCGCTGGACATCAGCGAGATCGAACCGCTGGAGTCGGTGCTCAAGCGCTTTGACTCCGCAGGCATCTCCCTCGGCGCCTTGTCGCCGGAAGCTCACGAAGCCCTGGCCGAAGCCATGAACCGCCTCGGTGCGCGTTCCAACTCCGGCGAAGGCGGCGAAGACCCGGCGCGTTACGGCACCATCAAGAGCTCGAAAATCAAACAGGTTGCGACTGGCCGTTTCGGTGTGACCCCGGAATACCTGGTCAACGCTGAAGTGCTGCAGATCAAAGTCGCTCAGGGCGCCAAGCCCGGCGAAGGTGGTCAGCTGCCAGGCGGCAAGGTCAACGGTCTGATCGCCAAGCTGCGTTACGCAGTGCCGGGCGTGACCCTGATCTCGCCTCCACCGCACCACGACATCTATTCGATCGAAGATTTGTCGCAGCTGATTTTTGACCTGAAACAAGTCAACCCGAAGGCTTTGGTCTCGGTGAAGCTGGTTGCAGAAGCGGGCGTCGGCACCATCGCCGCCGGTGTGGCCAAGGCCTACGCGGACTTGATCACCATCTCCGGCTACGACGGCGGCACCGGTGCATCGCCACTGACCTCGATCAAATACGCGGGCGCTCCGTGGGAACTCGGCCTGGCCGAAACCCACCAGACCCTGCGCGGCAACGACCTGCGCGGCAAAGTGCGGGTACAAACCGACGGCGGCCTGAAAACCGGCCTCGACGTGATCAAGGCTGCCATCCTCGGCGCTGAAAGCTTCGGCTTCGGCACCGCGCCAATGATCGCGCTGGGCTGCAAATACCTGCGTATCTGCCACCTGAACAACTGCGCCACCGGCGTCGCGACTCAGAACGAGAAGCTGCGCAAGGATCACTACATCGGGACCGTCGACATGGTGGTGAATTTCTTCACCTACGTCGCCGAAGAAACCCGTGAGTGGCTGGCCAAGCTGGGCGTGCGCTCCCTCGAAGAGCTGATCGGTCGTACCGATCTGCTGGAAATCCTCGAAGGCCAGACCGCCAAGCAGCAACACCTGGACCTGACGCCATTGCTGGGCAGCGATCACATCCCGGCGGACAAGCCTCAGTTCTGCCAGGTCGAGCGCAACCCACCGTTCGACAAAGGCCTGCTGGCCGAGAAAATGGTCGGCATGGCCACCTCGGCCATCAACGACATGAGCGGCGCCGATTTTGCGCTGGATATCTGCAACTGCGACCGTTCGATCGGCGCGCGGATCTCCGGTGAAATCGCTCGCAAACACGGCAACCAAGGCATGGCGAATGCGCCGATCACCTTCCGCTTCAAAGGGACGGCCGGTCAGAGCTTCGGTGTGTGGAACGCTGGCGGCCTGAACATGTACCTGGAAGGCGACGCCAACGACTACGTCGGCAAAGGCATGACCGGCGGCAAACTGGTCATCGTTCCGCCGAAGGGCAGCGCCTTCAAGACTCAGGACAGCGCCATTATCGGCAACACCTGCCTGTACGGCGCCACCGGCGGCAAACTGTTCGCTGCCGGTACCGCAGGCGAGCGTTTTGCGGTGCGTAACTCCGGTGCTCACACGGTTGTGGAAGGCACTGGCGATCACTGCTGCGAGTACATGACCGGTGGTTTCGTCTGCGTATTGGGCAAGACCGGTTACAACTTCGGCTCAGGCATGACCGGCGGTTTCGCCTACGTGCTCGACCAGGACAACACCTTCGTTGACCGGGTCAACCACGAACTGGTGGAAATCCAGCGGATCAGCGGTGAGGCGATGGAAGCCTATCGCAGCCACTTGCAACGCGTGCTGAACGAATACGTCGAGGAAACCGACAGCGAGTGGGGTCGTAACCTCGCTGAAAACCTCGATGACTATCTGCGTCGTTTCTGGCTGGTCAAGCCCAAGGCTGCCAACCTGAAATCGTTGCTTTCCAGCACCCGTGCCAACCCGCAGTGATATGCGCCTGAAGAGTTTGATGAGGTTTTAACAATGGCTGAACGTCTGAATAACGACTTCCAGTTCATCGATGTCGGGCGCAAAGATCCGAAGAAGAAACTGTTGCGTCAACGCAAGAAAGAGTTCGTGGAGATCTACGAACCCTTCAAACCCCAGCATTCGGCCGATCAGGCCCACCGCTGCCTGGGTTGCGGTAACCCGTATTGCGAATGGAAGTGCCCGGTGCACAACTTCATTCCAAACTGGCTGAAGCTGGTGGCCGAGGGCAACATTCTTCAGGCTGCCGAGCTGTCGCACCAGACCAACACCCTGCCGGAAGTGTGCGGCCGGGTGTGCCCGCAGGATCGTCTGTGCGAGGGTGCCTGCACCCTCAACGACGGCTTCGGCGCGGTGACCATCGGTTCGGTCGAGAAGTACATCACCGACACCGCGTTCGCCATGGGCTGGCGCCCGGACATGTCCAAGGTCATACCGACCGGCAAGCGTGTTGCGGTGATCGGCGCAGGCCCGGCAGGTTTGGGTTGTGCCGACGTACTGGTGCGTGGCGGCGTGACCCCGGTGGTGTTCGACAAGAACCCGGAAATCGGCGGTTTGCTGACCTTCGGCATCCCCGAGTTCAAGCTGGAAAAGACCGTGCTGAGCAATCGCCGCGAAGTCTTCACCGGCATGGGCATCGAGTTCCGTCTGAACACCGAAGTGGGCAAGGACGTGACCGTCGAGCAACTGCTCGAAGAATACGATGCCGTGTTCATGGGCATGGGCACCTACACCTACATGAAGGGCGGCTTTGCCGGTGAAGATTTGCCGGGCGTGCATGACGCGCTGGACTTCCTGATCGCCAACGTCAATCGCAACCTGGGCTTTGAAAAGTCGCCGGAAGATTTCGTCGACATGAAAGGCAAGAAGGTGGTGGTACTGGGTGGCGGCGACACGGCGATGGACTGCAACCGTACTTCGATTCGCCAGGGCGCCAAGTCGGTGACCTGCGCTTATCGTCGTGACGAAGCGAACATGCCGGGCTCGCGTAAAGAAGTGAAGAACGCCAAGGAAGAAGGGGTGAAATTCCTCTACAACCGCCAGCCAATCGCCATCGTCGGCGAAGACCGCGTCGAAGGCGTGAAGGTGGTCGAGACCCGTCTCGGCGAACCGGACGCCCGTGGCCGTCGCAGCCCTGAGCCGATTCCGGGTTCCGAAGAGATCATCCCGGCTGATGCCGTGGTCATCGCGTTCGGTTTCCGTCCGAGCCCGGCGTCGTGGTTCGAACAGCACAGCATCCAGACCGACAGCCAGGGCCGCGTTGTGGCCCCGGAACAAGGTCAGTACAAGCACCAGACCAGCAACCCGAAAATCTTCGCCGGTGGCGACATGGTTCGCGGTTCTGACCTGGTGGTGACGGCGATCTTCGAAGGCCGCAATGCCGCCGAAGGGATCCTGGATTACCTGGGCGTCTGATCACTTTCTAAAACTGGAATGCGATCAAAATGTGGGAGCGAGCTTGCTCGCGATAGCGGTAGATCAGTCAGCAGAGATGTTGAATGTGAAGCCCCCATCGCGAGCAAGCTCGCTCCCACAGTTGTTTTGTGGTGTTGCGAAAACTGCATTCCACCGCGACAAATTGACCCGATAGACAAAAGGCTGACCTGCAACCGTGCCTTTTGCGTCGCGCTCTGAGAAAATGCCCGCACTTTTTTTCCGGATGCCGACATGACTGCCCTGAAGAACGACCGTTTCCTTCGCGCCCTGCTCAAGCAACCCGTAGACGTCACGCCTGTCTGGATGATGCGTCAGGCCGGTCGCTACCTGCCGGAATACCGCGCCAGCCGTGCCAAGGCCGGCGACTTCATGAGCCTGTGCATGAACCCGGAGTTCGCTTGCGAAGTCACGATGCAGCCGCTCGACCGCTATCCGCAACTGGACGCGGCGATCCTGTTCTCCGACATCCTGACCATCCCCGATGCCATGGGCCAAGGCCTGTACTTCGAAACCGGTGAGGGCCCGCGCTTCAAGAAAGTCATCAGCACGATGGCTGACATCGAAGCGCTGCCGATTCCTGATCCGCACAAAGACCTCGGCTACGTCATGGACGCGGTCAGCACCATCCGCCGCGAATTGAACGGCCGCGTGCCGCTGATCGGTTTCGCCGGCAGCCCATGGACCCTGGCCACCTACATGGTCGAAGGCGGCTCGTCGAAAGACTACCGCAAGACCAAAACCATGCTCTACGACAACCCGCAAGCCTTGCACCTGCTGCTCGACAAACTCGCGCAGACGGTCACCAGCTACCTGAACGGCCAGATCATGGCCGGGGCGCAAGCGGTGCAGATCTTCGATAGTTGGGGTGGCAGCCTTTCGGCGGCGGCGTACCAGGAATTCTCCCTGGCCTACATGCGCAAAATCGTCAGCGGCCTGATCCGCGAGCACGAAGGCCGCAAAGTGCCGGTCATCCTGTTCACCAAGAACGGCGGCCTGTGGCTCGAAAGCATTGCCGACGCTGGCGCTGATGCATTGGGCCTGGACTGGACCTGCGACATCGGCAGCGCCCGTGATCGCGTCGGCAGCAAAGTCGCCCTGCAAGGCAACATGGACCCAACCGTGCTGTACGCCAAGCCAGAAGCCATCCGCACCGAAGTCGGCCGCATCCTCGCCAGCTACGGCAAGGGTAGCGGTCACGTGTTCAACCTCGGCCATGGCATCACGCCTGAGGTCGACCCGGAACACGCTGGCGCCTTCCTGCGCGCGGTGCATGAACTGTCGGCGCAGTACCACGAGTGATCGTGACGGTCTGATAAACACCCGGCTTTAATGTGGGAGCGAGCTTGCTCGCGATGAGGCCATAACATTCAACATCTAAGTTGTCTGTTATACCGCCATCGCGAGCAAGCTCGCTCCCACAGTTGTTTATGGCTGACTGGATATTTGTGTTTAAGCCTTTACACCACCGAGCGGTGGCAACTTCGCCAGTTTCAACGCCACCAGCAGCGCAATCACCAGCAACCCGCCAATGAACAACCCGATCCCGTTCCACCCGCCCATGTGCCAGAACATCCCGCCCGCCGTCCCGGCGATGCTCGAACCGGCGTAATAGCTGAACAGATAAAGCGACGACGCCTGCCCCTTGGCTTTGATCGCCCGACGCCCAATCCAGCTACTCGCCACCGAATGAGCGCCGAAGAAACCGAAGGTGAAGATCAGCATGCCAATGATCACCACCGGCAGCGGCGTCAACATGGTCAGTGCAAGGCCTGCGAGCATCAGCACGATGGTCGCCCAAAGCACTTTGCGCCGGCCCAGTTTGTCGGCCAACGAGCCGATTTTCGCTGAACTGTAGATACCCGACAGATACACCACCGAGAGCAGCCCGACGAAGGCCTGATCCATGTGATACGGCTCGGCCAGCAGGCGATAACCGATGTAGTTGAAGAGGGTGACGAACGCGCCCATCAGCACAAAAGCTTCGAGGAACAGCAGCGGCAGGCCGGCGTCGCGAAAGTGCATGGTGAAGCCGTCAATCAAACTGCGTGGGTGCAATGAGCGGGCGCGGAAGTTGCGCGACTCGGGGAGGATTTTCCAGAACACTGCCGCCGCGATCAGCGCCAGACCACCGATCACCAGCATCGCCGTGTGCCAGCTGACGAAATCGATCAACACGCCGGTGATCAAGCGTCCGCACATCCCGCCAATCGCGTTGCCGCCAATGTACAAACCCATGGCCAGACCGATGTGCTGTGGATGGATCTCTTCACTCAAGTAAGTCATGGCGACCGCTGCCAGTCCGCTTAACGACAACCCCACCAGCGCGCGCATGACCAGCACACCCTGCCAGCTCGGCATCATTGAACTGGCGATGGTGCAGAGTGCGGCGGCGAACAGCGCCGCGACCATCACCGGTTTGCGTCCGATGCGATCAGAGATCGGGCCGGTGATCAGCAGACCAATGGCGAGCATGCCGGTGGCGACCGAGAGGATCAGGCTGCTCTGCGCTGCATTGATGGAGAATTCGTGGGACAACAGCGGCATCATCGGTTGCACGCAATAGAGCAGGGCGAAGGTCGCGAAGCCGCCGGAGAACAGCGCCAACACCGTGCGCATGAACATCGGTGTGCCTTTTTCGATGTAGATCTCCTTTAGTTCGGCGACAACATCGTCCACCGCTGCGGGCGGAACTTCATGGGCAAGTGGAGCGACAGCAGTTTTCACTTCGGACCTCGGAGGACGCAGCCGGTCAGGCAATGAAAAAAGCATATAGCTGCCTAATGATTCAATCCAATATATTGTTCGACCTGTTTGATAGGTTTAACGACCTAATGGAGTTTTCATGGAATTGCGTCACCTGCGCTACTTCATCGCCGTCGCTGAAGAACTGCACTTCGGCCGCGCCGCCCAGGTGCTGGGCATCTCGCAACCGCCGCTGAGTCAGCAGATTCAGGCGCTGGAACAGGAGGTGGGCGCGCGGTTGTTCGAGCGCACCAATCGTCGGGTCGAGCTCAGTGAAGCCGGCCGGCTGTTTCTGGAAGAGGCGCGGTTGGTGCTGGCGCAGGTCGACAAGGCAGCGGATGTTGCACGGCGGGCGCAGTTGGGTGAGTTGGGCGAACTGAAGATTGGCTTCACCTCGTCGGCGCCGTTCAACTCGACCATTCCACAGGCGATTTTTTCATTTCGCCAGCGATTTCCGGCGGTGCACCTGAACCTGCGGGAGATGAGCAGCACCCAGGTCGCCGATGCGTTGGTGGATGAGTCGATTGAAGTCGGGATCATGCGGCCGCTTGGGTTGCCGGACTCGCTCAGCGTGGTGGAGCTGATGCGTGAGCCGCTGGTGGCGGTGCTCAGTTCCAAGCATCCATTAGTGACCGATAGTGAGGAAGGCTTGTTTCTGTCAGCTCTGGCCCTCGAACCCTTCGTATTTTTCCCACGCAGTTATGGCAGTGGTCTGTACGCACAATTGCTCAGCCTGGCCCGGGATGCCGGTTTCAGTCCGCACTTTGCTCAGGAGGCGGGCGAGGCGATGACGATCATTGGTCTGGTGGCGGCGGGGCTGGGTGTATCCGTGCTGCCGGCGTCCTATCAGCGGATGCGCATCGAAGGGGTGGTCTATCGGCCTCTGCTCGATCCTGAGGCGGTGTCAGCAGTGTGGCTGGTGCAACGTAAGGATCAGAAGTCACCGATGGCCAAGGCGTTTGTGGAGTTGTTGACGCGTAAGGTTGAAGGAATCTGAACAGGTTGCCGCACTTGGGACATTCGAAGTTACGGATCCGCCTTAGGGATTTGTCCGATTCTTGCGCAAAATCGATTTCTTTCGATGAGTGCCATGGATGCCACTTCTATATCAACCCAAGGAAGGCAGCGTGCTGATTTGCGATTTCAGGGGCTATGAAATCCCTGAGATGATCAAGGTCAGACCCGTTGTCGTGATACCTAAACACAGAACGAACAGCTTGCTGGTAACGGTTGTGCCGTTGAGTACTACCGCTCCAGATCGCGTACTTGAACATCATCTGGAACTTCAAAGTCATCTCCATGGTGCGAGTCCAATCTGTTGGGCAAAGTGCGATATGGTTGCGACAGTAAGTCTCTCCAGACTCGACCGGATCAAAAGCCGAGACCGTCAGGGGAAGCGCGTTTATGTCATTTCACAACTTGAAACAGATGAGTTCTACGCAATCAAAGTCGCAGTGCGTAGCGCCCTTGGGCTGTGATGGCATAAGGTTTGGTGTGGTTGGGCGAACTGCCATCCGTTGCCCCCTGTTCAATTTCAAGCAATACTGCCCGCGTTCCCGAAAGGGGCTTGTGAGACTCTGAGGATCTTGGGTAACCAGCCATCGCAGAGCCAGACAGGTACAGGGCGATGACAAGCCGACCTGTTTGTGAAGGGGCGCCGAAAGGCGCCCTTTGTCGTTTCTGGCGTTACTGAAATCGTTGAATGACGCAAATCATGACCCGCGCAGGAATATCCGTGGGGCGGTTACGTTGATTGAATTGCTGACGCGCAAGCTGACGCCATAGAGATTCAATGTTTTGTTGGGCACGGCCGATAACCGTTGTGGGACTCATCAAAACAATGGAGATACAGGATGTTCAAGCAGTTAACCTTCACCGCTTTGCTGGCATTGACCGCTCTGACCGGTGGTTGTGCTTCGGTAAAAATGGCTGATGAAAGCCAGGACGCTCAGGCCAAGACCTTCCAGGTCACCCCGGACAAAGCCAATATCTACGTTTATCGCAACGAGAGTATGGGGGCAGGCGTGAAAATGCCGGTGGCACTCAATGGCAAGCCGGTAGGGCAGACCGTCGCCAAGTCTTACCTGATGCTATCCGTCCCGGCCGGTCAACAGACCCTGTTGTCTTCGGCGGAAAACGATTCGGAACTGAAACTCACCGCAGAAGCCGGCAAGAACTACTTTGTCTGGCAGGAAGTGAAAGTGGGCTTCATCAAGGCGCGCAACAACCTGCAAGTCGTCGACGATAAGACAGGCCGCGCTGGCGTCGCTGAAAGCAAATTGATTCAAGCTCAGTAAGCAGTTACACAACTGATCGTTCCCACGCTCCCGCGTGGGAACGATCAAGTTCGCTGAGTCTTACGACCAACGCCGAAAGATCAGCGAAGTATTAACCCCGCCAAACGCAAAGTTGTTGTTCATCACGTACTGGTTGCTCATCTGCCGGAACTCGCCGCGCAGGTAATCGAGTTTGCCGCAGTGTGGGTCGACGTCGTCGAGGTTGAGGGTGTGGACGTACAGGTCGTGGTTCATCATTTCGATGCTGAACCAGGATTCCAGCGCACCGCAGGCTCCGAGGGTGTGTCCGAGGAAACTCTTCTGCGAGCTGATCGGCATGTGCTCGCCGAACAACGCGCTCGTTGCCAGTGTTTCGGCAATGTCGCCCTGTTCAGTGGCCGTGCCGTGACCATTCACGTAGCCGATGTCAGAAGGCTGTAACCCGGCGTCTTCCAGCGCCAGTTCCATGGCCCGGCGCATGGTGACCTGCTCGGGACGGGTGGCGTGCTGGCCGTCGGCGTTGCTGCCGAAACCGACGAGTTCGGCGTGGATGTGCGCACCGCGAGCCAAGGCGTGTTCGAGTTCTTCGAGCACCAGCATGCCGCTGCCTTCACCGATCACCAGGCCATCGCGGCCGCTGTCGTAGGGGCGTGGGGAAGTCTGCGGTGCATCGTTTTTCAGGCTGGTGGCGTAGAGCGCATCGAAGACCATCGCTTCGGTGGGGCACAGTTCTTCGGCACCGCCGGCGAGCATCAATGGCAGGCGACCAAACTTGACCGACTCGTAGGCATAACCGATGCCCTGACTGCCGCTGGTGCAAGCGCTGGAGGTCGGGATCAGCCGGCCGGTGAGGCCGAAGAAGATGCTGATGTTCGCCGCCGTGGTGTGCGGCATCATGCGCACATAGGAGTTGGCGTTCAGGCCCTCGGCCACCGAGTTGAGCAGCATGTTGCCGAACGCCTTGATCTCGTCGGTGCTGCCGGTGGATGAGCCGCAGGAAACGCCCATGCGCCCGTCCTTGATCGATTCGTCGCCCAACAGCCCGGCATCGGCCAATGCCTGTTCTGCCGCGCCGACCGCCAGGCGCGAGACCCGGCCCATGCTGCGCAATTGTTTGCGGGTCCAGTGGCTCGGCACTTTGAAGTCGTCGATCGGCCCCGCCAGGCGCGTGTTGAGTTCGGTGAAGCGATCCCACTCGTCCATCCGGCGGATACCGCTGCGGTTGGCCGCGAAGTTAGCGGCGATGGTGTCCCAATCGCTGCCCAGTGAGGTGATGCCGGCCATGCCGGTGACGACGACGCGCTTCATCAGCACAGGCCTCCGTTGACGGCCAGAACCTGCCGGGTGATGTACGACGCTTCCGCCGACATCAGGAAATTCACCGCGCTGGCCACCTCTTCCGGGGTGCCCATGCGTTGTGCGGGGATCATTTTCATCATTTCTTCCACCGGCACGTTTTCATCGAGCATCGCGGTGTCGATCAAGCCGGGTGCGACACAGTTAACGGTAATTTTGCGCTTGCCCAACTCGATCGCCAACGCCTTCGCCGCGCCGATCAACCCGGCTTTGGAGGCGCTGTAGTTGACCTGTCCACGGTTGCCGATCAACCCGGAAACCGAGGTGATGCAAACAATCCGGCCGGCCGCGCGACGACGAATCATCGGCATCATCACCGGGTGCAGCACGTTGTAAAAACCGTCGAGGTTGGTGCGCATCACCATGTCCCAATCATCCTCGCTCAAGGCCGGAAAAGCACCGTCGCGCGTCAGACCGGCGTTCAGCACCACGCCGTAATAGGCGCCGTGGGTTTCCACGTCGGCTTCGAGAATGGCTTTGCAGCTGGCGCGATCGGACACGTCGAATTGCAGAATGCGCAC
The DNA here is from genome assembly GCF_059716185.1 of Pseudomonas sp. LBUM1645. Taxonomy (NCBI): domain Bacteria; kingdom Pseudomonadati; phylum Pseudomonadota; class Gammaproteobacteria; order Pseudomonadales; family Pseudomonadaceae; genus Pseudomonas; species Pseudomonas sp. LBUM1645. Next base: position 443,716 of record NZ_CP166811.1, read on the forward strand.
GTTGCGCCCCAAGGCTTCGATTTCGGCCTTCACGGCTTCAGCGTCCGCCAGGCCACTGCGGCAATGCAGCACGATGTCATGCCCGGCCTGGGCCAGACGCAAAGCGATAGCACGGCCGATGCCACGGCTGGAACCGGTGATCAGTACGGATTCAGTCATGGCTGGGTTCCTTGGGTTTCATGAAGGTATTGAGCAGCCTGAGGCGGACGGAACACGTTCAGACGAGCGGTGGCGTGAATGCCGGGCGCGGTGATGTGGCATTCGAACACGCCCATGCCGTTGTCGTCTTCCAACGAGCGGATGCCGTGGATGGTCAGCTCGGTGCCGGCGGGGAAGTGCTCGACGTTGCATTCGAATTTGCGGGTGCCGAGCAGAAACCCCAGCTCCACCGCATCGCCACGCTGACGGGCATGGCAACCGGCGTAGGCGGCGACGCTCTGGGCCATCAGTTCGATGCCGACCCAGGCCGGCAGGCTGCCGTCCGGGCGGTTGAACAGGCCATCGGGTCTGACCGTGAGACGGGTGTAAATCTGCTCGTCATCGAACGACAGGATCTGCTCGATGAAGATCATGTCGCCAGCGTGCGGCAGCAGTTCGGCGATCGGCCAGTCAATCATGGGGCGTCTCCGATAATCAGGCTGACGTTGTTACCACCGAAGGCAAAGGAATTGCTCATCAGATAGCGAGGTGCAATGGACGTCAGGCGATTGGCCGGGGTCACCCAATTCAGGGGGGGCAATTCGGGATCCGGTTGGCCGTCCCAGACGTGAGGCGGCAGGGCGTGCTCGCGATTGCCTGCACTCAGGCTCAACCAGCAGAACGCCGCTTCCAGAGCGCCGGCAGCGCCGAGGGTGTGGCCGGTCATGGGTTTGGTCGACGAACACGGCACACCCGCCGGGAACAACGTCGCCACCGCCAGGCTTTCCATGGCGTCGTTGTGTTGGGTGGCGGTGCCGTGCAGGTTCAGATAATCGATCTGTTGTGGTTGCAGTTGTGCTCGGCTCAGGGCTTTGCGCATCGCTTGCAGGGCGCCACGGCCGGTCGGTTCCGGCGCAGAAATGTGGTGCGCATCGGAGCTGGCGCCACTGCCGAGCAGGGCAATCGGCTGGCTGTCGCCGACACTTTTGCTCATCAAAAACAGCACCGCCGCTTCGCCAATGTTGATGCCGTTACGGTTCACCGAAAACGGGTTGCAGCGTTGCCCGGACACCGCTTCCAGCGCCGAGAACCCATTGAGGGTCAGCTTGCACAAGCTGTCGACGCCGCCGCACAGCACCGCGTCGCAAATGCCCAGGTCCAACAGTCGCTGAGCACTCATCAGCGCTCGGGCGCTGGACGTGCAGGCCGTGGAAATCACATAGGCCGGGCCGCTCAGTTGCAGCCAGTCGGCGAGGAAGTTCGCCGGCGCGCCGAGTTCCTGTTGCTGATAGTCGTAATCGGCCGGGAACTGATGCTCGCGGATGTAATGGGCCAGGCCGCGACTGGCTTCGTCGATGCCCGAGGTGCTGGTGCCCAGAACGATACCAATGCGGTCGCGGCCGTAGGTCTGGATCGCTTGGTCGATGTCTTCGCGAATTTGCAGCGCGGCTTCCAGCAGCAATTGATTATTGCGGGTGCTTTGCTGCGCAAGCTCAGCCGGGATCGGCGCCAGTTCGCCTTGAACCGCGGCCACGGGCAGCGACCGTTCCACCACCCAGCCGGCCTCATTGCGCATGCCCGAACAGTCACCGGCAAACAGGTTGCGGGTGACTTCGGACTTGTCACGACCCAGGGCGCAGATCACCCCGAGGGCGTTCAGGTAGGCCGTCATGGCGTGTCCCCACTGAGCGGCGTGACTTGATATTTCGGGCCTTTGGGCAGGTTCAATTCAAAGCTCATGGGTTGTGAGTAGCGGATTTCCCAGTGCTCTGGCAAGGATCGTTGCGAGCCATGCTGCCACGCGGCGGGATAGTTGCCCGACAGTTCATCTTTTGGGGTCAGCGCAAACAGCAGCGCGGCGAACAGCTCTCGCGCTTCCGGATTGGGCGGCAGCAGACCGTCAGCCTGCCACTCGCCATCGACCAGTTTCTGGCGTGCCTGTGGAATGCCCAGCAAGTCCATCATCGACCAGCGAATGCCAGGGCCTTCACGCTGAATCACCAGCACCCAGTCCTGACGTTGATCGGCCGCCAGGCGCTGGATATGCAATTGCAGCGGCAACGACAGGTTCGGCGTTTGCTCGGGCAGCGGCGCCCGGCTGGCACAGGCGCTCAGCAACAGGACTGCGCCGAGGAGCAAAAATCTCAGGATGCCCGCTATCCCTGTGGGAGCGAGCTTGCTCGCGATGAGGGCACTACATTCAACAGTTATGTTGGCTGACCCACCGCTATCGCGAGCAAGCTCGCTCCCACAGGGACCGCAGGTTGAGCGACTGACAATGAACATCAAACACACCTTTCAAGAGGTTTGCGCGCGACCACATTGACCAGGGTTTCTTCCCGTTGGCCGAAGGGCTTTGGCTGGCGCAGACCCAAGCGTTCAAACAGGCCGAAATCCTTGGCGCGGCTCCACCACAAGTATGGATAAGACACGTTTTGCGGGCCGAGTTCGAAACCCTGCTGGCGAATCATGTCCAGATACCCGGCGGCGCTCTTCTGCACGTGCATCGGATGGCGGAACAACCAGCGGATCACCCAGGTATCAATGTAAGCCTCGGTGGATTCGGCGAACAGCAGATAGCCACCGGGCTTGAGCACGCGGTAGAACTCGGCCAGTGTCTGTTCCTGCTGCACCAGATGATGGAAGGTCTGGTGACAGAACAGCAGATCGACGCTGGCGTCCGGGACGTTGATGCTCGCGCAGTCGCTGCCGGTCAGCTCCACCTCCATGCCCTGACGGACGGCTTCTTCGCCGGCCAGGTTCAGGCTGTGAGGATCGGCGTCCAGACCGATCAGGCGCTGGGGGGCAAATGTCTGGCGCAAGTACTGGAACGACTTGCCCTGACCGCACCCGGCATCCAGCAGCACCGGGTTGCTCGGCGGTGTTTCGCTGAACAGGCTGCGAAGGTCACTGATCGCTACTCGCAACACATGGTGCTGCCAGGTGTGGCTGCGCAGGAACCAGAAACCAAAACGGGTCTCTTCGACGTAGGTGTCGCTCAAGTAACTCATGTGGCATCCCTTGCACAGAGCTCCGAGAGCATCCGCAGCCGGCGCTTGGGTTCGGCGACGAACGGATTACGCTCGTCCCAGGCATACCCGGCGAGGATTGAGCTGATCATGCGGCGAATATCCGGCGAGCCGCCCTCATGGTAAATCACATCCTGGAACGTCCCGGCGTACCAGCCCTCGACGTAGCACCGGAACGTGTCGACGCCGCGCTTGAGGGGGATGGCGAACTCAGTCTGCCAATCGACATTTTCGCCTTGCAGTTGGCGATGCAGAACGCCGGCGGCCATGCTCGCCGAGCGCATGGCGATGGTCACGCCGGAGGAGAACACCGGGTCGAGGAATTCCGCTGCGTTGCCGAGCAGGGCAAAGCCTGGCCCGTGCAGCGTTTTGACGTTGGCCGAGTAGCCGCCGATGGTTCGAGCAGGCGTATCCCACACGGCGTTGTTCAACACGCCGGCCAGGCTTGGAGTTTCAGCGATAAACCCACGCAGGCACTCATCCAGGTTCTCCATGCGGCCTTCGAAGTGTTCGGCTGCCGCGACCACGCCCACCGAACAACGGCCGTCGCTGAACGGGATGGTCCAGAACCAGATATCGCGGTGGATCGGATGGGTGGTGATGAGGATTTTTTCCCGCTCGAAGGCCGGGTTGTCGATGTGGTCTTCGACGTGGGTGAACACGGCCTGGCGCACCGGGAAATCCGACGGCGCTTCAAGGTCGAGCAAGCGCGGCAACACACGGCCGTAGCCGCTGGCATCCAGCACGAAATCGGCTTCGACGCGGTACTGGCTGCCGTCTTCGCGAAGCACGTCGAGCTGTGGTTTCGGCAGGGTGAAATCGACGCTGACGATGGCTTCGCCGTAACGAACGTCGACGCCTTGCAGCGCGGCCTGATCGGCCAGCAGCTTGTCGAAATCGGCACGCAGGACCTGGAAGGTGGTCGGCTTGCCGTTGCTGAAAGTCTCGCCAAAATCAAAGGCGCTGTATTGCTCGCCCCAAGCGAATGCCGCACCGTTTTTCAACTGGAATCCGGCGGCGTTCACCGCCTCGAGCATGCCGGCTTCTTCGACGAAATCCAGGCAGTGGGACAACAGGCTTTCACCGATGGAAAACCGTGGGAAATGCTGGCGTTCGATCATCAATACATCGTGACCTTTGCGCTTGAGCAGCGCGGCGGCGATGGCGCCCGATGGACCTGCACCGATCACCACGACCTGACGATGTTCCATTTCAACTGTTGGCACGGGGGCTCCTTGCCGGGACGGCGATGTTCAGAGGGGTTCGGTGCATGCCGGCGAGTGCCGGCAGCAGTGTCGCGATCAGGCCCATCACCATCAACGCGAAGTACAGCGCCGGGCTGATGAGTTGTTGTTGCAGCAGCAGGTTGAGAAAGACGATCTCGCTCAAGCCACGAATATTCAGCAAGACACTTTCCCGCCAGCGACTGGCGCCTTCAAACGAGGCGCCGGCCCAGCCGAGGCCCAGCCAGTTGCCCAGCAGTTTACTGGCAATCGGGAACAGCAGCAGCGCGGCCAATTGCACCCAGCCGAGGCTGGCCATGGCCGCGTGGACGTTGATCTGCACGATGCCGAACGTGAGGATCAGCGGGATCGCGATATACGTCTGCAAGTGACTCATCCAGATCACCGGCAACGGCAGCACCAGCGGCACTTTGAGCGCGGCCATCCACAGCAGGTAACCGATGCCGAAAATCAGCGCATTGAGCTTGAAGTGTTCCGCCACGACCAGCAGTGCGAAGAAGCAACCGCTGTGCAGCAACGGTTGGCGCAAGCGGAGCAGGCGCAGGAGCAACGGCAGGCAGGCGCCGGCCAGCGGCAGCAAGAGGCTGCTCAGGTGCAGGCTGCCCTGGGCGATGGCGAACAGGGTCCAGCAAGTGAGGTCGATGAGGATCGCGGTCTGCACCAGTCGCCGGGTGGCGGCAGGCGGGTATTTGATGTGTCGCAGGTACAAATACAAAACCGGAATCGCAGTGATGGCGAACAGCAGGCCGACCGCCAGGGAACTGATCCAGGGTTGCGGCGGTAGCAGCCAGACCGCTGTCGCGAGGCCGCAGGCAAACGGAATACAGAAACTCGGCAGGGCAATTTTCAGGCTCTGACGGTCGAGTCGAAGGTCAATCACGTCACTGAGAATGTGCCCCAGCAACAAGGCAAAGCTCAGGCTGTAGACGTTTTTCAGCCAGACCGGCGCGACCAGCGCGGCGCCGCTCAATTGCCACTGGGGTTCGATCCAGAAGTACATCAGCAGCGGCAGGCCGAAGGTGGCCAGCAGCAACTGGCTGACAATCGGGATCACGCCGAAGTGACGACCGACACGGGTGGCCACGGCGAACAGCGCCAGGGCCATGACCCAGAACACGGCGATCATCATGTTGCCGACTCCGTGACCGGGGCGGCGTGAACCTGGCGTCCGGCCCACGGCGCAAGAATGAAGCTGAAGGCCAGACCGAGGCTCACCGACAGACCGAAGTTGCTCACCGCCGGCGTGCTGGACACCGCCAGCAAACCGAACGACAGCCACGTAGTTACCGCCGCCAGCAAGGTGCCCAGCAGGCTCACGGCAGCGCCGCCGACCTGTTCACGCATGAGGATCGCGTAATCGACGCTGATGGCCGTCACCAGCAGCAGGCCGAACAGGCTGAACAGCGTCAGCGGTTGCCCCATCCAACCGAGACTGGCCAGGCTGCACAGCGCGGCCAGCAGCGGCAGAGAGACGATTCGCAGCGCGCCGCCGAAGCCGAACGGCAAGATCAGCACCAGCACGATCAGCACGCAGGAAGCGAGTTTCAACTCTGCGGCGCTGATCTGGGTGTCGGCGAACACCTTGTTCAACTCGCCGAGGCGATCCACCAGTTCCACGCCCGGTAAATCCAGCGCCTGGACTCGCAGCAAAGAGGGGTTGTTCAGGCCTTGCAGACTGACCATTGCCGCTACGCCGTCATCGGTCGGTCCCAGCCACAGCGTGCGATAGGGCTCGGCCAAAGGACCGAGCAGCGCTGCGTCGATGTCTTCGGTGGGAAGTGCCTGCAACTTCGTAAGCTCTGCTTGCAGCGCCTCCGCTGGCACGCCGACATCGAGCAGCGGTTGCCAGAACTGCGGCAACTTGTTCAGCGCTTCACGCACTTTCCGCTGTTCGGTGGGTTGGCTGACCAATTGATTGAGCGACAGATAACCCTGGAGTTTTTCCAGGTTGACCAACTGATCCAGCCGCTCGCTCAGCGCGGTTTGGCGTTCCAGCAGTTGCTGCTGATTGGCCGCGCGCACCAGGAAGAACTGGCTGGTGGGTTGATAGCCGGTGATGCGTGCAATGGTTTGTGCTTCGTCAGTCAGTTGCTGCGGTGCACCGACCCACTGGCGAATGTCGTTTTTGGTGTCGAGCTGCAACAGACCGCCCACACAAAAGGCAATCAGCAGCGCCAGCAGCACCGGCGTGCTCGCGAGTTTGAGCAACGCTTCACGGCGCCCCAGCAAATACTCGGCCACCCGAAGCGGCCACTGCGCTGGACGCAGGTCTGTACCCTTGAGCAGTGCCGGCAGCAGGCACACCGCGGACAAATAAGCGCCGAGCAGACCGGCGGCAGAGAACACGGCGATCTGGGTCAGCGCCGGGAACGGTGTCCAGGCCAGGGCCAGGTAACCGATGCAACTGGTGATCAGGCTCAGCGTCAGGCCCGGCAACGTCAGGCGCAGGGCCGGCCAACTGTGCCAGGGTTTCAGGCTCCAGCTCTTGGACAGGTAATGCAGCGGGTAATCGACCGCTACGCCGATCAGGCTGGAACCGAGCACCAGCGTCATCACGTGCATATGGCCGAACAGCGCCACACAGGCCACCGCGCCGAAGAGCATGCCGACCAGCACCGGGACGAAGGCCAGCAACACCCGCCAGCGCCGGAAGGCCAGCAGCAACAGCAATAGAATGCCCGCCGTGGCGCCGCCACCGACCCAGGTCATTTCCCGGGTGGCTTGCTTTTGCCCACTGGCCGCATAGAGCAAGCCGCTGGCGGCAAGCAATTGAACATTTGCCTGGGCGGCTTCTTCACGGCTGTGCTGGAGCAGGTCGGCCACTTGCAGCGGCAAGTTCATGTCGAAGGCGTTGCCAGTGGTGCGCGAGCGCAGCAGCACCCAACTCTTGCCGTCGGCATCGGCGACCAGCGCACCGCTGCCGATGTCCAATTGCACCGAACCGTGCTGCGGCTGGCTGTTCTGGATGCGCCCGGTCAGGCCCAGCCAATCATCCTGGCTCGGCACGAGGCTGAAGCCGGTGAAAGGGTCGAACAGCGCTTGTACTCGCTGCTGGATAAAGGCGTCGGGATGCTCGATCAGTTGCTGCCGGTCAGCCGCTGAGAGCATCGCCAGTCGGCCATTGAGCAATTGCGTGCGCAGCGCCGGCAAGTCGGCTTGCAGGTTCCACTGGACCTTTTCGAACAAGCCGCTGGCCTGCCACTGTTCACCCAGTTTCTGCGCCATGGCGACCGCTTGCTGGCGATCGGTGTGGCCGACCAGCACCAGCATTTCGCGGTTCAGCGGTTCTTGCATGCGTTGTTCGGCGCGCAGTTCCAGCGCGTCCGGCGCCGTGCCCGGCACCAGTTCCATCAGGTTGGCCGACAGCGGTGCGCCGTCACGCCATTGCCAACCGGCGAGCGCGAGCACCGCCAGCAGCAGGATCAGAAATAGCCGCGGAAGACTCCGTTCACTCGGCAAAGTCATGTTGCTCCGCGTCGCTCAACGGTTGGGCGCTGGTGCTGTCCTGCATGCGCAAAAGCGTGCTGTCGCCCTGGGTTTCGAGCAGCTCGATGCTGTGCACCAGTTCGCCGCCGGTAATGTTGATTTGAGTGAACACCTGCTTGAGCAGCATGGAGCGCGGGGTCAGCGTCAGCTTCCAGTTCTGTGCGTCGCCGCTCAGTGAAAGCTCGAAATCCCGTTGCAGCCCGCTGCTGTCGCCTTGCAGAACTGCGAGGAACAAACGGTTCTGCTCGGCGCCGGCACTCTTGCTCGGCAGCATTTGCCAGCCATTGGCGTCACGCCGGGCAATGCCTTTGGCGCTGATGCGGTAATCCTGTTGCAGCGGGGTTTTCAGTAGCCAGAGCAAACCGTGGTTTTTAGCGAGAACGAAAGTGCCCTTGCTGGTCAGCGGCTGGGGCAGGGCGCGCAGGTGTTTTTCCTGGATGAAGTTGCCGTGGATCACGTCAGGTTTTGCCAGTTGATCGCTCAACTGCTGCAAATCAAAAGCCTGCGCCAGCGAAGAAAAGCCAACCATCAACATCAGCCCCACCACGAACCTGTAGCAGCTGGCGAAGCCTGCGTTCGGCTGCGCAGCAGTCGCCCTGCGGTTCTTCTGATGTATCGCATGTGCAGGTTTTGCGACGGCTTCGCCGCCGAACGCAGCCTCGCGGGCTCGGCAGCTGCTACAGACGGTTTTCAGCAGGTTCATGCGAGCATCCTTTCAACAGCGTCGGTGAAGACCTTGGGTGAGGCCAACTGCATTTCGCGGCTGCTCATGTCGACGGCGACCTGCACGGAACTGGCGCGGGTCAAGCGTTCGCCGGTTTCCAGATCGCTGATCAGGTAGCTGATCTTCAGACGGTTCTCCCATTCCACCAGATTGGCGCGCACGTTGAGCTTTTGGCCGAACACGGCGCCGCGCACATAACGCAATTGCAGATCGATCACCGGCCAGGCGTAGCCCGACTCGACCATGGCCGTGTAGTTGTGGCCGATCTTGTCCAGCAGCGCGCAGCGGGCGACTTCCAGGTATTTGATGTAATGGCCGTGCCAGACGACGTTCATGGTGTCGACATCAAAGAACGGCACGAGGATTTCCGTATCGGTGTGAAGCACTCCCTTGCTACGCATGCAGCCTCCAGTGTTGCTCGGCGATGCGGTGCAGGCACAGGCGCAATTCACCTTCCAGCGCACGGTCTTCGATGACCGGCGGGAAGTCCTTGGCCAACTCTTCGTGCATGGCGGCCAAGGCCGGCGGCAATGGCCGTGCATCCTCGGCCTTGCTGCGCAGCCAGACGCCTTGGTTGGCGGCCAGCAGGGTGGCAGCGGCGACCTGTTCGGTCAGCTCCAGCACGCGGATCGCATCGCGGGCGGCGATGGTGCCCATACTCACTTTGTCCTGGTTGTGGCACTCGGTGGAGCGCGAGAAGACGCTGGCTGGCATGGTGTTTTTCAGCGCTTCGGCGGTCCAGGCGCTGGTGCCGATCTGCACGGCTTTGAAGCCATGGTTGAGCATCGCCCGGTCAGCGGTGGCGCCGGACAGGTTGCTCGGCAAGCCGTGGTTGTAACGCTCATCCACCAGAAGGGCGAGTTGACGATCAAGCAGATCGGCGACGTTGGCCACCAGGTTTTTCAGGCTGTCCATGGCGAACGCGATGTGGCCGCCGTAGAAGTGCCCGCCGTGCAGCACGCGTTCGGCTTCGGCGTCGATAATCGGGTTGTCGTTGGCGCTGTTGAGTTCGATCTCGATGAACGAACGCAGCCAGTTCAGGCTGTCGGCCAATACGCCGAGGACGTGGGGTGCACAACGCAGGGAATAACGGTCTTGCAGGCGATGCAGCGGCGCGGTCGGCGCGTCGATCGCCAGATCCTTGCGCAGCCACGCGGCGACTTGCATCTGCCCCGGATGCGGTTTGGTGGCGAACAGGCGCTCGTCGAAGTGCTCGGGGTTGCCTTGCAGGGCGACCACGTTCAACGCGGTGATGCGCGTGGCCAGTTGCAGCAGGTAATCGGCGCGGGCGTAGGCCAGGCACGCGAGGCCGGTCATGACGGCGGTGCCGTTCATCAAGGCGAGGGCTTCTTTGGGGCGCAGTACCAGCGGCTCCCAACCCAGTTCGCGGTGCACGTCGGCAGCTTGGCGGCGTTCGCCATGGAACATCACTTCGCGCTCGCCGGACAACGTCGCGGCGACATAGGACAGTGGCGTCAGATCACCGCTGGCGCCCACCGAGCCTTCTTCCGGGATCAGCGGCAGAATGTCGTGTTCGAGGAAGGCTTGCAGGCGTTCCAGTAGTTCCACGCGCACCCCGGACACGCCGTGGCACAGCGACTGCAAACGTGCCGCCAGTACCGCGCGAGTGGCTTGTGCGTCGAGCAGTTTGCCCAGGCCGCAGCCGTGGAACGTATACAAATGACGGGGCAACGCCTCGACGTGATGCAGCGGCACCGCGACCACGCAAGAATCGCCGTAACCGGTGGTCACGCCGTAGATCACGCCTTCCTTGTCCAGCAGGGAGTCCAGGAATCGCGCACCCTTGGCGATACGCTCACGGTACGCAGGGTCGCTTTGCAACTGCGTCGGCACCTGACGGTTGGCCAGGGCCAGCACGTCTTCGATGCGCAAAGGGAGTTCGCCGAAGGTTACCGGCTCAAGCGTTGGCGTCGTCATCGGTCTTCCAGAAAGGGTAAAAGTTGAACCATTGTTGGGGCGCTTCAAGGCAATAGTGACCCAAGCGTTCGGCATAGCGGGAGGCCCACTGATGAATGACCTGCTCGCGGTCGCTGCGCTTCCACACCACGGCCTCGGCGAACGGTTCGAGGGTCAGTCGATAGTCGCCCGTCGGCTTCTTCAGGCACAGCATCAGGTTGATCGGGCATTTCAGCAGGCCGGCCAGCAACCATGGGCCCTGAGGGAACGCGGCTTGATGGCCGAGGAAATCCACGGTCACGCTGCGCCCGCCATGCAGCGGCACGCGGTCGCCGGCAATCGCCAGCCACTCGCCGCGCTCCAGGCGCTCATGGAGTTGCAGCATGATCAGCGGGTCCAGTTCGCTGACCTGAATCAGTCGTAGATTGGTCGCGCCGGCTTCACCCAGCAAGCGGTTGAATTGTTCGGCGTGCTTGGTATGCACCAGCACGTTCATCGTGACTTTTTCGCCGATCTCGGCCAGCGCACGGCAGACCTCGAGATTGCCCAGGTGCGCGCCCACCAGCATCTGCCCGCGGGTGCCGCGCAGTTGATTGCGCAGCAAGGCCGGGTCGATGATTTCGATCTGCTCGATGCTCAACTTGCCGTTCCATACGTCGAGCTTGTCGAGCATGGAATCGGCGAAGGCCATGAACTGGCCGAACACTCGCCAATGGGTCGGGCGCAATTCATTGCGACCACTCCAGTCGGCGAGCCGCTGCTGGTATTGCCAGGCGCTGCGACGGGCGCTGCGCCCGAACAGGAAAAAGTACAGAACGATGCCGTACAGCAGCGGGCTCAGCAGCCGCCGGCCCAGCACTTTGGCGCAGAGTGCGGTGAATTTCATCAGCCAGAAGCTGCCGCGCTCTTCGCGGTCAGCCCAGTGCTTTTTATCCGCGTCAGTGCTCATGCTCGCCACCGTCGCCAGAGAATCACTGGTGCCCGCAGCAACATGCCGAAGAACAACCGGGTGTGCATGCTCGTAATCAGTACGTTGTCGTGGAACAGACGAAAATGCGAGACGCCATCCAGTGGGTAGTGGACTTTGGTTTGCAGCCATTGCATGGGCAGATTGCGCCAGGCCAGCCGCACGAGAATGTCCGAGTCGAAGTCCATACGCTTGCCGATCTTCGCCGAATCGATCAGCGCCAGGGTCGGTGGTAACGGATAGACACGGAAGCCGCACATGGAATCGCGAATCTGCAACGACAGGGTGTTGATCCAGACCATGACGTGAGTCAGATAACGGGCGTACAAGCGACCTTTCGGCACGCTGGCGTCGTATCGCGGATAGCCGCAGATCACCGCCTCGGGATGGGCGCGTGACAGTTCGATGAAGGTCCGGACGTCTTGCAGATCATGCTGACCGTCGGCGTCCACCTGCAAGGCATGGCTGAAGCCCAGGCGCGAGGCTTCGCGAAAACCGGTCATGACCGCGCCACCCTTGCCCTGGTTGGCGCCGAGCCGGATCAGGAACACCTTGTCGCGCAGGGCCAGTTGATCGAGCACCTTTGCACAGGCCGGGCTACTGGCGTCGTCCACGAGAATGCATGGCAGGCCGCTTGCGAGCAGCGCGTCAACCACCGTGGTGATGGCGGTTTCGTGGTTGTAGACCGGGACGATTGCGCAGGGGTTATGCACGATCTAAAACCTCCACAGAACCCTTGTGGCGAGGGAGCTTGCTCCCGCTCGAGCGCGAAGCGTTCGCAATGAAATCTACGCCGGATGGTTTTGGGGCCGCTTCGCAACCCAGCGGGAGCAAGCTCCCTCGCCACAGATTATTCATCGCCTGTAGCCTTTAGTAAAATCCGCCCACTGGAGCAGGTCGCGGTCTCGTTGCGATAGGTGAAATACAACTTGCTGCGCGTCGGGTCGAAGCGCAGGTGCAGCTGGACTTCATCGCCAGGGCGCACCAGTTGCTGGAATTTCAGCACTTCCATACCGGCGAATTTTGCCGGCAGGTCCATCAATTGCTGACCCAGCGTTAACGCCCACTCCACTTGCACCACACCGGGCAATACCGGCGCCTGAGGGAAGTGGCCGCTGAAGTAGGCGAGGTCGGGCGGTACCGCCAGTTGCAGGCTCCATTCGCCATCGACTTCGACCTGCTCCAGCACTTCCGGCGCCTTTGGGCGCGGCGCCAGCAGCAGGGCTTCAACGGTGGCCTGGGGCAGTTTGCCCTGAGCGTTCAGCGGCAGTTGCCGCAGCAGGCGCCAGCGTCGTGGCAACGCCAGGGCTTCGCAATGCTGGCTCAAATGCTGACGCAGTTCTTGCGTGAGGGTGCGTCGACCCTGATTGCGCAATGCATGCAGGCCTGATTCGGTCAGCACCAGCAGCGCACCCAATGAAGCGCGGTTTTCCTGAACCACGCCAAGACGCGCTTCGGCGACCCAGTCGTGGGCCATCAGGGCCTGTTCCAGCATCGGTAGCGAGATACGTTTTTCTTCCAGTTTGACGATCCGGTCCAGCCGTCCGAGCAGTTCGAATCGGCCGTCGGCAGCGATTCGCGCGGCATCGGCGGTGTGTTCGATATGCCCGGGAGGCAAGTACGGCGAAGCAATGAGCAGGGCGCCGTCGCTGTCCTGGCTCAACTCGATATCAGCAAAGGGTTGCCAGAGCGCGGGGCCCTGGCGCCAGGCGATCCCGCCGGTTTCCGAGCTGCCGAGGATTTCCGTCGGCCATTGCTGCAGGCGTTGCTGAAGGCTTTGTGCGGCCTCGGCCGGCAAGGCGCCGCCGGAGGAAAATACCCGGCGAACCGCACTTAACGCGGGCCAGTCGAGGTTGTCGCCCATGCGCTTGAGCAGCGCCGGGCTGGCGACCCAGGCGAATGTCGGGTGTTCGCGGCTGGCACGCTGCAGATCTTCAGGAAATGCCAGCTGCTTGCGCACAAACGAGCGCCCGGCGCACAGCGGCCAGAGCACTCGAAACAACAATCCGTAAATATGCTGAGTGGCGACACTGCCGATGATGCAAGCCGCGCCCAGATCGGCACCCCAGAGCCGCTCCAGCGCTTCGACTTCATTGGCCAGTTGGCGCAGGGTTTTGTCGATGCGCTTGGGTTCGCCACTGGAGCCGGACGTGCACAGGCTCAGCGAACAGCAATCCAGATCCAGTGCGGCGGCCATCAACGGCGGATGCCGATAATCGCTCAGGTGCGCGTCATCGGCCTGATCGGTCAGCCACAGATCGACTTCGGTCGACCAGCGCTGACGAGTCTGGGCTTGCAGGTCTGCGGGCAGCAGCACGCTGACCCCAGCGCGCCAGGCACCCAGCAGGGCAATCGCCAGGTCGGCGGCATCCTCAAAGTGCACGGCAATGCGCCGCACACCCTGGGCTTGCAGGCCCGCGGCGAGGCTTAACGCCTGTTCGCACAGTTGCGCGTGATTCAGTGCCGGTTCGGCCGTCACGGCACGTTCCGGTTGCGCCTTGAGCAACAGGTGCTCAAGTTTTATCCAATTCATGGGTGGCCTCGTACCCGTTGTCGTATAAGCCATTCAATGGCAAACAGCAGGCCCATCAATCCGTAGGAAATCAGGCCGGTGTACAACATCCACCAACTGAGCGGCGCCCAGAGGGTCAGGGCGGCGGCGAGCAAACCGTTACAGAGAAAAAACACGCACCAGACGATCGTCACCTGGCGGGTATAAACAATCGCCTTGGCCGGCAGTTGCGGTTCGCGCAAACGCGCCAGGCGTTCGATGATCGGCGGGCCAACGATCAAGCTCAGGCCAAACAGCCCGAGCATGAACGCGCTGATCAGCACCGGGTACCAGCGCAGCAGCAGCGGGCTGTCGAACAACGCCAGCAACAGGCAAAAAGCAATCGCGGTGACTGCCATCCACAAACTGCCGGGCTTGCGCGTACCGAGCAGTGCCCGGGCCAGCCACAGGCTGCCCAGCAGCAGACCAAACTGCCACGGCGCGAAATGTTCCATGCCGAAATACACCGCGAAGGGGTACAGCAGGCCCGCCAGCAGCAGGCCGAGGCCGATCAGTCGGCTCATGCGGCCGGCTGAACCAGACGGTAGACCGCCTCGACCACGTCGCTAACGGTACGCACCGATTTGAACTCTTCGGCAGCGATTTTCTTGCCGGTCTGGCGTTTGATGTGATCGATCAGGTCGACCGCGTCAATACTGTCGATTTCCAGATCCTGATACAGGTTGGATTCGAGGCTCACGCGCTCGGGGTCCAGCTCGAAGAGTTCGACCAGAGCATCGCGCAGGGTGTTGAAGATGTCGTCACGAGTTTGCATGATCCGGTCTCAAGCTGCCTGTTTTGCAGTGACGAACGCCGCAAGGCTCGCCACGTTGCTGAAGTGATTGCGGGTGTCTTTGGCGTCGGCGTCGATTTTGATGCCGTACTTTTTCTGGATTGCCAGACCGAGTTCCAGAGCGTCTACCGAATCCAGGCCCAGGCCTTCGCCGAACAGCGTCTGGTCGTCGCCGATGTCTTGTGCGCTGATGTCTTCAAGGCCAAGGGCGTCGATGATCAGTTCTTTGATTTCACGGTGTAGATCGCTCATCTTCGGCGAGCTCCTTAATATAGTAATGATGCAAATAGTCATTGAGCTTGCGCGAGGCCTGAGGAGCAGGGCCTAGCGAGGCGAAGGCTTGTGGATCTATATCGGCCCCGACACGGAAACTGAAGTGCACACGGCGTTTGGGGATCCGATACCAGGGTTCGGCCTTGGTCAACGTGGTCGGGCTGACCTTGATGATCACCGGGGTGAGGATTTTCGCACCGCGCAGAGCGATTGCCGCAGCACCCCGATGGAAGGCAGGCGCCTGACCGGGCTGAGTGCGGGTGCCTTCAGGAAAGATGATCAGGGTCTGGCCGCTTTTCAGCGCGTCGGCAGCGGCATCGAGCATGTCCATGCTGCCGTCGTTGCTGATGTATTCGATGCAGCGCAGCGGGCCGCGGGTAAATGGGTTCTCCCAGAGGCTTTTCTTGACCACGCAGTTGGCGTGGCGCACCAGGCCGATCAGGAACACCACATCAATCAGCGACGGGTGATTGGCGATGATCATTTGCCCCGGCCGACCGAGTTTTTCGGCGCCCTGGATGTCGTAAGTCAGCACGCCGGTGCGAGCCATGAATCGCACAAAAAACCAGAACAGGCGGGCGACGGTGTGCCGCGCTCGCCGCCGGTGTGTCCGGGCATCGCCGGGCAGGCAATTCAGCAGCGGGAAAACCACAAGCCGCAGGCACAGCCCGCCCAACCCGAACAGGGTGAAGCTTGCGGCGGTAGCCAGCAGGCGCCAGTAGTAGGCGTCGCGGTTTTTTTCGGTTACAGGTTGCGTTGCCAGGTCCATACACGATTTTTCCAGGCATGTTGGCAGGTTGTCTGCTGGCCGAGCAGGGTACTCAATAGGTTCAGGGCATGGGGCCAGTGGGCTTTGGACAACTCATCCGCGGCGCTGTTCAGGGACAACTGCCAGTCGTTTCCGGGGGTGATCAGCAGGCCGACCGCGTAAGGGAACGGCACGTCGTCGATCCAGGTCGAGTAGGCTTCGGGCGGTTGCTCTTCGGTGACGATCAGCAGTACCGCGGGAGCGCCCTCGGAAAGCAAAGCCGCGGCCTCTAGCATGCCGTGTTCAAGGCCATCGCCGGCTGCAGCGAGGGCCGTCATTTCGCTGGTTTCGCCGCGCATGATCGACCACAGGCCGATGATCGCGTTGTGCACGGACAGGCTGAATTGAGTCGGCGACAGCGGCTGATCGGCAGCCAGATCGCTGAGAATATCGAAAGTGCGCGGGGTTTCGCCGTGGCGAGAAATAAAGACCAACGGTAGGTCCTGGCGGCCATCGGCCAAGGGCCAGCCGACACTGAACGCCATCCGCGCGAGACGACTGAGTCGCCGGCGCTGCATGGCCGGCAGAAACGAGACGTCGGGGGCGGCATCGCTGCTCGCAAGCACGACCGGTTGTCGGCTCCAGGCCTGCCAATCGTCCACGCTTTCGAGCCCAGGGGCCCACGCGCGCCATTGGGCGATGTTGAAATTGATCACAGACATTCATCCCGCCCCTGCGGGCTTCCTTGACGCGGTGAGTCGCAAAAAACGCGAACTACCTTACGTAGCGCTTAGCGCCGAGTGGCGCGCATTATCCCGTTGCGGCGGGCGCGTAGCAAATGATGGTTACATTTTGCTCAATGAAATGTACCGGTTGGTTCGTGCATGGCTGTCACTTGGCCATTATCCACATTGTGGAGGGCATGTCTGTCGGCTCTG
This sequence comes from Pseudomonas sp. LBUM1645, assembly GCF_059716185.1. NCBI lineage: Bacteria > Pseudomonadati > Pseudomonadota > Gammaproteobacteria > Pseudomonadales > Pseudomonadaceae > Pseudomonas > Pseudomonas sp. LBUM1645. Next base: position 460,524 of record NZ_CP166811.1, read on the forward strand.
TCAGTGGTCAACGGCAGAGTTAGCGGTTTTTTTATTGAGAGATTGCCGATGACTGTGTAGTCCCGATGCTGGCGAGGTAGCTAAGCAGCGCCGTGGACTACTACACTCGGTCATTCTTTGAGACACGGGGGTTTTGACATGCGGCGCGTGGTGTTCAATCAGAAAGGTGGCGTAGGCAAATCCAGCATTGCCTGCAATCTGGCGGCGGTCAGTGCCAGCGAGGGCTATCGCACCCTCTTGGTGGATCTCGATGCCCAGGCCAACTCCACTCAGTACCTGACGGGGCTCACCGGTAGTGACATTCCGATGGGGATCGCTGATTTTTTCAAACAGACCCTGTCTTCCGGACCGTTCTCTAAAAAAAGCCAGGTCGATATCTACGAAACCCCGTTCGACAACCTCCACGTCATCACGGCCACTGCCGAGCTGGCTGACTTGCAGCCCAAGCTTGAGGCCAAACACAAGATCAACAAGCTGCGCAAATTGCTCGAGGAGCTGGACGGCGATTACGACCGGATCTATCTCGATACCCCGCCAGCGTTGAATTTCTACGCGGTATCTGCATTGATTGCCGCTGATCGTGTGCTGATCCCCTTCGACTGCGACAGCTTCTCGCGTCAGGCGTTGTACGGCCTGTTGGCAGAAATCGAAGAATTGAAGGACGACCACAACGAAGGGCTGGAAGTCGAAGGGATCGTCGTCAACCAGTTCCAGGCTCGCGCCAGTCTGCCCCAGCAAATCCTCGACGAACTGATCGCCGAAGGCCTGCCGGTATTACCGGTTTACCTGGGCAGCTCGGTGCGCATGCGTGAATCCCACCAGGCCAACACGCCGCTGATCCACCTCGACCCGCGTCATAAGCTGACGCAGCAATTCGTCGATCTGCACAACCTCCTCGAAAACACCTGATTCCTGTAAACAACACCGAACCACTGTGGGAGCGAGCCCTGTGGTGAGGGGATAAATCCCCTCGCCACAGGGCTCGCTCCCACATTTAATCGCTGTGTTCTTAAATCCCCTGGCTACGCAACCAGCTCATCAACTGCGGTAACGGGAAGGCGCCGCTCTGACGTGCCACTTCCCGGCCGTTCTTGAACAGAATCAGACTCGGGATCGAACGGATCCCCAGCTGCGCCGACAACTGCTGGTTTGCCTCGCTGTCCAGCTTGGCCAGTCGACACTTGCCCGCCAATTGCACCGCCGCCTGCTCGAACACCGGCGCAAACGACTTGCACGGCCCACACCAATCCGCCCAGACATCCACCAGCAACGGCAGATCGCCTTTGATCTGGCTGGCGTAATCGCTTTGCTTCAGTTCGAAGGGTTTATTCAGCAGAACTTCGGCTTTGCAGCGACCGCATTTTGGATGGTCGTTGAGGCGCTCGGCGGGGATGCGGTTGAGGCCGTTGCAGTGTGGGCAGGGAATCAGCAGTGGCTCGGACATGTCATGGGCTCCGGGAAGTAGTGAGGCGTAGATGGCGCCGGCCGGGATGAATATCAAGCTCGCGCCATGAGCTGGAGACTTGAGATCAAGCCTTTTCGCCCGGCTGTAGAAGCGTCTGCCATTTGGCGCTGGTGTCGACGATAGAGTATTGGTCGTTGCAGGTGAGGATGACGCCGATTTTCTTGCAGAACACCACTTCGACAAGGTTGTCCTCGGTCGTGCAGGAGGTAATGTCTTCCAGCGGCATGAACACCTCTACGTCCTGTATCGCGTAATGCACCTCGCCTCCCGGATGCATCTGGTAGCCCCATCCTCCTAACGGCCCGCGCAGTTGATAAACCGCTGCTTTCGCGCCTTGCGCGGCGGCCAGCTTGTGCAGCGGTAGCTGCGTGACCCCGACCAGCTGGATAAACCCCCTGGCTGGCCCGCCCAGAAATTTGAGCGCGGTCCTTTCTTCGTCGCTTAGCTGACGAACCGGCACGGCGTTCGAGATAAAGGATCGGGTCGATCTGGCCAGGGAAAAAAACTTCCAGGCAATGGGGGTCACGGTAAAGAGCGCGAGAACGCAAAATCCCAGAACCAGTAGCCCTTCAAAGTCGCTTTTGCTGATCAAACCGATACCTCGCCTGGTTGCTGGGCGTTATACGTTGCTGCGCATTCTGTTGAGGCTGATAGTTGAGCGATGAAAATCGCCAGCGAAAGCACTTGGAGCAGCATGAGTCTGATTGACAGCAATCCTTGCACGGGCACGTCCTTGTCTTTGTCCTGAAAATGCATCGGTTTTTGGGGGGGGAATCAGTCGAAATCCATGAAGCAATCATGCTCGGCGTAATAACCAATTGCTTTCAACAACTCGCGGTCCGTCACTGAGGGTTTGTGTAGCAGGGCACTCATCACCACATCCTCCAGAAGCTCGTCGCTGAACCAGAACTCAAGACCTTGACGGGTGACAAAGTCCGGGTAAATTTCTTCGTCGTTGTCGGTAATCTGGGGAAATGCCTCGACCACGCACAGGGTTTGCAAGGTGATGGTGCTGGAGTCTTGAGCGCCGTAGACACAGAAATGCAGGGTTTTTTCCTGTTTTCTGAGAATCCCGATCAACTCGCCAACGCTGAGATGCTGCTGGTAGCGCATGGAACGTCCCTGTTGCATTTGATGTGACCAGCACTGGTGGCCACCGTGAAAAAAACCTGGCCCTGATGTGTCCGCGCGGCCGGCCTGATCTCAGGCCTGGGGCGCGAGGGGCTTCACCAGACCCATCTGTCTCTGACGGGCCTCACGACGAACAACTGATCTCCAGATGCTTGCCCCACTCCGGTGGCCGCTCGGCATAACTCTCCATCCCCGGCTGCTCCTCGAACGGATTGCTCAGCACCGCGTGCAGCCGACGTACCTCTGAATAGTCGCCGCTTTCCGCCGCATCGATGGCTTTCTGCGCCAGGTAGTTGCGCAGGATGTAGAGCGGATTGACTGCATGCATGCGTTTGCGACGTTGTTCCTGATCAACCTCGCCTTCACGCGTCACCCGGGCGATGTAGAGCTCACCCCAGGCATCGAAGCCCTTGATGTCGACGAAGTCATCGCGCAAGCGGGCGACGGCCAATTCAGGTGATTCTTCCCCCAAACGGCGGAAGAACAGGCTGTAGTCGACGCCGCTGTTCTGCATCAGTTGCAGCAGGTGCTCCAGCAGTTTCTGGTCATCGTCTTCGGCCGTGGTGAAGCCGAGGCGACGGCGCATCAGGTCCAGGTAATGGGCCTGGTACAACGGAAAGTACAGACCGAGGGTTTCGCGCAGGGCTTCGACACTGATGAACGGCGTCAGGGCCTGGGCCAGGGCGCTGAGGTTCCACTGGCCGATTGGCACCTGGTTGCTGAAGGAGTAACGGCCCTGATCATCGGAGTGGTTGCAGATGAAGTGGGCGTCGAAATCGTCGAGGAACGCGAACGGGCCGTAGTCGAAGGTAATGCCGAGGATCGACATGTTGTCGGTGTTCATCACGCCGTGGCAGAAGCCATAGGCCTGCCATTTGGCAATCAGTTCGGCATTGCGCTCGACGATTTCGCGAAACATCGCCAGGTACGGTTCCGGCTGTTCCAGGCATTCCGGGAAATGCATGGCCAGCACGTGGTCGCCGAGTTCTTTCTGCTTCTCGGGACGTTTGGTGTAGTAGAAATATTCGAAATGCCCGAAACGCACATGGCTCGGCGCCATGCGCAGGACCATGGCCGCGCGTTCCTGCTTCTCGCGCCACACCGGCGTGTCGGAGCCGATTACGCATAGGGCGCGGGTGGTCGGGATGTTCAGGGCATACAGCGCTTCGGAGGCAAGAAATTCGCGGATCGAGGACCGCAGCACCGCCCGCCCATCACCCATGCGTGAAAAGGGCGTCTGGCCGGCACCCTTGAGGTGCAGGTCCCAATGCTCGCCGGCCTCGTTGTAGACCTCGCCCAGCAACAGCCCGCGACCATCGCCAAGCTGTGGGTTGTAGGAACCGAACTGATGACCTGAATAGACCATCGCTCTCGGGATCGCGTCAGCCCAGAGCTTATGGCCGCTGAACAGTTCGGCAAACTCCGGGGTTTCGGCCACGTCAGGGTCGAGATCGAGCAGCGCCATGGCGGCGGGGCTGGCCACCACCAGGCGCGGGTTGTCGATCGGCTCGGGCAGCACGTGGGCGGAAAACGTATCGCCCAGGCGGGCGAAACGATTATCGAAGGTCAGTTCGTCGAGGGCTTTCAAGGGCCATCTCCAGCAGAATGTCCGAGCATTCTGCTAGGGATAAGCCGCTTAGTCGAGCGTGGCGGCTGGTGGCTCTTGCAGCGGTTTGCCATCGGGTTTGGGCGCAATGGTTTTGGCTTCAGGATCGACGGGCACCATTCTGTATTCCTGACCCTGGATGTTCTTGAGGTAAACCTCCATCTGCCGGAACGAGATGTTGATGTGCTGTTTCTTGAACTCGCGATTGATGAAGCGGTTGACCTCATCGAGCACCGGGTTACGGTCACCGAGGTCGCGCACATGCATGCGCAACTCGTGGTCGAGGGTGCTTTCGCCGAAGTTCAGGAAGTACACGTGGGGTTCCGGGTCTTTCAACACTCGCGGGTTATCGCGCGCGGCCTTGAGTAGCAATTCCTTGACCAGGTCCAGGTCCGAGCCGTAATCGACACCGAGCTTGAGGGTCACTCGGGTGATGGTGTCGGTCAGGGACCAGTTGATCAGTTGTCCTGTAATGAACGTCTTGTTCGGGACGATGATGTCCTTGCGGTCGAAGTCGGTGATGGTCGTGGCGCGGATGCGGATCTTGCTCACCGTACCGGACAGGTTACCAATGGTGATGGTGTCGCCGATCCGCACCGGACGTTCGAACAGGATCATGATCCCGGAGATGAAGTTCGCGAAGATTTCCTGCATCCCGAAGCCGAGACCCACCGACAGCGCCGCCACCAGCCATTGCAACTTGTCCCAACTCACGCCGAGTGTCGACAGCGTCGAGACGAAACCGATGCCAGCGATCACGTAGGACAGCAAGGTGGTGGTGGCGTACGCACTGCCCTGAGCCAGGTTCAGCTTCGACAGCACCAACACTTCCAGCAGCCCCGGCAAGTTACGCGCAAGGGCGAAGGTGATGCCGATGATGATCAGCGCGCCGAGCATGTCACCAATGCTGATCGGCACCATGCTCATGTTGGCGCCAGTACCGCTGGTGTATTCGTAGAGGGTGACGTTATCCAGGTACGAGAACACAGAGATCAGGTCCGACCAGACCCAGTACAGCGCCGCGATGAAACCGCCAAGCAGTGCCAGGCGGATCAGGCGCAGGGACTGCTCGTTGACCTTCTCGATATCCAGCGTTGGCTCTTCGATCACCGCTTCGCCGTCGCCGGCCTCTTTCGCGGCCTGGCGTTTGGCCAGGGCGCGCTGGTAGGCCAGGCGGCGTGCCGCAACGCTGAGGCCGCGCACGAAGGTGGCCTCGATCACCAGCCAGAACATCAGCAGGTAAAGGGTGTTGATCAACCGGTCACTGAGCTTCAGCGCGGTGTAGTAATAGCCGAAGCACACCGCCACGAACAACGCGACAGGCAGGACGGTGAACATGATCCCCACGGCCTTGCGGAACAGCGAAGCGTTCTGGTGAGTCGGGCTGCTGATCAGCAGGCGGCTGAGCAGCCAGGCCATCAACGCGTAGCAGGTCAGCACCACCGGCATGCCGAGTACGTCATCGGCCAGGGTCGCGGGTTGCAGCTCGGCGACCGCCACCACCGCGACCAACGCCATGACCACCAGCCCGAGTCGACGGACCCAGCCCTGCAGGAATTCGACCTGAGGTTTTTCCCAACGGAAATGCAGCTCGGCCACGCCGCCCGGCGCGAGGACCCGGTAAGCGGTGTAGAACACTAGCCACGCCTGGGCCATTTGCAGCAGTGCCGCGCCCATGTTCGCGTTCTGTCCGCGGGCGTCGATTTGCAAGGCCAGGCCACACAAGGCCAGACCCAGGGAGACCGGCATCGCCAGCAGAATGTTGATCAGGATTGCCTGCGGCGTGTGCCACTGGCTGTCGCGCTTGAAGTGGCCGATGTCCTGGTGAACCTTGCTCAGTCGGGCATACAGGCTTTTGCGCCGCCACAGCAGGGCACCGATCAACAGTGCCAGGGGCAGGAACAGCAGCGGCCGTTGGGTCAGGCCGTCACTTAATTCGCTCAGGCTGGAAGCCCACGGCAGCGTGGTGACCTGACGTTCCAGGCGCTCCGGCACGGCGCGCATCCATTCCAGGTCCAGCGGCTTGTTGCTGGGAATCCAGAACATTTGCTCATCGAGGGTCGCCCGCAGGCTTTGCGCGGTGCTGAGCAGTTGCTTCTGATTGAGTTGCAACGTGATGGATTCGTTGAGCACCGCACTGAGTTCGCGGTTCAGCCGCTCCAGCAGGTCGGCGCGGGTCGTGGCCAGTTCCAGCAGGCTCTTGCGCAATTGCGGGGTGACTTGCTCGGGAGGCTGAGTCGACAGCAGGTTGTCGACGTAGGTCGCCGGATTGCTGAGCAGTTCCCGTTGCTGGCTGACTTCGAATTGATACAGGCGAATATCGGCAATCTGGTCGGCCAGGTCACGGTCGAGCTTGAGGCGTGGCAGGGACTGTTTCTGTTTGTAGAGAATCTTGGAGAGCAGCAGGCTGCCCTTGAGCACGTTGATTTGCTCGTCCAGCGCCGAATCGCTCTGGGTCACGTTGTCCAGTTGCTGCTTGGTCTGCAGGTTCTGCTGGGTGACTTCGTTGAGGCGGTCAGTACTTTTGAGCAGGTAGTCCGAAAGTTTCAGGTTGGCCGCGCTCTCGGTAGCCAGCAGGGTGCTGCCGCCGGACTTCTGCGCTTCGATGGACTGCTGCGTCACCGTCTCTTGGGACTGGGCCAGGCGCTTCTGGTTGATCAGGGTTTGCAGCTCCTGGATTTCCTGATCCAGGCGATCGGATTTTTCCGAAAGCAAGTCATGCTGGCTGTTGCCCAAGTCCTGCAACTGGTTGTTGCCGGCCAGTTCCTGGCGACGCAACGGGATCAGGGCATTCAGTGCCGCGAGTTCGGCGTTGAGCAGGTCGCGTTGCTCAGGGGTCAAGGTCTTGCCGGCGTCTTTGCCGATCTTGAGGATGTTGTTGATCTGCTGGATGCGAGTCTGGCTGGTGGAAATTTCGGCCTGTGCGCGCTCGGGGCGGGTCTGGGCAGTAATCACCAGACTGTTGGCGTCAGCCAGGGCTTTCTGCAGATCGCTTTGCTGGGTGGAGCGCTCGGTGAGCATTTGCTCCAGTTGCTGAATAGGCTCTTTGGCATAGCGCTGCGGTACTGGCAGCACTTTGGAGGCTTTGAGCTTGGTCAGTTCTCGCTGGTTCTCGATGTTCTGCTTTGGGGCGTTGGCCAGTTGCTGCTTGAGATCGGCCAGTTTCTGCTCGTAATCACGCTTGTTGTTGAGCTGTGTCAGCGTGCTTTGCAGGATGCTCTGCAGGGCTTTCTGATCGGCTTCCGGCAATTTGCGGTCGGCGATCTTGTTCAGGTTCGCCTGCACGGCTTCGCTGGACGGCGGTTCGGCCGCTTGCAATGTACCGACAGAAAGACTCAAGCCCAGCAGGGCCGTGATGATAAACGTGCGCAGGGTTGACATAGAGACCGATCGAAAGCGAGACGAAGTGTGGAGTTTAGAGGAACAAGCCCGGACCGGGGCGACTTCCTTCGGGGAATCTGACGCCTACTTTACCGATCTTGTTCCCTTCCATGACCGCGACGGTCCAAATGGTGTTGTTCCACTCCACCTGGTCACCGACTACTGGGGCACCGCCCACTTTCTGGGCAATGAAATGGCCGAGCGACATGTCCGGATCGATGCCTTCGACTTTCAACCCGTACAGCGCCGCGACCGCAGCCAACTGGGCGTCTCCTTCGAGTACGAAGTCGCCGAAGAAGCGCAAATCGAGGCCCCGTTGCGGTGCTTGGCTGAAGAGTTTTCCGAGGGCCGGAAGGTTGTGTTCATGGCCGATTACGCACAGCAAATCGTCGACTTCGAGCACCGTACTACCCGACGGATGGAGCAGTTGTTGGCCACGAAACAGTGCTGCAATCCGGGTGCCTTCGGGCATTTTCAGTTCGCGAAGGGGTGAGCCGATGCACCATTTCTCGGCACCGAGGCGATAAACGAACAGCTCCCACTCACTGGTGACATGCACTTCCAGGGCTGCGCGGGAGATCGGCGCCGGCTCCGGCGGAACGGTCACTTTCAACAGCTTTGCCACCCACGGCAGGCTCGTACCCTGCACCAGCAGCGACACCAACACGATAAAGAAGGCGAGGTTGAAATAGAGTTGGGCGTTGGGCAGGCCGGCCATCAGCGGGAACACCGCCAGAATGATCGGGACCGCGCCGCGTAACCCGACCCAGGAAATGAACGCCTTCTCGCGCCCATGGAACGCCTTGAACGGCAGCAGGCCGACGATCACCGACAACGGCCGCGCAAACAGAATCATCCACAGCGCCAGGCCCAGAGCGGGCAGGGCAATCGGCAACAAGTCGTGGGGAGTTACCAGCAGCCCCAGCACCAGGAACATGCCGATTTGTGCCAGCCAGGCCATGCCATCGAGCATGTGCAAAATGCCGTGGCGGCTGCGCACCGGGCGATTGCCGATGACCAGGCCGCACAGGTAAACCGCCAAAAAGCCGCTGCCATGCAAGGCGTTGGTCAGGGCAAACACGACCAGTCCGCCAGCAATGACCAGGATCGGATAAAGGCCGGTGGCCAAGTGGATACGGTTGACCAGTTGCAGCATGACCCAGCCGCCGCCCAGGCCGATGACGGCACCGATACCGAACTCACGCATCAAGTGCCCGAGCAGGCTCCAATGCAGACCGGTCTGGCCGCTGGCGAGCATGTCGATCAGGGTCACGGTGAGGAACACCGCCATCGGGTCGTTGCTGCCGGACTCGATCTCGAGGCTGGCGGTCACCCGTTCGTTCAGGCCTTTGCCGCCGAGCAGCGAGAACACCGCCGCGGCGTCGGTGGAGCCGACGATAGCGCCGATCAGCAGGCCCTGAATCAGGTTCAGGTTGAACAGCCACGCGGCGGCCATGCCGGTCAGCCCGGTGGTGATCAACACCCCGACCGTCGCCAGCGAAAGCGCCGGCCATAACGCCACGCGGAAGCTGGAAACCCGGGTGCGCAAACCGCCGTCGAGCAGGATGACTGCCAGCGCGAGGTTGCCGACCAGATAAGCCGTTGGGTAGTTATCGAAAATAATGCCGGCGCCATCGACGCCGGCCGACATGCCCACCGCGAGGATGATCACCAGAATCGGGATACCGAGGCGCGATGAAAGTGAGCTCACCAGAATGCTTGCACCTACCAGCAACGCGCCGATCAAGAACAGGCTGTTGATGGTCGTCGCATTCAAAGGCAGTACTCCAGAAAGCTGAAAGGCGGGCGCAAACTGACCATGCAGTCTGCGTGCCAGCGATTCTAACCTGTTGAAATGTGATGCTGTCAAAAAGGTTTTTCAGATCAAAAGATCGCAGCCTCGTTTCACTCGACAGCTCCTACAAAGGATCTGCGTAAACCTGTAGGAGCTGTCGAGTGAAACGAGGCTGCGATCTTTTCGGCAGTGATGCGATCTTTGTTTAGAGGCTAAACCGCCCAACCATGTTGTTCAGGTCCAGCGCCAACCGCGACAGCTCATTGCTCGCGGCACTCGTCTGATTCGCCCCGGTCGCCGACTGCACCGACAGATCACGGATGTTCACCAGGTTGCGATCCACTTCGCGGGCAACCTGTGCCTGCTCTTCGGCCGCACTGGCGATGACAAGGTTGCGTTCGTTGATTTCGACGATCGCGCTATTAATAGTGTCCAGCGACATGCCCGCACCACGGGCGATGTTCAAGGTCGATTCAGCACGCTCGGTGCTGTTGCGCATCGAATCCACCGCGTGTTCGGTACCGCTCTGGATACTGCCGATCATGCGTTCGATTTCGCTGGTCGACTGCTGGGTGCGATGGGCCAAGGCACGAACCTCGTCCGCTACCACGGCGAAACCACGACCGGCCTCACCGGCACGGGCGGCTTCGATGGCTGCGTTCAATGCCAGCAAGTTGGTCTGGTCAGCCAGACCGCGAATCACGTCCAGCACTTTACCGATGTCACGGGACTCGTTGGCCAGGTCGCCAATCAGGGTCGCGGTGCTTTGCACATCGGCGCTCATGCGTTCGATGGCGCTGACGGTTTCTTGCACCAGGTCACGGCCATCACCGGCGGAGGTGGTGGCATTTTTCGAGGCTTCGGACGTGCTGACGGCATTGCGCGCGACTTCTTCCACGGCGCTGGTCATTTCGTTGACCGCGGTGGCGGCCTGTTCGATTTCGTTGTTTTGCTGGGTCAGGCCACGGGCGCTTTCGTCGGTGACACTGTTGAGCTCTTCAGCGGCGGACGCCAGTTGCGTGGCGGAACCAGAAATCCGTTGCAGGGTGTCGCGCAGCTTGTCCTGCATCTTCGACATGGCCAGCAGCAAGCGGCCGGCTTCATCCTCACCGTCTACTGTGATCGGGCGAGTCAGGTTGCCTTCAGCAATTTCTTCGGCAGCGCTCAGGGCATTGGCGATCGGCTTGGTGATGCTGTTGGTCAGCAACCAGGCGAAAAGCAGGGTCAGGCCGGTCGCGATCACTAGCAGGGCGACCACCAGGTTGAAGGCCGAGGAGTACTGGTCCGCAGCTTGCTGATTGGTGTCGAGGGTCTGCTGAGTGTTGATCTCAAGCAACTTCGCGAGGGCCGAGTTGACCGCTTCGGAGTTGGAGAGCAATTCGCTGTTGAGCATGGTGCGCAGTTCGTCGACCTGGTTGTTGCGCGACAGCGTCTTCATCCGGTCTTCGAGTTGGCGATACTGCGCCAATAACTGCACGTATTGATCATAAGCCGCGCGTTCCTGCGGGCCGTCGATCAGCGGTTCGTAGACTCGTTGAGCGTCGCGAATCTGCTGATTGCGCAGTTCAAACAGCTCGAAGGTTTTCTGCTGCACGTCCGATTCGCGATTCACCAGCAAACGGTAGGACAACACCCGCAGGCGCAGGGTGAGTTGCGTGAACTCGTCGAGGCTTTTGATGCTCGGCACGCTGCTCAAGGTGATGTCCTCGGCGGCACCGCGAATCTTGCTCATCTGGTTCAAGGCAAACACACCCAGAATCAGCATCAGGCCGCCAATCAGGGCAAAACCGAGGAACGCCCGTGGCGCGATATTCATATTACGAAGGGACATGGTGTTTACCGAAAAGGGCGCATCCGTGCGGCGCTGAGACTGACGTATGGGTGACTTATCGGTCATACGACTAAAGTCTTGAGGCCCTGCGCGTTTTTGTCGCACAAAGGCTCCGGCGACGAAGTGCAGGAACCAGATCCGCCAATCACAGTCTTTAAAGTTCGCGAGGAAGGTCGCCTGCCAGGAAAATCAAGGCCTTGCGCCCCAATAACCCTGGCATCCGTGGTGACTTTTCTTTATCGTACGCGCCCCTTGAAAATGCTTGGAAAATCAAAATGTTGGAAGCATCCCTAAGCCAATTGGAACAGCTGGTCAGCGACCTGGTGCAACAGAACCAGACCCTGCTCGGCACTAACCAAACCCTGAGCGCAGAATTGGCCCAGGCCAAGGATGAAAACGAAAGCCTGCAGCTGAGCCTGATGGAACAGGAAGAGAAACAAGGTGCCACCGCCGCACGTATCCAGGCCCTGGTTGAGCGCGTTAGCGCCGGCCCAGTCAGCGCATGAATCACGGCGCCGCAGGGGTAAAAGTCGTCTCGATCCTGGGGGAGGACTATTCGATCAAGGCGCCGGCCGGGGAAGAGCAAACCCTGCTGGACGCCGCATTAATGTTGAAGGCTGCTTTGGCCGACACCAAAAAGAAGTACCCGACCCTGATCGGTGACCGCTTGCTGGTGCTGGCCGCGATGAATCTGTGCTCCCAGCAGATCGAAATGCAGAAACAGCACAAGCAGGAACTCGACCGTTACCAAGAGCAAGTCAGCGCCACGGTTGAAGTGATCTCCAAGACGATCGGCCAGCAAGGCTGACTCCGCACATCAAGGCGCCTTGGTCATCCGGGGCGCTACAACTCAAAAGACTCCCCCGTATCGGTTTTTCAAACTGCCGGGCGCCAGTTGACTCTCCTTAGTTGCGCGCCATTGGCTTCTTTAACGAATTCCGTATTGGTGACGACGTAAGTATTCGAGCCGATCTTGACGTGGTTGCCAGGCTCGAGAAGGGCAAGGTATTCGTTGCCACTGAACGGTTGCGACGTCTTGTACGTGGTGTTGTTGGCCAGGAAGATTTCAGCGAAGTATCGAACGACTATTTCGTTGGATTCGGAAAATTGCTTTTTGGTCACCGTCTGGGTAGTGCTACCTACTACGACCGTATCGCCGACGCTGGCTGCTTTGATAAACGCATCATTGTCGAGCATTGCTTGGGGCACTGAAGAACCCTTGTCACCAGTCATGTTCCAGCTCCTTGTCATTCCCGGCAGTTGATCCTGCGGAGTGGAAAGACTAAGCCTGGAGACAAAGCTCTGTAACCTGTCAAAGTTGACAGGTCTTCATTGCAGCTGACAGACGGTCTCCGCCGATAGGGCGCCACTCTTTATAAAAATTGCGTGCAAGTAATTGTTGTATGTGAGCGTAGTTTTTAACGGTTTGTATACAATCGGCACGCCAGTTGCAGCGTTTCAGCCTCTTATTCTTTGGGGGTGCTCCATGCAGTTCTGGCGACGCAGTATTCAATGGCAGTTGATCCTGAGCATGGGCACCGCCCTGCTGGTCAGTATTCTGATCGTGGTTGGCATTTATACCCTCGTGGTCAACCGTCTCGCCGAGCGCTATCTGGTCGAACAAGCGCTACCGTCGAGCATCGAAGCGATGCGCAACGACATCGAGCGAATCCTCGTTCAACCCCTCACCGCCGCCAAGGACATCGCCAGCAATAGCATGGTGCGCGACTGGTTGGTCGGGGGTGAAAACAGTGCTCAGACCAACACCTTCGTCACCTATCTGGAAGGCATTCGCGCCGAGCACAAAGCCTTTACCGCGCTGATCGTCGGCACTGCTTCAAACCACTACTTCACGGAAAAAGGCCTGGACCGGACCCTCAGCCGCTCCAACCCCAAAGACGCCTGGTTCTACTCGTTCCTCGACAGCAACCAGCCGCGCACCCTCAACATCGACAATGACACCGCGACCGGAGAGTTGGCGCTGTTCATCGACCTCAAGGTCGAGCAGGCCGGCAAAGTTGTGGGCGTTGCCGGGCTTGGCCTGAGCATGAAAGAGCTGTCGGAGCTGATCCACAACTTCAACTTCGGTGAGCGCGGCAAGGTCTATCTCGTGCGTTCCGACGGTTTGATCCAGGTTCACCCCGAAGCGCAGTTCAGCGGCAAACGCTCCTTGTCCGAACAGATTGGCGCCCCGGCAGCGCAAGCCGTCATGGGCCAACAAGCTGCCACCCACAGCAGCTTCGATCGCGATGGCGAAGATTTCCTGGCATTGAGCCTGCCGTTGCGGGACTTGGGTTGGACCCTGGTGGCCGAAGTGCCGCAGTCGCAGATCTACGCCGAAGCCCGCCGCGCGATGTGGATGAGCAGCGGTATCGGCCTGGCGGTGGCGCTGGTTTGCCTGATGCTGGTGGTGTTGTTGGCCCGTGGATTGGTGCGGCCGATCCGTCAGGTAACAGCGGCGCTGGTAGCCATCGGTAGCGGTGGTGGAGATTTGACCCACAGGTTAGATTCCAGTCGCGCCGATGAACTGGGCGACCTGGCTCGCGGCTTCAATCGATTCCTGGAAAGTCAGCGCGACATGATCGGCGAAGTGCTGACCACCAGCGAGCGTTTACGCACGGCAGTCGGCCAGGTGGCGCGGGTGGTGGACAACACCGCCGAACGCTCCGGCCGGCAGCAGGAAATGACCGACATGGTCGCCACCGCCGTCCACGAAATGGGCCTGACCGTGCAGGAAATCGCCCAGAACGCCGGCAACGCTGCGGTGGCTTCGCAAACTGCCCGCGATGAGGCGATGCAGGCGCGGGAAGTGGTGGGCGGGTCGATCCGGCATATTGAGAGCATGTCCGATGAGATTGGCCTCGCTGCCAGTGCGGTGGGCGAGTTGGCTCATCAGGTGGCATCCATCGATCAGGTGTTGGCAGTGATTCGCGGGATTTCCGAGCAGACCAATTTGCTGGCGCTCAACGCGGCCATCGAAGCGGCGCGGGCCGGGGACATGGGCCGTGGGTTTGCAGTAGTCGCGGATGAAGTGCGGACGTTGGCGCGGCGGACGCAGTCGTCGACTGATGAGATTCAGCAGATGATTGGCAGCCTCAAGCAAGGCGCGGAGAACGCGGTGTCGTCGATGCATTCCGGGCAAGCGGCGACGGGCACGGGCGTCGAGTCGAGCCAGCGCACCGGGGCGTCGTTGACGGCGATTACCGGACAGGTGGAACGCATCAGCGACATGAACCATCAGGTGGCGGCGGCGACGGAAGAGCAGTCGGCGGTGACGGAAGAGATTAACCGGAACGTGCAGGGGATTTCTGATTTGGCCCGTGCCACCGCGGGGGAGGTCAGGGCTTGTCGCGAGGATTGTCAGACGTTGCAGCGGTTGGCCGATGATTTGGCGCGACAGATGGGTAGCTTCAAGCTGAGCTAAACATTTGGTGCGTGCACTGACGCCATCGCGAGCAAGCTCGCTCCCACATTGGAACACGGTCAACTGTGGGAGCGAGCTTGCTCGCGATTGGTATTCAGCAGCGCTGCAAGTTTGTGATCAGAACCATTCATCCTGCATCGTCAGACACACATCATCCCGAGCCTCAAGAATCGCCAATTCATGGTGGCAACCCGGCACTTCCCACGTCAGAAAATACCGCGCCGCCTGCAACTTGCCTTTATAGAAGCTCACATCCGCCACATTCCCTTTGGCCAGCCCTTCCTCAGCGCGAATCGCCTGCTCCAGCCAGCGCCAGCCAATCACCGTGTGCCCGAACACTTTCAGGTACAGCGCCGAGTTCGCCAGGCTGCTATTAACCTTGCCTTGCCCCAAATCCGTCAGCAAACCAATGGTCACGGTTTGCAGACGCGCCACCAGTTTCTCCAGCGGCTCACGCAGCGCGGTCAACGATTCATACGCTTGAGCGCGCTCGGCGGTATCGGCAATCAGACGGATCAATTGCTTGAGCCCCGCACCACCGTTCTGTGCCAGTTTGCGGCCCAGCAAGTCCAGCGATTGAATGCCGTGAGTCCCTTCGTGGATCGGGTTCAAGCGGTTGTCGCGGTAATACTGCTCCACCGGGTATTCGCGGGTGTAACCATGGCCACCGAGTATCTGGATCGCCAGTTCGTTAGCTTTCAGGCAAAACTCCGACGGCCAGGATTTGACGATCGGCGTGAGCAAATCCAGCAGTTCGTGGGCCTGTTTGCGCTCGGCTTCAGTCTCAAGGGTCGTGGTGTCGTCAAACAACCGTGCCGCGTACAACCCTAAGTCGAACGAGCCTTCGACGTAGGCTTTCTGGGTCAGCAACATGCGTTTGACGTCGGCATGTTGAATGATCGCCACCGGTGCGGTGTTCGGGTCCTTGCTGTCCGGCACGCGACCTTGCGGACGTTCGCGGGCGTACTCCAGGGAGTACAAATAACCGGCGTAACCGAGCATCACCGCGCCCATGCCGACGCCGATCCGCGCCTCGTTCATCATCTGGAACATGTAGCTCAAGCCGTGATGAGGCTTGCCCACGAGGTAGCCGACACACTCGCCGTTGTCGCCGAAGTTCAGCGCGGTGGACGTGGTACCGCGCCAGCCCATCTTGTGGAACAAGCCGGCCAGCAGCACATCGTTACGTTTGCCCAGACTGCCGTCATCGTTGACCAGAAACTTGGGCACGATGAACAGCGAAATCCCTTTCACACCCGCCGGTGCATCCGGCAGCTTGGCCAGCACCATGTGCACGATGTTTTCCGACAGCGGGTGATCACCGCCGGAGATGAAGATCTTGTTGCCCTTGAGTCGATACGTGCCGTCAGACGCAGGCTCTGCGCGGGTACGAATATCCGACAGCGACGAGCCGGCATGCGGTTCGGTCAGCGCCATGGTGCCGAAGAAGCGACCGTCGATCATCGGTTGCAGGAAGCGCTGTTTCTGCTCCTCCGTGCCGAAGCTTTCGATCAGGTTCGCCGCGCCCATGGTCAGGAACGGATAAGAGGTCGACGCCGCGTTGGCGGATTGAAAGTGCGCAAAACAGGCCTGGGACAACAGCGTAGGAAGTTGCATCCCGCCCGCGTCGAAACTGCGTGCGGCGTTGAGGAAGCCGGCTTCAAGGAAGGCATCCACCGCCGGTTTCACTTCCGGAATCAGAATTGCCTGACCGTTCTCGTAGCGCGGTTCGTTTTCGTCGCCCTTGCGATTGTGCGGGGCGAAAAACTTCTCGGCGATGTTGCGGGCAGTGCCGATGGCAGCATCGAAAGTCTCGCGGTTGTGCTCGGCGAAACGCTCACGCTGGGTCAGGCCCTCGGCATCAAGGACTTCATACAGCTCGAAAGCCAGATTGCGGGAACTGAGCAACGTCTCGGACATGGCGGCCTACCTTTTTTTGGAATGGACCGAGTCTAGGCGTGGGGAGGGCGGGGTGAACAGGATGATTGATCTTGGTGATGGAGAAGCAAAAGATCGCAGCCTTCGGCAGCTCCTACAGAGAAACACGATCCCCTGTAGGAGCTGCCGAAGGCTGCGATCTATTGATCTTGCTTCTAAAACGCCGGACACCCATTGCGGATGCCCGGTCTTATTGCGGTTTAACCGATAGTCATCAAGCTCGCATTACCACCCGCCGCAGCAGTGTTAACGCTCAACGCCCGCTCGATCACCAGACGCTCCAGCGCAATGTTGGTCTCGCCTTGCGACAAACCATGAACCCCGACAATCGCACCGGCACGCTTGGCCACTTGCTGGCAGACCGCGCGCAGCTGATCGGAATGGCCGTGATGCAGAACCGCATCAAACAGCACTTCGTCCTTGCTCCAGTCGGAAACCAGCTTGATCTTCGCCTGAACTTCCTTCGGCAGACGTGCGAACAATGCCTTGGTCAATTCAGCTTCCGGCCATACCGCCGAACCGCCGACGGCCAATACCGCCGCCAGTTGCGTCAGCAGATCGCCTTCGACTTCCGCCAGGCACAGCACGTGTTCGCGCGGCAGGATGGCGTAGCTGTTGCGCTCGCCGGTCGGGCCCGCCAGAACACGGGTGATCCCGCTTTGCGATTGCGCCGCGAACTGCACGCACAGGGTGCTCAGGTCGGCAAACTTGTTACTGTCAGCCCAGGCTTGCAGGGCCTTCAGCGGTTTGCTCATGGCATCACGCAGACGAACGTCCGGTGCCGTGATGGCATCACCGCGAGCGAAGGATTGTTCGATTGCATCGGTAGGACGCGTCGACAGCAGACGGTACAGGTACAACGGACCGCCGGCTTTCGGGCCAGTACCCGACAGGCCTTCGCCACCGAACGGTTGTACACCCACCACAGCACCCACGATGTTGCGGTTCACGTAGACGTTACCGGCGTTGACGTTGTCGATCACCTTGGCGATGGTCTCGTCGATGCGAGTGTGCACGCCCAAGGTCAGGCCGTAGCCGGAAGCGTTGATCTGACCGATCAACTGATCGATGTCTTTGCGCTTGTAGCGAACCACGTGCAGCACCGGACCGAAGATCTCCCGTTGCAGCTCGTCGAAGCTTTCCAGTTCGATCAGCGTCGGCATCACGAAGGTGCCGCGTTTGACTTCTTCGGTGTTGGCGATGGCCACCTGGTACACGCTGCGACCTTTGTCACGCATGCCCTGGATGTGCTTCTCGATACCGGCCTTGGCTTCGGCGTCGATTACCGGGCCGATGTCCACGGACAGCCGCTCCGGGTTGCCGAGGCGGCATTCAGCCATGGCACCTTTAAGCATTTCGATGACGCGGTCAGCGGAATCTTCCTGCAAGCACAGCACGCGCAGTGCCGAGCAACGTTGACCAGCGCTGTCGAAGGCCGACGACACCACGTCGATCACAACTTGTTCGGTCAGTGCCGAAGAGTCGACGATCATCGCGTTCTGGCCACCGGTTTCGGCGATCAGCGGAATCGGGCGACCTTGTGCATCCAGACGACCCGCGACGTTGCGTTGCAGCAAACGGGCGACTTCGGTGGAGCCGGTGAACATCACGCCTTTGACCCGATCGTCGCCGACCAGACGGGCACCGACGGTTTCGCCACGGCCCGGCAGCAGTTGCAGCACGCCTTCCGGAATCCCGGCTTCGAGCAGCAAACGCACGGCTTGAGCAGCCACCAGCGGGGTTTGTTCCGCAGGCTTGGCGAGTACCGGGTTACCGGCGGCCAATGCAGCAGCGACTTGGCCACTGAAAATTGCCAGCGGGAAGTTCCACGGGCTGATGCAGACCACCGGACCCAATGGGCGGTGGGCGTCGTTGGTGAAATCGTTGCGCGCCTGCACCGCGTAATAACGCAGGAAGTCCACGGCTTCACGCACTTCGGCGATGGCGTTGGCGAAGGTCTTGCCGGCTTCGCGAGCCAGCAGGCCCATCAGCGGCTGGATCTCGCCTTCCATCAAGTCGGCGGCACGTTCCAGAATCGCGGCGCGTTCGGCGGGCGGGGTGGCCTGCCAGATCGGCGCAGCATTCAGGGCGCACTGGATCGCGTTGTCGACGTCTTCGACGGTCGCTTCCTGTACATAGCCAACCACGTCACGCAGATCGGACGGGTTCAGGACTGGCGCAGGGGTTTCAGTGTTTGAGGTGCAACCGAGCATCGGCGCGGCTTTCCAGTTGTTATGAGCGGTTGCCAGCAAGGCGCAGGACAGCGAAGCCAGACGATGTTCGTTGGCCATGTCGATGCCGCTGGAGTTGGCGCGCTCGGCACCATAAAGATCACGCGGCAGTGGGATGCGCGGGTGCGGCAGGCCGAAGCCGCCTTCCAGCGTAGCCATCCGCTCGATGCTGGCCACAGGATCGGCCACCAGCGCCTGAATCGAGATGGACTGATCGGCGATCTGGTTGACGAACGAGGTATTCGCACCGTTTTCCAACAGGCGACGCACCAGGTACGCCAACAGCGTTTCGTGAGTGCCGACCGGTGCGTACACGCGGCACGGACGGTTCAACTTGCCTTCGGAAACTTTGCCTACAACCTGTTCGTACAACGGTTCGCCCATGCCGTGCAGGCACTGGAACTCGTACTGGCCGGGGTAATAGTTCTGACCGGCGATGTGGTAAATGGCCGACAAGGTGTGGGCGTTGTGCGTGGCGAACTGCGGGTAGATGACTTCCGGTACCGACAGCAGTTTGCGGGCGCAGGCGATGTAGGAAACGTCGGTGTACACCTTGCGGGTGTAGACCGGATAGCCTTCCAGGCCTTCGACCTGGGCGCGTTTGATTTCGCTGTCCCAGTACGCGCCTTTCACCAGGCGGATCATCAGGCGATGACGGCTGCGGCGAGCCAGGTCGATCACGTAGTCGATCACGTACGGGCAACGCTTTTGATAAGCCTGGATCACGAAACCGATGCCGTTCCAGCCGGTCAGTTGCGGCTCGAAGCACAGGCGTTCCAGCAGATCCAGCGACAGCTCGAGGCGGTCAGCTTCTTCGGCGTCGATGTTCAGGCCGATGTCGTATTGCTTGGCCAGCAAGGTCAGCGACAGCAGGCGCGGGTACAGCTCGTCCATCACGCGCTCGTACTGCGCACGGCTGTAACGCGGGTGCAGTGCCGACAGCTTGATGGAAATGCCAGGACCTTCATAAATCCCACGACCGTGGGACGCTTTGCCGATCGAGTGGATGGCTTGTTCGTACGAGGCCAGGTACTTCTGGGCGTCGTGCTCGGTGAGTGCGGCTTCACCCAGCATGTCGTAGGAATAGCGGAAGCCTTTGGCTTCGAACTTGCTGGCGTTGGCCAGGGCTTCGGCGATGGTTTCGCCGGTCACGAACTGCTCGCCCATCAGGCGCATGGCCATGTCGACGCCCTTGCGGATCATCGGCTCGCCGCTCTTGCCGATGATGCGGCTCAAGGACGAAGTCAGGCCGGCTTCGTTGTGGGTGGCGACCAGTTTGCCGGTCAGCAGCAAGCCCCACGTGGCGGCGTTGACGAACAGCGACGGGCTGTTGCCCAAGTGCGGGTGCCAGTTGCCTGTGCTGATTTTGTCGCGGATCAGTGCGTCACGCGTGCCTTTGTCCGGGATGCGCAGCAGCGCTTCGGCCAGGCACATCAGCGCCACGCCTTCCTGGGACGACAGGGAAAATTCCTGCAACAGGCCCTGAACAATCCCGGCACGGCCGCCGGCGCTCTTCTGATTGCGCAGTTTTTCGGCAATCGAGGCGGCGAGCTTGTTGGTGGCTTCGGCCATGGCGATCGGCAGGCGAGCCTGCTCGATCAGCATCGGCACCACTTCCGGCTCAGGGCGACGGTAAGCGGCGGTGATCGAAGCGCGCAGTACCGATTGCGGCAGGATGCTTTCGGCGAATTCCAGGAAGCACTGGTGCGCGTGGTCGGCGTGGACTTCGCCGGCGTCGTCAGCGTCTTTGCTGATCAAACCGCTCAGCTCGGTCAGGGTTGCACCACCCTCGAGTTTTTCCAGGTAATTGAAAATTGCCTGCTTGATCAGCCAGTGTGGCGTGCGATCAATCGAGGTCGCGGCAGCCTTGAGGCGCTCGCGGGTCGGGTCGTCAAGTTTGACCCCAAGGGTGGTGGTAGCCATATTTTTATCCTCATGTTTGCCACAACCGCGTGGCATCAGCTGGCGGCAAGATTAGCCGTGCAACCGTCGAGGTGCAACCGGGTGCAACCCTTTTTTTGTCGGAATAATACGCAGCTCGTCAGGAAATAAATTCCGGTACGAACGTACCGCTCCTGCTTGGTGCTTTTGCTTCTAGTAAACCGACAGGACTGCGCTAAAAGGGAGCAAAAACGGGGTTTTTTCAGGTAAATCCGACTAGGTGCAACTTATTCTCAAGAAACTGGTTGCACCTTATTTGCTTTGTTGAATAGCATTCGCGCCCAAGGTGCAACCGGTCAAAAAAGACAGGTGCACCGGCTGATGGCTTTCCTGGGGAAACATCAGTCATAAATGCGCGGGCCCCGAAATCGTCTGAACAAACATTGTCGTTTGTCGGCGGCTTCACACTCTGCCGCTACATAAAAACAAAGCCAGGGCATCACTTAATGAGCGTAAGCAATCCAACACTGATCACGTTCGTGATCTACATCGCAGCAATGGTGCTGATCGGCTTCATGGCCTATCGCTCCACCAACAACCTTTCTGACTACATTCTGGGCGGTCGCAGCCTGGGCAGCGTCGTGACTGCATTGTCCGCCGGCGCCTCCGACATGAGCGGATGGTTGTTGATGGGCCTGCCGGGCGCTATCTACATGTCCGGTCTGTCCGAAAGCTGGATCGCCATCGGCCTGATCATCGGTGCTTACCTGAACTGGCTGTTCGTCGCCGGCCGTCTGCGCGTGCAGACCGAGCACAACGGCGATGCGCTGACCCTGCCGGATTACTTCTCCAGCCGTTTCGAAGACAAAAGCGGCCTGCTGCGGATCATCTCCGCGGTCGTGATCCTGGTGTTCTTCACCATCTACTGCGCATCCGGCATCGTGGCCGGCGCCCGTCTGTTTGAAAGCACCTTCGGCATGTCCTACGAGACTGCACTGTGGGCTGGCGCTGCAGCGACGATTGCCTACACCTTCGTCGGTGGTTTCCTGGCAGTGAGCTGGACTGACACCGTACAAGCCACGCTGATGATCTTCGCCCTGTTGCTGACGCCGATCATCGTGCTGCTGGCCACCGGTGGCATCGATACCACGTTCCTGGCCATCGAAGCGCAAGATCCAAGCAACTTCGACATGCTGAAAAACACCACCTTCATCGGCATCATCTCGTTGATGGGCTGGGGCCTTGGCTACTTCGGTCAGCCGCACATCCTGGCGCGTTTCATGGCGGCGGATTCGGTCAAGTCGATCGCTAACGCTCGCCGCATCTCTATGACCTGGATGATCCTGTGCCTGGGCGGCACCGTGGCTGTAGGCTTCTTCGGTATTGCCTACTTCTCGGCAAACCCTGCCGTGGCAATGCCCGTGAGCGAAAACCACGAACGTGTGTTCATCGAACTGGCCAAAATTCTGTTCAATCCATGGGTTGCCGGTGTACTGCTGTCGGCCATTCTGGCTGCTGTGATGAGCACCCTGAGCTGCCAATTGCTGGTTTGCTCGAGCGCCCTGACCGAAGACTTCTACAAAACCTTCCTGCGTAAAACCGCCTCCCAGGTAGAACTGGTCTGGGTCGGTCGTGCCATGGTGCTGCTGGTTGCCTTGATCGCTATCGCTCTGGCCGCTAACCCGGAAAACCGTGTACTGGGTCTGGTCAGCTACGCCTGGGCTGGTTTCGGCGCTGCTTTCGGTCCGGTTGTCCTGATCTCCGTGATCTGGAAAGACATGACCCGCGACGGTGCACTGGCCGGTATCCTGGTCGGCGCGATCACCGTGATCGTCTGGAAACACTTCGAACTGCTGGGCCTGTACGAAATCATCCCTGGTTTCATCTTCGCCAGCCTGGCGATCTACATCGTCAGCAAACTGGGCGCGCCTACTAAAGGCATGCTTCAGCGCTTCGCTGCTGCCGAGGCAGATTTCCGCCTGAACAAGTGATCGGGATGAGCTGATGCTCTGACCTTTCGCCAAACATGAAAACGGCCCGCTTCCTTTTGGAGGCGGGCCGTTTTTTTTGGACCATGCAAATCTCGAATCCCTATCTATCCCCTGTGGGAGCGAGCTTGCTCGCGATAGCGGTAGATCATTCAATAATTATGTCGACTGATCCGACGCCATCGCGAGCAAGCTCGCTCCCACAGTGGTTAGTGGTGGTTTTGAAGGAGATGTCTGTAGCCAAACACGCTGATTGTTGAAGGGGAAATCTCTAAAAAAGTAGGGCAAATCTGATTTCCCTGTCCCTCCATCAATGCCCCTTGTCGCTCATGCAGAATCGCCCGCCTTCATTCTGCAGAGACACATCGGATGTTCGCTCCTGCCAATCAACCGCGTTTCACGTTGACGATCGACGGCGTCCAGAATGAACTCAAGGTACTTGAGTTCTCGGGCACGGAAGCCATCAGCCAGCCCTACCGTTTTGACCTGGAACTGGTCAGCGAACGGCCGGATATCGAACTCGAAAGCCTGCTGCACCGTCAGGCCTTTCTGAGTTTCGATGCTCAGGGTTCCGGCATTCATGGTCAGATTTTTCGGGTCGGCCAAAGCGATTCCGGACAACGCCTGACGGGCTACCAAATCAGCCTCGTGCCGCGTCTGGCCTACCTCGGTCAGCGCATCAATCAGCGGATCTTCCAGCACAAAAACGTGCCGGCGATCATCACGCAGGTCCTTAAGGATCACGGCATCCAGCGCGATGCCTTCGAGTTCCGGCTAGGCAGTGACTACCCAGAGCGCGAGTACTGCGTGCAATACGCTGAAAGCGATCTGGCGTTCATCCAGAGGCTGTGTGCCGAGATCGGCATTCACTACCACTTTCAGCACAGCATCGACGGGCACCTGTTGGTGTTTGGTGATGACCAGACGGTGTTCCCTCGTCTGCCCGAGCCGACGCTATACCTTCCGGGCAGCGGAATGGCGGCGGATGCGCCGGCCATCAAGCGTTTCAACGTGCGACTGGAAACCCGGACGACAGCGGTAACCCGTCGCGACTACGACTTCAAAAAACCTCGCCTGCAACTTGAAAGCCGCCTCGACAGCGAGCTGCGACCGGTGCTTGAGGACTATCACTTTCCTGGCCAATTCACCGACCGCGAACACGGCAAGCATCTGGCCCAACGAGCACTCGAACGCCACAACGCCGACTTCCGCCAGGCCGAAGGTCGTGGCGACGAATCGGCGTTGGTCAGCGGGCATTTCCTGCACTTGGCCGAGCATCCGCGTCAGGCATGGAATGACCTGTGGTTGATCACCGAAATCGAACACCGTGGCCGCCAGCCGCAAGTGCTGGAAGAGTCAGTCACCAGCGACGGCCCGGATGATTTCCAGGGCTATCGCAATACCTTTCTGGCAACACCGTGGGACGTTTCGTTTCGCCCTCCACTCGGGCCGGAAAAACCACGCATGCTCGGCTATCAACCCGCGGTGGTCACTGGCCCGACTGACAGCGAAATCCATTGCGACGAGTTCGGTCGGGTCAAGGTTCAGCTGGCTTGGGACCGTGACGGTCAGCTCGATGAACACTCCAGTTGCTGGCTGCGCGTCGCCACCGGCTGGGCGCACGACCGTTATGGCAGCGTGATGATCCCGCGAGTCGGCATGGAAGTGCTGGTGGGATTCGTCGACGCCGATGCCGATAAACCGCTGGTGATGGGTTGCCTGCCAAACGCCGCAACCCCGGTGCCGCTCGATCTGCCTGCCGACAAAACCCGCAGCATTTTCCGCAGCCAGAGCAGTCCCGGTGGCGGCGGTTACAACGAATTGCGCATCGAGGATCGCAAAGGTGCCGAGGAAATCTACCTGCGCGCCCAGCGAAACTGGACCCAGCACGTACTGAATGATCAACAGGTGCAGGTCGATAACGCCCGCAGCATTGTCGTCACCGGCATTGCTCGCCATGAGCTGAAGGCCGACGAACAACGCATCACCCATGGCCAGCGCCAGACCGAAGTGAAGCTGGATGATCACTTGGTGGTGGTTGGTGATCGACACATTCGCGTGACCAGTCAGGCGCTGAATGCCAGTCAGCAATTCCATGTCAGCGCCGGCCAGCAAGTGGTGATCGACGGCGGGGCCAGCGCGACGATTCAGGCGGGCGGGCAGTGGATCAATATTGGTCCCGGTGGGATTTTCAGCAGCGTGCCGATTCAGGTCGGTGGTGCGTTGATGCCGGCCATGGCAGCCGCGCCGTCCTTGCCGGATACGCCGTTGCAACTTGTCGCCGCCCCGGCAGCGCTGCTGAGTGCCGCACAGATTCTGAGCCTGAAAAGCGACGCGCCGTTCTGTGAGGAATGTGAGCGCTGCAAGGAGGGTGTCTGTGCAGCCTGATGCCTTGTCACCCCGCGACTGGTTGGATCGCCAACCGCTCAAACCTTCCGAGCAATTGTTCGCGGTTTTCAGCAGCGCGAGCAGCGCTGAACCGTTCAAAGCCTGGCAGCGTTCGATCGCCGCTCAAGCACCCAGTCCGATCTGGGCCGACACCGCTTACGCCGAGTGGGAACCGGTAATGCCCTATGTCGGAATCGTCGCTGCTGGCAGTGAGTTTCTGGAGTGGGTTGCCACAACCGAGTCTCGTGATTGGGGTTGGCTGGCAGTTTCTTCTGCCCCTCAGGAGGTGTTGGTTGAGCATCTTCGCAGCCTCACCCAAGTCCTTTTGCCCAATGGTAATGCGGTGTTCTTTCGCTTTTGGGATGGGCGTTATTTGTTGCCGATTCTTCAGTCCACCGACGATAACGCCACGCAGTTAATGCCTGTGATTGACCGCGTTTTGATCAATGGCCAGCCGCTCGCCATCGGTGGCAGTGCGTTGAAAATCTCCAGGGTTTTTCCGTGGTGGGAAGTTTCCGAATCGCTGCTTAAACACCTCGCCAACGAGTCCGCAACAACTCGCATTAACAACTTGCTGATGTGGTTGAGCGAGGACCGACCTGATCTTTATGAGGCGTTTTCGGCGGGCGTATTGCGGCACAAGGTCGCGATCTTTCTGGAGGCGTCGGATCTGCCTCAAGCACCGAAATCAGCCTTGGTGGATTACTTGATAACGGAGCTGGACTGATGGATCAGATTGTACGGATCGAGCAGGAGCTCGACGGTTTCAAGGACACACTGGTTTTGTATCGCCAACAGCTTGGCCAATTCTTGAGCCGGAATGCGGACAAGGTCAGCCGGACGATGGACATGCCTTCGCTGTTGGACATGGAGCGGCTGATAAAGCTTGGCGATACGACGACAGCGGTGAGTAGTCGCGACGATGTTTTTTTCTCGGGTTTGGCGCGGTGTCCTGCGAACGGAATTCTGGAGATCGAGAGTAAGTTCGAATCGGTTTATGACATTCCATTGGGGAATATTTCGGTCGATGTGATTGCCAGCGATGGCGGAGAGAGCAAGTCGGTCGAGCTCAATGAGAACGGTAAAGGACAGTTCAAGGGCACCCCCGGCAAGTTCTATCGTGTTCATGTCCAGAGTGAAGTCACTCCAGAGCAAATTGATGATCTCTTCTCGTCCTATGACGGCCTGACCCTAGAACTGGAAAGTTGGCTACGCAAAGAGTGGGAAGGTTTTAAGCCGCAGTGGTCGCAGCAATCTGCGTCAGCGTCATTAGCGGCTGTAGGCAATGGAATGCTCGCAGGAGGTTGGGCAGCCATTCAGGGGGTTTGGGATGGCATCGGTGAACTCACCGACATCCTGAAGAACCCCAACGCTTTTGCCGAGAAGCTTGGCGAAAGTGCTGGGCAACTTGCCGGTCTGGCAGTAGCCGCCCCCGACCTGATGGAAAAAGCCATGTTGCTGGCCAGCGACGAGGCGGCGCTCTGTTTGCTGATGCGCACCGCAGTGCTATGGCTTGAAGCATTGCCACCTTCGCAACTCGCCGGGTCCTCGGCGGAAGCCATTTCCAAGGTCGTGGTTGGATTGATCATCGACTTGTTGATTGGCTTGGTGCTGAGCGTGGTTGGAGTCGGCATTGCTTGGCTGACAGTGCGCCTGGCCAAGTACGGCGCGCAGATTTTTCAGGCCGCAATGGGCTTCGTGAAGTCGATGGTCACGATCATCAACAACTTCATAGAGTACGTCGATCGCTACAAAAAAGTCGCCGCGCGGGGCATCGCGTCGGGGTTGAAAAAGGGTCGGATGCAACTGCGCTGGGACGCCCGACGCAACGCTTCGCTAAAGAAAGACGAACATCACGACGACGCGTCGAATCAAGCGAAAAACCCCAACGGCGACAGCGCCGATTCCGTTGATAAAACCGCCACCAACAAATGCCCGGTGTCGATGGTCACGGGCGAAGAACTGCTGACCCTGACCGACGGTGCGCTGGACGGCATCTTGCCGTTCGATTTCACCCGGCTCTATCGCACCAGCGCCGCCGAGATCGATTGCGGCCTCGGTTTCGGCTGGAGTCACAGCCTCGCGCATCGACTGGAAATCGACGGCGAGACCGTCATCTGGATCGACCACGAAAACCGTCGGACCACTTTCCCGCTGCCAAACAGTGAACGCCCGGCGATCCACAACAGCCTGTCGCGGGCGGCGATTTATCTCGGAGATCAACCAGAAGAACTGATCCTCGCCCAGGCCGGTGACGACACGCGCTTCTATCACTTTCAAAACGGCCGACTGACAACGATCAGCGACGCTTACGACAACCGCCTGCGCATCACCCGCGATCGACAAGACCGCATCAAACGCCTCGACAACGGTGCCGGTCGCGCATTGTTGCTGCGCTATGACCGCAGCCATTTGGTCGCCGTGGAGTATCAGCGCTTTCATCCGGCCGACACCCTCGACGAGGCCTGGCACACCGAACAGACGCTGGTCACGTATCACTACGACGAACGCGATCAACTGATCGAAGCCACCAACGCCGTCGGCGAAAGCGAGCGCTACGACTACGACGATCAGCACGTCATCCTGCAGCGGCAACTGACTGGTGGGGCGAGTTTCTTCTGGGACTGGGAAAGGTCCGGCAAGGCTGCCCGATGTGTCCGCCATTGGGCGTCGTTTTCGCAGATGGACACGCGTTATGTCTGGGATGACGAGGGCAGTGTCACCGTCCAGAACATCGATGGCAGTGAAGAGGTTTACGTCCACGACGACCGCGCACGGCTGGTGCGCAAGGTCGAGCTGGACGGCGGCGAGCACCTCAAGGCTTACGACGACAACGGTCTGCTGATTGCCGAGCAGGATTCGCTCGGCGCCGTCACCGAATACCGTTACGACGAAGTCGGACGATTGGTTGCGCTGATTCCGCCGGAAGACGAGCCGACGGCCTACGAGTACCGCAACGGTTTCCTGCACGCACGGTTTCGCGGCAAAGCCGTCTGGAAATATCAGCGCAACGCCCAGGGTGACATCACGGAAGCGACCGATCCTGACGGTCATGTCACCCACTATCACTACGACGAAAAAGGTCAGCTGCTGTCGATCCGATACCCGGACAACAGTCGGCATGTGTTCGTCTGGAATGGCTTGGGGCAGTTGGTTGAGGAAACGCTACCGGATGGTGGTGTGCGACGGTTTTCCTACGATGCGTTGGGGCGGCAGATTACCCGGCAGGACGAACACGGCGCCGTCACGAAGTACCAATGGGATGGCGTTGGCCGACTGATCCAGACCACGCTTCCCACAGGCGCCAGCCGCGCGTTCAGCTACAACGCCTACGGCAAGATCACCGCCGAACGCGATGAACTGGGCCGCGTCACCCGCTACGAATACGTCGACGACCTGCATCTGGTCAGCCGCCGGATCAATCCCGACGGCACCCAGTTGAAGTACCGCTACGACAACGCCCAGCTGTTACTCACGGAAATCGAAAACGAATCCGGCGAAAAATATCTCCTGGACTACACGCTCAATGGCTTGATCCGACAGGAAACTGGATTCGACGGCCAACGCACGGCGTACGCCTACGACCTCAACGGCCATCTGCTGGAGAAAACCGAGTTCGGCGAGGATGGCTCGCAGTTGGTGACGGCTTATCAGCGGGATTCGGTGGGGCGTCTACTGGTCAAAACCCTGCCCGACGGCATCAAGGTTGAATACCGCTACGACAGCCTCGGACGACTGGTCAGCGTCGATGACGGTCACGACCATCCGCTGGAATTCGAGTACGACCAGCAGGATCGTCTGATCAGCGAGCACCAAGGCTGGGGCACGTTACGTTATGGCTACGACGCCTGCGGCCAACTGAGTCGCCTGCGCCTGCCGGACGGCTGCAAACTCGACTACCACCACGCCAAGGGCGGTGGGCTGACGGCCATCGACCTCAACGGCGCGCGACTCACCACTCACCAATTCGCCTTCGGCCGCGAACAGCAACGCCAGCAGGGGCAACTGCTCAGCGAATATGCCTACGACGATCAGGGCCGATTGAAGGCCCACGCTGTCAGTCAACAGCACCAAACGCTGTATCGCCGCGACTATGCCTACAGCGCCAGCGGCAATCTCGACAGCATCGCCGACACCCGTCACGGCCAACGCAATTACCAATACGACCCGCTCAACCGCCTGACCCGCGTACGCCACACCCGCGACGACCCACCGGAAAGCTTCGCCCACGACCCGGCGGGCAACCTGCTGATGCAGGACCGCCCCGGCGGCGCAACCGTCAAAGGCAATCGCCTGCTCATGCAAGGCGACCGCCACTACGACTACGACGCCTTCGGCAACCTCATCCGCGAACGCCGCGGCACCGCGCAAAAACTCGTCACCGAATACCGCTACGACTGCCAGCACCGCTTGGTCGGCGTCACGACCCCGGACGGCCGCAGCGCCAACTACCGCTACGACGCCTTCGGCCGCCGCATCGCCAAAACCGTCGACGGCCACACCACCGAGTTCTTCTGGCAAGGCGATAACCTCATCGCCGAAAGCAGCCGCGAACATTACCGCAGCTACGTCTACGAACCCGGCAGCTTCCGCCCGCTGGCCATGCTCGACGGCAAAGGGCCGCGCAAAGCCTGCCCGTTCTACTACCAACTCGATCACCTGGGCACGCCGCAAGAACTCACGGATTACAGCGGCGAAATCGTCTGGTCGGCGAAGTACAACGCCTACGGCAAAGTCACTCGCCTCGCGTTTGGTGGGGGCGAGCAGCTCGAGCAACCGTTGCGGTTTCAAGGGCAGTACTTCGACGCTGAGAGTGGTCTGCATTACAACCGGTATCGGTACTATGATCCGGAGGTTGGACGGTACCTGACGCCGGATCCGATCAAGTTAGCGGGCGGGCTGAACCAGTACCAGTACACGCCGAATCCGACGGGGTGGGTTGATCCGTTGGGGTTGAGCGGGAATTGCCCGCCGCCGAATAAGCCTGGGTGTGGGGCGCCGGATGATACGACTGGCGTTAAGGTTGATGAGGGTGAGCCGGCGCTGCCGAAGCTGACGGGGGATCAGCGTAGGGCGCGGATTGATGAATTGGCGGAGGCGGTTGTTCATAGGCGATTGAAAGAAATGGAAGATTCAATTGATGAGGCCCACTTTCTACAGAAACATGGGGCTCAAACCACTCTGCAGTCCCAGCTTCAGCGAGTGCAAGAAGGCAGGAACCCTGGGACCGGCGAAATAGATAGGTACGAGAGAGGAAGGCGAAGGGGCGAGCCCGTAATACCCTCTGCGGCGACACACTTTCTCAGCCATCGCGATCAGATGAATGCGATACAGCGCGCACAGTTGATTTTTAAACAGAGTGGTTTGAATGCTTCCAAGCGTCCAATTGAAATGGGTAAAAAAGTAGGAGAGGGATTTAAGAGAGACGGCTTGCAGTACGGTGAACAAACCAGAGCAATAGTTTACTTGAATTCAGCGGGTCAGCCCATAACAGCTTTTACGGATTTTGACTAATGAAAAATTCTTACGATATCTGGGATATACGTAGTTTGCTTTTCGTTTTTGATATAGAAAATACACGTGACTTGAAAAGGGAAGAAATAATAGTTTCGAAGGACGTGAATGATGAGAATGAGCTCGCTGAGCTATTTGATCTCTTGCTGCGTCCGGAGTTTTTTTTCTATAGCCAAAAAGAGCGGCAATTACTTATTGATACTTTGGAGTATTTTTTAGGTTGTGGCGACAATTTCGATGGAGTTTTTTCAAAAATTGACACTTATTTTGATGAGGATGTTAAGGATCAGAGAGGGTTTATGATAGTTCTTCTTAACTGTTTGCAGCGTTATAAATCTGAGGGCGATGATAAATAATAGTGTAGATGAACTTGTCCGTTTTTGAAAAGGTAGTGAGGCCAGCGAATGACTAAGAGATATGAAGCCGTAGTGCTGGCAGTAGGTCCAGTGGTTGAAGAGGAGGTCTTGTTGCTCGTTAAGGGCTTGGAAGTTAAATGCTTCGCAAGCTACTGCCCATCAAAAATTGAAGTGGGAGAAACCTATGAAGTGGAATTCGATTTGGTGCTTGCCGATACTGATGTAGTTGCTGCGGCAGAGGAGCCAATCACTACACTGATAGAAATGAAAGATGACGGATTTTCATGCGCGCTTTATGGGTATTTGGATGGGAGTGTGTTTCGATCTTTTGTGGATTTTTCGGATCAGGACATTCACTACGACTATCCTCATCTGAACGGGCGATTCGTAAAAGTTAAGGTAGATCGAATAGACGTTTCTTTCTGACGGAAGTTACGGGGCTTACGGACATAGAATAAATAAATCTGTTCCCTTTCACTTAATGTGCTGCTGGGCCGTTTGAAGTGATATCAGTCGAAAAATGATGGAGCATGAATTGTGCCTGAAGTTATTGAGGGAAGATGGTCGTTTGATGATTTCAAGCGCTGGACTTGTAGAGAGACAGACGCGGAGTTGTTTGACGATGATTACGCGGAGGATCCTGATGCTGTTGATATGAATATTTTAGGAGAGTGTGGAGATGCAGGGATTTTAGAGTTGATTTCGAATCCGGACTGTAGAGCTCGATCATACTTTGCTGATCTGTTAGCTCTCAGTCTATGCAATGTGTTTCGGTCTGGCAGGGACCTTCCGTTTCATTTTTCTCGATTTCTTGGGATTAAGTCTCTGGAAGACTATATGTCGGAAGTTGAAGAAGTGGCGGTGCGTGTTTACGAAACATGTTTGGTGATCGATAGTATGAAAAATATCGCCGATCCTGCTATTCAATCTCTATACAAGCAAATTATGGATTTTAGGCATGATGAAACTAGCTGCGTGCTTGAGTTTTATTGGAGCTGTCGGAGAAAAACAGATCTCAGTTTGTTTGAGACTGATGCGGATAGTTAAGCAGTGCGAGTTAGGTCTATTGCTCAACGTCGGAAATTCGTTCCGATTTTGTACTTGATTAGATGGATTCAGCTTTTTAGAGGTTGGTTATTTTGTTGAAGGTTGTTGAAAAAGAAAGCACTGCATCATTGCGTGAGCGAATGGATAGCGCCGGATGCGTGTTCAAGTTTGTGGTTCTTTCACCGGAATCTGAGATTGAAGCTGGTGAAAGCATGCATCGACAGGCGTTGATAGCGCTTCATGAGATGCTGATGACAGAGGCGATGGAGTGGCACGAAAATCTCATCAAAGATCCAAAATATGAGGATTATCCGGAGCCGCTGATTAGTTGGGATTTGGAAAATGCCATAGCTACTCCACTCAGTCGGGATGAGGTGCGGCATCTGACTTCCACTGATAAAGACGATATTTTTGAGCGATTAGCGCTATACGCCTGCTTTGTAAATCCTCCGTATCGTGCTCGGTTTAAAGGGGGGGAGACAGAGGCACAGTCGGTTTTTCTCAAATGGTGCGAACTCCTTGGGTTAAGCGAAATAGATGATGTCTCAGTGGTGAATTGGGTCGAACGGCTCAATACAGGTCTGCATGGTTATGACGACACCATTGAACGTGTCGAGTCATGGAGCAATTATTTTGATGCAGGCTTGGAGTGGTGGGGAGTGTGGTGTCTTACGATCTGGAATCCCAAGCGTCGAACTATTAGCGCGTTGATTGCTAGCACCACAGACTGATTCAGCTGTTTAGAAGTCTCGCAACAATCGCGAAATTTCTGGGCAAGGTCATCGGAAGTTTCCTTCAACGCGTATCGGTTTCCATGAACTGGTGTGAAATGTTATCCATCGATAGTCTCTGGTGGTCGCTGAAAATTCAGTGGCAGGGTGTAGGAACCCTTCAAGACTAGAGAGGACGCTTTGGCGTCGACACCTGAATTGCGGCCATCAACATGCGTCCGTAAGATCAGTTGCGGCGGCCGTGTGCGGGCACGCTTCGGTGTGGTCGAGTTCTCTGGTCTCGATATTCCTACCCCGCGCATAGCTGCCACCCAAGCCTGTAGGAAGGCCGATGGTAGCGACCATTTACTACCAGAGGTTTCAAAAATGAAAAGTATTCACCCCGATCCACCCTACGAAAAACCAACCCCCCATCCCCAAAGCCGCTTCATGGCACTCACCAGCAATTGCGACGACATGCCCACCCTGTTCGTCGACGCCCAAGCGCCGCTGGATGTCTTGTATGACGCTGCCAACTACCGAATTCGCGCCGTCACCCAAGTGATGGAGAACCTGTCCATGCGCGGTTCGATCGAGTGTCAGTCCTTCATTCTTAGTGATTTTGCTTTGCTCTGTGCCATCCCATTGCGGGATGGGTGTGATGTGCTGGATGTGTTAGGGCGACGATTGAAGGCTCGGCCTTAGGAGTAACGCCGGACGCTTTCCCTGATGCGATTCAGTCAAACAACTTTGGCTGAGTCGCACGAGTTGTAGCAGCTGGCGAAGCCTGCGTCCGGCTGCGCAGCAGTCGTAAAATCAGCACTCGCGATTTTTCAGACACACCGTGCAAGCAGGGTTTACGACTGCTGCGCAGCCGGACGCAGGCTTCGCCAGCTGCTACAGGTTGTGTGGCAGCTTGCCCGCTCGGCTGTGAGGTCCTGACGTTCGCCGCCGTACAAGGTAAACTTCCCGCCCTTCGCAGGAGCAGCCATGAATTATCGTCACGCCTTCCATGCCGGCAATCACGCCGATGTGTTCAAACACCTGACTTTGACCCGCATCATCGCTTTGATGTCGCGCAAGGAGCAGCCGTTTGCCTATCTCGACACTCACGCCGGCATTGGTCTGTATGACCTGCAGGGTGATCAGGCGAGCCGTACCGGTGAGTACCTGGAAGGTATTGCGCGTTTGTGGGATCAGCCGGATCTGCCGGCGTTGACCGCTGATTACATGAAGGTGCTGCACGACATGAACCCGGATGGCCAGTTGCGCTATTACCCGGGGTCGCCGGAGTTGGCGCGGCGTCTGACGCGGCCGCAGGATCGGGTGATGCTCAATGAGAAGCACCCGGAAGACGGTGTGTTGCTCAAAGACAATATGGCGGGCGACCGTCGGGTGAAGGTGCATCTGGGCGAAGGCTGGCACGTGCCGCGTGCGATGTTGCCGGTGCAGGAGAAGCGGGCGGTGATGTTGATTGATCCGCCGTTCGAGCAGCTGGATGAGATGCAGCGCTGTGCGGCGTCGCTGAAAGAGGCGATTGGCCGGATGCGGCAGACCGTGGCAGCGATCTGGTACCCGGTGAAGGACCAGCGCATGTTGCGTCGTTTTTATCAGGACCTGGCGGGTACGGGCGCGCCGAAATTGTTGCGGGTGGAGTTGCTGGTGCATCCGCTGGATACGCCGAACAGTCTGAATGGCTCGGGGCTGGCGATTGCGAATCCGCCGTGGGGTCTGGAAGAGGAGTTGCGTGAGTTGCTGCCGTGGTTGTCCAAGAAGCTTGGGCAGACCCAGGGTGGGTGGCAGATGGATTGGTTGATTGCCGAATAGGGTCAATCGACGAGCAAGATCAAAAGATCGCAGCCTCGTTTCACTCGACAGCTCCTACAGGGGGAATGCATTTCTCTGTAGGAGCTGTCGAGTGAAACGAGGCTGCGATCTTTTGCTTTTTGGGGTTTAGATCGGGCAAGTCACGCCTGTACCGCCAATCCCGCAATACCCTTCAGGGTTTTTGGCCAGGTACTGCTGGTGATAAGCCTCGGCAAAGAAGAACGTCGGGGCTTCGTCGATTTCAGTGGTGATCGTGCCTTTGCCAGCCTTGGTCAACTCGGCCTGGAACACTTGCTCGCTGTGCTTGGCGGCTGCCAACTGAGTCGGGTTGGTGGCGTAGATTACCGAGCGGTACTGCGTGCCGAGGTCATTACCCTGGCGCATGCCCTGAGTCGGGTTGTGCAGTTCCCAGAACATCTTCAGCAGCTCTTCGTAGCTGACTTTTGCCGGCTCGTAGACCACCAATACCACTTCACTGTGGCCGGTCAGGCCCGAGCAGACTTCTTCATATGTCGGGTTCGGCGTAAAGCCGCCGGCGTAACCCACCGCCGTACTGACCACGCCTTCGCGCTGCCAGAACTTGCGCTCTGCGCCCCAGAAGCAGCCGAGGCCGAAGATCGCGAAATCCACGTCCATCGCGAACGGGCCCAGCAGAGGGGCGTCGTGGACGAAGTGTTTTTCCGGCACGGTCATTGGGGTTTCACGGCCAGGCAGAGCTTGTTCTTTAGTCGGGAGCACGTTTTTGTTCACCAGAATTTCCGAGCGCAAGACCATCATCAGTCCCCTCAGTCAGGTTGAATGTAAATTGTCAGACACGCAGTTTGCCCGAGTGTTACGCCGCTGTCAGGCGATCGGGCCACGCGGATAGCGCTTGAGCTTTTCGATCAGCTCTACGCCGGGGATCGGACGGTCGAACAGGTAACCCTGGCCGACGTCGCAGCGGTGACGGCGCAGGAACGCCAACTGCTCGGCGGTTTCGATGCCTTCAGCCACGACCTTGAGTTTCAGGTTGTGGGCCATGGCGATCACCGCGGAGGTGATTTCCATGTCGTCCTGGTTGTCGGGGATTTCGTGGATGAAGCTTCGATCAATCTTAATGATGTCGATCGGGAATTTTTTCAAGTAACTGAGCGACGAGTAACCGGTGCCGAAGTCATCCATGGCCAGGGTCAGGCCCAGACGCTTGAGCTGATCGAGCTGCAAGTGGGTGTCTTCGGTGGCCTCCAGCAGCAGGCCTTCGGTGAGTTCGAGTTCCAGCAGGTTTGCCGGCAGCGCTTCTTCTTTGAGGATGTTGGCGATGGACGACACCAGATCCGGATCGGAGAACTGCTTGGGCGACAGGTTGATTGCCACCTGAAGATTACCCAGGCCAGCGGCGGTCAGGTCTTTGCTCATGCGGCAGGCCTGGCGGGCGATCCATTTGCCGATGGGTATGATCAAGCCGGTTTCTTCGGCGACGCTGATGAACTGGTCCGGGCGGATCATGCCTTTTTCCGGATGGTTCCAGCGCAGCAAGGCTTCCATCCCGAGCAGGCGACCGCTGCGCAGGCAGAGCTTGGGCTGGTAGAACACGTCCAGCTCGTTCTGGGTCAGGGCGCGGCGCAGGTTGTTTTCGACGAACAGTTTGTAACTGGCTTCGGCGTTCAGCGCTTCGGTGAACACTTGGACCTGATGTTTACCGTTGGCCTTGGCCTTGTGCAGCGCGAGGCCTGCGTTGCGCATCAGGGTTTGCGGGTCGCGGCCGTGCAGTGGCGCGCAGGCCAGGCCCACGGAGCCGGTGACGCTGATCAGTTGGTTGTCGACGAACATTGGCTTGTCGAGGGTCGCCAGTAATTGATTGGCAATCTGTTGACCCGCACGCAGGTCGGTGTCGTCCAGCAGCACGGCGAATTCGTTACTGGCAAACCGCGCCAGGCTGCCACTCGGGCTCAAGCTGTTGCGCAGGCGTCGGGCCAGGCTGATCAACAGTTTGTCGCCGGTCTGGTGGCCGAGGCTGTCGTTGATCCGCTTGAAGTTGTCGATGTCCACCAGCAACAAGCTGATTGGGGTATCGCTGTCTCGGGCGAAACGTTCATCGAGGTTGCGGATGAAGGCCGGGCGGTTGCCGAGGTTGGTCAGGTTGTCGGTGTAAGCCAGTCGTTCGATGCGCTGCTGAGCGAGCTTGGTCTGGGTGATGTCTTCGTAGATGCCGATGTAATGCGTCAGCTCGCGGTTGTCGCCGTAGACCTTGGAAATCGACAGCTGGCCCCAGTAGGGTTCGAGGTTTTTGCGGCGGCTTTTGAACTCACCCTGCCAGCTGTTGCTCTTGGCCAGCGCCGAGTGCGCGTCGAATAACAGTTCGCTGAGATTTTCCAGTGCCGGCAGTTCCGACAGCCGCTGGCCGTGGACTTCTTCGGTGGTGTACTGGGTGATCGCCGTGAAGCTCGGGTTGACGTATTCCACCACGCCATCGCAATTGACCAGCAAAAAGGCGTTGGCGCTTTGCTCTACCGCACGCTGGAACAGGTGCAGGGCGCTGGTGGCGGTGCGGCGGTTGTGGTTGTTGATGACTTGGGCAAACTGATCCGCCAACTCACCGGCGAAAGCAATTTCGTCCGATTGCCAGGCGCGGGTCGTACCGGTCTGCTCCAGGCAGAGTACGCCGACCACTTGGCCATCGACGCGGATGCTGGCGTCGAGCATCGCATTCACATCGCGCGAGCGCAGGTGTTCGGCCATTTCCCGGGTGCGCGGGTCGCGCATGGCGTTGTGGGCGTCGATGGCGCGGCCGGTGTGCAATGCGTCCAGGTAATCAGGGAAGAGGCTGACGTCGATCGGCTCTGGTAGCAGGTATTCCTGGCTGGCGCGGTGATAGGCCGAAATCGGTACGAGCTGTGAACCTTCGAGGTTCCACAGGCTGGCGCAGTCGATTTCGTAAATGTCACAGGCACTGCGAGTGATCAGTTCGGCGGCTTCTTTCAGGGAGTTGTTGCTGCTGTAGCGCTGGCGGGTCAGCAGCAGGATCAAGTCTTGCTGGGCGCGCACCCGGTCCAGGTGCAGGAGCTGTTCCTGCTGGGCGCGCTGATTGAGTTCCAGAGCGATTTGCAGGCGAGAGTTCTGGGTTTCGAGGTCCAGGGCCGGCAGCAGTTGCTCGCCCTCGAACAGGCCGTCGACCACCAGCAGGTAGCCGCGCAGCAGGTGTCGATTGTGTTGTTTGTAGGCTTCGCCCAGTTCCAGCAGGTTCAAGGAGCCGGCGGCGGTGTGCAGGGTGTAGCGGATCAGGTAATGCGGGCTTTCGGTGAGTTGCTGCTGAACCGCGTCATGCAGCTGATAGCGCGCTTCGGGCTCCATCAGGCTGGCGTAGGGTGAGCCGACCAGAGCACAGAGTTCCACAGCCGGTAGGCCGAATTGTCGTTCGCAATTGGGATCGAGAAACAGCAGCGCCCAACTCGCTTCATTCAGCCGTTCGAAACGAAGCATGCCGAGCCGCGAGGGCACAGGCAACTGCGTCACTACCTCGGCCACCATACGGCTGGCGGCATCGGGTTGGCTCTTCATATGGAGGGAAACTCGCTTCGAATAGGCTGATCGCGCCGGGCTCTCGCCCTCTTTACTGTTACCTGCGGCAAGGTTGCATCATTGCGACACTGACTGACAAGAGACATGAAGGCCAAGTGCTATAAGAATATGTCGGCCAGCGCGAAGATTTCTCCAGCGCAGGGCCGAAAGTAATATTTTTAGCCGAAAAGATCGCAGCCTTCGGCAGCTCCTACGTTGGGATGGTGTACACCCTGTAGGAGCTGCCGAAGGCTGCGATCTTTTTGGGATCACCGAAGTGCTATGCCGACCGACTGCAAAAGGTTGCCGTCCCGGTCGTGATAGTTGACCTGAACCTTCTCCTGATCAACGACCAGATGGGCAAAGTTGTCCTGGCTGACCACCTGGCTGGTCAGTTCATGCTGATAGTCGCCGACGGCTGTTCGCGCCAACGGTTGATCGAGGATGAAAGTGGATTCCTTGGCGTACGGCAGCAGTTTGCTGTTGCACAAGGGTGAGGAGACGATGGTGTGCACCTCGAAGTCCGGGTCCTCGCTGTGGGTCAGACGACTGGTCAAAGAGCCGTGGACATCGCCGGAAACGAAGAAGACATTCTTGATGCGGTGTGTTCGGATTGTCTCCAGCAGCCGCAGACGCTGTTCGGGAAAGGCCTTCCACGCGTCGTCGCCATGGGCTTTGCGGTCGGGGTAGAACATCACGCTGGTGACCACGAATTTGACCCTGGCCGGGCTGTGAATCAACCATTTGCACAAGACCTGTTCCTGCTCTTCGTCGAGGATGCGTCGATCATTGACCGACAGGTTGCGTCGGGTTCGACTGTCAGTGACAAACCATTCGATATCGCCTTCGGCGAATTGATACCAATACTGTTCCAGTTTTCTATTTACTTGCCCGCTGGCAAGAAGTTCATGCGCCGGGCTATGACTGGCTTGATACAACTCATACGCCGCGATGGAATTTTTGTATAAGTAGGCGTCGGCCTTACTTTCGTTGGCGGGCCAGTTGTCTTCAATTTCGTGATCATCGAGGATCATGTAAGTCGGCACGCCGGACATTAACTTTGCAATATTGGGTTGGGAAAAAGCTGCACGGTACTTACTGAGTATTTCCTTGTATTCCCGGTCGGGAGCAACGACGTTCAGGTCATCGACATAGATTTGATCGCCGGTCATCAGCATGGCGCTGATGGGCGGTTCGGCCTGCTGCGCCAGATTCGTGATCGAGGCGAAAATCCGGTCCCCAAGATGTGGCGCAGACGGGATGCCAGCAGTCATGCGCAGGTAACGGCATGAACCGACGATATAGGCCCGTGGAATCGTGACTTTGCTGGACTGCGTGCGAAACCGGTAGATATCCCGCGGCCATTGCAGCGGCAGTTCCTGAACCGTTTCCACGGTGTGCACCGGGCTCATGGGGCTGAACCAGCCTGCCTGGTATTCGTACTCGGTATCGGTGGCAAGGTCATTGAGTGCAATCACATCGGACATATCATGCAAAATCGTCAGCTTTGCAAATACACCTTGGGACCAGCGTTCTTCGCCAGGTCGGCGATAACGAACGCCCGCAAATACAGGTGCATTATTTTGAAGTTTGCCGCGCAAGAAGATACGTGCATGATTAGTTGTGGTGTGGCCAATAATAGGGCCGACAGTCGGTTTGAACATGTTCGAATCCATTCGAAGTAATGCTAACTAAGCAAAATAAGTTGATAAGAGTTGTGGTGGCAACTAGTTGAACTAAGCTTAGTTATTGGCTCGCAAAAAATATCGAGAAGAAGTGGACTGGAGTTGTGGGCGACGTAAGCCGCGAATGTAGGAAAGGGGCGTTGGGTGACTTTCTTCCAGGCAAAAAAAGCCCCGCCAAACTGGCGGGGTTGAGGTACGAGCGTGGCGCTCGGAAAACGTGGAACGCGACGGGCCCTCCGGTGAAGGAGGGCCGATCGGTGTTACAGCAGGATGGTGCGGATGTCCGCCAGCAGGTCGCTCAGACGCTTGGTGAAGCGTGCAGCAGCGGCGCCGTTGATCACACGGTGATCGTAGGACAGCGACAGTGGCAGCATCAGTTTCGGCTGGAAGGCTTTGCCGTCCCAGACTGGCTGAATGGTTGCCTTGGAAACACCGAGGATCGCCACTTCCGGCGCGTTGACGATCGGCGTGAAGCCGGTGCCGCCAATGTGGCCGAGGCTGGAAATGGTGAAGCAGGCGCCTTGCATGTCGTCAGCGGTGAGCTTTTTGTCGCGGGCTTTGGCGGCCAGCACGGCGGCTTCGGCTGCCAATTGCAACAGGCTCTTCTGGTCGACGTTCTTGATGACCGGTACCAGCAGGCCTTCAGGGGTGTCGACGGCGAAGCCGATGTTCACGTACTTCTTGCGGATGATCGCCTTGCCACTTGGTGCCAGCGAACTGTTGAAGTCCGGCAGTTCCTTGAGCAGGTGCGCGCAGGATTTGAGCAGCAGCGGCAGGATGGTCAGCT
The DNA here is from genome assembly GCF_059716185.1 of Pseudomonas sp. LBUM1645. Lineage (NCBI taxonomy): Bacteria > Pseudomonadati > Pseudomonadota > Gammaproteobacteria > Pseudomonadales > Pseudomonadaceae > Pseudomonas > Pseudomonas sp. LBUM1645. The sequence continues at coordinate 501,046 of NZ_CP166811.1, forward strand.
TGACGCCAGCCTTCTCTGCAACGGCTTTCTGAGCGATACGGAACGCTTCCAGGTCGGTGATATCAGCCGAATCGAACTGAGTCACGTGTGGAATGTTCAACCAGCTGCGGTGCAGGCTCGACGCGCCGATTTGCATCAGGCGGGTCATCGGCACTTCTTCGGTTTCACCGAAGCGGCTGAAGTCCACGACCGGAATCGGCGGGATGCCCGCGCCGCCGGTTGCGCCTGCAGCAGCGGCCGGTGCTTCCTTGGCCTTCTGCATCATGGCTTTGACGTAAACCTGCACGTCTTCTTTCAGCACACGACCGTGCGGGCCGCTTGGGCTGACCGCGCTCAGCTCAACGCCGAACTCGCGAGCCAGTTGGCGCACCGCAGGACCTGCGTGAACCTTGGCGCCCGGCTTGGCCGGTGCAGCAGCAGGTGCGGCCGGTGCCGGAGCAGCAGGCGCAGCGGCGGCTGGAGCTGGAGCACTCGGAGCGCTAGGAGCAGCAGCGGCCGGAGCCGGGGCAGCAGCAGGCGCAGCGCCTTTGACTTTCAGCTTCAGGATCAGATCGCCGGTACCGACTTCGTCATCCAGCTTGATGGAAACGCTTTCCACCACGCCAGCGGCAGGCGATGGAATTTCCATGCTCGCCTTGTCGGATTCCAGGGTGATCAGCGACTGATCAGCTTCAACGGTGTCGCCGGCCTTGACCAGGACTTCGATGATCTTGGCCTTGCCTGCCGAACCGATGTCCGGGACATGAATGTCCTGAACACTGTCAGCAACCGGTGCAGCCGGGGCCGCAGCGGCTGGCGCTGGAGCAGCGGCAGCAGGTGCCGCCGCCTGAGCTGGCGCGGCCGCAGCCGGTGCCGCAGCACCTGCCACTTCCAGATCCAGAATCAGGTCGCCAGTACCGACTTCATCGTTGAGCTTGACGCTGATGGCCTTGACCACGCCAGCGGCGGGCGAAGGGATTTCCATGCTGGCCTTATCGGATTCCAGGGTGATCAGCGACTGATCAGCCTCGACGGTGTCGCCGACCTTGACCTGGATCTCGATGATCTGTGCCTTGCCCGACGAACCGATGTCCGGCACGTGCACTTGCTGAACCGAAGCGGCAGCAGGCGCGGCAGCTGGCGCTGGAGCAGCGGCGGCAGGTGCAGCGGCCGGTTTCGCTTCAGCTTTTGCAGCCGGCGCAGCGGCAGGAGCAGGGGCCGCAGCTGCTGCACCTTCGACTTCCAGCTCCAGCAGTTCGTCGCCTTCTTTCAGGCGATCGCCCAGTTTCACTTTGATGCTTTTGACGATGCCGGCCTTGGGAGCAGGGATTTCCATGCTCGCCTTGTCCGACTCAAGCGTCAGGATGCTCTGGTCGGCTTCCACACGGTCGCCGACTTTCACAAATAGTTCGATTACTTCACCTTCACCGCTGCCGATGTCAGGTACGCGAATGAGTTCGCTCACAGAGTGTCTCCTCAGCAGTCCAGTGGGTTGCGTTTTTCCGGGTTGATCCCGAACTTGGCGATGGCTTCAGACACCACCTTAGGTTCGATATCACCACGGTCAGCCAAGGCTTCCAGGGCTGCCAACACCACGAAATGACGGTCGACTTCGAAGAAGTGACGCAGCTTCTTGCGGCTGTCACTGCGGCCGAAACCGTCGGTGCCCAGGACTTTGAATTCCTTGGACGGGACCCACTGACGAATTTGCTCAGCGAACAGCTTCATGTAGTCGGTAGAGGCAATGACCGGACCTTGACGGCCGTTCAGGCACTCTTCGACATAGCTCAGTTTAGGCTTCTGGCCCGGGTGCAGACGGTTGCTGCGCTCTACGGCCAGGCCGTCGCGACGCAGTTCGTTGAAGCTGGTAACGCTCCACACGTCAGCGCCGACGTTGAACTGTTCACGCAGGATTTTCGCCGCTTCGCGAACTTCGCGCAGGATGGTGCCGGAGCCCATCAGCTGAACGTGGTGCGCCGCTTCGCGGGTGTCTTCCTCGAGCAGGTACATGCCCTTGATGATGCCTTCCTCGACACCGGCCGGCATGGCTGGCTGCTGGTAGGACTCGTTCATCACGGTGATGTAGTAGAAAACGTCCTGCTGCTGCTCGGTCATCTTCTTCATGCCGTCCTGGATGATCACCGCCAGCTCGTAGCCGTAGGTTGGATCAAAGGTGCGGCAGTTCGGGATGGTGGCAGCCAGGATGTGGCTGTGACCGTCTTCGTGTTGCAGGCCTTCGCCGTTCAGCGTGGTCCGGCCGGCGGTGCCGCCGATCAGGAAGCCACGGGTACGGCTGTCGCCAGCGGCCCAGGCGAGGTCGCCGATACGCTGGAAGCCGAACATCGAGTAGAAGATGTAGAACGGCAGCATTGGCTGGTTGTGGCTGGAGTACGAAGTACCGGCAGCGATGAAGGAGCTCATGGCGCCCGCTTCGTTGATGCCTTCTTCGAGGATCTGGCCCTTCTTGTCTTCTTTGTAGAACATCACCTGGTCTTTATCGACTGGCTCGTAGAGCTGGCCGACGGACGAGTAGATGCCCAACTGACGGAACATGCCTTCCATACCAAAGGTACGGGCTTCGTCCGGGATGATCGGAACGATGCGCGAACCGATTTCCTTGTCCTTGACCAGCTGCGCGAGGATCCGCACGAAGGCCATGGTGGTAGAGATTTCACGGTCGCCCGAGCCGTCCAGGATTGCCTTGAGGGTATCCAGCGGTGGCGTCGGGATGTCGAAGCTTTTGGCACGGCGCTGTGGCACGAAACCGCCCAGTGCAGTGCGGCGCTCGCTCAGGTAACGGGCTTCAGCGCTGTTTGGTTCCGGTTTGAAGAACGGCAGGTTTTCCAGTTCTTCGTCTTTGACCGGAATGTCGAAACGATCGCGGAACAGCTTCAGGCTTTCAACATCAACTTTTTTGGTGTTGTGCGCAGTGTTCTTCGCTTCGCCGGCACCGGTGCCATAACCTTTGATGGTCTTGGCCAGGATGACGGTCGGTTGTTCTTTGTGGTTGACCGCTTCGTGGTACGCCGCGTAGACCTTGTACGGGTCGTGACCGCCACGGTTGAGTTTCCAGATCTCGTCGTCGGACAAGTCTTCAACCATCGCCTTGAGTTCTGGCGAGTTGAAGAAGTGTTCACGAACGAACGCGCCGTCTTTGGCTTTGTAGTTCTGGTACTCGCCGTCGATGACTTCGTCCATGCGGCGTTGCAGGATACCGTCGACGTCTTTGGCCAACAGTGGGTCCCAGAAACGGCCCCAGATGACTTTGGTCACGTTCCACTGAGCACCGCGGAACACGCCTTCGAGTTCCTGGATGATCTTGCCGTTGCCGCGAACCGGGCCATCAAGGCGCTGCAGGTTGCAGTTGATGACGAAGATCAGGTTGTCGAGCTTCTCGCGGCCAGCCAGCGAGATCGCGCCCAGGGATTCCGGCTCGTCGCACTCGCCGTCGCCCAGGAAGCACCAGACTTTTTGCTTGCCTTCAGGGATAAAGCCACGGGCTTCCAGGTACTTCATGAAGCGCGCCTGGTAGATCGCCTGGATCGGGCCCAGACCCATGGATACGGTCGGGAACTGCCAGAAATCAGGCATCAGCCAAGGGTGCGGGTAGGACGACAGGCCCTGACCGTCCACTTCCTGGCGGAAGTTGTTCATCTGGTCTTCGGTGATGCGGCCTTCCATGAACGCACGGGCGTAAACGCCTGGCGAGGTGTGGCCCTGGAAGTAGATCAGGTCGCCGCCGTGTTCGTCGGTCGGGGCCTGGAAGAAATAGTTGAAGCCGATGTCGTACAGGGTTGCGCTGGAGGCGAAGCTGGAGATGTGACCGCCCAGGTCAGAATCTTTCAGGTTCGTACGCATCACCATGGCCATCGCGTTCCAGCGTACCAACGAGCGAATGCGGCGTTCCATGAACAGGTCGCCAGGCATGCGTGCTTCGTGGGTAACGGGGATCGTGTTGCGGTATGGCGTGGTGATGGCATAAGGCAATTGCGAACCGCTACGGGTTGCGAGTTCGCCCATACGGGTCATCAGATAGTGAGCGCGGTCTTCGCCTTCTTTGTCGAGAACCGATTCCAGGGCGTCCAGCCATTCCTGGGTTTCGACGGGATCGAGGTCTTGCATGGCTTGCTCCAGGGCGGAAAGGCTTCCAGAATCGGTTGCCTGAGTTTGCGACTGGCCTTGTGGGCAGACGATATAAATTCTTGGATTGCCGAGAGGTTGTTCCGGCGGCGTGTAGTTTTACTACAAATCTTCGGGCATTTCAGCCTTTCGAATGTATATACGAGTAGTAAAACTACAGATGAGCGGCTTGTGGCCTCCAGCTGCGTTGTGAGAATAATCGTTAAGGTTGGTCTTTTGCCAACCAGAAAAGGTGAAAGCTTGATGCTGTCTGCCAAAATTAAAGAAATTTCAGCTATTTCTAACCTTTGTTCGACAGTCGATCACGTAGTGCATTCTCGCGAATCACTACATGCAGCCCTCTACACGCCGATCAAGGATAGACCATGAGCCTCCCTTCGCTTGCCGAACTGCCTGGCATCCTCCTGCCGTTTGTCACCCGCGCCGAGCAGTCGTTCCGTACGGCCGTCGCCGGGCTGGATGACGACCATGGCCTGTCTGGCTGGACGCCTGATCGCTGGGCGCAATTCGCCCGTGTCACCGCTGCCAGCGACTTCGTGATTGAACAAAGTGTCCGTGACCCATTGATGTTGCTGGAGCTGGTGCAGTCCGGTGAGCTGGACCGAAGTTTTGCGCCCGGCGAACTATGCGCACAAATTGCGGCAGCGGTGAGTGCAGCGGAAACCGACGATGAGCTCGGTCGCGCCCTGCGTCGTCAACGTACCCGTCATCAAGTGCGGATCATCTGGCGCGACCTGACGCGTCAGTGTGATCTGATCCAGACCTGCCGCGACCTCTCGGACATGGCCGATGCCAGCATCGATCAGGCCTATCAGTGGTTGTACTCGCGGCATTGTCAGCAGTTTGGCGTGCCGACTGGCCGGCGCAGCGGCGAGCCGCAGCAAATGGTCATTCTCGGCATGGGCAAGCTCGGTGCGGTGGAGCTCAACCTGTCGTCGGACATCGACCTGATCTTCGCCTACCCCGAGGGCGGCGAAACCGTCGGCGTCAAACGCTCGCTGGATAACCAGGAATTTTTCATTCGTCTCGGCCAGCGCCTGATCAAGGCCCTGGACCCGATGACCGTCGACGGTTTTGTATTCCGCGTCGACATGCGTCTGCGGCCTTACGGTTCGGCCGGCGCATTGGTGTTGAGCTTCAACGCGCTGGAGCAGTATTACCAGGATCAGGGTCGCGACTGGGAACGCTACGCGATGATCAAGTCGCGGGTGGTGGCCGGCGATCAAGTGGCTGGCGCGCAATTACAAGACATGCTGCGGCCGTTCGTTTACCGGCGTTACCTCGACTTCTCGGCGATCGAAGCGCTGCGCACCATGAAGCAGCTGATTCAGCAGGAAGTCCGGCGCAAGGGCATGGCCGACAACATCAAACTCGGCTCCGGTGGCATTCGTGAAGTCGAATTTATCGCCCAGGCATTCCAGTTGATCCACGGCGGCCGCGACCTGAGCTTGCAGCAACGTCCTCTATTAAAAGTACTGAGCACGCTGGAAGGTCAGGGTTACCTGCCGCCGGCGGTGATCAGCGAACTGCGCGAAGGCTACGAATTCCTGCGTTACACCGAGCACGCGATCCAGGCGATTGCCGACCGCCAGACCCAGATGCTGCCGGACGGCGCTGAGGATCAGGCGCGCATTGCCTTTATGCTGGGTTTTGACGATTGGGCGGCTTTCCATGAGCGGCTGATGTATTGGCGCGATCGCGTGGCGTGGCACTTCGGTCAGGTGATCGCCGATCCCGACGAAGAGGAAGGCACCGAAAGCGAAGTGGTGGTCGGCGGCGAATGGTTGCCGTTGTGGGAAGAGGCTCAGGACGAAGAGGCCGCTTGCCGCCAGTTGGAAGAGGGCGGCTTCGCCGATGCCACCAAGGCCCTGAAAGCGTTGGCCGGTTTGCGTAGCAGCCCGCAGTTGCGGGCGATGCAGCGCTTGGGGCGTGAGCGCCTCGATGCCTTTATTCCGCGGTTGCTGGCTCAGGCTGTCGAACACGCCAATCCGGATCTGGTGCTGGAAAGAGTCTTGCCGCTGGTGGAAGCCGTGGCCCGTCGTTCCGCCTATCTGGTGTTGCTGACCGAGAATCCCGGCGCGCTGCGACGTTTGTTGACCTTGTGCGCCGCGAGCCCGTGGATCGCCGAACAGATCACCCGCTTCCCGCTGCTGCTCGACGAATTGCTCAATGAAGGTCGGTTGTTCAAACCGCCACTGGCGCCGGAACTGACCGCCGAGTTGCGCGAGCGTTTGACGCGGATTCCCGAAGACGACCTCGAACAGCAAATGGAAGCCCTGCGACATTTCAAACTGGCGCACCGCTTGCGGGTCGCCGCTTCGGAAATCGCCGGCAGCCTGCCATTGATGAAGGTCAGTGATTACCTGACCTGGCTCGCCGAAGCGATTCTCGAACAAGTGCTGGCCCTGGCCTGGCGTCAGACCGTGGCCAAATACGGTACGCCGCTGCGTACCGACGGCACCTTGTGCGATCCCGGCTTCATCATTGTCGGTTACGGGAAAGTCGGCGGTCTGGAACTGGGGCATGGTTCGGACCTGGACCTGGTGTTCATCCACGACGGCGACCCGCAGGCGGAAACCGACGGGCCGAAGCCTATCGACGGCGCGCAATTCTTTACCCGGCTGGGCCAACGGATCATTCACTTGCTCACGGCCCAGACCAACTCCGGTCAGCTGTATGAAGTGGACATGCGTCTGCGGCCGTCCGGCGCGTCGGGGTTGCTGGTGAGTTCGCTCGGTGCGTTTGCCCGGTATCAGGAAAATGAAGCCTGGACCTGGGAACATCAGGCGCTGGTGCGGGCGCGGGTGCTGGTGGGCAGTCCGGACGTCGGCCAGGCGTTCGAGAAAGTCCGCGCGGCGGTATTGGGCAAGTCGCGGGACTTGGCGATATTGCGCCAAGAGGTCAGCGAGATGCGCGCCAAAATGCGCGATAACCTTGGCAGCAAGAGCACCGCGGCGGGCACCGGGGCAAATGCCTTCGAGGCCACGGCGCCGTTCGATCTCAAGCAGGACGCCGGAGGTATCGTCGATATCGAATTTATGGTGCAATACGCGGCCCTGGCGTGGTCCGAATCGCACCCGCCATTGCTGCGCTGGACTGACAATATCCGCATTCTGGAAGGGCTGGAGGAGGAAGGGCTGATGCCCGCCGAAGACGCCAGCCTGTTGCGCGAGGCCTATAAAGCCTATCGTTCAGCCGCTCACCGGCAGGCCTTGCAGAAGGACGCCGGGGTGATACCGGGCGACCAGTTCGTGGACGAACGGCGGCAGGTAGTGCGGATCTGGCGCGAGCTGGGGCTAAGCTGAAACCGGATATTAGAAACACCGAATACCCAATGTGGGAGCGAGCTTGCTCGCGATGAGGCCGTCACATACAACATTTATGCTGACTGTCACGCCGCCATCGCGAGCAAGCTCGCTCCCACAGTAGATCTGCAGTGTTTTGTAGAATTCTCGAGGCGGGGAGGCGTATGCCTCCCCGGCTCGTTTATGGAAACCACATGAAAATTCTGATCGTTGGGCCCAGTTGGGTCGGTGACATGGTGATGGCGCAGACACTGTTTCAGTGTCTCAAGCAACGCCACCCGCAATGCGAAATCGACGTGCTGGCCCCCGAGTGGAGCCGGCCGATTCTTGAGCGCATGCCCGAAGTACGCCAGGCCTTGAGCTTTCCGCTCGGTCACGGTGCTTTGGAGCTGGCGACGCGTCGGCGCATTGGCAAATCCCTGGCCGGCCAGTACGACCAGGCGATCCTGCTGCCCAATTCCCTGAAGTCGGCATTGGTGCCGTTCTTCGCCGGCATCCCGAAACGTACCGGCTGGCGTGGCGAATTCCGCTACGGCCTGCTCAATGACGTGCGCACGCTGGATAAAGAACGTTACCCGTTGATGATCGAGCGCTTCATGGCCCTGGCTTACGAGTCCGGTGCCGAGCTGCCGACACCTTATCCACGGCCGAGCCTGCAGATTGACCCGGTCACTCGCGAAGCGGCAATAGCCAAGTTCGGCCTGGCTCTCGACCGCCCGGTGTTGGTGCTGTGCCCTGGTGCCGAGTTTGGCGAGTCCAAGCGCTGGCCGTCCGAGCACTATGCCAAGGTTGCCGAAGCGAAGATCCGCGAAGGTTGGCAAGTCTGGCTGTTCGGTTCGAAAAACGACCACGCCGTCGGCGAAGACATCCGTTCGCGGCTGATTCCCGGTTTGCGTGAAGAGTCGGTGAACCTCAGCGGCGGCACCTCCCTGGCCGAAGCCATCGACCTGATGTCCTGCGCCGACGCGGTGGTGTCCAACGACTCCGGCCTGATGCACGTCGCCGCCGCGCTGAATCGCCCGTTGGTGGCAGTCTACGGCTCGACGTCGCCGGGGTTCACGCCGCCGCTGGCCGAGCACGTCGAGATCGTGCGCCTGGGCATCGAATGCAGTCCCTGCTTCGATCGCACATGCCGCTTCGGTCATTACAACTGCCTGCGTCAGCTAATGCCGCAAGCGGTGAACGAAGCCTTGCAGCGTTTGCAAGGCACTGTGGTCGAGGTCAAATAGTTTGCGGGTACTGCTGATCAAGACCTCTTCGCTGGGCGACGTGATTCACGCGTTGCCGGCGCTGACCGACGCGGCACGGGCGATCCCCGGCATCCAGTTCGATTGGGTGGTGGAAGAAGGCTTCGCCGAAATCCCGACCTGGCACCCGGCCGTGGGCAAGGTGATTCCGGTGGCGATCCGTCGCTGGCGCAAAAACATCTGGCAGACCATCAAGAGTGGCGAGTGGAAGCGCTTCAAGCAAAGCGTTCGCGCCAACAAATATGACTTGGTGATCGATGCCCAGGGCCTGCTGAAAAGCGCGTTGCTGACCCGATACGCCAAAGCCCCGGTGGCCGGCCTGGATAAAAACTCGGCCCGTGAGCCGATTGCCGCACGCTTCTATTCCCGGCGTCTGGCCGTGGCCCGTGGGCAACACGCGGTGGAGCGAGTGCGTCAGCTATTTGCTGTGGCCCTGGGTTACGACCTGCCAAAAGGCTTGGGCGATTACGGCCTGAACATCGAACGACTGGTGGAATTGCCGCGCAAAAATCCTTACGTGGTGTTCCTGCACGGCACCACGTGGGACACCAAGCATTGGCCTGAAGCCTACTGGCGCGAGTTGGCCGAGCGCGTCGGCTATCTCGGTGTCGCGGTGAAACTGCCGTGGGGTAATCCGATCGAGAAAGCCCGGGCCGAGCGCATCGCCAAAGACATGAGGCACGTCGAAGTGCTGCCCAAGCTGAATCTTGCGGGTGTCGGCAAAGTGCTGGCCGGCGCGCAAGCCTGCGTGGCGGTGGACACGGGCCTCGGTCATCTGGCCGCAGCGCTCGACGTACCGACTCTGTCTCTGTTCGGCCCGACCAACCCGGGTCTGACCGGTGCCTACGGTAAAGCGCAGATTCACATCGCCAGCGATTTCCCCTGCGCACCGTGTATGCAAAAGAAGTGTACGTATCAACCGACGGCCGAAGATGCCCGTCAGTTTGACCTTAAACGCGAGTGGCCCCTGTGCTTCACGCGTCTGAATCCCGAGCGTGTCGCGACCCGACTGAGCACGTTGTTACTGGCTGAGGAGCTGCGCTGATGCAATTGGCATTCGTCTTGTACAAGTACTTTCCATTCGGGGGCTTGCAGCGCGATTTCATGCGCATCGCCCTGGAATGTCAGCAACGCGGTCATCAGATTCGGGTCTACACGCTGATCTGGGAAGGCGACATTCCGCCGGGCTTCGAAGTGTTGGTGGCGCCGGTCAAAGCGTTCTTCAATCATCGACGCAACGAGAAACTCAGCGAATGGATGGAAGCGGATCTGGCCAAGCGTCCGGTGGACCGTTTGATCGGTTTCAACAAAATGCCGGGGCTGGACGTCTACTACGCCGCCGACGGCTGCTTCGAAGACAAGGCGCAAAACCTGCGTAATTCGCTGTACCGTCGTTGGGGCCGCTACCGGCACTTCGCCGAGTACGAGCGCGCGGTGTTCGCCAAGGATGCGAAGACCGAAGTGCTGATGATTTCCGAAGTTCAGCAGCCGCTGTTCATCAAGCACTACGACACGCCGCTTGAGCGCTTCCATTTGCTGCCGCCAGGTATCTCTCAGGACCGTCGCGCGCCGGCCAATGCCGCCGAGATCCGTGTCGAATTCCGTCGCGAATTCAACCTGAAAGACGATGATCTGCTGCTGGTGCAAATCGGCTCCGGGTTCAAGACCAAAGGTGTGGATCGCAGCCTCAAGGCGCTGGCCGCATTGCCCGCTGATCTGAAGAAACGCACCCGGCTGTTTGTAATTGGCCAGGACGACCCCAAATTATTCCAGATGCAGAGCGCCACATTGGGGCTCGGCGATAACGTGACGTTCCTCAAGGGCCGCAGCGACATCCCGCGTTTTCTGCTCGGCGCCGATCTGTTGATTCACCCGGCGTACAACGAAAACACCGGGACTGTGTTGCTCGAAGCCCTGGTGGCCGGGTTGCCGGTGCTGGTGAGTGCGGTGTGTGGTTACGCCCATTACATCGCCGAGGCCGACGCCGGTCTGGTGCTGGACGAACCTTTCGATCAGGCGCAGCTGACTCAGTACCTGACCGGCATGTTGAACGACGCTCAAGCACGGGCGGCCTGGAGCCGCAATGGTCTGGCCTTCGCCGAGACGGCCGACCTCTACAGCATGCCGCAGCACGCGGCCGATGTGATTCTGGCGGAGCACGCTTAATGAAGTTGATGCTGGCTGAACCGTTCAAGAGCCTTTGGGCCGGACGCGACCCGTTCGCCGAAGTCGAGGGTCTCCAGGGCGAGGTATACCGCGAACTTGAAGCGCGCCGGACCCTGCGTACCGAAGTCGATGGCAATGGCTTTTTCGTGAAGATCCACCGTGGCATTGGCTGGGGCGAGATCTTCAAGAACCTGCTCACTGCCAAACTGCCGGTGCTCGGTGCCGGCCAGGAATGGAAGGCCATTCAGCGCCTGCAAGAAGTCGGCGTGCCGACCATGACTGCCGTGGCTTATGGTGAGAAGGGCAGCAACCCGGCGGACCAGCATTCGTTCATCGTCACCGAAGAGCTGGCGCCCACTGTCAGCCTCGAAGACTTCAGCATCGACTGGGTCAAGCAACCGCCCGAGCCAAAACTCAAGCGCGCCCTGATCGCCGAAGTCGCGCGCATGACCGGCATGATGCACCGCGCCGGCGTCAACCATCGCGACTGCTACATCTGCCACTTTCTGCTGCACACCGACAAACCGGTGACGGCCGACGATTTCAGGCTCTCGGTGATCGACCTGCACCGCGCCCAGACCCGTCCGGCGATCACTCAGCGCTGGCGCAACAAGGATCTGGCGGCGCTGTACTTTTCAGCGCTGGACATTGGCCTGACCCGGCGCGACAAACTGCGCTTCCTCAAAGGCTACTTCCAGCAGCCGCTGCGCCAGATTCTGGCTGAAGAAGCGCCGCTGCTTGCCTGGCTGGAAGGCAAAGCCAACAAACTCTACGACCGTAAACAGCGATACGGGGATGCGCTCTGATGGCGGGTTGGAAACTGGAGCCTGAGTACAGCGATCTGGCAGAAGATTTCGGCAGTCTTGAGGCTGTGTTTGCGCTTCAGGGTGAGCGCCTGACGCGCGACCTGTTGTCCGAGGTCATTCGCGTCGAGCGCAATGGCGTCAACTATTACGTCAAACGCTACGTGGGTGCGGGCAAAGGTCTGCGCCGTTACCTGGGCAAGCCTCGGGTGAAAGCCGAGTGGCAGAATCTCAAGCGCTTCGCCAAGTGGGGCATTCCTACCGCCGAAGTGGTGGCCTGGGGCCTGGAACGTCGTGGTGCGGCGTACGATCGCGGTGCGATGATTACCCGTGAACTGCCCAATACCGAAGACTTGTCGGCCCTGGCCGAGCGGCATGATCCAAAGCTGGCGGACCGCGCCTGGGTCGATAACGTCAGCCGGCAGCTGGCGGGTTATACCCGGACCATGCACGACCACCGCTTCACCCATAACGATTTGAAGTGGCGCAACCTGCTGATCGACGATGAGCCCCGGCTATTTTTGATCGACTGCCCGAACGGTGATTTCTGGCGCGGCTTCTGGCTCAAGTACCGGATCACCAAGGACCTGGCCTGTCTGGACAAGGTCGCCAAGTATCACTTGTCGGCTACCCAGCGCCTGCGGTTTTACCTGCAATACCGCCAGTGTGATCGGCTGAATGCCGCCGACAAAAAACGGATCCGGCACGTGGTGAGATTTTTCGAGGGACGCGAATGACTGATTTCCTGGCGGCTGAAGACCGTGCACTGCTTGAGCGTCACGGCCTCGACAATTTCGACGCACTCTGGGCCAAGCAGCTCGACGCTGTGGACGAGCCCAACACCGGTCGCGGTGGCTGGAGCAGCGTGTTTCGGCTGGATCTGGAAGGTCATGGCTACTACCTCAAACGCCAGAGCAACTACCAGATGCGCACCTTGCATGCGCCCTTTGGCGAGCCGAGTTTTGCCCGTGAATTTCGCAATATCAGTCGCTATGAAAAGTTCGGTATTCCAGCGCTGAAGGCGGCGTTTTTCGGTGAGCGCAAAGTCGATGGCGAAGTCCGGGCGATTCTGCTAACCCGTGCCCTGGATGGTTGGGATGATCTGGATTCGCTGTTGCAGCGCTGGTCGGACCTGAGTTCGGCGCAGCATTCGGCCATTATGAAGGCCTGTGGGCAACTGGCCCGGTGCCTGCACGGCGCGCGTCAGGTTCACGGTTGCTTCTACCCCAAGCACATTTTTCTCCAGGCCACCGGCGACGGTTACCTGGCCCAGCTGATCGACCTGGAAAAGACCCGGCCGTTGCTGTTTGGTCTGCGTGATCGGGCCAAAGACCTGGAGCCGTTGCTGCGTCGGGCGCCTGAGTGGAGCGAAGCGCAGTTGCGCGAGCTGCTGGCCGCCTATCTGGATCAATCGCAAGACAGTTCGCTGATCGACAGCTGGCTGGCGCGACTGACCGCGCGGCGCACTCACAAGGAGACGCGCTGATGCGTTTGTCCGAGCTGAAAAACGCTGGCCGCAGCCCGAGCCTGCCGCTGAACATTCCACTGGCCGATGCCGCCGGCCCTGCCGAGCTGCAGTTGCTGAGTCTGTTGCGGGTGTTGCCGGGGCAGCGTTATGTCGGTGCGGGTGTCTGGCGCGGGCGGCCGGTGCTGGCCAAGTTGTTGGTCGGCAGCAAAGCGGCGCGGCATTTTCAGCGGGAACGCAACGGTGTGCATTTGCTCGCCGCCCAGGGCCTGACCACGCCGCAACTGTTGGTCGACGGCCTGAAGGACGGCGAGGGCGGCTGGCTGCTGTTCGAGTTCATCGAGGGCGCCGAGAGCCTCGGTGAAACCTGGAAACAGGTCGAGCATTTGCCGGTGCTGGCGGATATGCAAGGGGCTGTGCTGGCCGAGGCGTTGGGCGCTATCGGCCAAATGCATCGCAAGGGGCTCTGGCAGGAAGACCTGCACCTGGACAACCTCTTGCGCCAGCGCGGCCGGTTGTATTTGATCGATGGCGGCGGCGTCTGCTCCGAAACCCCTGGCCAGCCGCTCTCGCGGCAGAAAGTCCTGGAAAACCTCGGGGTGTTTTTTGCCCAGTTGCCCAAGACGCTGGAACCCTACACCGAAGAATTGCTGGTGTATTACCTGCTGAGCAACGGCGAGCATGCCTTGCCGATGGAAGCGTTGCAGAAGCAAATCAACAAGGTGCGCAGCTGGCGCCTGAAGGACTTCCTGATCAAGGTCGGCCGCGAATGCACGCTGTTCAGTGTCCAGCGCGGAGCGTTCGGCTTACGGGCGATTCGTCGCGAGGAAGAGGCGGCGATGCTGCAGGTGCTGGCGCAGGCCGATGCGCTGCTCGATCAGGGCCATCTGTACAAGACCGGCGGCGCGGCGAGCGTCGGTAAGGTCGAGGTGGCTGGTCGTACGCTGGTGATCAAGCGCTACAACATCAAAGGTTTTGCCCACTGGCTCAAACGCTTCTGGCGCCCGAGCCGTGCCTGGCATTCCTGGCGTGAAGGCAATCGCCTGGCGTTTCTCGGCATTGCCACGCCCAAGCCGTTGGCGTTGCTGGAGAAGCGTTTTCTCTGGTTGCGCAGTCGGGCATATCTGGTGACCGAGTATTTACCGGGGCCGGACATCATCGAGCGGTTTGCGCCTTACGTTGAAAGTGGTGAGGCACCGGAAGCCGAATTGCTGGCGCTGGATCATTTGTTTTCCGAGCTGATTGGCGAGCGGATCAGTCACGGGGATTTCAAGGGGCATAACCTGTTCTGGCAGCACGATCGCTGGGCGCTGATTGATCTGGATTCGATGTGTCAGCATGCCTCGCTCAGCAGCTTCGCCCCGGCCTATGCGCGGGATCGGGCAAGGTTTATGCGTAACTGGCCTGAGAGCAGTGCGCTGTATCAGGTTATTGATCAGCGTCTGCCCAAAGACATCTCCAGCGCTGCTTGAATCGGACCTTCGGTCCTATCGCGAGCAAGCTCGCTCCCACAGTGGTTCTCCGTTGCAACACAAATCCCCTGTGGGAGCGAGCTTGCTCGCGATGGGGCCAGAACAGTCACCCGAGATTAAGGGACAGGTTTTTATGAATCGTCCTACATGATCTACAGAGCCCATGAACTGTGCCCTGAATAGCCGCGATGCTAGTTTGCCTGACGTTCACGGAGGGCAGATTTTGACGATAAAAATGACGGTGTTACTGAGCACTTTTGCACTGGTTTTATCAGGCTGCGGGACCGCTTTTACGGTGCTGCAGGATGACGAGGATGCGGCTCGTAGCCTCAGAAAGCAAAAGACCTACTGTCAATCCATACCGCGTATCTACAGTGGCCTGGCCTACGACTTTTGCGTATTAAACGCAGCGCCTGATCCCACGGGTTTTCTTTTGCCGTTCGTGTTGGCGGATTTCACCCTCTCGGGTGTTTTCGACACCGTCCTCCTGCCCTATACGGTTTACCGCCAAGCGACCGACGGCAATATCAGTATTTACTGGCGAGCAGGCCGCGGGTAACTCTTTTGTATTCCTGCGTGTCAGTGCTACACCTAACGCACTTGGCTCGAAGAACAAAAGGTGAATAGCTCTTGTTGACCCCGATTTTGCCCTATCAACAGTTTTTTCTTTTTGAAAACGAAAGCGAAGCTGAAACTAATGTTGAGGCGGCAAAGCTTTTACCTCCGTCCGGGAGGTACAGCGATTTCATAATCTATGTGGATGAGAGCGGCGATCATGGGATGCAAACATTAGATCCAAACTACCCAATGTTTGTGCTGGCATTTTGTGTGTTTCATAAAAGGCATTATTGCGAAAAGGTTATTCCTGCCCTTCAGAAATTCAAATTTAATCATATGGGTCATGACCTGATCGGTCTGCATGAATTGGAAATTCGAAAAGAAAAGGGAGCGTTCTCTAGTCTTTTCACATCAAGGCAACACAAGCATTCCTTTCTCGATGAGTTAACGGGAATCATTGAGGCCAGCAATTTCGTCCTGATCAGCTGCGTTATCGACAAAGCCGCTCTTCGCGAAAAGCAAGGTCCTGTCCACAATCCCTATCACGTCGCGCTCGGATTCTGCCTTGAAACGCTTTATGAGTATTTGCAGGAAAAGAATCAACAGAGCGTTTTAACTCATGTGATTTTCGAGCGTCGAGGGAAGCGGGAGGATAATGAGCTTGAGCTGGAGTTTCGTCGCATGTGCGATGGCGCGAACAGATTGGGTATACAACTGCCGTTCGACATCGTCTTTGCAACCAAACAAGTGAATTCCACGGGGTTACAGCTAGCGGATCTTGTTGCAAGACCCATTGGTATGAGCGTTTTGCGGGCGGGGCAAGAAAATCGTGCCTTTGACGTGCTCAAGCGCAAGTTCTACTGCAGTGGTGGGCGTAACAATGTGGGAGAGGGTTTCGAGAATTGGGGGTTAAAAATTTTCCCTCTCTCAGAAAGCGAAAAGCCCCGGTGAAACTCACCGAGGCCACAACGCCGACCGGGATCCCCCAGTCCATTTGCGCAGGAGTCTAAGTCGAGGTCCTTCATCTGTCAACGCGCCAGCTTGCCACTTCCCGCTAGAGGCTTGCCGTCGCTTTTAAGCTATAATCCCGCCCTTTAGCTGCCACTCGCCCTTTGCGAGGGCACATTCATCTTTGAGGCGCCTTGCGCCTGCATGCAGACTAAAGAGGCTAGACCCCTGTGGCATTGACGATTCTTGGCCTGTCCGGCGCCCTTAGCCATGATCCTTCCGCAGCTTTGTACATCGACGGCAAGCTGGTCGCGGCGGCTGAGGAAGAGCGCTTTGTGCGCGATAAACATGCAAAGAACCGCATGCCTTACGAGTCGGCGAAGTTCTGCCTCGAGCAGGCCGGCATCAAGCCATCCGACGTTGATGTGGTAGCGATTCCGTTCGCGCCGATCAGCCTGTTCGGCAAGGCTCGCTGGCATTACGCCAAGCGTTACTGGTACGCCCCGGACCGCGCGCTCGACGCGATCCTGATGGGTAACCGTCGCTACAAACGCTATCGCAACAAGATTGTCTGGTGCCTCGAGCAATTGGGTTTCGATCCGAAGAAAATCAAGATCGAGCCGGTCGAGCATCACCTGGCCCACGCCTCCAGCGCTTATCACTGCTCCGGTTTCAAAGAGAAAACCGCGATCCTCGGGATCGACGGCAAGGGTGAGTACGCCACGACCTTTTTCGGTTACGGCGAAAACGGCAAGATCCACAAGATCAAGGAATTCTTCGATCCGGACTCCCTCGGCGGCCTGTACGGCGCGATCACCGAGTTTCTCGGTTTCGAGATGCTCGACGGTGAGTTCAAGGTCATGGGCATGGCGCCGTATGGCGATGCCAGCAAATACGATTTCTCGCGCCTGGCTTCGTTCGAGAACGGCGAGCTGGTGATCAACACCGACTACGCCAACGTCATCGGCCTGCGTCGTTATAAAGAGAAGGGCAAAGGTTTCTACTTCTCGCCGAAGCTGATCGAGTGGCTGGGTCCGAAGCGCGAAGGCGACATCGCCGACGAGCCGTACATCCATTACGCCGCGAGCATGCAAGCGCTGTTCGAAAAGATCTCGCTGCAGATGATCGACCATTACCTGGGCGACGTGCTCAAGGAAACCGGCAAGCTGGCCTTCGCCGGTGGCTGTGCGTTGAACGTCAAGCTGAACCAGAAAATCATCGCCCGCGATGACGTTAAAGAACTGTTCGTGCAGCCTGCGTCCGGCGATGCCGGCACCGCGGTCGGCGCGGCGGCCTATGTGTCCCACGCCCGTGGTGTGCCGGTCGAGAAGATGGAACACGTCTACCTCGGTCCGTCGTACACCAACGAAGACGTGCTCGCCGCGTGTGCCCGTCACCCGAGCAAGCCGGTATGGCGCAAGCTTGAGAACATGCCGGAAAATATCGCCAAAATCATGGTCGATGGCAACCCGGTGGCCTGGTTCCAGGGCCGCATGGAATTCGGTCCGCGCGCCTTGGGCGGTCGTTCGATCATCGGTTGCCCGAGTGCGACTGGCGTGGCTGACCGCATCAACCACCAGATCAAGTTCCGCGAGCGCTGGAGGCCTTTCTGCCCGTCGATGCTCGACACCGTTGCACCGCAGATGATCAAGATCGATCACCCGGCGCCGTTCATGACCTTCACCTTTGAAGTGGCGGAAGAGTGGAAAACCCGCGTGCCGGAAGTCGTCCATGAAGACGGTACGTCGCGGGCCCAGGTGCTCAAGCGCGAATACAACCCGCGCTACTACGACATGATGAAGGCGCTGGAAGTGCTGACCGGCAACGGCGTGTCGCTGAACACCTCGCTCAACCGTCGTGGCGAACCGATGATCTGCTCGCCGACGGATGCCCTGAACATGTTCTTCGGTTCCGATCTACAGTATCTGATCATGGAAGACATCCTGGTGGTCAAAGAGGGCGCGGACGCATATGACACGCTCGGCTGAACGCCATGTGCTGCAGTTCTGTCACGGCTATGATGGGCCGTTTCTAGACTGCGCCCGGCAGTACGCCAGCCTGTTCGCGGGGACCGGTTATCGAGTGACCACGGTGTTTCTGACCGGGGCTGCCGATGCCGAAGTCGCCGCGGGCTGCGCTTCCGATGAAGTGCTGTTCATGGAATACAGCTCCAAGGCCATTCGTGGCCTGAAGCTGGGCGCGATCAGCGATCTGCGCAAGATCGCCGCCTCGCGCAATTTCAGTTTTTGCATCGCTCACCGTTTCAAACCTATTTATATCGCCTTGCTCGGCACGTCGTTGCCGGTGATTGGCGTGCATCACGCGTTTGACGATTACAAGCGCGGCACGCGCAAACTCTTCGCGAATATTTTCCGCAAACGCCTGAGCCTGCTCGGGGTTTCCGATGCCGTGCGCGACGACATGCGCCATTGCCTGCCGAAGTGGCCGGCGGCGCGGATTCAGACGCTCTATAACCGTATCGATGTGCAGACCTTGCAGGACAGCCAGGTGTCGGTTCGCGAGGCCCGGGAAACCCTCGGCCTGGCGCCGGATGCCTGGGTTGTCGGCAATGTCGGACGGCTGCATCCGGATAAGGATCAGACCACGCTGCTGCACGGTTTTGCTGCGGCGTTGCCGGGTTTACCGGCCAGCAGCCAGTTGGTGATTCTTGGTGCCGGTCGACTGGAACAGGACCTCAAGGCCCTGGCTCGTGAGTTGGGTATCGGCGACCGCGTGCTATTCCTCGGTCAGGTGCCTGAAGCCCGACGTTATTTCCGTGCCTTCGATGTGTTTGCCCTGAGTTCCGATCACGAACCGTTCGGCATGGTGCTGCTGGAGGCCATGGCTGCCGGCGTGCCCTTGCTTGCCACGGCGTGTGGCGGGGCGAAAGAAGTGGTCGAGGGCGTCGGTATTCTGTTCCCGCTGGGCGATGCCGAACACTTGGCTCAAGGGCTGCAACATCTGGCCGCGATGGACGAGCAGCAACGTCACCAGTGTGCCGAGCTGATGCTCGATCGCTTGCGTGAACGCTTCTCCGACCGCGCGGTGCGCGATGCTTTCTGGCGTTTGCCGCACGTTACCGAACTGGCACCGAGGGGCTGATGCTCAACCGATTTCAAGGCTGGCGCGAACGTGGCTGGGCGGTAGTCGACGCCTCGACATATGCTGAAGCCTGGCAACGATATGGCGGCAGCGTCGCCACTCATCCCATGGTGGTCGAGCGACTGGCACAGTTGGCCGACATTCCTGTGCGCTACCTGGCCTGGGAGCAAAACGGTGAAGTCAAAGCCGCGATCCCGACCTGGGGCCGCGACCTCGCCTTGTCCAAGGACGTGCTCAAGCGTTGCGGTAAAAAAGGTCTGTTCGATCTCGGTAATGCCGAGTTCATCCTGCCGGCCGCTGCCGATGCACAAGCGCCGCTGCGTCATCGTGGGCGCTACCTGTCGGCTCTGAATGAAGGCCGCTTCACCGGTATCAAGTTGCAGGCTGAACAGCTGGCGATGGCCCGCACTCCCGAAGAACTGTCGAAGAAGTTTCGCTACAACCAGCGCCGTGAATTGCGATTGCTGGAAGAAGCGGGCGGAGTGGTTCGGCCGGTCACCGAGTTTTCCAGCAGTGAACTGGCGGCGATCTATTGCGACCTGTTCCAGCGTCGCTGGGGCTTCCCGGCGACGGGGGCCGAGCGCATGGCTGAGGTCATCGAGTTGCTGCGTGATTTGCTGATCGGCTCGGTGATTTTCCTCAACGATGCGCCGATAGCGATACAACTGGTCTACCGTGTCGAGACACCGCAGTGGATCAGCGTCGAGTACATCAATGGCGGCGTCGATCCCGAAACCCGCGAATTCAGTCCGGGCAGCGTGCTGAGTTTTCTCAATACGCAAAGCGCCTGGGAGCATGCCCGGGCGTTGGACAAACCGTTGCGCTTTTCTTTCGGTCGCGCCGACCGTGAATACAAGGATCGCTGGTGCAATCCTGTGCCGGTGTTCACCGTATGAGTCAGCCCATGAACCGCAAACAGCAATTGCTCAAGCGCCATCGGCGCAACAAACGCATTGGTCTGCTCATCGCGCTGGTGCTATTGATTGCCATGGGTGTGCTGGTGACCTGGTGGCTGCCGTTGGTGCTCGCGGTTCTGGGCTGGATTGCCCACGAGGCCTGGTTCGCCGACCACCTGTTTTATTCGCCCAAAGACGATTATCAATACAGCTTTCCACCGTATACCCAGCAGCCCAAGGTTCACCTTGACGGTGAGCGTTTGCGCCTGGACGACGGCGTCATGCTGGTCGACGACGCCACCCTGGTGTTGGCGCTGCGGATAAAAAGCACCTGGCTGGGACGCTTCATCGATCCCGTGGTCGAGCTGTCGGGGGGGGATAACCCGGACCGACAAACCTTCGAGCGTGGTGTGAACGGCCTGCGTTACCTCAACCTCAGTGGGCAGGCGCAGGTGCTGTCGCAAGGTGAGTTACGCCTGCGCGGGCGATTCTGCCGACTGCTGGGTGAGCCGGTGCTCAGGGCGTTCGAGCATCCGGATTACAGTCGTCAACGGGTGATGGTGATCGCGCCCCACGCTGACGATGCCGAGTTGGCCGCATTCGGTTTGTACAGCAGCGCCAGTCAAAGCTGGATCGTGACCTTGACCGCCGGTGAAATCGAGGCCGGGCATTATCAGCAGATGGGACTCAGCGGTGTCGAAGCGTCTCGGCTGAAAGGCTCGCTTCGTGCCTGGGACAGTCTCAGCGTGCCGTTGTGGGGCGGCGTACCTCAGGAACGCTGTATTCAGTTGGGGTATTTCTGCCTGCAATTGTCCGCCATGCAAAGCGCGCCGACCGAGGCCGTGGTGTCCCGTGAGGCACAGCTTGGTGATACCCGATATTTTCGACGGTTCAATCCGTTTGCCCTGGGCAGTGACGTCGATGGCATACCGTCCTGGAACAATCTGCTGGCCGACCTGAGTGAGTTGATCGAGCGCATCCAGCCTCAGGTCATCGTTTTGCCGCATCCACGTTTCGACCCGCACCCAGACCATCTATGCTCACAGCAAGCGGTGATGCAGGCACTGAACGGTACAGCCTGGCAGCCCGAAACCTTGTTGCATTACGCCAATCATCTACACGACAACGATCGCTGGCCAATGGGTGATGCCGGGACCGGTGTGACACTGCCGCCACAGATCAATAATCACGAACCGTTGCGGCCCTGGGCGCTTTGTCTGTCGACCGAAAAGCAGTGGCACAAGGCTATGTCGCTGGGCATGATGCACGACCTTCAGCCCCGACTTCCCCTCAAGCGTCTACTTCGCCGGGCGATCCAGCGTTGTCTGGCGGCCCGACGCTGGCCGGCATTCGGCGAAAACGAGTTCTTCCGTAAAGCGGTGCGGCGCCACGAATTATTCTGGGTCCAAGAGCTGTCTGGAAAGAGAGAGACCAATTGAAAGTTCTGTTTCTGGTGCAGAAAGAGCAGCGAGCGATCCTCGATCGACTGTATGACGGTATCGCCGAGCACTGCGACTGCGACAAGCGCGAGTTGACCAGCGCGGAGCAGGACGACTTGCGTGGATACTTCCGCAAGCATGTCGATGTGACCCGCTACGACCGGATTGTTTTTTTCCTGCGCTTCAAAAAAGAAATCAGACAGGTGAGGTTCATCCAGACCCTGCCCAATCTGGTTATTCTGGAACACGATGCGTACCAGAATTACATCCCGTGCAAGTACACCGGAAAGTTCAGCGCGCATTACCGCAAGCTACCCTGGGCGCGGGTGATCAGCTCGGGTTTCATGGTCAGCCAGCGCTTGCGTGAGGAAGGTTTCGATGCGGTGTTCGTTCCCAAGGGCTACGACCAGTCGCTGCTGCAAGATCAAGGTCGTGAGCGAGATATCGAACTGGCATTTGTAGGCAGTACCAACAGCGTCGCCTATAGCGGCCGCAAAGCACTGCTCGATGAGTTGGCGCGCGTCGAACCTCTGGTGGTGACGCGTACCAAGTCGGGTGAGGAATACTGCGATACGCTTAACCGTATTCGCTACTTCGTCAGCGCCGACGTCGGTATGGGCGAATTCATGATCAAGAATTTCGAGGCCATGGCGTGTGGTTGTGTGCTGCTGGCTTATGATCAGGGCGCGGCTGAAAGCAGCGCGCTGGGTTTGCACGATATGCACAACGTTGTTTTCTATCAAAGTATCCCGCAGCTTCAGGAAAAACTCGCGAGGCTGCGGGCTGACCCGGAGCTGGCGCAGCATATCGCTCGCAATGGTCGTGAACTGGTGGTTGGCCAGTTCAGCTTTGCGCGTATCGGGAAGCGTATCGTCGAGGAGCTCGAACCAGCATTGCGTCCTCACGCGCCGTTGAGTCTGCTGGAAAAAGTGCGTCTGAAGCTGGGCGTTTGACAGGCATCAACGCAAGGCGCGCGTTCATAGCGAACACATCAAGTTTGCATTGTCTCTAATGCCGGGAGTCTGCATTGGCTGTTTTATCAACTAAGTGCGCCGCAGCGTACCTGCATAGTTCCATGCGTTGGCTTGTTGCCTTATGAGTATCCTTAACGTTATGTGGTCCGGCGGTGCGCCGTTCGCATCGATTCACAAGGTTCATCAGCAAATACTGTCGCAGGTCGGCCCTACCGCATCGGTCAAGACCTGGTTGCTTCAGGGCCGCGCGTCAGGGTCTGGAGTGAATGTTGGCGAAACCCGGGAATGGAAACTGTCCTCCGCCCGTTTGAAAGGGCGGCATTTCTGGCGGCTGATGAAGCCCTGGATGCAGGCCTCTTTCAAGAGAGCCCTCAAGCAGAGTGGGGCACACCTTTTGCTGCTCGATGGCTTGGGAGTAGCTCGCACACTTTTACCCCTTCTCAAAACAATGCCAAACATCCACGCGGTGGTGATTGTTCATGGTTCCACGCGAGTTCGTACCGGAGATCGAGCCCTCTTCCACCAGCTCTCGACGTCCCAGCTGAGATTGGTCGCAGTGTCGAACACCTTGGCGGCCTCGCTGGGCCGAGACCTTCAAATGCCGGTCATGACACTGCGCAGTGCGTTCGACCCTGCCGCGTTTCGCTCCTCGGTACTCCCTCGCGAGGACGCCCGCGCCCGGTTGGGGTTGCCCATGGATGACACGCCTGTGCTCGGTGCGGTGGGGCGATTGGTGGAAAATAAGGGGTTTGCCTGTCTGATCGAGGCCTTTGCCTCTGCATTGAAGCAGCGACCCGATCTGCGATTGGTGATTATCGGTGAAGGGCCTTCCAGAGAAGCGCTGCAAGCACGCATTGACCATCTGGGGTTGCGCGCGAGTGTCTCCTTGCCCGGCCATCTGAATGATGCCGCGCGGCTTTACAGGGCTTTCGACTGGGTCGCTATCCCTTCACTGGACGAGGGCCTGGGACTGATTATGCAAGAGGCGGTGATGGCGGGTGTCCCCGTAATTTCCAGCGAATTGCCAGTGTTTCGCGAGCAGTTGGCCGACACGGGTTGGTATGCCCCCGTAGAGGATGTCAGCGCCTGGAGCGATATTATTGTGCGAGCGTTCAGCGCTTCTGCGAAAGATATCGCGGCAGGCCAATATCAGGAGCTGGCCCCTGACCAGGCCTGGCTGAACTTCAGTCAGACGGCCCGTGCATTGCTTTCATGATGCCAGAACAGCTTGTTCGAGTGCCTGCATTGGAAAGCTGTCGTTCAGGTTTTCGCGCGCAATATAGCGGGCGAAATGCTGCAGGTTACGCTTGATCAGATGCTTGGGCAGTGGCGCCCGCAAGAAACGCATATCCGCTACATCGATCAGGCCCATTCGGTTGTCCGGTGTGACAACGATGTTGCCCAGGTGCAGTGAGCGAAAGTAGATCCCCGACATATGAAGGCTACGTATCAGCCCCGCCAGAGCCGGCAGTGTCTGCTGCCAGTTGAATCCTTCCTTGCTGGCGATCTGGCGCAAGGTTTCTCCCGGCAGGGGCTGGTAAAGCACCGCCGTCATGCCAGGGGTTTGCAGTCGATAGAACTGCAGGACCTGAAGGGTGGGTACGCCAAGCTTGTGCAATTCGGCGGCGTTGTCGATGAAGCGTTTCGAGTACGGACGAAACATCGCGGAAGATAAAATACGCTTGCGACGAAACAGTTTCAGGATATTCCCATCCTGCAACAGGTAAACTTTCGGGCCGTAGCTGTCGGCCTCCAGTACTCTGGCGGCTTCTATCATTTGATTTAAAGCGTCTTGCGGAAGCCGGGAGCATTGCATCATAGAAAGCCTTGTTGGAATTGCGCGGGCACTGTGGCGGGCAATGATGCCGAAAAGTTTCGGTTTTAACCATGCCGGGTTAGGTAGGGTGGGTTGTCTTAGGAGCAATTTGATGCAAGAAACACGTTGGGCGCAAGTATGGATGACGTCAGGTCTGTTGTGGTTTCTGCTGGCTATCGCCGTTGCGCCTACCAACAAACTTTATCAGCAAGGGCTGGTTGCACTGCTATGGGTGCCGGCCATGGTGTTCAGCTGGCCAGCGCGGGCTCGGATCAGAGAACTCCTGTATGAGCAGCGCTGGGTCTACCTGCCGATGCTCGGTCTGCTGGTCTGGTCATTGATTAGTCTCTCTTGGACGAACGACCAGGCACCGAGTCGCGAAGTCAAACGGTTGTTGTACATCGGCGTATTCCTGCTTTTTTTTCCGGTTTTTGCCAATGCCCGGCCCGAGCGAATCATTCGTACCATGCAATGGGGCGGTATTGGGCTGGCGTTGACTGCGTTGGTTGCCACCGTCAAATTTTATGGGATTGATGGCAACGTCTGGTACGCGCGCGTTGAAGGTTTGGGCGAGTTGTCTCACCCGATTTTGGGTGGCTACGTTATTGGATTGGCGGCCGTGTGGCTTGTTCATTGGGTACCGCGCGCGCGCTGGATGCAAGCGGTCTGGGTCGTAGCGCTGGGTTTCCTTGGCATGTTTGTCGTGCTTAGCCAGAGTCGTGGTGCTGCCTTGGCGTTGTTCCTGACGTTGCTCGTCATGCCGATCTGGTGCCGCGATCGACGCAGTCGCGTCGTTGCGGTATCTGCGTTGACAGTGGCGATGTTGGCTTTCTGGTTCTTCGAGCCTTTGGTTATGGCTCGCGGTGTTTCCTATCGTCCGCAAATTCTGATGGCAAGCTTGCAAATGATTGCCGAGCACCCATGGCGCGGTCTGGGCCTTGGCGGCAACTATAAAGTGCTCGCCGACGGCTTGTCCTTTGACCACGCTCATAACCTCTTCACTCATGTCGCCATCGAACTGGGTCTGCCGGGGCTGTTGTTGTGGTGTGCGGTATGGCTTGCCGTTTTACGGGAGGCCTGGAAAGCCCGGGGAACGCTATATGGTCAAGGCGTCATCGGCATATGGGTATTTTCAACCCTGGCCATGCAATTCGATGCGGCCAGCCTGGCTGGAACGCCAAGGGCCGAGTGGTTCATCAGTTGGTTACCCGTTGGCCTGGCCAGTGTGTTGGTATGGGCGCGGGTCAATTCCGACGATTGTGATAAAATTTCGCGTTCTTCCTAACGAGTGAGCTCTACGATGAGTGACGCACCGCCCAAAGCGGGACAGGATTCCAGCCTGAAAATCTATCTTCGGCTGTTGGGTTATGTAAAACCCTATATCGGCCTATTCCTGGTGAGTATCGTCGGCTTCGTGATCTTTGCCTCGACGCAGCCCATGCTCGCGGGGATTCTCAAATATTTCGTCGATGGCCTGAGCAACCCCGAAGCGGTGCTCTTCCCGACTGTTCCCTATCTGCAAGACTTGCAGTTGCTGATGGCCGTGCCGCTGCTGATCATCCTGATCGCCGCATGGCAAGGCCTGGGGTCTTTCCTGGGTAACTACTACCTGGCCAAAGTATCGTTGGGGCTGGTCCACGACTTGCGTGTCGAGCTGTTCAACAAGTTGCTGGTATTGCCCAACCGTTATTTCGACACCCATAACTCCGGGCACCTGATTTCGCGCATCACCTTCAACGTGACCATGGTTACCGGTGCGGCCACGGACGCCATCAAAGTGGTCATTCGTGAAGGCCTGACCGTGGTGTTCCTGTTTGCTTACCTGTTGTGGATGAACTGGAAACTGACCTTGGTGATGCTGGCGATCCTGCCAATCATCGCGGTCATGGTGAGCAGCACCAGCAAGAAATTCCGCAAGCAGAGCAAGAAAATCCAGGTGGC
This sequence comes from Pseudomonas sp. LBUM1645, assembly GCF_059716185.1. Lineage (NCBI taxonomy): Bacteria > Pseudomonadati > Pseudomonadota > Gammaproteobacteria > Pseudomonadales > Pseudomonadaceae > Pseudomonas > Pseudomonas sp. LBUM1645. The sequence goes on from NZ_CP166811.1 coordinate 527,297, forward strand.
GATGGGCGATGTGACTCACGTGGCTTCCGAGACCATCCAGGGTTACCGTGTGGTGCGCAGCTTTGGCGGCGAGAGCTACGAAGAGCGTCGTTTCGCCGAAGCCAGTCAGAGCAACACTGACAAGCAACTGCGCATGACCAAGACCGGCGCGGTCTACACGCCGATGCTGCAACTGGTGATCTACACCGCCATGGCGGTGCTGATGTTCCTGGTGCTGTTCCTGCGCGGCGATGCCACCGCCGGTGACCTGGTGGCTTACATTACTGCGGCGGGCCTGTTGCCCAAGCCGATTCGGCAACTGTCGGAAGTCAGCTCGACGATCCAGAAAGGCGTTGCCGGTGCCGAGAGCATTTTCGAGCAACTGGACGTCGAACCCGAGATTGACCTGGGTACCGTCGAGCGCGATCGCATCAGCGGCCACCTGGACGTGCGCAACCTGAGCTTCACCTATCCAGGGACCGAGCGTGAAGTGCTGAAGAACATCAGCTTCACGGCGGCACCGGGGCAAATGATCGCCCTGGTCGGTCGCTCGGGTAGCGGCAAGTCGACCCTGGCCAGCCTGATTCCGCGTTTCTATCACCACGAAACCGGCGAAATCATGCTCGATGACGTGGAGATCGAAGACTATCGTCTGCGCAATCTGCGTCGGCACGTGGCGCAGGTTACGCAGCATGTGACCTTGTTCAACGACACCATCGCCAACAACATCGCCTACGGTGACCTGGCCGGCGCACCGCGTGCCGACATTGAAAAAGCCGCCACCGATGCTTACGCGATGGACTTCATCTCGGAGATGCCGCAAGGCCTGGACACCCAGGTCGGCGAAAACGGCGTGTTGCTGTCCGGTGGCCAGCGTCAGCGCCTGGCGATTGCCCGGGCCTTGTTGAAGAACGCACCGTTGCTGATTCTCGACGAAGCAACGTCGGCACTCGACACCGAGTCCGAGCGGCACATTCAGGCGGCACTGGATCAGGTCATGAAAGGTCGCACCACGCTGGTGATTGCTCACCGGTTGTCGACCATCGAGAAAGCCGACCTGATCCTGGTCATGGACCATGGCGAAATCGTAGAGCGCGGCACCCACGCTCAACTGCTGGAGCAAAACGGCTACTACTCGCGCCTGCATGCGATGGGCCTGGACGAGCCGGTTACTGCGGGTATCGCCTGACCCCCCCGCTGGCCGCCACCGAGGGGTGGTGGCCACAAAAAATCCTCTCATTAATGCCATGCGCAAGCCCACGCCAACCCTGTGTTAATATCGCGCCCCTGTTCATTTTGTATGTGGGTTGCTCCATGAAGTTGTCCATGCCGCGATTCGATCAAGCCCCTGTCTTGGTGGTCGGCGATGTCATGCTCGACCGTTACTGGCATGGTGGTACCTCACGGATTTCCCCTGAGGCGCCGGTACCGGTAGTCAAGGTCGAGCAAATCGAGGACCGCCCGGGCGGTGCCGCCAACGTTGCGTTGAACATTGCCGCCCTCGGCGCACCGGCCTCGCTGGTCGGCGTGACCGGCGACGATGAAGCCGCCGACAGCCTGGCCAATAGCCTCAAGGGCGCTGGCGTGCGGGCGTTGTTCCAGCGCATCGCGCACCAGCCGACCATCGTCAAGTTGCGGGTCATGAGCCGTCACCAGCAACTGCTGCGTATCGACTTCGAAGAACCTTTCGCCACCGACGCGTTGGCGTTGGGCGAGCAAGTCGACGAATTGCTCGAAGGCATCAAAGTGCTGGTGCTGTCCGATTACGGCAAAGGCGCGCTGAAAAACCATCAGGTGCTGATCCAGGCTGCACGTGCCCGTGGCATTCCGGTGCTGGCCGATCCCAAGGGCAAGGATTTCTCGATCTACCGGGGTGCGAGCCTGATCACCCCGAACCTCAGCGAATTCGAAACCATCGTCGGCGGTTGCGCCGATGAGCACGAGCTGGTGAGCAAGGGCGCGCAGCTGATGCATGACCTCGACCTCGGCGCGTTGCTGGTGACCCGCGGCGAACACGGCATGACCTTGCTGCGTCCTGATCATCCGGCGCTGCACCTGCCAGCCCGTGCCCGTGAAGTGTTCGATGTGACCGGTGCCGGCGACACGGTGATTTCCACCCTGGCGGCCGCCATTGCCGCTGGCGAAGAACTGCCCCACGCGGTGGCGTTGGCCAACCTGGCGGCGGGCATCGTGGTCGGCAAACTGGGTACGGCAGCCATCAGCGCACCGGAACTGCGTCGCGCCATCCAGCGTGAAGAAGGTTCCGAGCGCGGTGTACTCGGCCTTGAGCAGCTGTTGCTGGCGGTCGATGATGCGCGTGCGCATAAAGAGAAGATCGTCTTCACCAACGGCTGCTTCGACATTTTGCACGCCGGCCACGTGACCTACCTCGAACAGGCGCGGGCCCAGGGCGATCGCTTGATCGTTGCGGTCAACGACGATGCGTCGGTCAGCCGCCTGAAAGGGCCGGGTCGCCCGATCAACAGCGTCGACCGTCGCATGGCCGTACTGGCAGGTCTGGGCGCCGTGGATTGGGTGATCAGCTTCGCTGAAGGCACCCCGGAAAACCTGCTGCGCGAGGTCAAGCCGGATGTGCTGGTCAAGGGCGGGGACTATGGAATCGAGCAGGTGGTTGGCGCGGACATCGTGACCGCTTACGGCGGAACGGTGAAAGTGCTGGGGCTGGTGGAAAACAGCTCGACTACCGCGATTGTCGAGAAGATCCGCAAGTCGTAGGAGCTGGCGAAGCCTGCGATCTTTTTTTGATTCTCTGCTATCGAAACGTCAAAAGATCGCAGCCTCGTTTCACTCGACAGCTCCTACAGGGAATTGCATTTCAATGTAGGAGCTGTCGAGTGAAACGAGGCTGCGATCTTTTGCTTTAAGAGCTGACTTTCTTGCGCGGTACGATTCTCTTCAGCAATTGCTTCGCCTTCCCACGCAACCGCGCCAAACCTGAATCCTTCCCCGGCGGGCTCAAGCCCTGTTGTCGCACCCAATCCTTCCAGCGAATTCGCTCATCTCTCACCAGCCAGCCTTCCTGCTGGGCAAAACTCTCTGCCAGGTACAACCCGCGAGTACTCGCCGGGTACAGCTGATCCTTTTTCAAGGTATAGAGCTCGGCCATCGGTTGGCCGTCCTGCAGCGGCATCAAGTACAAATCAGGACGTTTTCGATCGAGGCGGGCCACCAGTTGATCGCCTTCCAGTCGTTCGTCGACATGGAACAGACTCAGGGATTTGGCCTCCTTGGGTACGTCCAGGCGCAAGTCATAGATCAATTGCAGCGAGGCCGTCGGCAAATGCACGTAAGCCCGCGGGCGTTCGATCAACTGCATCTTGGCGCAACGCACCGGCCGCGCCGAACCGGACAGCGGCGTCAGGCGAAACGGCAGGGCTTCGCGATAATGCAGCGCGGACGAGTAGGGCGCCGGCAGCCAAGTGTCATTGAAACGCCCGCCGAGCCAGCCTTCCGGGGTTTCCAGCAAGCACTCTTCGGCAATTTCCTGAATCGCGGTGTGCAGCGGCAGGTTCAGCTCATGGGCGGGTACGTAGCCGGAGATCAGCTTGAGCACCACGTCGCCGCGGTCTTGCCGACGTTGACGCACCAACACCCAGTAATCGCGATTCTGCCAATGCAGGGTCAGGCGCACCGAAACCCCGAGGTTGGCCAACTCAAGCGAAAACCGCTGAGTGTCGGCTACCGTCACCGGGCGGCGACGTTGCAGCGTCTGGGAGAAATTGAGCGGCATCCCGACGCTTTGATAACTCAGGCCTTCGGGAGTCGCTTCGACGATTAACGGCAGGGTCTTGAAGTTGCTCGGGTTCTTTCTTATGAGCGTACGCGGCATGTCGGCTCCTGCTTAAGGCCGCGTGGGCGGCATCAGTTTCTACGTAGGACCTGGGCAACGGTCGCGACGTTATGGGCGAGGTGCAGCGGATTAATGGTCCCGACAATAGCACTGGCAACGCCCGGATGTTCAAACAACAACTCGAAGCTGGCGCGAACAGGGTCCACGCCCGGGCTCAGGCATACGTGGCCGCTGGCGAGGGCTTTTTTGACCAGAATGGCTTTGCCGTGAGCAGCAGCATAGTCAATGACCGGCTTCTCGTTCTGCTCGTTCAGATTGTAGGTGACCATGGCGCAATCACCTTGTTCCAGAGCCTTCAAACCACCTTCGACGGTTTTGCCGGAAAAACCGAAGCCGCGAATCTTGCCTTCGCTCTTCAGCTCGGCGAGGGTTGCATAGACTTCGCTGTCGTTGAGGATCGCCAGGTCGTTGCCGTCGGAGTGCACCAGCACCAGATCGATGAAGTCCGTTTCCAGCCGTTGCAGACTACGTTCCACCGACAGTCGGGTGTGGGTGGCGCTGAAATCGTGGCTCGACTGGCCGTCGGAAAATTCTTCGCCAACCTTGCTGACGATCACCCAATCCTGACGCTGACCCCGCAGCAACGGACCGAGGCGTTCTTCGCTGCGGCCATAGGCCGGTGCAGTGTCGATCAGGTTGATGCCCAGGTCGCGCGCGAGTTTGAGCAGCATGCGCGCTTCGTCGTCATCAGGAATCTGGAAGCCGTTGGGATATTTCACGCCTTGGTCACGGCCGAGTTTTACCGTGCCCAGGCCCAGTGGCGAAACCATCAGGCCGGTGCTGCCCAGCGGGCGATGCAGATCGTGCAAGGTCGGTTGGCTCATGGCAGCAGTTGCTCCCAGGCAGGGACGCCCATCGGCGGTTTTGGCAGGTCGGGCAGCGGCAACGGATGGCTTGGCTGGATGCCGTCGCGCTGCAGGGAGGCGATGACGCGATCAGCAAAGTCCGGAGCCAGCGCCAATTTGGTTGGCCAACCGACCAGCAGCCGGCCTTCTTCGGCAAGGAATGCATTGTCAGGACGGGTCAGTCCCGATTGCAGTGGCTCGGCGCGATCCACTCGAAGGGTGGCCCATTGCGCTGTGCTCAGGTCGATCCATGGCAGCAACTGGCCGAGTTCTTTCTGCGCGGTGGCGATTTGCTCGGAGGGGGCGCGGGCAACACCTTCGGCTTCGGCGATATCGCCGCCCAGATACCAGACCCATTGACCATCGGCGGCCGGATGGGTGGTCACGGTAATGCGCGGCTTGGTGCCGCCGCTCAGGCAGTGGGCATACAGCGGTTTGAGGCCAGGACCTTTGGCGATGATCATGTGCAACGGCCGGCGTTGCATGGCGGGTTGGCTCAGCCCCAGGGCTTCGAGCAGCGCTGCCGTACCAGCGCCGGCGCTCAAGACGATGCGCTGGGCGCGAATCTCGCGCTCGTCGACCTTCAGACCGACCAGTTTTCCACCTTCCAGCAGCGGTTCGATTTTCTGACCGGCGAGCAGGCCATCACCCGCCAGATCGGCTAGGCGCTGGATCAGGCTCGGTACGTCGATCACCAGTTCCGCCAATCGGTAGACCTTGCCCTTGAAACGCTTGTCTTGCAGGGCGGGCGGCAGTTGCTCGCCCTTGACCTGATCGACACGGCCGCGCACCGCTTTGCTGGCAAAGAAACTGGTGAGATTGCCGGCGATCGTGCCGGGGGACCAGAGGTAATGAGCTTCGGACAGCAGGCGCACGCCGGTCAGGTCCAGTTCGCCGTCACCGGCCAAGGCTTCACGCCAGCGCCGAGGCATGTCAGCGATGGCTTCCGAGGCACCGGTCAGGGCGCCATGCAATGCGTACTTGGCGCCGCCATGGATGATGCCTTGGGACTTCACGCTTTGCCCGCCACCGAGGCTGGCGCTTTCCACCAGCACGGTCGAAAAACCCTGGCGGCGCAGGCGCGCATTCAGCCAGAGGCCGGCGACACCAGCGCCGACAATCAGAACGTCGGTGGAAATAACGGATGGCATGCAGCGACCTCAGTGTTCAAGACGAGGGCGCAGTATACAGACTCGTGGATCGCAGCTAAGACGTGAAAAAAGATCGCAGCCTTCGGCAGCTCCTACAGGGGATTGCGTACACCTGTAGGAGCTGCCGAAGGCTGCGATCTTTTCTTTTAGTGCCCGGCGGTTTTGGAGAAGAGTTGGATCACTACGACGCCCAGTACGATGAGCGCCATCCCCAGCATCGCTGGCACATCCAGTTTCTGCCCGTAGATAAACAGCGCCGCGACGCTGACCATCACAATCCCCATGCCGGCCCACACCGCGTAAGCCACGCCCACCGGAACGCTGCGCACCACCAGCGTGAGCATCCAGAAGGCGATGCCATAACCGACAATAACCAGAATCAGCGGCAGCGGAGTGCTGAAGCCTTTGACCGCTTTCATCGAAACGGTGGCGATCACTTCGGCGCAGATGGCAATGGCCAGGTAGTAGTAAGCGGTCATGGGTGCATCCTCGTGTGAAGTGTTGCTTTCTGAGGTCGGCATTTTAGAGATTCTCCAGATGCGGTAAAGTCATTACCTATCTGTTCTAAAGATGGGTTGAGCCATGAACACGCAATGGAATCTGGAGCAGCTGCGGCTGTTTGTCAGCGTAGCGGAGCAGCGTTCGTTTTCTGCGGTAGCGCGGGATCAGCGCAAGGCGCAGTCGGCAGTCAGCAGTTCGATTGCGCTGTTGGAAGAGGACCTGGGCGTCAGCCTGTTCGACCGTAGCAGCGGCCGCCAGCCGAAACTCACCGAGGCCGGCAACGCATTGCTGGATGAGGCGCGGGAAGTGCTGCGCCAATGCGAACGCCTGAACGGTCGGGCGCTGGCCATGATGCGCGGCCAGGAGGCTCGTTTGCGTGTGGCTCAGGATGAAGCGATGCCCTATCAGCCGATCATCGAAAGCTTTGAAGCGTTGGCAGAAAAATTTCCCAGCCTTGAAGTGCAGCTGACCAGCGCCGCCCAGGGCGATGTCGCGCGCAAACTGGTGGAGCGTCGGGCCGATCTGGGGTTGCTGTTTTATCACGACCAGATTCCCGAAGCGCTCGAGCGGCGGGTGTTGGGCAGCGTCGAAATGGTCACGGTGTGCGGCGTCGGCCACCCACTGGCGAAACAGGCTCAGGTCGATTGCCAGCAACTGGCGCAGCATCGACAGTTGCTGATGTCCACACAGTCGAGTGTCTATCCCGGCAGCGAACCCGCCAGCCCGCAAGTCTGGCGGGCTGACAGTTTCTACGTGATGGCTGAATGGCTGGTGCGCGGACTCGGCTGGGCCTGGCTACCGCGTCACGTGGTGCAGTACCCGGCGTATCAGGATCTGATGGTCGAGCTGGTCAGCGAATGGACCCCGCCGGCGCTGGTGGTGGAGCTGGTCTGGCGCCGCGATGAGCCTCTGGGTCCGGCAGCTCGTTGGTTGGCCGAACGTTTTGCCGTGCACTTGCAGACGATCGGTGAAAAAAGCCGATAAACTCCGCCGCCATGAATAGAACTCTCTACACCGCGCTGTTTTACCTGGGGCTACCACTGGTAGCGATTCGGCTTTGGCTGCGGGCGCGCAAGGCACCCGCATACGCCAAGCGCATTGGTGAACGTTTCTCCATCGGGTTGCCGGCGATGAAAACGGGCGGAATCTGGGTGCACGCGGTGTCGGTGGGCGAAAGCATTGCTGCGGCGCCGATGATTCGCGCCTTGCTGCAACGTTATCCACAGTTGCCCATTACCGTGACCTGCATGACCCCGACCGGTTCGGAGCGCATTCTGGCGCTGTTTGCCAATGAGCCGCGCATCCAGCACTGCTATTTGCCTTACGACTTGCCTTGCGCAGCGAAGCGATTCCTTGATCGGGTCCAGCCGAAACTGGCGGTGATCATGGAGACCGAACTCTGGCCGAACCATATCCATCAGTGCGCCAAGCGCGGGATTCCCGTGGCCCTGGCCAACGCTCGATTGTCCGAACGTTCGGCCAAGGGCTATGGCCGCTTCGGCAAACTGACTCAGCCGATGCTCGCCGAAATGAGCCTGTTCGCGGTGCAGACCGAGGCCGAGGCCCAGCGCTTCCTCGATTTGGGTGCGCGTTCGCAAACCGTGGAAGTGACCGGCTCGATCAAGTTTGATCTGACTATCGACCCGGCATTGCTTCAGCGTGCCGCCGAGTTGCGTGCGCAATGGCAGGCGCAGGAGCGTCCGGTGTGGATCGCCGCGAGTACTCACGAAGGTGAAGACGAAGTGGTGCTGGCGGCTCATCGTCAGTTGCTGGCCAATCATCCCGATGCGTTGCTGATTCTGGTGCCGCGCCATCCAGAGCGTTTTAACCCGGTGTTCGAGTTGTGTCGGCAGCAGGGTTTCGCCACGGTCCGTCGTTCCACTGGCGAACCTGTCACCGCCGGTACGTCGGTGCTGCTGGGCGACACCATGGGTGAGTTGCTGTTTCTGTATGCCTTGGCTGATAGCGCTTTTGTTGGGGGCAGTCTGGTGCCGAACGGCGGGCATAACCTGCTGGAGCCGGCGGCTCTGGCGAAACCGGTGTTGAGTGGGCCGCACCTGTTCAATTTCCTCGAAATCGCCGCGCAACTGCGCAGTGCCGGGGCGTTGCAGGAAGTGGAGGATGCCGAAGGTCTGGCGCTGGCGGTGCAGCGGCTGTTCGAGTTGCCGCGAGATGCGCAGCGGATGGCGGAGGCAGGGCTGAAAGTGATGCGCACCAATCAGGGTGCATTGCAGCGGTTGCTGGATGGGTTGGGACGGTTGATCGATCGCTAACCCTGTAGGAGCAAAGCTTGCTCGCGATGGCGGTTTCAAGGACGCCATCGCGGGCAAGCCATGCTCCTACAATTAAGGACGGGCTTTGAGCTGCTCCGCCGCAGCCTTCGCCAGGTCCGGCGGCAGGAAGTCTTTATCCGGGTTGTAATCAGCCTTGAGGTAACGCGCCAGGTCCTGCAAATCCCCCGGATTCAACGTGCCCGCGGCCTGCTTCAAGCGCAGGTTGTCGAGGATGTAGTCGTAGCGGGTGTTGTTGTAGTCGCGCACCGAGGTGTAGAGCTGGCGCTGGGCATCCAGTACGTCGACGATGTTTCGCGTCCCCACCTGATAACCGATTTCGGTCGCTTCCACCGCGCTCTGGTTGGAGATGATCGACTGCTTGCGGGCTTGCACCTGCTCGACGTCGGTGTTCACTGCGCGGTGCAGGTTGCGGGTGCTTTCCACGATTTGCCGACGCAGGGATTCGCGTTGCTGCTCGGACTGGTCCAGTTGCGCATAGGATTGGCGCACCTGGGAGTTGATCAAGCCGCCGCTGTAGATCGGGATGTTCAGTTGCAGGCCTACTGTCGTTTGCTCGACGTTGCCACCGTAAGGCTGGCCGAAGGCGTTCGGGTTGCTGAAGCCCAGCGCGTCGTTGTCACCTTTCTCGTACTTCGCCACGGCGTCAAGGGTTGGCGCATGGCCGGCCTTGCGCTGCTTGAGGGTTTCTTCGGCGGCGCTGACGGCGTAGTTGCTTGCCAGCAGATTGAGGTTCTGTTTGGCGGCCGTATCGACCCAGGCCTTGGCGTCGTTCGGTGCGGGCGGCAGGATCGGCAAGGTATGGGAAATGCCCCAGATCGAGTTGTACTGACGGTTGGTCAGGGTAATCAGGGCTTCGAAGGCATCATCCACCTGGCGCTGCGCGACGATGCGGTTGGCACGTGCGGTGTCGTAACTGGCTTGCGACTGCAGCACGTCGGTCTTGTCCGAAAGGCCGACGTCAAAGCGTTCGTTGGACTGGTCGAGCTGGCGCTTGAATGCGGCTTCCTCGGCCTTGGTCGAGGCCAGGTTGTCCTGGGTACGCAAGACGTTGAAGTAGCTATCGGCGGTTTGCAGGATCAGGTTTTGCTCGGTCGCCGAGAGTTGCAGCGCAGCCTGCTCGTTGACGTCTTTGGCGGCCTGGAACTGGAACCAGCGATCAGCGCGGAACAGGGGCTGCGCCAAGGTCGCTTGATACGAATGAGCGTTACGGTTGGCAGTGGCCGAGGGCTGGTCGAGCACTGTACGCACGTTGGCCATTTCGGCGCCGCCCGAAAGATTAGGCAGCAGCCCGGCGCGAGCCTGAGGCACGACTTCTTTCTGCGCGCCATATTGGGCGACGGCGGCGGCGAGGTCAGCGTTGTTGTCCTTGGCTTCCTGATACACGCTGACCAAGTCGTTCTTGGTCGATAAGGGCGCTTCTGCTGCCCAAGCCATTCCGTTAGACGCACAAGACACGGCAAGGGCCAGTGAAAGTTTGCGCAGCATGAGGCGATCCCTAAAAAATTACGCTGATAATTTGAGCGCCAAAGGTACGGCGCAGCCCGCGCAGCGTCAAGGCGGGGCATGGGTTGCGAGTGTAGTTGGGCATCCGCATGGCAACAATCCTGTAATTGCGCCATTCATCATGGTGTTTACCGCTGTGTTGGCGTTCTTTGCCAGTTGTGTCTAGACTGGCCGGGTTCTTGTCGGGGTGCCTTGCTATGAGGCTGAGATCGAATAATTTCGGATCCCGTTGAACCTGATCAGGTTAGCGCCTGCGTAGGGAACAAGATTTCTCGTCACCCGGCGAGTCCTCTTGTGCTTCGTCCGGGATGTTGTTCGACAATCGAACACCCCTCGAGCACTGAGCACAGCACAGCTGGTTTTCCCAGCGCCCGTGCGTCCATTCGATTACAGGTTCGCTCCGACAAAAATCCACTGCCTGGATGTGTTTGGAGAGCCCGTGATGACGATAAAACTAAAAAACACTACGAACCTGAGTGATTCGGCCCAAGTCGATCAGCAATCGGTTCAGCCGTTTACCCGCTCGCAAAAAATCTATGTTCAGGGCTCTCGCCCGGACATCCTCGTGCCGATGCGCGAAATCAGCCTTGATGTGACCCCGACCGATTTCGGCGGTGAGATCAACGCGCCTGTCGTTGTGTACGACACCTCGGGCCCTTACACCGACCCCAATGTCATCATCGACGTGCGCAAAGGTTTGGCCGATGTGCGTTCGCCGTGGATCGAATCCCGTGGCGACACCGAGCGCCTGCCGGGTCTGAGTTCCAACTTTGGCCAGGAACGCCTCGCCGATGCGGAGCTGACCAAGTTGCGTTTCGCCCACGTGAACAACCCGCGCCGGGCCAAGGCCGGTGCCAACGTCAGCCAGATGCACTACGCCCGCAAAGGCATCATTACCGCCGAGATGGAATACGTCGCCATCCGCGAAAACATGAAGCTTGAAGTGGCGCGCGCCGCTGGCCTGCTGGACCAGCAACACGCCGGCCACAGCTTCGGTGCCAGCGTGCCGAAAATCATCACCCCCGAATTCGTCCGTGAAGAGATCGCCCGCGGTCGCGCGATCATTCCGGCCAACATCAACCACACCGAACTGGAACCGATGATCATCGGCCGTAACTTCCTGGTGAAGATCAACGGCAACATCGGCAACAGCGCTTTGGGTTCGTCCATCGAAGAAGAAGTGGCGAAACTGACCTGGGGCATTCGCTGGGGTTCGGACACGGTCATGGACCTGTCCACCGGTAAACACATTCACGAAACTCGCGAATGGATCATCCGTAACTCGCCGGTGCCGATCGGTACGGTGCCGATTTATCAGGCCCTGGAAAAAGTCGACGGCGCTGCCGAAGACCTGACCTGGGAGCTGTTCCGCGACACGCTGATCGAACAGGCCGAGCAGGGCGTCGATTACTTCACCATCCACGCCGGCGTGTTGCTGCGCTACGTGCCGCTGACTGCCAAGCGCGTCACCGGTATCGTTTCCCGTGGCGGTTCGATCATGGCCAAGTGGTGCCTGGCGCATCACAAAGAGAACTTCCTCTACACCCATTTCGAAGACATCTGCGAAATCATGAAGGCCTACGACGTCAGCTTCTCGCTGGGCGATGGCCTGCGTCCGGGCTCGATTGCCGACGCCAACGACGCTGCACAATTCGGTGAGCTGGAAACCCTCGGCGAGCTGACCAAAATCGCGTGGAAACACGACGTGCAGTGCATGATCGAAGGCCCGGGCCACGTGCCGATGCAGTTGATCAAAGAGAACATGGACAAGCAGCTTGAGTGCTGTGACGAGGCACCGTTCTACACCCTCGGCCCGCTGACCACTGACATCGCGCCAGGCTACGACCACATCACCTCGGGTATCGGTGCGGCGATGATCGGCTGGTTCGGTTGCGCCATGCTCTGCTACGTGACGCCGAAGGAACACTTGGGTCTGCCGAACAAGGATGACGTGAAGACCGGGATCATCACCTACAAGATCGCCGCGCATGCCGCCGATCTGGCGAAGGGGCATCCGGGGGCACAGATCCGCGACAATGCCTTGAGCAAGGCGCGTTTCGAATTCCGTTGGGAAGACCAGTTCAACCTGGGCCTTGATCCGGACACTGCTCGTTCGTATCACGATGAGACCCTGCCGAAGGATTCGGCCAAGGTTGCGCACTTCTGCTCCATGTGCGGGCCGAAATTCTGTTCGATGAAGATCACACAGGAAGTCCGCGAATACGCGGCCAATCAGCGCATCGAAACCGTCGACGCCGAAGTCGCCCAGGGATTGGCGGACCAGGCCGAGCGGTTCAAACAGGAAGGCAGTCAGCTGTACAAGAAGGTTTGATCTGACCTGAGGTCGGCGGTGCTTGCACCGCCGCCATCGCGAGCAAGCTCGCTCCCACAAGGGATTTGTGAGCGCCGCAAGTCCCCTGTGGGAGCGAGCTTGCTCGCGATGGCGATCAAAAGAACAACAAATGTCCCTCTGAGATAACACCCTTGAGCATTCAACCCAGCACTTACTCCCCTGATATCGCGGTGCCCAAAGACAAACGTGTCTTCGGCGGCCGCGATCTGTTTTCCCTGTGGTTCTCCCTCGGCATCGGCCTGATGGTCCTGCAGACCGGCGCATTGCTCGCGCCAGGCCTGGGCCTGTCCGGCTCGCTGATGGCGATCTTCCTCGGCACGCTGGTCGGCGTTCTGCTGCTGGCCGCCGTCGGCGTGATCGGCAGCGACACCGGCCTGTCATCGATGACCGCGCTCAAACTCAGCCTCGGTGCAAAAGGCGCGAGCCTGCCGGCCGTGCTGAACCTGCTGCAACTGATCGGTTGGGGCTCGTTCGAAATCATCGTCATGCGGGATGCCGCCAGCCTGCTCGGCGCGCGGGCGTTCAGCGAAGGCAGTCTGCTGTCGAATCCGCTGCTCTGGACCGTGTTCTTTGGTGGTTTGGCGACCTTGCTGGCCGTCAGTGGTCCGCTGACATTCGTCCGTCAGATCCTGCGCAAGTGGGGCATCTGGTTGCTGCTGGCCGCGTGTATCTGGCTGACCTGGAACCTGTTCGCCAAAGCCGATCTGGCCGCGTTGTGGGCGCAGGCCGGTGACGGTTCGATGTCGTTCGCCGTGGGCTTCGACATTGCCATCGCCATGCCGCTGTCCTGGCTGCCACTGATTGCCGACTACTCGCGTTTCGGCAAGCGTGCGAAAAACGTTTTCGGCGGTACGGCGCTGGGTTTCTTTATCGGTAACTTCTGGCTGATGAGCCTCGGCGTGGCCTACACCCTGGCGTTCGCGCCGAGCGGAGAAGTGAATGCCTTGCTGTTGGCATTGGCCGGTGCCGGTTTGGGGATTCCGCTGCTGCTGATCCTGCTGGATGAGTCGGAAAACGCCTTTGCCGATATTCACTCGGCGGCGGTGTCCAGCGGAATTCTGTTGCGCTTGAAAGTCGAGCACCTGGCCTTGGCCATCGGCGTGATCTGCACACTGATCGCGTGCCTGGCGCCATTGGCCCAGTATCAAAACTTCCTGCTGTTGATCGGTTCGGTGTTTGCGCCGTTGTTCGGCGTGGTGCTGGTGGATCACTTCATCCTGCGCAAACGCAGTGCTCGCGTGGCGTCAGCCGCATTGCGCTGGCCGGCGTTGCTCGCCTGGTTGGGCGGGGTGAGCACCTATCATTTGCTGGCTAATCTGTATCCGGATATCGGCGCAACCCTGCCGTCACTGATTCTGGCAGGGCTGCTGCAACTCGTACTGGGTCGGGCCTTCAGTTACGGCCAGGAAACAGCTCGGGTTTGATAATGCCGTTCAGGCGAGGGTAAGGGATCTTCAGTTCGACGTGACCCAGCGCGTAAGGCGCGATGGTGCTGGTTTCGTACTTGAGGATCACCCCGCCGTAGGTCAGCGCCACGTTCTGGGTTTTCTGGAAATGCCACTCCTTCAGGAACTCCGGTTCCTGATCGAGCTTGGTGCTGATCAGCCAGCTGTTGTGCGCTACTTGCGCGGCTTTCCAGAACGCCTCTTCCTGCCCCGGCACCAACATGTCCGACAGCGTCAGCACTTTGTGTTGCTGGCGTGAATAGTTGATGAAGCTGCGGCCCGGCGTGCCATGGGCACCGCCGGTGTCCAGGTAGCTGGAGAATTCAACGATCACCAAGCCGTCATGCTGCTCACGTACCTTGGCTTGCAGGTAACTGCTGCTACGCGGACCGGCACTGCTCAAAAATTGCTCGCGATACGCTGCCAGCGTCGGCGCCACCGGGGCGTCGGGCGAGGTGCGGGTCATTTGCAGCAGGCGTTTTTCGATGATGCCGTCCAGCTGTGGTTCGGCAGGGAAGCGCAGCGTATCGATGTTCACCAGCGGGCAGTCAGGTGTTGTGCAACCCGGTTTCAGCTGTTCGGAAGCGTCGCGGGTGGTTTCCAGCGGCGTCCGGTAGTTGGGTTGGAACAAACTCTGGCAGGCGCCCAGGGTCAGGGCGATTGCGGCCACGGAGGCGATTTTAAAAAGCGACATGGGCGTCCTTCATAAAACAGGGAAAGGCAAAAAGTTATCCGCTTCGACTCTCAACGAAGCAGTCAGTTCGCCACTAAGCTAATTAGAGTTGGTTTCACCCTCACCGTCTATCCCGCTGACTGTAAAGGGGCTGCATCAAACATCGCGGGCGCGTTAGGATGGCGCGAAGTCGAGGTTGCAAGTAACAAAAAGGAGCCTCGTAACGGATTTGCAGTAAAGAGGATTGTCATGACTGATTTTGCCAACGCCATTCCGACCGCCGTTGATATCGTTCGGCGCGAAAAGTGCTACGAGGGCTTCTACAAGCTCGATCGGGTGCACTTGCGTCACGAATTGTTCGCCGGTGGCATGAGTCGCGAGATCAATCGTGAAGTGTTTGTTCGCCACGATGCGGTGTGCGTACTGCCTTACGATCCGCAGCGCGATGAAGTGGTATTGATCGAGCAGTTCCGTGTCGGCGCCATGGGCAAGACTGACAATCCATGGTTGATCGAACTGGTTGCCGGTCTGATCGACAAGGATGAAGTACCGGAAGAAGTTGCTCACCGCGAAGCGCAGGAGGAAGCTGGGCTTGTGTTCGGGGCGCTCTGGCCGATGACCAAATACTTTCCATCGCCGGGCGGCAGCAATGAATTTGTGCACTTGTACCTGGGGCGTTGCGACAGCACCGGCGTCGGCGGCCTGCATGGGCTGGAGGAAGAAGCAGAAGATATCCGCGTCACGGTCTGGGCGTTCGAAGATGCCCTGCAGGCCGTACGCGACGGACGAATTGCCAACGCGGCCAGCATCATTGCCTTGCAATGGTTAGCTTTGAACCGCGCTGAAGTGAGGGGGTTATGGTCGTAAACAAACTGCGCGATCGCTATCGGGTTGACCTTGTGGGGCTGCAAGCCTCCTGCGAGGCCAACTACGTGCGCCTGATGCGACTGCTACCGGACATGCGCAACGAGCCGGAGGCGCGGCGCATTGCCGTGACCCACGGCGACCAGATGCTCGGCGTGCTGGCCCTTGAAGTCCTTCAAGTCTGCCCGTACACCACAACCTTGCAAGTGCGCCAGGAACACAGCCTGCCGTGGCTGCCGGTGCCGCAACTGGAAGTCCAGGTCTATCATGACGCGTGCATGGCCGAAGTCGTCAGCGCCGAACATGCGCGACGCTTCCGCGGCATCTATCCTTACCCGAATGCCTCAATGCATCAGCCGGACGAAAAGGCCCAGCTGAATATGTTTCTGGGCGAATGGCTGAGCCATTGCCTGGCCTGCGGACACGAGTACGCCGTTGTGCGCTGAGTGTGAACTGCGTCAGGTTCACAAGTTTCCCCTTTTGATCGTCCCCCAGCATAATTGCGGCACTCATCCATCCCGTGATTCAGCCCTGGGAGAACGCCTTGCCAAGCGTATCCATTTTGACCACCGCCGATTCGGCGTTGCTGGTGCAACTTTCCGACAGTCATCTGTTTGCCGAGACGGACGGGACGTTGTTGGGCATGAATACCCGGGACAGCCTGCAAAAAGTCATCGAGCTGGTGCGGCTTCAGCAGCCGCAGATCGACCTGATTATTGCCAGTGGCGATCTTTCTCAGGACGGGACGCTAGAGTCCTATCAACTGTTTCGCGACCTGACGCGGCAGCTCGATGCGCCGGCGCGCTGGATTCCCGGTAATCATGATGAGCCGCGGATCATGGCTGAGGCTGCCGTGCAGAGTGCGTTGCTGGAGCCGGTGGTGGATGTCGGTAACTGGCGCGTCACGTTGCTCGATTCGGCAGTGCCAGGGTCGGTGCCGGGGTATTTGCAAGATGAGCAGCTACAGTTGCTGGCCCGTTCGTTGAGTGAGGCGCCGGAGCGGCATCATCTGGTGTGTTTTCACCATCACCCGGTGTCGATTGGCTGTGCGTGGATGGAGCCCATTGGTTTGCGCAATCCTGAGGCTTTGTTTGCCGTGCTGGATCGGTTTCCGCAGGTGCGCGCTGTTTTATGGGGGCATGTGCATCAAGAGATCGACCAGGTTCGCAAGGGTGTGCGGCTGATTGCCTCGCCTTCGACGTGTATTCAGTTCGAACCGGGCAGTGATGATTTCAAGGTCAGTGACCAGGCGCCGGGGTATCGCTGGTTGCGGCTTTTGCCGGATGGCCGGCTGGAAACCGGCGTGGAACGCGTTACCGGGTTCGATTTCCAGGTTGATTACGGCTCCAACGGCTACTGACGGTTGCGATCTTGGCGGCCTAAGGGCCGGCCATGTTGTGGTTGACCGGGTACATATCCATTCCTGCGGTAACGGCCACTTACGGTTTCGCCCTTACGGCGACTCACTTTTTTGACAAACGCCTCAAAAAAAGTAAGCAAAAAAACGCTCGCCCCGAGCGTCCGGCCCCTCGCCTAGGCTCGGCGTTCCTTCGTTCCGGCATTCATCTGGGGGCATCGCCTCCGGTTGGCTTCGCTTCAACCTCCTCTCGATGTGTTCGACTTCGTCGAACGGCGCTGCGCGCCTGCCCCCCAGATGAACACCTCCACTCAGCCTCCCGAAGGGGCGGGTGGATCAAGATCAAGAGCTGCAGGCGAGCTAACGCTCGGCCTGTTGAGTGGTGAGAAGTGAAAGGCGAACACCGATCCCCTGTGGGAGCGAGCTTGCTCGCGATGACGCCCGTTCGGGCAACCTGATTTCTGCCTATATCCCCGATCGCCCCGAGTCCCTGTAAACTGCGCCTCTTTACCCGACGCACAGGGAGCTCAAATGTCTGGTTCGATCCTTTATATCCACGGTTTCAACAGCGCGCCTTCGTCTAAAAAGGCCACGCAGTTGGTACAAGTAATGGAACGTCTGGGCTTGAGCGATCAGTTGCGCGTCCCGGCCTTGCATCACCATCCGCGTGAGGCCATCGGTCAGCTAAACAAGGCGATTGAGGAGCTTGGGCGGCCACTGCTGGTCGGCAGCTCACTCGGCGGCTACTATGCGACTCACTTGGCCGAGCGCCATGGCCTCAAGGCCCTGTTGATCAACCCTGCCGTCAGTCCGCACCGGATGTTCGACGGGTATCTGGGGACGCAGAAAAACCTGTATACCGATGAGGCCTGGGAGTTGACCCACGACCACGTGACGGCCCTGGCCGAGCTGGAAGTGCCGGCGCCCCAGGACCCGCAGCGGTATCAGGTGTGGTTGCAGACCGGCGACGAAACGCTGGACTACCGCCTCGCCCAGCAGTATTACCGGGCCTGTGCCTTGCGCATCCAGGCCGGCGGCGACCATAGTTTCCAGGGTTTTGCCGAGCAATTGCCGGCAATGCTGAGTTTTGCCGGCATCGGCGCAGATTTGTATCAGGCGATTGATTTCACAGCACTGTGAGCCTCCGCCTCTTTTTCACAGAACACTCTTTTTACAGGCGGACGACGAGACCCCATGGCCACTCCCAGCGCTAGCTCTTATAACGCAGACGCCATCGAAGTCCTCTCGGGCCTCGACCCGGTGCGTAAACGCCCCGGCATGTACACCGACACCAGTCGGCCGAACCACCTCGCCCAGGAAGTCATCGACAACAGCGTCGACGAAGCCTTGGCCGGGCACGCGACCTCGGTGCAGGTCATCCTGCACGCCGATCACTCCCTGGAAGTCAGCGATGACGGCCGTGGCATGCCGGTGGATATCCACGCCGAAGAAGGCGTGTCGGGCGTCGAGCTGATCCTCACCAAGCTCCATGCGGGCGGCAAGTTTTCCAACAAGAACTACCAGTTCTCCGGCGGTCTGCACGGGGTGGGTATTTCCGTGGTCAACGCCTTGTCGAACGAAGTCCGGGTGCGCGTCAAGCGTGACGGCAACGAATACCAGATGACTTTCGCCGACGGTTACAAGAAAACCGAGCTGGAAATCATTGGTACCGTCGGCAAGCGCAACACGGGTACCAGCGTGTTCTTCGCGCCGGACCCGAAATACTTCGACTCGCCGAAATTCTCCATCAGCCGCCTCAAGCACGTACTCAAGGCCAAGGCCGTTCTGTGCCCGGGGCTGCTGGTCAGTTTTGAAGACAAGGCCACCGGCGAGAAAGTCGAATGGCATTACGAAGACGGCCTGCGCTCCTACCTGGTCGACGCGGTCAACGGATTCGAACGCCTGCCGGACGAGCCGTTCTGCGGCAGCCTGGCCGGTAACAAAGAAGCGGTTGATTGGGCCCTGCTGTGGTTGCCGGAAGGTGGCGACAGCGTTCAGGAAAGCTACGTCAACCTGATCCCGACGGCGCAGGGTGGTACCCACGTCAACGGTCTGCGTCAGGGCTTGCTCGATGCAATGCGCGAATTCTGCGAATTCCGCAGCCTGCTGCCACGCGGCGTGAAGCTGGCGCCGGAAGACGTCTGGGAACGCATCGCTTTCGTGCTGTCGATGAAGATGCAAGAGCCGCAGTTCTCCGGCCAGACCAAAGAGCGCCTGTCGTCCCGTGAAGCGGCCGCGTTCGTTTCCGGTGTGGTCAAGGATGCCTTCAGCCTGTGGCTCAACGCCAACCCGGAAACCGGCATGTTGCTGGCGGAACTGGCGATCAACAATGCCGGCCGTCGTCTGAAGGCCAGCAAGAAGGTCGAGCGCAAGCGCATCACGGCGGGGCCGGCATTGCCGGGCAAACTCGCCGACTGCGCCGGGCAGGACCCGATGCGCTCCGAGCTGTTTCTGGTGGAAGGTGATTCCGCCGGCGGTTCGGCCAAGCAGGCGCGAGACAAAGAATTTCAAGCGATCCTGCCATTGCGCGGCAAGATTCTGAACACCTGGGAAGTCGACGGCAGCGAAGTGCTGGCCAGCCAGGAAGTGCACAACATCGCCGTGGCCATCGGTGTCGATCCAGGCTCGGCGGACATCGCTCAGCTGCGTTACGGCAAAATCTGCATCCTCGCCGACGCCGACTCCGACGGTCTGCACATCGCCACGTTGCTGTGCGCGTTGTTCGTCCAGCATTTCCGCCCGTTGGTGGATGCCGGTCACGTCTACGTCGCGATGCCGCCGCTGTACCGTATCGACCTGGGCAAAGAGATTTACTACGCCCTGGACGAAGCCGAGCGCGATGGCATCCTCGATCGTCTGGTGGCCGAGAAGAAGCGCGGCAAGCCGCAGGTCACACGATTCAAAGGTCTGGGTGAAATGAACCCGCCGCAGCTGCGCGAAACCACCATGGACCCGAACACTCGGCGTCTGGTGCAGCTGACGCTGGACGATTTCGAGGCGACCTCGGAAATGATGGACATGCTGCTGGCGAAGAAACGCGCCGGTGACCGCAAATCCTGGCTGGAATCCAAAGGCAACCTGGCCGAGGTTCTTGGCTGATGCGGGTTGGCTTTGCCCTGGCGTGTGCGTTACTTCTGACCTCGGTTTCGGTGTTTGCCGAACCGGTGCCGGAACTGCGCCTGTTGTCCGAGCATCCGGTTGACGGTATGCACGGCGGCAACCTGTCCGGGCTGGCCCAGTGTGGCAAGGATATGTGGACGGTGTCGGATCGCGACGACAATCAGATTTACCGTCTCGATACCCGCGACAAGGTATGGCAAGCCGAAACCGTGGGCATCGGCGTACCACCGGTGCCAGACAGCGGTTTGCCCTGGGGCTTGCGTGCGCGGACCTGGGTGGCGTCGTTTGTCCGTGGCGGGGATCTGGATTTTGAAGGGATCACCTGCGACAGCGCCGGTAATCGCTACATCGTCAGCGAATCCCACGCCGCGATTCTGCAAGTGCCACCCGTTGGGCCATCGTCCTGGCTGAAGATCTCGCCGATTCTGATTCGAGAAGCCCGGGCCAGCGGCATGCTGCTGCACTTCAATGCGTTGTTCGAGGGCCTGGCGATCAATCCGGCGGGCGATCAGTTATGGCTCGCCGCCGAGCGTCAAAGCCGTGGATTGTTGCTGATCAAGCGCAAACAAACGGTCTGGGATTGCGATGGTGGCTGTGTGTTGCTGAGCGAAGCCGGGAAAGAAATGCAGCCGGCGCAGTTTCCCCGAGCCAAAGCAGTGTCCCGAGACTTTGCCGACCTGTCGCTGTTCAACGGCAAGCTATTTACCCTTGAGCGCAACGCTTACCAGATCTGCCGCCGTGATTCGGTGACGGCCAAGGTCGAGCGCTGCTGGTCGTTTGCCGATGAAGCCTTGCAGGCGCATCGCCGATATTCAAATCCTTACGGCCTGACCGAAGCGTTGATTGTTGACGCCGAGGGCGCGTGGATTGGCACCGACAACAACAACGATGCCCGCGCCGATGGCGAGGAACGTCCGATCGTCTGGCGCTTTGCCGCACCTGAAGGTGGCTGGAGTGCCAAGTCATGAGTCAGCAGCCGCCGGGCAAACGCGCCGGTCGAGTGTTGATGGTGCTGGCCTGGTGCGCGGCGCTGTTTCTGGCGACGCGGTTTTTCGGCCAATGGGAAGCGCGTCAGCAGAATCCCAACACCGTCGTCAGCTCTGAGCAGGGCGAAGGTTTTATCGAAGTGAAACTGGCCAGCAACACCCAGGGTCACTTCGTCGCCAGCGGCCAGATCAACGGTCAGCCGGTGGATTTCATGCTCGATACCGGGGCGACCGACGTGTCGATCCCGGCGGAAATGGCCGAACGGCTAAAACTGGAAAAAGGCTTTGGGGTGACCCTGAGCACAGCCAACGGTCGCACCCAGGGTTACCGAACCCGCATCGACCGGCTGCAACTGGGCGACATTGTGCTGCGTGATGTGCGCGCCCTCGTCGTGCCAGGCCTGGATGGCAAGCAAGTGCTGCTCGGTATGAGCGCGCTGAACAAACTTGAATTTACCCAGCGCGGTGGCACCATGCTGCTGCGCCAGACAACGAACCGATGAGGCCCGCATGAGCGACTCCCTTGATCTCAGCCTGGACGGTGTAGAACGCCGGTCACTGGCTGACTTCACCGAAAATGCCTACCTCAACTACTCCATGTACGTGATCATGGACCGTGCCTTGCCGCATATCGGCGACGGCCTGAAACCGGTACAGCGGCGCATCATCTACGCGATGAGCGAGTTGGGGCTGGACGCCGATTCCAAGCACAAGAAGTCGGCGCGTACCGTCGGTGACGTGCTCGGTAAATTCCACCCGCACGGCGACTCGGCCTGCTACGAAGCCATGGTCCTGATGGCCCAGCCGTTCAGCTACCGCTACACGCTGGTCGACGGCCAGGGTAACTGGGGTGCGCCGGATGATCCCAAGTCCTTCGCCGCTATGCGTTACACCGAAGCGCGGCTGTCGCGTTATTCCGAAGTGCTGCTCAGCGAGCTGGGCCAGGGCACCGCAGACTGGGGCCCGAACTTCGACGGCACGCTCGACGAGCCGCTGGTGTTGCCGGCGCGTTTGCCGAACATCCTGCTCAACGGCACCACCGGCATCGCCGTGGGCATGGCCACCGACGTACCGCCGCACAACCTGCGCGAAGTCGCTACGGCGTGCGTGCGTTTGCTCGATGAGCCGAAAGCCACGGTAGAGCAGCTCTGCGAACACATTCAGGGTCCGGACTACCCGACCGAAGCGGAAATCATCACGCCGCGCGCCGACCTGCTGAAAATCTACGAAACCGGCAAGGGCTCGGTGCGTATGCGCGCCGTCTACCACATCGAAGACGGCGACATCATTGTCACCGCGCTGCCGCATCAGGTGTCTGGCGCCAAGGTGCTGGAACAGATCGCGGCCATGATGCAGGCCAAGCCGTCGAAAGCCCCGCAGATCGCTGACCTGCGGGACGAATCCGATCACGAAAACCCGTGCCGGATCGTGATTATTCCGGGCGCACGCAAAAACTTTGACCATGACGCGCTGATGCAGCACCTGTTCGCCAGCACCGAGCTGGAGTCGAGCTACCGGGTCAACATCAACATCATCGGCCTCGACGGCAAGCCGCAGCTGAAAAACCTGCGCGCATTGCTGGTCGAGTGGCTGGAGTTCCGGGTGCAGACCGTGCGTCGTCGACTGCAATTCCGCCTCGACAAGGTCGAGCGTCGCCTGCACCTGTTGGACGGTTTGTTGATTGCCTACCTCAACCTGGATGAAGTGATTCACATCATCCGCACCGAGGAGCACCCGAAAGCTGCGCTGATCGAGCGTTTCGCCCTGAGCGAAATCCAGGCCGACTACATCCTCGACACCCGTTTGCGTCAATTGGCGCGACTGGAAGAGATGAAGCTGCGTGCCGAGCAGGATGAGCTGCTCAAGGAACAGGCCAAGCTGCAAGCCCTGCTGGGCAGCGAAGCCAAGCTGAAAAAACTGGTCCGTACCGAACTGATCAAGGACGCCGAAACTTACGGCGACGACCGTCGCTCGCCAATCGTCGAGCGCACAGAAGCCAAAGCATTGACCGAGCACGATCTGCTGCCGAACGAGAAAGTAACCGTCGTTCTGTCGGAAAAAGGCTGGGTTCGTTCTGCCAAGGGTCACGAAATCGACGCCACCGGGCTTTCCTACAAGGCCGGGGATGGTTTCAAGGCCTTGGCGCCCGGACGCTCCAACCAGTTTGCGGTGTTTATCGATTCCACCGGTCGCAGCTATTCGGTGGCCGCGCACACGCTGCCATCGGCTCGAGGCCAGGGCGAACCGCTGACCGGTCGTCTGACGCCGCCACCAGGGGCGACGTTTGAATGCGTGCTGATGCCGGAAGACGATTCGCTGTACGTGATCGCGTCCGACGCCGGTTACGGTTTCGTGGTCAAGGGTGAAGACCTGCAAGCCAAGAACAAGGCGGGCAAGGCGCTGTTGAGCCTGCCGAACAACGCCAAGGTGATTCTGCCGCGCCCGGTAGCTGATCGTGAGCAAAACTGGCTGGCCTCGGTGACCACCGAAGGTCGCCTGCTGATCTTCAAAATCAGCGATCTGCCACAATTAGGTAAGGGCAAAGGCAACAAGATCATCGGGATCTCCGGTGAGCGTGTGGCCAGTCGCGAAGAATATGTCACGGACATCGCCGTATTGCCGGATGGCGCCACGTTGGTGTTGCAGGCCGGAAAACGTACCTTGTCACTGAAAGCTGACGACCTCGAACACTACAAAGGTGAGCGTGGACGTCGTGGTAACAAACTGCCACGTGGCTTTCAGAGGGTAGATGCGCTGCTCGTCGAAAACCTCAATTAAGCGTCCTAGAGCGCTCGATCTACGATTTAACGCGTAGATCGACGCTTTGGCGCTGGAGTCGGAACGCATATTCACGGATGATATGGCCTTTCAAGCGCCGGCGTGGCCGAGCGTTCTTCATATTTATTGAGTATTTTCACTGTGGTTAGCCTTGTGGCAACCACCTGGATGGGACGATGACTGCTCTGCGCCTTCCTTTTATTTTGATGCTCGCTGGCGTTCTTGGCCTGGCGGGTTGCAGCGTTCACCAACCGGTGTCGCTGTATCAGCTGGACAGCGGAAGTCCGGCTCAGCCTGCGCAAAGCGCGGGCATGGCTGTATTGCTGGGTCCGGTAACGGTCGCCGATTATCTGCAACGCGAAACGTTGTTGCAGCGACAGCCGGATGGCAGCCTGCAAGCTTCGGCTGATGGTCGTTGGGCGGGTAGCCTGTCGTCGGATATCGATCAGCTGCTGCTGCGTCAGGTCGCCGGTCATCTGGACAGCCAGCGCGTGGTGCTGGCGCCAGCGACATTGGGCTTCACGCCGGATGTGCAGGTTCTTCTGACGATTACTCGCCTGGACTCGGGTGAGGCGCAACCGGCGATCCTTGATGCGCAATGGCGTCTGATCGACCGTCGTGGCCAGGTTCGTGATAACCGCATCATTCATCTGCAGGAACAGCATGCAGGCGGTACGGCGGCTCAGGTTCAGGCTCAGGGTGTATTGCTGCAGCGTCTGGCCGAGCAACTGTCGACGGCGCTGAAGCCGCTGGCCAATCAGCCACCGATTGCCGAAGCGCCAAAAAAACCGGCTGCGAAGCCTGTGGCGCCTGCAGCCGAGCAAGAGAAACAGCCGAAGATCCCGATGGCTTCGCCGATCCGGACCGATATGGAAGTGTTCAGGTTCTAAGCCTGGATTGATCCAAGAACAAAGCCCGCCTAGTGCGGGCTTTGTTGTTTCTGCAGTTTAGAGATCTCTGCTGTCTGTCCTGGCCTCATCGCGAGCAAGCTCGCTCCCACATTGGATCTGCGTCGTTCACAAATCCCCTGTGGGAGCGAGCTTGCTCGCGATGAGGCCCGTCCAGGCAACAAAAAGCCCGCAGACGAGTGATCATCTGCGGGCTTCGTTATTGCGGGGCTAAGATCTACGCCCGACGCTCATGCATCCGCGCCAGTTGCCGCTCGAGCATCGACGGATAAGGCTCCATCAGTCGCTCTACGCAACAAGCGCCTTCCGGGCTTGCGATCGGTCGGATTCGTGCGCGCTGGCGGATCAGCGCGTCGTCACCGATTTTGCGCTCCACCAGCAACAGGTTGCGGCTGTGTTGCGACAGGGCCAGCGCATCCTGAGCGGTTTCGGTCAGCAGCAGATCAATCTGGCTCAGACCGAACAGCTCGTCACCCAGGGTCAGGCCCAATTGCAATTGCAGGGTGATGCCGCTGTCGGCAACTTCGATCTGCAACTGATGGCCCAGAGCCCGCAACAACTCACCGCAGCAGATGGCGTTGGTCAGGTAGTCGTCGCCGCTGTCTTCGGTGTGGAACAGCATTAGCGTGCTGCCATCGTTCAGGGTGTGCAGCTCGCTCTGGTAGAGCGAGGCGGCCTGATCGAGGCAGTCGCGATAGCGTTTGAGCAGTTCTTCCAGACGTGTGCGGGGCAAACGACGCAGTTGATCCTGAGCGCCCAGTTGCACGGCCAGCACCGCGCTGTGCTGCGGCACGTTCGATATTTGCGGTTTGGCTACCGGTTTCGGCGCGGTCGAAGCTGATTCATCACGCAGGTCGGCAAATGCATCGTCGTCATCATCGTCTTCAACGGTGCTGACAATGCGCCGTGGCGCAGGTTTGAGGCCGGCCACAGGCTTGGTTTCATCAAAACTCGGGTCACGCAAGTTGCGCACTTCGAAGGTTGGCTCGTTATCGTCCGCGTCTTCGTAGTCGCTTTCGTCGTATTCAGGCTCGGGAGCGGGTTCCGGCTCGGCGGGCTCTGGCGCGAAGTCGGCGTGCAGCTGACGAGCCAGATCGCCGATCTCATCCTGACGCTCGGTGGCCGGGGTGTATTCGTCGATATGGCGCAGCCACACCCGCAATTGCAGCAACGGCGTGGAGATGTGCCGACCCAGGCGCAGGCTCAAGGCCAGGGACAGCGCCAGCAGAATCGCGCTCAAAATGCCCATGCTTTGCAGGCTGATGGTCATCGGCTGCTGGAACTGATCCATGTCCAGGCTGATGCGCAGTTGCCCGGCGGTCACATCCTGGAAAGTGATCTTGCTCTGGTACATACCTTCGGCTTCGCCCAGCAGGCTATGCTTGGGGCGCTGACCGGCTTCGGCGAGGATGCGGTTATCCACGCTGTAGATGGCAGCGTGAGCCACCAGCTTGTTTTTGGTCAGGTTGTTGAGCAGCACATTGAGGCTGAGGATGTCGTTGGACACCAACAGCTCCGTGGCGGACGTGGCAGTCTGGGTGGTCAGGCTTTCGCCCAAGGCATCTGCCTGCTCGTGCATGGCCTGCTTGAACTGCAAACCCATCACACAGGCATAGATCACCAGGGCCAGAGCGACCAGGATCACGTTATGGCTGGCGATGCGCAATGCAATCGGTACACGGCGGTGGCGCAGTGCACGGAAGATCAGCAGAAAGAAGTTATCGGTTTTTACTGGCGTGGGCCGGTTCACTTGAGCTCGGCTCTTTTGTCCGTGAAGTTGACGCGCAGTATAGCGACAGGCCCTAGACCGTCAAAGCGCTCACGGTGCCCGATGGTCACTGAAAGTGGGTAGAATGCGGTTTTTTTCCACCTGCGGGGGTGCGCCTTGCGCGAAATCGTCCTGATAAACATCACGGGAGTCGACCGTCCGGGTCTGACTGCGGCCATTACCGGCGTTCTGGCCCAAGGTGGTGTGAACATTCTCGACATTGGTCAGGCGGTGATCCACGACACCTTGTCGTTCGGCATCCTGGTTGAAATTCCTGACACCGAGCAAGGCAAGTCGGTGCTCAAGGACATCCTGTTCACGGCTTACAAACTCGATCAGCAGGTGCGTTTCACGCCGGTGTCCGAAGAGGATTACCAGCAGTGGGTTGGCAATCAGGGCAAGAAACGCCACATCGTGACCCTGTTGACCCGCAAAGTGACCGCCGGGCAATTGCAGGCCGTGAGTTCGATCACCGCCAAATATGGCCTGAACATCGACCACATCGATCGTCTGTCCGGGCGCATGCCGCTGGACACCCCGGCCGATCAGGGCAAGGGCTGCATCGAGTTTTCCGTTCGTGGTGAAGCGGCTGATCCGCAAGCGCTGCGGGCCGAATTCCTCAGCGTCGCGCAGGAACTGAACGTCGACATCGCCTTCCAGGAAGATTCGCTGTTCCGTCGTAACCGCCGTCTGGCGGTGTTCGACATGGACTCGACGCTGATCGAAGCCGAAGTGATCGACGAACTGGCCAAGGCTGCCGGTGTGGGCGATCAGGTGTCTGCAATCACCGAGCGGGCGATGGCCGGTGAATTGGACTTCCGCGCCAGCTTCAAGGAGCGCCTGGCCTTGTTGAAAGGGCTGGACGTCAGCGTACTGGACTCTATCGGTGCTTCCCTGCGCCTGACCGAAGGTGCCGAAACACTGTTCGCCGAACTCAAGCGCCTAGGCTACAAAACCGCGATCCTGTCGGGCGGCTTTACCTACTTCGCCAAGCAATTGCAGGCCAAGTTGGGTATCGACTATGTGTTCGCCAATGAGCTGGAAGTGGTCGACGGCAAGGTCACCGGCGTGGCCGTCGAGCCGATTGTTGATGCGCAACGCAAGGCCGATCTGCTGAAAGAGCTGGCGCACAAGGAAGGTTTGCGTCTGGAGCAGACCATTGCGGTCGGCGACGGTGCCAACGATTTGCCAATGCTGGCGATTGCCGGGTTGGGCGTGGCGTTCCGTGCCAAGCCGCTGGTGAAACAGTCGGCGAAGCAGGCGATTTCCACCTTGGGGCTGGATGGCGTGCTGTATTTGCTGGGCTTCAGGGATCGCGACGGGCAGCTCTGAGTTCTTTATTGCCTGATCTGGCGCCATCGCGAGCAAGCTCGCTCCCACAGGTGATCTCTGTTCGACGCAGATCCAATGTGGGAGCGAGCTTGGTCCGGGCGGCGTTCCGACGATGGGCGCGCTGCGGTTTCACAGACTCACAACGACTTCCACAACGAATCAAAATCCTCCTCAGCGCCGCTCACCGCGGCGTTGTCGTTTCTGGCGGCTTCCAGTGGACGGTAGGCGAACTGATTAAAGCTGTTGGTGCTCGCCACCCGCCGCTCCAGCCCGACCCGGCGTTCCTCGCCGTGGGTATTGATCATGACCTTGTTGCCCTCCTGAAAGGGCAGGCGTGGCGCGAGCAGGGTGGCCGGCACGTCGATGGCGCTGATTTGCGGAAGCAACAGACCGCGAAGGTATTGGCTGTGGTCATCACGGGTGCGCACCAGTTGCAAGCCGCAAGGCTCGGCGAAGGGTGCAACCTGCTCGACGCCCATCTGCGTGCCACCGCCGCGCACTTGGCGGATCCAGCGCACCACCGCGATGCTCCAGCCCTGACCGGCAGAATCCTCGATGCCGACCATCTCACCCGCCTGCAACTCGGCCGGCACAGAAGCGGGCCAGGCCAGGCAGTAACCGCCGGGGCTGTGATTGATCACTGAAAGGACATGGGTCGGGAAGTGCTGATTGCGATCGGATGCTTCGTGGCTGTCGTCATTCTGAAGCTGCGGGTATTCGATCTCTTCGTAGGGCAATAGAGCGTCTGCATTGCCTTGGGGAGCGGCGTCGAAGGCCTGGTGCCATTGGTCCTTTTCCCGGCCGGTCACTGACGTTACCGAAAATTGTGCAGGCCGGGCGCCGTGGTTTTTCAGGATGTCGCTGAATGAGCGTTGCCCACCCAGATAAAAGTGCAGCGCGCTCATGCCTATGCACAGGGTCAACGTGCCTTGGCCGACGGTGCGCTGGAAACTGCGCTCGGCACTCTGGCCCCAGGCGGCATGAAGGTGTTGCAATGTATCCAGGCTCAACCCTGCCGGCACGGACAGCGGTGATGAACTGTCGTTTTTTTGCAAATGAGCTTCAATCGCCGCGACCAACGGCTGCGGATCAATCCCCAATAAGCTCTCTTGCTGCTCGGCCCGGAACTTGGTGCGGTAACGCGGTCCAGTGTCGAGGTCTGGCGCTACGGCAAACAGCCCGGTGGCCGGTTTGCCGGGTTGCAGCTTGATCCATTGGCTCCAGGGGTCCAGCACCTCGGCCACCCGGGCAATCTGGTGCTGGCGCAGTTGGTTGCAGCGTGAGGCGCCCAACAGCAGGGCGACTACGTAAGTCTGTTCGATGCTCAGGGTTTGCGTCTGGCTGGCCAGCTCATCGCGCAGGCTCGTGTGCTGGAGCCGGTGCGCGCAGGCGATCCGATAGAGCTGATGCAGCTCCAGCCACAGGCCTTCCGGCACCGGACAATAGAGTTTGGTCGCGCGAATCAGCGGCCCGTTCAGGCAATGGATCGCCCGTTGCAGCGCCTGGGTCAGCAGCGGCGCACGGTCCTTGCTGAACTTCGGTGTGATGCGCACGACGATCTGTTTATAACCAATGGCCAAGTGACTTTGCAGCGCCTGACAGAGGTTGGCGATCTTGCGCGAACGCTCGTCGAGGGCAATCGACTGATGCAGGAAATGCTGCTCAAGGTGTTTGCAGACGTAATACACCTCGGGCCGCAGCAGTTCGAGCAATTGCAGGCGATTGTCGCTGGGCGTGAGCAGCTGGTTGAGTTCGCTCAAGCCTTGATACAGCTGGCGAGCGGTTTCGCCAATGTTGGCTTTGGGCAGATTGGCGATCCAGCGCTTGAGATCACGCGGGGTGGCTTCACAGAACGACAGGTGCGCCTGCATCGGGATGGGCGCGCGTAGCAACAGGTGGGGACTGGTCTCATTCATGCCGTGGAAAAACTCCAACCGGGAAATGGGCAGTGAATGGCCTGACTGTAGCAGCTATGGATTTCTACCGTTTGTCCGTCAGTCGAGTGCCATCCGGGTGTACTACTAATCTGACAGTCGTGCGACTGGATACGCACAGTCGTATGGCCTGCTGCCTACGCAGGGCAGGTCTCTTTGTAACTTCAAGGAGATGAAGTTTATGTCTAGATATGTAGTGGCAAATCAATGGGGCGGTAGTTCGGCACCCTGGCATCCGGGCGGAGACTGGACGCTAGGCGCGCGGGACAACCAGAACGTTGTCGCGATCGAGATCAAATCGGGCGATGGCGGGAAGAGTTTCACCGGCACCATGACGTATGCGGGTGAAGGTCCCATTGGCTTCAAGGCTCAGCGCACGGGCCAGAACCAGTACAACGTTGAAAATCAGTGGGGCGGCAACGATGCCCCGTGGCATCCGGGTGGCAAATGGGTCATCGGAGGTCGGGATAATCAGAACGTTGTGGCGTTGAGCGTGACCTCCAGCGATGGAGGGAAAAACCTCAGTGGCACCAATACCTACGCCAACGAAGGGCCTATCGGCTTCCGTGGACAGATAGAGTAACGGCACCACCGAGTGGCATCCGCCCCTTCGAAGACGTTCGAAAGGGCGGATCAGTGGTTAATGCCAGTCAAAAGAATTTGAATGCCGCAACCCAATGTGGGAGCGAGCAAGCTCGCTCCCACAGGTTCTGTGCCTCAGCTGAAGTGATCAGGCTTTTGCCAAGCCCATGCCTTGGCCCATCTGCACCGGCGAACCGGCCGTCAGCTCTTCAGTCCACTTCACTTGATCAGGCCCGAACAGCACGACAGCGGTCGAGCCCAGTTTGAACCGACCCAGTTCTGCACCTTTCTCCAAATGGATCGGCGCGCGGGCAGCTTCGTCGTAGCGGAAGGTTTTCAGCTCGCGTTTTGGCGGCGTGACCAACCCGGCCCAAACGGTTTCGATCGACGCAACGATCATCGCGCCCACCAACACCACGGCCATCGGCCCGCGCTCGGTGTCGAAAATGCACGCCACACGCTCGTTGCGGGCGAACAGTTCCGGAACGTTTTCGGCGGTGGTCTGGTTGACCGAGAAGATCCGGCCCGGGATGTAGACCATCTCGCGCAAGGTGCCGGCCAGCGGCATGTGCACGCGGTGGTAGTCCTTCGGCGACAGATAAATAGTCGCGAATTCACCGCCCATGAACGGCGCTGCGTTGGCAGCGTCGCCGCCCAGCAATTCCAGCACGCTGAAGCTGTGGCCCTTGGCCTGGAACACACGACCGTGTTCGATCGGGCCGAGTTGGCTGACCGCGCCGTCGGCCGGGCTGAGAATCGCGCCTGGCGTCTGGTCCAGCGGGCGAGCGCCGTCCTTCAAGGCGCGCGTGAAGAACGCATTGAAGTGCTCGTAGGCAGTCAGGTCTTCGACTAGTGCCTGAGACATGTCCACCTGATAACGCTTGGCGAACCAGGCGGTGAAGGCGTTCTTGAACCAGCGCACGCGGCATTCGGCAATGCAGCCGGCCAGTCGCGACAGCAGGTGATGGGGCAGCAGGTATTGGCTGAGGATAAACAAACGCTTATTCATTAACTGTCCTTAAAAACCTTAAATCTCTACGGGCGTATCGGGGTGGTTGCCCCATTCGCCCCAGGAACCGGCGTAGCCTTTGACCCGCGGATAACCGAGGGATTTGGCCACCAGATAGGTGAAGCCAGAACGATG
Source organism: Pseudomonas sp. LBUM1645 (assembly GCF_059716185.1). NCBI lineage: Bacteria > Pseudomonadati > Pseudomonadota > Gammaproteobacteria > Pseudomonadales > Pseudomonadaceae > Pseudomonas > Pseudomonas sp. LBUM1645. The sequence continues at coordinate 558,685 of NZ_CP166811.1, forward strand.
GTGGGTCTGGCAGTGGGTAATCACTTCTTTGTCTTTGCTGATCCCGAGTTTTTCCAGGATCTGCGGCATGTCGGTGCGGATGCGCAGGTTGCGCGTCTGATCCATGCCCGCGGTCCATTCGAAATTGACCGCGCCGGGAATGTGCCCGGCCTTGGCCGCCAGGACTTTCTCGCCGGAGTACTCCAACGGCCCGCGTGCGTCCCAGATCGCCAAGTCGGCGGCACCGAGTCGGCTTTGCAGGTACTCGCGGGTGGCAGTGGGTTCGTCGTGCAGAGTCAACGCAACCGGGCCGCCGACCGCTGCCGGGATCTGGATCGACATAGGCAAGCCTTCTGCCAGCCAGGCCTTCAGGCCGCCGTCGACATAGTGGTACTTGCTGTGACCGATGACATCCAGCAGCCAGATAAAGCGACCGGCCCAACCGCCGCCTTCGTCGTCATAGACCGCGTAGACCGCATCGGGGTTGTGTCCCAGCTCGCCGAACAACGCTTCGAGCGCCGCTTGCGGCGGCATCAGTCCCGGCGCAGGTGCGTGACCGAGTTGCGTGCGTTTCGGATCGACAAAACGCGCACCGGGGATATGCCCTTCGGCATAGCGAGCGCTGCTGGTCAGGTCTACCAGAATCAGTTCGCGGGCGTCGAGACGAGGGAGCAAGTCGCTCGGCTCGATGACCAGCGGCAAGCCAGAGAAGTCAGACATGTGAGGTCTCCAGAACACAAAGGGGAGGATTGTATAGCAGCGTCATTGGCCGCGGTGACTAAAGCTGTGCAGTGCCTTTTCGATGCACTGCGCGGTTTTGCCGAAGGCTTGCACGGTGATTTCAGAGAACGGCCCGCCGCCCTGATCCGCCACCACAATCATGATCACCCGACCATTATTGACCAGTGAGCGCAACAGCAGGTGTTCGCCGCCGAACTGTGAGCGCAGGCTGGCCGGCAACAGCGCAGAAAATTGCGCATTGTTGTCCGGTGTCAGTCGCACTTGGGCCTGTTGCGAGAGCAGGCGTTGCAGCACGGTGCTCTGGCTGACGGCGAAGTTCAGACCGGCTACTTCTTTTGGCAGCCCGGCCGTCTGGTGTACTCGCAGATTGTCATGGGTGCGGTCGGCCATCAGGATCATCACCCGACGCATGCCGCACGCGACCAACGCGTCCCGGGCAGACGTGGTCAAGTGCATGGCATTGGTGAAGCGACTGGGCTCGACCAGCAACTCGGCACACTGTCTGCGCCATTTCGCCAGGTCTTCGGCAGTCGGTGCCGGGGCTGGCAGCAATCCAGCGTGAACGCGGTTCATGCCCCACGGCCAGATCAGTGAAACGGCCGGATGCCAAAGGTCTGGCATGGCGTGATGGCGGGCGCTGTTGGCGGCCTGTTGGTGCAACTGCTGCTGCACTTCGTCCATCGGCATTTGCAGGTAAAGGCTGGTCAGGTACTGCCAGCGTTCACTGTGCGGACTGTCCCAGGCTTGTTGTGCCGACAGCGCCAGACCGTTGGCCAGCAGCACCGTATTGGCCGGTTGATTGAGCCAGCGGCGCAGGGTCGGATCGTCATCGAGGCGGTTCTGCTGGCGCAATGGATGATCGCTGTCGCGCGCGATGCGCAGCACTTTCACCAGCTCACGTTGCTCGTTGAGCAGCAGCCGATAACCCTGGTGCACCCAGTTCGGCAGGCGCCAGATGTCCACGAGCGCCAGGCAGATATCCAGCAGGCGCGCGCCGAACAATTGCATTTCAACTTTGCGCGCCGACTCACCTTTATGCATGACCCGCAGCTCCCATTCTTCGAGCAGCTGCGGATGGGTCAGCGCCATCGGCCAGAGCGGCGAGAGAAACAGCAGGCTGCCCCAGTGGATGTCCTGCCACAGCCGCGCCAGGCGACTGGCGAAAAAGCCGTTGGCCTGTTGGGTCGCATGCTGGCTGATCAGCTGCAGCTGACGCAGGGCGATCGGGATCTCCGATTGCGGCTGGGCAGGCAACCGGGCGAGCAGTTCTTCGGTGCGCTTCAAACCGAGGCGATTGATCGCCACCTCAAGGTTTTCCGCAGGCTCGGTCATGCTGCCATGGGTGTGGCGATTGGCTTCGCGAATCACGCTCAAGGCCAGCGCCGGGCTGTCCTGTATCAGTTCGGCAATATCGCGCAGGGAGCTGCGGCTGTTGGCGATGGCTTTGCAGACACGGTCATGACTGGCTTGCGGAACCGGCAGGCGCACGCCATCGAGAAGCTTGACCCAGCCTTCGAGAGTGGTTGGTTTTGGAGTTGGAACGTTCGTTTCGTTAGCCATGGTTGGACGCGATCATCGTCTGCATTACCTATGCCCGGAGCGGGCCAAATTGGCTTTTCGCCTGAACTGGCTATAGTCTGGCGCAGTTTTGCCGATAAGTAGAAGAAGAGATTTTTTAACTTCCGAATATGACCTTGAACCCGACTCAGTAAGTGCTCTCCTACCTATGGCTAAATTAATCGGCATCATCGTCGTATTCGCGAGCGTGCTCGGCGGATACGTGCTCTCCCACGGCAAAATTGCCGCCCTGATTCAGCCCTTCGAGGTGATGATTATTGGTGGTGCGGCACTCGGTGCATTTCTGCAGGCCAACCCCGGTTACATGACCATGCACGTGCTCAAGAAATCCTTGGGCATGTTCAGTTCGCGTTTCAACCACACGTTCTATCTGGAAGTGCTGGGCCTGATCTACGAGATCCTCAACAAGAGCCGCCGCGAAGGCATGATGGCGATCGAAGGCGACATTGAAGATGCCGCCGCGAGCCCGATCTTCGCCAAGTACCCGGCCGTGCTCAAAGATGAACGCATGACCGCGTTCATCTGCGATTACCTGCGCATCATGTCCTCCGGCAACATGGCTCCCCATGAGCTTGAAGGCCTGTTCGACATGGAGCTCTACAGCCTCAAGGAAGACCTCGAGCATCCGTCCCACGCGGTGAACGGTATTGCCGACGCCATGCCTGGTTTCGGTATCGTCGCGGCGGTACTCGGTATCGTGGTGACCATGGCTTCCCTGGGTGAAGGCGATCAGAAATCCATCGGCCTGCACGTCGGCGCGGCACTCGTCGGTACCTTCTTCGGTATTCTCGCGGCGTACGGTTTCTTCGGTCCGCTGGCTCATTCGCTGGCCCACGATGCCAAGGAAGAACTGAACGTCTACGAAGCCATCAAGGCCTCGCTGGTCGCTTCCGCTTCCGGCATGCCGCCGTCCCTGGCAGTAGAGTTCGGTCGCAAGGTTCTGTACCCGGCGCACCGTCCCAGCTTCGCTGAGCTGGAACAAGCGGTTCGCGGTCGCTAAGTCATGGAAAATAACCAGCCGATAATCATCAAGCGCGTCAAGCGCATCGCCGGCGGGCATCACGGGGGCGCCTGGAAAATCGCCTTCGCGGACTTCGCGACGGCGATGATGGCGTTCTTCCTGGTGCTGTGGCTGCTGTCCACCGCAACACCTGAACAGAAGATCGCCATCGCCGGTTACTTCAAGGACCCGGTCGGCTTTTCCGAAAGCGGTACGCCGTACATCATCGACCTGGGCGGCTCGCCGACCCTGGCGCCGGAGAACACCCTCAACCCCGAGGTGAAATCTCAGCCGCAGCCGGACAAGGTGACCATCGACACCGAACAGGTTGAAGGCATGGCCGAGCAGGTCGAGAAGGAGCGTCTCGAGCTGTTGCTGCAAGAACTGCAGACCAAGGTCGAAGAGAACCCGCAGCTGAAGAAATTCAAAGACCAGATCAGTTTCGAAATCACGCCGGACGGTTTGCGCATCCAGATCGTGGACGCCGAAAACCGGCCGATGTTCGACTCCGGCAGTGCACGTCTGAAGCCGTACTTCGAAGACATCCTGCTGGCCATGGCCGACACCATTAAAGCGGTGCCGAACAAGATCAGTATCAGCGGCCACACCGATGCCAAGCCGTACACGGGCACCGGTGACTTCGGTAACTGGGAGCTCTCGGCCAACCGTGCCAACGCAGCACGTCGCGCGCTGGTCGCCGGCAGCTATCCGGATGCACAGGTGGCGCGCGTCGTCGGTTATGCCTCGTCGGCGTTGTTCGATCGCGAGCACCCGTTCAATCCGATCAATCGCCGTATCGACATCGTGGTGCTGACCAAGAAAGCCCAGCGTGCCATCGAAGGTTCGCAAGGTGCGGAACCGGCTCCAGAACCAACGCCGACGCAAGGGCAGGGTGGACCGGGTGAAGTGCCTGCGACGCCAGTCGATCCGAATGCGTTGCCGGCGGACAAAGAACCGTTGCCTGCGCATGAGCTTCGCGAGCGCTTGAATCTGTTTGATAACCCGGCACCGAAACCGGGTGAGCCACCCAAGCAGTGACCACAAAAAAGCCGCGATGATCGCGGCTTTTTTGTCTCTGCGGGACGCTACTTAATAGCTGGTTTCCGGCAGGCTGGCGATGATCGAGCGATAGCTGTTCATCCGTTGCTGCTGCACGCGGCCTTCTTCAAGAGCCTTGAGCAGGGCGCAACCCGGCTCGCGGTCGTGCTTGCAGTCGCGGAAGCGGCAGGTGCCGATCAAGTCGTTGAACTCGATGAAGCCGGCTTCGACGTCGGCACGGCTGACGTGGCCCAGGCCGAATTCGCGGATACCCGGGGAGTCGATCAACTCACCGCCACCGGGGAAGTGGAACAACCGCGCGGTCGTGGTGGTGTGGGTGCCCTGGCCGGACAACTCGGACAACGGGCCGACACGGGCTTCGACTTCAGGCAACAGGCTGTTGACCAGCGAGGACTTGCCGACGCCAGACTGGCCGACGAAGACGCTGATGCGTCCGTCCAGCTGCTTCTGCAGTTGCTCCATGCCATTGCCGTGGTGTGCCGAGACTTCCAGCACCGGGTAACCCAGCGTGCGGTAGACCGCCAGCAAGGCATTCAACGCCGGGGCGTTCTGCTCGTCGATCAGGTCGAACTTGTTGAGCAACAGCAGTGGACGAATCCCGGCGTGCTCCGCAGCGACCAGATAACGGTCGATCAAGTTGGCGTGAGGCTCGGGCAGCGGCGCGAAGACGATGACGATCATGTCGACGTTGGCCGCGACAGGCTTGAGCTGACCACGACTGTCCGGACGGCAGAGTTCGGTTTTACGCGGCAGTTGCGCCACGATCACACCGATGCCCTGGTTGCCGGCACGCCAGACGACCTGATCGCCGGTCACCAGCGCCGGCAGGTTGGCGCGCAAGTGGCAGCGGAACACCTGGCCGGCCAAATCGCCATCGAGCGCTTCGACTTCGACCTGCACACCGAAGTGCGCGATCACCAGGCCGGTCTGTTCCGGACCCAAGTCGCCACCCTCAAGTGCCTCGACAGCCGAGGACTCGCGTTTGGCGGCGCGGGCAGCGCGTTCGCCCTGAATCTTTTCGATGCGCCAGTTTTGACGACGATTGAGTTGGCGTTTGGCCATGGGTGTTCCGTATCAAGAATGCAGCGATTAGGTAAAACGGCCGCGAGTTTAGCACGCCCGGCTGCCGCCCTAGGCTAAACTGCGCAGCATTGCCTAGGAGCCGACACATGCAAAACCCGCAGAATCTGATCTGGATCGACCTGGAAATGACCGGTCTGAACCCTGATACCGACGTCATCATCGAAATGGCCACCATCGTCACCGACAGTGACCTGAACACCTTGGCCGAAGGTCCGGTGATCGCCATCCATCACAGCGACGAAATTCTCGCCGGCATGGACGAGTGGAACACCCGTCAACACGGCGGCTCCGGGCTGACCCAGCGCGTTCGCGACAGCCGCATCAGCATGGCCGAAGCCGAAGCCGAAACCATCGCCTTCCTGGAACAATGGGTGCCGAAGGGCAAGTCACCGATCTGTGGCAACAGCATCTGCCAGGATCGTCGCTTCCTTTATACCCACATGAAATCCCTGGAAAGCTTCTTCCACTACCGCAACCTCGACGTCTCGACCCTTAAAGAGTTGGCCGCACGCTGGGCGCCGGACGTGCGCGACAGCTTCAAAAAGGGCAGCACTCACCTGGCCCTGGACGACATCCGCGAATCGATCGCCGAGCTGCAGCATTACCGCAAGCATTTCATCAAGTTCTGATACAGAGCGGTGAGGGCTTTTGTGGCGAGGGGATTTATCCCCGTTCGGCTGCGTAGCAGCCGTGAAACCATTGCCTGCGGAATACCTGAGGTGCCTCGGTTGCAGGTTTTGGGGCCGCTTCGCAGCCCAACGGGGATAAATCCCCTCGCCACAGGTCTCAGTGCTTGCTCCTGCCCTCTTTTGGTGCCGCGACTTAATGGCTAGACTGCGCGCCTTCCTGCAAGGACCGCCGCCATGTTGCTGATGCTTTACCTGATCGCCATTACCGCCGAAGCCATGACCGGTGCCCTGTCTGCCGGTCGTCGCGGGATGGACTGGTTTGGCGTGGTGCTGATTGCCTGCGTCACGGCTTTGGGTGGGGGTTCGGTGCGTGACGTGCTGCTCGGTCACTACCCGCTGACGTGGGTCAAACACCCGGAATACCTGGTGCTAACCTCGGTGGCGGCGATGTTCACGGTTTTCGCTGCACGCTGGATGCGCCACCTGCGCTCACTGTTTCTGGTGCTCGACGCCGTGGGCCTGGTGGCGTTCACCCTGATCGGCTGCATGACCGCGCTGGAAATGGGCCACGGCATGCTCGTAGCGTCCGTCAGCGGTGTGATCACCGGGGTTTTCGGCGGCATCCTGCGCGACATCTTCTGCAACGACATCCCGCTGATCTTCCGCCGCGAACTCTACGCCAGCGTCTCGTTCGCTGCAGCGTGGTGCTACATGCTCTGCATCTACCTGCAATTACCCGGTGAACAGGCGATTTTGATCACCCTGTTTGGCGGCTTCCTGCTGCGATTGCTGGCAATCCGTTTTCACTGGGAAATGCCGAAGTTCGTTTATAACGACGAAGCCTGATTTCAGCGGAGTGCATGGTCGGATAAATGCGTGCTTCGAAATATCCTGTCGAGGAAGTCGTTTAGGTCGCTCAGTGAAAATAGGGTAAAAAGTTAATAAATAGGGCAATTCGTTATTGAATTACCCTGTTTAGTTCTGGGTTACCCTATTTGGCAGGAAAAACACCTATGCGGTCACTTACTCCTGAATTTCTCTTAACGCTTCGCTACAACGGATTGCAGGTCGCGACGTTGCGGGCTCTCGGTGAGTACCGTGGCAAGCAACAATTGTTCGTTTCCCAATCCCCAGAAATTCTCCAGGACCTGAAGCAGCTTGCAGTCATCGAGTCCGCAGAGTCATCGAACCGATTGGAGGGGGTGGTTGTTTCACCAAGTCGGTTGAAGTCGTTGATTATCAAAAATGCAGACCCGAAAAGTCGCTCCGAGCAAGAAGTTGCGGGTTACCGCGATGCGCTTTCTCTTATCCATGAGGCGGCAGAGGGGATGCCATTCTCCGAGGGCGTCATTCGGCAGTTGCATGGCATGCTTTATCGCTATCTGCCGCAGGATGGCGGGGAGTGGAAAGCAACGAACAATGACATCATCGAGCGCCATCCGGACGGCAGTTCGCGTGTTCGCTTTCAGCCGGTAGCTGCACATCTGACACCCATTGCAATGGTCGATATGGTCATGCAGTACCGCAGAGCACTGGATCAGAATCTGGCAGACCCGCTCGTATTGGTCCCGCTGAGTATTCTCGACTTTCTCTGCATACACCCTTTCTCAGATGGCAACGGGCGTGTAGCTCGACTGCTTACTTTGTTGTTGCTTTACCAGTTTGATTATCGCGTAGGTCGTTTTATCAGCCTTGAACGGATCTTCGAGGACTCAAAGGAAAGCTATTACGAAACACTTGAGGTCAGCTCTCAAGGTTGGCGTGAAGGCAGGCACGATGTTCAGCCATGGCTCAACTATTTCTGGGGCGCGCTTCTTCGCGCTTACAAGGAGTTTGAGGAGCGTGTCGGTAAGATCGATAAGCGCCATGGAGGTAAAAGCGATCGAGTTCGAGTTGAGGCATTGAAGCGCACCCTACCGTTTTCGATTACTGAGCTTGAAGAGGCTTGCCCTGGCGTGAGTCGTGACACCGTGCGTATGGTTTTGCGTTCATTGAAAGCTGAAGGGTTAATTGAGTCGACTGGGAAGGGGCGCAGTGCCAAGTGGATAAACTTGCATCGCTAAGGGCTCGTTCCATGATTGCCAGCGCGCTGTTCATGTTGTTTCAGGGCCCACTCGACGTGTTCGCGAACCAACTCCGACGGGTAATCCCTGCGCGCCTTCAACGCTTCCAGCACCGGAATGCTCGACGGCGCATTACCCAGGCCAACCGCCAGGTTTCGCAACCAGCGCTCGTAACCCGCCCGACGTAGCGGCGAACCTTCAGTGCTGCTGAGAAACTTCTCCTCATCCCACATGAACAGCTCGGCCAACTCTGCGTTGTCCAGATTGTGCCGTGGCTTGAAGTCGCTTTCTCCAGTGGGACGGGCAAAGCGGTTCCACGGGCAGACGATCTGGCAGTCATCGCAACCGAACACCCGATTGCCGATCAATGGCCGCAAATCCTCCGGGATCGCGCTTTTCAGTTCGATGGTCAGGTAGGAAATGCAGCGTCGGGCATCCAGCACATACGGGCCGACAAACGCGTTGGTCGGGCAAATGTCCAAACAAGCCGTGCAGCGGCCGCAATGTTCGGTGCTGTGTGGCGGGTCAACCGGCAGCGGCAGGTCGACGAACAGTTCGCTGAGGAAGAAGTAACTGCCGGCCTTGCGATTCAGGACCAGGGTATTTTTGCCGATCCATCCAAGTCCGGCCTGTTCCGCGATGGCTTTTTCCAGCACCGGCGCGCTGTCGACGAAGGCGCGGAAACCAAACGGGCCGATCTCGGCCTGAATTTTATCTGCCAGTTGTTGCACGCGTTTACGGATCAATTTGTGGTAATCGCGGCCCAAGGCATAACGCGAGACGTAGGCTTTTTCCGGTTGTGCCAGACGTTTGGTCATTTCGGTGTCGCCCGGCAGGTAGTCCATGCGTAGGGAAACGACCCGAAGTGTGCCGGGCACCAGCTCTTCCGGGTGTGAGCGTTTGCTGCCGTGGGCGCCCATGTAGTCCATTTCGCCGTGGTAGCCGGCCGCGAGCCAGCGCTCCAGGTGCTGCTCATGCTCGGCCAGGTCGAGGCCGCTGATGCCGACTTGCTGAAAGCCCAGCTCGCGGCCCCAATCCTTGATGGATTGGGCGAGGGCGGGCAGGTCTGTGGTAATTGCGGGCATGAGGCGAGAGAAACCGGAGCTGAGGTGCGTATAATTCTGCCAGACATCGGAGCCCGAAGACGCATGCCGCACACTAAAGATGATTTACCCGACGCGCTGTATAGCGCCGCGCAAGTGCGAGCCCTCGATGCGAGCCTGATTGCGGCCGGCACACCGGGCTTCGAATTGATGCAGCGCGCGGCGCGGGCGACCTGGCGTGCGCTGGTCCGTCATTGGCCGTCGGCGAATGAATTGAGTGTCGTGGCCGGTCATGGCAATAACGCCGGCGACGGTTATCTGGTCGCCGTGCTGGCCCGACGTGCGGGCTGGCATGTGCGGGTGTTGGCGGTCGGTGATCCCAAGCGTTTACAGGGTGACGCGGCATTGGCCCATGCCGAGGCCGTGTCCGAAGGTGTCGCGGTTCAAGCGTGGAGCGTGCAGTCCGAGTTGCGCGGTGTCGTACTGGATGCCTTGCTCGGCACTGGTTTGACGGGAGAGGTGCGAGAGCCCTACGCGGGCGCCATCGCGGCGATCAACGGCAGCGGGCTGCCGGTTGCGGCGGTGGATATCCCTTCGGGGTTGTGCGCGGATACCGGCCGAATACTCGGCGCTGCGGTGCGGGCTGACCTGACGGTGACGTTCATCGGCCTGAAACTGGGTCTGTTCACCGGCGATGCTGCAGACGTGGTCGGCGAGTTGGTGTTCAACGATCTGCAAGCCTCCCCCGAGTCGTTTAACGGAGTCGCTATCAGCGCACGTCGCCTGACGGCCAGTTCCTTGCCGCGTCTGGCGAGCCGGGCTCCAACTTCCCATAAAGGCAAATTCGGCCATGTATTGCTGATCGGCGGTGATCGCGGCTTTGGTGGCGCCATCCTGCTGAGCGCGCAAAGTGCCCTGCGCAGCGGTGCGGGCATGGTGTCCGTGGCGACGCGCAGTGAGCATGTTCCGGCCGCGCTGGCGCGAATCCCCGAAGCCATGGTGTTGGGTGCTTCGTCGGCCAATCAACTTATGGAACTGCTGCAAAAGGTTTCCGTGCTGGTTGTCGGCCCAGGCTTAGGTCAGGCTTCCTGGGGGCGCAGTCTTTTGTCGGCGGCTGCCAATGCGCCGCTGCCGCAAGTCTGGGACGCCGACGCATTGAATTTGCTGGCCACAGAGCACGTCAGCTTGCCCAAGGATTGTGTGATCACTCCGCATCCGGGCGAAGCGGCGCGCTTGTTGGGGATGAGCACTGCCGAAGTGCAGGCCGATCGTCCTGCGGCGGCTCACGCATTGAGCAAAAAATATACAGCTGTCGTGGTGCTGAAAGGCGCCGGCAGCCTGATCGCCAGCCCCGATGGGCGCCTGGCGTTGTGTCATCAGGGCCATCCGGCCATGGCCACCGCCGGTTTGGGTGATGTGCTGTCCGGTCTGGTCGGCGCGTTGCTGGCGCAAGGCATGGAGGCGTTCGACGCCGCCTGCCTGGCCGTCTGGCTGCACGCCAATGCCGGTGCGCAAGAAGGTAAATCGGGCCGTGGGCTGGCGGCCAGTGATCTGATTCCAGCCATTCGTCAGTTGTTGGAGGAGCAAGCACCGTGTCTGAAGTAACCCTGTACCTGGCTGATGAAGAGGCGATGACCGCATTTGGCGCACGTATCGCACAAACCACTGAAGGGCACGGTCTGATTTTTCTCGAGGGAGATCTGGGCGCGGGGAAAACCACGCTGTCCCGGGGCATCATCAGGGGGCTGGGGCATAAAGGGTCGGTAAAAAGCCCTACGTTTACCTTGGTCGAACCCTACGAGATTGGTGACATCCGGGCCTTCCATTTCGACCTCTATCGTCTGGTCGATCCTGAAGAGCTGGAGTACCTCGGCATCCGCGACTACTTCGAAGACGACGCGTTGTGCCTGATCGAGTGGCCCGAAAAGGGTGCAGGCTTTTTGCCAAAGCCCGACCTGACCATTACCATTAGCCCGCAAGACAGCGGGCGTTCGCTGAAAATTTTGTCCCAGGGCTCGCGTGGCGAGTCGTGGTGTGCCGCTTTGGCATTGGAAACCAATTAAATGATGGGGTTAGGTATGCGCTTTCGCGCGATGGTAGCTGCCGTAGGATTGTTGTTTTTGGCGGTGACCGTCGACGCTGTGGCCGAGACAAAGGTCAATAGCGTTCGCCTGTGGCGGGCTCCGGACAACACACGACTGGTGTTCGACCTGAGTGGACCTGTCCAGCACAGTGTCTTTACCCTGACCGCCCCGGATCGGCTGGTCATCGATATCAATGGCGCATCCCTGGGGGCGCCGCTGAACGTCAACAGCTCGAACACTCCAATCACCGCCATGCGCTCGGCTCAACGTACGCCGACCGACCTGCGGGTGGTCATCGACCTGAAAAAAGCCGTGACGCCGAAAAGTTTTACCCTGGCGCCAAACGCCCAGTACGGCAATCGCCTGGTGGTCGACTTGTTCGACAACGCCGCCGACGCCGCGCCAATTCCGGCGCCGACCAACGTCGCGACGGTCGCCCCGGTGCCGGTCACGCCGGTGGAGCCTGCGGTGAAGCTGCCGCCAGCCCCGGCCGGCAAGCGCGACATCGTTGTGGTCATCGACGCAGGTCACGGCGGCGAAGACCCGGGTGCCTCGGGCTCTCGCGGTCAGCGTGAAAAAGACGTGGTACTGGCCATCGCCCGCGAACTGCAACGTCAGGTCAATGGCATGAAAGGCTTCCGCGCCGAACTGACCCGCACCGGCGACTACTTCATTCCATTGCGCGGCCGTACCGAAATCGCCCGCAAGAAGGGCGCCGACCTGTTTGTTTCGATCCACGCCGATGCCGCGCCTTCGGCCGCAGCCTTCGGTGCCTCGGTGTTCGCCCTGTCTGATCGTGGCGCTACCTCGGAAACGGCCCGTTGGCTGGCCGACAGCGAAAACCGTTCCGACTTGATCGGCGGTGCCGGCAGCGTCAGCCTCGACGACAAGGATCGCATGCTGGCCGGCGTGCTGCTCGACCTGTCGATGACCGCTTCCCTGACGTCCAGCCTGAACGTTGGTCAAAAGGTCTTGAGTAACATCAGTCGCGTCACGCCGCTGCACAAACAGCGCGTGGAGCAGGCCGGGTTTATGGTGCTGAAGTCCCCGGATATTCCGTCGATCCTGGTGGAAACCGGCTTCATCTCCAACGCCAACGAAGCTTCGAAGCTGTCGGCGGCGAATCACCAGCAGGCACTCGCGCGTTCCATCAGCGCCGGTGTCCGCCAGTTCTTCCAGCAGAATCCGCCACCGGGCACCTACATCGCCTGGCTGCGTGATTCCGGCAAGATCGCTCAAGGTCCACGTGACCATCGGGTAAGCCCGGGTGAAACGCTGGCGATGATTGCCGTGCGTTACCAGGTGTCGCCAGCCACGCTACGCAGCGCCAACAACCTGAAAAGTGACGAGCTGAAAATCGGTCAGACCCTGACCATTCCCGGCACTGAACTGGCGGCCAAAGAATGAACCAGGTGCTGACCAACACGGCTCGCATCGAGCTGCTCAGCCCGCGACTGGCGAACCAGATTGCCGCCGGTGAGGTGGTTGAGCGCCCGGCTTCGGTGATCAAGGAGTTGCTGGAGAACAGCCTCGACTCCGGCGCCAAGCGCATTGATGTCGATGTGGAGCAGGGCGGCGTCAAGCTGCTGCGGGTGCGCGACGATGGTAGCGGCATTTCTGCCGATGACCTGCCGCTGGCCCTGGCGCGACACGCCACCAGCAAGATCCGCAATCTGGAAGACCTCGAGCAGGTCATGAGCCTTGGGTTTCGCGGTGAGGCACTCGCCTCGATCAGCTCCGTGGCGCGTCTGACCCTAACCTCTCGCACTAAAGAGGCCGATCAGGCCTGGCAGGTCGAAACCGAAGGCCGGGACATGGCGCCTCGCGTGCAACCAGCGGCCCATCCGGTGGGCACGTCGGTGGAAGTGCGTGACCTGTTCTTCAACACCCCGGCACGACGCAAGTTTCTCAAAACCGAAAAAACCGAATTCGATCACCTGCAAGAAGTGATCAAGCGTCTGGCCCTGGCGCGTTTTGACGTGGCGTTCCATCTGCGCCACAACGGCAAGACCATCCTCAGTCTGCACGAAGCCCATGACGACGCGGCCCGTGCCCGGCGTGTGGCGGCGATTTGCGGTTCGGGTTTCCTCGAGCAGGCGCTGCCGATCGAGATCGAGCGCAATGGCCTGCATTTATGGGGCTGGGTCGGCTTGCCGACGTTCAACCGCAGTCAGGCAGACTTGCAGTATTTCTTTGTGAACGGCCGAGCGGTACGCGACAAACTGGTGGCCCACGCGGTGCGCCAGGCTTATCGCGACGTGCTGTTCAACGGTCGTCACCCGACGTTTGTGCTGTTTTTCGAAGTCGATCCGGCCGGCGTTGACGTCAACGTGCACCCGACCAAGCACGAGGTGCGCTTCCGTGACGGGCGCATGGTTCACGATTTCCTCTATGGCACCTTGCACCGCGCGTTGGGCGATGTGCGGCCGGATGATCACCTGGCTGCACCGGTAGCGACGGCAATCGTTCGACCGACCGGGATCGATGCGGGCGAGTTCGGTCCGCAGGGTGAAATGCGTCTGGCGGCCAATGCGTTGCTGGAGCAGCCGCAGGCACAGCCTTCGTTCAATACGCCGGCAGGCTCGGGCGCTGGCGCGGGTTATCAGTATCAATACACGCCGCGTCCTCAGTCCGGCGTGCCGGCAGCTGAGGCTCAGGCTGCGTACAAGGAGTTTTTTGCGCCGCTGCCAGAAGCCAACGCCGCTGCACTTCCGGCCGGGCAGGACGATATTCCACCGCTGGGTTACGCCTTGGCGCAACTCAAAGGCATCTACATTCTCTCGGAAAACGCCCAAGGGCTGGTGCTGGTGGACATGCACGCCGCCCACGAGCGGATCATGTACGAGCGCCTGAAAATTGCCATGGCCAGCGAAGGCCTGAGCGGTCAGCCGCTGCTGGTGCCGGAGTCCCTGGCGGTCAGTCAGCGTGAAGCCGATTGCGCCGAAGAGAATGTCGCATGGTTCCAGCGCCTGGGTTTTGAATTGCAGCGTCTGGGCCCGGAAACCCTGGCTATCCGGCAGATTCCGGCCTTGCTCAAGCAAGCTGAAGCCAATCGATTGGTCAGTGACGTTCTGGCGGATCTGATGGAATACGGCACCAGCGACCGGATTCAGGCCCACCTGAACGAACTGCTCGGCACCATGGCCTGCCACGGCGCGATTCGTGCGAATCGGCGTCTGGCAATCCCGGAAATGAACGGTCTGCTGCGCGACATGGAAAACACCGAGCGCAGCGGTCAATGCAACCATGGCCGACCGACCTGGACCCAATTGGGCCTGGACGATCTGGACAAACTGTTCTTGCGCGGTCGTTGATGAGCCAGCTCCCTCCTGCGATTTTCCTGATGGGGCCGACCGCCGCCGGCAAGACCGACCTGGCCATCGAACTCACCAAAGTCTTGCCTTGCGAGTTGATCAGCGTCGATTCCGCGCTGGTCTACCGTGGCATGGACATCGGCACCGCCAAGCCTTCAAAAGAGCTTCTGGCTGAATTTCCACACCGTTTGATCGATATTCTTGACCCGGCAGAGAGCTATTCGGCCGCCGATTTCCGTCGTGATGCCCTGGAAGCCATGGCCGAGATCACCGCGCGGGGCAAAATTCCGCTGCTGGTGGGCGGCACAATGCTCTATTACAAGGCTTTGGTTGAAGGTCTGGCAGACATGCCAGCGGCAGATCCGGACGTCCGCGCACAGATCGAAGAAGAAGCTGCACGCCTTGGCTGGCAAGCCCTGCACGATCAACTGGCGGTCATCGATCCGGAATCCGCCGCCCGCATTCATCCGAACGATCCACAGCGACTCAGTCGAGCGCTGGAAGTTTATCGCGTCAGTGGTCAGAGCATGACTGCACTAAGGCTGCAACAATCTGCGCAAAGTACTGAAGCAGCCGCCTCGGGACTGCAACAATTGCCCTATACTGTCGCGAACTTGGCTATTGCTCCGGCAAATCGCCAGGTATTGCACGAGCGAATTAAACAAAGATTCACGAATATGTTGGAACAGGGATTCATTGACGAGGTCGTAGCCCTGCGTAAGCGAAGTGACCTGCATGCCGGGTTGCCGTCTATACGTGCAGTAGGCTACCGACAAGTCTGGGACTACCTGGATGGCAAGCTGACGCAAGCCGAGATGCAGGAGCGTGGAATCATTGCCACGCGCCAATTGGCGAAGCGCCAGTTCACCTGGCTGCGCAGTTGGGCTGATTTACACTGGTTGGACAGCCTCGATTGCGACAATCTGCCGCGCGCCTTGAAATACCTTGGGACCATCTCCATATTGAGCTGAGTCCTTGCATTTGCCGTCTATCCTTGGGGGTGTGACGGCCACAAGCCATTGTTTACCTATTTTTTATATTGAATCCTTAAAGGAGTGCGGCACATGTCAAAAGGGCATTCGCTACAAGACCCTTACTTGAATACTTTACGTAAAGAGAAAGTGGGGGTTTCCATCTATCTGGTCAACGGGATCAAGCTGCAAGGCACGATCGAGTCTTTCGACCAGTTCGTTATCCTGCTGAAAAACACCGTCAGCCAGATGGTTTACAAACACGCTATCTCTACAGTGGTGCCGGTTCGTCCAATTCGTCTGCCTAGCGCAACCGAATCCGAAGCAGGTGACGCTGAGCCAGGTAACGCCTGATAGGAGTCTCCTTTGTTCTTTGAGCGCCACGGTGGTGGTGAGCGAGTAATCCTCGTTCACTTGGATGGACAGGACCCTGAGGCGCGCGAAGATCCGCAGGAGTTTCAGGAGTTGGCTAATTCGGCCGGCGCCGAGACCGTTGCGTTTTTTAACGTGCCGCGTCATCGGCCAACCGCCAAATTCCTGATCGGTAGCGGCAAGGTCGAGGAACTGCGCGACCTGGTCCATGCCGAAAAGGCAGATCTGGTGATCTTCAATCACATCCTCACGCCCAGTCAGGAACGTAACCTCGAACGTGTTTTCGAGTGTCGCGTGATCGACCGCACCGGTCTGATTCTCGATATTTTCGCCCAGCGCGCCCGTACCCATGAAGGCAAGCTCCAGGTAGAACTGGCCCAGCTTGACCACATGAGCACCCGGCTGGTTCGTGGCTGGACTCACCTTGAGCGTCAAGGTGGCGGTATCGGCATGCGTGGCCCGGGTGAAACCCAACTGGAAACCGACCGCCGTTTGCTGCGGGTTCGCCTGCGACAGATCAAAGGCCGGCTAGAAAAAGTGCGCAGCCAGCGCGAACAGTCGCGACGTGGCCGTATGCGTGCGGATATCCCTACCGTGTCTTTGGTGGGGTATACCAACGCCGGTAAATCCACGCTCTTCAATAACGTGACGAAATCCGACGTGTACGCGGCTGACCAGTTGTTTGCCACGCTGGACCCGACCTTGCGCCGTCTGGAACTGGACGACCTGGGGCCGATTGTCCTGGCTGACACTGTGGGTTTCATTCGCCACTTGCCCCACAAGCTGGTCGAAGCATTTCGGTCTACCCTCGAAGAGTCGAGCAACTCCGACCTGCTGTTGCACGTGATCGATGCGGCTGAACCGGATCGCATGTTGCAGATCGAGCAGGTGATGGTGGTGCTGGGCGAGATTGGTGCCCAGGACTTGCCGATCCTTGAGGTCTATAACAAACTCGATTTGCTTGAAGGCGTTGAGCCACAAATCCAGCGCGACGAAAACGGCAAGCCCCAACGGGTCTGGCTATCGGCGCGTGATGGCAGTGGTCTGGAATTGCTTGAGCAAGCCATTGCCGAGTTGCTGGGCAGTGAGTTGTTTATCGGTACCTTGCGCTTGCCGCAACGATTCGCTCGACTGCGTGCGCAGTTCTTCGAACTCGGAGCGGTGCAGAAAGAAGAACACGACGAAGAAGGTGTCAGCTTGCTGGCCGTTCGATTGCCGCGTTCGGAGCTCAATCGGCTGGTCAGCCGTGAAGGCGTTGTGCCGACAGAGTTCATCGAGCAACACACTTTGCAATAAAAGCCTGAAAAAGCGGTTGTGCCGCGGTGACAGGCATTCTGTAGCATTGGTCGGCGCGCCGTGGGTGCGTCTTTGCTTTATCAGATGGAGAGCGCTATGGCTTGGAATGAGCCGGGTGGCAACTCGAATAATCAGGATCCTTGGGGTGGCAAGCGCCGCAATAACGGCGACCGCAAGGGACCACCGGATCTCGACGAGGCCTTCCGAAAGCTGCAGGAAAGCCTGAACGGGTTGTTCGGTGGTGGTAAGAAACGCGGTGATGACGGTGGCGGTTCGGGCAGGAGCAGCGGCTTCGGCGGTCTGCTCGGCATCGGCCTGGTCGTGTTGGCGGCCGTATGGCTGTACAGCGCGGTCTATGTAGTCGACGAACAGGAGCAAGCCGTGGTGCTGCGCTTCGGCAAGTACTACGAAACCGTTGGCCCGGGCCTGAACATCTATTTCCCGCCGATCGATCGCAAGTACCTGGAAAACGTCACGCGTGAGCGTGCCTATACCAAGCAGGGTCAAATGCTGACTGAAGACGAGAACATCGTCGAAGTGCCGTTGACCGTGCAGTACAAGATCAGCAACCTGCAGGACTTCGTGCTGAGCGTTGATCAGCCGGAAATCAGCCTGCAGCACGCGACCGAAAGTGCCTTGCGCCACGTGGTGGGTTCCACCGCTATGGATCAGGTGCTGACCGAAGGTCGTGAATTGATGGCCAGCGAAATCAAGGAGCGTCTGCAACGCTTCATGGATACCTATCGCACCGGTATCACCGTTACTCAGGTCAACGTACAGAGCGCAGCCGCACCGCGTGAAGTGCAGGAAGCCTTTGATGACGTGATCCGCGCCCGTGAAGACGAGCAGCGTTCGCGTAACCAGGCTGAAACCTACGCCAACGGCGTCGTGCCGGAAGCCCGTGGTCAGGCCCAGCGCATCATCGAAGATGCCAATGGTTACCGTGACGAAACCGTCTCGCGCGCCAAGGGTGAGGCTGATCGCTTCACCAAGCTGGTGAGCGAGTATCGCAAGGCACCTGAAGTGACCCGTCAGCGTCTGTACCTGGACACCATGCAGGAAGTCTTCAGCAATACCAGCAAGGTTCTCGTGACCGGCAACAAGAATGGCCAGAGCAATCTGCTGTACTTGCCGCTGGACAAGATGGTCGAAGGTGGTCGCAACCCCAGCACTCCTGTGACCGGCGCTGCAGCCACCAGCAATGAAGCGAATGTGCGTGCAGCCGATCTGCAGCAACAGCAAGCACGTACCAGGGAGAGTCGCTGATGAGCAATAAATCGCTGATCGCCCTTATTGTCGGCGTCGTCGTGGCGATCGCTGCCTGGAACTGCTTCTACATCGTGGCTCAGACCGAGCGTGCGGTGCTGCTGCAGTTCGGTCGTGTGGTCCAGACTGATGTTCAGCCAGGCCTGCATGTGAAAGTGCCTTACGTTAACCAGGTGCGTAAATTCGACGCACGCCTGATGACGCTGGATGCACCGACACAACGTTTCCTGACGCTGGAAAAGAAAGCCGTCATGGTCGATGCCTACGCCAAGTGGCGCGTGAAAGATGCCGAGCGCTTCTACACCGCGACTTCCGGCCTCAAGCAGATTGCTGACGAGCGTCTTTCCCGTCGTCTGGAGTCGGGCCTGCGTGACCAGTTCGGTAAGCGCACGCTGCACGAAGTGGTTTCCGGTGAGCGCGATGCGCTGATGACCGATATCACGGCTTCGCTGAACAAGATGGCGGAAAAAGAGCTGGGCATCGAAGTTGTCGATGTTCGGGTCAAGGCCATCGATCTGCCGAAAGAAGTGAACCGCAGCGTTTTCGAGCGCATGAGTTCCGAGCGTGAGCGTGAAGCTCGCGAGCACCGCGCCAAGGGTAACGAACTGTCAGAAGGCATCCGTGCCGACGCCGATCGTCAACGCCGCGTGTTGCTGGCTGAAGCCTATCGTGAATCTGAAGAGGTTCGCGGTGACGGTGACGCCCAGGCCGCTGCGATCTACTCCAAGGCCTACGGCCAGGATCAGGAGTTCTACGGTTTCTACCGTAGCCTGCGTGCCTACCGTGAAAGCTTCGCGAACAAATCCGACGTCATGGTCCTGGACCCAAGCAGCGACTTCTTCCGTTACCTGGAAAAAGCCAAGCCTTGATACGACGTTGACCTGAATCATCCCCCGCCTGGCGGCTAACACCTCGGGCGGGGTGATCCTTTGGGAAAACGTGTGTATGATGCGGCAGCCGGGAAATTCCCGGCTTTTTTGCGTCTGCACGTTTGATTGCTGTTTTTTATGCAGGCGCCCGAGTTGAATGACTCGACAGGTTTTTCGAGGAAAGTGGTTGGCGAAGCCGATTTCAGGCTTTTCGCCGCGTTGTTCATGCGCGTGGTTTGTGCGCATGAACCGATCATTTTCTGCTTCACTCAAGGCTCGCCCAAAGGCTTGCCGCCCGGATCATAGGGGAATGGCGTAATGGCAACGGTAGACCGCTGGCTGCTGCCAGATGGCATCGAAGAAGTACTGCCACCAGAAGCGGCGCGCATTGAAGTCGCGCGTCGTCAGGTGTTGGATCTGTTCCAGAGCTGGGGTTACGAGTTTGTCGTAACTCCCCATATCGAGTACCTGGAATCCCTGCTGACCGGCGCGGGCCAGGACCTCGATCTGCGTACCTTCAAGGTCATCGACCCGCAATCGGGCCGGCAGATGGGTTTCCGTGCTGACATCACGCCGCAAGTGGCGCGCATCGATGCGCACACCTTGCGTCGCGAAGGCCCGAGCCGTCTGTGCTATGCCGGTAGCGTGCTGCACGCTCAGCCGCGCGCCTTGTCGTCCTCGCGCAGCCCGATCCAGCTGGGTGCCGAGTTGTACGGCGATGCCAGTCCGAGCAGCGACGTGGAAGTCATCAGCCTGATGTTGGCTATGCTGCAACTGGCCGATGTGCCGGATGTGCACATGGACCTCGGTCATGTTGGTATCTACCGCGGCCTGGCTCGCGCCGCCGGTTTGTCCGGTGAGGTCGAGCAGCAGTTGTTCGATGCGTTGCAGCGTAAAGCCATCGACGAGGTCATTACCTTGACCGAAGGCTTGCCTGCCGATCTGTCGGGCATGTTGCGGGCGCTGGTCGACCTGTGTGGCGGCCGTGAAGTATTGAGTGCTGCCCGCGAGCGTCTGGCGAATGCGCCGGCGCCGGTACTGGCAGCTCTGGACGACTTGCTGGCGATTGCCGAGCGTCTGTCCACGCGTTTCCCTGAGTTGCCGTTGTATTTCGACCTGGGTGAGTTGCGCGGCTACCACTACCACACTGGTGTGGTGTTCGCGGTGTTCGTACCGGGTGTTGGCCAGTCCATTGCTCAGGGCGGTCGTTACGACGACATTGGTGCCGACTTCGGTCGTGCCCGTCCGGCAACCGGCTTCTCTACCGATTTGAAAACCCTAGTGACCCTGGGGCGTGCTGAGATCGAGTTACCGTCTGGCGGTATCTGGATGCCTGACAGTACGGATGCGGCACTCTGGCAGCAGGTTTGCCAGTTGCGCAGTGAGGGTCAGCGTGTCGTTCAGGCGTTGCCTGGGCAACCTTTGGCCGCCGCCCGTGAAGCGGACTGCGACCGGCAATTGATTCAGCAGAACGGGCTTTGGCAAGTATCGCCACTGGCTTCTTGAGTTTTCCTGTCGGCCGCGGCCGGCACCAAGTTTGCGCGAATGAGGACAAGTGTTATGGGTAAGAATGTCGTAGTCCTGGGCACCCAATGGGGTGATGAGGGCAAAGGCAAGATCGTTGATCTGCTGACCGAACATGCTGCCGCCGTAGTGCGCTACCAAGGTGGCCACAACGCAGGCCACACCCTGGTGATCGACGGCGAAAAAACCGTCTTGCACCTGATCCCGTCGGGCGTGCTGCGCGAAGGCGTGCAGTGCCTGATCGGCAACGGCGTGGTGGTTGCACCGGACGCCTTGCTGCGCGAGATCGTCAAGCTGGAAGAGAAAGGCGTACCGGTGCGTGAGCGCCTGCGTATCAGCCCGTCCTGCCCGCTGATCCTGTCCTTCCACGTTGCGCTGGACCAGGCCCGTGAAAAGGCCCGTGGCGAGCTGAAGATCGGTACGACCGGTCGCGGCATCGGCCCGGCCTACGAAGACAAGGTTGCGCGTCGTGGCCTGCGTGTTGGCGACCTGCTCAATATGCCGCGCTTTGAAGACAAGCTGCGTGAACTGGTGGATTACCACAACTTCATGCTGGTGGGTTACTACAAAGAGCCGGCTATCGAGTTCGAAAAGACCCTGGCTGAGTGCAAGGAATACGCTGAGCTGCTCAAGCCGCTGATGCTGGACGTGACGGCCGAGCTGCACGACCTGCGTCGCGCCGGCAAAGACATCATGTTCGAAGGCGCCCAGGGCTCCCTGCTGGACATCGACCACGGTACCTACCCGTACGTGACCAGCTCTAACACCACCGCTGGCGGCGTTGCTACCGGTTCGGGTGTTGGCCCGATGTTCCTGGACTACATCCTGGGCATCACCAAGGCTTACACCACGCGTGTAGGTTCGGGTCCATTCCCGACTGAACTGTTCGACGAAGTCGGTGCACACCTGGCCAAACAAGGTCACGAGTTCGGCGCAACGACTGGCCGTGCCCGTCGTTGTGGCTGGTTCGACGCCGTTATCCTGCGTCGCGCTATCGATGTGAACAGCATCTCGGGCATCTGCCTGACCAAGCTGGACGTACTCGACGGTCTGGAAACCATCAACATCTGCGTCGGCTACAAAGATGCCGAAGGTAACGATGTTGCCCCGACTGACGCTGACAGCTACGTGGGCCTGCAGCCTGTGTACGAAGAAGTGCCGGGCTGGACCGAGTCGACCGTGGGTGCCAAAACCCTGGAAGAGCTGCCAGCCAACGCGCGCGCCTACATCAAACGCGTCGAAGCGCTGATCGGTGCGCCGATTGACATTATTTCGACGGGCCCGGACCGCAACGAAACCATCGTTCTGCGTCACCCGTTCGCCTAATAAGTCGTTGATGTAAAACACAAAGGCCCCTCATTTGGGGCCTTTGTCGTTTCTGTCTGTCGGACGGCACGACCCTTGCTGTGAACTTCATTAAGCGCATCGCTTCTAGCGTGCCATCAATTTAATGGCGTTAAAGCAGAGGGATTCTAAGTGTCGGCCGTTCTCTCATTGTTACAAAGCCGTTTATTGCGGCCCGTGTTCGTTACCCTTGGTATCGCACTGTTGGTGCAGGTGCTGGTGGCCGTTGCCCTGACTCGGAGCACAGTGACCGCACTGGAAGCCGACCTGGGTGTGCGCCTGGGTGCCGATAGTCAAAAACTCTCCGGGGAACTTGAGCAGGCAGGGCGTGAAGTCACGTCGAGCCTCGACAACCTCTCCACCAGCACGCGTCAGCGTCTTACGGCGGGCTTGTCCTCGCGATTGAAGGACGAGCAGGCACAGCTGCGTGCGACGCTGGAGAAGGATCTGAAGGACTCCGCCAATGATATGGCGCAGCTTCTGGCTTCGGTCGCACCCCGCGCCATGTGGGACAGCGACGTTCCAACCCTGTCCGAATTCGCCCGCCGGGCCCAGCGCAATCCCAACGTGCTGTTCGTGATCTACGACGACGCTACCGGGCAGCACCTGACGCGCTATTTGAATCGCGAGAACCCGATCAACAAAGCGCTGCTGGAGAAAGGCCAGGGCGAGCGCGCATTGGACAAAGTGCTGGATGCGGCGAAGAACGATCCATCGGTCTACTACCTCGAAGCCTCAATCAGCCCCAATGGCGTGGAAATCGGCAAGGTCTTGATGGGTGTCTCCACCGCTTCCGTGGAAGTCGATCTGGCAGCCCTCGACAAGCGCTTTTCGGCGCTGATCGCCAGCAGTGATCAACTGGTCGGCGACAGCCTCAAAGGCGCGGCGGCTGATAGTGCAGCAGCGATGGGCGCGCGCCTGAAGTCGGCGCAGTCCACGGCTTCAGAGATGCAGGCCAACACCACCAGCACCGTTCAGGAAGCGGCGGGTACTTTGCGCTGGCGCATCGGCATGGGTCTGGCGGTGGTGGGCTTCGGTGTGTTGCTGTTGCTGGCCGTAGTCCTGGGTCGTCGAGTGGTCAATCGCTTGAAATTGCTGATTGCGGCCATGGACGACCTGGCTGCGGGCGAGGGCGATCTGACCAAGCGCGTGCAGATCAACAGCAAGGACGAAATCGGCGACATGGCCTCGGCGGTCAATCGCTTTGTGGATAAGTTGCAGCCGATCGTGCGCGAAGCGGGCGATGTGGCTCAACGCACTGGCGTGGAAATCGGCGCCATGACTTTACGCAATGCCGGGGCCGATAAAGCGGCGGGCATGCAGCGTGATGAAGTGGCGGAGAGCCTGCGTGCGTTGTCGCAGATGGCGGATGACGCTCAGTCTGAAAGCCACGCTATGCAGGCGGCCTTGCAGCAAGTGGTGGATATTCGTTCGGCCACGGATGAAAACACGCGGACCTCCGCAAAAGTCGGCAGCCTGATCGAGGCGTTGGCCGGGCAGGTCGATACCGGAGCGAAAGTCATCGAGCGGCTGGCGCAGCAGAGTGAGCAGATTGAAGTGGTGCTGACGGTGATTCACGGGATCGCCGAGCAAACCAACCTGCTGGCGCTGAACGCCGCCATCGAAGCGGCGCGTGCGGGCGAGACCGGTCGCGGGTTTGCTGTGGTGGCCGATGAAGTGCGGGCACTGGCGAGCAAGACGCAAAGCTCTACAGGCGACATTCAGGCGCACATCGTTGCCTTGCAGCAAGGTGCGCGTGAGGCGGTGGCCGCGATCGGTCAGGCTGGGCGTCAGGCCAGCGAAGGTTTGCTGGTGCTGCGCGACAGTGCGCGGTTGCAGCAATCGGTGCAGGCGTCGGTCGAGCAAGTGCATGCGGCGATAGGTCTGGCAACGCAGGCAGCGGCGCATCAGGCGCAAGGCGCACAGGCGGTGCGCGGTCGGGTTGAAACCATTCATGTGCAGGCTGAGAAGGCGGCTCAAGCGGTGGTGGAAACCACGGCCAGCGGCAAGGTGCTGGATGGATTGGCGGCGCAGTTGAAGGCGAGCCTGGGGCAGTTCAGGGCTTGATGTGTTGTCTGAGCTTCCGCTATCGCGAGCAAGCTCGCTCCCACAGTGATTGTTGGTGGACACAAATTTTGTGAGCGCCTCGGATCAAATGTGGGAGCGAGCTTGCTCGCGATGGCGATCTCAGCGACTCAGATACATCCGCGTCGTAAGAAGATAGACGGGCAACCCCGACACCAAAATCAACAACGCCGCATAAGGCGCCGCCGCCGCAAACTCCACATTCGCGGTATGCGCCCACACTTCAGTAGCCAAGGTATTGAGCCCGGTCGGACTCAGCAGCAACGTCGCCGTCAATTCCTTCATCGCATCCAGAAACACCAGCGCAAACGCCGCGCCCAATGCGGGGAAGATGATCGGCAATGTCACCCGGCAAAACGCACTGAAAGACGATGCCCCCAGCGTGCGTGCAGCCTCTTCCAGTTGCGGCGCAGCCTTGTTCAATGCCGTACGAATCGGCGCCTGTGCCAGCGGCAAAAACAACAGCGCATAAGCAATCAGCAACAATGCCGAAGTCTGGTACAGCGCCGGCACATAGTGCAGGGCGAAATACACCAGCGTCAGCGCGATCACCAGTCCTGGCAGCGCATGCAGCAGATACGGCAAGCGTTCGGCCCAGATCGCCAATTGGCCCTTGTGGCGCACCACCAGCAATCCCACCGGCACTGCCAGCACCAGGCACAGCGCCGCGCCGCCCAGTGACAACGCCAGTGAGGAGAGCAGCGCCTCGCTGATCGCAGCTACCGGGAACGCAGCCGACGAACCCACTGCCAGCCAGTACGCCAGCATCCCGAGCGGAATACCGCTACCGATAATCGCCAGCGCCAGGCAATAAAGTTGTCCGGCAGCAGCCCAAGGTCCCAGCCGAACCTGTTCCGCATGCCGCGCCGCGCCCTGACCGGTACGCACGTGTCGGCCCTTGCCGCGCACTCGCAGCTCCAGCCACAACAGCATCAGACACAGCGCAAGCAATACGGCGGAAAGCATCGCAGCATTCGCGTTACTGAATTCCAGTTCGAACTGTTGGTAGATCGCGGTGGTAAAGGTTTGCAGTCCGATGATCGACAGCGCACCGAATTCCACCAGCATGTGCAGTGCGATCAGCAGCGAACCGGCGAGCAGTGACGGCCAGAGCAGCGGCAGAGTAATTCTGAAAAACACGCCCCAGCGATTCTGCCCCAGTGTGCGGGCGGACTCTTCGAGGGAGGGATCGAGATTGCGCAGGGTCGCCGCGACCGGCAGAAAGATCAGCGGATACTTGGACAGGGTCATCACCAGGATCGCCCCGCCCAAGCCTTCGAAATGAGCGCTCAGCGAGACCCAGGTAAAGCTGCTGACAAATGCCGGTACCGCGAACGGCAGGCACAGAACCACGCCCCACAAGCGCCGCCCCGGCAAGTTGCTGCGCTCAAGCAGCCAAGCCAGCGACAGGCCGATCACGCCACAGGCGAGCGTCACACCGACCATCAGCGCCAGGGTGTTGCGCAGCAGGCCAAGCACATAAGGACGCCACAACAAATGCAGCGCCTCGGCCCAACCGGCCTGCCAGGTTTTGAGCCCGACATACGCCAGCGGCAGCAGGCTGAGCACTACCAGCAGCAAAACCGGTAGCAACAGCCAGATAGATGGACGCTTGCGCCGTGGCACATAACCCCCGCGCGGGGCGGGGGCGGATAACGATGCGCTCATCAGTTCAAGCCAACGTCACGTTCCAGGTCCAGGGCTTCTTCGGCATTGCCGAGATCGGCGGGCGTGACCTTCGGTGCCTCAAGTTCGCTGAACGGCTTGAGTCCGCGATCCGACGCCATGCCTTTGTGCAGCGGGTACTCGGCGGTGGTCTGGGTGATCACGCGCTGACCTTCTTCGCTGGCCATGTAAGCGAGGAATTGCTGGGCTTCTTTTGGATGTTTGCTGGATTTCAGCACGGCCGCACTGGAAACAGTGATCAGCCCGCCGACGTCGCCGCCGGTGAAATAATGAAGTTTCGAATCGAGCTGGCCTTTTTCACGCTGCAAGGCGAACCAGTAATAGTTGTTCACCAGCACGGTAGCGACTTCGCCGTTTTCCACCGCCTTCAGTGCAACCATGTTGTTGCTGTAGGTCTTGCCGAAAGCACGCAGACCGGTCAGCCATTCTTCGGCCGCGTCCATGCCGTGCACTTTGATGATTGCCACGGCTTGTTCCTGAAACGCGCCGCTGGTGGGCACGAAGCCGACCTTGCCTTGCCATTTCGGATCGGAAAATTCCATCACAGACTTTGGCAGGTCTTTTTCATCGATCAGTTTCGGGTTGAAGGCGACCACGCGGACTCGCGCGGTGATGCCGATCCAGGTGCCGTTGCCGGCGACGTAGTCTTTCGGCAGAACGGCCAGGGTGGCGGCATCGGTCTGTGCCAGCAGGCCTTGTTCGCCGAGCTTGTTCAGTGGTGGCGATTCTTCGGTGTAGATCACGTCGGCAGGGGAGCGATCACCTTCTTCGACGACCTGGCTGGCGAGCTGGTTGCTGCTGCCTTTACGCACATTGACGTGAATCCCGGTCTTGGCTTCGAAGGCTTTGGCGATAGCGTCGCCGACTTCTTTGTGTTGACCGTTATAGAGTGTCAGGGAAACCGGTTCGGCGGCTTGGGTGAGGGGAGTGGCGAGTGCCAGGCCGAGCAGGGTAAAGGTCAGGCCGCGGCGCAGGGTATTTCGAAACATCATTCGCAGGGTTCCTCACTGTTGCATTGCAATAACTTGCAACAATGATAAACGATATTGTTTCTCAAGTGCGCCTTGCAGGGCTGACGGTGTTTGCTAGAGGGGCCGGTGCCGAACTCTGTGGCGAGGGAGCTTGCTCCCGCTCGGCTGCGAAGCAGTCGCAAGTCTGACAATGGTGTTGCCAGGAAGATTGAAGAGGGCTGCTTCGCACCCCAGCGGGAGCAAGCTCCCTCGCCACAGGGTGCGATGTATGTTTGAGGTTTTTGAAAGCCAGAAACGCAAAAACCCGCTTTCGCGGGTTTTTGTGAAATTTCAGATCGACTCTGAAATTTGAATTGGTGCCCAGAAGAAGACTCGAACTTCCACGACCTTGCGGTCACCAGCACCTGAAGCTGGCGTGTCTACCAATTTCACCATCTGGGCATTATCTTCAGCGTTGCCGCTGTTGATGTGGCGCACTATACGGAGAGCTTTTTGATCTGTAAACCCCTGATTTAGTTTTAATAAATCGGAGGCTTAGAATGCAAAAAACCCGCTTTCGCGGGTTTTTGTGTGAGCCTTGAAATTGAACTAATCTCAAGCTCGAAATTGGTGCCCAGAAGAAGACTCGAACTTCCACGACCTTGCGGTCACCAGCACCTGAAGCTGGCGTGTCTACCAATTTCACCATCTGGGCATTATCGGCAATGCGTCTGCGTCGTCGATGGCGCGCACTATACGGAGCGTCTTTTTAACTGTAAACCCCTGAGGTCGAAAAAACCTGGAAAATTTTACCAGTGGCATTTAATTCAGCTTCGCGCTGTCGATAAAGGGCTTTAGATGGGCTGTCATAGCCTGAAATTTCCCGTTTCATTACGCCTATGCCAAACTAACCCGCATATAGACAAGGTGAAAACTCTCTAATGGCCGATTGGCAGTCCCTCGATCCCGAGGCCGCTCGTGAAGCGGAAAAATATGAAAACCCTATTCCTAGCCGCGAACTGATCCTTCAGCACCTTGCTGATCGAGGTTCGCCTGCTAATCGCGAGCAGCTGGTCGAGGAGTTTGGTCTTACCACAGAAGACCAGATCGAAGCCCTGCGTCGCCGCCTGCGCGCCATGGAGCGCGACGCTCAACTCATCTATACCCGTCGCGGCACGTATGCGCCGGTGGACAAGCTCGACCTGATACTGGGCCGCATCAGCGGTCACCGTGACGGCTTCGGCTTCCTGGTTCCGGACGACGGCAGTGACGACCTGTTCATGAGCCCTGCGCAAATGCGTCTGGTGTTCGATGGCGACCGTGCGCTGGCCCGTGTTGCCGGCCTCGACCGTCGCGGTCGCCGCGAAGGCATGATCGTCGAAGTGGTGTCCCGTGCCCACGAGACCATCGTCGGTCGCTACTTCGAAGAAGGCGGTATCGGCTTCGTCGTCGCGGATAACCCGAAGATCCAGCAAGAAGTGCTGGTCACCCCGGGCCGCAACGCCAACGCGCAGATCGGTCAGTTCGTCGAAGTGAAGATCACTCACTGGCCGACGCCACGCTTCCAGCCGCAAGGCGACGTGGTCGAAGTCGTGGGTAACTACATGGCGCCGGGCATGGAAATCGATGTCGCCCTGCGCGCGTACGATATCCCCCACGTATGGCCTGAGGCGGTGTTGAAAGAAGCCGCCAAGCTCAAGCCTGAAGTCGAAGAGAAAGACAAAGAGAAGCGCATCGACCTGCGCCATCTGCCGTTCGTGACCATCGACGGTGAAGATGCGCGCGACTTCGATGACGCGGTTTACTGCGAATCCAAACCAGGCAAGCTGCGCCTGTTCTCCGGTGGCTGGAAGTTGTACGTGGCGATCGCCGACGTTTCCAGCTACGTGAAAATCGGTTCGGCGCTGGACAACGAGTCCCAGGTTCGTGGCAACTCGGTGTACTTCCCAGAGCGCGTCGTGCCGATGTTGCCTGAGCAATTGTCCAATGGCCTGTGCTCGCTGAACCCGCACGTCGATCGCCTGGCCATGGTTTGCGAGATGACCATCTCCAAATCCGGCGAGATGACCGACTACTGCTTCTACGAAGCGGTGATTCACTCCCATGCTCGCCTGACCTACAACAAAGTCAGCGCGATGCTCGAAACGCCGAAACTCACCGAAGCACGTCAGCTTCGCGGCGAGTACACCGACGTTCTGCCACACCTCAAGCAGCTTTACGCACTGTACAAAGTGCTGCTGGGCGCTCGTCACGTACGTGGCGCGATCGATTTCGAAACCCAGGAAACCCGGATCATCTTCGGCACCGAGCGCAAGATTGCTGAAATCCGTCCGACCGTGCGTAACGATGCGCACAAGCTGATCGAGGAATGCATGCTGGCGGCCAACGTGGCCACTGCTGAATTCCTGAAGAAGCACGAAATTCCTGCGCTGTATCGCGTGCACAACGGTCCGCCACCGGAGCGTCTGGAAAAACTGCGCGCCTTCCTGGGCGAGCTCGGCCTGTCCCTGCACAAAGGCAAGGACGGCCCGTCGCCGAAGGACTACCAGGCATTGCTGGCGAGCATCAAGGACCGTCCGGATTTCCATCTGATCCAGACCGTTATGCTGCGTTCGTTGAGCCAAGCGGTGTATAGCGCTGATAACCAGGGCCACTTCGGCCTGAACTACGAAGCCTATACCCACTTCACTTCGCCGATCCGCCGCTACCCGGACT
Source organism: Pseudomonas sp. LBUM1645 (assembly GCF_059716185.1). NCBI lineage: Bacteria > Pseudomonadati > Pseudomonadota > Gammaproteobacteria > Pseudomonadales > Pseudomonadaceae > Pseudomonas > Pseudomonas sp. LBUM1645. The sequence goes on from NZ_CP166811.1 coordinate 588,336, forward strand.
TGCTCACGCACCGGGCGATTCGCAGCGTCATCCATTCGAAAATGGACACCCCGCACGTTCGCCGTGCTGGCGCGATGACCATTCCGAAAGCGCGCATCTATCCGTACGACGAGGCGATCCTTGAGCAGCTCGGCGAGCAGTGCTCGATGAGCGAGCGCCGTGCCGACGAAGCGACCCGCGACGTCGTGAACTGGCTCAAGTGCGAGTTCATGAAAGATCGTGTGGGCGAGTCGTTCCCGGGTGTGATCACTGCCGTGACCGGTTTTGGTCTGTTCGTCGAGCTGACCGATATCTACGTCGAAGGCCTGGTGCATGTCACCGCGCTGCCGGGCGATTACTACCACTTCGATCCTGTGCACCACCGCCTGGCCGGTGAGCGTACCGGTCGCAGCTTCCGTCTTGGCGATACCGTAGAAGTGCGGGTCATGCGCGTCGATCTCGACGAGCGCAAGATCGACTTCGAGATGGCTGAAAAAACCATCAGCGCGCCGATCGGCCGCAAGAAGCGCGGAACTGAAACCGCTGCACCAGCTACCAAAACGGCTGCAGAGCCGGCCCCGGCGAAAACCGGTCGTCGTCCTGCCAAGGAAAAAGCCGTAGAAGCCTATCGCCCGAGCGATGCCGCGGCGAAAAATGCCGAATTGCGCAAAAGTCGTGAGATGAAGCAGGCGTTGCTGTCTGAAGCGAAAAGCGGCGGTAAAGCGGCGTCTGGGGGAAAGACCGGACGGTCGGCGCCTGACAAGGCTCCCGGCGGCAAACCAGCCAAACCGAGCAAACACCGTAAAGGCCCGCCAAAAGCGGGTTCTGCTCCAGCCGCCAAAAGCGGCGGGGCGCGTAAACCGAAGGCCAAGTCATGAGTCAGTTGGAAAAGATCTACGGCGTGCATGCGGTAGAAGCGTTGCTGCGTCACCACCCGAAACGCGTCAAGCAGATCTGGCTGGCTGAAGGTCGCAGCGATCCGCGGGTTCAGACGCTGATCGCGTTGGCAGCCGAAAATCGCGTCGCCGTCGGCAACGCTGAGCGTCGTGAGCTCGACGCCTGGGTTGATGGCGTGCACCAGGGCGTGGTGGCGGACGTGAGTCCGAGCCAGGTCTGGGGCGAGGCAATGCTCGACGAACTGCTCGATCGATCTGAAGGCGCACCGCTGTTGCTGGTGCTCGACGGCGTTACCGACCCGCACAACCTCGGCGCTTGCCTGCGTTCGGCTGATGCGGCCGGTGCGCTGGCTGTGATCGTTCCGAAGGACAAGTCAGCCACGCTGACCCCGACGGTCCGTAAAGTGGCCTGCGGCGCGGCGGAAGTGATTCCGTTGGTTGCGGTGACCAACCTGGCGCGCACGCTTGAGAAACTCAAGCAGCGCGGCTTGTGGGTCGTCGGTACGGCGGGCGAGGCTGAGCAGAGTCTGTATCAGCAAGACATGACCGGCCCGACCATCCTGATCATGGGTGCTGAAGGCAGCGGCATGCGTCGCCTGACTCGCGATCTTTGCGATTATCTGGTGCACCTGCCGATGACCGGTAGCGTCAGCAGCCTCAACGTGTCTGTGGCGACTGGCGTTTGCCTGTTCGAAGCCCAGCGCCAGCGTAGCGTCAAGGCTGCCGGAACCGCCAAGAAGTCCTAAGCCAGTTGTAATCCCTGTGGGAGCGAGCTTGCTCGCGATAGCGGAGTAACATTCAGCATTAATGTTGAATGTTGCACCCTCATCGCGAGCAAGCTCGCTCCCACAGTAGTTTGTGGTGAGGCAAAATTTGGCGTGTGAACGAACTGTTCAAATAATCACCAATTGCCTTGCACCTCTTCTGTCCCTTCTCTACAATTGCGCCCCTTGCTGTGACGGCAGGCACGCATGTGTCTATCGCAAGCAAGTCCATAAGTGTCATTCACTCCTTGTCTGACCGCTTTTGAGCGGCAGGCTACAACCCGTAAGGAGCATTCATGCGTCATTACGAAATCATCTTTTTGGTCCACCCGGATCAAAGCGAGCAAGTCGGCGGCATGGTAGAGCGTTACACCAAGCTGATCGAAGAAGACGGCGGCAAAATCCACCGTCTGGAAGATTGGGGCCGTCGTCAACTGGCCTACGCAATCAACAATGTTCACAAGGCTCACTACGTGATGCTGAACGTTGAGTGCACTGGCAAGGCCCTGGCCGAGCTGGAAGACAACTTCCGCTACAACGATGCAGTGATCCGTAACCTGGTCATCCGTCGCGAAGAAGCCGTTACCGGCCAATCCGAGATGCTCAAGGCTGAAGAAAACCGCAGTGAGCGCCGTGAGCGTCGCGACCGTCCTGAGCACGAAGGCGCTGAAAGCGCTGATAGTGATGACAGCGACAACAGCGATAACGCTGACGAGTAATCCACGGACCTTTTGAGGAGCCTATTACATGGCACGTTTCTTCCGTCGTCGTAAATTCTGCCGCTTCACCGCTGAAGACGTGAAAGAGATCGATTACAAAGATCTCAACACTCTGAAAGCTTATGTATCCGAGACCGGCAAAATCGTTCCAAGCCGCATCACCGGTACCAAAGCACGTTATCAGCGTCAGCTGGCCACCGCTATCAAGCGCGCCCGCTTCCTGGCCCTGCTGGCCTACACCGACAGCCACGGCCGCTGAGACCGGGCAGTCGACACGTAGCAAAGGATTGAAAGCATGCGTGCCATAGCTGAGTTCATCATGCGCGGCCGTATGCAGGCCACTCTCGTAGTGGCCGGATGCGCAATATTGCCGTTGTTGTATTGGTTGGGCGCTGCCGCTGGTTGCCTTGTGCTCCTGCGGCGCGGATTGAAGGACGCCCTGGGCGTTCTTGCTCTGGGACTGCTGCCGGCGTTGATCTGGTGGCTTTACTCCGATGACCCACGGGCACTTCTGGTGCTGCTGGGTTCTTGGGGCCTTGCGTTGGTTTTACGCGCAAGCGAGTCCTGGAACCGCGTGCTGCTGGTCAGCATAGCGATGGGAGTGGTGTTTTCAGTGGTGCTGGGGACGGCTTTTGGTCCCCAAATCGAGATGCTGGCGCAGGCTTTGATAAAAGTCATGCCGTCGCTACTCGGTGATGTCTACCAGAAGTTGTCGGTAGACGAGCAAGCGCATTTTGCGTCCCTGATCGCACCGGTCCTGACCGGCCTGATTGCGGCTTTGTTGCAAATCGTCAGTGTGCTGAGCCTGCTTGTCGGGCGCTACTGGCAGGCGTTGTTGTACAACCCGGGTGGTTTTGGTCGCGAGTTTCGCGCCATCCGATTCCCGCTGGGGCTGGCGATGTTACTGCTGGCGTTCATGCTTCTGGGGCCGAACATCGGTCCGCAGATGGCCATGTTGACGCCGTTGTGCAGTGTACCGCTGGTGTTCGCCGGGCTGGCCCTGATTCATGGGCTGGTGGCGCAAAAGCGACTGGCCAGGTTTTGGCTGGTGGGGTTGTACGTCACGCTGTTGCTGTTCATGCAGCTGATCTATCCGTTGCTGGTGGTCTTGGCCATCGTCGACAGCCTGATTGATTTTCGCGGTCGTTCGACGCCGAAAGACGTCGATAGCGCGAACGGTGAAGGTTAAAAGTTAAGAGGATTTTCACATGCAACTGATCCTTCTGGAAAAAGTCACCAACCTGGGCAACCTGGGTGACAAAGTGAACGTTAAGGCTGGTTACGGCCGTAACTACCTGCTGCCTTACGGCAAAGCTACCGCTGCGACCGCTGCCAACCTGGCTGCGTTCGAAGAGCGTCGCGCTGAGCTGGAAAAAGCCGCAGCAGATCGTAAAATTTCGGCTGAAAGCCGCGCTGCCCAACTGGCTGAGCTGGAAGTGACTATCACTGCCACCGCTGGCGACGAAGGCAAGCTGTTCGGTTCGATCGGTACTCACGACATCGCTGATGCACTGACCGCCTCTGGCGTTGAAGTTGCAAAAAGCGAAGTTCGTCTGCCGAACGGCACTATCCGCAACGTAGGCGAATTCGACGTAGCCGTGCACCTGCACGCCGAAGTTGAAGCCACCGTACGCGTTGTCGTGGTAGCAGCTTAAGCAGCACTTGTCGGCTGGCACCCTCGGGTGCTTGCCGGTAACATCGGGCACGATCCTGTTTACAGGTCGTGCCCTTTGTCTTTCTGCAGTTCCTGATTTTCACAACTATTCAAGTGGCCATGAACGATATCTCCGCACCCGAGCAATACGATCTGCAAACCGCTGCCTTGAAGGTGCCGCCGCATTCCATCGAGGCCGAACAGGCCGTGCTCGGTGGTTTGATGCTGGACAACAACGCCTGGGAACGCGTGTTGGATCAGGTCTCGGACGGCGATTTCTATCGACATGACCACCGCCTGATCTTCCGTGCGATCGCCAAGCTCGCCGACCAGAACTCGCCGATCGACGTCGTGACCCTTGCCGAGCAACTGGACAAGGAAGGTCAGACCTCGCAAGTCGGCGGCCTCGGATACCTTGGCGAACTGGCAAAAAACACGCCGTCCGTCGCCAACATCAAGGCGTATGCCCAGATTGTCCGCGCGCGGGCGACCTTGCGCCAACTGATTGGCATTGCCTCCGAGATTGCCGACAGCGCCTTCAACCCGGAAGGCCGCTCGGCTGAAGAGATTCTCGACGAAGCCGAACGCCAAATCTTCCAGATCGCCGAGGCCCGGCCAAAAACCGGCGGCCCGGTGAGCGTGAATGACCTGTTGACCAAGGCCATCGACCGCATCGACACCTTGTTCAACACTGACAACGCCATTACCGGCCTGTCCACCGGTTATACCGATCTCGACGGTATGACCAGCGGACTGCAACCGTCTGACCTGATCATCGTCGCCGGTCGTCCATCCATGGGTAAAACCACCTTTGCGATGAACCTGGTGGAAAACGCCGTGCTGCGCAGCGACAAATGCGTATTGGTCTACTCGCTGGAGATGCCAGGCGAATCGCTGATCATGCGTATGTTGTCGTCCCTCGGCCGTATCGACCAGACCAAGGTCCGTGCCGGTCGCCTGGAAGACGACGATTGGCCGCGCCTGACATCGGCGGTCAACTTGCTCAACGATCGCAAGCTGTTTATTGACGATACGGCCGGTATCAGCCCGTCGGAAATGCGCGCACGGACCCGGCGTCTGGTGCGTGAACACGGCGATATCGCCCTGATCATGATCGACTACCTGCAATTGATGCAGATCCCGGGTTCTGGCGGTGACAACCGGACCAACGAGATTTCCGAGATCTCCCGTTCCTTGAAAGCCCTGGCCAAGGAATTCAACTGCCCGGTGGTGGCGTTGTCCCAGCTCAACCGCTCCCTGGAGCAGCGACCGAACAAACGCCCGATCAACTCCGACCTCCGGGAATCCGGAGCGATCGAGCAGGATGCCGACGTCATCATGTTCGTGTACCGGGACGAGGTGTATCACCCGGAAACCGAACACAAAGGCATCGCCGAGATCATCATCGGCAAGCAGCGGAACGGCCCGATCGGCACGTCACGACTGGCGTTCATCGGTAAGTACACCCGCTTCGAAAACCTGGCGCCGGGCAGCTACAACTTCGACGACGAGTAACGTCGAGGGTGTCGACGGTTGATAGCTGTGTTTCAGGCGAACAGGGCTCTGATCGCTTGCTCGGTGTAGCCATAGTTCCAACGTAGCTCGTTGTCGACGGGAATGTCGTCGATGGCAAAAAATGCATACAGCAGGTATTTTTGCCTGCCCCCGCCTTGGGCTTGAGCCTCCACATCAAACGGCACGGCTTCGACGTTGTAACCCGTTGTTGCCTGTCGTGCCGGCTTGCCCTGTTCGTACTCGAAGATGGTATTCATTCGGGACAGCACATTGTCTCCGGACAACAGAACGGTAGTAGACCTGGCGTGGGTGAACAGCTTCCCAGGCAGTACATCGATGAGGAACGGGTCCTTTCTTGCGATACCGACATAGCCGGGTATCAATCCTCCACCATAGACCCCAAGAATCTCCCCTTTAACCAGCGGCTTTTTGCTGCTCACCATGTCTTGCCCGATCAAGGCCCGTTCCTCAGGCACCTTGCAGTCGGCGGCAGTGAATGTGCGTAGCGCCAGTTTTTCTTCGTACAGGTTGGCAACGCCTTCCAGGCCCTCCCATTGAATGTAAGGTTTGATTGCCTCGGCCTCATAGCGGGTACCGCCATCAGCAGATTTGACCTTCTGCTGAATTTTTTTGATGCGTAACGGTTGCCCTTTCAGGTCCCTGAGGGGGTAGCGGCCGTTGTTGGCACGATCATAGTTACCGCGTGTGTTGGGGGCCTGTTGAAAGGATCTGATGCTGGACATGCGTTCGCGTTCGGCGGCAGTGAATGGCACCGGCATGACGTATTCGGTGGCGCTGTGATAGGTGCCGCTTGCCTCCTCCGGGATATCGAGGTGTGTTGACGAGCCAGCGCCCGGCGTACCTCCCGGTAACCCGCTATCGGTATCGATCTCCCAACCACCTCCAGTCTTTTGCCGCACGTAGGGCTTGTACGCTCGATAGGGGGTGCGCGCATCAATGACTTGCCAACCCGGTTTGGCGTATTGCACTTGATAGTACAGGCGGTTTTCCAGCACGTAATACATGTACGTGCCACCTTGTAGGGGGCGCTGTTCATAAACGCCGTCTGCGCGCAAAGACAGGTTCGTCGGTGTTTCTTGCCGGGCAAAATGGGTATCAAGGGGGAAGCCTGAGGTTACGGGCTCGCTAGCCCATGACGCACCAGCTACCCGAATAGCCAGAGGTTGTTTGTGCAAACGCTCTATGACGCTGTTGAGCGCGGTTTTTACACGGTCAGACCAACTATTGGCCACGGCAAAACGCTCGGCGTCAGGCAGGACCGCTTTGATCGAGGTGTAGAGGTCGGCCGGTCCATTAAGCGAATTTCCCGCTGTATCGTAAGCCCTGTACTGCGCGCCTTCTCGAACCAGAACTCTGCGATGAACGGCAGTGTCACTGCCAACGCTGCTCAGCAATGTGCCGTTGAGCGTTGCATCACGCATTTCGATGCGCGCCGAGTCGGCCCAGTTGGGCAAGTGCCTGAGGTTCGTGAGGATGAGTTGGTCGGTGTCAAGAGGGCGGGCGGAATCAAGATAAAGCCCCTCATAAGTACGTGCTGTTTCAACTTCTTTGGAATATTCGGCTGCTTCCTTTTCCATGAGTGGCAGCAACTGCTTTTCCCGCACGATTTGCCGTTTTTCCAGTGCGCTGAGGCTGAGTGTCAACTGCTGCAGATAGCTTTTTGGCAGCGTTGGATACTTCGTGCGAATGTGTTCCTCTATCGGGTTTTCCGGTTGATCGGTCAGCGCATAAATTTTTGGGAACAACAGGTCTTTTGTGGCCGCAAGGTGGGTCTCAAGACGCTGCGCCAGGCGCACTGCGATAGAGGCAGTGGATGGCACCAGCCCTTTGAACAGCTCACTGAGCTCTTCAGCTCTCAACTTCTCGACAACAGCGTCTGTCAGTTCACCGTTTCTGAGTTGGGCGTAGGTCAATCTAAGTTCGGGCAGTGCTGCATTGGCGGAGTCACCAAAAGCAAAGAGCGTTTCAGGCCCATCGACGACGGTCAGGCGTCGAGTGGTTGGCCAGCCGCTCAGTGTGGTGAGCAGGTGCGGCAAGATGAACGGTGAGTAAGGGCCGGTTTTAGTGCCTTTGCTACGTTCTATCTTGAAATCTTTTATTTCCTGCCTCAAATCAAAGCGCTTCAATACATCGGTCAGCAGGGCCGGCGGACGTTGGGTGCTCACATGAAGTTCAATGAGAGCCGATCTGTCTAATCCGCTGACCAGCAGAATAGGCTCGACGGCTTCTTGGCGGATATTGCGTGCGACAGGGCCAAGACGCCTGATCAGTTTCAACCCATCCCAAGTGCTTGGGTCCTCGTGCAGGTGGCGCCATCCTCCGACATTGTTTTGTAGCATCTGTGGGGCATACCCGTTTGGGTCAGAAGGGTGTTGCAGCTCCCACTGCTGGGTGGCGATGTCGACCTTTACTTCATAGAAATGGTCTTCCAGTGCTACATAGGTTTTTGCGTTGTGGTTATACAACCCTTGAGCGTTGGGGTGGATATTTTCAGGGAGTTGAAGTGCCTTCCGATAGGGCGTCAGATCGGGGTGCCAGAGTCGTTCGCTATTGTCGCGCAACCTGATTTTCACCAGGTTGGTGGCGATCCCGGTGGTTTTTATTGCGCCGGCCGTGATGATGCCCAGGGCAGCGACGTCTGCAACATCCAGCAGATCGTTCAGAGCTTCATCGGTATCGCCACGACTCCAGGCGGCAACGCCGTGATAGACCGAGTGGAGTAACTGCAAGGCTGTTGCCGCCAGCATCACTTCACCGATGATCGGTATGAAGGACGTGGCGAAAAATAATAGCGACTCTCCTGTTGCCTCGAGCTCCTGACGTTTTTTCAAACTGCCGGCGGTGTTGGCATCTGCCGTGGGGACCGCCAGCAAACGTGCGTCAGCCTTCAGGTGGGCAATGCGTTGCTTGAAGACCGTTTCATAGAAGTCACCGGCAATTTCCACACGCACCAAGGGTTTGGCAAAAGACGGATTACTAAGGCGGTTTGCGCCTGACCACAAAGTGCCTGTGGTCAGCGGCGTTCCCTGGCGCTCAAACGGAATGAAGCGATTGAAGAATTTCCGGTAGGAGGGTGTGTCCAGCTTAATTGCCAAGGCTGTTTGAAGATCGTTATACGAGTCATATCGTTTGATCGCGTCATCGGGATCATCGGGAATGTAAAGAACGTGTTTAATCTGAGGCCATTTATCCCGAAGTGCCATGATGCCCGGAAGGGCTATGCCGTCCAGGGTCAGGTGTGAACAGATCAAGTCCTTGTGGCTGCCGGCGTGGCTCAGTTCGAGTAATAGTGCGTAAAGATCTGTGCTGATGGATTTCTTCATCAGGGCGATGTGGATCGCCGTCTCAAAGGTATTTTGGTCGTCGTTCCTGATCAGGGCTTTTATCTGGTTTGCCGAGCGAGTGGCGGTTGTTCCCGCAGTCGCAGACGGTTCCAGTATTTCGCTGATGTGTCTCTGGTACTGCATGCCGATGTCCAACTCGCGACAAACCCCGGCGAAGCGCTCTGGGCTGACAGCGCTTTTTTTCTTTTCGTCGTACCCGGACAAATAGATGGCCGATCCCGCTTCAAAACCACCGCTCAGGGCTTCGGAAGGTTCGAAGTTCTGCAGCGCGGCGTCTACAAGCGTTTGTTCGGTGGTTTTATGGTGTGTTTTGATCAGCCCCAAGAGGTGGGAGTTCTTCCACTCGCGTAGCAGTGTGGATTTTTCAGCGTCCAGCGATCCCAGGTCTCCTGTGAGCTTTTCGCTCAACAAGGTTCGGGCAACGTTCAAGGGGTTTTCCATATCTTCGAAGACAGGGGCCAACGCCTGCCTGGCTGCATTGCTTTTGAGCAGGCAGGCGCGAAACGTTTTGCGCTGTTCAGGTGATCCCTTGACTAGCCAGCCAGGCAGCTTGCTCTGGATGAAGCTTGCATGAGCAGATAGGGGCGGCGGGGGCGGGGGCGGGGGCGGTGCGGGGACTGTATTGAGTAAAGTCGAATCGTTCAAGGGAGCTCCGTGGCTCTGGATAAGCCAGTCTGGTAGTTGAAGCACCAGACTACTCGCGGGTTTTTTTCTTGAAGAATATCTATGTAGTGACCTGTGCTCAGCGAAATGTGATGTATCGGTCGGGGGCAGAGCTGATGGTAAAAGCCGACCGCTGTTGTCGGAATTGGTTAATTTTTGTGCTATATTCCGCGCCCGCGATTTTTCATCTCAACACCGGTCATCGTCATGCAAACAGCCAAGCCGTTATTTGACTATCCCAAGTACTGGGCCGAATGTTTCGGTCCTGCGCCATTCCTGCCGATGAGCAGGGAGGAGATGGATCAGCTTGGCTGGGATTCATGCGACATCATCATCGTCACCGGTGATGCGTACGTTGACCATCCGTCGTTCGGCATGGCAATTATCGGCCGGCTGCTGGAGTCGCAAGGCTTCCGCGTCGGGATCATTGCCCAGCCAAACTGGCAGTCCAAAGACGACTTCATGAAGCTCGGCGAGCCGAACCTGTTCTTCGGCGTCGCGGCCGGCAACATGGACTCGATGATCAACCGCTACACCGCCGACAAAAAAATCCGTTCCGATGACGCCTACACCCCCGGTGGCATGGCGGGCAAACGTCCGGACCGCGCGAGCCTGGTTTACAGCCAGCGTTGCAAGGAAGCCTACAAGAACGTGCCGATCGTTCTCGGTGGCATCGAAGCCTCCCTGCGCCGCATCGCCCACTACGATTACTGGCAGGACCGGGTTCGCAACTCGATCCTGATCGACGCCTGCGCCGACATCCTGCTCTACGGCAACGCCGAGCGTGCGATCGTCGAAGTCGCCCAGCGTCTGTCCTACGGTCACAAGATCGAAGACATTACCGATGTGCGCGGCACCGCGTTCATCCGTCGCGACACCCCGAAAGACTGGTACGAAGTCGATTCCACGCGCATCGACCGTCCGGGCAAGGTCGACAAGATCATCAACCCGTACGTGAACACTCAGGACACCCAGGCTTGCGCTATCGAGCAGGAAAAGGGTCCGGTGGAAGATCCGAGCGAAGCCAAGGTCGTGCAGATCCTGGCCAGCCCGAAGATGACTCGCGACAAGACCGTGATTCGTCTGCCGTCGGTTGAAAAGGTCCGTGGTGACGCGGTTCTTTATGCTCACGCCAACCGCGTCCTGCATTTGGAAACCAACCCGGGCAACGCCCGTGCGCTGGTGCAGAAGCACGGCGAAGTCGATGTCTGGTTCAACCCGCCTCCGATTCCGATGACCACCGAAGAAATGGACTACGTGTTCGGCATGCCCTATGCGCGCATTCCGCACCCGGCGTACGGCAAGGAAAAGATCCCTGCCTACGACATGATCCGCTTCTCGGTGAACATCATGCGTGGCTGCTTCGGCGGCTGCACCTTCTGCTCGATCACCGAGCACGAAGGCCGGATCATCCAGAACCGTTCCGAAGAGTCGATCATTCGCGAAATCGAAGAGATCCGCGACAAGGTGCCAGGCTTCACCGGCGTCATTTCCGACCTCGGCGGCCCGACCGCGAACATGTACCGCATCGCCTGCAAGACCCCGGAAATCGAATCCGCGTGCCGCAAGCCTTCGTGCGTGTTCCCGGGCATTTGCCCGAACCTGAACACCGATCACTCGTCGCTGATTCAGCTGTACCGCAGCGCCCGTGCCTTGCCGGGTGTGAAGAAGATCCTGATCGCTTCCGGTCTGCGCTACGACCTCGCGGTCGAGTCGCCGGAGTACGTCAAAGAGCTGGTGACTCACCACGTCGGTGGTTACCTGAAGATCGCCCCGGAACACACCGAGGAAGGTCCGCTCAATCAGATGATGAAACCGGGCATCGGCAGCTATGACAAGTTCAAGCGCATGTTCGAGAAGTACTCCAAGGAAGCCGGGAAAGAGCAGTACCTGATTCCTTATTTCATCGCCGCCCACCCGGGCACCACCGACGAAGACATGATGAACCTGGCCTTGTGGCTCAAGGGCAACGGCTTCCGTGCCGACCAGGTGCAAGCGTTCTACCCGTCGCCGATGGCCACCGCCACCGCGATGTACCACTCGGGCAAGAACCCGCTGCGTAAGGTCACTTACAAGAGCGACGCCGTGACCATCGTCAAGAGCGAAGAGCAGCGTCGTCTGCACAAGGCGTTCTTGCGTTATCACGACCCGAAAGGCTGGCCAATGCTGCGTGAAGCACTGACCCGCATGGGCCGCGCCGACCTGATCGGGCCGGGAAAAACCCAGTTGATCCCGCTGCACCAGCCAGCGACCGACAGCTACCAGAGCGCCCGTCGCAAGAACTCGACACCGGCTGGCAGCCACAAAGTCGCGGGTGAGAAGACCACCAAAATCCTGACCCAACACACCGGCCTGCCACCGCGCGCCAGTGATGGCGGTAACCCGTGGGACAAGCGTGAACAGGCCAAGGCAGCGGCGTTCGCCCGCAACCAGCAGGCGGCCAAGGATCGCAAGGACGCGGCCAAAGGCAAGGGGCCCAAGCCTACGCGTAAGCCGGTAGTGCCGCGCTAAACGCTGACCGCTGATAACAGAACGCCAACCTTCGGGTTGGCGTTTTGCGTTTCTGGCAGAGCAAAAACGTGTATCGAAGTCAGAAGGTGGGTTGTGGCGACTGGCCCCATCGCGAGCAAGCTCGCTCCCACAGTTTGTCCGGGTCGTCCGCTAAATGTGTATTCGGCAACGGTCCCCTGTGGGAGCGAGCTTGCTCGCGATGAGGCCAGTGCAGCCGCAGCAAAGTCAGGCTATCGCAACATTTCCGTGCAACTCCCCCTAACCAAATTCCCGCGTCGCCCGATTTTGGTGCTGTACTGCCTCAAGCAACCGGAGAAAGCGCCAGCGCTGCTGGATGGCATAAGTCTTGCGCGCTTTCCAATACGCTTAAGGCTCGCAGGAGGCACGCCGTGTCGATTCATGTCGCATTGCACCACGTCACGCATTACCGCTATGACCGCGCTGTCGAGCTCGGTCCGCAGATCGTTCGCCTGCGCCCGGCTGCCCACAGTCGCACGCGGATACTGTCCTACGCGCTGAAAGTGTCGCCCGAGCAGCACTTCATCAACTGGCAGCAAGACCCCCAGGGCAATTACCTGGCGCGGTTGGTGTTTCCGGAGAAAACCGATGAGCTGCGGATCGAAGTCGATTTGCTGGCAGAGATGGCGGTCTTCAATCCGTTCGACTTCTTCCTTGAGCCCTACGCGGAAAAAATCCCGTTCGCCTACGCCGCGGATGAGCGCAAGGAACTGGCGCCGTACCTGGAAACCTTGCCCCTGACGCCGAAATTCAAGGCGTACCTGGAAGGCATCGACCGCACGCCGCTGCCTAGCGTCGATTTCCTCGTCGCACTCAATCAGCGCCTGAGCGAAGACATTGGCTACCTGATTCGCATGGAGCCGGGCGTGCAAACGCCCGAACACACTTTGGAACATGCCTCCGGTTCCTGCCGCGACTCTGCGTGGTTGCTGGTGCAGCTGTTGCGCAACCTCGGTCTGGCGGCGCGTTTCGTCTCCGGCTACCTGATTCAACTGACCGCCGACGTCAAAAGCCTCGACGGCCCGTCGGGCACTGACGTGGACTTCACTGATCTGCACGCCTGGTGCGAGGTCTATTTGCCCGGTGCAGGCTGGATCGGCCTGGACGCGACGTCAGGGCTGTTTGCCGGTGAAGGACACATTCCGTTGGCGTGTAGTCCCGATCCGGGCTCTGCGGCACCGATCAGTGGCTTGGTTGAACCGTGCGAGTGTGAATTCACCCATGAAATGTCCGTGGAGCGAATTTGGGAGGCGCCACGGGTAACGAAGCCCTACACCGAAGACCAATGGCTGGCGATCCAGGCGTTGGGTCGGCAGATCGATGCCGACCTGTTGGAGGGGGACGTACGCCTGACCATGGGCGGCGAACCGACCTTCGTATCCATCGATGATCCGGACGGCGCCGAATGGAACACCGCAGCGCTCGGGCCAGACAAGCGACGTCTGTCCGCCGAACTGTTCCAGCGCATGCGCAAGCACTACGCGCCCCAAGGCCTGGTGCATTTCGGTCAGGGCAAGTGGTACCCCGGCGAGCAATTGCCGCGCTGGTCGCTGAACTGCTACTGGCGCCGCGACGATGTGCCGATCTGGCACAACAGCGCGCTGATTGCCGATGAGCAGGAAGACTACGGTGCCAATGGCGAGCTGGCCGGACGTTTTCTGGCGAGTGTCGCCGAACGCCTGAAAATTCCGACACGCTTTGTATTTCCGGCCTACGAAGACAATTTCTATTACCTCTGGCGCGAAGGCACTTTGCCGCAGAACGTCAGCGCCGAAGACTCGCGTCTTGAAGAACCTCTGGAGCGTGCGCGCCTGCGCAAAGTCTTCAGCCAGGGCTTGGACAAAGTCATCGGTCAGGTCCTGCCGCTGGCGCGCACCGCCAAGGGTGATCAGTGGCAAAGCGGCCGCTGGTATCTGCGCGATGAGCATTGCCGACTGGTGCCGGGGGATTCGCCGCTGGGCTATCGCTTGCCGCTCGGCTCGCAGCCTTGGGTGAAAGCGGCGGAGTACCCGTTTATTCACCCTGTGGACCCGAATCAGGATTTCCCTGCACTGCCCGACACAGCACAACTTCGGAGCCAAGGCGAACCTGCGGTTGCTGATGAACGCGCGCCAAAGATCGACGAATCCGCCGACTGGCTGACCCGCACGGCGTTCTGCGCCGAAGCGCGAGAAGGGCGGTTGTACCTGTTCATGCCGCCGCTGGAGCGGGTCGAGGATTATCTGGAACTGGTCAGCGCCATCGAAGCCACCGCCGAGGAATTGCATTGCCCGGTGTTGCTGGAAGGCTATGAGCCGCCGAGCGATCCGCGCCTGAGCAACTTCCGCATCACGCCCGATCCGGGTGTGATCGAGGTCAACGTGCAGCCGTCCGCCACGTGGGATGAACTGGTCGAACGCACCGAGTTTCTTTACGAAGAGGCACGCCAGACTCGACTGACCACCGAGAAATTCATGATCGACGGCCGGCATACCGGCACCGGCGGCGGTAACCATTTCGTACTGGGTGGCGCGACACCGGCTGACTCACCGTTTCTACGCCGCCCCGATCTGCTGCGCAGCCTGATCAGCTACTGGCATAACCACCCGTCCTTGTCCTACCTGTTTTCCGGATTGTTCATCGGCCCGACGTCTCAGGCGCCACGGGTCGACGAAGCACGCAACGATGCCTTGTATGAACTGGAAATCGCCTTCGCCCAGATGCCTGAGCCGGGCGAGGAGTGCGCGCCGTGGCTGGTGGATCGGCTGCTGCGCAACTTGCTGATCGACGTGACCGGCAACACTCACCGTGCCGAATTTTGCATCGACAAACTGTATTCACCGGACGGTGCTACCGGTCGCCTTGGATTGCTCGAATTGCGCGCCTTCGAAATGCCGCCCCATGCGCGCATGAGCCTGGCGCAGCAATTGTTGCTGCGGGCGCTGGTGGCTCGGTTCTGGCGCGAGCCTTATGCGCCGCCGAAACTGGCACGCTGGGGCACAGAGCTGCACGATCGTTTCCTGTTGCCGCACTTTATCGAACAGGATTTCGCCGACGTCATCGTCGACCTGAATGCCGCCGGTTATCCCGTGCGCGCCGAGTGGTTCGCGGCGCATCTGGAATTCCGTTTTCCCAAGGTCGGCGATTACGCCGTCAGCGGGATCGAGCTGGAATTGCGTCAGGCGCTGGAGCCCTGGCATGTGCTGGGCGAGGAGGGCGCAGTCGGTGGCACGGTGCGTTATGTGGATTCGTCGCTGGAACGCTTGCAGGTCAAACTCACGGGCTTGCCGCCGCAGCGTTATCTGCTGACGTGCAATGGCATTCCGGTGCCATTGCAACCCACCGGGCGAGTCGGCGAGTTTGTCGCTGGCGTGCGTTTCCGCGCCTGGCAACCGGCCAACTGCCTGCAGCCGACCATCCCGGTCCACGCGCCGTTGGTGTTCGACCTGCTCGACACCTGGATGCAACGTTCTCTGGGTGGCTGTCAGTACCACGTCGCCCACCCGGGCGGGCGCAACTACGACAGCTTGCCGGTGAACGCCAATGAGGCAGAGAGCCGGCGCATGGCGCGTTTTTTCCGCATCGGACATACGCCGGGGAAACTTCCTATACCCAATATGGAAATTAACGACGAGCTACCGATGACTCTCGATTTACGACGCTTCTAAACCGTACGCGACGCTCGGACTTTTCGTATATCCGGGCGTCATGAGCCTGCGTTAGTCTGACCGTTCTTTGCTGTCTGCCGAGCTTTCCATGCCTGACCTGCTTGACCGCTACCCGCTGACGGCGGGCACTTATCACGAACTGCTCGACGACAGTGGCGCTGTACGCCCGCACTGGCGTCGGTTGTTCGACCAATTGCAACGCAGCACGCCAACGCAATTGGTGCAGCGTCAGGCGCTGCTGACCCGGCAGATCCAGGAAAACGGCGTGACGTACAACGTCTACGCCGACCCCAAGGGTGCCGATCGGCCGTGGGAACTCGATCTGCTACCGCATGTGATTGCTGCTGATGAATGGCAGCAGTTATCGGCCGGGATCGCTCAGCGGGCACGTTTGCTCAATGCTGTGCTGGCGGATCTGTACGGCCCGCAACGCTTGATCGCCGAGGGCCTGCTGCCTGCTGAGCTGGTCTTCGGTCACAACAACTTCCTCTGGCCCTGTCAGGGCATCACACCGCCCGACGGGGCTTTTCTGCATCTGTACGCCGTGGATCTGGCGCGTACACCCGACGGTCGCTGGTGGGTGACGGCGGATCGGACTCAAGCACCGTCCGGTGCCGGTTATGCGCTGGAAAACCGCACCATCGTGTCCCGGGCCTTTCCCGAGCTGTACCGCGATTTGAAAGTGCAGCACCTGGCCGGATTCTTCCGCACGCTTCAGGAAACCCTGGCCCGTCAGGCGCCGAGTGATGACGAAGCGCCGCTGATCGTGCTGCTCACACCGGGACGTTTCAACGAAAGCTATTTCGAACACCTCTATCTGGCGCGTCAGCTCGGTTATCCACTGGTAGAGGGCGGCGACCTGACCGTCCGGGATGCCACGGTCTACCTGAAAACCTTGAGCGGACTGCGCCGGGTCCACGCGATCATGCGGCGGCTCGACGATGACTTCTGCGATCCGCTGGAGCTGCGCACTGACTCGGCCCTTGGCGTGCCGGGATTGCTGGAAGCGGTGCGCCAGGGGCGAGTGCTGGTGGCTAATGCCCTCGGCAGCGGCGTACTGGAGTCGCCGGGATTGTTGGGCTTCCTGCCGAGGATCAATCAATTCCTGTTTGGCGAAGATTTGATCCTGCCATCCATCGCAACCTGGTGGTGCGGTGAAGCACCGGTGCTGGCTCAGGCCCTGGAAAAATTGCCGGAGTTGTTGATCAAACCGGCTTTCCCGTCACAGAGCTTCACGCCAGTATTTGGCCGTGATTTGAGTGAAAAACAGCGTCAGGAGCTGGCCGAGCGCATGCAGGCCCGGCCTTACGCCTATGTCGCGCAAGAATTGGCTCAGCTCTCTCAAGCCCCGATCTGGCAGGCTGAAGACGGTCATCTGCAACCCCGGGCAATTGGCATGCGCGTGTACGCCGTGGCCAGCCGTGAGGGTTATCGGGTTCTGCCCGGCGGCCTTACCCGGGTTGCCGCCGAGGCTGACGCCGAAGTGGTGTCGATGCAGCGCGGTGGCGCGAGCAAAGATACCTGGGTGTTGGGCGATCGCCCGCCGAGCGGTGAGCAATGGAAAACCCAGCGTACGATCGGTGTGCACGACCTGGTAAGACGCGATCCGTATCTGCCGTCGCGGGTGGTGGAAAACCTGTTCTGGTTCGGGCGCTATTGCGAGCGCTGCGATGACAGTGCGCGGCTGCTGCGAATCATGCTGGCGCGGTATGTCGATGGCGATGACCCGCAAGCCCTGGAGGCGGCGGTCGATCTGGGCGAACGGTTGATGTTGTTGCCCGATGAAGGCGAGTTGCCGGAGCGTTTGCTGGCGGCATTGCTCGGCGATGACTGGTCGTTCAGTCTGCGCTCCAACCTGCAGCGTTTGCAGTGGGCGGCATCGCAAGTGCGTGGCAAGCTCTCGCGGGAAAACTGGCAAGCGCTGGTGGAGCTGCAGCGCGAAGCCATGGAGCTGGAAGCCGAAGAGCCGGATTTCGGCGAATTGCTGGATTTCCTCAACCGTCTGGTGATGTCCCTGGCGGCGTTATCCGGTTTCGCCCTCGACGACATGACCCGGGACGAAGGCTGGCGCTTCCTGATGATCGGCCGCCGGATCGAACGCCTGCAGTTTCTCAGCGCCAGCTTGGCGGCATTTCTGCGCGGTGCCGGTGCTTTCGATCAGGCCGGACTGGAGTGGCTGCTGGAGCTGGGCAACAGCAGCATCACTTACCGTTCGCGGTATCTGGCGGTGGCGCAACTGATCCCGGTGCTTGACCTGCTGCTGCTCGACGAGCAGAACCCCCACGCCGTGCTGTTCCAGTTGAAACTGGTAACTCGTACCTTGAAACGCTTGAATGACGACTTCGGTGTGCCTCGCGAAGCGGGCTTGCCGCAGTTGGTGGAACGCTTGGCACAGTTCGATCTGGGATGCCTGGAGAACTCGCTGTTCGGCGAAGCCAGCGTTCGGGCAGCCATTGAGGGGTTGGCCGACCTGTTGCAGGAAATCGCCGATGCCAGCGGGCAAGTGTCGGATCGTCTGGCCTTGCGCCATTTCGCCCACGTCGATGACGTCAGCCAGCGCACGGTGTCCGTCTGATGAGCGCCCACTACCAGATTCTCCACGACACCCATTATCACTACGACAGCCCGGTGTCCCTGGCTCAGCAGCTCGCGCACCTGTGGCCGCGGGCGTGTGCCTGGCAGCGCTGCACCGAGCAGCAACTGCAGATCAGTCCCGACCCGACTTCGCGCCGCGATGAACTGGATGTGTTCGGTAATCCGCTGACCCGGTTGGCGTTCGAGCGGCCGCACGATGAATTGCTGGTCAACGCCCGACTCACCGTCGAAGTGCTGGCCCGGCCTGCACTGGATTTCAGTCAGTCCCCCGCGTGGGAAGAAACCCGCAACGCGCTGACCTACAGCAGTCAGCCGCTTTCCCCCGAATTGCTGGAAGCGTGTCGTTACCGGTTCGAATCGCCCTACGTGCATTTGAAGCGCAACTTCGTCGAGTTTTCCGAAAGCTGTTTTCCACCGGGCCGGCCGCTGCTGTTGGGTGTTCAGGCACTGATGGAGAAGATTTTCAGCGAATTCACCTTCGACGCTGAAGCGACCCAAGTGGCGACGCCGCTGGTGGAAGTGCTGGAGCGCCGGCGCGGTGTTTGTCAGGACTTCGCTCACCTGATGCTCGCCTGCGTACGCTCCCGTGGGTTGGCGGCGCGGTACATCAGTGGCTACCTGCTGACCCAGCCACCGCCCGGGCAGCCTCGATTGATCGGCGCGGACGCGTCTCACGCCTGGGTCTCGGTGTTTTGCCCTGTGCTGGGCTGGGTCGATTTTGACCCGACCAACAACGTACAACCGGCACTCGAACACATAACCCTGGCCTGGGGTCGGGATTTTTCCGATGTCTCGCCGTTGCGTGGGGTGATTTTGGGCGGCGGCAACCATGATCCCGAGGTTCGGGTGACGGTGATGCCCTTGGAGTAATGCAGAATCAATGTGGGAGCGAGCTTGCTCGCGATGGCGGCGGCACATCCAACATTAATGTGACTGGGAGTTTGCTATCGTCGGAACGCCGCCCGGAGCAAGCTCGCTCCCACAGGGGAATGTGCATAAATTCGGGAGGGGTATTTCAGATGGGGCTGTGAGGGTCAGCAAAGTAACTGCTGACCCTGGACACAGATCCGGTGGGCCTGATCAGATCATCGGGCCCTGAGGGTCTCAGGCGTCGGGCGCCTGATCTTTCGGTGCTTCAACATCATCTTCTGCGGCCACTTCACCTTCTGCATCCGGGTTCAGTGCGGCGGCTTCTTCTTCAGCTGTAGCTTTCTTGCGCTGAAGCTTTTCCTCTTTCTTCTGCTCCTTGGCCAAGTCTCTCTGACGTTTGGCGAAGGAATAATTGGGTTTAGCCATGGGCGATCCTCTGGGGTCGAAGGTGAGGTTGAGCGGCGCGTATTCTGCCCTGTATCGATGCCCAGCCGTTAGCTGGGTTTTTGCTCGATCCACTTTGGCACCACTGTCGGCTGCCAGGCGTCCAGCGCATCAATCAGGGTTTGCGGCGATTCGCTCACTTGCAGCATGTCACGGTGCGGTTCACGAACGAAGCCTTCGCCGACGATATGATCGAGAAAAGACGTCAATTTGCTGTAGAAACCGTTCACTTCCAGCAGCCCGAGCGGTTTGCCATGGTAGCCGAGCTGGCCCCAGGTCCAGACTTCGAACAGTTCTTCCAGCGTGCCCAGGCCGCCGGGCAGGGCGATAAAGGCGTCACTGAGCTCGGCCATCCGCGCCTTGCGCGCATGCATGCCGTCGACCACTTCCAGACGAGTCAGGCCGCTGTGGCCGATTTCCTTGTCTTTGAGGCTTTGCGGGATGATCCCGATCACTTCACCGCCGGCCGCCAGCGCAGCATCGGCGACGATGCCCATCAGCCCGACGGCGCCGCCGCCATAGACGAGGGTCAGCTTACGCTCGGCCAATGCTCGCCCCAAGGCGACAGCCGCTTCACGATAAGCCGGGTTGGTGCCAGTGCTGGCACCGCAAAATACACAAACGGACGCTAAAGACATGCCTTACTCCATGGTCAGGATAGCCACAGAGTAAAGGCAGGCACGCGGCGTTCCAAGGTCTACACTTCGCGTTCAGGTGTTTCAAAGGTTCCGCTGGCGCCACAGGCGTAGGCGGCGAACAAACTGCGCAACAGGCTGTTAAGGGACATGACTGACGCTCCAGATGAGTGAGTACGACCTGATGATAGGGCCGCCCCAGACGTCTGGCTGGTAGATTGTTTCGATAGGTGTCATAGCCCGAAAGTTGTATACAATTTTTGATTCAGGTCATAGGAACTTGCGAAGTTTTCAGGCAGTCTTCTGTCCATTCGCACTTTTGTTAACCCTGCCTTGGAGATTCACCATGTTTGCCAAACTTGTTGCGGTATCCCTGCTGACGCTGGCCAGCAGCCAATTGATGGCTGCCGAGTGCAAGGTCACTGTCGACTCGACTGACCAGATGTCCTTCGATACCAAGGAAATCAGCATCGACAAGAGCTGCAAGACGTTCACCGTGGAGCTGAAGCACTCCGGCAACCTGCCGAAAAACGTCATGGGTCATAACTGGGTGCTGAGTAAAGAGGCTGATATGCAGCCGATCGCCACCGCAGGCCTGGCCGCAGGCATCGAAAAGAACTACCTGCCGGAAGGTGACGCGCGCATCATCGCCCACACCAAAATCATCGGCGCCAAGGAAACCGACTCGGTGACCTTCGACGTGTCGAAGCTCGATGCTGCCGAGAAGTACGGTTTCTTCTGCTCGTTCCCTGGCCATATCTCGATGATGAAAGGCACTGTTGTCCTGAAGTAATCGAATCGAACGCATAAAAAAAGCGTCCACTAGGGACGCTTTTTTTTTGCTCATTT
The DNA here is from genome assembly GCF_059716185.1 of Pseudomonas sp. LBUM1645. Classification (NCBI taxonomy): domain Bacteria; kingdom Pseudomonadati; phylum Pseudomonadota; class Gammaproteobacteria; order Pseudomonadales; family Pseudomonadaceae; genus Pseudomonas; species Pseudomonas sp. LBUM1645. The sequence continues at coordinate 609,460 of NZ_CP166811.1, forward strand.
TTGGGCCCGCCCGAACCCTTGTAGGAGCTGTCGAGTGAAACGAGGCTGCGATCTTTTGATCTTGCTTTTAAGATCACAATCAAAGATCGCAGCCTCGTTTTACTCGACAGCTCCTACAACTTTCTACAGGGGCAGAGTCAAGGCGCGAACGGCATCACTCGCTTGTGATGAGTCTTTTTATACGTGTCACAAATGATCTTGAACGCTTCCTCACGCACCGGCTCGCCGTGCAAGAACGCGTCGATCTCGGCATAGGTCACGCCGTGGGACGCTTCGTCCGGTTTGCCGGGCGACAGGTCTTCAAGGTCGGCCGTCGGGATTTTTTCCACCAGCGACTCCGGCGCGCCAAAGCTGCGGGCGATGTCCCGGACCTGGTTTTTCACCAGGCCGCTCAGTGGCGCCAGATCGCACGCGCCATCACCGAATTTGGTGAAGAAACCCATTACCGCTTCCGCCGCGTGGTCGGTACCGATCACCAGCCCTTGGGCCGCGCCGGCGATGGTGTACTGGGCGACCATGCGCATCCGCGCCTTGGTGTTGCCGAGTACGAAATCCACCGAGACTGCGTGCTTGCCTTCAAAGGCCGCTACTTCACTGGCCAGGGCTTTGACCGCCGGGCCGATGTTCACGGTGTGGCGCTCGTCCGGGGCGATGAAATCCACCGAGGCTTGGGCGTCGTGTTCGTCGAACTGGGTTTCGTATGGCAGGCGCACGGCGATGAACTTGTAGCTGTTGTCGCCTGTGTGTGTGCGCAGTTCGCGCATCGCACGCTGGGCCAGCAGGCCGGCGGTCAGGGAATCGACGCCGCCGCTGATGCCGAGTACCAGGGTCTTGAGCCCGGAATTGACCAGGCAGTCCTGGATGAAGGTAATCCGCCGGGCGACTTCAGCCTCGAGGGCGGCCTGGTCAGCGAACGGCGGCTGGACCTTGAGCTGTTCAGCAATCTCACGCTGTTCGGCTTGCATGAATTCACTCCTTGCTAGATGTGCTTGATGTACTGGAAGGGGCGGCAGGTACTTTGAAAACGTGTCGCAAGTAGGCGACAAAATTCGGGTCTTTGCAGTGAGTCTTGCCAGGCTCATCGGAAATCTTTGCCACGGGCTGGCCGTTGCAGGCGGCCATTTTAAGCACGATGCTCATCGGTTCAACACCCGGAATATCGCACGTCAGGTTGGTGCCGATGCCAAAGCTGACATTGATCCGACCGCGCAACGCCCGGAATATTTCCAGAGACTTGGGCAGCGTCAGGCTGTCGGAGAACACCAGCGTCTTGCTCATCGGGTCGATGCCGAGCTTGTGGTAATGGGCAATGGCCTTTTCCGCCCAGAGCACCGGATCACCGGAATCATGGCGCAGGCCGTCAAACAGCTTGGCGAAGTACAGGTCGAAATCGCTGAGAAAGGCATCGGTGGTGATGCAGTCGGTGAGGGCGATCCCCAACAGGCCGCGGTACTCGCGGACCCAGCAATCGAGGGCGGCAATCTGACTGTCGATCAGCCGCGGGCCGAGTTGTTGGTGGGCCATGATCCATTCGTGGGCCATGGTACCCAACGGCTTCATATCCAGCTCACGTGAAAGGTGCACGTTGCTGGTGCCGACAAAACGACCGGGGAAATCGTGCTTGAGCACGTTCACTACTTCTTCCTGAACGCGGTACGAGAAGCGACGGCGAGTGCCGAAATCGGCGACCTGCAATTCGGACAATTCCTCCGCGCTTGCGTTGGCGGTGAGCCAGTCGAACTTGCGGTAGAGCTGCTCGCGCGCCTGTTCCAGGACGATCTCACGGTAGCGATAGCGATTGCGCACTTCGCTGACGATGGACAGCAGCGGCACTTCGAACAGGATCACGTGCAGCCATGGCCCGCGCAGGCGGATGAACAGCTCGCCGTTTTCGATGCCGGTGTGGACGTAGCGCAGATTGAAGCGGAACAACCCGAGAAAGCGCAGGAAATCCGGTTTCATGAAGCTGATGCGCTCCATGAAACTCAATTGGTCGGCGCTCAGGCTCAATTCGGCAAGGCGCTCGATCTGGAAGCGGATTTCCGCCAGGTACGGGCGCAAATCTTCACTGTTACGGCAACGAAACTCCCATTCGACTTCCACATTCGGGTAGTTGTGCAGCACCGCCTGCATCATCGTCAGTTTGTAGAAGTCGGTGTCGAGCAGGTTCTGCACGATGCGATCGCCAAACACGCTCTCGCTCATAACGGGGTTCTCCAGGCTGGCCGCGGCCCGTGGCAGCGACGTTGCAGCTGTTTCAATGAATGGGGCTAGTGGCGCATATCAATGGCCCGGTTTGCCAGCCTTTTTTGCAGTAGCATCGATTTCTGGCGGATTTCATGGGCTGTCGAAGGCTGCGATCTTTTCGGGTGCATCGTAATGCCTTCCGTTCACGTGGAACAAAAATTGAAGAGTGGCAGCCCTCGACAGCACTTGTTTGAACAATTCGGAGGGGGCTCAACTATCGGGGTAGCGTCAACCGCGGCTTGGACGACCAACGCAAGGCTTTCCCAGCTTCTTAAATATCCAAGGTGCGAGTAACTAGGGATAAGGCCGGTTTCAATTGCTTTTCTCATTGCAGCCTTAAGCATTTCATTAGTTGCAGGGGTAGCCATGATCTCACTCCACCTTTAAGGTGATTTGTTCCAGTGTGTCGACACCATCCTGCAGTAATACATAAGCTGGAAGTATTAGCCGGTATAGATCAATGTCAGCGGTATGCTTTATGGTTACTGATGTGAGTGTTTCTAAAAGACTAGTAGCTGTTCGAATCCTGAAGCAGGCATTTTCAAAGAGGTGATTTGGGGTTATGTGTGTATCTATACAAAGTACCGGAACTTCGGAAGTGTTGGATTTAAGATGGCGATAACGATTCATTAACAATCTCCTTAAGAATTTTTAATCGTGTTTGAATAGTGAGATCTATTGTTTGTAGATAGCCAATAAATGTTGCTAAGTTTCGCTGCTGAGCCGTTGCGGGTTCGCAATGGCTCAGAGTTTTTTCATTTATGCCGATTGCGGATATGTGCAGTTACGAGAAAGGTGGGCAGGATGCTTTAACGTGTTCTGGTCATTCTCTATCGCTGGCCAGGCCCTAAAATCGAGATCCAGATCCTTGAACTTGCTGGAGTCGAACACTGGGTTCTTGACTCCTGCGCGACGTTGCTCGTCATAGTCGTACAAGATGCGCATGCCAATGTTAAACAGCAAGGCCATGGCTATAAGGTTGACGAAGGCAAGCAGTGTCATGGTGATGTCGGCAAATGCGAGTACGGTGGAGAGGTCTTCAATCGAGCCCCAGAACACCAGCGCCAATACCAGTGCGCGGTAGATGAGCAAGGTTTTTCGGGGTTCACCGAACATGAACCGCAAGCTGTTTTCGCCCAAGTAGTAGTTATAGAGCATTGCGGTAAATACAAATAATGTCAGCGCCACGCTAATAAACATTCGACCCCACTCGCCAACGATGGCTGCCAGCGAGTTTTGCGCAAGAGCAATGCCGTTGCCTTCGAAACCGGGTGTATAGAAACCGGATAACAGGATGACCAATGCTGTGCAGGTGCAGATGACGAAGGTATCGATGAAGACACTCAGTGCTTGCACCACGCCTTGGCTTATCGGATGTTCGACTTTGGCCACCGAAGCAACGTTGGGGGCGCTGCCCAGGCCCGCTTCATTGGAAAACACACCGCGCCTCACACCCATGATTATTGCAGTGCCGAGCAGTCCGCCGAACGCTTGGTCCAGGCCGAACGCGCTCTTGACGATGGTCATTAACACCGAGGGCACCTGCTCCGATTGCAGGACAATTACATAGAGCGTGACCCCGACGTAGGCGAGAACTTTAAGCGGTACCAGCAGGTCGGCGACAGCTGCTATTCGTTTGATCCCACCCACAAATACAACAGCCAGCATCACTGACAATGCCAATCCCGACCAAGTGGTCGAAATGTCGAAAGCATCCTTAAGCGAGTGCGATACGGCATGAGCCTCCAGGCCATTGATTGCAAAACCGAAGGTCACCAACAACAGGAGGGCGGCAATCATCCCTAGCCAGCGTTTACCCAGACCATGCTGGATGTACCAGGATGGACCACCACGATAAAGACCGTTTCCGTCGCTACGTTTGTAGAGTTGTCCAAGAGCGCATTCGAAAAAACTGCTCGACATGCCCAGGAACGCGGTCATCCACATCCAGAACACGGCCCCTGGCCCGCCCATGCTCACGGCGATGCCGACACCAACGATGTTGCCCGTCCCGACTCGACCTGCGAGGCTGAGGGTTAACGCCTGTAACGAGCTCAGATGATGATTGCCTGTGCGCCAACTGCCGCGCAATACCGATAGCATGTGAAAAAAATACCTGAACTGGACAAATCTTGATCGGATGGTGAAGTAGCCACCCAACCCAAGGACCAATGGGATAAGGATTTTTCCGGAGAGAAAGTCATTGATGACTTCAAGCATTGAGTGCTCCCTGCTGTTTTTAGAGTAGTGGCGATTTGTCGTCTTTTGCTGACTGTCTTGAGAAAACCTCAAGGCTCGTAATATCCGGTTATCGTATCGCTGAGTGCAATTTCGCGAGTTGCTTAAAAATGATGCGAGTTGCTGCTATGTTCGAGCCTTCTAGCACTATTGTGATGAGCTGATATGCGTGAGTTTTTTCCGGCTAACTTAAGGCAGCTATGCAGTCACTACCGATCTATCGCGGAGGTTTGTAGGAAACTTCTTATTAATCGTGGGCAATTCAATAAGTACTTGAGTGGGAATAGTCTTCCTACGCCGTTTAACCTCAAACGGATCTGTGATTTTTTTGGGGTTGAAGAATACGAAATTCATTTGCCCACAGAGCAGTTCATCACGCTCATTGGCGTTAAATCCAAGAAAATCAAACCCTCGGACGAGGTGGCAGCGCCTCAGCGCATGCTTGATCACCTTCGCAGACAGTCTTCGTCGCAGCTCAAGGCCTATTGTGGTTATTACTACGAGTACTACTACGCGATGACAGAGCCTGGTTGCATTCTGTGTTCATTGGTGCACATAAGGGAGGAGGGCCAACATTTCGTGTATGAACGAAATGAGCGGATACAGATTGCTGGGGCAGAGGGGACATTTGAGCGGTATCGATACATTGGGGTTGCCTACTATCTACAGGATCGCTTGTTCCTGCTCGACTATGAGTCGCTGACGTCCAACGAGATCAGTCAGACCATTCTTATTCCAAACTACAAAAGCCGGATTATTCGACTCAATGGCTTGAAGATGGGTGTTTCAGCGGCCGACCATCGCACTCCGGCATGTTCGCGGGTGGTTTGGGAGTATTTGGGGCGGGAGATCAATCGAATCAATGCGTATCGCAAGGTGCGGCTGTACAGAATGGATGATCCCTCTATCGATGAGGACCTGCGCGGGCGCCTCGCTCAAACCAAAATCGTCGACGGCCTCTTTGGTATCGCGTGACGCCACTATGAGCCTGACAACCCGGGTTGTTGGCTCATAGGGTCGACTCAGCGGGGCCAGCCTTTCACCACAGAGATGGTGCGAAGCTTCAATGCTGCGAGGCATCCGGGCTATCAATCTGCTCCAGCATCCACTTCACAAAATCCCGCACTTTCGGTACTTCCGCCGAATGCTCCGGATACGCCAGGTAATAGGCATCGGTGCTGGGCATCGCGTGCTGCCAGGGTATGACCAGTTTGCCGTCGGCCAATTCCTCTTCCACCAGAAACCGCGGCAACAGCGCCACACCGCAGCCGACCTGGGCTGCGCGGATGCACATGTAAAAGGTTTCGAAACGCGGGCCGTGGTAGCTGTGTTCGGTGTGGTAGCCCTGACTGTCGAACCAGTCGTGCCAGGCCTGGGGCCGGGAGGCGTTTTGCAGCAGGACCAGGTCGGTGAGTTGCGTAGGATCGGTGAACGGCGTGTCCGGCAGACTGCCCGGTGCGCAGACCGGCACCAGCTCTTCGCCGAACAGCTTCAGGCATTCAGTACCGGGGCGTGAGCCCTGGCCGAAGTAGAACGCCAGGTCGCTGCGACCTTGCAGCAGATCGTCGGCTTCCTGTTCGCTGCACAGGTCCAGATGGATCGAGGGATGGCGAAGACGCCAGCCTTTCAAGCGTGGCACCAGCCAGCGCGCGCCGAAGGTCGGAGGCGTCGAGACGCGCAGGACTTCGGTTTCACCGCCGTAGGAGCGCAAGTAGTGGGTCGACATCTCGACCTGCGTGAGGATTTTTCGTACCTCCACCAGGTACAAATCACCGGCCGGGGTCATTTGCAGGCGACGGCGTACCCGGCGGAACAACAGGTGTTGCAGCAATTCTTCGAGTTGCGCAACCTGTTTGCTGACAGCGCTCTGGGTCAGGTTCAGCTCTTCAGCCGCCCGGGTGAAGCTCAAATGCCGGGTCACGGCCTCAAAACACTGCAGCGCGGTGATCGACGGCAAGTAGCGTTTATTCAGCATTGGTTGTCCTTTTTCTTGTTTCTTTCTTACCAGCAATTCGCAGCATGAATAAACGGAATGATATCTCTCTTAAAGGTCGTTTGTTGGGTAACGTCGGGAGCGCTAAAACTACAGGTCTCACCAGCCGAATTAATCCGGCTGCACGTTTTCTGTTTTTCGCTTGAGGAGTGACCCATGGTTGCCGCATTGCTTGATCGTCTTGGTGTGAACCCGGCCCTGTACCAGAACGGCAAAGTGCCGGTGCATTCGCCGATCGATGGCAGCCAGATCGCCGCCGTGAACTGGGAAGGCGCCGCTGAAGTCGAGCAGCACATCAGTCGTGCAGATCATGCGTTCGAATTGTGGCGCAAGGTCCCGGCGCCGCGCCGTGGCGAACTGGTCCGCCAGCTGGGCGATATCCTGCGTGAATACAAGGCCGACCTCGGCGAGCTGGTGTCCTGGGAAGCCGGCAAGATCACTCAGGAAGGCCTGGGTGAAGTTCAGGAAATGATCGACATCTGCGATTTCGCCGTCGGCCTGTCTCGTCAGCTGTACGGTTTGACCATCGCTTCCGAGCGTCCTGGCCACCACATGCGCGAAACCTGGCACCCGCTGGGCGTCGTCGGCGTCATCAGTGCGTTCAACTTCCCGGTTGCGGTCTGGGCCTGGAACACCGCGCTGGCGCTGGTCTGCGGCAACCCGGTGATCTGGAAACCGTCGGAAAAAACTCCATTGACCGCACTGGCCTGCCAGGCGCTGTTCGACCGTGTACTGAAGAACTTCAGCGACGCGCCGCCGCACCTGAGCCAAGTCATCATCGGCGGTCGCGATGCCGGCGAAGCCCTGGTCGATGACCCGCGTGTCGCGCTGATCAGCGCCACCGGCAGCACCCGCATGGGCCGCGAAGTGGCACCGAAAATCGCCGCACGTTTCGCTCGCAGCATTCTGGAACTGGGCGGCAACAACGCAATGATCCTCGGCCCAAGCGCCGACCTGGACATGGCCGTACGAGCCATCCTGTTCAGCGCCGTCGGCACTGCCGGTCAGCGTTGCACCACGTTGCGTCGCCTGATTGCCCATGAATCGGTGAAAGAAGAAATCGTCACCCGCCTGAAAGCCGCTTACTCCAAGGTGCGCATCGGCAACCCGCTGGAAGGTAACCTGATCGGTCCGCTGATCGACAAGCACAGCTTCGAAAACATGCAGGACGCGCTTGAGCAGGCCTTGAGCGAAGGCGGCCGGGTGTTCGGCGGCAAGCGCCAACTGGAAGACAAATTCCCTAACGCTTATTACGTCTCGCCGGCGATCGTTGAAATGCCGGAGCAGAGCGATGTGGTTTGCCACGAAACCTTCGCGCCGATTCTGTATGTGGTCGGTTACAAGGATTTCGACGAAGCGCTGCGCCTGAACAACGCCGTGCCACAAGGTCTGTCGTCGTGCATCTTCACCACTGACGTGCGTGAAGCCGAGCAGTTCATGTCGGCGGTGGGCAGCGACTGCGGCATCGCCAACGTCAACATCGGCCCGAGCGGCGCGGAAATCGGCGGGGCGTTTGGTGGTGAGAAAGAAACCGGCGGTGGTCGTGAATCCGGTTCCGATGCATGGCGCGGCTACATGCGCCGTCAGACCAACACCGTGAACTATTCGCTGGAGTTGCCGTTGGCTCAGGGCATTACGTTCGATTAAACACAGTTCTTGAACCCATGAAGAACCCTGTGGGAGCGAGCTTGCTCGCGATGAGGGCCTGTCAGCCGACATCAATGTCGACTGACAGGTAGCAATCGCGAGCAAGCTCGCTCCCACAATGAATGGTGTGTTGGTTAGGTTTCTGTTGGAGTCTGGCAATGCCGTTACGCGAAGAGTGTCTGTGGGAAAAACTGACGCCGCAAAGGCCTGATAACGCGGCGCTCAAGGGCGAGGTGACGGTGGATGTCTGCGTTATCGGCGCCGGTTTCACCGGTCTGTCGGCGGCGGTGCATCTGCTGGAAAAAGGCAAAAGCGTCTGTGTACTGGAAGCCCATCGCGCTGGTCATGGCGGATCGGGGCGCAACGTCGGGCTGGTCAATGCCGGGATGTGGATTCCACCGGACGAGATCGAAGCCGGTTTCGGCGAGGCGGTCGGCAGTCAGCTCAATCGCATGCTCGGTGCGGCACCGTCCCTGGTGTTCAGCCTTGTGGATAAGTACAACATCGATTGCCAGTTACGCCGTGAAGGCACGCTGCACATGGCGCACAACGCCCGTGGCGAAGCGGACTTGCGCAGTCGTGAAGAACAATGGAAACGTCGCGGCGCGCCGGTGGAACTGCTGACCGGTCAAGCCTGCGAACAAGCGACGGGTACCAAAAAGATTGCCGCTGCGCTGCTCGATCGACGTGCTGGCACGATCAACCCAATGGCTTACACGACGGGGCTGGCCAAAGCGGCCATCGGTCTTGGCGGTCAGTTGTTTGATCATTCGCCGGTGACCCGACTCGAACGTCAGGGCCAACGCTGGTCGGTACAAACCGCTCAGGGTTCGGTGCTTGCCGAGCAAGTCGTGATTGCCTCGAATGCTTACACCGAAGGTGACTGGACGGAATTGCGGCGCAACTTCTTCCCCGGTTATTACTACCAAGTGGCGTCGGTCCCGCTGACCGAAGAGGCTGCGCAGCAAATTCTCCCCGGTGGACAGGGTTCCTGGGACACCCGCCAGGTCCTCAGCAGTGTTCGTCGCGATAAGGATGGCCGTCTGCTGCTCGGCAGTCTCGGTAATGGCAATCAGAAACCGACCTGGTTCCTTAAAGCCTGGGCCGACCGGGTTCAACAGCACTACTTTCCTTATCTCAAACCGGTGGAATGGGAGTGCACCTGGACCGGTTGCATCGCCTTCACCCCCGATCATTTGATGCGTTTGTTCGAACCGGCGCCCGGTTTAGTGGCAGTCACCGGTTACAACGGCCGGGGCGTCACTACTGGCACTGTCGTCGGCAAAGCCTTTGCCGATTATCTGTGTAACGGAAATCCTCAAGCGCTGCCGATTCCCTTTGCGCCCATGCAGCCATTGGCGGGCGTGGGATTGCGCAGCTGTCTGTACGAGGCCGGATTCTCGCTGTATCACGCAGGCCAGTGCCTGCGGATCGTTATTTGATTGTTGAAATTTGTTGCTGGAAGCGGCGCTTTTTCGCGCAGCGACTAGCCTGTAAAAGGTGCGGGTTGTAGCAGTTCCGCACCAGCAGTGTGCACTTCGGTGACGCACGTTGTTACAGGCTGGTTGCACGTCGTTTGGCGCCGCGGTTGCAATGATGGCGCGCTCGGGTTGCGCCTTTAAAAATAAATGGTTTCACCTTCCGCGGTTTAGACGGTTGCACGCCCAATGAAAATGGGATCGAAACAGTCGAAATAACAATAAAGCAGCGACTTTTCTCAGAATAAAAAACCGATGGCACGGCCCTTGCTCTGAGCATTCAGGAAGTCGCAGTGCCAACTAAAAAAAAACCTTGGAGCACCACCTCATGTCCCAGACGTTTTACAAAAAAGGCTTTTTGGCCCTCGCAGTGGCAACTGCGTTGGGTGTTTCTGCGTTTGCACAGGCTGATGTGAAAATCGGCGTGGCGGGACCGATGACAGGCGCCAACGCGGCATTTGGCGAGCAGTACATGAAGGGTGCACAGGCTGCGGCCGATGCGGTCAACGCAGCGGGCGGCGTAAACGGGGAAAAAATCGTACTGGTCAAAGGCGATGACGCCTGCGAACCGAAACAGGCTGTGACGGTCGCCAAGGACCTGACCAACCAGAAAGTCGCTGGCGTAGTCGGTCACTTCTGCTCCTCCTCGACGATCCCGGCTTCGGAGATCTACGACGAAGCGGGCATCATCGCGATCACTCCAGGCTCCACCAACCCACAGGTTACCGAACGCGGCCTGGCTGCCATGTTCCGTATGTGCGGTCGTGACGACCAGCAAGGCATCGTTGCCGGCGACTACATCGTCGACGTGCTCAAAGGCAAGAAAGTCGTGGTCCTGCACGACAAAGACACCTACGGCCAAGGTCTGGCGGACGCCACCAAGGCACAACTGGTCAAGCGCGGCGTAACGCCGGTGCTGTACGAAGGCCTGACCCGCGGCGAGAAAGACTTCAGCGCCGTGGTAACCAAGATCCGTGCGGCCGGTGCCGACGTGGTCTACTTCGGCGGCTTGCACCCGGAAGCCGGCCCACTGGTTCGCCAACTGCGTGAACAAGGCCTCAAAGACGTCAAGTTCATGTCCGATGACGGCATCGTGACCGACGAGCTGGTGACCACCGCCGGTGGCCCGCAGAACGTTGACGGCGTGTACATGACCTTCGGCGCCGACCCGCGTCTGCTGCCAGACAGCAAGACGGTAGTGGATGAGTTCCGCAAAAAAGGCACCGAGCCTGAAGGCTACACCTTGTACGCCTACGCTTCGGTCCAGACCCTGGCAGCTGCCTTCAATGGCGCCAAGTCCAACAAGGGCGACGACGCTGCCAAATGGCTGAAAGCCAACAAGGTTCAAACCGTGATGGGCGAGAAGACCTGGGACGCCAAGGGCGACCTGAAAGTCTCCGACTACGTGGTTTACCAGTGGGACAAGGACGGCAAATACCACCAACTGGAAAAACAGAAGTGATATGAACTGCTGATCTGCCCGGTGCCTTGTGCGCCGGGCAGATCAATCAACATGTCCGTGCAGTACCTGTCTTTTCTCGTAGAGCTGCACACAACCGTGTTGCACTGGCGGCTGAACCCCGGTCCGTTGTAACCCGCTTTTGTGCAGTCTCTCAAATGCGTGAGATTGCGTTATGGATGGTATTTTCCTGCAGCAACTGGTCAACGGTCTGACCCTCGGGTCGGTCTATGGCCTGATCGCCATCGGCTACACAATGGTCTATGGCATCATCGGCATGATCAACTTCGCCCACGGCGAGGTTTACATGATTTCCGCTTACCTCGCGGCAATCAGTCTGGCTCTGCTGGCTTACTTCGGTATTGAATCCTTCCCTCTGCTGATGCTCGGCACACTGGTATTCACCATCATCGTCACGGCGGTGTATGGCTGGGTCATCGAGCGCGTCGCCTACAAACCGTTGCGCAACTCCACACGACTGGCACCGCTGATCAGCGCCATCGGTATTTCGCTGATCCTGCAAAACTATGCACAGATCGCCCAGGGCGCCCGCCAACAGGGTGTACCCACGCTGCTGACCGGTGCATGGCGAGTTGAAGTCGGGACCGGCTTCGTTCAGCTCACCTACACCAAGATCTTCATTCTGATCGCCGCATTTGCCGGGATGGCCCTGCTGACCTACGTCATCAAGTACACCAAGCTCGGCCGCATGTGCCGCGCCACCCAGCAAGACCGCAAGATGGCTTCGATCCTGGGGATCAACACCGACCGTGTAATTTCCTATGTGTTCATCATTGGTGCAGCGATGGCGGCCCTGGCCGGCGTGCTGATCACCATGAACTACGGCACGTTCGACTTCTACGCAGGCTTCGTCATCGGGATCAAAGCGTTCACTGCCGCGGTACTCGGCGGGATCGGTTCGCTGCCTGGCGCCATGCTCGGCGGGATTATTCTGGGGATCTCCGAATCACTGTTCTCAGGTCTGGTGAACTCGGACTACAAAGACGTTTTCAGCTTCTCGCTGCTCGTTCTTGTTCTGGTCTTTCGGCCTCAAGGCCTGCTCGGCCGTCCTCTTGTGTCGAAGGTGTAAGCGATGTCTTCAACCACTAAAAAAACCATTGATCTCAAAAGAAGCCTGGTTGACGCGATTCTTGCCGGCCTGGTGGCCCTGATTGTGTTCGGCCCGATTGTTGGCGTGGTCCTCGACGGCTACGGCTTCAACCTGGAAACGACCCGGGTGGCGTGGATTGTCGCCATCGTCATGGCTGGCCGCTTTGCCTTGAGCCTGTTCCTGCAAACCCCCAAGGGCCTGAAAATTCTTGAAGGTTTTGAAAGCACCGGCTCCGGGGTTCATGTACTGCCGCCTGATTACAAATCCCGGTTGCGCTGGATCATCCCGCTGTTGATCGTCGTTGCCGTGGTGTTCCCGTTTTTCTCCAACTCCTACCTGCTGGGCGTGGTCATCCTCGGGCTGATCTACGTGCTGCTGGGCCTGGGGCTGAACATCGTGGTCGGCCTGGCCGGTCTGCTCGACCTGGGTTACGTGGCGTTCTACGCCATCGGTGCCTACGGGTTGGCGCTCGGTTACCAATACCTCGGTCTGGGCTTCTGGACGGTGCTGCCGCTGGCGGCGATCACCGCTGGCCTTGCCGGGTGCATCCTCGGTTTCCCGGTACTGCGCCTGCACGGTGACTACCTGGCGATCGTGACCCTGGGCTTCGGTGAAATCATCCGGTTGATCCTAAATAACTGGTTGTCCCTGACCGGCGGCCCGAATGGTATGGCCGCTCCGTTGCCAACCTTCTTCGGCATCGAGTTCGGCAAGAGGGCGAAAGAGGGCGGGGTGCCGTTCCATGAGTTCTTTGGCATCGCCTATAACCCGGACGTGAAGTACTACTTCATCTACGCGGTGTTGTTCCTGGTGGTATTGGCCGTATTGCACATCAAGCACCGCTTGACCCGCATGCCAGTCGGTCGCGCCTGGGAAGCCTTGCGTGAAGACGAAATCGCTTGCCGCTCCATGGGTCTGAACCACGTACTGGTCAAACTCTCGGCGTTCACCATCGGTGCATCGACGGCCGGTCTGGCCGGCGTGTTCTTCGCCACCTACCAAGGCTTCGTCAACCCGACCTCGTTCACCTTTTTCGAATCGGCATTGATCCTGGCCATCGTGGTACTTGGCGGGATGGGCTCGACCATTGGCGTGGTGATTGCGGCGTTCGTACTGACCGTCGCCCCGGAACTGCTGCGTGGGTTCGCGGAGTATCGCGTGCTGCTGTTCGGTATCCTGATGGTGTTGATGATGATCTGGCGACCGCGCGGCCTGATTCGGATCAGCCGTACCGGTGTGACCCCGCGTAAAGGAGTAGCGCCATGAGCGAAGTCGTACTCTCGGTCGAGAAGCTGATGATGCACTTCGGCGGCATCAAGGCGTTGAACGATGTCAGCCTGAAGGTCAAACGCAACTCTATCTTCGCCCTGATCGGCCCCAATGGCGCCGGCAAGACCACCGTGTTCAACTGCCTGACCGGGTTCTACAAGGCCTCGGGCGGCAAGATCGAACTCAATGTGCGTGGCGAGCAAACCAACGTTATCAAGCTGCTGGGCGAATCGTTCAAACCAACCGATTTCGTCTCGCCGAAAGCGTTTGCCAGCCGGATGTTCTACAAGATGTTCGGCGGCACTCACTTGGTGAACCGTGCCGGCCTGGCGCGGACGTTCCAGAACATCCGCCTGTTCAAGGAAATGTCGGTGCTGGAAAACCTGCTGGTGGCCCAACACATGTGGGTCAACCGCAACATGCTGGCCGGCATCCTCAACACCAAGGGTTATCGCAAAGCCGAAAGCGATGCGCTGGACCACGCGTTCTACTGGCTGGAAGTGGTGGACCTGGTGGACTGCGCCAACCGTCTGGCCGGTGAGCTGTCCTATGGTCAGCAACGCCGTCTGGAAATCGCCAGGGCCATGTGCACCCGGCCGCAGATCATCTGCCTCGACGAACCGGCTGCCGGCCTCAACCCTCAGGAAACCGAAGCGCTGAGCGCGATGATCCGGCTGCTGCGCGACGAGCACGATCTGACCGTGGTGCTGATCGAACACGACATGGGCATGGTAATGAGCATTTCCGACCACATCGTGGTGCTGGACCACGGCATCGTCATCGCCGAGGGCGGGCCTGATGCGATTCGTAACGATCCGAAAGTGATTGCGGCCTACCTGGGCGCCGATGAAGAGGAAGTGGTGCTATGAGCCAACCCATCCTCGAACTGAAGGATTTGGATGTGTTTTACGGGCCGATTCAGGCCCTGAAAAAAGTCTCGCTGCACATCAATGAAGGTGAAACGGTCAGCCTGATCGGCTCCAACGGTGCCGGTAAATCGACCTTGCTGATGTCGATTTTTGGTCAGCCGCGGGCGGCGGATGGGCAGATCATCTATCAGGGTGTGGATATCACCCATAAGTCGTCCCACTACATCGCGTCCAACGGCATCGCTCAATCGCCGGAAGGCCGGCGGGTGTTCCCCGACATGACCGTCGAGGAAAACCTGCTGATGGGCACGATTCCTATCGGTGACAAGTACGCCAAGGAAGACATGCAACGCATGTTCGAGTTGTTCCCGCGACTCGAAGAGCGGCGCACCCAGCGGGCGATGACCATGTCCGGCGGCGAGCAGCAAATGCTCGCCATCGCACGTGCGCTGATGAGCCGGCCGAAACTGCTGTTGCTTGACGAGCCGAGCCTGGGTCTGGCGCCGATTGTGGTGAAACAGATCTTCGCGACTCTGCGGGAACTGGCCAAAACCGGCATGACCATCTTCCTGGTGGAGCAGAACGCCAACCACGCCCTCAAGCTGTCGGACCGGGCGTACGTGATGGTCAACGGCGAGATCCGCCTCACGGGCACCGGCAAGGAGCTGCTGGTTAACGAGGAAGTGCGTAACGCTTATCTCGGCGGCCACTAAACAGCTGAGCGCATAAAAAACGCCCTGACGAATCCACGTCAGGGCGTTTTTTTATGCCGGTCGTAAAGCTTTTTTGAAATTGTGGAAAACAATATTCACAAGCTCTTAAAGCGCGACATAAAGCCGCTGCAAATAGTTGTTTTGTCACGGTTTTGACTTGTCCCCGTTTGCTGTGGAGCTGGCTGTGAATAACGTGGGAGTAGCTGGCTGAAAGCCTTTGAAACCGTGGCTTGCAGAGTTGTGGTTGTTTTTTGATCAGGCGTTTTTGCTGGACCGCGAGCGGGCTTTGTCAACCTTTTTGTTGGTGGCGAAAACGGGTCGAAATAAGGTGGAGCTGCCTGTGGATAAGTCTGTGGTTAAACTCTGGAAAGACTCGGCTGAAGGCCGTAGTTACTGGCTTGGCGCCATCGTCGGTATGACCGGTCAATCGTGCAAAATGCCATGGGCTACACAGCCGGCGTTCCAGGGTCAAGCAAAAAAATTTCCAATTCGCCCGCAAAGCCTTATGCACAGCGGCTTACAGCTTTTCCACTTGCCCCCGGAAACTGTGGACCGGCCTGTGGATAAGGTGCGCGCACATGGCTGAAAGCCACGGCAGGCAAGGCGTGGCAACGTTTGATCGTTTTTTGTACAGCTTCGGCGGTAGTTGCCGCTGTGGGCAAGGCCGGGCATGCTGGCTGCTGATTTTCTATTCCAGTGGCTGTCGATCAGCCGAAGCAAGGAGAACACGATGTCCAACACCCTGTTTATTACCGGCGCGACCTCCGGTTTTGGTGAAGCCTGCGCCCGTCGTTTTGCCGAAGCCGGCTGGAAACTGGTGCTGACCGGCCGTCGTGAAGAGCGCCTCAATGCGCTGTGCGCCGAGTTGTCGAAGCAGACCGAGGTCCATGGCCTGGTGCTCGACGTGCGTGATCGCAAGGCCATGGAGGAGGCGATTGCCAACCTGCCGCCGTCCTTCGCCAAACTGCGCGGGCTGATCAACAACGCCGGGCTGGCCCTGGGTGTTGATCCGGCGCCCAAGTGCGACCTCGATGATTGGGACACCATGGTCGACACCAACATCAAAGGCCTGATGTACAGCACTCGTCTGTTGTTGCCCCGCCTGATTGCTCACGGTCGTGGCGCCGGCATCGTCAACCTCGGCTCCATCGCCGGCAACTACCCGTACCCGGGCAGCCATGTGTATGGCGCGAGCAAGGCGTTCGTCAAACAGTTCTCCCTGAACCTGCGCTGCGACCTGCAAGGTACGGGCGTGCGGGTCAGCAATATCGAGCCGGGCCTGTGCGAAAGCGAGTTCTCACTGGTGCGTTTCGCTGGTGACCAGGAACGTTACAACGCGACCTACGCCGGTGCCGAGCCGATCCAGCCGCAAGACATCGCCGACACCATTTTCTGGGTGCTCAATGCCCCGGCGCACATCAACATCAACAGCCTGGAGCTGATGCCGGTGAGCCAGACGTGGAGCGGGTTTGCGATTGAGCGTAATGGTGGCAAAGCCTAATTGTGGCGAGGGAGCTTGCTCCCGCTGGGCCGCGAAGCGGCCCTAAAAGGGACTGCTGCGCAGTCCAGCGGGAGCAAGCTCCCTCGCCACAGAGGACTTAGCCGAGATAATCGGCCAACCCGCGATAACACGTCGCCAAGTGATAAGGCGTGGTCGACGGCATGTCCCGGCGTGTCACATCACCGTTCTCATCACGACACTCATACCAGCCCCCCGCATGCAGGGAACGCTGCTGCAGCGCCTGCAATTGGCGCAGCACCACCGCCTCGCTGTCTGGCCGCAAGGTCAGGGCGCGCAGGTATTCAGCCTGAGCCCAGATTCGCTGCGTAGCGTCCCGAGGTGGGCCGTTCGGTTCCAGGTCGAGCATGGCCCGCACAGCGCCGGTCTGTTGATCGACACCCAGTTGTTCGGTGAACGCAAAAGCGCGCTCCAGAGAAGCGTGCAGTGTCGAACCGCGCAGCAACGAAGACGATTCCAGCAGGAAATACCACTCGAACTGATGCCCCGGTTCAAACCAGTTATCCACAGCGCCCAGCGGTTTTTCCATCAACACACCGTGTTGCGGGTCGATAAAACGCTTCTGCATCGCTGTGCATAACTCGACGAGCGCGTCGTGCACGGCGACGTCTTTGCGCACCGACAGCGTGGCGAGGAAGGCTTCGGCCAAGTGCATCAGGGGATTTTGCAGCGGCCCGGACTCGAGCGAGGACCAGTCACGGTCGAGGCTGGCTTCGTACAGGCCGTCGCCCGTGGCAAAGCGCTGCGCGACCACTTCCAGTACGGCGTTGAGCACCGATTCCACCAGCGGCTCGCGGACCTTGTCCCAGTAATGGGCGCAGGCGAACAGGATGAAAGCGTGGGTGTAGAGGTCTTTGCGCTGATCCAGGGGCGCGCCCTGTGGGTCGACGCTGTAGAACCAGCCGCCATGCTCGGCATCGTGGAAATGCTGCTGCAAGGAACGGAACAGCGCTGCGGCGCGCTCTTCGGCGGCCGGTACCTGGCCGATCAGGCTGGAAAACAGGTAAAGCTGCCGTGCGCAGGCCATGGCCCGGTAGCGTTGGGGCGGCAGCGGTTGGCGCTCGGCGTCCAGCGCCTCATAGGGCAGCGCCATGTCGGCATTCCAGCCGGGGCCTTGCCAGAGTGGCACGATCACGTCCTGGAAGTGCTGTTGCACCGAAGCAAACAGAGCGGTCAATTCAGGCGGGGAGGCGGAGCGGGAAACAGGCGGCATTGGCTGGCGTCGTCACGGCAGGGTTGATTGCGCGACATGTTAGCAGAGAGGCCGGCTGGAGAGATGCGGTGTCTGTCAGACCGCTATCGCGAGCAAGCTCGGCTCCCACAGGGGTACGCATTCCAATATGGGAGAGGCTGGCTGGAGAGATGCGGTGCCTGTCAGACCGCTATCGCGAGCAAGCTCGGCTCCCACAGGAGTACGCCTTCCAATATGGGAGAGGCTGGCCGGAGAGATGCGGTGTCTTGCAGACCGCTATCGCGAGCAAGCTCGGCTCCCACAGGGGTACGCATTCCAATATGGGAGAGGCTGGCTGGAGAGATGCGGTGTCTGTCAGACCGCTATCGCGAGCAAGCTCGGCTCCCACAGGGGTACGCATTCCAATATGGGAGAGGCTGGCCGGAGAGATGCGGTGTCTGTCAGACCGCTATCGCGAGCAAGCTCGGCTCCCACAGGAGTACGCCTTCCAATATGGGAGAGGCTGGCCGGAGAGATGCGGTGCCTGTCAGACCGCTATCGCGAGCAAGCTCGGCTCCCACAGGAGTACGCATTCCAATATGGGAGAGGCTGGCCGGAGAGATGCGGTGCCTGTCAGACCGCTATCGCGAGCAAGCTCGGCTCCCACAGGAGTACGCCTTCCAATATGGGAGAGGCTGGCCGGAGAGATGCGGTGCCTGTCAGACCGCTATCGCGAGCAAGCTCGGCTCCCACAGGGGTACGCATTCCAATATGGGAGAGGCTGGCTGGAGAGATGCGGTGTCTGTCAGACCGCTATCGCGAGCAAGCTCGGCTCCCACAGGAGTACGCATTCCAATATGGGAGAGGCTGGCTGGAGAGATGCGGTGTCTTGCAGACCGCTATCGCGAGCAAGCTCGGCTCCCACAGGGGTACGCATTCCAATATGGGAGAGGCTGGCTGGAGAGATGCGGTGTCTATCAGACCGCTATCGCGAGCAAGCTCGGCTCCCACAGGAGTACGCATTCCAATATGGGAGAGGCTGGCTGGAGAGATGCGGTGTCTATCAGACCGCTATCGCGAGCAAGCTCGGTTCCCACAGGGGTACGCATTCCAATATGGGAGAGGCTGGCTGGAGAGATGCGGTGTCTGTCAGACCGCTATCGCGAGCAAGCTCGGCTCCCACAGGAGTACGCATTCCACTGTGGGAGCCGAGCTTGCTCGCGATGAGGCCATCACTGGCGATAAAGAAATCAGCCCGCCAACAACCACACGCCAGTCGCCGCCGAAGCTGCACCCGCCAGTCGAACCAGCGGCGCCGCCGCTTGCGGCAACAAACGCACTGCCGCATAACCCAATCCATGCAACGCAGCCGTCGCCGCCACAAAACCCGCCGCATACGCCCAAGGGCTCGACATCTGCGGCAACTCCAAGCCGTGCGCCACCCCATGGAACAGCGCAAACAGCGCGGTTGCCGCAACGGCGAGGCTCAACGGCGGACGCACTGCCAAAGCCACCGCCACACCCAACGCCAGCACCGACGCCGCTATCCCGCCCTCCAGCGCCGGCAGGTTCAGCCCTTCAAACCCCAGCAACCCGCCGATCAGCATGATGCCGACGAATGTGCACGGCAGCGTCCAGCGTGCAGCGCCTTTCTGTTGTGCCGCCCACAAACCGACCGCAACCATTGCCAACAAGTGATCGAGGCCTCCGACCGGGTGGCTGATGCCGGCGATCAAACCGTTGTCGCCATGCCCCGGGTGGGCGAAGGCGATGGCCGGGGTCAGCAGCAGGGCCATGGCGCCCAGAATGCGTGAAAGTGTCATGGATAAGCTTCCTTGTTGATAAAAGTTGATCGTGTTCACGCCGCTGTCAGCAGGCCCTGGCGTTCGATGAAGGCGATGATTTCTTCCAGGCCCAGACCGGTTTTCTGGTTGCTGAAAACGAACGGTTTGCCGTTGCGCATGCGCTTGGTGTCGCTGTCCATCAATTCCAGCGACGCACCCACCAATGGCGCGAGGTCGATTTTGTTGATCACCAGCAGATCCGATTTGCAGATCCCCGGCCCGCCCTTGCGCGGCAGTTTGTCGCCGGCCGAGACGTCGATCACGTAGATGGTCAGGTCGGACAGTTCCGGGCTGAAGGTGGCAGACAGGTTGTCGCCACCGGATTCCACAAGGATCAGGTCCAGCCCCGGAAAGCGGCGGTTCAGTTGGTCCACGGCTTCGAGGTTGATCGAAGCGTCTTCGCGAATTGCTGTATGCGGGCAGCCGCCGGTTTCCACACCGATGATCCGCTCCGGCGCCAATGCTTCGTTGCGCACCAGAAAGTCGGCGTCTTCACGGGTGTAGATGTCGTTGGTGACCACCGCCAGGTTGTAGCGGTCGCGCAGCGCCAGGCACAGGGCCAAAGTCAAAGCGGTTTTTCCGGAACCGACCGGGCCGCCGATGCCGACGCGCAGAGGTTGTGAGTTCATGTGATTCTCCAAAATAAAGGCCCTAGGAACGGAACAGACGGCTGTACTGGCGCTCATGGGCCATGCACGCCAGGGACAGGCCGAAAGCGGCGCTGCCATAGTGTTCGGGGTTGATTCGGGTGGCGCTCTGTTGGGCTTGTTGCAGCAGCGGCAGCAGTTCGCTGGTCAGGCGTTGCGCGGCTTGCTGACCCAGTGGCAGAGTTTTCATCAGCACCGCCAGTTGGTTTTCCAGCCAACTCCAGAGCCACGCCGCCAGTGCGTCCTGCGGGCTGATATTCCAGGCGCGAGCGGCCAGTGCCCAGCCGAGGGCCAGGTGCGGCTCGGGACGTTGTTCAAGAAAGGCGCGGGCCGGGGCATCGAGTTCCGGCAAACCGTTGAGCAGTTGCTGCAACGAATAACCCATCTGCCGACTTTCCTGATGCAGCTCGCGGGTTTCCCGGCTGGCGCGATGCTCTTCGCAGCGTTGCAGTAACTCTCCCCAGTTTTCATCAAAGGCGGCCACGCAATGGGCGAGCAGCAACGGCGCTTCGAAACGCGCCAGGTTCAGCAGCAACTGATCACTGATCCAGCGCCGGGCGCTTTGAGGATCATTCACCCGACCGTTATCCACAGCCATTTCCAGGCCTTGGGAATAGCTGTAACCGCCAATCGGCAACTGCGGACTGGCCAGGCGCAGCAGCGCCCAGGCTGGGTTCATAGCCGCACGCCAAATTGGTGCAGTTTCGGCGGGTAATTGAAGTCTTCGTCGCCGTGACGCGAATGGTGGTGGCCGCCACCGTAGGCGCCGTGTTCCGGCTGGAACGGCGCTTCGATGTTTTCGACCTTGGCATCAAGCTGTTCGAGCATGGCCTTGAGCACGTAGTCGTCGAGCAGGCGCAACCAGCCATCACCGACTTGCAGGGCGACGTGGCGGTTGCCGAGGTGATAGGCCGCGCGAGTCAGTTCGAAAGCATTGGCGCAGGTGACGTGCAGCAGTTGTTCGGCGCGGGCGCAGACGCGGACGATGCGTCCGTCTTCGGCTTGCAGGCACTCGCCGTCGTACAGCGGTGGCTGACCGCGCTCCAAAAACAGCCCGACGTCTTCACCCTCGGCACTGAAACAGCGCAAACGGCTTTTGCTCCGGGCTTCGAAGGTCAGGTGCAACTCGGCGGCCCAGACGGGTTGAGGGTCGATTCTGCGATGAATCACCAGCATCGGAAGGCTTCCAGCAATGGACAATGCTTAGGCTAGAGCAAGGGGCTTGCCAATCGGGTGATACGTAGGAAATGCCTGTCGGAGCTCAGCAAGTGTGCCAAGGCATTGCGGCAGTTTGGATGAATTTGGTGCGGTGCAGAGCTGCGCGCACCAAATTGCGGCGCACAAAAAAAGATCGCAGCCTTCGGCAGCTCCTACAGAGAAATGCGATCCATGTAGGAGCTGCCGGAGGCTGCGATCTTTTAGAGGGTCACTCGGTGCTGCCCAGGCCTTGCCAGTGCTTGAGGCCGATAAAGATGAAGCGCAACTGCTGAGTGATTTTCGCCTGCGGCGTCAGATGCTCGGGCAGCGCCTGCGCCGGCGGATCAATGATGTCCGGCAAGGTCGCGAACACGCTTTTAACAATCAGATCAGCCATGACGCTCAGGCCGGCGATGTCCAGGTGTTGCAGTTTCGGCATCAAGGACAAGTCGGCCGCCAGGTCCGAACTGATGTCTTCGCGCAAACGGCCGATGGCCAGCCGCACCGGCAGCGAACCGCCGTACTGCTCGCGAGCGAGAAACAGGAACTGCGAGCGATTGGCCGTGACCACGTCGAGAAAGATCCGCACCGAGGCGTCGATGATGCCGCCCATGACGAACTCGTTGTGGCGCACCAGGCGAATGGTTTCGCGGAAGGTCTGACCGACTTCACTCACCAGCACCAGGCCCAGTTCATCCATATCGGCGAAATGCCGGTAGAAACCGGTAGGCACGATCCCGGCGGTTCTGGCGACTTCGCGCAGGCTCAGGCTGCCGAATCCTCGGCCGCATTCCATCAAGTGGCGGGCAGCGTCCATCAGGGCGTTGCGGGTCTGTTGTTTCTGTTCGGCGCGGGGCAGCATCGCAAGGGTGTTTTCTGGATAAGACAGCGACGCACTCTAGCAAATCGGCTTTGCCGGCGTCGAATGACTATCGGGGGATCAAGCGGGGAAGTGAGGCATCTATAACGTCAAAAGCCCAATCCGGGGATTGGGCTTTTTTTCAGGGCCGCCATGGGCTCAGCTCAAAGCGCTGTTGCGTTCGATGACACGGTCACCACCACCTTCAGCGAGGGTTTGACCTTGTGGAGTGCGGTCGGAACCATCAGCAGCCAGGGTTTGACCTTGTGGAGTGCGATCGGAACCATCAGCAGCCAGGGTTTGACCTTGTGGAGTGCGATCGGAACCATCGGCAGCCAGGGTTTGACCTTGTGGAGTGCGATCGGAACCGTCAGCAGCCAGGGTTTGGCCTTGTGGAGTGCGATCGGAACCATCAGCAGCCAGGGTTTGGCCTTGTGGAGTGCGGTCGGAACCGTCAGCAGCCAGGGTTTGACCTTGTGGAGTGCGATCGGAACCATCAGCAGCCAGGGTTTGACCTTGTGGAGTGCGATCGGAACCATCAGCAGCCAAGGTTTGACCTTGTGGAGTACGGTCCGAACCATCCTGGGTGATCAGGCCTTTTTCTTTCAGGCGATCATTACCACCTTCGGCAACGGTTTGGCTGAACACCGAGTGGGTGGATTTGACTTGTGGGGTCGCCTGGTCAGCAGCTGGCAGGGCAAAAGCTGTGCTGGCCAGCATCGAGAGGGTAAGGCTAAACAGTAATTGGCGTTTCATGATTGGGTGCTCCGTAGGAGGGCGATAAAGTGGGTACGAGGGCAATGCTACTCTCGATAAGTCGATATAAAAGTTCATAAACGCAATGGTAATAATCAACGGAATTGATTGTTCCGTGAAACGGCTCTAAATCGGGCGTTTCCGGCGGATGTTTTTGCGCTGAGATGGGTATTTTCCACTCACTTGCGCCTTGCAAAAGTGCGGGTCCGGTAACGCTGGATTGAGGGGGCATCCTGTCGCCGACCGATTATTTGAGCGTTAAGCGGTATTTCGGTTAAACCTGCGCGCCATTTTCCAGTCCTAGACTCCATGGCAGGCCGGTTCTGGCCTAACGTTTCAAACGTGCGTCGCAGTCAGGACGCTCAGTCGTATCAGGAGCCCTGTGCAATGACGCGCACTCGTAAAATTTTTACCTGGACCCTCGCCAGCCTTGTTGTCCTGCTGGTCGTACTGGTTCTGATCATCGCGTTCTTCGATTGGAACCGGATCAAACCACCGCTTAACGCCAAAGTTTCCGAAGAGCTGCACCGCCCGTTCGCCATCAACGGCAACCTCGCGGTGGTCTGGCGACGTGAATCCGACGAGGGCGGCTGGCGCGCGTGGGTGCCGTGGCCGCATGTCGTGGCGGAGGACTTGAGCCTGGGCAACCCGGACTGGTCGAAGAAGCCGCAGATGGTCACCCTCAAACGCGTCGAGTTGCGCCTCTCGCCCCTGGCCTTGCTGGCGCAGCGCGTGGTGATCCCGCGTATTGACCTGACCGAGCCGAATGCTGATCTCCAGCGCCTTGCCGATGGTCGCGCTAACTGGACCTTCAAGTTCGACCCCAAAGACCCGAACGCCGAGCCTTCAAGCTGGGTGGTGGACATCGGTGCGATCGGCTTCGACAAAGGCCACGTCACCCTCGACGACCAAAACTTGAAAACTCAGCTCGACTTGATCATCGACCCGCTGGGCAAACCGATTCCGTTCAGTGACATCGTCGGTGACAAAGCGGCGAAAACCGCATCGGAGAAGGGCGCTGCGCCGCAGGATTACGCGTTCGCGCTGAAGGTCAAAGGCCAATACCACGACCAGAAACTCGCGGGCGAAGGCAAGATCGGCGGCCTGCTGGCGTTGCAGGACGCGGCCAGACCGTTCCCGCTTCAAGCAAAAGTGAAAATCGCCGACACCAGCGTCGAACTGGCCGGCACCCTCACCGATCCACTGAACCTCGGCGCCCTGGATTTGCGCCTGAAACTGGCCGGCACCAGCCTGGGCAATCTCTACCCGCTGACCGGCGTAACCCTGCCGGACACACCGCCGTACGAGACTGACGGGCACCTGATCGCCAAGCTGCATGAAGCGGACGGTGCAGTGTTCCGTTACGAAGAATTCAACGGCAAGATCGGTCAGAGCGACATCCATGGCAGCCTGGCCTATGTCGCCAGCCAGCCGCGCCCGAAGCTGAGCGGATCGCTGGTTTCCAATCAACTGCTGTTTGCCGACCTGGCTCCGCTGATCGGTGCCGATTCCAACGCCAAACAAAAGGCCCGTGGCGGCGAAAGCAAGCAGCCGACGGACAAGGTCTTGCCGGTCGAAGAGTTCAAAACCGAGCGCTGGCGCGATATGGACGCTGACGTCGAGTTCACTGGCAAGCGCATCGTCCACAGCGAAAAACTGCCGTTCAAGGATCTCTACACCCACCTGATACTCACCGACGGCGTGCTCAGCCTTGAACCTCTGCGCTTCGGTGTGGCCGGTGGCAACCTGGATGCTCAGATTCGCCTCAATGGCCGAACCGAACCGCTGGAAGGCCGGGCCAAACTCACCGCACGCAAGTTCAAACTCAAGCAGTTGTTCCCGACCTTTGAACCGATGAAAACCAGTTTCGGCGAACTGAATGGCGATGCCGACATCACCGGTCGTGGCAACTCGGTGGCCAAACTGCTGGGCAGCGCCAATGGCAATCTGAAAATGCTGATCAACGACGGCGCCATCAGCCGCGAGTTGATGGAGCTGGCCGGGCTCAATGTCGGCAACTTTGTGGTTGGCAGGATCTTTGGCGACAAGGAAGTGAAGATCAACTGCGCCGCCGCCGACTTCGATATCAAGACTGGTCTGGCGACTACGCGCCTGTTCGTCTTCGATACCGAAAACGCGATCATCTACATCGATGGCACCGCCAACATGGCGACTGAGCAACTGGACCTGACCATCACCCCGGAATCCAAGGGCTGGCGGTTGATCTCGCTGCGTTCGCCGTTGTACGTGCGGGGCAAGTTCATCAAGCCTGATGCGGGTGTGAAGGCTGTGCCGCTGATTTTGCGTGGGGCGGGGATGGTGGCGTTGGGTGTGATTGCGGCGCCGGCGGCTGGGTTGCTGGCGCTGGTGGCGCCGAGCGGTGGCGAACCGAATCAGTGCGCGCCGTTGCTGGAGCAGATGAAGGCCGGCAAGGCGCCCGTGACCGTTAAACCCACCAAGTAATCCGTTGGTGTCTGGTATGACGCCATCGCGGGCAAGCCATGCTCCTACAGGTCCCGAGCCCGACACGAAACCTGTAGGAGCATGGCTTGCCCGCGATGGCGATTAACAGGCATTACAAATCTTTCAGAATGTCCGCCATGTCATCCGCGCCGTTCTCTACGTTCTTCATCTCGATCTCCCGCAGGCACTGCCGAAGGCCGCGATCTTGGCAATAGCCCCGACAACGCCGCTTCCTCCTGCAACCACGCAAAAAACGCCCGGACCGGCGGATGCCGTTCGCGCCCCGGCACACACAGTGCAGCGTAACCGGCACCATCGACCTGAACCTCACCCTTGTAAGCCACCAGCAAACCACTGGCCACGCTCTCGGACACCAGAATGTTGCTCGCCAACACCAGGCCTTGCCCGGCAATCGCCGCTTGCAGGGCGTAATGCTCTTCGTCGTATTCGCGGACCGCTGGCTTCCCCGCAAGCCAGTTCTCGCCGGATTGTGCGCACCATGCCTCCCAACCGTGGGCGTACAGTTTGGAGTTGTGCCAGCGCACGCTGATCAACGTCGGTGCTCGGCTGGCGGCCAGGGCGACTTGCTCCGGCGAGCCATAAACACCGAAGGATTCGTCGAACAGACACAGGCCATAAAGGTTCGGGTAATCACCGAGGCTATAGCGCAGCACCAGATCGACGCTGGCGTCCTGATGCAAATCGATGACTTCGCAATGAGTATCGAGCCGCAGGCTGATATTCGGGTGCCGGGCGTAGAACCGGCCCAGTCGGGGCACCAGCCACAACGCAGCGAAAGCGGCGGTCGTGGAGATCGTCAGGCTCGCGCCGCTGCGTTGTGGGCGCAAGGTATCGACACTTTGCGCCACTTCAAGCAAGGCACCGTGCAAGCTGTGGAACAGCCGTTCACCGCAGTCCGTCAGGCGAACTTGCCGTGGCAACCGCTCGAATAACGGCACACCGAGCCAGGTCTCCAGCGAACGAATCTGATGGGAAACCGCGGTCGGCGTCACCGAGAGTTCTTCGGCGGCTGCCTTGAAGCTCAGCAGGCGCGAGGCGGATTCAAAGGCGCGCAGGGCGGTCAGCGGCAGCGAGGCAAACATTGAAAGCTCCATGGATGAAATAAATTCATCCAAACTGATTTTTGCTCATTTGAAAAGGGTGGGCTACGCGCTTCAAGCTGCAAGCCACAAGCAGTTTGAGTTTAGTCCTTCAGGAGATTCAGATGAGCACAATTCTTGCCGTACATGCCAGCCCCCGTGGCGAACGTTCTCACTCCCGATGCTTGGCCGAGGTGTTTCTTTCAGCCTGGCAGGCGGCCAATCCTCAGTCGCACCTGACCCGTCGCGAAGTCGGTCGAGCGTTGATTCCGCCGGTCAACGAGGCTTTTGTGGCCGCCGCGTTTTACCCCGAACCCGATGCGCGACCGCTGTCGATGCAGGCCGACCTGGCGTTCAGCGATGAACTGGTGGGCGAGTTACTCGGTCACGATTTGTTGGTGATTTCCACGCCGATGCACAACTTCAGCGTGCCCAGCGGCCTCAAGGCCTGGATCGATCAGATTGTGCGGTTGGGGCTGACCTTCAATCACACCCTGGACAATGGCGTCGCCCAATACGAGCCGCTGGTGCAGGGCAAGAAGGCATTGATCGTCACCAGTCGCGGTGGATTCGGTTTCGGGCCCGGTGGAGAACTTGAGGCGATGAACCATGCCGATCCGTTGCTGCGAACGGCGTTGGGGTTCATCGGCATCACCGACATCACGGTCGTGGCCGCCGAAGGCGAAGAATCCGAGGCGCGCACCTTCCAGATCTCCGCCGCCGAGGCCGAGCAGCGTTTGCGGGCGCTGGCCAGGGAGTTCTAGATGGCCTGGCTGTTTTTGCTGATCGCCGCCGGCTTCGAAGTCACCTTTGCCATGGGCATGAAGTACGCCGAGGGCTTCACCCGGCTCTGGCCGTCGATGATCACCGTGGTGGCCGCGGTGGGCGGGATCTACTTTCTGACCCTGGCCATGCGCGAGTTGCCGGTGAGCATTGCTTACCCGATCTGGACCGCCATCGGCTCACTGGGTACGGTGTTTCTCGGGTTCGCGTTGCTCGGTGAAAGCCTGACGGCGGTCAAACTGGTGTCGGTCGGATTGATCGTGGCGGGGGTGGTGGGGCTGAAGTAGGGCGGGATGTCATAGACTGGTCGTCGAGTTGTCATCTTCGATGCCGATGCTTGGCTGATGTCTTGCATTCAGCCTTGCGTCACCTCACCGATCACAAGGACGTTCGCCCATGTCGCAAGGTTCCGCCACGCGTTATCCGTTGGTGCTGGTCCCGGGAATGCTCGGGTTTATCCGTCTGCTGATCTATCCGTATTGGTACGGGATTATCTCGGCGTTGCGCCGGGGTGGGGCGACGGTGATTGCGGTGCAGGTTTCTCCGCTCAATTCCAGCGAGGTACGTGGCGAGCAGTTGCTGGCGCGGATCGAGGAGATTCTGCGGGAAACCGGGGCCGAGAAGGTCAACCTGATCGGCCATAGCCAGGGCTCGCTCACCGCCCGTTACGCCGCCGCCAAACGCCCGGATCGGGTGGCGTCGGTGACGTCGGTGGCAGGGCCCAATCACGGTTCGGAGCTGGCGGATTACCTGCACAAACACTATCCGGGAGACAGCGCCATGGGGCGTTTGCTCAGCGTTTTGCTGCGCTGGATCAGTGCGCTGATGAGCCTGTTGGATACCGGTTATCGCGGACCGAAATTGCCGGTGGATATCCATGCCTCCCATCATTCTCTGACGACGGAAGGCGTGGCGCTGTTCAACCAGCGTTATCCACAGGGCTTGCCTGAAACCTGGGGCGGGCATGGGCCGGAAGAGGTCAACGGCGTGCGGTATTACTCCTGGTCCGGGACCTTGCAGCCGGGCAAGACCGATCGCGGGCGAAACCTGTTTGATGGGACCAACCGCAGTTGTCGGTTGTTTGCCAGGACCTTCGTTCGAGAGGTCGGGCATTGCGACGGAATGGTCGGGCGTTACAGCTCGCATCTGGGGACAGTGATTGGTGATGAGTATCCGATGGATCACTTCGACATCGTCAATCAGTCGTTGGGTTTGGTGGGCAAGGGCGCGGAGCCGGTCCGGTTGTTTGTCGAGCATGCTGCCCGGCTGAAAGCCGCGGGTCTATAAGATCAAAAGATCGCAGGCTTCGCCAGCTCCTACGTTGGAATGCGTTCTCCCGTAGGAGCTGCCGAAGGCTGCGATCTTTTTCTATCAGGCAACGCTAACCTTACGGCCCAACACGGTGGTCCAGCGCTCCGAAAGAATCACTCCACCCAGCGTCAACATCCCGCCGACCAGGTGATACATCGCCAACTGTTCATGCAGCACCACCGCCGCAATCAGCGCAGTAATCAGCGGCAGCAGATTGAAAAACAGCGTGGTCCGACTCGGCCCCAGGCGGATCACAGCCTGCATCCACGCCAATGGCGCAACCATCGAGGCCAGTAGGCAGGCGTAAAGCACCAGCGGAATGTTCTGCAGCGTCGGGCCGATCTTCGGTGACGCGAGGAACAGCGGAAACAGCACCACCACCGCGACCCATACCTGCATGTACAGCAACACCAGCGGCGGCAAACGCAGCTGCCATTTTTTCAGCAGCGTGCTGTAGATCGCGTAGGCCAGGGTGGCGATCAGCATCATCGCGTCACCCAGGTTCACCCCGTGTTCGAGCAGCGCACCAAGGCTGCCGGATGAGACGACCACCAAAACCCCCGCGAACGACAGCACCGCACCGGCCAGGGCCCCGATGGTCAGGCGCTGGCCGAGGCTAATGATCGCCATGGCCAGCGACATCAACGGCATCAGCGACAGGATGATCCCCATGTTGGTGGCCGAGGTCAGGCTCGCCGCGAAGTACGCCAGGCTTTGGTAAACAGCCATGCCGAGCACGCCCAGCACAAAGATCTTGCCCAGGTTCGGACGGATCGCTGGCCAATGGGCGATCACCGGTTTGAGCATGAAAGGTGTGAACAGCAGTCCGGCAAGTAGCCAGCGGTAAAAGCCGATCTCGGCGGGGAAGATCGCCCCGGCCGACATCTTGGTGATCACGGTGTTGCCGGCCCAAATGAAAATGGCCAGCAGGGGATAAGCGTATTGCATCGATAAAAACCAGAACGTTAATGAGGGGTGATTATCGCCTGTCTGGATACAAGCCTATACTTCGATCCAGACAACCTGCCCCTGATGACGGACAGCATGAACAGTAAACACATCGATCTGCTGGATTTCAGCGAACTGCCTGCCCCGGTGTACTTCCGTTATGCCGACTTCGATGCGCATCGTTATGCCTCGGCGCATCGTCATCCATGGGGCACGCTGGAGTATTCGGCCCACGGCGTATTGCACATGGATATCGGCGGCAGCCGCTTCATGTCACCGCCGCAATATGCGGTGTGGGTGCCGCCGCAGACCGAGCACAGCTTCTACAGCCATCAGCCGATCAACTATCGCGCGGTCTGCCTGGCTCCGCTGATGTGCCAGGATCTGCCGCAACAGGCCTGCACCCTGGCCATCAGCGACATCCTCAAAGCGATCCTCAAAGACTTCGCCACCCGGGATGTGAAGATTCCCGAGCAAGACGCTGACAAACGTCTGGCTCAGGTGTTGGTGGATCAGCTGCAGCAGGCGCCGGTGCATGAGTGTTACCTGCCTTACGCCAGCAGCCCCGGCTTGCTCGGGATACTCGAAGCCTTGCAGGCCGAGCCCGGTGATAACCGGCCCTTGGCGGAATGGGCCGCGCAGATCCATGTCAGCGAACGCACCCTGGCGCGGCGGTTCGTGCGTGAGTTGGGCATGAGTTTTGGTGAGTGGCGGCAGCGGTTGCGGTTTCTGGCAGCGATCGAAGCGCTGGACAGTCACCGCAGCATTCAGGAGATCGCCTTCGATATGGGCTATAGCACCGGCTCAGCGTTTATCGCGATGTTTCAACGCCAGGCGGAGTGCACGCCGGAACAGTATCGGCGCAGCCACCTTGAGGCCAGGAAGGTGTAACAGGTGTTGTCTACACTCCAGAGCGAGGCCGTGCTCGTCGGTGCGGCAACAAGGAGAAAACTCCATGAAGATGTTGCGTGTCCCTTTGTTGATGATCGGTTTGCTGCTCTGCGCCCAGGGCTTTGCCGCCACCGAGCAACAGAACAAGATGACCACCTGCAATGCTGACGCTACCGCGAAAACCCTCAAGGGAGACGAACGCAAAGCCTTCATGAGCAATTGCCTCAAAGCTGCACCCGCCGCAGATGCCGCCAAACCCCTGACGCCTCAGCAAGAAAAAATGAAAACCTGCAACGCCGATGCTGCTACTAAGGCGCTCAAGGGCGATGCGCGCAAAACCTTCATGAGCGATTGCCTGAAGAAAAAATAACAACATGCTCGGGTGTGGGGGCGGGAAGTTTGTGGTGGTTTTTAGTGCCCCATCGCGAGCAAGCTCGCTCCCACAGTGGAACTGTGTACGCAGGACAAATGTGGGAGCGAGCTTGCTCGCGATGGGGCCAATAAGCTCACTGCAAAAAGTCGCCAGCGCCCCCACTAAGGTCGACCTACACAATCCCTAGTGCTGGCATCGGAACGCTGGCAGACTGCCAATCCTTTTACGCCGTTCGTTTTGAGGCTGTATGCCAACGTTTTCTCAACGTCACGTCTTGCTAATCATCAGTTGGGTCATCATTTTCGGCGGTTTGTTGCTGGTGATACCGCTGCGGTTGCTGCCCAGTCTGCTAGCTGGGCTGCTGGTGTTCGAACTGGTCAACATGCTCACCCCGCAATTGCAGCGCCTGATCGAAGGTCGGCGTGCGCGCTGGCTGGCAGTGGCGTTGTTGGGAACGCTAGTGGTCAGTGTGTTGACGCTGATCTTTGCCGGTGCCTTCAGCTTTCTGCTGCACGAAGCGGAAAACCCCGGCGCTTCTCTCGACAAATTCATGGGTGTGGTTGATCGGGCGCGCGGGCAACTGCCGCCGTTCATCGACGCCTATCTGCCTGCCAGCGCCGCCGAGTTCCGCGTGGCGATTGGCGAGTGGGTGAGCAAGCACCTCAGCGACTTGCAGCTGGTGGGCAAGGACGCGGCGCACATGTTTGTGACGCTGCTGATCGGCATGGTGCTGGGGGCGATCATTGCCTTGCAGCGCGTGCCGGACGTGACCAAGCGCAAGCCCTTGGCCGCCGCGCTGTTCGACCGCTTGCACCTGTTGGTCCAGGCGTTTCGCAACATCGTGTTCGCCCAGATCAAGATTTCCCTGCTCAACACCTTCTTCACCGGGATTTTCCTGGCGGTGGTCCTGCCGATGTTCGGGATCAAGCTGCCGCTGACCAAAACCCTGATCGTGCTGACCTTCCTGCTCGGCCTGCTGCCGGTGATCGGCAACCTGATGTCGAACACCCTGATCACCATCGTCGGTTTGTCGCTGTCGATCTGGGTGGCCGTGGCGGCGCTGGGTTATCTGATTTTTATCCACAAGCTCGAATACTTTCTCAACGCGCGCATCGTTGGCGGGCAGATCAGTGCCAAGTCGTGGGAGTTGCTGCTGGCAATGCTGGTGTTCGAGGCCGCGTTCGGCCTGCCGGGGGTGGTGGCGGGGCCGATTTATTACGCGTATTTGAAGAGTGAGTTGAAGCAGGTGGGGATGGTGTAACCCGGCGATGATCTAATTGTGGCGAGGGAGCTTGCTCCCGTTGGACTGCGTAGCAGTCCCCTGCTTTTGGGGATAAGAAGGGGGCCGCTTCGCGGCCCAGCGGGAGCAAGCTCCCTCGCCACAGGGTTTCGGATCAATCCATGTTGCCGTAGCGCTTCATCGCTTCAATCGCCAAGCCACTGCCGATACTGCCGAAGATGTTCCCTTCCACATGCCGCGCATTCGGCAACATCGCCGAGACGCTGTTACGCAGTGCCGGAATCCCGCTCGAACCGCCCGTGAAAAACACCGTATCCACCTGATCGACTCGCACATTGGCGTCGTTCAGCAGCTGGGTGACACTGTTGCGCACGCGCTCCAGCAAGTTGTCGATGGCCGATTCGAACAGTGCCCGGCTCAACTCCACGCTCAAACCCGGTTCGATGCGGTCCAGCGGCACATGGCGGCTGTCTGCGTGGGTCAGCTGGATCTTGGTTTCTTCCACTTCCATGGCCAGCCAGTGGCCGGCGCGCTGGTCGATCAGCTTGAACAGGCGATCGATGCCGCCGGTGTCTTCGATGTCGTAACGCATGCTGCCCAGCGCCAAGGTCGACTTCTGCGAGTACACCGAGTTGATGGTGTGCCAGGTCGCCAGGTTCATGTGATGGCTGGTCGGCATGTAAGCGCCGCTCTTCATCCGGCTGCCATAGCCGAACAGCGGCATCAGGCCTTGCAGGCTCAGCTGCTTGTCGAAATCGGTCCCGCCGATGTGCACACCGCCGGTGGCGAGGATGTCGTCGTGACGGTTGTCGTGGGTCCGGCGCTCAGGGGACAGGCGCACCAGCGAGAAGTCGGACGTACCACCGCCGATGTCGACGATCAGTACCAACTCTTCTTTTTCGATGGTCGACTCATAGTCGAATGCCGCCGCAATCGGTTCGTACTGGAACGAAACGTCCTTGAAACCGATGGCGCGGGCCACGTCCACCAGAGTGTTTTCGGCTTCCTGGTCGGCCATTTCATCGTCATCGACGAAGAACACCGGGCGACCGAGCACCACTTCATCGAACTCGCGACCGGCGGCGGTTTCGGCGCGCTTCTTCAGCTGACCGATAAACAGCCCGAGCAAGTCCTTGAACGGCATTGCCGTGCCGAGGACGCTGGTGTCGTGCTTGATCAGCTTGGAACCGAGCAGGCTCTTGAGCGAGCGCATCAGCCGGCCTTCATAACCTTCCAGGTACTCGTGCAGCGCCAGTCGGCCGTACACCGGGCGGCGTTCTTCCATGTTGAAGAAGACCACCGAAGGCAGGGTGATCTTGTCGTCCTCCAGCGCGATCAGCGTTTCCATGCCGGGGCGCAGCCAGCCGACGGTGGAGTTGGACGTGCCGAAGTCGATACCACAGGCACGGGCTGGAGATGCGTTTTTCATGTCTTTCGAGTTCCGGTTAAAAAACGGCCGCGCAGTGTATGTCAGTGCGGCGCAGATTCGAAGGCCGACTATCCGCTAAATCTCGTTGATTGGCGCCTTGTAAAGACGGCGATATGCCCCAAACTTGTCTGCATTGCGCCTGGCAGCCCCAGGACGGTCGCAAGAACCGTCCACCGCTGCCGATAAACTTCTGATGCGCGCCCCGGTCACAACCTTGAGATCGGTCAACCTCGCGGCTGCCAATGAGCGCATGCTGCCGATGGTGGCGCGATTTTGATAACGGATGGTGATCCTTAGATGGACTTCAAAGACTATTACAAGATTCTCGGTGTGGAACCGACTGCGGACGATAAGACGATCAAGGCCGCCTATCGCAAGCTGGCGCGCAAGTATCACCCGGACGTCAGCAAGGAAAAGGACGCCGAGTCCAAATTCAAAGACGCCTCGGAAGCCTATGAAGCGCTGAAAAGCGCCGACAAGCGCGCCGAATACGACGACTTGCGCAAATACGGCCAGCACGGCCAACCGTTCCAGGGCCCGCCGGGTTGGCAGGGTCGTGGCGCAGGCGGTTTCGGCGGTGGTCAGGACACAGGCGATTTTTCGGACTTCTTCAGTTCGATTTTCGGCAACCGTGGTCCTGGTTTTGGTGGTGGACAGTCGGGCCGTAGCGCCGGGCGTCGAGGGCAAGACGTGGAAATGGAACTCGGGATTTTTCTGGAAGAAACCCTCTCGAACGAATCGAAGAAGGTCACCTTCCAGGTGCCGCAGTACAACGCTGCCGGCCAGCATGTCAGCAACACCAGCAAAAGCCTGAACGTGAAGATCCCGGCCGGCGTGGCCGACGGCGAGCGCATCCGCCTCAAGGGCCAGGGTGCACCGGGCACTGGTGGCGGGGCCAATGGCGACTTGTTCCTGATCATTCGCTTTGCGCCGCACCCCAAGTTCGACGTCGAAGGCGAGAACCTGATCATTACCTTGCCGTTGGCCCCGTGGGAATTGGCGTTGGGCGCCGAAGTTGCCGTGCCGACCCTGACAGGCAAGATCAACCTCAAGATTCCCGCCGGCAGTCAGAACGGCCAGCGCATGCGTGCCAAGGGCCATGGATTGTTGAACAAGGCCGGTCATCGCGGTTATCTGTTTGTACAACTCAAGGCCGTCATGCCTAAAGCCTCGGACGACGAGGTCAAGGCGTTGTGGCAGGAACTGGCGAAAAAAGCGGCTTTCAACCCCAGAGAAAACTTCTGATCCAAGAGACGGAGTAGCCCATCATGAGCAACCCCCTGATCGTTCAACTGGACATGGCAGAATTCTGTGAGGCGACCGACCTGTCGGACGTCTACGTGATCGAAATCGTCGAACACGGCATCCTCGAACCTCAGGGCAACCAGCCCAAGGATTGGCGTTTCAACGATTATGAGTTGGCACTGGCCAAACGTGCCGCCAAGCTGCGGCACGATCTGGAGCTGGAATGGGAAGGCGTCGCCCTGGCGCTGGACCTGCTTGAAGAGGTCCAGCAACTGCGGGCCGAGAACCGCATGCTCAAGCAGCGGTTGGCTCGGTTAGTGGTTGAGTAGCGTTGAGCACTGAACCTGTGGCGAGGGAGCTTGCTCCCGCTGGGCTGCACAGCAGCCCCAACACTTGCAGCCGGAGTTCGTCAGACATACCGCGTCGCTGGGTTTGCGACCGCTTCGCGCTCGAGCGGGAGCAAGCTCCCTCGCCACAAAAGACTTTTCCCCGCAACAACCCTAGATGTTCCTGGGCAACACCACGGTAAACAGCGTGCCATCAGCCTCATTGGAACTGACCTCGATCGTCCCGGAATGAGCGTTGACCACTTCCTTGACGATAAACAGGCCCAAACCGAGGCTGGTGGATGGCTGGCCGAGTTCTTCGTCGGCGCTGCGCACCAGTGGATCGAAGATCGTGCCAATAGCGTCCTCGGGAATCGGTGCTCCGTAGTTATGCACCGTGAGGCGAACCGTGTCGGGTTCGCCGATGAGGGTGACTGTCACGTCACGCTTGTTCAAACCATGTTGCAACGCATTGCCGATCAGGTTCTGCAGCAGTTGATCAAGCCGCCCGGCATCCCATACACCTCGGGTGTCTCCCTGCACGTTCACTGTCGGATCGCACTCCGGGTTGCCGGCGCACGCTTCGGCAATTGCTGCATGCACCGCATCGGCCAGGTCCATGGGTGCCGGTTCGATCGGCAGGCTCTTGCCCAGGCGACTGCGTACCAGTTCCAGCAGATCGCTGACCATCACCGCCATGTGTCGCGCACCGCGCTTGATATTCATCGCGAAGGTCAGCGCATCGCCTTCGAGCGCGGTTTTTCGCATTAGCATTTCAGTGGACATGCTCACCGCTTGCAGGGGGGCGCGCAGGTCATGGCCGAGGATCGCCAGAAAGATGTCCCGCGAGCGATTGACCTGCTCGGCATAGGCCGCGGTGGACTCGGCCAGGGCTTCGTCGATGGCTTCATTGAAACGAATCATGTCTTGAAAGTATTGAAGTTCCGGCGACTCAAGGCTGTCGACCCACAGGCGAATCACGCAGGCCCGCAAGTGGCGGAACTCGGAGGTCATTTGCACCAGGTCGAAGCCAGCGGTGTGGCGAAGTTCACCATGGCTGGCGGCAGCCATGTTCAGGCTCGGGGTTTTCTCCGGACCTTCCCCCTTGGCCTTGGCCGCTTGCTCGCTGGCGGTCTGGGCCTTGCGCATATCGGATGCCGAGGCCAGCAGAATTGACTTCGCGTGATCGCGCAATGTCGCGCGGTCCAGTGAAGAGTCGGTACTGATGCTTTCGGCGAATTTTTCCCATTCATCAACGATGCGATCTACATGCTGCACGATGAATTCAGATAAACGCATAGCCGGACACCTGGCAGGAGCAATGAGAGCCAGGAAGTGTGGTGCATCTCGAGGCCTTTGGGTAGGCGGTCGTGCAAGGCCTGGATCGTTTGCGCAAGTGTTCGTACATAACAAACGTAATTGATGTGCGGTATATAGTTATTTTTACCCCTCAAATAGTTGGGTGGTTATTATGTTTTTTACTATTTTGTGAACAGGAATTTGATTTTTGTTTTTTAATTTGAGTCAGTAATCTGAAGACCTATTTAATAAATTCAGGTTGTCATGACGATGTCGATTACACCCTCAACTCCGTCCCCGAGCCACGCTTTAGCCGAATATAAAGGTGTTCACTATGAAAAGATCAAGGCGCTCATTCCGGACGCTATAAAAAACGCGCCGCCCCATAGACTGGAGTCCTTGAAAGAAAACGTGGCAGTGCCGAAAAACTATCAAGCACTAAGGCCTATGGGTCGACAGAAACTGAAAGAACTATTGCAACAGCACGGGTATCAACAAGGCGAACTGGACTCGATGTTGAAGTTGCTCCAGCAGAACATTCAAGACTTTGCAAAACCGCTGCTGACGGAAGCTATCAAGACGAATTTCGATGTTGATCTGGACGTCGAGAAAACAACCCTTCGGCTTTACGTGCCCGACAAAATCATATTTGGGATCGACAGTGGCGGCACCCACTCCAGGCATTCTTCATTGCTGGATGCCGCGCTGCACAATTTCGAAGAGCCTGAGACCAAGGCAGGAGCCTTTCGCAGTGGCTCCGGCGTCTATACCGCCGACAACACTGGCTCGCCGATGCTGCATCCGATCACCGTCGAGCAATTTACCGCGCTCTGTCGGACGCTGGATATCGGTACGCAGTACCAAAATCATATCAAGTCGCTGCTGATGCCCACCGGCTCCAAGGAACAGGTGGCGCTGTGCAAACAGGCTGTTGCCGTTGAAAAGTCAGCGTTGGAAGTGGTGGCATTGACCGCTCTCATGTCGTCGGATATCGGGCACTACAGTTGGACAAAAATTCAGGAGTTGGGGCGCGGTAACAACGATATCCAATACCATGGAAAACCCTTGCAAGTTCACCGATTAAGGATAATGGGCTTTGAGTTGTCAGGTGTTGTACTGTTTAGTGCCGTTGCGGAAAAAAGCGTCATAGAAGAAGCTCTGGGAAGTTTTCTGCCCGAGGAACTTCTATTTTTACATGAGTGGTCCAGGCGTATTCCGGGGTTAACTGATAATGCGTATGAAAGATTCAAATTGGTCAGCGACGTATTCGCCAATGGGCCAGAGGCTTTAACGCAGGAGTACAGGCGCAGGGCGGACTTTTATGATCAAAGTCGATTGGCCGGACCGCTCATTGCCTATGTACCTGATGACCCGATTCATCCCTTGAAAGAATACCCGTCACTGACAGCGTTCATGACGGAGTTGGTCACCCAACTGAAAGACACACAGTATCAGCAGTTCTTCAGTCGGTTTGTTGCCCAAAGGGACAAGCCGAAATTCTTCAAACGGGTTAACGAGCGACTCAAGGAAATTACATGGCATCAGCGCGAGCCGCTCAGCATGGGGCCCTGGTGGCGGGAAACGCCGATCGAAAACCCTGACGTCGAACCGATCACTGTCCCGATCCCGGGTAACCTCTGGGATTACCTGTACCGCGAGAAGCGCGACAAGGCCATCGCCGATGCCCGGCTCATTGCGGTGCCTACGGGTGACGAAGACGCCAAAACCCGCTGGAACAGGTTGATCAGCTATCTGGATATCGGCTGGAACGTCTTGAGCTTCGCGGCAATGCTGGTGCCGGGAATGGGGGAGGTCGTACTGGGGGTAATGGTCGCCCAACTGATGGCGGAGTTCGCCGAGGGGATTGAGGACTGGAGCAACGGTGACAAGGACGAAGCCTCTGCCCACATCAACAGCGTCATCATCAACTTTGCCCAACTGGCGCTGATAGGTGCAGGCCATGTGTTGCCCTCCGGCGCTGCAGCGGTCAAGCCATCGTCATTTGTCGATAACCTCAAGCCTGTTTCAATGCCTGATGGTTCTACACGAATGTGGAACCCCGATCTTGCACCTTACGAGCACAAGATCGCGTTGCCCAAGGGTTCCAGACCCGACGACGTGGGTTTGCATCAACACAACGGGCGCGATGTACTTCAGTTGGAAGACAAGCAATACGTGGTCAAAAAGGATCCTCAAACCGGTAAACATCGCGTGCAACATCCGACACGGACTGGCGCCTATGCGCCGCAGGTCGAGCACAACGCGGCAGGCGCCTGGAAGACCGAACTCGACCGCCCCGTCGAATGGGACAAGATTCGGGTCCTGCGTCGACTCAACCCGTTAGCCAGTACCTTCAGCGATACGACACTGGAGCAGCTTCTCAACGTCAGCGGTGTTGACGAAAATGCACTGCGCCGGCTCCACGTCGAGCATGAACTGCCGCCGCCGCTGTTGACCGATGCCGTTGAGCGCTTCGATATACAGGCCCGGGTAGGCAAACTCGGCGAGCAGATTCGCAGCGGCCTGATTAGCGAAGGGCTGGCCGGATACCTGCCCGATCTGATGACGGACCTACCGCGATGGCCGGAAGCCAGAGCCATCACTTTGACCGACCCGCTACCGGTCGGCGGCCAGGCAGTTACCTTTGGCAACGCCAATGCGTCAGCTTCCGACACACTGAAATTGACCTTGGCTGAACTCAAGGCCGGCGGGCTGGAGAGGCGGGTGATCGAATCTTTGGACGAGCCTGAAATAGAAGGGTTACTCGGCAGGGCGATCTCCACCGACAAGGCCGTGCGCATCAACGCACTGCGTGAGGAACTGGCGAAACGGGCCAACAAGCGCCAGGCGCGAATTTTTGAGTCCCAGTACAAAGGTACGCAGGCTTCGACCGATGCTCGGGTGGCCAGGCTGCAAGGCGACTACCCTGATCTGCCGCGCGGTGTGATTGAAAAGTTGCTGGAGGATGCGGACCCGGAAGACCTGCGCTTTCTCAAAGAAAAAAACCGCACCCCGTTGGGGCTGCGCCAGCAAATCCGCGCCGCACACAACAAAGTGCGTGTGGCTCGCGCCTATGAAGGCCTCTACCTTGAGCCACTTGAAAATATCGATACCCTTCGGCTGAAGCTGTGCTCGGTTCAGAAGCTGCCGGGCTGGTCGCCGAACGTGCGCATCGAAATCCGTGAGTTGTCCTTCAGCGGTATGCTGCAGGCCAGCGCTGGGGAGCAGGCGGCACCGATCCGCAAGGTCTTGATCTTTGATAAGGACGGCCGCTACCACACCCGCGATGAAAGCAATCGACACCTGCATGGCGCCGACGACTTCTACAGTTCACTGCTGCATGCCCTGCCCGACACAGAGCGCAAGGCATTGGGCTACGAGATCTTTCAGGGCGACAAGCTGAGGGACGCGATACAGCGTTCACCACTTCGTCACGATCAATTCGAGCAGGTCCTGTTAGACCACCCGGTGCGCAAGCCGGCCTATGATCCGGAAAAAATGCGCCTGCGCGGCGGTATGCAAGGCTATCCCATACGCCAGCCCGGCTGGAGCGCTCTTCGGGGACGAGTCCATACGTTGTATCCCGCGTTCACCGAGGCAGAGGTTGAGTCCATGCTCCGCGGATGGGGTGACGGCGCGGCTGAACGGCGAGTGCGGGTTCTGGAGAATGAGTTCAATGCATTGAATCATTCGTTTCAGAGCTGGATGAATTC
The DNA here is from genome assembly GCF_059716185.1 of Pseudomonas sp. LBUM1645. Lineage (NCBI taxonomy): Bacteria > Pseudomonadati > Pseudomonadota > Gammaproteobacteria > Pseudomonadales > Pseudomonadaceae > Pseudomonas > Pseudomonas sp. LBUM1645. The sequence goes on from NZ_CP166811.1 coordinate 649,598, forward strand.
ACCAACCCAAGCGTTCCGTTACAGTCCGGCAGGAGTGGCAGAGTGGACTTCCAGGAAAAGCGTGTATGAAGCGATCCGGCAATGTTGGCAGCGAACCGGACCTCGAGGTATTGAAGCTCCGGGGATTATCCAGCCGCAGGCGCTGATTCTGGATGGTTTGCCTCTGGATCAACACCTCCCCGGAATGCCATTGCTGACCGCCAATTTTGACCATGTCACGCTGTTGAGCTTGCTCAACGCCAAATTGCTCCCCCTTCAACAATCCTTTCTGGCGCCGTTTCGCCAGTTGCGCCAGTTGAGCATGGTCGGAAACCGTTTGAACACTTTTCCCAAGGTGATCAGCGACATGCGACATCTGCACGACCTGTTTCTTTCCAACAATCAGATCTCGTTGACGGAAGAGAGCGTCGCAAGGCTGCGCACCATGACCCGGTTGAGAGTGTTGAAGCTCGATGGCAATCCACTCGGACGGGTGCCGGATATCAGCCAGATGCCGAACCTGATGATACTGGCCCTGGACGACACCGGAATTGACTCATGGCCGATTGGGCTGTTCGCAAAACAGCGAGCGCGCAATATGTTCCTGGACCTGCGTTACAACCGCATCAGCCAGCTTCCGACGGTGGCCCCCGGTTCAGTCAGCGCCGAACTGATCGCCCGTACAAACGTGAGTCGCGAACCGCAATGGCTGTCCGCCGAGAACCTGGAGCAGCTCAAACAATATATTGAGTCGGTCGGGCTGGACCCTGACCGTCCCTATCCACCACGGGGGACGGTGGACAGTTCGTTTTGGGATGAGGGAATTACCCTGGACGAGTGGAATGCCCGCCAGCCCATCTGGGATGCCGTCGAGGATGAGTTCGGCTCCGAGCCCTTTTTCAAGGAGCTTGGAAAGTTGACGGAGTCGGCCGACTTCAGGGGCTCTAATACGAGTTACAAAGCTGATCTCACTGCCAAGGTCTGGCGCATGCTGACAGCCATGGAAGAAAACACCGAACTGCGGGAAAAGATATTTTCTGAAGCTGTAGCGTCAACCGTGTGCGCTGACGGCGGAACTCAGTTTTTCAACGCCATGGGTGTCGAGGTGCTGGTTCATGAAGCGAATTCCCTGGCGAATACAGACCTTGTGGAGGCCGAGCTGGCGTCGCTGGCCCGTGGCAAGTCAAGGCTTGATGAGTTGGGTGCCATAGCCCGACGTCGAGTGGCGGACCGGTTGGCCGCAGGAGAGGCATTCCGCCGCCAAGAGGGGGGCGTTGTCACTGGCACCATCGATGAAGTGGAAGTTCACCTGGCCTACATGACTGACCTCGCAGAGCGTTTGAACCTGCCGTGGCAATCGCGGGGCATGTTGTTCAGGAATATAGCCGGTGTGACCCAGGGGATGATCGAGGATGCTTATCAGCGAGTCCTCGCGCTGGAAGAGGGCGAGCTGCTTGCGCAGCGGATTCTCGAACAGCCATTTTGGGAACGCTATCTCGAAGAAACCTACAGCAAGGAATACAACGATTTGCAAAACGACCTCAAGGATGCGGATGAGGTCACGCAATTCAACGCCATGAAGAAGCTGTCCACAACCTTGACTCAACAAGCCATTGATCGGGCGAAACTACAAAGGGTTGAAGTCCCTTTTACCGTCAAGCCTTAAACACGCTTCGTGCCGGGATAATGAGAGGGGGTCGGGTAATCAATGCTTTAGATCTTTTTTAAGCGATGAACAAAGGCCTGGATTTGCGCAAGCATCCAGGCCTTTTCTTTGTCCCGCTTAACCGATCAAAACAGGAAATAGCGCTGAGCCATCGGCAGCACATCCGCTGGTTCACACCACAGCAAAACGCCGTCAGCCTTGACCTGATAGGTCTGCGGATCGACGTCGATACTTGGCAGATAATCGTTGTGAATGAGGTCGGTTTTCTGCACGTCGCGGCAACCTTTGACCACGGCGATTTTCTTTTTCAAACCCAGTGCTTCAGCAAGCCCGGCCTCCTGCGCCGCCTGGCTGATGAAGGTCAGGCTGGTGGCATGCAGCGAACCACCGTAGCTGGCAAACATCGGACGGTAATGCACCGGTTGCGGCGTCGGGATCGACGCGTTGGCATCGCCCATCAGGCTGGCCGCGATGGCACCGCCCTTGAGAATAAGCGTCGGTTTGACCCCGAAAAACGCCGGGCGCCAGAGCACCAGATCGGCCCATTTACCGACTTCGACCGAGCCCACTTCATGGCTGATGCCGTGGGTGATTGCCGGGTTGATCGTGTACTTGGCGATGTAGCGTTTGGCGCGGAAATTGTCGTTGCCTTCGCCGTCACCGGGCAATGGGCCACGCTGTTTTTTCATCTTGTCGGCGGTCTGCCAGGTGCGCGTGATGACTTCGCCAACGCGGCCCATGGCCTGGCTGTCGGAGCTGATCATCGAGAACGCACCGAGATCGTGGAGGATGTCTTCGGCGGCGATGGTTTCACGACGGATGCGGCTTTCGGCGAAGGCCACGTCTTCGGCAATGCTTGGGTCCAGGTGATGGCAGACCATCAGCATGTCGAGGTGTTCGTCGATGGTGTTGCGGGTAAACGGCCGGGTCGGGTTGGTGGAGCTCGGCAGCACGTTGGCAAAACCGCAGGCCTTGATGATGTCCGGCGCGTGACCGCCACCCGCACCTTCGGTGTGATAGGTGTGGATAGTGCGGCCCTTGAAGGCGGCAAGGGTGGTTTCGACGAAACCGGATTCGTTGAGTGTGTCGGTGTGGATCGCCACTTGTACGTCGTACTGGTCGGCGACGTTCAGGCAGTTGTCGATACTCGCCGGGGTGGTGCCCCAGTCTTCGTGCAACTTCAGCCCGATGGCGCCGGCCTTGACCTGCTCGATCAACGGCTCCGGCAGGCTGGCGTTGCCCTTGCCGGTGAAGCCAATGTTCATCGGGAACGCATCGGCGGCCTGGAGCATGCGCGCCAGGTGCCATGGTCCGGACGTGCAGGTGGTTGCATTGGTGCCCGTGGCCGGGCCGGTGCCGCCGCCGATCATGGTGGTGACGCCGCTCATCAATGCTTCTTCAATCTGCTGCGGGCAGATGAAGTGGATGTGGGTATCGATGCCGCCCGCGGTGAGGATCATGCCTTCACCGGCGATGACTTCGGTGCTGGCGCCGACTGCGATGGTTACGTTCGGCTGGATGTCCGGGTTGCCGGCCTTGCCGATGGCGGCGATGCGGCCGTCCTTGAGGCCGACGTCGGCCTTGACGATGCCCCAGTGGTCGATGATCAGCGCGTTGGTGATCAGGGTATCGACGACCTCTGCGGCGAGTAATTGGCTTTGGCCCTGGCCGTCGCGGATGACTTTGCCGCCGCCGAATTTCACTTCTTCGCCGTAGGTGGTGAAGTCTTTCTCGACTTCGATCCATAGCTCGGTGTCGGCCAGACGGACCTTGTCACCGACGGTGGGGCCGAACATGTCGGCGTAGGCCTGACGGGAAATCTTCATTCGTTCGCCTTGAGATTCAATTGAATTTGAGACCGCTCGCATAGCTCGCTAATCGCGAGCAAGCTCGCTCCCACAGTTGACCGCGTTCCCCTGTGGGAGCGAGCTTGCTCGCGATGGGGCCAGAGCCGGCACTGCATTACTTACAGGTCACCCATGATCCTGCCGGCAAACCCGAACACCCGGCGATGTCCGGCCAGGTCGACCAACTCGACCTCGCGGCTCTGTCCCGGCTCGAAGCGCACGGCGGTGCCGGCGGGAATGTTCAGGCGCATGCCGCGGCTGGCGGCGCGGTCGAACGTCAGCGCATCGTTGGTTTCGAAGAAGTGGTAATGCGAACCGACCTGGATCGGCCGGTCACCGCTGTTGGCCACCTTCAGGCTGAGGGTGCGACGGCCAACGTTGAGTTCGATGTCGCCGGGCTGGATCTGGTATTCACCGGGAATCATCAATGGGCTCCCTGGAGGATCTTGTAGTAGAGGGCGGTCGGCTTGTAGCGACCGCTCGGGTCGCAGGCATAGTCGGGGATTACGCCGGCGCGGGTGTAACCCAGCGCCTTGTAGAAGTCTTCGGCAGGGGAGCCGGCCTCGGTGTCGAGGTAGAGCATGCCGCGCTTGTGCTGGAGGGCGGCCGTTTCCAGTGCACTCATCAACTGTTGGCCCAGACCCCGGCGACGCGCATGTTCACGCACCAGCAGTTTTTGCACTTCGGCGCGGTTCAGGCCATTGGCTTTCTGGCACAGGGTCAGTTGCACACTGGCCTGCACTTGCTCGTCCTTGACCACCACCCACAGCAGCACGTTGCCCTTGTTCAGGTTCTCCTGAACATCATCGAAATAGGCTCGGGCCTGGGCGGCGTCCAGATTGGCCATGAACCCGACGCTGGCGCCATAGCCGACGGCGTCGAGCAGCAGATCAATCAAACCCTGACGATAGTGCGCAAAGCTTTCAACATTGACGCGGCGCAGTTGGGCGGCGTTCATGGCAAATTACTCCTTGTTGGCGGTCGGCGGTTCCGCGCCAGGATTGAGGGTCAGTTGCATGAAGGTCAGGTCCAGCCAGCGACCGAACTTGGTGCCCACCTGGGGCATCTGGCCGGTCGTCACGAAACCGGCTCGTTCATGCAGGCGAATAGAAGCGGCGTTACCGCTTTCGATGGCGGCGACCATCACATGTTTGTCACAGCCTTTGGCGCGTTCGATCAGCACTTCCATCAGCCGCGGGCCGAGGCCATTGCCGCGCTGGTCGCTGCGCACGTAAACCGAGTGCTCGACGGTGTGGCGGAAACCGTCAAACGGTCTCCAGTCACCAAATGAAGCGTAGCCCAGCACAGTGTTGTCGCCGTCGACGATCACCAGAATCGGATAACCCTGGGATTGCCGGGCGCTGAACCAGGCCTGGCGGTTGCCCAGGTCCACGGCCTGTTCGTTCCAGATCGCCGTGGTGTTGAGCACGGCGTCGTTGTAAATGTCGCGGATCGCCGGCAAGTCGGCATGCGCTGCATCGCGGATGTGGTAAGTCATGGCGCGGCCTCAGGCGATCGGTTGGTGAACGGTGACCAGTTTGGTGCCGTCGGGAAAGGTCGCTTCGACCTGGATCTCCGGGATCATTTCCGGGATGCCTTCCATCACTTGTTCGCGGCTGAGCAGGGTGGTGCCGAAGTGCATCAGCTCGGCCACGGTCCGGCCGTCACGCGCGCCTTCGAGCAGCGCTGCGGAAATGTAGGCCATGGCTTCCGGGTAGTTGAGTTTCACGCCGCGCGCCAAACGTCGCTCGGCCACGAGGCCGGCGGTGAAGATCAGCAGCTTGTCTTTTTCGCGTGGGGTCAGGTCCATCGTTTGGAATCCATATCGGCAGATAAAAAAGTATTTAAGGCTGTAAACACAAAACCCCTGTGGGAGCGAGCTTGCTCGCGATAGCGGTGTGTCTGGTGACGTCAATGTTGTGTGTGCTTACGCCATCGCGAGCAAGCTCGCTCCCACATTGATCGTGTTTCAGGTGCTCCATATTCGTGGTGGGACGGCTTCTCGGCCGAGCAACGCAGGCCTGAGCAACCGCCACAAATCAATCAGCCAGCCCCGCGCCAACAGCGCTTCACTGGCCAGGCAACGTGCGACTAACAGTCCCGGCAACTGGGTCAGATCTCCGCGCACGTCATGGGGCAGCGAGCGACAACGCTCCAGCAAATCACTATCGATCTCTCCGGTCACCAGCAGGGTGGCAAACACCGGCTGCCCATCCAGCCCAATCGGCGAATCAAGCAAACCATCACCTCCGACAATGCGCTGGCGTTCATGCCAGAGCAACTGACCGTCGCGGCGGATGTCCAGCTGCGCCTGAAAATGCCCGAGGTCGAAACGCTCGCCACTGGCCGGGCGGCCCAGCGCCACGACGTCCCAATAGAACAGTCGGGCATCGCCCTCAAGGTCGATGGAGGTGCTGAGTTCAGCCTGCGCTGCACTGAAAATGATCGTCTCCTGTGGCAGCCATTCCAGTGTCGCACCGGCGGCCACGCGCAAGTCGAGTTGTTGATAAGCCGGCCCTGCCGCGCGGTACCACTTGGCCGCGCCAGGGCTGGTGATTTGCGCCCAGGCATCGCGGCCGACGCTGGCCGAGATATCCAGCCGATCACCGCCGGCAATTCCGCCCGGCGGGTGAACGATGATGTGCTGGCACACTTGCGGCCCTTCGGCATACAGATGCTTCTGCACCCGCAGCGGGCCCAGGTGGCGGCGCTGAACCGGCCGGGTACTGTCGCCGAATCGGGCATAGCCTAACTCCAGTTCGGCATGCCAACTGGGGGTAAACAAGGCGCCAGAAGCTGGAAGAGTCATAGTCAGTGCTTATCGTGAGGTCGTCAGGATCTGTGCAAAGGCTGTGCCGGCAGATATGGCAGGCAGGAAGCGGCTGTTCATCGTCGCTGTGCACCGATACGAGGCGTCGTATCGAGCGCGGTGCGATAAATTGGTGCTTGGCGCAGATGTGAGACATATATACCGCCTTGCGTGGTTGCAAAGAATCCAGGATGCAAGCGCACGCCCCCTCCTCCAGCGGGGCGGCTTAACTTCCTGGAGTCTCTTGATGACCACTTCTACTGATTCTGTACAACCAACAGCTTCGACCGCGCCGGTGTTGCCACCCGTGAGCCAACCTTTCATTTGCGTGGACGATGCGGCGTATTGGCTTCACCAGCATGCACGCACGAACGACAGAGAATACGGTGCGCTCATATTGCAGTGCCCCGACGGCAAGTTTGTCGCGACAACACCTATAAAAGGTGAGACGACTTCAGTTGATTTTGAGCGTTTGCTACCGTTCGACCAACAGACCCAGACGATCAGTCACCCAGCGGGATACCGTTGCATGGGCCTTTATCACACCCATCCGGAATATGAAGAACAGATTGCCAGGAAGTACCCCTCCTACAACGAGGACCAGGTCAAGTTGTATATCGCGCTCCCTTCGATAGGCGATATCGCTTTAACTTTCAAGCATGTGGATTTCTTTAAACATAATTATGTTTCAAGTCCCTATGGCTCTCTGGTGGCGTACTCCATCAATCCGCAAAACGCATCCGGCAATCCTAAATTCCGAATGGGCTCGACACCCGAGAGCCGGATCCGGCGGATGGTGAGCATCGGCCAGTTGCGTGTCCTCGATCCAGGCACCATCTGGGTTGGATATCGCGGCCCGGTCACGGCGGATTGGGTTCCCTATACGCTGGCACGCCGCACGCCCCCGGTGTCTCAATGACAGTTGACAGTACACCGCTCAGATCGTAACCAGACCGCGTACACCCTCGGCCTCCATATTTTCTCCGCGACCCTGTTGCACGATTTCGCCCCGGGACATCACCAGGTACTGATCGGCCAGTTCGGCGGCGAAATCGTAGAACTGCTCTACCAGCAGAATTGCCATGTCGCCACGGGCTGCGAGCTTTTTGATCACCGCGCCGATTTCCTTGATCACAGATGGCTGGATGCCTTCGGTGGGCTCGTCGAGAATCAGCAGGCGTGGACGGCTGGCCAATGCGCGGCCGATCGCCAATTGCTGCTGCTGGCCACCGGACAAGTCGCCGCCGCGCCGTTGCTTCATCTGCAGCAGCACCGGAAACAGTTCGTAGATGAACGCCGGGACTTCCTTGGCTTCAGCACCGGGAAATCGCGACAGGCCCATCAACAGGTTTTCTTCCACGGTCAGCCGGCCGAAAATTTCCCGACCCTGAGGCACGTAAGCGATCCCGGCGTGAACCCGCTGGTGTGGTTTGAACGTGGTAATCGGTTTGCCTTCCCAGTTCACCGCGCCTTCTTTGGCCGGCAGCAAACCCATGAGGCACTTGAGTAGGGTGGTCTTGCCGACGCCGTTACGGCCGAGCAGGCAGGTGACTTCGCCGACCTTCACCTCAAACGTCAGGCCCCGCAGGATGTGGCTACCGCCGTAATACTGGTGCAGCTTGTCGACTTGCAGCATTTCAAATTCCTTCTGTTCCATCCCGCCCTGTAGATCTCTGTAGGAGCTGTCGAGTGAAACGAGGCTGCGATCTTTTGATCTTCAGCAATTCCATGAAAGATCAAGATCAAAAGATCGCAGCCTCGTTTCACTCGACAGCTCCTACAGTCCTAGGGCTAGCGACCGAGATAAACCTCGATCACGCGCTCGTTGTCCTGCACCTGCTCCAGCGACCCTTCGGCCAGCACGCTGCCCTGGTGCAACACGGTGACGTGGTCGGCGATGGAGCCGACGAAGCCCATGTCGTGTTCCACCACCATCAGCGAATGTTTGCCTGCCAGGCTCTTGAACAGTTCGGCGGTGAATTCGGTTTCGGCGTCGGTCATGCCCGCCACCGGCTCGTCGAGCAGCAGCAGTTGCGGGTCCTGCATCAGCAACATGCCGATTTCCAGAAACTGCTTCTGACCGTGGGACAACAAACCCGCCGGACGATTGACCGACGTGGTCAGGCGAATGGTCTCCAGCACTTCGCTGATGCGATCTTTCTGTTCGCCACTCAGGCGAGCCCGCAGGCTGGCCCACACCGACTTGTCGGTTTTTTGCGCCAGCTCCAGGTTTTCAAAAACGCTCAAGGCTTCGAACACTGTCGGCTTCTGGAACTTGCGACCGATGCCGGCCTGGGCGATTTGCACTTCGCTCATCTGCGTCAGGTCGAGCGTTTCACCGAACCAGGCTTTGCCGTGACTGGGGCGGGTCTTGCCGGTGATCACGTCCATCAGCGTGGTCTTGCCCGCGCCGTTGGGGCCGATGATGCAGCGCAGTTCGCCGGCGCCGATGTACAGGTTCAGATCGTTCAGCGCCTTGAAACCATCGAAGCTGACGCTGATGTCTTCCAGGGTCAGGATCGTGCCGTGGCGAGTATTCAGGCCGGGGCCGACGCGTTGGCCGAGGCCGATGGCGTCGCGGCTGCTGCCGGCGTCCCTGTTGGGCTCCAGTGGCGGAAAAAACGCTGGTTCGAGCATGAATTCAGCCGTCGCAGTCACTCTCATTGCTCACCCCTTTTTTTAAGCAGACCGATCACGCCTTTGGGCAGGTACAAGGTCACGACGATGAACAGCGCGCCGAGGAAGAACAGCCAGTATTCCGGGAAGGCCACGGTGAACCAGCTCTTCATTCCGTTGACCACGCCGGCACCGAGCAACGGGCCGATCAGCGTGCCGCGACCACCCAGCGCCACCCAAACCGCGGCTTCAATGGAGTTGGTCGGTGACATTTCGCTCGGGTTGATGATCCCGACTTGCGGCACGTACAACGCACCGGCCAGGCCGCACAACACTGCGCTCAACACCCAGACGAACAGCTTGAAACCGCGCGGATCGTAACCGCAGAACATCAGGCGGTTTTCCGCATCCCGCAGCGCGGTCAACACCCGGCCGAACTTGCTTTGCGCCAGCCGCCAACCGATGAACAGGCTCGCCACCAGCAACACCACCGTGGCAAAAAACAACACTGCGCGAGTCCCCGGTTCAGTAATGCCAAACCCGAGAATCGTGCGGAAATTGGTGAAGCCGTTGTTGCCGCCAAACCCGGTTTCGTTTCGAAAGAACAGCAGCATTCCGGCGAAGGTCAGGGCCTGGGTCATGATCGAGAAATACACGCCCTTGATCCGCGAGCGGAAGGCGAAGAAGCCGAACACTAGCGCTAGCAACCCCGGCGCCAACACCACCAGACACATCGACCAGAGGAAACTGCTGGTGCCGGTCCAGTACCACGGTAATTCGGTCCACGACAGAAAGGTCATGAACGCCGGCAAGCCATCGCCCGACGCCTGGCGCATCAGGTACATGCCCATCGCATAACCACCGAGGGCGAAGAACAAGCCGTGACCAAGGGACAGCAGACCGGCGTATCCCCAGACCAGATCCAGCGCGAGGGCAACGATGGCATAGCAAAGGATTTTGCCCACCAGCGTCAGTGTGTAGGCCGAGATATGAAACGCGCTGTCCGGCGACAACAACGACAACAGCGGCAACGCCATCAACAGAACGAGGATCACCGTGCCAACGGCGATCGTGACTTTGGGGCCGGCCTTTTGCGTGGCCGTGAGCATCAGGGGCTGGTTCATCAGTCGATCACCCGTCCTTTCAGTGCGAAGAGGCCTTGCGGACGTTTCTGTATGAACAGAATGATCAGCGCGAGGATCAGGATCTTTCCGAGCACGGCACCGATCTGCGGTTCGAGAATTTTGTTGGCGATACCGAGGCCGAACGCGGCGAGCACACTACCGGCCAATTGGCCGACACCACCGAGCACCACCACCAAAAACGAATCAATGATGTAGCTCTGGCCAAGGTCCGGACCGACGTTGCCGATCTGGCTGAGGGCTACGCCACCGAGTCCGGCAATGCCCGAGCCGAGGCCGAAGGCGAGCATGTCGACACGCCCGGTTGGTACGCCGCAGCAGGCGGCCATGTTGCGGTTCTGGGTGACGGCTCGCACGTTCAAACCGAGGCGAGTCTTGTTCAGCAGCAACCAGGTCAGCACCACCACAAACAGCGCGAACGCGATGATCACGATGCGGTTGTACGGCAGCATCAGATTCGGCAAAACCTGAATCCCGCCCGACAACCACGCCGGGTTGGCCACTTCGACGTTCTGCGCGCCGAACACCAACCGAACAAGCTGAATCAGCATCAGGCTGATGCCCCACGTGGCGAGCAGGGTTTCCAATGGGCGGCCATAGAGGTGGCGTATCACCGTACGTTCCAGCGCCATGCCGATGGCGGCGGTAACGAAAAACGCCACCGGCAACGCGATCAGCGGATAGAACTCGATGGCTTGCGGGGCGAAGCGCTGGAACATCAGCTGCACCACGTACGTCGAGTACGCGCCGAGCATCAGCATCTCGCCATGGGCCATGTTGATCACGCCGAGCAGGCCGAAGGTGATCGCCAGACCGAGTGCGGCAAGCAACAGAATCGAACCCAGCGACATGCCGCTGAAGGCTTGGCCGAGGATCTCGCCGATCAGCAATTTGCGTTTGACCTGAGCGAGGCTGGTTTCGGCCGCGGTGCGTACGCCGGCGTCGGCTTCGACAGCGGGTTGCAGCAGGCTTTCGAGGCGAGTGCGGGCCAGCGGGTCGCCGGTTTCACCGAGCAGACGCACAGCAGCAAGGCGCACGGCCGGGTCGGTGTCCACCAGTTGCAGATTGGCCAGCGCCAGGCTCAAAGCGGCATGGACACTTTCATCTTTTTCGCCAGCCAGTTGCTGGTCGAGGAATTTCAACTGCGCCGGTTTGGCGCTTTTCTGCAATTGCTGCGCGGCGGCCAGACGGGTTTTGGCGTCGGTGGCGAGCAATTGGTGGCTGGCCATAGCGGTGTCGATCAGACCCCGCAGGCGGTTGTTCAGGCGCAGGGTTTTCGGTTGGCCGTCGACGGTCAACTCGCCTTGTTGCAGGGCGTTGATCAGCTCGCTACGGGCCGGATCGGGCTGCGCGGCCCAGGCCTCCAGAAGCTTGGCTTGCTGCACGGGATTGGCCGCGACGAAGTCTTCGGCGTCGCCAGAATGTGCGGCCATCGGCAATAAAAATGCGATGGCGAGAATAAAGCGGTAAAGGGCAGTGGGCATAGAGAGTCGCCTTGCGCGGACAATGTGGGAGCGAGCTTGCTCGCGATAGCGGTCTATCAATTAACAGGGATGTTGTCTGACCCACCGCCATCGCGAGCAAGCTCGCTCCCACAGGGATTTGTGTCGGGCCCGAGCGTGGTGCACGGTGCCCGACATCCAGTGGCTTAGTTGCTCTTCACCGCATAATCCGGCTTCTTGTCGTTACCCGAGATGAACGGGCTCCACGGTTCAGCACGGATCGGCCCTTCGGTCTGCCACACCACGTTGAACTGACCGTCCGCCTGAATCTCGCCGATCATCACTGGCTTGTGCAGGTGGTGGTTGGTCTTGTCCATGGTCAGCGTGTAACCGGACGGCGCGGCAAAGGTCTGGCCGGCGAGGGCTTCGCGGACTTTGTTGACGTCGGTGGACTTGGCCTTCTCAGCCGCTTGCGCCCACATGTGAATGCCCACGTACGTGGCTTCCATCGGGTCGTTGGTCACCGCTTTGTCGGCGCCCGGCAAGTTGTGTTTCTTGGCGTAGGCTTTCCAGTCGGCGACGAATTTCTTGTTCGCCGGATTCTCGACCGATTCGAAGTAGTTCCATGCCGCGAGGTTGCCCACCAGCGGCTTGGTGTCGATACCGCGCAGTTCTTCTTCGCCGACCGAGAACGCCACGACCGGAACGTCAGTGGCTTTCAAACCCTGGTTGGCCAGCTCTTTATAGAACGGCACGTTGGAGTCACCGTTGACGGTGGAGATGACTGCTGTCTTGCCACCGGCCGAGAATTTTTTGATGTTGGCCACGATGGTTTGGTAATCGCTGTGGCCGAACGGGGTGTAGACCTCTTCGATGTCCTTGTCCGCCACACCTTTGGAGTGCAGGAACGAGCGCAGGATTTTGTTGGTGGTGCGCGGGTAGACGTAGTCGGTGCCCAACAGGAAGTAACGCTTGGCGCTGCCGCCTTCTTCGCTCATCAGGTACTCCACCGCGGGGATCGCTTGCTGGTTCGGTGCGGCGCCGGTGTAGAACACGTTCGGCGACATTTCTTCGCCTTCGTATTGCACCGGGTAGAACAGCAGGCCGTTGAGCTCTTCGAACACCGGCAACACCGATTTACGCGACACCGACGTCCAGCAACCGAACACCACGGCGACCTTGTCCTGAGTCAGCAACTGACGGCCCTTTTCAGCGAATAATGGCCAGTTCGATGCCGGGTCGACGACCACAGGTTCGAGCATCTTGCCGTTCACGCCGCCCTTGGCGTTGATCTCGTCGATGGTCATCAATGCCATGTCTTTGAGCGACGTTTCGGAGATCGCCATGGTGCCGGACAACGAATGCAGAATACCAACCTTGATGGTCTCGGCGGCCTGGATGCTCCAGGTCATGCCCATCGCGGCAATCGATGCCGATAGTGTGAAAGCCTTGATCAAGCTGCGACGCTTCATTGTGCGATCTCCATGAACTTATGAATTTTCTTGGTTGGCAGATGCGGACTACTGAAGGCTCTTTAGCAAGGGCTGTGCCTGGTCGGCAAAAGGCAGGGAAATGCCGTATTAGAGCGGTTGCGCGGTTTGGGCGACGCACCATGAAGGATCGCGTCTGGCGCGCTGGTGCGAAGAGGTGCGCCACATTGGGGCGCAGACATTGCAGGCCACACAAAACAAATGTGGGAGCGAGCTTGCTCGCGATAGCGGTGGGTCAGTCACAGTGATGCTGAATGTGATGCCTTCATCGCGAGCAAGCTCGCTCCCACAAGGGATTAGCGTCGGCGCATCAGTCCGATGAAAAACAAGCCACCGATGGCGGCGGTAGCAACGCCGATGGGCAAGTCTTCGGGGGCGATCAGGGTGCGGGCGGCGACGTCGACCCAGACGAGAAAGATGCTGCCCAACAACACGCACACCGGCAGCAATCGCCGATGTTCCGCCCCGACCAAACGCCGCGCAATGTGCGGCACCATCAGCCCGACAAAACCGATGGAGCCGCTGATCGACACCAGCACCCCGGTCATCAGCGAAGCAACCAAAAACACCCGCAGTCGCACGGTGCGAGCATTGAGGCCGAGGGTCACGGCCGTCTGCTCGCCCGTCATCAACGCATTCAGTGGCCGAGCCATTCCCAGCAACAACACCAACCCGAGCAACACGCTGGCCGCCGGCACCGCCAGCAATTCCCAGCGTGCCAACCCAAGCCCGCCAAGCATCCAGAACATCACCGCCGAACTCGCGCGGTGATCGCCGAGAAACAGCAGCAGATTGGCGATCGCCATCATCACGAACGACACCGCCACGCCACACAACAGCAGCCGATCACTGTCCAGCCGCCCGTTGCGGTTGGCGATCATCAGCACGATCAGCATGCTCAGCAACGCACCGATAAACGCCGCGATAGGCAAGGTCAGCAAGCCAACGATTTCACCCACATGCAGCACCACGATCACGGCGCCGAGGGTCGCGCCGGAGGTGACTCCAAGCAGGTGCGGGTCGGCAAGCGGATTGCGCGTCACCGCTTGCAACACCGCACCGATCAGGGCCAGCCCGGCGCCGACCAACGCACCCAATAGCATGCGCGGCACGCGGATCAGCCAGACGATATGTTCCTGCCCGGCGGCCCAGTCCGGCACGCCGAAACCGAAAATCTTGTGCAACAGAATCCGCCACACCACGTCCACCGGCACCCGCGCCGGACCGAAGCCCAGCGACACCACGCACGACACCAGCAACAACGCGCCGAGGGCAACCAGCAACAAGGCGTAGCGACGATTGATCATTCGCCGTGGAAACCCTTGGCCAGGGTTTCAACCGCCAGCACGTTGTCGATCCCAGGCGTGGCCTGTACATACGGAATCACGATGAAGCGCTGATGCTTGATCGCGTCCACCGATTGCAGCGCCTTGTTGTTGAGCAGGAATTGCTCTTTCTGTTCGGCGGTGACTTCGCCGTAGTCGACGATCACGATCACCTGCGGATTGCGCTCGACCACGTTCTCCCAGTTGACCCGGGTCCAACTTGCTTCGACGTCGTCGAGAATATTGCGCCCGCCAGCGGCGTCGATCAGCGCTTGCGGCATACCGAGGCGGCCGGAAGTCATGGCGCGGTCTTCACCGCTGTCATAGAGGAACACGCGAGGTTTGTCTGCCGGCAGCTCCTTGCGCACTTCGGCGACTTGCGCCTGCATCTGGGCGATCAAGGCATTGGCGCGATCCTGCACGTCAAAGATTTTGCCGAGGTTGTGCAGGTCGTTGTAGGTGTCTTCCAGGCTGGCCGGCGGACGCTTCATCACGAATGCGCAGGACTCGGTCAGCTCGTAGACATTGATGCCCAGCGGCTGCAACGTTTGCGGCGTGAGGTCACCGCCCACGCGCATGCCGTAATCCCAACCGGCGAAGAAGAAATCGACGTTGGCGTTGAGCAGGGTTTCCACCGACGGGTACTTGGCTGCCAGCTCCGGCAAGCCATCGAGGATGTTCTGCATCTGGGGCGTGACCGACTTCCAGCCAGTGACGCCGCTGTAGCCGGCCATGTTTGGTTTCAGGCCAAGGGCGAGCATCATCTGGGTCATGTTGATGTCGTGGCTGACCGCGTGTTTCGGCGCTTGCTTGAAGGTCACTTCGCGGTTGCAGCTCTGCACGGTCAACGGGTAGTGAGTGGCCTCGGCAAATGCTTGGGCATTGCCCAGCAACAAAGCGACGCAAAGCAGGGAACGCAAAGTCATGATTGGGTTATCCAGGTGATTCGTGGGTAGCCGTGCAAGGGATGTTCATCGATCAGCGCTTCGACGCCGAACACGTCGCGCAGCAGTGGGGCGGTCAGTACTTCTTTGGGCGTGCCGCTGGCGACGATGCGCCCGTGATTGATCACGTACAGCCGATCACAGAAAGCCGCCGCCAGATTCAGGTCGTGGATGCTCGCCAGGGTGCCGATCTTCAGGCGTTTGACCAGTTGCAGCAGTTCGAGCTGATAGCGCGGGTCGAGGTGATTGGTCGGCTCGTCGAGGATCAGCATTTGCGGTTGCTGCGCCAGGGCACGGGCGAGGATCACGCGCTGTTTTTCACCGCCGGAGAGGGTGGCGAAGGCGTGGTCTTCGAAGCCTTTGAGGCCGACTGATTTCAGGGCCTGGGTCGCGAGATTTCTGTCTTCGAGGGTATCGCCGTCGAACAGGCCTTTGTGCGGTGTGCGGCCCATGGCGACGACTTCATCGACGGTCAGGCCGAAGGCATCAGGGAACTCCTGCAGGACCACGGCGATGCGTTGCGCGGACCAGCGCGAGGATTGCTTCCAGACGTTGTGGTGGTCGAGCTGAACCTCGCCGCTCTCGGGTTTGCTGAAGCGCCAGGCACAGCGCAGCAGGCTGGTTTTGCCGCTGCCGTTGGGGCCGATCAGACCGACGAACTCGCCGGGGAGCACGTGCAAGGTTGCATCACGCAGTTGGAACTGGTGATGGCAATGGCCGTGACCCAGGGGTGTCCAGGCGAGGTTTGTGAGGTTCAGCGAGGTCATTGCGTGCTCGAAGTGCGGGTTGTTGCAGCGGGCCGGCATTGTAAGGTCAACCGCGCTGCAACAGGCATCTCGCTGTATTCAGGATGAAGATGAGGCGGATTCAGACTGGCCGCTCAAGCGCGACAGCAGCACCCGATCGAGCAGCCAAACCACCACCAGCGAAGCGCCCACCAACGGAAACGCCACCGCCAATGCGAACATGATGACCATCGCGGTTTTCCATTTCGGCAGGTCGTGGCGCAGCGGCGGAACACCGAATTTTCCTTGTGGACGGCGCTTCCACCAGATCACCACGCCGCTGACGGCGCTGAGGATAATCATCAGGCAGATCAGCAGGATGATGATCTGATTGAGCGGGCCAAACATTTTGCCTTCGTGCAGCATCACGCCGATTTCCGTTGCGCGGGCGACGGTGCCGTATTGCTCGTAGCGCACGTCGGCGAGGACGTCGCCGGTGTACTGATCCACATGCAAGGTGGCGTCGTTGCGCGGGTCGTCGGCGAACACCGCGATGGTGAACACGCCGGTGGCGGTCGTCGGCAAGGTGATGCTGTAGCCCGGTTCGACCTTGCGTTGCGCAGCGATGTTCTGCACGTCCTGCAAGCTGATGGTCGGCGCGGCGGGGCCAGCTTGCGCGCTACCGTGGGCCATGTGTTCGGCGTGGTCGCCGGACATTGGCATCGGTGTATTTTCCATCGCCCAAGGCACGGTCTGGCGGGTAGCTGTGTTGAGGCTGCGAGCCTCGACATCGGACTTGGGCACGTCGTCCCACATCGCTGCCGGAAAGACATTCCACACTTCGGCGTATTGCTTGCCCCAGAACCCGGTCCAGGTCATGCCGCTGAGCAGCATCACCAGCAGCAACGACGCGCCCCAGAATCCGGTCACCGCGTGCAGGTCACGCCAGAGCACGCGACCGCGGCTGCTCAAACGTGGCCACAGGATGCCGGCCGCCTGGCCACGCGGCCACCACAGAAAGACGCCGGAGACCACCAACACCACGCCCCAACCGGCGGCCAGTTCGATCAGTCGATCACCGACGGTGCCGATCATCAACTCGCCGTGAATCGATCGCGCAACGGCTTGCAGATTCTTTTTGGCGTCTTGCTCGCCGAGGATGTCGCCGTGGTAGGGATCGACGAATACGTTGAGCTCGTTACCGCCATTGATCACGACAAATTGCGCGCTGCGTTCGGCGTTGACCGGTGGCAAATACTGCTTGATCGTGGCTTGTGGGTAAGCCTCTTTCACCCGCTTGAGCAGGTCATCGGCCGGGACGCTGTGATGCCCGGCCGGGACGTTCAGCAGGCTGCCGTACATCAGCGGATCGAGTTGCGGCTTGAACAGGTAAATGATGCCGGTCAGGGCCAGCATCACCATGAAAGGCGCGACGAACAGACCGGCATAGAAATGCCAACGCCAGGCCAGGTTGTAGAAATTCACTTTGGGCTGTTTCATCACGTGTGCTCCGCTTTGGCGATTCAATTGTCTGTAAAAGATCGCAGCCTCGTTTCACTCGACAGCTCCTACAGGGGTATGCGTTCCAATGTAGGAGCTGGCGTAGCCTGCGATCTTTTGACTTTTTCTTGTTAGAAACTCATGTCCACTTTGGTCCAGAGCGTTCGCCCCGGTTCTTTGATGGCTTGCGGGTCATTGGCCGGGTAGCCGAAACCGGCATTGCCGGCCAGGTTCAAATGCTCGGCGTACGCCTTGCCGAACAAGTTGTCGACGCCGCTGCTGACCTTCCAGTTTTTGTTGATCCGGTACGCACCGTTGAGCGAGAACACGCCAAACCCCGGGGTCTTGTCGAAGTCCTTGCCGACGACGTTGCCCTTGTTCTGGTCGATGCGGTTTTGCGCCGCGACCACCCGCCACAAGGCTCCGGCGCTCCAGTTGTCTTCGCTGTAGGTCAGGCCGAAACGTGCGTCCAGCGGCGGCATCTGCGGCAATGCGTTGCCATCACTGCTGTTCTTGCCCCAGGCGTAGGCCAGGGTCGCGTCGGCTTTCCAGTTGCTGGTCAGCTTGTAGGCCGCACCCAATTCACCGCCCATGATCCGCGCGTCGATGTTCTGTGCTTGCGAGGTCATGCCCATCATTGTTGGCGTGTAGTTGAACAGGATGTAGTCGCGCACCTGCCCGACGTAACCCGAGGCCCAGGCTTCGAGGTCTTCGGTCTTGTATTGCAGGCCGAAGTCGAGCTGGGTGGTTTTTTCAGGCTTGATCGAATCGAAGGCATTCACCGAGCCGGCGGGGCCGGACTTGG
Organism: Pseudomonas sp. LBUM1645; assembly: GCF_059716185.1. Classification (NCBI taxonomy): domain Bacteria; kingdom Pseudomonadati; phylum Pseudomonadota; class Gammaproteobacteria; order Pseudomonadales; family Pseudomonadaceae; genus Pseudomonas; species Pseudomonas sp. LBUM1645. Next base: position 667,888 of record NZ_CP166811.1, read on the forward strand.
GTGAAAACAGCTCCCAGTAATCCGGGAAACGCTGGGTATGACCGAGGCCGGCATACAGCGTGGTCGGACTGTCAGCCAGGTCATGCTCGTAACGGACGAAACCGCTCGGCAAGGTGTCGGCGCGGGTGTCGTCGGCGGTCGGGTTGGGGCGCGCCATCATCCCGGAGCCAGTGGTCTGCCGGAAATCCTTGGCCGAAGCACGGTCCAGTCGCGCGCCGGTAATCAGCCGGTCACGGTCGGCGGCGTACCAGGTCAATTCGCTGAACACGCCGTAGTTGTGGAAGTCGGCGTCCTTGTTGCGCGGCAGATCCTTGTAGACGTCGATGCCCATGGCGCTGCGTTGGCGATGTTCGCTGGTCTGCGCATCGATGCCGCTGATCAACTGCACATCGGCCCAGCGCCAGGTGGCTTTGATCCGTGCGCCGAGGGTTCGACGGTCGACGTTGGAGGCCATCGGGCCGGCCATCATGCCGGTGCCGGACGGGGTGCGCAGGGTGTAGTTGTCCATCACGTGGTCGGCGTAGTTGTAGTAGATCTGCGCCTCGACCTTATCCAGCACGTCGCCGATGTTCGACTGCTCGAAACGCAGGCCCAGGCTTTCGCGCTTGAACTGCGAGCCGTCCATGCCGCGTCCGGCGTAACGCGCTTCGCCATCGCCCTTGCCGGCGGTGAGTTCCAGCAGGGTGTCGGCGTCCGGTGTCCAGCCCACTGCGACGTCGCCATTCCACTTGTCGTAGCGCGACGGCACGGTGTCGTTGTTACCGTCCTGGTAGTCGTCGGCATGCGCGGTGTTGCCGATCACTCGCACGTAACCCAGCGGCCCGCCCGCCGCGGCGTCCACCACTTTGTCGAAACGGCCGTTGGAGCCAGCCAGCACGCTGGCGTTCACCCGCGTGCCGAGTTCGCCGAAGCTCTCTGGCTCACGGTCGAAGAGGATGGTCCCGGCCGACGCGCCCGGTCCCCAGAGCACGGTTTGCGGGCCTTTGATCACGGTCAGTTTGTCGTAGGTTTCCGGCGAGATGTACGAGGTCGGTGCGTCCATTCGGCCGGGGCAGGCGCCGAGCAACTGGCCGCCGTTGGTGAGGATGTTCAACCGCGAGCCGAACATGCCGCGCAGCACCGGGTCGCCGTTGGTGCCGCCATTGCGCACCAGGGCGAAGCCGGGAATGGTTTTCAGGTAGTCGCCACCGTCGCTGGCCGGCACCGGTTGGCGCGGGTCCTTGGGGTTGGTGACGATGGTCAGTGGCGAGCTCGGCGCGATGGCGGTGATCACCGTCGGGCTCAGTTCTTCGCTGTGACCGGCGTGTTCATCGGCCAGCACCATGGGTGTCAGCATTGCACCGCAAAGGAAGGCGGTGGCGTGCCTGAAACGAATACTGGATTCGTTCGGGGCAAAAGAAGCTTGGGCAGCGCTCAAGCGTGTGTCAGCAGAAAACCTGGACATGACAATTTCCATCGAACAGTCGTAAACGACACGGCCGGAAACCGGAGCAATCCCTGAGGGCGCGAGCTTTTGTGGCGAGCGAGCTTGCTCGCGCTGGGCTGCGTAGCGGCCCCATTTATGAGTGCTGCGCACTCAAGCGGGAGCAAGCTCCCTCGCCACACTGGCTCACTGCCACAGGTTGCTTTGGTTGTCTTCTAAACCGTGTGAGATCGGAGGTGGGTGTTTACGCGGCGATGGGTGGGGCGCGGGTGCGGGCGCCGGGGAAGAAGGTTTGCCGGGCGTGGCCCAGGCGAGGGGAGGGTGTGGTGAAGGTGGTGGCTGTTGGCGTGTCGAATGCGACGAAGGACTGGCCGCCGGTCAGCGCCGGGCAATTGAACAGCAGGCTGCAATAGCCGCATTTCTCCCAGAGCGCGTGATGTGAGGCTTTTGGTGGGCAGTGTTCGGCGGTGGTTTGCGCGTCGTGGTCGGCGTGCTCCATTGCCGACATGTCCATGCTCATGTCCATCGACATGCTCATGGTCATCGAGGAGGCGCGTTGATCCATCGGCATCGACTGAGAAATCAGCGGGCCGATAAAGATCATCAACATGGCGAACAGGCTGATCCAGCTGCCGCGCGTCAGGCTTAACGGCTGACGACGGTGTGCGGATGACCTGGCGCTAAGCGGGCGCATGGGCGTTTTTGCTCAGTCGCTTACTGGGCGTGGGCGTGTATCTGCATGCCTTCCGGCGGCTTCTTCTGCACCGAGATGTCGACCGTCACGTCGCCGGACTTTTCGAAGTGCATCGTCAGCGGGAAGCGTTTTCCGTCGCTCAGCAGGCTGCGGTCTTTCAGTTCCAGCAGCATCACGTGGTAGGCCATCGGCGCAAAAGTGACTTCGCCGCCGGCCGGAATTTCAACGCTCGGTACTTGCTGCATTTTCATCAGATCGTTCTGCATCACATGCTCGTGCAGCTGGGCTTCGCCTGCAATCGGCGAGTCGACGCTGAGCAGCCGGTCGGCCATTTTACCGCTGTTGTGAATCACGAAATACGCCGCGACCGTTGGCGCGTTTGGCGGCAACTCTTGCGACCACGGATGAGCGATCTCCAGCTCTTCGGCCTTGTATTCGTGAGCATTGGCAAAACAGGCAGGCAGCAGCAATACAGCCAGGACGATGAGTTTGTTCAACATGGCAGTTCTCCAGAGCGATTCAAAACGCAGGTCAATTGCGAGAAGGAATCACACCAGAGGGGAAGCGCGGGGGTTGAGGCTCGGCCATTGCTGGCGCGGTGTCGGTGTATCGAGAGAGGCGTCAGGCAGGCTTCGATTGGTATCGTAATTCGCGAAATACAGTTGCGGCACATGCCCGGGCAGCGCAACCAGTGGCGCGGAACCTGAACAGCACCAGCAATGTTGCATGCTGGAGTGATCGTCACTCTGCGGGGCTTTCTGTTCGATATCGCCCAGGGAAATCGCCACCATCTTCGTGCCGCTGGACGAACAGAAACTGCCCCACAACAACTGCTCGGCGGGTGATTTCGCCGTCTGTGCCATCGCTCCCGTCATCGGCATGGCGAGCATGTTGAACAGCACTGCGAAGCAGGCGATCCAGGCAAATGCGAGCCGTTGTCGGGACATGGGAAAAATCCGGTTGGGTGGGCGATCAGGCGGGGCTATTTAGCCTGATCAGGGCCGATAAGTAAAAAAGCGGCGTGCGGTGTGGTGTCGCAGCGCCTGGGTTAATAGGTGCAGCATCTTATGAGCCATTATGAAAGAGTGTAGCGACTTCGTTTCGCAATGCCTGAGCAAATTGTGGGTCACTTTGGATTCGTGCGCGGATGGTGTGTTTGACGTCTCTGAACGCCAAACGAATGAAGCGACCGTCTCCCGAATCTTCCTCCTCACTGGCCTTGAGGTAATTCCACATCTCGGCAGGTGTCAGGAGAAACTCGGCGATATCGAAACGAGTGAATTTTTCGGTCATTCGGCACTCCGAGCACTACATTCGTGGGACTCGGAAATATAGGGGCGGGGTTGCGACCCGACTAGTCAGCCGCTTTGGATGATGTTGTGGGTGAGGTCCGATAGATAGGTAGGGCATTGCGCATTTTTTTGTAGCAGCTGGCGAAGCCTGCGTTCGGCTGCGAAGCAGTCGTAAATCCTGCATCCACGATTAACCTGAAAGACCGAGGCGTTTGATTTTACGACTGCTACGCAGCCGAACGCAGGCTTCGCCAGCTGCTACAGGTTTTGTGCTGATTCTGGTATCAGGGCTGCCAATACGTCTGTTACCGACCCAAACTCCCGATCACCCCCCGGCAACACCGGCCGCTGCAAAACTATCACCGGCACCCCACGCTCCCGTGCCACTTCCAGTTTCGGCTCGGTCGCGGTGCTGCCGCTGTTCTTGCTGATCAGTACATCAATCTGCCGACGTTCAAACAGCGCACGTTCATCTTCAATCAGAAACGGCCCACGCGCGCCGATGACTTCGCAGCTTTCGTTACCGGGGTAAACGTCCAGTGCACGCAAGGTCCAGAATTGCTCTGGCGGGATTTCATGCAGATGCTGCAACGGTTCGCGGCCGAGGGTGAACAGCGGTCGCCGGAACGGTTTCAGCGCTTCGATCAACTCGGCCCAGTCGCTGACATCTCTCCAGTCATCGCCGGCCTGTGGTTGCCAGGCCGGGCGCCTTAACGCCCAGCATGCAATACCACTTAACTGTGCGGCAGTGGCGGCGTTCTGGCTGATTTGTGCGGCGTAGGGGTGGGTGGCGTCCAGCAGCAGATCGATCCCTTCATCCCGAATGAACTGCGCCAAGCCCTCGGCACCGCCGTAGCCGCCAACGCGAACCTGGCAGATCAGATCTGTCGGCACGCGCCCGACACCCGCCAGGCTATAGATGTGTTCTGGCCCGAGGGTCCGGGCGATGGCCAAGGCTTCCGTCACGCCGCCGAGCAGCAATATGCGTTTCATTGAAAAGCTCCCGCATGGCCGACAATCCCACCCTGGCGATCGATGGCAAATACTTCAACCTGAACCTGCGCCGGCACCACGCTGCGAGCAAAGTCCAGGGCGTGCTGACACACCGCATCACCCAGGGCGATCCCGGCAACGCTGGCCATCGCCAGGGCTTGCTGGCTGGTGTTGGCGTCGCGAATCCCTTGTTGCAACGCCTCATCGGCGCCAATCGCCGCCGCCCATTCGGCCAATTGCGGCAGGTCGATGCTCGAATGTCGACTGTGCAAATCCATGTGCCCGGCCGCCAGTTTACTGATCTTGCCGAAGCCGCCGCAGAGGCTGAGTTTATCCACAGGCACTTTGCGCAGGTGTTTGAGCACGGCGCCGACGAAGTCGCCCATTTCGATCAGGGCGATTTCCGGCAGGTCGTAGACCCGGCGCATGGTGTCTTCACTGGCGTTGCCGGTGCATGCGGCGATGTGCAGGTAGCCGTTGGTTTTTGCGACGTCGATGCCTTGATGAATCGAAGCAATGTACGCCGCGCAGGAAAACGGCCGGACGATGCCGCTGGTGCCGAGAATCGACAAACCGCCGAGAATCCCCAAGCGCGGATTCATGGTTTTCAAGGCCAGCGCTTCACCGCCCTCGACATTCACCGTGACGTCGAAACCGCCGCGGTAATCGAGTTCCTCGGCCAGCAGGGTCAAGTGATCGCTGATCATCTTGCGTGGTACCGGGTTGATCGCGGGTTCGCCGACGCCCAGCACCAACCCCGGCCGGGTCACCGTGCCGACGCCGCGACCGGCATTGAAGCGAATGCCCGGCGCCGTGTTCAGTCGCACCTGGGAATAGAGCAGAGCACCGTGGGTCACGTCCGGATCGTCGCCGGCGTCCTTGATGGTTCCGGCTTCGGCGCCATCATCCAGCAACCGGCAGAACTCCAGACGCATCTGTACCTGCTTGCCTTTGGGCAGGACGATGTCCACCGCGTCCGAATGCGTGCCTTCCAGCAACAAACGTGCAGCCGCCAGACTGGTCGCGGTCGCGCAGCTGCCTGTCGTCAAACCGCTGCGTAGCGGTGCGGGTTGTTCGGCGGTTTCGTCACGCATCGAAAGGCTTCGTCACTTCCAGCAAGGTAATCGGCAACGCCTGACGCCACGTATCAAAGTCCCCCAGCGGTTGCGCTTGAGCGATATGAATCCGCGTCAGCTCACCGCCGTGCTGCTCGCGCCAAGCCATCAAGGTCATTTCACTTTGCAACGTGACGGCGTTGGCGATCAGTCGACCGCCGGGCTTGAGTGCAGCCCAGCACGTGTTGAGCACACCCTCGCGGGTGACACCGCCACCGATGAAAATGGCGTCTGGATCCTCGAGCCCGGCCAAGGCCAGCGGGGCACTGCCGCGAATCAATTGCAGACCGGGCACGCCGAGGGCATCGCGGTTGTGCTCGATCAACCCTTGTCGCCCTTCGTCAGCTTCGATGGCCAGCGCCCGGCAACTTGGATGAGCGCGCATCCATTCGATGCCGATCGAGCCGCTGCCGGCGCCGACGTCCCACAGCAGTTCGCCGGGGATCGGGGCAAGACGCGCGAGCGTGATGGCGCGCACGTCGCGTTTGGTCAGTTGGCCGTCGTGCTTGAAGGCTGAGTCCGGCAGGCCGGCCAGTCGCGACAGGCGCGGCGTATTGGGCTCGGCGATGCACTCGATGGCGATCAGATTCAGATCGGCGATCAGAGGATCGTTCCAGTCATTGGCGACACCCTCGATGCGTCGTTCGGCTGCACCGCCCAGATGTTCCAGCACGGTGAGGCGACTCGCCCCGAAACCGCGTTCACTTAGCAACGCAGCGATCGCGGCCGGGCTCTGACCGTCGTTGCTCAACACCAGCAAACGAACACCGCTGAACAACTGCGCATTGAGTGCGGCGAGGGGACGGGCAACCACCGAAAGCGTGACCACCTCCTGCAACGGCCAGCCCATTCGCGCCGCCGCCAGCGAGCAAGAGGAGGGCGCCGGCAGTATCAGCATTTCATCACCGGACAGCTGCCGGGCAAGGCTTGCGCCCACGCCAAAGAACATCGGATCGCCGCTGGCCAGCACGCAGACCGGCTCCCCGCGTAGCGCCAAAACCGGCTCAAGGGAGAAAGGGCTGGGCCACAACTGCCGCTCGCCACGGATGCACACCGGCAGCAAATCCAGTTGCCGCTGACCGCCAATGATCCGCGAAGCGCGCAGCAGAGCGTGCCGGGCGTTTTTGCCCAGGCCCTTGAAGCCGTCTTCGCCGATTCCCACTACTGTCAGCCAGGGGGCCATGTTGTTCCTTAATCCAATATTCATCGTCAAGGCGACATGATAACGCGGCTTCTGTCATCTGACGCAGGTCTATGGCCGGGAAAGGGTACTTCGGGTTGCAGACACTTAATGTTGACGAAAAATTGTCTGTCGTAATGATAGTTTTGGTAGTTTTGTTTTTGTTCAGGTTACGCAATCTTATATGTATTAAATATTTGGCCTATCGTTGATGTTGGCCGCGACACTATCAAGGATGAAAGAAACTTATATGGATAACGTGTTAGCTGAAAGTGTCATCGAGCATGATGCGCTGATGATGAACAATGTGCTGCTGACCGGCATTGCCGGCCAGACTATCGCCGACAATGGGTTTGTCAAAAATTGCATTTATCTGGCCCAGCATGGCGCGGATAAAGTCGCAAAGAGCGAGACGCAGCCGGGGCCTTGGTTTGATCATTACGCCGGTATGTTTTGGTCAATGGATTGGAAGCTTGCCGAGCCTGTCGAGTACATCAATCCGCAGTTCTCGGGCAGTTTGAAACAGGCCTGGTTGAAAGTGGCACGTCCCTACCTCACGAGCGCTCAAATAGCACAGGTCGAAGCAGTACTTGGAAAGCTGGAGAGTGACGGCAAGTTGCTGGCCAAATTTGCGGGCTTAAGTGGGAAAATAGGCGGATTCAACATCGTACCGGTCAGTTATAAACCCAACGGAGATCTGGAAATGGTGGTCAGTCATGTCAGGTTGATCAAGTTGGGCATCACTACACCCTATCTGTTCTGGACGATAGACCAGAGTCTGTCCCAATTGGATATCCGGATTCGGCGGTTGGAGATCAAGCGTCGAGACATGGACGCCATTCGACAACGCGTGGAAGAAGCCACGCGAGCCCTTGCGCTCGAGTTCAGCGAGTACGAGCTCTAATCCACGCAGGCCGAAGCATTCTTTTGCTTGATTGATACTTCGGCAGCGTTTCCGACCGGCAGACTTTTCATGCGCTCGGGCAAAGCAGGCATAATGGCAGCCCTTCGCCCTTCACGTGCATCCAGTCAGCCGGCCACTCATTGAACGAACGCCCCCCGATGTCCACCGCTTTACGCCCCTCGGCCTGCCCGGGGTTGCTGCGTATTGTCCAGGCGCTGGATGGCGGTATCTGCCGGATCAAGTTGAACGGCGGTTCGATCAGTGCGGCTCAGGCCGATGCGGTCGCCAGTGCAGCTGAGCAGTTCGCCGGCGGCGTGATCGAGGCGACCAACCGTGCCAATCTGCAGATTCGCGGGATCGGCAGTGAACATGGCGCCTTGATCGATGGCCTGATGGCTGCCGGGTTGGGCCCAAGCACTGCCGCTGGCGACGATGTGCGTAATCTGATGCTTAGCCCGAGCGCCGGGATCGATCAGCAGATGCTGTTCGACACGCGTCCGCTGGCCGAAAAGATCCTCGCCACGCTGCAAAGCCATGAACGCTTCCACGACCTCAGCGCCAAGTTCGCCGTGCAACTGGATGGCGGCGAAGGCTTGGCGATGCTCGAACATCCTCATGATCTGTGGCTGTCCGCCACTGAGCGAGACGGCGAACTGGTTTTTGCATTTGGCCTGGCAGGTTGCCCTGTGGATTCGCCTGCGGGCGCGGTGTCATTGGAGCAGGGCCATGCGCTGGTGGTTGCGGTGCTTGAATTGTTTCTTGACCTGGCGCGTCCCGATCAAACGCGCATGCGCCATCTGCTCGCCATCTGCTCGCTCGACGGGTTTCTCGCTCGTCTGGCCGAGCGTGTGCCGCTGATGCCCATCACGGGTTGGCAACGCAAGGTTAGTCCGAGTGTCTTGCACATCGGCGTTCATCCACAGCGTGAGGCCGAGCGTGTGTGTATCGGCGCGGTGCCGCCTCTGGGTCGCCTCAATCCCGCGATGCTTAATGGCGTCGCACAATTGGCACGCGACCAAGGCGACGGCAGCCTGCGTTTCACGCCTTGGCAAAGCCTGTTGTTACCCGGTGTCCATGTCGACGATGCGCCGCAAGTTATCCACAGCCTTGAACAACTCGGTCTGCATTGCTCGGCCGACGATGCCTTGGCGCACCTGATCGCCTGCACCGGCTCGACGGGTTGCGGCAAAGGCCTGGCCGACACCAAGGGCGATGCCCGACAACTGGCAGCGCTGCTGCAACGTCACGGCCAGACACTGAACGTGCACCTGTCCGGCTGCCAGCGTTCCTGCGCGGCCGCGCACAGTGCACCGATCACATTGCTGGCGGTTTCTCCCGGTCATTACGACCTCTATTTTCGCGACGCAGCGCAGCCGGGTTTCGGCGCGCTGCACGCACACAACCTTACTATTGAAGCGGTCGCAGCCTTGCTCGACGCCCGCTCACGGAGCCCCCTTGATGCTTGATTACATCCGCGACGGTCAGGAGATCTATCGCAATTCCTTCGCGATCATTCGTGCCGAGGCCAACCTCGAGCGTATTCCGGCCGACCTGGAAAAACTCGCGGTCCGTGTGATCCACGCCTGCGGCATGGTCGATGCCATCGACGGACTGCAATTCTCCGAAGGCGCGGGCAAGGCCGGGCGCGATGCGTTGGCCGCCGGTGCGCCAATTCTGTGCGACGCGCGGATGGTCAGTGAAGGCGTGACCCGCACGCGTTTGCCTGCGAACAACGAAGTCATCTGCACCCTTCGTGATGAAAGCGTTCCGGAGCTTGCCCGCGAGCTGGGCAACACCCGCTCCGCCGCCGCGCTGGAACTGTGGCGCCCGCACCTGGAAGGCAGCGTGGTGGTGATCGGCAACGCGCCGACCGCACTGTTTTATCTGTTGGAAATGCTCGACGCCGGCGCACCGAAACCGGCGCTGATTCTCGGCTTCCCGGTAGGCTTCGTCGGCGCCGCCGAATCCAAGGCTATGCTTGCGGCAGACAGTCGCGGCGTGCCCTTCGTCATCATGCAAGGCCGCCTGGGCGGCAGCGCCATGGCCGCCGCCGCCGTCAATGCCCTCGCTACGGAGATCGAATGATGCAGCAACCTGGACGTTTGATCGGCCTGGGCGTCGGCCCCGGTGATCCGGAACTGATTACCGTCAAAGCCCTGCGCCTGCTGCGCGAATCGCCGGTGGTGGCGTACTTCGTCGCCAAGGGCAAAAAAGGCAACGCGTTCGGCATCATCGAGGCGCATTTGCAGGACGCGCAAACGCTGCTGCCGCTGGTGTATCCGGTGACCACAGAAGCGTTGCCGGCGCCGCTGTCATACGAACAAGTCATCAGCGATTTCTACGATGCGGCCGGCGAAGAGCTAGCCGCGCACCTGGACGCTGGCCGTGACGTGGCGGTGATCTGTGAAGGCGATCCGTTCTTCTACGGCTCCTACATGTACCTGCACGATCGTCTGGCCGAACGTTATGAAGCCGAAGTTGTGCCGGGTGTCTGCTCGATGCTCGGCGGTGCCTCGGTGCTGGGCGCGCCGCTGGTGTATCGCAATCAGAGTTTGTCGGTCCTGTCGGGCGTATTGCCTGCCGAGGATCTCAAGCGTCGTCTGGCCGATGCCGATGCCGCCGTGATCATGAAGCTGGGGCGTAACTTTCCCAAGGTCCGTCAGGTGCTCGAAGAACTCGGGCTGGCGGAGCGTGCGCTGTACGTTGAGCGCGCGACCATGGCCAACCAGAAAATCGTCCCGCTGGTTCAGGTCGAGCCGATGTCCTCGCCGTACTTCTCGCTGATCATTGTGCCCGGCGAAAGGTGGCAAGGCTGATGACCCGTCCAGTTCCGGCGATTGTCATTCTGGGCAATGGCAGCCTCGCGACCGCGCGCAAGATTGCGCAGCTATACCCTGGCGCATTGATCCATGGTCTGGCCGAACGGGTGGAAGGCGCGGACCGCGTCTATCACGAATTCGGCGCCACCTTGCGTGAGTTCTATCAGCAGGACACGCCGATTATCGCTTTGTGTGCGGCCGGCATTGTGATCCGCACCCTGGCGCCGTTACTGCTGGAAAAAGGTGCCGAGCCGCCAGTGCTGGCCGTGGCTGAAGACGGCAGCGCCGTGGTGCCGCTGCTCGGTGGCCTCGGTGGCGTGAACGTCATGGCGCGCGAGATTGCTGCTGGTCTCGAGGTGGCTGCGGCGATCACCACCAGCGGTGAATTGCGCTTCGGCACCTGCCTGCTCAATCCACCCAGCGGTTACGCCCTCGGCGATCTGGAACTGGGCAAACGCTTCGTCTCGGATTTGCTCGCCGGCCAAAGCGTACGCGTCGAAGGGGCTGCGCCGTGGTTGGCGCAAGCGCAGTTGCCGGAAGATCCTCAAGCGCATCTGTCGATCCATGTCGGCCATGCCGAGCGTGCGCCTGCGGCCAATGAATTGATGATCTACCCGCGCAATGTGTTGGTGGCGGTGAGCACCGAGGTCGCGGATCTGCCAGGCGCGATTCGCTCAGCCTTGCATCAAGCGAAAATCGCCGTGCAATCGGTGGCGTGCCTGTTGGCCAGCGATCTGAACATGGCCAGCACGCCATTGCGCGAAGCGGCACTTGAACTGGGTGTGCCTCTGCGGTTTGCGTCGGTCAGCGGCGACGTTAGCGAGTTGTCCCGCCACACCGTGCCGAACGCTACCATCGTGTCAGCGGATACCGGCATTGCCATCGCGGTGGCCACTCGGCCGCTGAACCCTGCGCAGATCGGCCGTGCACGCGGTCGTCTGGCGGTGATCGGCCTGGGCCCTGGCGCCGCCGAACTGATGGTGCCAGCGGTCAAGGCCGAACTGGCCAGGGCCACCGACGTGCTCGGTTACGAAACCTACGTGCGCATGGCCGGGCCGTTCCGTGAAGACCAAGTGCTGCACTGCACCGACAACCGCGAAGAGATGCAGCGTGCCCGTCACGCCTTCGAGCTGGCGGCGCAAGGCCGTTCGGTGATTGTGGTTTCGTCCGGTGATCCCGGCGTGTTCGCCATGGCGGCGGCAGTGCTTGAAGCGTTGCATGAGTCGAGTGAGCCGAGCTGGCACAGCGTCGATCTGGAAATCCTGCCGGGTGTTTCCGCGTCACTGGCGACGGCTGCTCAAGCAGGTGCGCCGTTGGGGCATGACTTCTGCGTGATGTCGCTGTCGGACAACCTCAAGCCTTGGGCGATCATCGAGAAGCGCCTGGACCTGGCCGCCGAAGCCGATCTGGCGTTGGCGTTCTACAACCCGATATCCCGTGCGCGGCCGTGGCAACTGGGCCACGCGTTGGAAATCGTCGGCCGGCATCGCACACCGGAAACAGTGGTGGTGCTGGGTCGCGACATTGGCCGTCCTGGTCAGACGCTACGGGTTACCACGCTCGGCGAACTGACCCCCGACCAGGTCGACATGCGCACCATGGTGCTGATCGGTTCCTCCACCACCTGCGTGTTCCCTCGTGCCGAGGGTGGCGAGTGGGTGTATACGCCTCGTTGGTACGGCGACAAGCCAACTTCGTGAGTGTCGGCGGCCTCGTCCTGGGGCCGCTTTTATACCTGTCTGTGGTTAGTGAATACGTAGTGCTTGCGGCCGACAGTTCGATGTCTTGATGTAAGTTAATGTTTGGTTTGGGCGTAAGGTCGCTATCGCATTTGTTGATGGTCGACCATTTTGTTGTCTTTTTTTTGTTGTTTGGGTGGGTGTTTAAGTTTCTGGATGTTCGGTTGGTCATTAATTGTTTGTTTTCTGTTTTGAAGCGGGAAGTGCGTTCGGCTAGTGTTGTTTGAAGTTGGATGATTTAAGCATCTTAGTGGGTTGCCAGCATTTAATTTTTACAGGGAAGTACTTTATGGGTGAGCCAACAGTTGGTCGTGTGAACGGCTACGTCAATTTTATTGATCTTTTTAAATTGTCTGATCTTGAGCAGGCATTGCAGGGATATAAAGGTACCGACAAGTACGACGCGGTATTTCGGTATTACTTCGCGTGTATCGGCTTGCTCGATTTTCCGAGAATGCTTCCACCGCTGGGTTTGCTGCGCGAGGCGCTTGAGTCTTTTGTTGAATCCACGAGCCGGCGTCGACGTGCCGCGGGAATGGAACCGCAAACAGCGCCGGAGGGCTCTGCGACTCCGGGCCTGGCTGAAATCAGCAACAGGATCGAAGGCTTTCATGCACGCCTGTCCAACAGCATCGAACAGCTGACTGCCGAGGCAACCGAAGTACCGAAAAATCTGCACTTTGTTTGGTTGGGAGGTGGCCTCGGTAACATCCAGCGCGACTACATTAATGTGTGGAAGCAGGTCATGGTCAATGAAGGCTATGAGCTGAATGTCTGGTATGACAGCGATGGAATGCTGGTTCACGAAACCAACCGAATCATCGTCGAGGCCGCCAAGGCTGATGTGTTGTCTGGCGAAGGGCAGCGAGTTGTGTCCGGTGATGCGTTGGCCGATCTCTATGAAGAACGAGCCACAGCGTTGAAGCGGCAGATGTACTTGCACATCAATCAGTGGACCGAACTGGGCAAGAGTGCCGATCAGGCACGTATAGACTTGCTGGTTCGCGGCTATGGTCAGGACGAGGAAAGCTTGCGCGCATTGCGTAATAAAAACGTTCAAATCATGAACGGCCTCAATGACGAACAGATTCGATTGCGTGATGTTCATGAATTGTCGGCATTTTCTCGATTGGGAGATTTCTATAACCGTGAAATGTCTTTGCGCGGCAATCTCGCGGCGGCCTCGGATATTGTGCGGGTACTGGTGGAATATGGCGAAGGTGGGATCTATAGCGACGTGGACTTCTTGCCTCCGCTTGCTCAGGAACTGGCGGGCATCGAAGTTAACAAACTGGAGTTCGACGCACGGCTGGGTGTTTTGCAACTGTTGCTCGACCACAATCCTCATTGGATGCCGAACCGCCAGTCCCTGCGCAGTCGTTATACCGACTACACCGGGAGAATTCCTGCGGTGCATCGCGATGCCCTGGAGCGGTTTGCCAAAAGTTCGCCTGCGTTAGAACAGGTGTTTGTTCCGCTCAAGGACCTTTCTGTTCGGCCCGACAGTTTGCGCTTGGCGATGATCGACAACGGCGAGTCCAATGCACTGATTGTTAGCCATCCCGGGTCACCTGCGCTGGACGCTATTATCGAGCGCTTGGAAATCCACCGGCGTGTACTGCTGGAAGTTGAGCACCAGGCCAACAAGCGCGCAGTCAAATTTCAAGATAGCGACGCCATTTTTAGACTCTCGGAAGAAGTACTGAGGGAGGCGTTCGATATCTTCGATCAACAAGCCGGCGCCGATGATTTTCGGGCCAGCGACCTGTGCAGGGGGATCGGTGACTACTTCAGTGACGGCATCCGTCCCCAAGCCCAAGGCTCGATATTTTTGACAGGGCCGGGGGCAGTGCGTGCCGGTTTGGTGGACTTCGAAAGCAAGGTGCTGACACCTCAGGCAACCAAGGCGTTTAGGGATGCCGTGCGAATGCACACCGGGTTCAACAACGCTACGGAAGAGGATAGGGATCATTCCTGGAAAGAAAATGCCGAGGACATTCATGCTTGGCTCAATGCCGAAAAGCAACGCTGGACCGACGGTGCACTGAAAGCGCGTTACACCGCAAACATGGCACAGCTGTTAAAGCATCAGAGCATTGATTTCGAGGAAGGCTGGCCAGTGATTGAAGGTCGGCACGTGTTGCTGACCGATGTGCTGCAGCGCCTGGCAGACGGCCTCGGCGAGCCATTCCTGCAGGCAATGAGCCGGCGCCACAACGGGACCGTGACGTTTGAAAAGTCTTTGTCCCTGAGCTTCGATGACCGGCAAGCGATCATTGCTCAGGAGACCAGCATCCGTCCCCCGGCCTCCCTTCCTGACCCGGCGATACAAAACCTGTCGATGGATGAACTGCTGAGCCGGATTGCCAGGGACTCACTGCTCACCGTGAAATTGAGCCCCCTGCAACGCCTGTTACTCGGTGCATTATTGGGGGCGAAATCGCTGGATAACCAGCATTTCGACGCAGTCGGTGCAACGCTTGAAAACCTCGCCAACACCGTGTCCGAGTTGGGCGTATCCCACCGTTACAGCGCCATAGAACGGGAGCTGTTCAAGCAGAATCATCCCGCTTTCGTGGCTGGGTTGACCCGTGCTTCAAACCCGCAGATATCCCTTTCTGAAACCAGTGTCGAACTCAAGAAGCAGGCGCTTGCACGCCCGCTGACGTTGGTTGAATGGGGGCATATGGTCTCCAAAATTCAGCATGTGGCGAAACTCGAATACCGCGATGGGATTAGCGAGCGAATCGGTGAAGTACTGGAAAGCTTCGATCACGGCAGTTTCAAACTGGTGCCGCAGGACTTGCTGCTTCAGGGCTCCGGCGACCGGATCGCCGGGCGTTGCTACCCGTTGGCACTGGCCATGGCGACTGCGATCAGCAGGGGGAACGAGGCGACCAACATTCTGCGTGAGCGGTTTTACCTGGCGGTCATTGAACCCGACACCAGCGACTCGAAGGCGTTTGTGAGCATTGTCGAGGAGCTACGCGATACCGACATCCATGACCTGGGCGGGGCGGTGGTGCGTTCCGATCTGACGCAAGTCATTGCGACGCTCGAAGGAAAAAACGGCACCAGCACGCTGATGCTCAACTCTGACAACCACTCCATGCTGGTGGCCAGAACGTTCAATGGCGGGCGCAGCACGTACCACTTCTACGATCCGAATTTTGGTGTTTTCGAATTTGATACCGCCAAAGCGTTCAGCGAAGCGTTGACACATTTTTTCGTTAAACAAGAGATGGCCAGGCATTACGCAGCTTATGGAGAGCCTGCGCGTCCAACGTTTGATTTGATTGAACTCGACGCTACCCGGCTGAATAAAAGGGTGCTGTCTTCGGGTGTCCAGGTGTTCAGTCTTTCCGAGTCGGGCGGCCTGCCTGAGCAGGTGCCGCGGGTAAGACAACGGCTGGCGAGTGCCCGGGGGCAGTCGCTGGTCAACAATGCGGTGCTGGGCAGTTCATTGCTGGAACTGGACGCGCACTGGTGGGGTGGGCAGATCGCGCAGGCGACTCGGCAGTTGCAGGAGCAACACGGGCTGTCGCCGCACGCTGTTGCGTTGTTCGAGACGCTGGAGATAACCCCGGCAGGGGAATACAAAATCAGTCTGGTCAACATCGATGCCGCGAAGACCATTGTGCGTGTGACCACCGATGATCATCGACTCCTGAGGATTAAAAATTTCCTCTCGGAAACCTTCCATTCGTTAGCCGGTCGCCCGCGTGCACCGGTCAATTCGCCTGATCCGACGGACGCCGGCAGCGTTCATACGCTCAATGCCGGTTTCACCATACAGGCCCTGATGAATGCGCTGCGACATCACGAGGGCGCGGCCAGCGGTGGTGACAAGGCCCTGACCACCGCTATTCGCCTGCATGCCTACGTCAACTATGCCCAACTGGCCCATGGCAACGTAGTGGATTTGATTGGCGTTGTGAAACTGGTGCGTCAGGCACTGGACGATGAAAAGCTGATCGCCCGCACCAGCGCACCGTTGGTGCAAAAGGCCTTGGGGCATATCGCCAATGAAGGCGTCGGTACTGTGCTGGGGCTGGTGAATGTCGGGTTTGATATTTATCAGTTAAGCCATGCCACCAATGAGATTGAAAAGGCGCAGTTCGGAACGCAGTTGGCCTTTGACTCCGCGAGTGCGTTGGTAGGCGCAGCCGGTCTGGGTGCGGCACTGGCTGGCGCGGGCACGGTGGCCGGGGTGCTTGGGGGTGTCGGGGTGATTCTTGGCGGGTTGGCCGTGGGCGTTACTGCGCTGGCCGAAGGTTTTGCGACGATTGCAGAGGAAGCCAAGGAGGTCGCGCTGTTTTTTGATGGGCTTGAAAAGGCGTATCAACAAGGCGGCTATTACCTGGACAAGGCGTCGAATGCCTGGATTGCGCATCCCTTGCTGGTGTTTGCCGATTTGGATTTGCGCGCATCCACCGTCAATTTCGACAGCCCGAAACTGTTCCCGCTTCGGGACCATTTCGGGGTCCCGGATTACGATGTGGATTACAACCGCGCCATCGATATTCGTCAGGGCCTTGAGTTGCCGGACTCGGCGCGTTTCTCACCACAGGCAGGACAGACCATCGTTCTGCCCTGCAGACCCAAGACCTGGTACGGCTACCAATACAAGTTGCTGCCGTTTGTCACGTTTCGTCATGCCGGCGGGTACGACACGGCACGTCGACTGGAGAAAAAGAACGAGCAGGGGCAATGGCAGTTTCTGTTTTCGTTCTATTCGTTTCCCGGTGAGTACGTGGTCAACCGGTTGAACCCGGTCTACAAACCAACGGTATTCAGTGTACGTCTCGATAGCGTCGAGCGTTCACTGGCGGTACCTGCGCTGCCGAAGGCGTGGCATGGCCTGGTGTCCTACCGGGTAGAAGGTGCAGGTGCTCATTGTTCCGTGCTGCTCAATCCCGGGGTGAGCCTTGAACTCGTCGCACCCGGTCACATCGCCATGCAATGGGTGCTGCTGACTCCATGGCTGGCGGAGACAGACATCCGGATAGAAGCGGGGGGACACCTTGTTTCGGGGACGCTGGATGTGAAGTTCAGTGGCGGTGGCGTTCACCATGTATTGCTCAAGCTGGCGGGTAACAAAATCGTGCTTGTAGATCTTGCTGCCCGGCGGCTGGAGGTTGTCGAAGAAGAGGCCAATCCGGCCCTCGGGGAACAAGCGTTGCTGGATCACTTCAAGACACTGACCCATGAACATCGCCTGGCCACGTCTTACACTCCCGTTCGCAACTTCGTGGTGCCGTTCGAAAAGCCGGACGAACCCAGGACGGTAGTCGCGTATTACGACTCGGCACAGGATCGTTTTCTGTACATCCGCGACCCGGATGAGCTGTTGGCCGATGAGGCCGTGTTAGGGGCAGTGGTGGAGGGTTCGGCTTACTTCTATCACCCCGAGACTTTCTATGTCTGGCAGGTCGATGCGAACACCGGCACGCTGGTTCAGCGTTATCGTTTGCTTATTAGAGATGGCCTGGCGATTGTCCGCTGTGAGGCCGTGACCAATGGCGGCATTCAGATCGTGCAGCAGCTCACTGGAAAGGACGGCCAGCGCGATGAACTGACCTATGTGATCCATGACCGGGCCATGTTGCTTAGTTCGATCACCCGCGGTCAGGATCCTGCGCTGCAGGTTGTTTTGGAGGCTGACACGCTGACTGACTGGAAGCAGGTACTGGGCGACTACTACTTGCTGGCAGAGTCCGCCGATACAACTAACTGGCGCCCCGGTGCACTGGTTTCGATTTGTTGGCAGATCGATGACAAGTGGCGGGATCTGGTCTGGGTGCGCAGCAGTGACGGGATGATTATTCGTGCACCTGCCAGGCGTCACCATGCTCGGGGATGGGCAGACTCGATCAAGGCTTTGAATGATCTTCTGCTAATCGCCCCTGCCGGTGCCGAGGGCGAAGTATTCGTTACCTACGACAAGGCTCACGGAAGGCTCGTGCGACAGCAAAGGTCGATGGTGGAGGGTCGCGCACAATGGTCGTCCAGAGAAATCGCCCCCCCAGGGCTGAAAAATGTTATCGCCGTTGAACGGGACTATCTCGCCCTGACCGACTCTGGTCTGTTCTTTGACATTACGCCGGACGGGAATCTGAGATTCGGCGGGCTGACCGAGCACTGGTTCAAGGATAAAACCCAGTGGTGGTCGGCGCTGGCAACAGTTGCGTTGCAATACCCGGTGCCGGGTTTTGCCATCCTGGGTTTGACCGGTTTCAACGGACATGCCGGTTTGTGCGCCTGGTACCTGGATGGTCGGCTGCTGCTCGCTGAAATGGGGCACGGCAAAGAAGTACGGTTGCTGAGTATTACTCCAGACAATCAGGCCACCTGGCTGTTTGATCTTTCAACCGGCAAGGTTGTCCGTCAGGGTTTTATCGATCCAGATCACTTGAGCACGGCATTTGCCCAGGGAACGAAACTGTTACTGGCTGAGGCATTGCCAGCCCCGATGCAGGAGTGGGCGAACTGGACCTTTAGCGACGTAACAGTGGAAGGCTCTGGCTTGAGGGCAACGACGCTTGACGGTGTGGAGGTGGATTTACAGCACAACGAACCGGTACGGATTACCGGCGTTGACAGCCATTGGGTCGCTGCACTGGAAGGTGCATTGAGTGAGGGCCTGGCTGCGCTGGCGAACGAACACCGATGCGCCGATTTTCTGTCCGTCAAAGACCCCGACTACCAACAGTGGTACGTGGTCCGGACCGGACGGTTGATCCGCATTCCGAAGACCGCTATTGCTGCGCAATTCACGCTCGTCGGCACCCAGCATCAAACCAATGTGATGCTGCATGACCGCGGGGATGGTTTTTTGCACACCTATCCGCAGAACAACAAGGTCGGGCCGCTCGGCTATGTCGAGCGAAACGCCGAAGTACTGGTGGTCGAGGGGGCGAAAACGAGTACGGAGCTGCTCCCGTTGATTGCCGATGATGTCAGCATCCTGGTGCTCAAACTGGGTCAAGGTTCAACGACCTGTCGGCTTACCAGAGCCTCGTGGTTGAAACTTGAATCGGTCATTGTCGATTGCCGCCATTCGCTCGACCACTCGCCCTCGGTTCCGGGAAAACTGATCTGGGATATCGTGGTTGCGGATCAGTTGTGGGCGAGCCGGGTCGATGAGCACTTGGTGATTGTGGATGTGGACAGCGGACACAGTTTGATCTTTCGCGACGTGTTCTCGACCGATGTCGTTTTGCAACGGAACGTATTTCTGGCGATGAGCGGCTATCAGTCCTTCGCGGTGTCAACACTGGTGAGTGCCCTGGTTGCCAGGAATAGCAGCACGAGCAGTGTGTTACTCAAAGACATTGTGCCCACCGTAATAGTTGAAAAAATAGAAGATTGAGTTCTGACAGCCACTGACACATTGAGCCTGTTCGATGTGTGAGTGGCTGTCGGCTTTTTTCATATGGATATGAAAATGAAAAGTACACCTGCCGGAACGCTGAATCAGACTGACACTTTTTCCACGCCGTTTGATCGCAGCGAGTTGGAGTTTGCGTTGAGCGGTTTCAAAGAAATGCCGGAGCACGCAGCGGCCTTGCGTTACTTCGACGGTGCTATCGAGGCGTCGAGTCTGGACGCCCAACTGACGCCGATAAGTCTGTTGAAGGAAACGCTCGAATCAATAAACCCGAAAGGTTCGGCTGCCACACTGCAAAAAGTCCGGGATAAATTGACGGACTATTTTCTGCGTTTGAGTACAACTGTCGAACTGCTGAATACTGCCAAACCCGTCCCCAAAAAGTTGCACTTTGTCTGGGTGGGCGGTGGCATTGGCGCTATTCAGGGAGACTACATCAATGTCTGGCGGCAAATGCTTGCCCCGCAGGGTTACAGCCTCAACCTGTGGTATGACAGCGATGCTTTGCTGGCCCATGAGACCAATCGCATTATCGTCGAGTCAGCCAAAGCACTGGGGACGATTTCTGCTCCACAAGGAACAGTCGAAACGCCTGCTGTGCTGGCTCGTCGTTACATCGAGCGAACTCGAGTGTTGCGGCAGCAGATGTTCGAGCATATCCAGACTGTCACCCAGGCGGGCGGGAGCGCCGATCAGGCGCGAATCGATCTTTTAGTCAGCGCCTATGGTCAGGATGAAGGTGCACTCAAGGCGCTCAAGGCCCGCAATCTTCAATCTCTGCAACGCGTGGAAGTTGCCCATCGAGACATTCACGTAGAGCTTATCAATCAACCGTTGTTCGATATTTATGAGCGTGAAATCTCTTTTCGTACCAACCTGGCGGCTGCGTCCGATATCACGCGTTTACAGGCTGTGAATCTCGAGAGTGGAACCTATCTTGACGCTGACTTACTGCCGTCTCTGCATAAAGTGCTCGGTGGTGTGGATCTCGCCGCCTTCAGTGCCGAAGAGCGTATAGGCGTGATGCAGATATTGTTTGATCACAACCCGACAATCCTTCCGAATCGGGGGCAGGCCTATGCGGACTTTCGCCCCAAGGTGCCTGAACAACACAGAGAGGCGATAACAGCATTTGCCAAAAGCATGCCGTCCCTCAGCGATATTTTTGCCCCGTTCAATGACGTCATGGTTGCGTCGAACGGGCTGCGCGTCGGGAACAAAAACACGCCTGATTCGATGCCGGATCAAATCAAGACGCCATTCAACGGATTATCCAATGCCCTGTTGAGTGGTCATGCGGGTTCTGCGCAACTCGCCGCCGTCATGGAAAAAATTCGCAGCAACTATCAGTTCCTGGACCGGGTGGTTGCGCAGGCCTTGAGCAGCAATGTATCGCTTCAGGATCGCAAGGCATTTCCCGAACTGATTATCCGGGAGCTGGAGAAACAACACGGTCCGATTTCAAGCTGGGAGGCGAATATGCAAAGCCTCACCAGGTTTTCGCTGGCGATCAATGACTATGATGCCGACGGCATCAAATTCGGCGCCCAATCGGCCATTGCGATGAGCGGGCCGACGGCGGTATCCAGCGGTTTGAGTGACTTTGTCGAAGACCATGCGGTGCTTGAAAGCCGCCAACTGATCAGCGACAAGGTTGACCTGTTCGACGGCTTTAACCTCGCCACCGAAGAAGAAACCCATCACAGCTGGAAAGACAATGCCAGGACTGAGGCGGCCTGGTTCGAGCTTGAAACAACAAAAGCGAGCCAGAGCGGTTACAAGGCCCATTTCAAAGGCAACATCACTGAGCTGCTTAAAGGTCAGCTCATGACGTTTAAAAAGGGTTGGCCTGTGATTGAAGGCCGCCCGGTTTTACAGACCGACATCTTGCAAAAACTGGTGGATGACCTGGGAGCCCCCTTCATCCGGGCCATGAACGAAAAACTCAGCGGTGACCTGAGCTTCGATAAACCTTGGTCCCTGAGCTTCGATGAGCGTCAGCGGATCCTGGCGCAAGCCCGTGTCGAACTTCCGGTCTCACACGGTTTTGAGCCGATCGGCAACTTGAACGAAATGATTGCCCGTATTGGCCACGGTTCTCTGCCGCTTGATCAGTTGAGCCCGGTGCATCGGGTTTTGCTCGGTGGGCTGTTCGGTGCGCAGACGCTGGATAATGCCGGATTCGACGATGCCTGGCAGCGCACCCGAACCCTCGCGCAGAGCACCGCTGACCTGGGTTTCGCCCAGCGTTATCTCGCCATCGAGCAGGCCTTGCTCGCGCGCAGGCATCCTGCATTCGAAGCCGGGTTTGCAGCTGCCCAGGCAACGGTTGAGCCATCGAAGAACAGCGCTCAGGTGCTCAAGGCCCTTGCGTTCGAGAAGCCGTTGACCTTGCGCCAATGGGGCGAGCACATGGCCCGCATCAGGTTTCAGGCCCAATACGAGCTGCGTCACCACATCTTCCAGCGCAGCGCCTCGGTGCTCGAAACCTTCATCGCGCAAGGTGCTTCGACGGGGAGGTTGATGCCTCAAGGATTATTGGTCAGGGGTGAAGGCGATCCCGGAAGGCGCTGTTATCCACTGGTGTTGGCCATGGCGGCGGCCATCGAAAAAGGCTCCTCGGCCGTGGACGCTTTGAGCGGCAGGCTGGCCAATGCCAACCTTGCCCCCGACACCAATGAAACCCATGCTTTTCTGCGGGCCCTTGATGAGTTGCGGACGGTGCCAATGGCACGGTCGGGCACTTTATCAGGAGCGTCGCGGCTGGATCAGGTCATGCAGACACTGGATACCAGGACTTCCACCAGCACCTTGATGCTCAACACCGAAAGCCATTCCCTGCTGGTGGCAAAAATCGTCAATGGCGAGTCGAGTGCCTACCGCTTCTACGATCCGAATTTCGGTGTCTTCGGATTTGAGCAGGCGCAGGACCTGCACCGTGCTCTTGAGCAGTTTCTGAGCAGCCCTGAGCTGGCCAAGCTGTATGAGATCAGTCACCGGACGGAAGCGACGTTCAACGTCGTCGACCTCAATGGCCCACGTATCGCCGATCTGACACTGCCGTCGCAGATCAATGTGTCGGGTTTGCTGAGCCATGATCCGATCAGCACCGGTGTGACGGTGGCGCCATGGGAACACCATGCTGAGTTACGGGCCCGTTCATTGGCGGAAAATGCCCGACTGGGGCGTGGGCTGAACGAACTGGACGCTCGTCACTGGGCGCAGCAGATTCAGCACAGCGCTGATCGCCTCCACACGGAAAGTAACCTTGGGCGAGACTTTGTTCCGGTGTTCGACAGTGTGCGAGAGGTGTCTGGCGGACACTATGAAATCAGCCTGGTCAATCTCAAGGACCCCACGCGCACCGTCAGGGTCTCAAGCACCGACGGAGTTCTGCCGCGGATCCGCTCCTACCTGACGGAGACCTTCCAGACTCTGTCGGTCAAGCCGTCCGTACCGGGCAAGATTGACCCGACCGATGTCAGCGCCGTGCATACCTTGAATGCGGCTTTTACGATTCAGGCGCTGCTGGTGGCGCTCCAGTCCCATGAGCAAATCAGCAACATCAATGAAGACCGGAGCCTGACGACTGCCGTGCGAATGCACGGTTACCTCAGTTACGCGCAACTGGCCCATGGCAATCTGCTCGACATCGTGGATCTGGTCAAACTGTTCAGGGTGGCGTTGAACGACGCACCGCTGGTGGCCCGGACCACCTCCTCGGTCGTGGTCAGTGCGCTGGGACATATTGCCAGGGATGGTTTGGCCACGGTGATGCAACTAGCCACGTTGGGTTTCGATATCTATCTGCTGGCCAATGCCAGGGACGATCTGCAACAGGCGCAATACGGCACGCAGTTGGCGTTCGATTCGGCGGGGTTGGCACTGTCTGTAGCCGGCATAGGCGCCGGCCTGGCCGGTGCCAGTACGGCGGCTGCGTTTCTTGGCGGGGCCGGTGTGATTCTGGGCGGGTTGGCCATTGGCGTGAGCGCGCTGGTCGAAGGGTTCAACGGCACATTGGAGCGAGGACGGCGGATCGGTCAGTACCTGAACCGCGTCGATAAGGCGTATCGCTCGGGCGGTCACTCGATCAGGGAGGGCGTGTTTTATCCGAACCCTTATGCGGTCATCCGCGAGATTGATTTACGCAACCAGCGACTGACGTTCGGCAGTCAGGAAATTTTATCGGCCAACACCTCTGCGCTGCACCCGCCGAATCACAATCTTGATCGTTCGAAAGCCATCAACATTCGACAACACCTCGAGTTGCCGGAGCATGCAGCTATTGGCGATCTGACGACCTTTCAGGCCATTGTCCTCCCGTGTGTGGCCAACACCTGGTTCGGTTTCGATTACTCGGCCCTGCCGTTTTCGACCACGCGTTCCGAGCATTTTGAAACTGCGCTGAAGCTGGAGTACGACGCAGCAGGCAATCGCCAGTTCTGGTTTACCTTTTACAAGTTCCCCTCCGAATACATCATGCGCGACTTGAATCCGATAGAAGCCGAGACGACGATCAGTGTCTTGCTGGATCAGGAGCCGCGTTCGTTGCTGGTACCCGAGCTGCCCAAAATGTTGCACGGCAAGCTGTCCTACAGCGTTGAAGGGGTGGGTGGTCATTGCGCGCTGACACTCGCTCCGGGCGTGCGTTCGGTCAATCTGTCACTGGCACAGAAGGCTCGCCCCATGGCCTGGACGCTGCGTGCGCTCTGGTTGAGCGAAGAGGATATCGTTGTCGGCGAAGGCCTTTTGAAGGTAGGGGCTGTCGACGTTCACGTCATGGGTACGCCTGAATTGGTTATCCAGACTTCGCATCACTCGTTTCGAGTCAACTGGGCGAAACAGCAGTTGCTGCTCGAAGAGCTGGAGAGCGACCCGACTGTCGACACGGCGATGATCCAGGCCCGAGTCAGGAAACTGGCCCGCACCAATCGTTTGGCCAGCCCGTTCACAGCGGTACAGAATTTCCCGGTTCCGTTCACAGACCCACAAGAACCACAACTCGCCACGGCTTTTTATGAGCAGGCCCGTGATCGTTTTATCTACGCTCGCGACCTCCCATCAGCACTGGCGAACCAAGCCAGGCTGGGCGCGGTTATCGCTGGGCAGGCGTATTTCTATTGCTCCCAGGAAGCACTCATCTGGCGCTCTGACGTGGTCACCGGGCGGGTCAATCGATTCTATAGGCTGATGGATCCGGTGCCCGGTTCGAGCATTTCGGTGTTTCAGGTCCTGGGGCAGGGGGTCATCCGGATTGTCCAGCAAGTGATCCAGCGCACTGGGCGTGAAGCCGAGGTGGTCTACCTGTTGGGAGGGGACGAAGTCTTGCTGCTGGCGATTGCAGGTCATCTGACCGACCGTCAGCAAGACCTGCTGCTCAAGGGCGCCATGCCAGGGTGGTCGAATTTCTTGTGGGATTACGAACTGTTGGTCAAGGACTCGAAACTTTGGCCTTTGACCCAAGTGAAAGTCGTGGATTATCAGCCTGCGGCGTTTGTCTCGATAACACCTTTGACACAGGGCAGAAAGGATCCGGTCAGCACGTGGGTCCGTGCTGCCGATGGCCTGCTGATTCGTCCCAATGTGCCGCAGATTGAGGGGCCGGGCGGCACGGTCAGCCCGATGTTGCTGACACCCGCGACCAGCACGGGCGATACCGTCCTGTTCTTTGACAAGCGCAATCGCACCCTCTATCGCCAGAAGATCGGGATGACCGTCACCGGTGTGGATGCCCAGGCTGAGCCTATCGGGCCCTGGAATGTGATCGAAGTCATCGCCAATGAAAAACGCTACGTTGCGTTGACCAAGGAAGGGCTGTATTTCGATATCAACGAGCAAGGGCAGTCGCAACTGGCCGGAGTCTCCGAAGACTGGCTGGAGGATGCCAGAGGACCGTTGGGCATTGGCTTTGAGTTTTGGGCCGACGTTGAGGCGCTTGCGAAGGCGCATCAAGCGTCGAGCTTTTCGATTCTTGGTCTGGGTAACGGCGTACGGGATGAAAAACTGTGTGCCTGGTACGTCGACCATCGATTGCTGATTGCTGATGTGGGCCCTGGCAAGGTAGCGCAGTTGGTGGCAACGTCGCCAGATGAGGAGGCGGGTTGGCTGCTGGATGTTTCCGTTGGGCAACTTTACCGCCAAGCGTTCCTTGAGCCTGAAAAACTACCGACACTCTTTGATAATGGTCTGCAGCTTCTGCGGCAGGACCTGTTGCCTGTGCCACAAAAGGTCTGGTCCGAATGGTCTTTTGCGCAAGTATGGACACATGGCGCCGGTCTGCGAGGACGGACGCTTGAAGGGGTTGAACTCGAGATGATGTTCGGTGAACCGGCACGTATTGTCGGCGTCACGGGAGATTGGGTTCTGGCGCAACAGGGTACGAATGACCCTTACGATGCGGGCGTGAGGCAAGCGTTGAAGGCGCTGGTGAGCAAGCATCCCCACGAAGCATTTGTATCGGTTGGCGGTTACTTGGGCTACCAATGGTACGTCGATGACATCGATCGAGTGGTGGGTGAAGTCAATACGAGCCTGGAAACCCGACTGCTGGGTGTTCGAAACAAAACTGTTGCCTTGCTCCATGAAACGCCCAGCCAATTGACCTACAGCGCTTCGAGGGATGTGTGGCTGGAGAACAGCGTTGCACGTCGTGAAGCCGAGGTGTTGATGCTGGAATTTCAGGGTGAGCTCAATGACGTTATGCCGTTGATACCTGACGGCGTTACCCAGTTGATCTTGAGTTATGGACCCAGAGCGATCAGCTGCAGCGTATCGAGCACTGTCTGGCAGCGGCTTGAATGCATTGTGGTTGATTGTCGTCGTTCGTTGAGTGCTGAGTCACTGATGCCGGGCACATTGATTCTGGATACCGGGGCGCAGGATGCGTGGCGGGTCAGCCTGGTTGAAAGGCAGTTGCTGCTCACCGACCCGAATACCGGGCACAGCCTGATCTTGCGCAATCACTCCGACGATTTGACCGCGCGCCGCTCGATGAGCCTGAGTCTTCAGGTTCATGGCGCCACAATGACCGTAACCCTTGATGAGTTAGTGCAGGCACTGGCCATTGATGGCGAGGACAGGCAGCTCGCCGCGCTAATGACGAAGGTGGGCGTTACGGAACCAGATAGCCCTTCACCCCGGTAAAGATGATCTGCGCCGCCAATGCGCAGACGAACAACCCCATCAACCGGCTGACGATCTGCAAGCCCTGGTCACCGAGAATCCGCTCGATGCGGTTGGACAGATAAAGCACCACGCCGACCGTGAAACTGGCCAGGGCAATACTGAGAATGGCCGTGAGTTTGTCGTCCCAATGCGGCTGACTCACGCCCATCACCAGCAAGGCGCCGATGGTGCCGGGGCCGACCGTCAGGGGAATGGTCAGCGGGACGATGGTCACGTCCTGCTGCACGTTGTCGGTTTGCACCGCCGACTTGCCCTGGGCCATGCCCAGCGCCGAGATGAACAACACACTGCCGGCGCCGATGCGGAACGCATCCACGGTGATGCCGAAGACACTGAAAATCACTCGCCCGAACAAGTACAGCAAGACGCTGGAGACCAGGGTGGCTGTCGCCACTTTCCAGGCCAGTCGGCGTTGTTCCTTGCGCGAATAACCGCGGGTCAGACTGATGAAGCAGGACAATACGAAGAACGGGCTGTAGAGCACCAGCATCTTCAGGTAAACGCTGAACAACACGTGGAGCATGGTTTCGGCTCGCATCAAGAGAGAGGATGAAGAGGAGTCTATCAGTCTGTTAATTGCTTGTGGATGTGAGTTATGAGATGCACGTCAGTTAATTTTCCTGTCAGGTGTTTTTATTAGTTAATTCGGGGTTGTTTTAACTTGTATGGGTGGGTGGATATAATGTTACAGGTTTAAGTTTGCGGTAGTTCGTTTGTTTGGTTATTGTTTTATCGCAAGTTCATGAGGAGCTTGTCTGATATTTTTATAAGGAATTCATTGTGTATAATCAAGCTATCCGTGAAAGTTATGTTGCTGCCTGTATTGAAGCGATTGAAGAGTGTGAGATCGACGAACAGGTAATTATTCGTCCTCGTGGCCTGGTGATGGTGGGCGACGAGATCGAAGCACCGTCGAAAGGCTCCATTGTGGGTGAAGGCGTGTTGGGCTTTTCTGGCAAACTCAATGCCGAAAACAGGTCGGATGCTCAAAACGCGTTTCTCTTTGCAACCCGTGCAGCGAACAAAAAATACCCGGAAGAACATCAGGGCAAAGAGTGGTATTTGAGGTTTCGGGAAGTCATGACCATTGCAGGCTGGACGCCTGTCAGCAAGTACTACAGTGACCTGGAAGTCGGCGGCACCAGCGTTCGTATGGACAAACTGGTGCTGGAGATTCTCGGTTCGGTGGTTGCCGGCGTTGCATTGCCTGGTCCGTCGACTGCGTTGATGCTCAAGGTCGCGAGTGATGCGATCGCGGCCCTGCAAAAGCGTGACACGGCTGCCCTGACTGTTTATGAGCGAAATCTGCTGCAACACGGCGTCGGCGGAGTCTCGGCCGCTGCGTGTGTCGAAGTCGAAGGTGAGGCAATCATGGCCGTGGGTGCCGTGCGTTTTCTTCGCAAGAACAGCTCCACCAAAGTAATGTTCGTGGATGTGGATATCCGAAATGTGAACCTGTATCGCGGCGAAACGGTATTTGCCAAAAATACATTGGTCGCTGATGCAGTTCGTGAGTCCATCAAGAGCAAACTTATCCCGCATAAAGACCAGATCGTAGACATTGAAATCTAATTGATCTGAATCGGCAGCCGGTTATCGGCTGCCTTTTTTTATTGTCGAGGGAGTTGATATGAGTTGCGAGTATTCTGTATTGATCGTTGGGGCTTGTGTCGTGATTATTCCGGCCGCGGATGAGGCGACCCAATATAAGGATCTGGTCGATTCCGTGTTGCTGGCGCAATTGATTGCCAATAAGAAAATCGAAAAAGCTCCGGATATCGACTGGTACAACGCTTATGTAGAATTTCTGGATGACTACTGGCTGCGACGTACAAGAGCGCGACTGGAATGGCCTGTCGCCCAAGACAGTGTCGAGTCTGTCAGCGACTGGGTCATTGCAGCGATTTCAAAAGATGCTGTGGATAAAGGCGGCGCTACGGCGGCAACATTGCAGCGGCTGGCAAGGTTGTCCGGCAACGAGCCCGCAATGGGTTTGCTGCGCGGTCACATGCAGAAAATATCCACGGACGAGTCGGGTGATGTTCTTGCGCCCGCAAAGGCTGTGCGTCTGCTGGTGGTTATAGCGCAGACGCCGACATCGCTCACAAGCGTGTACATCGAGCTTAAGACCCGCCAGATCATCAGTGCCAATCCGCTGGCCCAGCGACATCTGGCCGAGGATGTACAAGGCAGCGTTTGCATGCGCTACGCCAGTGCTAACTTGTCCGGAACCCTCTACGGACCCGTGCGCGACGCCATTGCCTTGAAGGTCAGGGAAAAGTATCAGGACAACGTAGCGATGGTGACGCTGACCGATGATGCTTCGACCATGGAGATCTGCGCAGCAGATTGAGTCATGCCGGAGTTGATTGCCCTACACGCCTGCCTGGAGCGTTGAGGCCGTGCGATTCTGCTGATCACGCTGGGCCACCCAATGCTCGATCAGGTCGCGCAGTTGCGACAGCTCCACCGGTTTGGCCATATGCCCGTCCATACCGGCCTGGCGTGCACGCTCTTTGTGCTCGGCGAGGATGTGCGCGGTCAGCGCCACCACCGGCGTGCGAGTCCGCTGATTACCGACTTCCCAGGCACGCAATTGCTGAGTTGCGGAGAAGCCGTCGAGGATCGGCATTTCGCAGTCCATCAGGACCAGGTCATAACGCTGGGCTTTCATCGCCTGCAAGGCTTCTTCGCCATTGCTGGCGGTATCCGGTTGCAGGTTGAGCTTGCCCAGCATGCCGCGAATCACCTTGGTCGAGATGCTGTTGTCTTCGGCCACCAGGATACGGAAATCACTTGGTACCTTCACCGGTAAGGTAGGGCCGGTGGGCAGGTGCTGCGAGATGGAAAGGCCCTTGTTTCGCTGGTTCAGTTCATCGGCCAACGTCGTCTTGAGGGTGTAGCCGGCCACCGGTTTGGCGAGGATGCGTTTGATCCCGGAGTTGCGCGCGATGATCTTGCTGGGCGCATTGCTGATGCCGGTGAGCATGATCAGCAGGATGTCGTGGTTCAGGCTCGGGTCTTCCTTGATCTTGGCGGCCAGTTGCATGCCGGTCATGCCAGGCATGTTCTGGTCCAGCAGGACCACGTCGAAGTAATCACGCAAGTGGGCCTTGGTGCGCAGCAGCGCCAGCGCTTCCTTGCCGGACGCTACGGCGCTGACATTCAGGCCCCAGGCGCTGCACTGTTGCACCAGCACTTTGCGACACGTGTCGTTGTCGTCCACCACCAACACCCGTGCACCCTGCAGCGGGCCATCAAGGTCAGACGTCGGGTGTTCGAGGCGGTCAGGGTCCAGCGGCAGGGTCAGCCACAAGGTGCTGCCCTGATTGGCGCCGCTCTTGACCCCGAACTCCCCTTGCATCAAGCGAATCAGCTGACGGGCGATCACCAGCCCCAGGTTGCCTCCCAAACGGGTGGCCGAGAGGAAGTGCTTGCTGTGCAGTTCGGCGTGCATCAATGCGTCGCGTTCTTCGGTGTCCATCGGCTCGCCGCTGTCCTGCACGGCAATGCGCAAGCGCGGTTTGGCACTGCGCTCATCGAGCGCGACGACGATCAGGATTTCGCCTTCGTCGGTTTTCTTCAGGGCGTTTTCCAGCAGACTCAGCAGGGTCTGACGCAGGCGAGTGGGGTCGCCGCTGATGACGCGCGGCACTTGCGGCTGGATAAAGCTGATCAGCTCGACGTTCTGCTGTTCGGCCTTGGCGCGGAAGATGCTCAAGCAGTCTTCGATCAGCGCGTTGAGGTCGAACTGCACATCGTCCAGTTCGATCTGCCCGGACTCGAGCTTGGAGATGTCGAGAATCTCGTTGATCAGTGTCAGCAGTTCGTTGCCGGCACTGTGGATGGTCTGTACATAGTCGCGCTGCTTGACCGAGAGCGGCGTGCCCAGCAGCAGCTCGGTCATGCCCAGCACGCCATTCATCGGGGTGCGGATTTCGTGGCTGATTTTTGCCAGGAATTCGGCCTTGGCGTTGATCTCGGCGTTGCTGGCGGCCAGGTCGCGGCTGACGCTGAAACGGTCTTCGGTGATGCTGCGCTGACGTTCGCTCAAGGCAATGCTCATTAACACGCCGCTGATGCAGATCAACCCCAGCAGCGTCATGATCAAGCCCTGCGGGGCGACCAGGGTCAATCCCAGCAGTGCCGGCAACATGATCAGAGTGCCAATGTTGAACACCACCATCGCCGCGACGAACAGGCGCGCCGGGCGATAACCTTTTTGCCAGTGATAGGCGCTGACGAACAACATGCTCAGACCTGCCAGAGCGACCAGGGCGTAGGTCATGATGTTCAGCGGCAGCGTGTTGACGAATAACAGCAGCAAGCCGCAGACCACGATGAACAGAATGTCCCCCAGCAGCAGCTTGTTTAGCGGGTGCGGGCCGAGTGGGGCGAAGAAGCGATAGGCGAACATCAGGCCGCATGGCGCCGTCAGCAGCAAGGCGAGGTAGGCGCCGGGTGTCTGCACCGCGTGCCAGTTCGGCAGCCAAGGCCCTGCCAGATTCAGCAACAGCAACAGGCTGAGCATCAACAATACTTCGCATCCGGCCAGCCAAAAACTGCTGCGTGAGCGGGTATAGGCGTAGCGGACGAGGCTGTGCAGGATCAGCATCGCGATACAGCCGAACAACAGTCCGTAGATCAACGTCTGATTCTGATTGGCCGCGGTCATGACCGCCGACTGCAGGGTGATGTAAGGCCGCAACTGATGGTCGGAGACCAGTCGCAGGTAAACGTCGAGAGGTTTTTCGTTTTGCGGCAGCGGCAACATGAAGTCGCTGCTGGGCAGTGGCCGTTCAGCCTGGGGCTGGCCGGTGCCGGTGTTCAGTTGCTCGATCAGCGTGTCGCCGTCCAGCACATACAGATTGAGGTGCGACAGGTCGGGAGCGAATACCCGCAGCAACTGTTCATGCTTGCCGGGAGCGAGTCTGAAACGCAGCCATAACGCGCCATCGGGCTCGGCGGCGGTGAGGCGGTCGAGTTCAATGGGGCTGAATTGATTGGTGTAGCGAGCGGAACGGATGTCGCTGAGCTGCAGGTCACCCTGTTCGTCGAGCAATACCGCCCAGCCACTGCCTTGCGCGGCCTGGGCCGGGAGCATGCAGAGCAAGGTCAGCAGAGTGACGGTGAAACCTATGGCAATCCTGAGCCAGCGCACGGCGAAATCCCTTCGTAGGTTAATGCCAGAATATAACTATGCGCGGCGCCGGAATAGTCCGGCAAGGGCCCGAAGCCCTTGCCTGGCCGAATGGCGTTCTTATTCCTGATTTTCGCCACGCTCGCGGGCAATGGCACGGTAGCCAATGTCCTTGCGATAGAAACAGCCTTCCCAGTCAATTTTGGCCGCCAGCT
The DNA here is from genome assembly GCF_059716185.1 of Pseudomonas sp. LBUM1645. Classification (NCBI taxonomy): domain Bacteria; kingdom Pseudomonadati; phylum Pseudomonadota; class Gammaproteobacteria; order Pseudomonadales; family Pseudomonadaceae; genus Pseudomonas; species Pseudomonas sp. LBUM1645. The sequence goes on from NZ_CP166811.1 coordinate 699,977, forward strand.
TGTAAGCCTGTTGCTGAGCGGCATCGACGCTGGCACCCATTGCCGTGGCGCAGAGTACCCGACCGCCGGCCGTCACCACTTGACCGTCCTTGAGTGCAGTACCGGCGTGGAAGACTTTGCCTTCCAGTGCTGCAGCTGCATCGAGGCCGTTGATGGCAACGCCTTTAGCGTAGTCACCAGGATAGCCGCCCGCCGCCAGTACGATGCCGACGCTCGGACGCGGATCCCATTGTGCTTCGACCTTGTCCAGGGCTTGCGCCAGCGCCGCTTCGACCAGCAACACCAGGCTCGACTGCAAACGCAGCATCACCGGTTGGGTCTCAGGGTCGCCGAAACGGCAGTTGAACTCGATAACTTTTGGGTTACCAGCCTTGTCGATCATCAGACCGGCGTACAGGAAACCGGTGTAGACGTTGCCTTCATCGGCCATGCCGCGCACGGTTGGCCAGATCACCAGGTCCATGACGCGCTTGTGCACTTCAGCGGTCACAACCGGGGCAGGGGAGTAAGCACCCATGCCGCCGGTGTTCGGACCGGTGTCGCCGTCGCCGACGCGTTTGTGGTCCTGGCTGGTGGCCATCGGCAATACGTTCTTGCCGTCGACCATGACGATGAAGCTGGCTTCTTCGCCATCCAGGAACTCTTCGATCACCACGCGCGAACCGGCATCACCGAATGCGTTACCCGCCAGCATGTCGCGTACGGCGTCTTCGGCTTCGGTCAACGTCATGGCAACGATCACGCCTTTACCGGCGGCCAGGCCATCGGCCTTGATCACGATCGGTGCGCCTTTTTCACGCAGGTAAGCCAGGGCAGGCTCGATCTCGGTGAAGTTCTGGTAGTCGGCGGTCGGGATCTTGTGGCGCGCCAGGAAATCCTTGGTGAAGGCTTTCGAACCTTCCAGCTGAGCAGCGCCAGCGGTTGGACCGAAGCAATCCAGGCCACGGGAGCGGAACAGATCGACGACACCAGCGACCAGCGGCACTTCCGGGCCGACGATGGTCAGGGAAACATTCTTCTCGGCGAAGTCTGCCAGCTGTCCAAGGGCCAACACGTCGATAGCGACGTTCTCGCACTTGGCTTCAATGGCGGTGCCGGCGTTGCCCGGAGCCACGAAAACTTTCTGCACACGCGGATCCTGAGCCACTTTCCAGGCCAGGGCGTGTTCACGGCCACCGCTGCCAATGATCAAAACATTCATTTCAAAAACCTCGGATGACGCTAATTCTGGAGGCAGCGTTGAAGCTGCTTTTCTGTGGGAGCGAGCTTGCTCGCGATGGCGGCGGCACATCCAGCATCAATGTGTCTGAAAGGGCGCTATCGCGAGCAAGCTCGCTCCCACATTTGATCGTCGTATCAGTGACGGAAGTGGCGCATGCCGGTGAAAACCATGGCGATGCCGGCTTCATCAGCAGCGGCAATCACTTCCGCATCACGCATCGAGCCGCCTGGCTGGATCACTGCGGTAATGCCAACCTTGGCTGCGTTGTCCAAGCCGTCGCGGAACGGGAAGAACGCGTCGGAGGCCATCACCGAGCCTGCCACCTGCAAACCAGCGTGTTCAGCCTTGATCGCTGCAATACGAGCGGAGTTCACGCGGCTCATCTGGCCAGCGCCGACACCGATGGTCTGACGGTTCTTGGCGTAGACGATGGCGTTGGACTTGACGTATTTGGCGACTTTCCAGGCGAAGATCAGGTCGTGGATCTCTTGCTCGGTCGGGGCGCGTTTGGTCACGACTTTCAGGTCGTCGGCACCGATCATGCCGATGTCGCGGCTCTGTACCAGCAGGCCACCGTTGACGCGTTTGTAGTCCCACGCAGCAGCGCGATCAGCCGACCACTCGCCACAGGCCAGCAGGCGCACGTTGGCTTTTGCCGCCACGATGGCGCGAGCTTCTTCGCTGACGCTTGGGGCGATGATCACTTCGACGAACTGACGCTCGACGATGGCCTTGGCGGTTTCAGCATCCAGTTCGCGGTTGAAGGCGATGATGCCGCCGAACGCCGACTCGGTGTCGGTGGCGTAAGCCAGTTCGTAAGCCTGACGGATGCCGCCTTCGGCGTCCGGGCTGACGGCCACGCCGCACGGGTTGGCGTGCTTGACGATCACGCAGGCCGGTTTGACGAAGCTCTTCACGCATTCCAGCGCGGCGTCGGTGTCGGCCACGTTGTTGTACGACAGCTCTTTGCCTTGCAGTTGGGTCGCGGTGGCGATACCAACTTCGGCAGGCTTGGTTTCAACGTAGAACGCCGCGCTCTGGTGCGGGTTCTCGCCGTAGCGCATTTCCTGAGCCTTGACGAACTGGCTGTTGAAAGTGCGCGGGAACTCGCTGCGACCTTCGGTGCTGAGGGTGTCAGCCGCCTGGTTCACGGTGCCCATGTAGTTGGCGATCATGCCGTCATAGGCTGCGGTGTGTTCGAAGGCCTTGAGCATCAGGTCGAAACGCTGAGCGTAGGTCAGGCCGCCGGCCTTGAGGCTTTCAAGGACGCTGGCGTAGTCGCTGGCATTCACCACGATGGCCACGTCTTTGTGGTTTTTTGCAGCTGAACGGACCATGGTCGGGCCGCCGATATCGATGTTCTCGATCGCGGTCGGCAGGTCGCAGCCTGGTTTGTTGATAGTCGCTTCGAACGGGTACAGGTTGACCGCTACCAGGTCGATCGGCTTGATGCCGTGCTCGTTCATGATGGCGTCATCGATACCGCGACGACCGAGGATCCCTCCGTGGATTTTCGGATGCAGGGTTTTCACCCGACCGTCCATCATTTCTGCGAAACCGGTGTAATCCGCGACTTCCACTGCGGCAACACCGTTGTCGCGCAGCAGCTTGAACGTTCCGCCGGTGGAGAGGATCTCGACGCCCAGGGCTTCAAGCTCTTTGGCGAATTCGAGGATCCCGGTCTTGTCGGAAACGCTGATCAAGGCGCGGCGGATCGGCAGGCGGGTAGTCTGGTCGGTCATTTCAATTTCCATCAAAAGCAAAGGAGTCAGCAAAAAAGGCGACCGTTTTTACGCGGGCGCCTTTCTGGTTTGATTGAATGCTTACAGCAAATCGTACTGCTTGAGTTTCTTGCGCAGCGTGCCTCGGTTCAGCCCGAGCAGCTCGCTGGCCTTGGTCTGGTTGCCCTTGACGTAGTTCATCACGCACTCGAGCAGGGGAGCCTCGACTTCGGAGAGCACCAGGTTGTACACATCCGTGACGGCAGCGCCTTCAAGGTGGGCGAAATAATTGTGCAGCGCCTTCTCGACACTCCCGCGAAGGGTCTGACCTTCTTCGCTCGGCGTATTGAGGTGCTGTTTCAAATTCACGTTGTCGCTCACGGGTGTTGTTCCACTCACTAAAGTCTCGGTCATCATCGTCATGCGGCCACCTCGTCTCCGTCCCCTGTCAGGCTCTTGTAACGTTCGGCGAAGAAGCCCTGAACGTTGGCGCATTGTGCTTCCGTATCTTCCAAACGATTGAAGTGGGCGCGAAACTCCCTGGCGCCCGGCAAGGTTGCGAGATACCAGCCCACATGCTTTCGAGCAATGCGTACGCCCATGACGTCTCCATAGAAGACGTGCAGCGCAGCCAGATGCTCTAGAAGAATGCGTTCCACCTCGATCAGTTCCAGTGCCGGGAGTTTCTCGCCGGTACGCAGAAAATGATCGATCTCACGAAAAATCCATGGCCGCCCCTGGGCGGCCCGGCCTACCAGCAGGCCATCGGCACCGGTCGCATCGAGCACGTACCGGGCTTTCTCTGGCGAATCGATATCGCCATTGGCAAAGACCGGAATCGACACGGCCTGCTTGATCGCGGCAATGGTGTCGTACTCGGCTTCGCCGGTGTACAGATCGGCACGGGTGCGGCCATGAACCGCCAACGCCGTAATGCCTGCCTGCTCGGCGATCTTCGCCACGGTCAGGCCGTTCTTGTTGTCCCGGTCCCAGCCGGTGCGGATCTTCAGGGTGACCGGCACATCAACCGCAGCCACTACGGCCTGCAGGATCTCGGTCACCAGTGCTTCATCTTTCAACAGTGCGGAACCGGCGGCCTTGTTGCAGACCTTCTTCGCCGGACAGCCCATGTTGATATCAATAATCTGTGCGCCCAGTTCAACGTTGGCCCGGGCCGCATCCGCCAGCATCTGTGCATCACCACCGGCGATCTGTACCGAGCGGGGCTCGGGATCACCTTCGTGGATCATGCGCATCCGCGATTTGCGGGTGTTCCACAAGCTCATGTCGCTGGTGACCATTTCCGAGACTACAAGTCCTGCGCCCAGTCGCTTGCACAGCTGACGAAAGGGTTGGTCTGTGACCCCCGCCATCGGGGCGAGAATCAAGCCGTTGTGCAATGTGTAAGGACCGATGCGTACCGCCGACATAGGACTTCCCTGTTGTGGGGTCGGATCATGAGAGTTCGAAAAAGGGTTGGCATGATACCCGCTCTCGATGACTGGATAAAGGCTGAATTGAACAAAATCTGAACAGTTATTCTGTTATCGCCAGCGGTTTGGTGTGAGCGGTCAAAGTCAGAAATATGCCGTCAAAGCCGTAACACTGAACCGTTTCACTCGGGCGAATGGAAGCTCAGGCTGTAATTCACCGCTTTGGAGCCTGGATCGAGGATATCCAGTGCGATGTGGATTGGCGTTTGCGGAGGCATCTCCGCCATCCCTTCGAGATCGCCGTTGAGGTACTCGCCGGGCTTGAAGCGACGGCTGGCGATCAGGTGGCCGTTGAGGTCGGCAAAACGCAACTCCAGCAGCGGGAAAGGCTGGGAGAAGGGCGCGCGGTTGTAGATGATCGCGTCGACCACCAGTGCGCCGTTGAAGTCCGGGTGACTGCGGACCACCAGGTTGCTGCTTTTGATTTTGGCGATGTCGACTTTGGATGGCACGGTGCAGCCGATTTGTGGGCACAGTTGCTGGAACCACGGACGGTACTGGTCCTGACGCGCCAGCTCCTCGAAATGGTAGGCGATGTACTGGCCGGCGAGCGCGGCGGCGCCGAGCAGGATCAACAGCAGCCAGAAAAATCGGCGCCCCCAGGGTGAACGGCGTTTTTGCCAGTCCAGTTGCAATGGGTCATCGGTCAGGTCTTGCAGGGCTTCGGCGCGGACAGCCGGCTCACGCTTTTTGCGCACAGGCTCGATCGAGGGCAGATCGTCGTCGATGTCATCGGTCGCCGACAGGCGTTCGTGATGCATCGGTACGTCGAGTGGGTCGTGCAGGCGCAGCTGTGGCGGCAGAGACTCGTCGTCCAGTTCCACCGGTTCCAGGGACAGCGAAGGTTCGGTGCGCGAGTATTTGCTCGGATCGAGTTCCAGCTCTGGCAAGTCGGCTTCAGTGGTCTGCGCACGATCGGCAGCCGATTCGCTGAACAGGCTGTCGGGCCACGGCGCTTCTTCGTGCTCGACGGTATCCCGGCTGGCACTCAGGTTGTCTTCGCGGGGCCGGCTGAATTCCGTGGTCGGCTGGATCTCCCGTTGTTCGAGGCGGGCGAGTTCTTCGTCCAGGTCCAGACTGTCCAGATCCAGCTCGGCGGCGGTCCATTGCTTTTGGCTGATGGCCCGCGGCTCCGGCGGTTCGACGATGGCCGGGGCAGCCGGCGTGATCGCGTCTTTGCCGGCCCGTTGCTCAAGTAGCTGCTTGGCGGCGTTGAACACCTGCAAACACGAGCCGCAACGAACCACCCCGCGGGCCACGCTCAATTGAGCATGGCTGACGCGGAAGCTGGTTTGGCAATGCGGGCACTGGGTGACGAAGCTGTCGGTCATGCGGCGATCCGGTTTATGCAGGCGCTCATTCTAGCGCCGACGGCCAGTGATGCGCACCCAGCCATCGCGATTGGCGATCGGGTCCAGATCGAAGTCCTGAGCGTAGGCTTTGGCGACTTCGTCACCTTGCTCCGCGAGGATGCCCGACAACGCCAGACGACCGCCCGGCTTGACCAGGCTGGACAATTGTGGCGCCAGGGAAACCAGCGGGCCGGCAAGAATGTTGGCCACCAGCACGTCGGCCTGAACCTGCGGCAAGTCTTCTGGCAGATACAGCGGGAACAGCTCTTCGGCAATGTTGTTGCGCCCGGCGTTATCGCGGGAGGCTTCCAGGGCTTGCACGTCGATATCGGTACCGACGGCTTGCTTGGCGCCCAGCAGCAGGGCGGCGATGGCCAGAATCCCTGAGCCGCAACCGAAGTCCAGCACGTTGCAGTCTTTCAGGTCCTGACCGTCAAGCCATTCCAGGCACAGCGCGGTAGTCGGGTGAGTGCCGGTGCCGAACGCCAGGCCCGGATCCAGCAGCAAATTCACCGCGTCAGGCTCGGGTGCGGCGTGCCAGCTCGGAACGATCCACAAGCGCTGGCCGAAACGCATCGGCTGGAAACCGTCCATCCAGCTACGTTCCCAGTCCTGGTCTTCGATGACTTCGCTGTGATGCTCGGGCAGCGGGCAGCCGGTCAGCAACTCAAGGTGGGCCAGTACGGTGGCGGCTTCGGTGCCACCTTCGAACAGGGCCAGCAGGTGCGTGTGCGACCACAGCGGCGTGGTGTTGAGTTCCGGCTCGAAGATCGGCTGATCTTCGGCGTCCATGAACGTCACCGATACGGCGCCCACTTCAAGGAAAGCGTCTTCGTAGGTTTCGGCTTGTTCTGGGCTGATGGCGAGACGGACTTGCAGCCAAGGCATGGCGGGCACCTTTGAAAAATATTGATTGCAGCCTAGCGGGCTGCGAGAAGCGCGCAAGTTTACGCGAGCGCGCGGCTTTTGTGGGAGTGAGGTAGCTCCGAACGCAGCAGCGATGTTGCAACGCGCACCTGTAGCAGCTGGCGAAGCCTGCGTTCGGCTGCGAAGCAGTCGTGAAATCAAGCGATGCGGTATTTCTGGAAGACCGCGCACTCAGGTTTTACGACTGCTTCGCAGCCGAACGCAGGCTTCGCCAGCTGCTACAAGTATGCGCGGTGGTCCATAGATCGAAACCTTCAGAAACAACAAAGCCGCCCGAAGGCGGCTTTGTTGGTCTGGATCACATATTAATGCTGATTCCCTGCATTATTGGCTGTGAGCCATTGCAGGCCTTTGTTTGTCAGACGATAGCGTTGCAGGCGGCTGTTGGGGCGTTCAGGCAGTGTCATTTCAAGCACCCCGGCGGCCATGGCCGGCAGTATGTAAGCCTTGCGGAAGTGGTCGGCGTTTTTCAGGCCCATTCTGGTTTGAAGTTCCAGCCTGCTCATGTTGCCTTCAATGGCCCTTAGCACCGAAGCGACTTCCATGTTGACTTCCATGTTGACTTCCATGGTTGTTGCTTCTGCTCTCTGTGACTGAGGGTGCGCTGGAAGCCGTACGACATACGAAATCCGATCATCGTCGGTTTCAAATAGTGGCGCAGGTGAGCCATTGACCGCCATGACCTTGAGAATTTTCGGGATGCCTGTCGAGCGGCCTTCGGTCAGACTCAGTTCTTTCAGGAACTCACCAATTCGCCGGTTACGGTAGCGGCGGCTCATGGCGCGGCCTATTCGCAGGTCCTCCATTCGAATCGAGCGGTCTGGCCCCGGAAAGCTCAGAATCACCAATTCTTCCTGGCTGATGCGGACCTCAATAGGTTCGCGTTCTTCATAGGACCGGTGATAAACGGCATTGACCAGCGCCTCTTCAATTGCTGCGAAGGGGAAATTCCAGATCCGTGTAGCTTCGGCGCGGTCTGCGTGTTTGATCACTGTTTCATGCAGGTAGTTGCGCTGGATATAGGCCAGTGATTCGCGGGTTATGGTTGCCAGTGGCCCCTTGAAGATCTTTTCGTCAAAGCGATCACCACCAGCACCCTCCGGAAACCACAGCACATCAATCTGTGTGCCGGGGAAGAATCGCTCTGGGGCTGGGCTAAAGAACATCAGGCCAGCATTTTTAGGCCATGGCGACTCGATCGGGCCTCCCACGACGTTCATTTGTCGCCCTAGCGCTTCGGTAGACAGAACTGCTGCATCCTCGGCCAAGGCACTGCCCACTTCTTGCAGAAAGCTTTGCATTAGAGGTTTGGACAGATCACTGACACGAGCGCCCAGATTGAAGCGATCATCAAAAGGCACCTTGGCAGTAAGGCTCAAGAGTTCTTGTTCGGTTTCGCCATTGGCTTCCACCGTGCTGCTGTAGCGACGGATGTAGTAATGCAAGCTTCTATGTTTGGCTGTCACAGCCGCCGGAGCTTTATAGGGGCGATTTTGCCCACCGGGCGCCCATAGCACGATTAACTTGCGACCCTCGACCTCTTCCATACTCAACACTGGAAAGTAAGCAGGCTGAATTGATTGGCAAGCCGCTAGCAGTTCGAGCTGGATCTTATCGAGCGCCTGATCGGAAAGCCCCTGTGGAGGAAAGATCGGCTGACCATTGGCATCGCAATCCTGCCCAATCACAACGTAACCACCGCCCAGGTTTTCGAAGTCGTTGGCGAAAGCGCAGAGCGTGCGAATGATCGGATCAGGATTCCAGCCTGATTTGTATTCGACTCGCTCACCCTCGACTGTCCGCTGGCGCAAGAGATCGTTGAGATTGATGGGCAGTTTTACAGGCATGGGCTGGCTCTGGTTCATCGGCGTTGCGCTGATAAGAGGGCGATTATAGCCAGCCCGGACAGACCGGTGCCTGTCAGATTAGCCCCGTAGGGATGGGTGAAACCTTCAGAAACAACAAAGCCGCCCGAAGGCGGCTTTGTTGATGGGGTCGAAGCTTAGTGCTTTTCGCCAGCCAGCTTGTGTTCCAGGTAGTGGATGTTGATTCCACCTTTGCAGAAGCCTTCATCGCGGACCAGATCGCGGTGCAGCGGGATGTTGGTCTTGATCCCGTCGACAACGATTTCGTCCAGCGCATTGCGCATGCGCGCCAGGGCTTCGTCACGGGTTGCGCCGTAGGTGATCAGCTTGCCGATCAACGAATCATAGTTCGGCGGAACGGCATAGCCACTGTACAGGTGGGAATCGACGCGAACGCCGTTGCCGCCTGGAGCGTGGAAATGCTTGACCGTGCCAGGGCTTGGCATGAAGGTTTTCGGGTCTTCGGCATTGATCCGGCATTCAAGTGCGTGACCGCGGATGACGACGTCTTCCTGGGTGTACGACAGCTTGTTGCCAGCGGCGATGCTGAGCATCTCCTTGACGATGTCGATGCCGGTGACCATTTCCGAAACCGGGTGCTCAACCTGAACGCGGGTGTTCATTTCGATGAAATAGAACGCGCCGTTCTCGTACAGGAACTCGAAAGTACCCGCGCCACGGTAGTTGATGTCGATGCAAGCCTTGACGCAGCGTGCAAGGACTTCAGCCCGTGCCTTCTCGTCGATGCCCGGTGCCGGCGCTTCTTCGAGAACCTTCTGGTGACGACGTTGCAGCGAGCAATCGCGGTCGCCCAGATGGATGGCGTGGCCTTGGCCGTCGGAAAGTACCTGAACTTCCACGTGACGTGGGTTGGTCAGGAATTTTTCCAGATAGACCATCGGGTTGCCGAACGCCGCGCCTGCTTCGGTGCGGGTCAGTTTGGCGAAGGAGATCAGGTCTTCTTCTTTATGCACAACGCGCATGCCGCGACCACCGCCGCCGCCAGCGGCTTTGATGATCACCGGGTAACCGACTTCGCGACCGATGCGCAGAGCGGTTTCTTCGTCTTCAGGCAATGGGCCGTCGGAACCCGGAACGGTTGGAACGCCAGCCGCGATCATGGCGTGCTTGGCCGATACCTTGTCGCCCATCAGGCGAATGGTGTCGGCTTTCGGGCCAATGAACGCGAAGCCGGAGTTCTCGACCTGTTCAGCGAAATCAGCGTTTTCCGCAAGGAAACCGTAGCCTGGGTGAATGGCGGTAGCGCCGGTCACTTCAGCCGCGGCGATGATTGCCGGGATGTGCAGATAAGAATGCGCGGCCGAGGCCGGGCCGATGCAGACGGATTCGTCTGCCAGACCCAGGTGCATCAGCTCTTTGTCGGCCTTGGAGTAAACGGCGACAGTCTTGATGCCCATCTCTTTGCAGGCACGCAGGATCCGCAGGGCGATCTCACCGCGGTTGGCGATCAGAACTTTTTCCAACTTCGCAGTCATCAAAGTTTCTCCGCGGTTCAAACGATGGTGAACAGCGGTTGGTCGTACTCAACCGGCTGGCCGTCTTCGACGAGGATGGATTCGATCACACCGCTGGATTCAGCTTCGATGTGGTTCATCATCTTCATGGCTTCGACGATGCACAGGGTGTCGCCTTTCTTCACGGTCTGGCCGACTTCAACGAAGGACGGCGAGGATGGCGAAGACTTGCGATAGAAGGTACCGACCATAGGCGAACGGGCAACGTTACCGTTCAGAACTGGCGCGGCCGGAGCAGCAGGTGCGGCGGCAGCAACCGGGGCAGCAGCGACAGGCGCAGGCGCCGGAGCATGCATTGGAGCCGGTGCGTAGTACTGCTGAGCCGGGGTCTTGCTGTGACGGCTGATGCGTACGGACTCTTCGCCTTCCTTGATCTCGAGCTCGTCGATGCCGGACTCTTCCAGCAGTTCGATCAGTTTCTTAACTTTACGGATATCCATGAATCATCAACTCCCAAGGGTCGGTCAGGGGCGTTACGCTTGTTGTTCAAGCTGTTGCCGGTCTTTCAAGCTGTTCTAGGGCGGCCTCCAGGGCCAGTCGATAACCGCTGGCGCCAAGGCCGCAGATCACTCCCACCGCTACATCGGAGAAGTAAGAGTGATGGCGGAAAGGTTCGCGTTTGTGCACGTTAGACAAATGCACTTCGATGAATGGGATGCTCACCGCCAGCAGCGCGTCACGTAATGCGACACTTGTGTGCGTAAAAGCTGCTGGGTTGATCAGAATGAAGTCCACACCTTCGCTGCGGGCAGCGTGGATGCGGTCGATCAATTCGTACTCGGCGTTGCTTTGCAGGTGCAGCAAATGGTGGCCGGCTTCACGGGCACGGCGTTCCAGGTCCTGGTTGATCTGCGCCAGTGTCGTAGCGCCGTAGGTGCCCGGTTCACGGGTGCCGAGCATGTTCAGGTTGGGTCCGTGCAGAACCAGTAGCGTCGCCATCTGCTGTTCCTTGTTATCTGTGTGCAATTGTCAGAACCCGGCGACTATGCCGCAAAGCCTTTGTGACTGTCCAGTTCTATGCAATAGCCAGCACGATGGCCGATGTTTGCGCGAAATATGTGACCGGGTTATTAAATCCGGTCATTTGCTTTGGCAACACGTTCGGCGAAGTCGGTGGCGTTGATCTCGCCGATCACTCGCACATCGGCGTGTTCGACGCCGTCCTTGCCGAAAAACATCAGCGCTGGCGGGCCGAACAGTTTGTAGCGGTCGAGCAGGGCGCGTTGCTCGGCGTTGCTGGCAGTGATGTCGAAGCGGATCAGGCGATAGCCTTTGAGGCGTTCGACGACCGTGGCGTCGTTGAGCACCTTATGTTCGATGACTTTGCAACTGATGCACCAGTCGGCGTACCAGTCGAGCAGCAGCGGGGTGCCCGATGATTTGGCTTCGGCGAGGACGCGGTCCAGGTCTGCCGGGGTGCTGACGGTTTGCCAGGCGCTGGTGTTTTGCGGTTGCTCGTTGCCGGCAACCGTGCGCGGCTGACCAATCGGATTGAGCAGGTCGGTCTGGCCGCTGAACGCTCCATACCAACACGCCAGCGCATAAAACAGCAGGAACATTCCCAGCAACTGGCCCAGGCGTTTTCTCGGCGGTTTGTAGACGAACTCCAGCGCACCCATGAACAAGCCAACGCCACCGGCCAACAAGCCGATCAGCAGCAGCGTGATCTGGCCCGGCAGTACTCGACTGAGCAGACCGATCGCCAGCCCCAGCAACAAAACGCCAATCGCGTTTTTCACATAGATCAGCCAGGGGCCGCTTTTCGGTAGCCAGGCGGCGCCACCGGTGGCGACCAGCAACAGCGGTGCACCCATGCCCAGGCCAAGCATGAACAATTTCAGACCACCGCCCAATGCATCGCCGCTGGCGCTGATGTACAGCAGCGCGCCGGCCAGCGGTGCCGAGACGCAGGGCGACACCAGCAGGCTGGAAACCACGCCCAGCACCGCGGCGCCCCACAACGAACCACCCTCGGTGCGACCGGCGATCCGATCCAGCCGACTGCTGATGGCGTGAGGCAGCTTGAGTTCGAAGACGCCAAACATCGCCAAGGCAAACAGCGCAAAAAACATCGCGAACGGCACCAGCACCCACGCCGATTGCAGCCGCGCCTGAAGATTGAGTTGTGCGCCGAACATCCCCATCAATGCCCCGAGCAGGGCGAAGCAGGCGGCCATTGGCAGCACATAAGCGAGGGACAGATTGAAGCCGCGTAAACCACCCACTTGGCCGCGCAACACCACGCCGGACAGGATCGGCAGCATCGGCAGCACACACGGAGTGAACGTCAGGCCCAGGCCTGCGAGGAAAAACAGCGCCAGTTCGCGCCAGCTCCAGGCTGGAGTCGTACCAGCGCTGCCATCAATGCTCAGGCGTTCGGTCTCGGGTGGATAGCACAAGCCTTTGTCGGCGCAACCCTGGTACGTAACCACTAGGATGAAAGCGCGTTGATCGGTGCGCGGCACCTCTACATCGAGAACCCCGTGGTAGACCTCGACATCACCGAAATACTCATCGTGTTTCTGTTCTCCCTTGGGCAGTTGCGCGGCGCCCAGGCCTGCATCGGCCGGGTCGGCGCGAAACTGAAAGCGGTGCCGGTAGAGGTAGTAACCCTCGGTGGCGACGAAACGCAGTTTGATCGATTTCGGTGTGCTTTCTACCAGGCTCAGCTGAAATGCTTCGCGCACCGGCAGGAAGTCGGCGCTGTTGTTGATCGAGCCCAGCGTCGAACTGGGCCGACTGTCCAGCAAGCCAGCGGCGGTGGCCGGCAGGGCGAGCACTAAAAACAACAGGCAGAGCAAACGGCGCATGACAATCTCGCGTATCGAAAGTGAGGGCATGATAGCGGACAGTCGCGGGGTGTGCAGGGTGGGGAGTCTTGCGGTGATTGTTCTGGCGCCATCGCGAGCAAGCTCGCTCCCACATTTGGAATGCGTTCCCCTGTGGGAGCGAGCTTGCTCGCGATGGCGATTTATCAGACGCGGAAGGCTTGGACGGCGGTATGCAGTCGTCCACCCAACACCAGCAAATTCTCTCCCTGTACGCGCCCTTCACCAATGCGCAGCAAATTATCCCCACCCAATTGGTGAATCCGCTCACTGTGATCGCGGATCTCGCTGACGGCGCCGCTCTGCTGGGCGGTGACATCGGCGATGCGCACGGCGGTGTCGGAAATGGTCTGGATCGCGCCGACGATTTTATCCAGCGCACCGTCGGCGGCCTGGGCCTGATTGGCAGTGGCTTCGGCGTGTTCGACCTGGGCGCGCATGCCTTCCACCGATTGTCGCGCCGCGGTTTGCAAACCGGCGATCAGGGTCTGGATCTCTGCTGTGGCGCCAGCGGTGCGTTGTGCCAGTGAGCGAACTTCTTCGGCCACCACCGCAAACCCTCGACCCATTTCCCCGGCTCGGGCCGCTTCGATGGCAGCGTTCAGGGCCAGCAGGTTGGTCTGGTCAGCAATCGAGCGGATCACCGTCAGCACGCCACCGATGGTTGCCGACTCTTCGGCCAGGTGTTCGATCATTTGCGCGTTGCCTTGCACTTCGCCAACCAGCGCGTGCAGACCGGTGAGGCTCAAACCGATGACTTTCTGGCCATGCTCCACCGCCAATCCGGCATGACGGCTGGCGTCGGCGGCCTGGCTGGCATCACCGGCAACCTGTTGAATGGTCGCTTCCAGTTCGCCGAGAGAATCACGGATCAGCGCTGTGTCGCCGGCCTGATGTTCGGCGCCGCTGTGCAGGTCATTGCTCAACTCGGCCAGGGTTCGGCTGCTACCGGCGACCTGCTCAGCGTTGAGGCGAATGGTCCCGACCAGGTCGACCAGATAGGCGCGCAAGCGATTGAGCGAAGCTTGAATGTCATGCAGTTCGCGATTGGTTTTACCCAGTTGAATGTCCTGGCTGAAATCGCCCTCGGCCCAGGTCGAGAGGGCCGGGGCGAGGTTGGTCAGCGTCCGGGCCAGTTTCCGTTGCAAGGTGTCGATCAGCAAAGCAATCAGCAGAATCAGGCCAATCATCACGCCTTGCATCAACCGCACTTCGCCCTGGATCTGTCCGTGCTGGGCGCGAACCACCGGCTCCAGTCCAGCGATGGCCTGCTGCACGGCGGCGATTTTCAGGTGAGTGGCGGCGCTGAGGTCGGTGCGTTTCTGGATCTGGTCACGTGTGCGCGCCAGTTCGGCCGGGTAGCGAGTGAGGAGGCTGTTCAGTTCACGCTTGAGGCCGACGCCAGCATCCTCGGCAACGGCTTTTTCAGTGTTCTCCAGGCCCATCATCGCCGCGAAATCATCCGTGCCCGATTCACTTTTGCTCGTCACACCCAGCAGCGGCAACGTTTCCAGAAGCTCAGCCTGGGTGCGGATGTTGGCGACTTCACGCTCGACATCGGCGGCCAATTCGCTGCGGCCGCTGCTGACCAGTTTGTCCCGGGCCAGAGACAACTTGCCCAAGTGCTGGGAGGCGGCGAGCAACGGCGTCAGATACGCCGCGTTAGCGCTGGCGTATTGGCTGAGCTGATCGAGGCTGGCGCCGAGTTCCCGTTCAGCCTGCAGCAGCAGCGCTTGCGGATCACCGGCCAGTTTGCCGGCCGCCAGCAGATCGGTTTTGCTGAATTCTTCGAGGTTCGACAAGCTCGGGCGCAAGGTGTCGGCCAACGCCGGCGGCAACTCGCCGAGTTCCTTTTGCACGCCGTCGATGGCCTGGCTGGCACTACTCAGGCGCAGGGCATCGCCGCTGGCGAGGTAGTCCTCGATGTTGCGTGCGACTTCATTTTGAAATTGCTGGGACAAGCCCAGGTAACGCTCCATCAATAGATAGGGGCGTTCCAGGGCCTTCTGCGACCACCAAAGCGTGGCGCCAAGGGCCACGCACACGGCGACTAAAAGGAGGGTATTGAGATTGGTCAGCAGCTTCAGGCGCATCGCGGGTCTACCAGCGGCAGAATGGTAAGCGCCTGAATTTATTGCGTTTGTGTTACAGGGTTATGACCGAATGGGTCGATTCCGATGAAAAAGTGGCACTTTGCTTTGACGTCCGCGCAGCCTGCACGCGGTTGCGTCCGGCGTCCTTCGCGCGGTATAGCGCTTCGTCTGCCTGGCTGGCCATCATCACGCTGTCGGTGTTTTCACACAGTTCCACCACCCCGGCGCTGAACGTGCACCAGAGATCCTGCGGTTGCGCCGGGTAGTGAATTTCGGCAAAGCGTCGACGGATTTCGTCGAGCACTTTGTGGGCCGATTCGAGATCGGTGTCCGGCATGACGATCGCGAACTCTTCACCGCCGTAACGGCCAATGAAATCGGTCTTGCGCAAGCGTTGCTTGAGAAACAGCGCCAGGCTCTTGATCACCCGATCGCCCATGGGGTGGCCGTGGCTGTCGTTGACCCGTTTGAAGTGGTCGATGTCGAGCATTGCAAAGCTCAGCGGCTTGTTTTCGCGGCGGGCGCGGAACGAACAATCTTCGAGCAATTGCAGAATGTGGGTGTGGTTGTACAAGCCGGTCAGGCTGTCGCGCACCATCCGCGCCTTGAGATTGCGCGCCCGCGCCGCGCGGTTGCGCACGGTGGTGATCAGGTGTCGTGGCTTTATCGGTTTGGTCAGGAAGTCGTCGCCGCCCTCGCTCATGGCGTCGAGCTGCTTGTCCAGATCGTCTTCGGCCGACAGGTAAATGATCGGCACGCTGACATAACGGTCGTTATGACGGATCACCTTGGCCAGTTCAGTACCGGTGCAGGCCGGCATGTACATGTCGAGGATGATCAGGTCTGGCTGGAAATCCGCGAGCTCTGCCATGGCCTGGATCGGCTCGATCAAGGTCCGCGTGACGATCCCGGCGCTGTTGAGCAGGCGTTCGGTGTGCAGGGCCTGGGCGCGGGAGTCGTCGATGATCAGCACTTTATAAGGTTCGTACTGGGCAACGCAGGTCAGGACTTCGATTTTCTCCAGCAGGCTCGAGGCTTCGAGGGTGCCGGTCAGGAATTCCTGGCCACCGGCACGCACGGCGGCGAGACGGGTCGGGGTGTCGGTTTCGTGCAAGCTGAAGAACAACAGCGGCAATTGATGATCGAGGCCTTCCTGGGCTTCGGCAGCCAGTTTCAGGCCGATGCCGGCGCCACTGAAGTCCACGTCCATGACGATCGCCGCAGGCAAGCGCTCGACCATCGAAGAGCGGAACGCCGCAACGCTGTCGAGGGCTTGCGCGCTGAGCCCAAAAAATTCCAGCTGCTTGGCCAGGCGCTCGGCGCGGTCGTAATCCTGCAGCATCACGTAGATCGGCTTGCGCAGCGGCGGCAGAAAGGTCTGGTCCAACTGATCGCCATGGCGCAAGCCGGTGCGAGACAGGCGCTGCATCAAACGATTGAGGTCAGTGATCAGTCCGCTGCTCAGGCGTCCGCGATTGGCGTCGACCGCCTCCAGCGACTGACCGATGTGGCGTGCCAACTG
This sequence comes from Pseudomonas sp. LBUM1645, assembly GCF_059716185.1. Taxonomy (NCBI): domain Bacteria; kingdom Pseudomonadati; phylum Pseudomonadota; class Gammaproteobacteria; order Pseudomonadales; family Pseudomonadaceae; genus Pseudomonas; species Pseudomonas sp. LBUM1645. The sequence continues at coordinate 716,535 of NZ_CP166811.1, forward strand.
CGTGTGTTCAGGTTGTTCGAAGCGTTCGGCGAAACGCAGCAGGCGCAGGTTGGCCTCGCTCAGTTCCGATAAGTCGGTGGTGGACCACTCGCTGCGTTGCAGGCGCTGCCATATCTCAAGAATTTGACGTGCCTGATGAATTACCCGCTGGGCAAAGTGGTGCTTGAGGCGCTCACGGCTGGGGTCTTCTGGCTCGGTCATATCCTGACTACTAGTTAGGGTGCATGCTGAGATCGACTGGTGGCTCTATGCTAGCACCTCTTTTCCATCGTATGAGTGTCGTACGTCAATTAACTGCAAAGCGACCTGATTCAGTTACTGACCGGTTGGTCGCATAGGATCGAAGCTGTGCTTCATTTATAGTGGCCGTCGATCGTGGTCATTGTGCGGGTAGTGTTTACGCAGGATTTAATGCGCGGCAAACGAGGCACGATGAGATAGGGTTGTGGTCGAACCGATGAACTCAAGTGATTGAAAGGATATCGCCATGCTGGACTGGAAGAACCGCGCGGGCAGCGCGCCTGAACGTGCCGCTGAACCGAAATCGGCCACCCGCAGTTACTTGGGTGGCGTATTGTTCAGCCGGGCGCTGGCCACTCTGATTGCCATTTACTTGCTGGTGGCTATTGCGCTGGGCTGGTACTGGAGCCAGGAACCTGCGCTGTTTCCGGTTCAGCAGAATGCCCAGATGGCCGCCGAGAAAGAAGGCAAGCAAATGGTCATCGGCTACACCACGGTTGAAACCCTCAAGACCGTCGCCGGTACTTTGCTGACCAAGCCGGGTGGCTATATTTCCAACGACCGTTTTCCGCCGGGCCTGTGGATGGATAACACGCCGAGCTGGGAATATGGCGTGCTGGTCCAGGTCCGCGACCTGAGTCGTGCCATGCGTAAAGACTTCGCCCGTTCGCAGTCGCAGTCCACCGAAGACGCTGACCTGGCCAAGGCCGAGCCGCGCTTCAACTTCGACAACAAGAGCTGGGTACTGCCCTCCAGTGAGTCCGAATACCAGGAAGGCATCAACTCCCTGAGCCGTTATCAGGCGCGGCTCTCCGACCCGAGTCAGAAAAGCGCGCTGTTCTATGCGCGCGCCGACAACCTGAACAACTGGCTGGGCGATGTCGGTACTCGTTTGGGTTCGCTGTCGCAACGGCTGTCGGCCAGCGTAGGCCGGGTCAAGCTCAACACCGCGCTGAAAACCGAAGTCCTGGCCCCGGGTCAGGTGCCGCAGGTAGACGAAGAAATCGTCGAAACCCCGTGGATGCAGATCGACAACGTGTTCTACGAAGCTCGCGGTCAGGCCTGGGCCTTGTCCCATCTGCTGCGCGCCATCGAAGTCGACTTCGCCGATGTGCTGGCCAAGAAGAACGCCACGGTCAGCGTGCGTCAGATCATTCGTGAACTGGAAGCCTCGCAGGAACCGGTCTGGAGTCCTATGATCCTTAATGGCAGCGGCTTCGGGGTGCTGGCCAACCACTCGCTGGTCATGGCCAACTACATCTCCCGGGCCAACGCCGCAGTGATCGATTTGCGTCAATTGCTCAATCAGGGCTAAGTCATGGTCGATAGCGCCAGAGAGGTCGCGCACCGCGCGGCCTCGGATGCCGAACAGATCGCCTGGGTTGACGAGCAGGACAACCTGCTCGGCGCCCTGGTCCGCTCCGACCTGCGTGAGCGCGGGCTGATCGGGCGCGGCACTTACATCATGCTGTTCAATTCTGCCGGTGAACTCTGCGTGCATCGACGCACGCTGAGCAAAGCCATTTATCCTGGTTTCTGGGACGTAGCGGCAGGGGGCATGGTGCTCGCCACCGAAAGCTACGCCGAATCCGCTGCCCGCGAGCTGGAAGAAGAGCTGGGCGTGAGCGGTGTGGAATTGACTGCCCATGATCACTTTTTCTTCGAAGACACCGGCAACCGGCTCTGGTGTTCGGCGTTTTCGGCGGTGTGGGACGGTCCATTGATCCTGCAACCCGAAGAAGTCCTTGAAGCGCGCTTCATCCCCGTCGATCAGGTCCTGCTGGAAATCCAGCAAAAGCCTTATTGCCCGGACTCTCTGGCCGCATTGAAGCGCTATCTCCGCGCCCGTGGGTCGGACGTCGCAAAAGAGGCATAAATTGGCGCCGATTGGCTCTTAGCAAGTCGGCTTTTTGCCGTTACACTGCGCGACCTTGTAGGAGCTGTCGAGTGCAACGAGGCTGCGATCTTTTGATTTTACCGTTGAATCAAAATCAAAAGATCGCAGCCTCGTTGCACTCGACAGCTCCTACACGCATACACAGTGTTGTACGTTTTCAGTAGCGCTGCCCCTGCCTGAGTGGGGCTTCGCGGTCGATGGCACTTGCCCAAGTTGCCGCGACCAGTCTTTGTCCTCCCAAGAGGATTGCCGGTGGCCAAAAAAGCCGCATCCTTCGCCGCCCTTGGTGGCTTGGTATTTTCCACCGACGCAGGTCGTCATTGCCCGGATTGCAGTAAACCGGTGGATGCCTGCATCTGCAAACAGACCGCTATCCCGGCCGGCGACGGCATCGCTCGCGTGCGTCGCGAAAGCAAGGGCCGTGGCGGCAAGACGGTGACCACCATCACCGGCGTGCCGTTGGCCGAAGACGCACTCAAGGACCTGGCTACCACGTTGAAGAAACGTTGCGGGACCGGTGGTGCGTTGAAAGACGGAATCATTGAAATCCAGGGCGATCATGTCGAGCTACTCTTGGCCGAGCTGATCAAACACGGTTTCAAAGCGAAGAAGTCCGGCGGCTAGCAGCCTCTGTGAAAACCACCCTCGGCTTGATCCAGCCCTGATCCGATTCAGGTCTGGCGTCGTCTACATGGTTTTCACAGAGCCTGTTCTGACCGGTTTCTAAACTCACTGCGGTCAGCGAGGTCTATCCCCTCGTTGACGAACCGTCATTTTCATTCTTTAGACTGCGCCGGCCTGAACACAGGCGACGCTCTATGACTTCTTTATAGGGGACTTCAATGTCCGTACGACGCACACGCAAAGACGATGGCAGCCAATGGACAGTTGCGGACAGCCGCAGTGTTTACGGGATTCGCCATTGGGGGGCCGGGTACTTCGCGATCAATGACGCCGGTCGCGTCGAAGTTCGTCCGAACGGTCCGACCAGTTCGCCTATCGACCTCTTCGAGCAAGTCGACCAGCTGCGTAAAAGCGGCCTGTCCTTGCCGTTGCTGGTGCGTTTCCCTGACATTCTGCAAGACCGCGTGCGTCAGCTGACCGGCGCCTTCGACGCTAACATCGAGCGTCTGGAATACCAGAGCAAGTACACCGCGCTGTACCCGATCAAGGTGAACCAGCAAGAAGCGGTGATCGAGAACATCATCGCGACCCAAGACGTGTCCATTGGTCTTGAAGCCGGCTCCAAGCCTGAGCTGCTGGCCGTGCTGGCCCTGGCGCCGAAGGGCGGCACCATCGTCTGCAACGGCTACAAGGATCGCGAGTTCATTCGTCTGGCGCTGATGGGCCAGAAGCTCGGCCACAACGTGTTCATCGTGATCGAGAAAGAATCCGAAGTCGCGCTGGTGATCGAAGAAGCCGCCTCGCTCAAGGTCAAACCACAGGTTGGTCTGCGCGTTCGTCTGTCGTCCCTGGCGTCGAGCAAATGGGCTGACACCGGTGGCGAGAAATCCAAGTTCGGTCTGTCGGCGGCGCAATTGCTGTCGGTGGTCGAGCGTTTCCGCGCGGCTGGCCTGGATCAGGGCATTCGCCTGTTGCACTTCCATATGGGCTCGCAGATCGCCAACCTGGCGGACTACCAACACGGCTTCAAGGAAGCGATTCGTTACTACGGCGAACTGCGCAACCTCGGCCTGCCGGTGGATCACATCGACGTCGGCGGCGGTTTGGGCGTGGACTACGACGGTACGCACTCGCGTAACGCCAGCTCGATCAACTACGACATGGACGATTACGCCGGTGTTGTGGTCGGGATGCTCAAGGAATTCTGCGACGCGCAGAACCTGCCGCACCCGAACATCTTCTCCGAAAGCGGCCGTTCCCTGACCGCTCACCACGCGATGCTGGTGGTGCAAGTGACCGACGTCGAGAAGCACAACGACGACGTGCCGCAGATCGACAACAAGGAAGAACTGCCGGAAACCGTGCAGTGGCTGGTTGACCTGCTGGGCCCGACCGACATCGAGATGGTCACCGAAACCTACTGGCGCGCCACTCACTACATGAGCGACATCGCGACCCAGTACGCCGATGGCAAGCTGACCCTGGCCGAGAAAGCCCTGGCCGAGCAATGCTACTTCGCCGTGTGCCGTCGCCTGCACAACTCGTTGAAGGCTCGTCAGCGTTCGCACCGTCAGGTGCTCGACGAACTCAACGACAAGCTGGCCGACAAGTACATCTGCAACTTCTCGGTATTCCAGAGCCTGCCGGACACTTGGGCCATCGGCCAGGTCCTGCCGATCCTGCCGCTGCACCGTCTCGACGAAGAGCCGCTGCGCCGTGCCGTGCTGCAAGATCTGACCTGCGACTCCGACGGCAAGATCAAGCAATACGTCGACGAGCAAAGCATCGAAACCAGCCTGCCGGTTCACGGTTTGAACGACGGTGAAGACTACCTGCTGGGTATCTTCCTGGTCGGCGCCTACCAGGAAATCCTCGGCGACATGCACAACCTGTTCGGTGACACCGACTCGGTGAACATCTATCAGAACGCTGACGGCAGCGTGTACCACGCGGGTATCGAAACCCACGACACTATCGAAGACATGCTGCGTTACGTGCACTTGTCGCCGGAAGAGTTGATGACCCACTACCGCGACAAATGCGCCAGTGCCCGCATCACCGCCGCCGAGCGTACCCAGTTCCTCGACGCGCTGCGTCTGGGTCTGACCCGTTCCTCTTACCTGTCTTCTTGAGGTAAGGCACTGCTCTCATCAGGTTGTCTGAAAATGTTCCGCACGTAGCGGAAATTTCAGATGACTTGGTGGGATGCCTCTCTGATTTCAAGCGAAATGACTTACATTCTTGGCCATCCAAGCGACGTGGTCTTCTTTTCGCGTAGGTCATTTCCTAAGTTGTACTTCGGCACTCTACTCGGCCAACTCTCTCGGAGAGAATCCCCGACCGCCCCTCCTGTAGAGAATCGCCGATGTTCGATCCAGCCAACGAGCCGTCATTTCGTCTGGATGTAGAGGGTCTGCCCGACCCCTTTGAGGTCTTGGCGTTTACCGGTAGTGAAGCCATCAGCGAGCCTTTTGTGTTCAACGTGGATCTGCTGATCGATGACCCGACACTCGACCTTGCAAGCCTGCTGTACCGTCCGGCCTTTCTGCATGTCGGGCCTGCGGGAAACGGCTTTCACGGACAATTGCATGAACTCGTCCAGCGTGATCATGACCCGGCTGTCAGGCTCTGCCGCGTACGTCTGGGGCCGAAGCTGGCGTGCCTTTCCCTGCGCTTTAGCCAGCGAATTTTCAGCGCGCGCTCGGTGCCGCAAATCCTCAGTCAGGTGCTCAAGGAGCACGGTATTGCCGGCAAGAATCGGCGTTTTGAGCTGGGGGGCAATTACCCGCGCCGTGATTTCTGTACGCAGTACCACGAATCGGATCTGCAATTTATCCAGCGTCTATGTGCTCAGGAACGGCTTCACTACCATTTCGAACACGGCGAGCGCGGGCATTGCGTGGTTTTCGGTGATTGTCAGGGGCACTTTCGATTCGGTGAGAGCGCGGTCTTTCAGGTCGAGAGCGAGCAACCGGCCGTGCGTCAGTTCAAGCTTCTGGGGTGCGCTGGGCAACGAACCGCGTCGATTGCCGAAGGTCGGACGGACCTGACGACACTGCGCAGCGGTCAGTTGATGCCGCTGTCCGGCCATCCGATTGCCGACTGGAATGATCTCTGGCTGCTGACTCACGTCGAGCATCAGGGTAGCCAGGATTTAACGGCGTCCTACAGCAACCAGATCCGCGCGATTCACTGGCAGGTGCCTTTTGTATCGCCTCATTGCGCAGTGCAACCCAGGATGCACAGCCTGCAACGGGCCTGGGTGGTCAACATTGATGAGTCATGCCCCGATCCGTCCAGACCGGTTGCCGTGCAATTTGACTGGCTCTATCAGGGCGAGGGCGCGGTGCCCAGCCACTGTTGGCTGCCGTTGGCCGCTGAACTGGGCGACGCGGCAGTCACGCAGTTGAGTGAGGGGGTCGAGGTGGTGGTTAGCTTTATCGAGGGGGATCCGGATCAGCCGCTGATTACCGGATTTCTTCACACCCCTGCGTCCGTTGAAAAGGCTGAGGAGGTCGGCCCGCCGCGCACATCCGCGACAGATGATGTCGAGGGCTTGCTGGAGTTTCTGCAATCGAGCGAGCCATTGATGTTGCTATGTCTGCTGCCCGGTGGCGGCAGTTTCAACCATTGCACGCAGGCCCTCTGCACCTGCCGGGCGGCGATGCAGTTTGGCCAGAGCGGTGCGGCATGATCGCCGCGACCCCGCAATGGCTATTGCTGGATGTGCCGGGTGCGCCACAGGCGGGGGCGATGCTGCAACAGAAGTTTGCGCATGCCCGGTGGTTCTGGTTGTTCGAAGGCACTGAGTGGCATGCGTTGCGTGAACACGGCCCGGCCCTGATCGACCTTCGGACATGCCCTGCGCTGGTCGGGTTATGTGACAGCGAAGTGCCCCTCTGGCGCGGCTTGCTGATGGCCAGCGAAGCGTTGTCGCCTCTGTTGCTGGAGCATTTGCGCCGCATGCTCACGGTCACTTTCGGTCTGCATCACCGAGCCTTGTTGAGTTACTACAACCCGCACACGGCCAGTTACTTTTTCGATGCCTGCGATGCGCAGGAGCTGAGTCGCTGGCTGGGTCCTATCAGCCAATTGCGCTGGTTCGGCGGGACGTGGGCCGACCGCGCGATCGGCAGTCAGGGCTGGCAGCAGCTGGTCAATCCGGGGCTTGCCGTCAGCCCTTTGGCGGTTGAAGAAAACCTCAGTCCTCGTCAGCAGGAAAAACTGCAAACCTGCCTGCTGGAGCAACATGCCTGGCACTGGAGTCGATCTACAGGGACTGACTACAACACGCTGTGGTCCTACGTGCAGGAAGGGCTGGCGCTGGATTTTACCGAGCGCCCGGTACTCGATGACTGGTTATGGCTACGCTTGCAGTACCCCGGCGCATTGCCTGGGCACGCATTGCCAGGACTCACCCAGCAGGAACGTCTCGATAGCCTGCGCAACCGGTGGCAGAACGATCAGCCCTGAACACGAGGTTCAACTTCGATGGCGAGCACCAAGCGGCGGTTGTTCAGCCTGATAATCGGCGGCGTAATGCTGGCTGTGATGACGGCGTGCTCGCCGCTGAAGTTGCTCAATGCGCTGACCCCCGACGCATTCTGCGACAAGGCCGAGGGCATTGCCTATGGCCCTGATCCGCGGCAAAAACTCGATGTGTATGTGCCACGCCCTCCCAAAAAAAACGCCCCGGTGGTGGTGTTTTTCTATGGCGGCAGCTGGAACAGCGGTTCACGCAGCGATTACGCTTTTGTCGGCGAAGCCTTGGCGTCCCGGGGAATTGTGGCGGTGCTGGCGGACTATCGGTTGTATCCGCAGGTGCGTTATCCACTGTTCCTTGAAGATGGCGCCCGAGCCGTGGCCTGGACCCATGAACACATTCGGCAGTATTCCGGTAATCCGCAGCGGTTGTACCTGATGGGCCACAGTTCCGGGGCTTACAACGTCGCGATGCTGGCGCTGGATCCCGGGTTACTGGGGGCGGTGGGTCTGTCGCCGCACAACCTCAGCGGCTGGATCGGTCTGGCCGGGCCTTATGATTTTCTGCCGATCAAGAATCCGCAGGTGCGCCCGGTGTTTTTCTGGCCGGACTCACCACCCCGGTCGCAGCCGATCAATCATGTCAGTCGTGGCTCGCCGCCGGCCTTGTTGATCGCGGCGAGCGACGATGAACTGGTCAACCCGGCCCGCAACACCGGTGGTCTGGCGCGCAAACTGCGCGAGGCGGGCGTGCCGGTGCAGGACCTGTATTTCTCGCGCCCCAGCCACGCCACGCTGGTGGCGACGCTGTCGCGGCCGATGCGCGGTTTGGCTCCGGTGCTGGATGTGGTCACGGCCTTCGTCAAAGCCACGCCGATTCAGTGAGCTTTGCCTGCGAACCAGCCGTCGTTTTTGTGCAGATACCAGGCAAACGCGCCGAGGGTCAGGCTGCGCAGCAACATGAACAATAGAAAGGTTATCCACAGTCCATGGTTGCCCAAACCTTGCAGCGCCCAAGCGAACGGCAGCAACAAAACCACCGTCAGCAGCATGCCGTTGCGCATTTCCCGGGCACGAGTGGCGCCGATAAACAGCCCGTCGAGCAGGTAACTCCCGACCGCGATCAGCGGCAGCGCGGCGAGGTAGGGCAGGTAGATAAACGCCGTGTCGCGCACGCTCTGAATGTTGGTCTGCATCTCGATAAACAGATGCCCGGCGAACAGGAACAGCACGGCAAAACCCAGGCTCGCCAGCAACGACCAACCGCAAGCCACCACCAATGAGCGACGCAGGGCCTCTCGATCACGAGCACCAATGGCATGCCCACAAAGGGCTTCCACCGCGTGGGCCAGGCCGTCCAGCGCATGGGCGGTCAGCAGCAAACCGTTGAGCAGCAGCGCGTTGGCGGCGACGGTCGCGTCACCCAGTCGCGCGCCTTGCACGGTGATCAGGAAAAACACCGATTGCAGCGCCAGGCTGCGGATGAAAATGTCGCGGTTGACCGCCAAAAGCGGCCGCCAGCTCTGCCACAACGCCAACGCGGCCCAGGCGATGTGGCCGGGATAGGCGCGCAGGGCGTTGCGGGTCATCAGCAGGCCGATCAGCGCGCCGGTCCATTCGGCAATTACCGACGCTCGGGCCGCACCGACTACGCCCCATTCCAGCCCGAGGACGAACCACAGGTTCAGCGCGATGTTCACCAGGTTGGTGCTCAGCAGAATGGCCAGCGGCGCCCGGGCGTTCTGAGTGCCGAGGAACCAGCCGACCAGCGCATAACTGGCCAGCGCCGCCGGCAGACCGAACAGGCGGGTGTGGAAAAACTCGCGGGTCAACTGATCCAGCTCCGCCGACGGCTGCATGAAATGCAGCGCAACCCCGCTCAACGGCACACCCAGTGCTCCCAGGACAATGGCCAGTCCCATGGCCAGCAACAGGCCCTGCAGCAAGATCTGCCGCAATGCCGCGCCGTCCTCACGCCCGGCGGCCTGTGCGGCGAACCCGGTGGTGCCCATGCGCAGAAAACCCATGGCCCAGGCGAGAAAGGTATACAGGCTGGCCCCGACCGCGACGGCGCCCAACTGATGGGCGTGGGGCAAGTGGCCGATGACGGTACTGTCGACCAGCGCCACCAGCGGTACGGAAATGTTCGAGAGAATCATCGGCGCAGCGAGCGCCCAGACTCGACGATGGGTAGGGCGGTCGCGCCAGTCGGCGATCAGGTTGGACATGCAGGCTCCTTGGGGGAGCGGCATTGTAGCGACACATTGGAAATCTGCAGCGATCCATTGTGGGAGCGAGCTTGCTCGCGATGGCGGTCTGACCATCAACATGGATGTTGAATGTGCCGGCCTCATCGCGAGCAAGCTCGCTCCCACAGGGGTTAAGGGGCTGCCTTAATGAATAATCCAGCTCAACAACCACAACCCCAGCAGCAACCAGATAATCCCCATGATGATCGACGCATTCATGAACGCCCGAATCGCCGACCACAACAGCATCAACCCCAAAATCAGCGCAATGATGCTGATGATCGACGCGTCCATGCCCAGCGCACGGGACAGCCCTTCGACAAAGTTGCTGCCGGCGTGGCTCAGCAGATTGAACAAGCCGCTGAGGCCGTCAACGATGAAACGGATAACCGAACCAAGTGCCTGGCCGAGCCATTCGAAAAAACTTTCTACCTGCATGTCGTGAGCGTCCTTGATGAAAGTGGTGGCGTGGTTGCCGGACTTGAGCCTTGGGCTATCGAGCAGGGTACCGAGTTCCCGTAGGAGCTGCCGCAGGCTGCGATCTTTTGATTATGGTGTAAAGATCCGCACCGCACCGAGACGCTTGCCTTCCCCCGTCATCCCCCCGAAGCTATACGCCTTCAGGAGAGCCCGATGAACCTTGTTGAACTGACCGAACGCCTGCACGCCATCCGTGACCGCAATGACTGGCGGCAATTTCACAGCCCGAAAAACCTGGCCATGGCCGCGAGCGTGGAAATGTCCGAGCTGGTGGAGATTTTCCAGTGGCTGACCGAAGACCAGTCGCGCCAGTTGCCGGCGGACACACTCGCCCATGCCGGGCAGGAAATCGGTGACATCGTGCTCTATCTACTGCTGCTGTGCAGCGAGTTGGGGTTGGACATGAATGAAGTCGTGCGCAGCAAACTCGCGGACAGCGAACGGAGGTTCAGCTGATGAGCGACCGTCATTTCGATCAACTGGCAACCCGCTTCGCCGAAAAAATCTACGGCGGTGCCAAAGGCGCGATCCGTCTGGCGGTGCTTCAGGCCGACCTGGCCGAAACCTTGCCGGACCGGCCGTTGCGCGTACTGGACATCGGCGCCGGTCTGGGCCACATGTCGTTGTGGCTGGCCCAACGTGGTCATGAGGTCACGCTGGCCGAGCCCGCCGAGCCGATGCTCGAAGGCGCCCGCCAGCGCTTTGCCGACGCCGGGCAAACAGCAACGTTCATTCAGGCGCCGTGGCAGGATCTGCTCGGCCAACTCACCGAACCCTACGACCTGGTGCTGTGCCACGCGGTGCTGGAATGGCTGGCCGAACCTCACGCGATCCTGCCGGTCCTGCATCAATTGACCAAGCAGGATGGCTGGTTGTCCCTGGCCTTCTACAACCGCGATGCGTTGATCTATCGCAACCTGCTCAAAGGCCACTTCCGCAAGATGCGCAAGAACGACATGGCCGGCGAAAAGCAAAGCCTCACTCCGCAACAGCCCCTTGATCCACGGGAACTGGCGGCGCAACTTGAAGGCCTGTGGCAGGTCGAAACCCAGAGCGGGGTGCGGGTTTTTCACGACTACATGCCGGTGGAATTCCAGGCCCGCGCCGAACTGGTGGACTTGCTGGAAATGGAACTGGCCCACCGTCGTCACCCAAGCTTTGCCGGGCTTGGGCGCTACTTGCACTGGATCTGTCGGCCGGTCTGATCGGAGCGCGAAATGAACAGTAGTCTGGGGTTATTGGTGATCTGTCTCGGGTTGGCGGCCTGTCAGGGCAGCAACCCTTATGTGGCGTCATCCAACCCCTTGCCACCCGCGCCGCCTCAGGCGGCCAACACCTTTGACCGCAGCGCCTACCCGGCCGCGCCGCGCGACTACGGGCGTTACCGCAGCTGGGCCTGGCTCAACGGGCAACTGCCGCCGGGCAGCGCCTGGGCGGATTCGGCGCAGGTCGCCGAAGCCGTCAGCAATGCGCTCGATCAACGTGGCTTGCGCCCGCTGCACGATAACCGCCCGGCCGACCTGTTTGTCAGCGCTGAACTGCACCTGGAAACCCGCCTGCGTCAGGTTCGGGATGACTATGGTTATTACGGCGGCGGCTATGGCGGTTACAACCGCTACGGCAGCGGTTACGGCATGTATAACACCGTGCCGATCGTTCGGACTTATCAGGAACAGGTCGTGGTGGTGCGGGTTGATTTGTTTGACGCCCAGAGCGGTCAACCGGTGTGGAGTGCCAGCGCCGAAACCAGCAATCGCGGCAGCCAGAGCGAGCGTGCCGATGCGATACGGGAGGCTGTAGAAAAGGCGATGTCGGCGTATCCTCCTAGTTAGCTTCTGTAGTTAAGAAGCATTACGCAGGTTCATGTCTTCAACCGGAGAAATATCATGTTCCGCCGTCTCGCTTTACTGGCTGTGGCCGTACTGCTCAGTGCCTGCGCCGGCAGCCAGGTCAATCATGACTTCGATGCCAGCCGCGACTTCGCCGCCTATCGCAGCTGGAGCTGGAAAGAACCCGCCCTGCAATATCGGCCCGATGATCCACGGATCAAGAGCGACCTGACTGAACAACGCATCCGCCAATCGGTGACGGAACAGCTGGATCAGCGTGGTCTGCGTCCGGCTGCGGGTGGGCAAAAGGGCGATTTGAGCGTGCAGACCTATCTGATCGTCGAACAACGCCAGCAACAAGTGACCACCAACTACGGCGGCGCTTGGGGTAATCCATGGAATGGCTACTGGGGTGGGCCGATGTACAACGAAACCCGTAACGTCAGCTACAAAGTGGCGATCATCCAGATCGACCTGCTCGACGGCAAGGACGGCAAACTGGTGTGGCGCGGCAGTGACGAGCAGATACTCAGTCGCACACCAAACCCGTCGGATCGCAGCACGGCGATACGTGAAACGGTGGGACGGATATTGGCGAACTATCCACCGAAGTAAGTCAGGTGGGGGGTAAGCGACTGTGTGGCGAGCGAGCCTGCTCCCTCGCCACAAGGTGAGGGCAATGGCAGATCAGGCAACCGGCCGCCAATGCCCCACCATATGCTCAAGATCCCCCGCACCCACCAACAGCAAATCCCCGCTCGACCCTGCCGCACTGGCCAGCAATGTCACCTCACTGGGCAACCGCACCGGTTTCCTGAACTGCACCGCAATCTCGACATTCGCCGCGGGCAGATGATCGGCAAGCGCCGCAAGGGTTCGGGCCTTGTTCCACAACCCATGAGCGATGGCCGTCGGAAAACCGAAGAGTTTGGCGCTGACGGCACTCAGGTGAATCGGGTTGTAGTCGCCGGACACTTTGGCGTACTGCCGCCCAATGTCCGACGGCGCTTTCCAGCGGGCGACTTCCGACATCTCCAGTGTCGACGCCAACACGTCCTCGACGGGCTCGCCTGCGAGTTTGACCCCGCGACACAACATCTGGCTTTCAGCTTCCCACAACGCCCCCAACTGATCGTCGAGTGTCGTCACCAAATCGAACGTCGCGCCCTTTTCATGGGGCTGAAGGTTTTGCACTTGAACGCTTACCCGCACGCGATTCACGCCGCCCATTGGGCGAAAGATGCGAATGCGGTTGCTCAGGTGAATCAACCCCAGCAGCGGGAACGGGAACTCCTTGGCCGTCAGCAATTGCATCTGCAATGCGAACGCAAGGATGTGTGGATAGGTCGGCGGCAGCAAACCGTTTTCGGCAAAACCGCAGACCTTGCGATAATCCGCCAGGCGCTTAGGGTCGACATTGATCCAGCAGCGCAATCCCGAATCGGGCAGGGTGGTGCCGGTGATTTTGCGTCGCGTTGCGGCCCGCACGTACAGTCCCGACAGGCTCGGTTCGCGGTTGAGTATGTGCCAATCGATGATCATGCCTAAGCCCCCAAAACACTTTGTCCGCACACTCGCAACGCTTGCCCGGTGAACGCGCCGGTGCCCGGTTGAGCCAGCCACGCCACCGCTTCGGCGACGTCTTGCGGCAGACCGCCCTGGCCCAGCGAACTCATGCGCCGCCCGGCCTCACGCACGCCGAACGGAAGATGCGCGGTCATCTGGGTTTCGATGAAACCGGGTGCTACCGCATTGATGCTGATGCCGCGCTCATTCAGCAGCGGCGCCCAGGCCTGGGCCAGACCGATCAGCCCGGCCTTGCTCGCTGCGTAATTGGTTTGCCCGCGATTGCCGGCGATGCCGCTGATGGACGCCAGCAGGATCACCCGGCCGTTGTCGTGCAAGGTGCCGCTGTCGAGCAGCGCCTTGGTCAGCACTTGCGGGGCATTGAGGTTGACCGCCAACACCGCGTCCCAGAATTCCGGGGTCATGTTGGCCAGGGTTTTATCCCGGGTGATGCCGGCGTTGTGGACCACGATGTCGATGCCGTCGGGCAGTTGCTCGACCAACTGCGCGGCGGCGTCTTCGGCGCAAATATCCAGGGTGATGCTGCGCCCGCCGAGGCGTGCGGCGAGGGCTTCGAGATCAGTCTTGGCCGGTGCTACGTCGAGCAGGATCACTTCGGCCCCGTCACGGGCCAGGGTTTCTGCGATGGAGGCGCCGATGCCGCGTGCCGCACCCGTGACCAGCGCCTTGCGGCCGGACAACGGACGAGTCCAGTCCAGCACCGGCGTGTTGCAGGCATTCAAGCGAATCACTTGCCCGGAAACGAATGCACTTTTGGGCGAGAGGAAAAACCTCAGCGGGCCTTCCAGTTGATCCTCCGCTCCTTCGCCGACATAGATCAGCTGCAAGGTGCCGCCGCTGCGCAGCTCCTTGGCCAACGAACGGCTGAAACCTTCCAACGCTCGCTGGGCACTGGCGGCGAATGGATCGCTCAAGGTCTCCGGCGCGCGCCCCAGAATCACCAGGTGCGCGCTGTGATCAAGGTTTTTTATCAGTGGCTGGAAGAACTCGCGCAGCTGTTTGAGTTGATCGGTTTGCACCAGGTCGCTGGCGTCGAACACCACGGCTTTGAGTTTGGGGCCGTGGCCGGGAATCCACGCGGTGGCCAGTGAAGGCTCGGTGCCGTAGGTGTAAATTGCGTCGGTCAGGCGGTTGGCGAAGGTGCCGATTTTCTCCGTCAACGGGCCTCCGCCTAACAACAGCGCCCCCTCGACAGGCCGCAGCCGGCCTGCTTGCCAGCGCTCCAGCCGAACCGGCAACGGCAGACCCAGGGCCCCGACCACACGATGGCCGATGGACGAATTGGCGAAGTCGATATAACGGTCAGACATGGAACGCGCTCCAGCAGCTGGGGTTCAAAGTGTGGACCATGAATGGCGATCAGTCGTTCGATCCACGAGATTAGGCCTACGCTTGGCTATTGTAGGAGCTGAGCTTGCTCGCGATGGCAGTGTGTCAGTCGACATCAATGTAGCTGATACACCGCCATCGCGAGCAAGCTCGGCTCCTACAAGGGGGCGGTGTTCTCAATTTGGTTATTTCATCAGGAGCTTTTCATGACTCAGCTGCGCCGCGTTGCGATTATTGGTGGTAACCGTATCCCCTTCGCCCGTTCCAACGGGCCGTACACCACCGCCAGTAATCAGGCGATGCTCACCGCCGCGCTCGAAGGTCTGATCGAACGCTACAACCTGCACGGTTTGCGCATGGGCGAGGTGGCGGCGGGGGCGGTGGCCAAGCACGCCCGGGATATGAGCCTGACCCGCGAATGTGTGCTCGGCTCGCGGCTGTCGCCAACCACCCCGGCTTACGACATCCAGCAAGCCTGCGGCACTGGGCTGGAGGCGACGTTGCTGGTGGCGAATAAAATCGCGTTGGGCCAGATCGAATGCGGAATCGCCGGTGGCGTCGACACGGCCTCGGACGTGCCGATAGGTGTTAACGAAAGCCTGCGCAAGATCCTCCTGCAGGCCAACCGCGCCAAAACCACTGCCGACAAACTGAAAGCCTTACTGCAACTGCGTCCCCGCCATTTGATGCCCGACTTTCCAAGCATCAGCGAGTCGCGCACCGGTCTGTCGATGGGCGAGCACTGCGAGTTGATGGCCCAGGCCTGGAACATTCCGCGCGACGAACAGGACCAACTGGCGTTTGAAAGTCACCAGAAAATGGCCGCGTCCTACACCGAAGGCTGGCACAACGATTTGATGACACCGTTCCTAGGCCTGACCCGCGACAACAACCTGCGCCCGGACCTGACCCTGGAAAAACTGGCCTCACTGAAACCGGCCTTCGAGAAAAGCGCCAAGGGTACCCTGACGGCGGGCAACTCGACGCCGCTCACCGATGGCGCATCGCTGGTGTTGCTGGGCAGTGAAGAATGGGCCAAGGAGCGTGGCCTGCCGATCCTTGCCTATTTGCGCGACGGCGAGACGGCGGCGGTGGATTTCGTCAACGGTGCGGAAGGATTGTTGATGGCGCCGGTGTATGCAGTGCCGCGTTTGCTGGCGCGCAATGGCCTGACCTTGCAGGACTTCGATTACTACGAAATCCACGAAGCCTTCGCCGCGCAGGTGCTCTGCACGCTGAAGGCCTGGGAGGATCCGGAATATTGCAAAACCCGCCTCGGGCTTGATGCACCGCTGGGCTCCATCGACCGCAGTCGCCTCAACGTCAAAGGCAGTTCACTGGCAGCGGGGCATCCGTTTGCCGCTACCGGCGGGCGCATCGTTGCCAACTTGGCGAAGTTGCTGGATGCGGCGGGCAAGGGTCGAGGCTTGATCTCGATCTGCGCCGCCGGTGGCCAGGGCATTACAGTGATTATTGAGCGCTGAGGACTGCGGCGCTTTGCTGTGCGGCTAACTGCCGGTTGCGGTTGGCGTAACTCTCGGCCATGACCGAGCAGACGATCAGCTGCAACGGGTGGTAGATCATGATCGGCAACAGGATCAGCCCAAGCCCCGGGTTGGCGCCGAAGATCAGCGCGGCCATTGGCGCACCGGCGGCCAGGGATTTCTTGCTGGCGCAGAATACCGCGGCGATTTCATCGGCCGGGCTGAATTTCAACGCGCGAGCGGTGCGGGTGGTCATCCACAGGATGATCGCCAGCAGGATCGCGCTGCCGATCAGTGCCGTGAGGATCACGCTGTTGCCCTGCTTTTGCCACATCCCCGAGACCATCGAATTGCAGAACGCTGCGTAGACCAGCAACAGGATCACCAGCTTGTCGGCGATGTTGGTGTAGCGCTTGTGGCGGGCGAAGAACTTGCCGAGGAACGGCCGAACCAATTGGCCGAGTACCAGTGGCAACAGCAACATGGCGCAGAGGTCGAGCAGGGTTGAGCCTAGATCGATACCGCCCGCGCCGCTGCCGACCACGAAACTCACCAGCAATGGCGTCAGGAAAATCCCCAGCACGCTGGACAGGCTCGCGTTGAGAATCGCCGCCGGTACGTTGCCGCCCGCGCTGCCGGTCAGGGCCACGGACGAGGAGATGGTCGAGGGCAGGGCGCAGAGGTACAGGAAGCCCAGCATCAGCAGTGACGGAATGTGCGAACCCAATAGCTTGTCGCTCAGCAGCCAGATCAGCGGAAACACCGCGAAGGTGAAACCCTGGACCATCACGTGCAGCTTCCAGTTTTTCAGGCCGTGAGTGATCTGCTCGCTGGACAGGTTGACCCCGTGCAGGAAGAACACCAGGAACACGCCGATGTTGATCACGTATTCAGCGTGCATTCCGCCGCCGGTGGCACCAAAGGTCGGGAAGAAATACGCCAGCAGCGTGGCGATCAACATGCCGCACAAGAACCAGTCGGTGACCACGCGTTTGAGGTGTTTGAAGGCATGCATAACAGGCACCGAATACATTTGTAAGAATTGGTGACTTAGCCTAACGTCGGCTTCACCAGCCGTCTTGCGACATAAGGCCAATCAATGCCGACTAACGGACAACTTTCCCTCGAGCGGACGATTCCGACGCTGACGGCGTTGCCGCGTCCGCTGTATGCCCGTGCGGAAAGTCTCAACGCCGGTTCATGGACGCCGCCGCATCGACACGATTGGGTGCAGTTTTCCTACGCGATCAGCGGTGTTCTCGGTGTGCACACCGCCGAAGGCAGTTTCTTTGCGCCGCCGCAGTGGGGCATCTGGATTCCGGCTGATCTCGAACACCAGGTGGTGACTTCGATGCGCGCTGAGATGCGCAGCCTCTATGTGCGCCGCGAGGATTGTGAATGGGCGGACGGGCGTTGCCGGGTGCTGGAAGTGACGCCGCTGGCCCGGGAGCTGATCAAAAGTTTTTGTTTGCTGCCGGCTGAATATCCACAGGGCGACAGCCAGGAATCGCGGCTGGTGAGTGTGTTGCTGGATCAGCTGGCGCATCTGCCGGAGGTCGGCTTCTCGCTACCGTTACCGCGCCATGAACGGTTGCTGGGGTTGTGCAACGAGCTGATCGAAAGCCCTGAGCGCAATGTGACGTTGCAGGCGTGGGCCGAGCGATTGGGGACGTCGGAGAAGACCTTGATGCGGTTGTTCCAGCGGGAAACCGGGTTGAGCTTTCGAGGGTGGCGCCAGCGGATGCGGTTGCTGTCGTCGTTGAGTTTGCTGGAGGAGGGGGACAGCGTGACGAATGCCGCGCTGTCTTGTGGGTATGACTCGACTTCGGCGTTTATTGCGGCGTTCAAAAGCCTGTTCGGGTTTACCCCCGGTGAATTGTTCAAGCAGTGACGACGCTAAAAGATCGCAGCCTGCGGCAGCTCCTACAGGATGTACGCCGATCCCCTGTAGGAGCTGCCGAAGGCTGCGATCTTTTGATCTTTAGGTTCTGAAGCGTCGAACCAACCCATCCAGCTCATTCGACAACCCCGCCAGACTCTGCGAATCCAGACGCGCCGAGTTCGCCAGTTCCGCCACCAATTGCGCATCACCATGAATCTGGCTGATGTGCCGATTGATGTCTTCCGCCACCTGATGCTGTTCTTCCGCCGCGGTAGCGATCTGGGTATTCATGTCGCGAATCACATCCACCGACTCCCGAATCAGCCCAAAACTGCTGCGCGCTTCACCGATCCGCGTCACCGATTGCTGGGACACTTCCAGGCTGGCGTGCATTTGCTGAGTCACCTGACTGGTGCGCTTGGCGAGGTTGCCCAGCAAGCCGTCGATTTCCGCCGTGGAATCCGCCGTGCGTTTGGCCAGCGCCCGAACTTCATCGGCGACCACCGCAAAACCACGACCCTGTTCACCGGCCCGTGCCGCTTCGATGGCCGCGTTCAGCGCCAGCAGGTTGGTCTGTTCGGCAATCGAGCGAATGGTCCCGAGGATTGACTGAATGTCGTTGCTGTCGCGCTCAAGCTGTTGCATCGACTGGGCCGACTGTTCGATTTCCTGGCTCAAGCGATCAACGCTGGTCACTGCCGCATCAATCTGCTGCTGACCTTCACGCGCCTGGCGCTGGCCGCTGTCGGCCGATTCCGCCGCCTGGCTGCAAGAGCGTGCGACTTCGTTGGCGGTGGCGACCATTTCGTGGAACGCCGTGGAGACCATGTCCACTGCTTCACGCTGACGCCCGGCGGCTTCGGCCATGTCGCTGGAGACCTGGGTCGAGCTCTTGGAAGTGGCGAGGATCTTGGTCGCGGCGCCGCCAATGCTCTGGATCAGGTTGCGAATTGCCGCCAAGAACTGGTTGAACCAGTTGGCCAGTTGCGCGGTTTCGTCGCTGCCACGGATTTGTAGGTTCTTGGTCAGGTCGCCTTCGCCTTGGGCGATGCCTTCCAGACCGCTGGCCACGCTGCGGATCGGTCGCACGATAAGGCTGGCGAAACTGGCGCCGACGATGGCGAAGAACACAGCCAGCACGGCGGCGATGATCGCGATCAGCCAGGTCAGCTGAGTGGCCGAACTCATCACGTCGGTCTGCTTGATCAGGCCGATAAAGGTCCAGCCCAGCTGCTCAGACGGCCAGACGTTGGCCATATAGCGTTCGCCGTTCAACTCGACTTCCACCAGCCCTTTGCCGGCCTTGGCCAGTTGTGCGTAGCCTTCGCCGAGGCTGCTCAGCGCTTTAAAGTTGTGTTCCGGTTGCTTCGGATCGACCAGCACGGTGCCGGTGTTTTCCAGCAGCATCAGGTAGCCGGTTTCACCGAGCTTGATCTGTTTGACGATTTCGGTGAGCTGCTTGAGCGTCACGTCGATGCTGACCACGCCGCCATTGGTGCCCAATTTGTTGTCGATGGTGCGCACGGTACTGACGTACGTCGCGTCGTCCTGGGCCCAGTAATAGGCCTCAGTGCGGAACGGCTTGCCCGGTTTGGCCTGGGCAGCCTTGTACCACGGGCGCTGGCGCGGGTCGTAATTGCTCAGCTTCGCATCGTCCGGCCAGGACACATAACCGCCCGCCGCGGTGCCGAGGATGGCATAGGCGTAGGACGGGTGACTGTTGCCCAGGTCCTGCAGGAGGCCAAAGACCTTCTTGTCCATCTCGCCTTGAGGAATGCTCTCGGCGTTGGCGCTCATGTAGGTCTTGAGGCTGTCGTCGGAATTCTTGATCAGCGGTTGGGTTGCCAGGTAATCCACGTTCTGGCTGATGCCGTCAAAGAACAGTTGCATGGCGTTGCTGACCTGACGAATTTCGCGGCCACTGCCGTCAACGAAACTGTCCTTGGCATCACTGCGCAAGTTCAGCACAACCAGGGTAGCGACCAGCACCACCGGCAAGCAGGCGATGATTGCAAACGCCCAGGTCAACTTCTGTTTGATGTTCATCCGCGCTCCAGATTTTTCTTGTAGGCCCACGCAGTGCAGATGACTCGCGGATATTGGCAGAACGATTGTCGGACAAATCACTTTGTCTCTGATGACTTCGGCTGGCCGAGGCGGAAATTGAGGCCTATTGAGAAAAATCCTACGAAGGGTATGAATCGAGATGTCAGCTTCTGTCGCAAATACCCGCTTAGCCCTTCAGCACCAAGTGACGCAGGGTCAGCTATGATCTGTGGCGGCCGATGACGACCGGCGGTTGCTGACCGATTAATCCGGCACATTGTGTGCTTGTTGACGGTCACTTGAACGTTCATAGGTCGGCAACCCCTCCCCCGAATGAGTGGATTGCCGTATAACGAATGACTTTCGCGTGTTTGGTAATAAAGGACCCTCAATAAAAGCTGATGAAGACTCCAAAACGCATTGAACCCCTGATCGAGGACGGTCTGGTCGACGAGGTGCTGCGCCCACTCATGAGTGGTAAAGAAGCAGCTGTTTATGTGGTGCGCTGCGGCAACGAGTTACGTTGCGCGAAGGTCTACAAGGAGGCGAATAAACGCAGTTTCCGTCAGGCGGCCGAGTATCAGGAAGGCCGCAAGGTGCGCAACAGCCGTCAGGCTCGTGCGATGGCCAAGGGCTCCAAGTTCGGCAAGAAAGAAACCGAAGACGCCTGGCAGAATGCCGAAGTGGCGGCATTGTTCCGTCTGGCCGGTGCTGGCGTTCGGGTCCCTCAGCCTTACGACTTCCTTGAAGGCGTGCTGTTGATGGAGCTTGTGGCCGATGAGTACGGTGATGCCGCGCCGCGTCTGAACGACGTGGTGCTGGAACCGGATCAGGCGCGCGAGTATCACGCGTTCCTGATTTCGCAGATCGTGCTGATGTTGTGTACCGGTCTGGTGCACGGTGACCTGTCGGAGTTCAACGTACTGCTGACCCCGACCGGCCCGGTGATCATCGATCTGCCGCAAGCGGTCGACGCGGCGGGCAACAACCACGCGTTCAGCATGCTGGAGCGGGATGTCGGCAACATGGCGTCCTACTTCGGGCGGTTTGCGCCGGAGTTGAAAAAGACCAAGTACGCCAAGGAAATGTGGGCCCTGTTCGAAGCCGGCACCTTGCACCCGGCCAGCATCTTGACCGGCGAGTTCGACGAGCCGGAAGAGTTGGCCGATGTTGGCGGGATCATGCGCGAGATCGAGGCGGCACGCCTTGATGAAGAGCGCAAACAAGCGGTGCGCGCGGCAGATGATGCGCCACCAGGCAAAACCGAAGAGCCGCCTCCGCCTTGGATGCAGTGATTGGTTAACGAAAAACCCGGCCTTGGCCGGGTTTTTTGTAAATGCTTGTCACCTGATCTCCAAACGCTGGAGATCAAAGGTGGGAGCGAGCTTGCTCGCGATAGCGGTGTGACAGCCAAAATTGATGGGACTGACACACCGCTATCGCGAGCAAGCTCGCTCCCACATAGATATCCGTAGTTCGATAAATCGCGACACCCACACTCAAGGACTGAATGTGAATTCTCCCCGCAACGCCCAACTCATCATCACCGCACGTCTGGTCTCGGACTTCGGCGCCTTCCTCAACATGGTCGCCCTGGCCACCTACGTCTACCTGCTCAGCAACAGCGCCATGAGCGTCGGCATCTTCCTCGCCAGCCGTGTGGCCGGTGGAATCTTCGCCAGCCTCATCGGCACGACGTTTTATCGCCGTTGGGCCGGGCGCCTGCCGCTGATTGCCTTCGACCTGTTACGCGCCGGACTGCTGGGTCTGCTGCTGGTGCTGCCGGTCACCCAGCAGATGTTGCTCTTACCGGTGATCGCTTTCGGCCTGGGATTCGGCAACTCGATGTTCGCCATCGGTCTCAACAGCCAATTGCCACACCTGATCGAAAGCGAACACCTGCTCAAGACCAACGCCTGGATCACTTCGGCGTCATCGGCCGCCATGGTCGGTGGAAGCCTAGTGTCGGGGCTTTTAGTGGCAGCATTCGGCTTTGAAACAGTGTTTGCATTGAACGTGGTCACTTATTTGCTGGCCGCGTTGTTCATCTTGCCGCTGCGTTTTTCACACCCTGCGCCCAGTGACGAACCCACCCACGAACGTGGCGAATGGGCGGCCCTGCGCCAAGGGCTGCGCAGCACACCGGTGGTGGCGGCGATGCTCGCGGTGGCCATGGCTGACACCCTTGGCAGTGCCGCGCACAACGTGGGGTTTCCGATCATTTCCAGACTGCTGACACCCGAGTCGGCCAGCACCACGCTGGGCCTGATGTTGGCGGTCTGGGCCAGCGGAAAACTCATCGGTGCGCGCATCGCCAGCCGGCTGAAAGGTTCGGACAACCTGAACCTGGAGCGGCGATTCTTCTTCGGTGTATTGCTGATGTTCTGCGGCTTCATCCTGATGTTTCAGCAGCAGACCCTTTACGGGCTACTGCTGTTCGCGCTGCCGGCGGGTCTAGGCGACGGCTTCTCGGAGGTCGGTCTGATGTCGCGTCTGCAGCGCGAACCGGACAGCCTGCGCCTGCCGATTTTCAGCTTCCTGACGCTGTTGCAAATGACCGGGTTCGGCGTCGGTATGCTGATCGCCGCGCCGTTCTATTCATGGTGGACGCCGGGTGCCGTGGTGCTGTTGTTCCACGGCATTCCCCTCACCACCTTGTTGGTGGTGAAGGGGCTGGCGATCAGGGGCGAGCGGGTTGTGCGCAACAGCCCGACTCCAGGTTCTTGAGGATCGGGCAGTCGGGACGGTGATCACCGTGGCAGTGTTCGACCAGGTCCTGCAGGGTGTCGCGCAGTTGGCCGAGTTCGCGGATTTTCTGGTTCAGCTCGTCGATGTGCTGACGGGCCAGGGCCTTCACATCGGCGCTGGCTCGTTGGCGGTCCTGCCAGAGGGTCAGCAGTTTGCCGACCTCTTCCAGTGAGAACCCCAGGTCCCGGGAGCGCTTGATGAACGCCAGGGTGTGCAGGTCGTCGTCGCCATAAACCCGATAGCCGCTGTCGGTACGATGGGCGGCCTTGAGCAAGCCGATGGATTCGTAATAACGGATCATCTTCGCGCTCAGGCCGCTTTGGCGGGCCGCTTGGCCGATGTTCATCGGTTGTCCTCCAGATCCTTGGGTTTCCAGGTTTTCAACAGTAGCGCATTGCTCACCACGCTGACGCTCGACAACGCCATGGCCGCACCGGCCAGCACCGGGTTGAGAAAGCCGAACGCTGCCAGCGGAATACCGATCAGGTTGTAGACGAAGGCCCAGAACAGATTCTGACGAATCTTCGCGTAGGTCTTGCGGCTGATCTCCAGCGCCGCCGGTACCAGCCGTGGGTCGCCGCGCATCAGGGTGATCCCGGCTGCGTGCATCGCAACGTCGGTGCCACCGCCCATGGCGATGCCGATGTCGGCGGCGGCCAAGGCGGGAGCGTCGTTGATGCCGTCGCCGACCATCGCCACGACCCCGTTTTTTTTCAGTTCGGCGACGGTGGCGGCTTTGTCCGCCGGCAGTACTTCGGCGTGAACATCCGTGATGCCCAGCGCCTCGGCGACCACTTTGGCACTGCCGCGATTATCGCCGGTCAGCAGGTGGCTGCTGATGTTGCGTGCGCTGAGTTGTTGCACGGCTTGCAGCGCGCCGGGTTTGAGGGTGTCGCCGAAAGCGAAGAGGCCCATTACTCGTGGCTCGGAGCTTTGCTCGATCAGCCAGGACAGGGTCCGGCCTTCGGTTTCCCACGCGGCAGCAGACTCAGCCCATTCACCGGCGCTCAAGCCGCTCTCTTCCAGCAGACGACAATTGCCCAGCGCCAATCGACGACCGTCGAGAGTGCCCGCGATGCCACGGCCAGTCAGTGATTGACTGTCGCTGACATCGGCCACGGTCAAGCCGCGTTCGGCGCAAGCGTCCAGAACCGCCTTGGCCAGCGGATGTTCACTGCCGCGTTGCAGGGCGCCGGCCATTTGTAGCAAGGACGATTCGTCATTGTTGATTGCACTCAAATGAGCGATTCGCGGAGTGCCCGAAGTCAGCGTGCCAGTCTTGTCGAATACCACCGCACTGACTTCATGGGCACGCTCCAATGCTTCGGCGTCCTTGATCAGAATCCCGTGGCGCGCTGCCACGCCGGTGCCGGCCATGATCGCTGTCGGCGTGGCCAACCCCAGGGCGCACGGGCAAGCGATCACCAATACCGCCACGGCATTGATCAGCGCCGTTTCCATCGGAGCACCGTACAACCAC
Organism: Pseudomonas sp. LBUM1645; assembly: GCF_059716185.1. Taxonomy (NCBI): domain Bacteria; kingdom Pseudomonadati; phylum Pseudomonadota; class Gammaproteobacteria; order Pseudomonadales; family Pseudomonadaceae; genus Pseudomonas; species Pseudomonas sp. LBUM1645. The sequence goes on from NZ_CP166811.1 coordinate 740,892, forward strand.
CAACCAATCAAGGTGGCCAATGCAATCAGCAGAACCGCAGGGACAAAAACCTGACTGACTTTATCCACCAGTTTCTGGATCGGTGCCTTCGCCGCTTGAGCGTCTTCGACCAGGCGGATGATGCGGGCGAGCACGGTTTCCGCGCCCAAGGCCAGGGTGCGAACGAGCAACCGGCCTTCGCCATTGATCGCGCCGCCGGTGACCTTGTCGCCGGGTTGTTTGGGCACCGGCAGGCTTTCGCCGCTGATCAGTGCTTCATCGGCGTGGCTCTGGCCTTCGACCACTTCACCGTCCACCGGGAAGCGCTCGCCGGGTTTGACCATGACCAGATCATTCAGACGCAATGCGCTGATGGCGACATCTTGCTCGCGACCGTCGATCACCTGAATCGCTCGCTCGGGTCGCAAGGCTTCGAGGGCGCGAATGGCACTGGCGGTCTGGCGCTTGGCGCGGCTTTCCAGGTATTTGCCCAACAACACCAAGGCAATCACCACCGCCGAGGCTTCGAAATACAGGTGCGGCATGCGCCCGGCGGCGGTGGCCCATTCATAGAGACTCAAGCCATAACCGGCGCTGGTGCCCAACGCGACCAGCAAATCCATGTTGCCCGCACCGGCGCGCACGGCTTTCCAGGCAGCGACGTAAAAGCGCGCACCGAAGATGAATTGCACCGGCGTGGCCAACGCGAATTGCACCCAGGCCGGGAGCATCCAGTGCACGCCGAACGGTTGCAGCAACATCGGTAGCACCAACGGCGCGGCGAGGAAGATCGCCATGATCAAGGCCCAACGCTCGCGGTGCAGGCGCTGTTGTTGATTATCGGTTTGCGGGTGTTCGACTTCCCAGACACTGGCGTTATAGCCCGCCTTGGTCACTGCGCCGATCAGGGTTTGCGGATCGATCTGGCCGAGCAGCTCAAGGTGGGCTCGTTCATTGGCCAGGTTGACGCTGACACTTTTGACTCCCGGCACCTTGGCCAGCGCTCGTTCGACCCGGCCGACACAGGAGGCGCAGGTCATGCCGTCGATGCTCAATTCCAGACTCTGCTGCGGCACGCTGTAACCAGCCTGCTGCACGGCGTCCATCAAGGCCGGCAGGCTGCCGCTGGGCGCTTGAACCCGGGCCTGTTCGGTGGCGAGGTTGACGCTGACGGCAGAGGCGCCGATGACTTTGCTCAAGGCACGCTCGACACGCCCTGCGCAACTGGCGCAGGTCATGCCGGCAATCGGCAGATCGAAAGTGGTGGATTCGGACATCGGTCACGCTCCCTGTAGAAGATACCTACAGGATCAACCTTGCCATGCTGGCAAGGTCAAGCGCCATGTCTCAGATCAAAAGATCGCAGCCTCGTTGCACTCGACAGCTCCTACAGGGGATACGAAACCTTGTAGGAGCTGTCGAGTGCAACGAGGCTGCGATCTTTTGATCTTTGTTACCGGCGACTCAATATTCCAGAGCAGCGGGTTTGAGGTACATCCCTTCCTGCGTCATCGCAATCCGGAACTTCAGCACATCACCGGCCTTGAGCGTGATGGTCTGCGAACCCGGTGCGAGCATGCCCGGATTGCAACCCGGCGCCTGGCCCGGCAGCAGCTTCAGGCGCAAGGACACATTGCCCGGCGGCAGGTTGAACGAGGTGCTTTGTTCCTGGAACAACCGCGCCGACAGCTGATCGTGAATGTAAACGCCAATCTCGCAGGAGGTCGCGACTTCCAGGCGCTCGCGGGAAATGATCAGTACGCCATAGTCCTCCCCGGCGGCTTGAACCGAAGGTGTCGCGGCAAATAGGCTGAGAAAGCCAAACAGGCTGAGAACTGACCAGCGCATGGCTGAATCTCCTGATGTCGAGTCATTGATGGACGCAGCTTGGCCGAGCGCGGCGCTGATTGCCAGCCCGGCAGCTCACTTCAGAACTTGACCTTGCCACGGTGGCAAGCTCGAGACTGCACACAACTTCACGAAAGGAGTCATCCCATGCAAGTGTTCAACGTTCAAGGTATGTCCTGCGGTCACTGCGTCAAAGCCATCACCCAGGCGCTGCAAGCCAAGGATCCGGCGGCCAGCGTGCGTATCGATCTGGCCGCGAAGGAAGTCGGCGTCGAGAGCGCTTTGTCGGCGGATCAGGTGATTGCCGCGATCACCGAAGAAGGCTACGAAGCAAAACTCGCCTGAAGCGATTGTTGTAGGAGCCGAGCTTGCTCGCGATAGCGGTGGAGCACTCAACATCTCAGTGACTGTTCTATCGCTATCGCGAGCAAGCTCGGTTCCTACAGATCTGTGTTTTAACTGACAGGCATCAATCGCCTGAGGGTTTTTAATAGTTAGCGACCTAACGGAATGTTCAAGGCGTCCATGCGCGGCTAGACTGTGGGGCTGCTGACCCTGTCCAACTGGATGCCTGATGAATTTCCGTACCATTTTGATTCTTGGCGCCTTGAGCGCCTTCGGTCCACTGGCGATCGATTTCTATCTGCCGGCCTTCCCGGCGATGGCGCTCGCCTTCGGCACCGATGAAAAACACGTTCAGCTGACCCTGGCGGCGTATTTCCTTGGCTTGTCCATCGGTCAGCTGGCTTACGGCCCGGTGGCGGATCGTTTCGGGCGACGGATTCCCTTGCTGACCGGCGTCGGGCTGTTCACCGCAGCCTCCCTGGCCTGCGCCTACGCGCCGAACCTCGAATGGTTGATGGGCGCACGTTTCATTCAGGCGCTGGGTGGTTGCGCAGGGATGGTGATCTCCCGCGCGATTGTCAGCGATAAATGCGATGCAGTGGGTTCGGCGAAGGTCTTTTCGCAGCTGATGCTGGTGATGGGCCTGGCGCCGATTCTTGCGCCGATGCTGGGCGGGCTGTTGGTCAACACCACGGGCTGGCAGTCGATCTTTCTCGTGTTGACCGGTTTCAGTGCGCTGGCAGGTTTGGCCGTGGCACTTGGGCTGCCGGAAAGTCTGCCGGCCCATGTGCCGCGTCAACCGTTGTCCGGCGCGTTGCGTCAGTACGGTCGACTGTTGTCGGATCCGGTGTTCCTCGGCCACGCCTTGACCGGTGGCATCGCCATCGCCGGGATGTTTGCCTACATCGCCGGTTCGCCGTTCGTCTTCATCAAGCTGTATGGCGTGCCGGCCGAGCATTTCGGCTGGCTGTTCGGTACCAATGCTGCGGGCTTCATTCTGGTGGCGCAGCTCAACGCGCGACTGCTGGCCAAGCGTGGCCCGGCGTTCTTGCTGGCGCGCACCGTGTGGATCTACGTCGGCGCCGGTCTGGCGCTGCTGGCCGTCAGTTCGTTGCACACCACGCAGCTATGGCCATTGCTGATTCCGCTGTTTGTTTGCATCGCCAGCCTCGGTTGCATCCTCCCCAACGCCTCGGCCTGCGCCATGAACGGGCAGGGCGCGCGGGCCGGCAGTGCGTCGGCGATGCTCGGTTGCCTGCAATTCAGCGTCGCCGCCGGGGCAGCAGCACTGGTAGGCGTTTTACACGATGGCAGCGCCATGCCGATGGCCATGGTCATCAGCCTGTGCGGAATTCTGGTGGTGAGCGTGGCGATGCTCACCCGGCGTTTGCAAAATGCCCGGGCGCTGGCGCAAGCCCAGGTCTGAGGAGGTACTCAGCCAGCGGCACGCTGCTGGCGGTCAATAATTTGATGAGGTGCTTGTAGTCGCGCTTCAAGGGTGCGGGTGAAGGCGCGGGCTTCGGCTTCGCTGCGGAATGTCACGGCGTGTTGGTCCAGACGGACTTGCCACTGGGATTTTGCCAATTCTTTTATCAGGATCTTCATTGCTGATCTCTCCTCTCGTAAAAGACGTTACGTAAAAGATTTTGCCGCAGAGGCCTCGATTGTAGACCCGAATACGATCGCAATTGTGACAAGGGGCAACTCTCGGACTGACGGTGTCGCCCATCAGGGCGACAACTGTGTCAGTTTGTTTCAGAACCCTTCGAGCACAATCTTGCCCTTGGACTTGCCGCTTTCCAGCAGTTCATGAGCACGGCGCAGGTTTGCCGCGTTGATGGTCCCGAAGTGCTCGCCGACCGTGGTCTTCAGCGTCCCCGCGTCGATCAGCCCGGCAACGCGGTTGAGCAATTTGTGCTGCTCGATCATGTCTGCGGTTTCGAACAGCGAGCGGGTGTACATGAACTCCCAGTGCAGCGACAGGCTCTTGCGCTTGAGCTTGGTCACGTCCAGCGCCTTCGGATCATCGATCAGGGCCAGCTTGCCTTGCGGCGCCAAAGCCTCGACCAACTGATCCAGGTGGTGATCGGTCTGGGTCAGGCTGGCGACGTGGGTCACCTGATCGACACTCGCGCGTTTGAGTTCTTCGCTCAACGGCTGGCTGTGATCGATCACCAAGTCGGCCCCGAGTTCGCGAACCCAGCTCTGGGTTTGCGGGCGGGAAGCCGTGCCGATGACTTTCAGCCCGGTCAGTTGACTGGCCAATTGCGTGAGGATCGACCCCACACCGCCAGCGGCACCGACGATCAAAAGGCTCTGGCCCTCATCGGTTTTACCTTCACGCACTTGCAGACGCTCGAAGAGCAATTCCCACGCGGTGATCGCGGTCAGCGGCAGCGCGGCGGCTTCGGCGAAACCGAGCGTCTTCGGCATATGGCCGACGATCCGCTCGTCTACCACGTGCAGTTCGCTGTTACCGCCAGCGCGGGCGATGGAGCCGGCGTAGAACACCTTGTCGCCGGCCTTGAACAGCGTCACTTCACTGCCGACGGCCTTGACCACACCGGCCACATCCCAGCCCAGCACTTTCGGCGCGCCAGCTTCAGGCTGGACGTTCTGACGGATCTTGGTGTCCACCGGGTTGACCGAGATGGCTTTCACTTCCACCAACAGGTCGCGCGGGCCGGCAACCGGTTCTGGCAGTTCGATGTCTTGCAGAGATTTTTCGTCGCTGATTGGCAACGAGGCGTAGTAGGCAATGGCTTTCATTGGGGCTCCTGAAAGTAATAAAGAAGGAAGAAATCAGACGATGGAGCGCAGGCGCTTGAGGTCGAAGTGTTCGAGAAAGTCGCCAGCCTTGGCGCGGAAGTTCTGGACATGCGCGCTGGCGTCATGGGCCTGCAGGGCTTCGTCACTGCTCCATTTTTCGATCATGTAGAAGGCATGAGGATTGGCGAGGTCCTGGTGCAAGTCGTATTGACTGCAACCGGCCTCGGCGCGGGTCGGTTCCAGCAGCGCTCGCAGATGCTGTTCGAGGGCGTCCTGCTGGCCGGCTTTGGCGATGAGGGTGGCGATAGCGGTGAAAGGCTGGGACATGTTCGGCTCCGGGAACGGGATGAATTCGATGGGACGGATGATTGGCTATTTCTCTGCAAGATAAAACCCGCTAAAAGAGCAGTCTCTTTCAATATTTTTTTGATAATCGAGGCTGAACAATGCTGCGTTTCGATGACTTGCAGTTGTTTGTCCGGGCGGCGGACCTGGGCAGTCTGTCAGCGGCGGCGCGCGGGATGGACATGTCGGCCGCGGTGGCCAGTGCGGCGTTGAAGCGCATCGAACAGCAGCTCGGCGCCCGGTTGCTCGCCCGTTCTACCCGTAGCCTGCGGCTCACCGCTGAAGGCGAGGGATTTCTCGAATACGCTCGGGCCGCCTTGAGCAATCTCGATGAGGGCCGCCGTTTATTGGCCAGCGGTCAGGACCAGGTCAGCGGGATTTTGCAGCTCTCGGCGCCTTCGGACTTTGGCCGCAACCTGCTGCTGCCCTGGCTGGACGAGTTTCAGCGAGAGCATCCGAAGCTTACGGTGCGTTTGCTGCTGGGCGACCGCATCGCCGATCTGTTCCGCCAACCGGTAGACATCGCCCTGCGTTACGGCGAGCCGGAAGACTCAAGCCTGGTGGCGCTGCCCATCGCCCCGCAGAACCGCCGCGTCCTCTGTGCCGCCCCGAGTTACCTGGCCCGGCATGGCGAGCCTCGGCAACTGGAGCAACTGGCTCAGCACAACTGCCTGCTGTTTATGCTCGGCAGCCGGGTCCACGATCATTGGAGTTTCCACGACGGCAAACGCGAGGTCAGCCTGACCGTCAGCGGCGATCGTTTCAGCGATGATGCCGATGTCGTGCGGCTGTGGGCGGTGGCGGGCGCCGGGATCGCCTACAAATCGTGGCTCGATGTCGCGGCCGATGTGCTGGCCGGTCGATTGCAAGTGCTCATGCCGGAACTGCTCTGTGAGCGCGCACCGCTGAATTTGCTGTGCGCCCATCGCGCACAATTGAGTAAGCCGGTGAACCTTTTGCGGGAAATGCTCGCCAGCCGATGCGCCCGGTTGAGTAGCCAATTTCCGACGTTATCGGGCCCCGATCATTAGTCGCAGGCAAATAGCGAAATTTCACTCAGGAACTATCACCACCAATGGTTTCCCAAGGGCAGGAACCGGCGGTTAACCCGCATATACTAGCGCTCGCCTCATGTTCGCACCGTCGATCTCGCAATGGCGAGTCCACGTCCGAGTCAGCCAGACCCCATGGTCAATCGCCGCGGCTTTGCGAAACCTGCGAAGCAATAGCCCGTGCGATTGGCTGGCTTTGCCCGGTTTATGGCGGTTTCCACGCCTTGGCCGACGACACATTACTGGTCAAGATGTCTCTGAGCAGTAGACGAAACGATTCAACAGGGAGTGAATACATGGAACATGCACCTTGCATCAGCCAGATCGCCACGTTGCTGGCTGACCCAAAGCGCAGCGCAATGATGTGGGCCTTGATGGACGGCTCGGCGCGGCAAACCGAAGAACTGGCCTTGTTGGCCGGCCTGTCACCGTCTTCGGCCAGTGCGCATCTGGGGCGTTTGTCCGCCGGAGGTCTGTTGAAAGTCGAAGTCCGCGGCCGCAAGCGGTTCTTCCGTCTTGCCGCCCCTGAAGTGGGTGCCGCGATAGAGGCACTGGCCAGCGCCACCCTGGCCAGCACGTCTCGGGAAGTCCCGGACGTTTTCAAGCGCACGCCCCCCCTCGCCAAACCTCAGGCAGCACCTTCGTCACTCTTGCGCGCCAGGCTTTGCGACGACCATTTGGGCGGCACCCTTGCCGCGGATCTTTACCAGCGTCTGCTGGATGCAGGCTGGATCGAACAGTTCGATCAGCGGGTCATGATCACCCACAAGGGCGCCACGCAATTGGCGACGCGGGGTGTGTTCATCCAGGCGCTGGCTCATCGCAACAGCCGAGTCGCCTGCGCTTGTCCGGACTGGAGCGAAAGACGCCCACACATGGGCGGATCTCTGGGTGCGGCGTTGCTGCAATTGTTCATGCAGTCAGGTTGGTTGAGCCTGCCCAACGATTCACGAGCCTTGCAGATCACCGCCGCGGGTCAGCGTGAAATCCATCGATTCGCCAAGGAAACCGAGCTGGAAATGGCGTTGTAGACGCATCGAGATCGACGTCCGAAGCTTCGGGCGTCGCTCAGAGCTGCGAACAGGTCGCATCCAGCAGTAACCCCCAGCAGCTATCGCGCACACTCGTCCGGGGACTTTCGGATTGGGGGGATGTGGCATGGAAACACGAGGCTTCAGCGCGGCAGAACGACTGGAACGGCTGCCCATCAGCGGTTATCACCGGATCGTTTTCATCATTATTGCCCTGGCGTTTTTCTTCGACTCCATGGACCTGGCGATGATGACTTTCCTGCTCGGCTCGATCAAAACCGAGTTTGGCCTGAGCACGGCGCAGGCCGGATTGCTGGCCAGTTCGAGCTTTTTCGGCATGGTCGTGGGGGCGTCGCTGTCCGGCATGCTGGCCGACCGCTTCGGTCGCAAACCGGTGTTCCAGTGGAGCATCGTGTTGTGGGGGATCGCCAGTTATCTGTGCTCCACGGCGCAGAACGTCGAAACGCTGACGTTGTTTCGAATCCTGTTGGGGATCGGCATGGGCATGGAGTTTCCCATCGCTCAGTCGATGCTTTCGGAGCTGATTCCAGCCAAAGGGCGCGGGCGTTACATTGCGTTGATGGACGGCTTCTGGCCGCTGGGTTTCGTCGCTGCTGGCGTGCTGTCGTACTTCCTGCTGCCGGTGATTGGCTGGCGGGACATCTTCCTGGTGTTAGCGGTGCCGGCGGTGTTTGTCCTGGCGATTCGCTTTTTCATTCCAGAATCACCGCGCTGGCTGGAACAGGCCGGGCATCATGACGTGGCAGACAAGGTTTTGCTGCGCATCGAAGATCGGGTCCGGGCATCCCTGGGGCGTTCGGATCTGCCTGAGCCGATCCGCCTGCCGAGAGTGGCGAGTACGCCGGGCCATTTCTTTTCCGCGTTGCGGCAGATCTGGTCGCCGCTGTATCGCCAGCGCACGATGATGATCTGGAGCGTCTGGTTCTTCGCCTTGCTGGGTTTCTATGGCCTGACGTCCTGGCTCAGCGCCTTGTTGCAGCAGTCGGGTTTTGCCGTGACTCAGTCGGTGTATTACACGGTGCTGATTTCCCTCGGCGGGATTCCCGGTTTCCTGATGGCCGCCTGGCTGGTGGAGCGTTGGGGACGTAAACCGGTGTGTGTGGTGACGTTGCTCGGCGGCGGGGTGATGGCGTTTCTTTATGGCCAGAGCGCAGTGTTTGGCGGCAACGTCAGCCTGTTGATTGCGTCGGGGCTGCTGATGCAGTTTTTCCTGTTCGGCATGTGGGCAGTGCTTTACACCTACACACCGGAGTTGTACCCGACATCCGCGCGGGCCACGGGCTCGGGGTTTGCTTCGGCGATTGGCCGCGTCGGTTCGTTGCTCGGGCCAATGGTGACCGGGCTGGTGTTCCCGATGACCGGGCAGGGCGGGGTGTTTGCGCTGGGGGCGATGTGTTTTGCGATTGCGGCGGGGGTGGTGTGGATGTTCGGGATGGAGACCAGAGGCAAGACATTGGAGGAGTTGACTGAACCGGTAGCCGTTGGCTAAACACAAACCCTGTGGGAGCGAGCTTGCTCGCGATAGCGGACTGACATTCAACATCGATGTTGAATGTGATGGCCTCATCGCGAGCAAGCTCGCTCCCACATTAGATCTTCAGCGGTCTTAAGGTTTGACCAATCTGGCATCCAGACTGTTCTGCGCCAATCGCTTGGCCTGATCCTGGGTCATGCCCAGATCGGTGTACAACGCGTGGAAGTTCTCGGTGACATAACCGCCGAAGTACGCCGGGTCATCCGAGTTCACGGTCACTTTCACGCCACGCTCGAGCATGTCGAGAATGTTGTGCTGAGACATGTGATCGAACACGCAGAGCTTGGTGTTCGACAATGGGCACACGGTCAACGGGATTTGCTCGTCGATAATCCGCTGCATCAAACGCTCGTCTTCGATGGCGCGCACGCCATGGTCGATGCGCTGGATTTTCAGCAGGTCGAGGGCTTCCCAGATGTACTCGGGCGGGCCTTCTTCACCGGCGTGGGCGACGGTCAGGAAGCCTTCGTGACGGGCACGATCAAACACGCGCTGGAACTTGCTCGGCGGGTGACCCATTTCCGAACTGTCCAGACCGACGGCGACAAACGCATCACGGAACGGCAGCGCCTGGGTAAGGGTTTTCTCGGCTTCTTCTTCGCTCAAGTGGCGCAGGAAACTCAGGATCAAACCGCTGGTGATGCCCAGTTGCTGCTCGCCATCTTTCAGTGCGGCGGCGATGCCATTGAGGACCACTTCGAACGGCACGCCACGGTCGGTGTGGGTCTGCGGGTCGAAGAACGGTTCGGTGTGAATCACGTTCTGCGCCTTGCAGCGCAACAGGTAAGCCCAGGTCAGGTCGTAGAAATCCTGAGAGGTGCGCAACACGTCGGCGCCCTGGTAATACAGGTCGAGAAATTCTTGCAGGTTGTTGAAGGCGTAGGCCTTGCGCAGGGTTTCGACATCGCTCCACGGCAGGGCGATCTTGTTGCGTTCGGCCAGGGCGAACAGCAACTCGGGCTCCAGCGAACCCTCAAGGTGCAGGTGCAGTTCTGCCTTGGGCAGGGCGTTCAGCCAGTCGTACATAGTCTTTTCTCATCAGGTGCAGATGGCGAGCATTCTACAGATGCCCGTGGAAACAATTAGCAAAACCTGACCAGCCGGTTCATCACAGCGCTTCCTGTTCCCGTCGATAGGCGTAGGTCTCGGCGAAGCGCGAGAGCAGGAATTCGGCGCAGGTGGTGGCCGGATACTTTGCCGGGTGCCGTTCATCCTGACAGCCGGGCAGGCATTCGATGACCGTGTCGGGGTGCGGCTCGGCGAAGAACGGCATCGAGTAACGATCGACGCCCAGCGGGCTGATCACCCGGTGCGGCGTCGACAGGTAACGGTCGTTGCTCCAGCGCGCCATCATGTCGCCGAGGTTGACCACGAACGTGCCGTCGATCGGCGGTGCATCGATCCACTCGCCTTTTACGTTTCGCACTTGCAGGCCGCCGGCGGCATCTTGATACAGCAGGGTGATGCAACCGTAATCGGTGTGGGCGCCGGCGCCTTGTTGCTCTTCGGAGCTGGCGGTGTGGCGCGGTGGGTAATGAATCATCCGCAGCACGCTGACTGGTTCAACGAAGCGGGTGTCGAAAAAGTCGCGCTCGATGCCCAGCGCCACGGTCATGGCCCGTAACAGGGTTTGTGCCAAAGCCTGCATGTCGACGTAGTGCTGCTCCATCAGCGATTTCCAGCCGGGCATCGACGGATGACGGTTGGGGCCTCGCAGCGGTTTTTCCGCCAGCACTTCAGGGTGATCGGCCGGCAGGTGCAGGCCCATGTCGAAGGTTTCTTTCAGGTCGCTGGGTTTGCTCGGGTCGAGTTGTTCGGTGGCGATGGCGCCGTAACCGCGGTGGTGACGGGTTTGGGTGATGTCGATCTTGAGTTTTTCGGCGGCGGGCAGGGCGAAGAAACGTTGGGCGTGGTCGAGCACGGCGTTAATGCGCGCTGCGCTGATCGGGTGACCCTTGATGTAGAAGAAGCCCCACTCGCGGCAGGCGTGGTCTATTTGCGTGGCGATTGATTGCCAGGCGGATGAGTCATCGGTGTAGAGCGGGGCGATGTCGATGATCGGGAGCTGGTTCATGCGGCAGTCCTGAAAGGTGCGCTGGCTGAAGGGCACTGGAGATCCATTGTGGGAGCGAGCTTGCTCGCGATAGCGGCCGGACAGGCAACATCTCCATTGACTGTGAAACCGCTATCGCGAGCAAGCTCGCTCCCACAGGGGTTCTGTGTTCGGCTTGGGAGTTACTTCGGAATGTCAGCCTTCATGCCTTCGACGTAGTAGTTCATCGATGCCAGCTCCGCATTGCTCGCCGTCGCACCCGCCGCGATTTTCTCAACGCCTGCCTGATCCTTGATCGGCCCGGTGAACGGGTGGAATGCACCGCTTTTGATGTCGGCAATGATCTGCTCTGCCTCGGCTTTCACCGGCGCTGGCACCAGATCGCTGATCGGCAACTCAACCGTACCTTCCTTCAAACCACCCCAGTAATCCTGCGATTTCCACATGTGGTCGAGCACGCTTTGGGTCGCCTGAATGTAGTGCGGCCCCCAGTCGTTGACGATGGACGTCAGCACCGCTTTCGGCCCGAAGTGCGCCATGTCCGAAGCGTAGCCCACGGCATACACGCCGCGACGTTCAGCCGCCTGGATCGGCGCCGGGCTGTCGGTGTGCTGGAACACTACGTCCACGCCTTGATCGATCAGCGCGTTGGCGGCATCGGCCTCTTTGCCCGGATCGAACCAGGAGTTGACCCACACCACCTTGATCTCGGTGCCGGGGTTGTACTTGTTCAGGGCCAGTTGAATGGCGTTGATGTCGCGGATCACTTCGGGGATCGGGAAGGACGCGACGTAACCGATCTTCTTGGTCTTGGTCATCTTCGCCGCGAGGAAACCGCCGACGTAGCGCCCTTCATACGTGCGCGCCAGGTAGGTGCCGAGGTTCTTGTCCTGCTTGTAGCCGGTGGCGTGTTCGAAGGTCACCTTGGGAAATTGTTTGGCGACTTTCAGGGTCGGGTTCATATAGCCGAAAGAGGTGGTGAAGATCAGGTCGTATTTGTCCTTGGCCATGTTGCGGATCACCCGCTCGGCGTCGGCGCCTTCGGCGACGTTCTCCACATAGTTGGTGGTGATCTGGTTACCGAATTTTTCGGCCAGCGCCTTACGCCCCTGTTCATGCTGATACGTCCAGCCGTGGTCGCCAATCGGACCGATGTAGACGAAGCCGACTTTCAGCGGGTCGGCGGCACTGGCGGTCAGGCTGGCGCTCAGACCGATGGCCGCCGCAACGGCGCAAAGCAGCTTCTTCAACGGACGTTTGTGCATGAATTCGAACTCCATTTTGTTTTGAGGTTGGCGAGGCCAATGCAAATTACTGACCAACAAGACAACAAATCAAAAGATCGCAGCCTGCGGCAGCTCCTACAGGGGAATGCGAAACCATGTAGGAGCTGCCGCAGGCTGCGATCTTTTGATCTTCAACTCACCACTGGAACTAACCCAGTGCACAAGGCCCAGTTCACGCCATCCACTGGTGCGCTAAGGTGTAACGAAACGTTAGCGCCGCCTCGCAGTCACTAACTCATCACACTGATTTCGCTTCAGTCGGCAAAAAGGCCCGCAATGCTCACACTCCTCAAGCAAGAAAAGTTTCTGCTGCTGGCCGTGATCGCCGCCGCCGTCGCCTATCCGCTGGAACACTGGATGCTGCACAGCGGCCAGCCCATTGCGCTGACAGCCGGCCTGGTACTGATCGCCTTCATCGTCGTTGCCTCCATGCGCGTCGCCCATCACGCCGAGTTGCTCGCGGAAAAAGTCGGCGACCCTTACGGCACGATGATCCTGACCCTGGCCGCCGTGCTGGTGGAAGTGGTGATCCTGGCGATCATGATGAGCAACGAAGCCTCGCCGACCCTGGTGCGCGACACGATTTATTCCGCGGTGATGCTCGACATCAACGGCATCCTCGGCCTCGCTGCGTTGATGGGCGGGCTCAAGCATGGCGAACAGTCCTACAACGATGACTCGGCGCGCAGTTACAGCGCGATGATCCTCACCGCCATGGGCGTTTCCATGGTGGTGCCGGAGTTTATTCCCGAGGCCAATTGGAAACTCTATTCAGGCTTCACCATCGGTGCGATGGTCGTGCTCTACACCTTGTTCCTGCGCATGCAGGTCGGGCCGCACAGTTATTTCTTCAGCTACAGCTACCCGGAAAAACGACGCAAGAAAGTCCCGGAGGAAGAACCTGAGCCCATCAATCTGGGGCTGAGTATTGGGACATTGGTGTTCGGCGTGGTGGTGATCGGCGCCTTGGCTGAAGTGATGTCCAAAACCCTCGACCTGGGCCTGGAAGGGACGGGCGCACCGCCGGTGATCACGGCGATCCTGGTGGCAGCAATCTCGGCGGCGCCGGAAATTCTGACGGCGTTGCGTGCAGCACTGGCAAACCGCATGCAGTCGGTGGTCAACATCGCCATGGGCGCGTCGTTGTCGACGGTGATCCTGACGGTGCCGGTGATGGAAGCAATGGCGCTCTACACCGGCCAGCCGTTCCAGATGGCGATGACCCCGGTGCAGACCGTGATGGTCTTCCTCACCCTGATCGTCAGCGCGATCAACCTCAACGACGGCGAAACCAATGCCATCGAAGGCATGACCCACTTTGTGCTGTTTGCGACATTCATCATGTTGTCGCTGCTGGGCCTCTAAAAGCATCGCGGGCAAGCCATGCTCCTACAGGATTTTCATCAGTCATGAGAATGACACCGTACCTGTAGGAGCAAGGCTTGCCCGCGATGGCGTCCTATCAGGTGCCGGCGATTAGCTGCCGAGCCGCTTGGCTGTGATCGGCGATCAGACCTTTGAGATCCAGCCCTTCAACCTGCCCATCAATCACCCGCCATTTGCCTCCAACCATCACCCGATCCGCCCGATCAGCGCCGCACAGCAGCAACGCCGACACCGGATCATGGCTGCCGGAGAACCGCAGCTCATCCAGCTTGAACAGCGCCAGATCCGCCTGCTTGCCCACCGCCAGCTCACCGATATCGGTACGCCCGAGCAAACTCGCCGAGCCCTTGGTCGCCCACCCCAAAACCAGTTCCGGCGTGATCTTCTCGGCGCCATAACGCAGCCGCTGAATGTAAAGCGCCTGACGGGTTTCCAGCATCATGTTCGACGCATCGTTGGACGCCGAACCGTCCACGCCCAAGCCCAGTAACGCGCCCGCAGCGGTCAGGTCCAGGGTCGGACAAATGCCGGAAGCCAGGCGCATGTTCGAACTCGGGCAATGGCAAATACCGGTGCCGGCAGCGCCGAGGCGAGCGATTTCATCCGGGTTGAAGTGAATGCCGTGAGCCAGCCAGGTGCGCGGACCGAGCCAGCCGACGCTGTCCAGGTAATCCACAGTGCGCAAGCCGAAGCGTTGCAGGCAGAAGTCTTCTTCGTCGAGGGTTTCGGCCAGGTGGGTGTGCAGGCGCACGTCAAGTTTGTTCGCCAGTTCGGCGCTGGCCGACATGATTTCTGGAGTCACCGAGAACGGCGAGCAGGGCGCGAGGGCGATCTGGATTTGCGCGCCGTCGCCACGCTCGTGGTACTCGGCGATCAAGCGCTGGCTGTCGGCAAGGATGACTTCACCTTCCTGCACGGTCTGCTGCGGTGGCAGGCCGCCGTCCTTCTCGCCGAGGCTCATGGAACCGCGCGTCAGCATGGCGCGCATGCCCAGTTCGCGGACGCTCTCGACTTGTACGTCGATGGCATTTTCCAGGCCTTGCGGAAACAGGTAGTGGTGATCGGCCGCGGTGGTGCAGCCAGACAGCAGCAATTCGGCCAACGCGACTTTGCTGGCGAGGGCGAGTTTTTCAGGGGTGAGGCGGGCCCAGACTGGGTAGAGGGTTTTCAGCCACGGGAACAACGGCTGATTGACCACCGGTGCCCAGGCGCGGGTCAGGGTTTGATAGAAGTGGTGATGGGTGTTGATCAGTCCCGGCAGGATCACATGCTCGCGGGCATCGAAGACTTGTCCACAGGGTGCGGAAGGTTGCTGGCCAGCGGCGAGCACTTCGACGATCAAACCGTCTTGCAGCACCAGGCCGCCACGGGCATCGAGGCCATTGGCAGTGAAGATCGCGAGGGGATTTTTTAACCAGGTACGGGTCGCAGGCATGTTGGCCGGCTCCTCTGAAAGTTGGGTTCAGGTTAGCCAGCTCAGTGATTACCCTGTCTGCTGATCCAGGGTCGTCGCGGGGACGAGGTGCGGAGTTTCAAACAAAACCGCCCTGTGGGCAAGCCCTGCCCGACCAGACGACGCAAAACCCCTGTAGGAGCTGAGCTTGCTCGCGATAGCGGACTGACATTCAACATCAATGCTGAATGTTATGGCCCCATCGCGAGCAAGCTCAGCTCCTACAAGGGCAGGGCAGTGGTGTTACCAGGGAATGGTTTCACCCTTGTAATTCACGAAGTGATGCCCGCCCTTGCCGACATACGCATTCACCTGATCGACCAATCCGCGCGTGCTGGTTTCCACATCAATGTCCGCGCCTTCACCGCCCATGTCGGTCTTCACCCAGCCCGGATGCAACGATAGTACGGTGAGTTTCTGCTCGCCCAACTGAGTGACGAAGCTGTTGGTCATCGAGTTCAGCGCTGCTTTACTGGCCTTGTACAACGCCAGCTCCGGCGCGTCCGGCATGGTCACGCTGCCCAGCACCGAACTCATGAACGCCAGCACACCGGTATCCGGACGAATCTGCCCAACAAAGCGTTGAGCCAGATTGATCGGCGCCACCGCATTGGTGAAGAACAGTTGGCCGACTTCGGCCAAGGTCGCGCCGCCCGGCGTCTGAACTTCCGGGCCTTTGACCCCGGCATTCACGAACAAGAGGTCAAACACTTCGCCCTTGAGTTGTTGGCTCAGGGCGATGACCGCCTGCTGATCGTCCATGTCGAGTTTTTCGATCCGCACCTTGCCCAAGGCCTGCAAAGCTTCGGCGTTCTGCGGGTTGCGCACGGTGGCGGTGACTTGCCAACCGTCGGCCAGCAGGGTTTTCACCAGACCGAGGCCCAGGCCCCGGGAGGCGCCGATGATGAGTGCGGTTTTTGCCGTAGACATAAGTGGCTTCCTTGATAAATGAGGATCACGGATTCAATGGACAACGCTGACCGAGCCGTTGCTGCAACTCCTGACGCAGCGCGCCGAGTTCTTCCATTCGGGTTTCGATCAGTTTGAGTTTGTCTTGCAGCAATTGCGTGACGGCGCTGTCCGGATCGGGCGACTGCCATATCGCGGCGACGCTGTTGCCGATCTCGCCGAGGGTAAAGCCCAATCGCTGAGCGGTCTTGATGTACTGCACCAGTTGCACCATGTCCGCCGGATAGTCGCGATAACCGTTGGCGCTGCGTTGTGCCGCAATCAACCCGCGTTGCTCGTAGAAACGCAGTGTGTCGCGGCTGACGGCGCTGGCCTGGGCTAATTCACCGATGCGCATCATGACATCTCGAGAGGGCTTGACCCTGGAGCATACTCCAGGCTTTAGCCTTGTTGCTCCCTGAGTTTATGGAGCAATGCCAATGTGGACTTCAACGCAATATCGCCGGTTGGTGAAGGGTAGCGCCTGGTATGACTTGATCGTCATGGTGGCGTTTGTCACGCCGTGGAGTTTTGCGGCGTTGCATGGGGTTTTGTTGAGTGTGAGTCAGGCGATCAACTTGCCTGGCGAGTTGCCGCCGTTTGAACCGATGCACATGCTGATGGCCAATCTGTTGGGGTCGATTGTCTGCGTGTGGGCGGTGCTGCGGATTCGGGATCCGCAGCAGGTGTATGGGCGGTATGACGCGGTCGGTAGATTTCTGTTCTCTGCTTGGCAGCTCTATGCCTTGCTCCATGGCGCCAGTTCGCTGTTGGTGATTTTCTTGTTCTTTGAATTAGTGTGGGGCGTTGTTCAGGTATTGCCTGTTCGGCAGCCATCGCGGGCAAGCCATGCTCCTACAGGAACAGCGCCAAACCTGTAGGAGCCGAGCTTGCTCGCGATGGGGCCCGCCCGGCCAGCCTCTAATGCCCGGCCTGCCACGGCTGCCCCAACGACACCGGCGCATACAACCGCGTACGCAGCGCATCTCGCGACAACAGCACCAACACCACAATGGTCGCGACATACGGCAGCATCGCTAGCAGACTCGACGGAATCGCCAGCCCCAACCCCTGCGCCACCAAATGCAGAATGCTGGCGAGCCCGAACAGATACGCCCCCAGCAACAATCGCCACACCCGCCAACTGGCAAACACCACCAGTGCCAAGGCAATCCAGCCACGCCCAGCGCTCATGTTTTCCGCCCACATCGGCGTGTAGGCCAGCGATAAATAAGCCCCGGCCAATCCAGCCATCGCCCCACCAAACAGCACCGCCAACGTGCGCACGCCCAACACCGGCAAACCCATCGCACTGGCCGCATCCGGATTTTCACCGACCGCCTGAATGATCAGCCCGACGCGACTTTTCACAATTACCCAGGCCACCAACGCAAACAGCGCGAACGACACATACACCAGCAGATCCTGCGCAAACAGCATCCGCCCGATCAGCGGGATTTCACTCAAATAAGGAATCGCCACCGGCTCAAAACCCGCTAGCGGTTTACCGACCCACGCCGCGCCGACAAACGTCGACAGACCCACACCGAAGATCGTCAGCGCCAACCCGGTGGCCACCTGATTGGCGTTGAACACCAGCGCCACCAGCGCAAACAACGACGACAACAGCATCCCGGCGAGCATCGCCAGCAACACGCCGAGCCACAGGTTGCCGCTGTTCAGCGCGACGATAAAACCGATCACCGCACCAAACAGCATCATTCCTTCCTGGCCGAGGTTCAGAACGCCGCTCTTCTCGCAGACCAATTCACCCAAAGCCACCAACAGCAACGGCGTACCGCAACGGACCATGGCGTAGAAAATATTGCTCAGCAGATCGATATCCATCACAGCGCTCCTGCGTGTACGGCGGTGGCTTGTGCACGACGGGTCCAGCGCAGGTTCAAACGCGGTCGGTAGAGAATCAGCACGTCACTGGCCAAAAGGAAAAACAGCATCATTCCCTGGAATAATTGGGTGATTGCCTGGGGCAGATTCATGCTCATCTGCGCGCTCTCGCCGCCGATGTACAGCAGCGCCATCAACAGGCTGGAAAACAGAATACCGATGGGATTGAGTCGCCCGAGAAACGCCACGGTGATCGCGGCATAGCCGTAACCGGGCGAGACTTGCGGCACCAATTGGCCGATCGGCCCGGTGACTTCACACATCCCGGCCAGCCCCGCCAATCCTCCGCTGATCAACAGCGCCAGCCAGATCAGCCGCTTCTCGCGAAAGCCGACGAACCCCGCTGCGCGCTTGTCCAGCCCGAGCACTTTGATCTGAAACCCGATAAAGCTTTTCTGCAGCAACACCCACACCGCCACCAACGCGAGCAAGGCGAAATACACGCCGGCGTGAACCCGGCCGTCCTCCATCAGCAACGGCAAGCGGCTGGCATCGCCGAACATCGCGGACTCGGGAAAGTTGAACCCCGCCGGATCCTTCAGCGGCCCATGCACACAGAACAGCAACAAGTTCAGGGCGATGTAATTAAGCATGATGCTGGTGAGGATTTCATTGGCATTGAAACGCGTGCGCAACCACGCCGTCAGCCCTGCCCACGCGGCACCGGCCAGGGTGCCGACGAGCAGGATCAACACCAACGCCCAGCGACTTTGCATGCCGATGATGTTCACCGCCAATGCACTGCCGGCCAGCGCGCCAAGCAGCAACTGGCCTTCGGCGCCGATGTTCCAGATTCGTGCTTGGTACGCCACCGCCAGCCCCAACGCGCAGAGCAAAATCGGCAGCGCTTTGACCAATAGTTCGGAGACGCCATACAAGTCGCTGACCGGTGCGATCAGCAAGGTGTGGAGAGTGAGTAGCGGATCATGCCCCAGTGCGATAAACAGCAGCGAGCCACAGCCCAACGTCAGGACAGCCGCCAGCAATGGCGAGCACCACAGCATCAGGCGCGATTGCTGGCCACGGGGTTCGAGAGAAAGCAGCATGTGAAACTCCGTTAGAGCGTTGCGAGTGCGGGTGATTGAGGCGCGTCGAACTGGCCGGCCATCCAGCCGCCGACCTCGATCAGGCGCGTGTCGACCGTGGATTTGAGCGGCGACAATCGACCGCTGCACAAAGCGCCGAGCCGGTCGCTGATCTGGAACAGTTCGTCGAGGTCTTCGGAGATCACCAGGATCGCCGCGCCGGCGTCGCGCAAGGCAATCAGCGCCCGGTGAATGGTCGCGGCAGCGCCGACGTCCACGCCCCAGGTCGGGTGCGCGGCCACCAGCAGTTTCGGTTGCTGCAGGATTTCCCGGCCGAGAATGAATTTCTGCAAGTTGCCGCCGGACAGGCTGCGGGCCGGAGTCTGGCTATCGGGAGTCTTGACCCCGAAGCGGCGGATGATTTCTTCAGCCAGCGCTTCGACCTTGCCGCGCTGAATCAGGCCGTTACTGACCAGCCCTTGTTGAAAGGCAGTGAGCAGGGCGTTGTCTGCCAGGCTCAAGTCCGGCACCGCACCATGACCCAGACGTTCAGCGGGGACGAAGGCCAGTCCTAGTTTGCGCCGTGCATCGGGACGCAAATGTGCGACTGGTTGCCCGCTAAAACTGATCGTTGAGCCGTCGTTGCGGCTTAGAGGTTCTTCGCCGCTGAGTAAGGCCAATAACTCATCCTGACCATTGCCCGCGACACCGGCGATACCAACGATTTCACCACTGCGCACTTCCAGGTTGATGTCCTTCAGCGAGCAGCCGAACGGATCCGGGTTGTGCCAGGACAATCCGCTCACACTCAAGAAGACATCACTGCCGATCACCTTCGGATAATCCGTAATCAGCGCAGCGGCTTCGCCGACCATCAACTGCGCCAGTTGCCGATCCGAACACTCGGCCGGCACGCAATGCCCGGCCACCCGACCGCCGCGCAACACCGTTGCGCTATGGCACAACGCGCGAACTTCACCGAGTTTGTGGCTGATAAACAAAATGCTGCAGCCCTCGGCGGCGAGTCGGCGCAAGGTGACGAACAAATCGTCGGCCTCCTGCGGAGTCAGCACCGAAGTCGGCTCATCGAGAATCAACAGGCGGATGTCCTGCATCAGGCAACGAATGATTTCCACCCGCTGGCGTTCGCCGATCGACAGGCTGTGGACAAGTCGCTCCGGCTCCAGCGCCATGCCGTAGCGCCGGGAGACTTCACGAATTTTCGGCTCAAGCTGCTTCGGTGTACCCGCCGCCGCGCCCATCGCCAAGGCAATGTTCTGCGCCACACTCAGCGTCTCGAACAGCGAGAAATGCTGGAACACCATGCCGATCCCGAGGCTACGAGCCTGAGCCGGGTTGCGCAGGGTCACGCGTTGCCCTTGCCAGATCATCTCTCCCGAGTCTGCATGGGTGACGCCGTAGATGATCTTCATCAGCGTACTTTTGCCCGCGCCGTTTTCGCCAAGCAGGGCATGGATTTCGCCAGGGGCTATGCTCAAGTCGATGGCATCGTTGGCCAGGCAACCGGGGTAGCGCTTGCTGATTCTGCGCAGTTGCAGACGAGGTGTTGGATCGGCGATCGGCACGGTGTTGGGCATGACAGGCTCGGGTCGATTGAAGTGATGCCTGTGGACAAAGCAATTTCCTGGCCATTGAGTCAGGAAAAATCAAAAGCGTTACAGATAAAGGCTTTGAGGACGGTGCCTCGCCCTATGTCGATCCCGAACCAGGCACCACTTGAGGGCAAAGCCGTTGATCAGGCTCCGGTTTTGCTCAGGGTGTTTGGTCAAAAAACGAGCAACCTGCGGCAAGCCATGCCGGACATGGGGCGGCGACAGCCATGAACGGGTTATCCACAGATTGCTCCACAGTATTTGTGCGCAAGCCCGAAGCTCGGGCATAAGCACTGCGTGGCTTTCTTCTAAAGGTGATAAACCGCTCTAACTGATTGTTTTTACGTGGATTTAGCTTTTTTGATGGCGCATTGGACGAAAAGTGAGCAAAGCCCGCAAAGCCGCATGACAGAAGGGTTACAGCCGGGTGTGCTCAGGTTATCCACAGCCGGGTGCACAGTAGATGTGGGCAAATGCACCGGTTCGACGAAAGGGCTGTGAACGTTGTTGGTGCGATTAGTGCTGCAACAAAATGCGTCCGCGACTCAAATCTGCCAGCTGCGTTTGCAGGGTATCGATCTGGCTTTCGCCGATCGCCAATTGCAGCTCTACGCCGTTGGCCGTGAACGTTTCTTCCACAACCAATCCACCCAGTTCCGCCACCCGAAGCTTCACCAGCGGCAACTCTGCAAAAGCACAGGCGCAACTCACCGGCACCCGACTGATCAGTTCAACCTTCGCCGCGGCTTGCAGGCACTTGTTGGCGCCGCCGCCATACGCCCGAGCGAGGCCACCGGTGCCGAGTTGAATACCGCCATACCAACGAATCACCAGCACCGCGACCTGATCGCAATCCTGCGCGTCGATTGCCGCCAGAATCGGTCGGCCAGCGGTGCCGCCGGGCTCGCCATCGTCAGTGCTGCGATATTGGTCGCCAAGCTTCCAGGCCCAGCAATTGTGCGAGGCATTCAAATCGCTGTGCTGTTCGATGAACGCCTGGGCTTCAGCAGGGCTGCTGATCGGCGCGGCGAACGTGATGAAGCGGCTTTTGCGAATCTCTTCGCGGTATTCGCAAAAACCGCTGAGGGTAAAAGGCATAAGTGTCTTAGATCGTTGGCGTCAGGCCGCAGCCCTTGAGAATGATGCGGATCAGGTTGTTGCCGGCGTCTTCCATGTCTTGCTTGGTCAACTTGGTGCGCCCGCTGACACGGCAGATCTGTGTGGCGAAATCGGCGTAATGCTGAGTGCTGCCCCACAACAGGAAGATCAGGTTTACCGGGTCGACCGGGTCCATTTTTCCGGCGTCGATCCACGCCTGGAACACGCCCGCCCGGCCCTGGAACCAGTCGCGATAATCCTGGTTGAAGTACTCGGTCAGGCATTCGCCGCCGCTGATCACTTCCATCGCGAAGATCCGCGAGGCTTGCGGCTGACGACGGGAGAATTCCATCTTGGCGCGGATGTAACGCGTCAACGCTTCGGCCGGATCATCTTCAGCGGTCAGGGTGTTGAAGGTGCTGTCCCACAACTGGAGAATGTTGCTCAACACCGCCACGTACAAACCGAGTTTGTTGGTGAAGTAGTAATGCAGGTTCGCCTTGGGCAACCCGGCATTCAGGGCGATGGTGTTCATGCTGGTGCCTTTGAACCCGTGACGGGCGAACTCGTCTTCGGCGGCTTTGATGATGGTCTCTTCGTTCTTCTGACGAATGCGGCTGGCAGGTTTGCCGCCGTGAGCGGGGACTTCAAAGGTCATAGGCACTTCCGGACAAGTGGGTGGGTGCAACCAGTGCGTTGATAGCGCACCCACAGGATCCAGACAAGTACCTCGACGATAAAACCTTGCCCTGTAGGAGCCGAGCTTGCTCGCGATGACGGTTTAACATTCAACATTGATGGTGACTGACCCGACGCCATCGCGAGCAAGCTCGGCTCCTACAGGTTTTCACCGCTTTCAGCGTGTCGCCGCCAGACTCTCCAGAAAACTTTCCAGCACCAAATGCGGGCGACGGCCCTTGCGGGTGACCGATGCGAGGCTCAGGTCATAAAAACGCACCTTTGGTTTCAGCGCACGCAATCGGCCTTGCTGCACCCAGAGGCTGGCGTAGTGGTCCGGCAGGTAACCGATGTAGCGCCCGGTGAGGATCAGGAACGCCATGCCTTCACGGTCCGAGGCACTGGCGGTGCAATTGAGCGCTTGGTAATGGGCCTGGATTTCCGCGGGCAAACGGAAAGTCGGCGCGATGGCATCCTGGCTATTGAGGCGCTCGTCATCCAGTTGTTTATCGTCGACATAAAACAACGGATGACCCACTGCGCAATACAGCAGCGAGCGTTCGCTGTAGAGCGGCTGATATTCCAGCCCCGACAATGCGCTGGCTTGCGGTACCACGCCGACATGCAATCGACCGTCGAGCACGCCTTGTTCAACTTCATTGGGCGCGATCATGCGGATTTGAATCTGTACGTCCGGCCCGCGCTCCTTCAATTGCGCCAAGGCGTGGGTGATGCGCATGTGGGGGAGGGTGACCAGGTTGTCGGTCAGGCCGATGGTCAATTCGCCGCGCAAGTGTTGGTGCAGGCCGTTGACCTCGGTGCGGAAACTTTCCAGCGCACTTAATAGCTGCAAGGCCGATTGGTAGACCTCGCGACCTTCTTCGGTCAGGGAAAACCCGGCGCGACCGCGTTGGCATAAACGCAGACCGAGGCGCTGTTCCAGATCGCTCATTTGCTGGCTGATGGCCGAGCGGCCGATCCCCAGGACCGATTCCGCTGCTGAGAAGCCACCGCATTCCACAACGCTGCGGAAGATCCTCAATAAGCGGATATCAAAGTCACTGACTTGCGCCAGCGGATCGGGGCGACGGCTGCTCATAGTTTAGTGGTGACCTGACTGAACGTTAGAAGAGTTGGATTTCACCGACTTTATCCCCGTGGCAATTTAGCTGCAAGAACGCTTTTGATCTCTATGCCGCTTATTGCCCTGCGAGGTTTTGCCCATGAACTTGCCTGAAAACAACCCGACTTCCCTGGCCAGCCAGCTCAAGCTCGATGCTCACTGGATGCCCTACACCGCCAACCGCAATTTCCAGCGCGATCCGCGTCTGATCGTGGCGGCTGAAGGCAGTTGGCTGATCGATGACAAGGGCCGCAAGGTTTACGACTCGCTCTCTGGTTTGTGGACCTGCGGCGCCGGGCATACCCGCAAGGAAATTCAGGAAGCGGTCGCCAAGCAATTGGGCACCCTCGATTACTCGCCAGGCTTCCAGTACGGCCATCCGCTGTCGTTCCAGCTGGCTGAGAAAATCACCGACCTGACCCCGGGCAATCTGAATCATGTGTTCTTCACTGACTCGGGCTCCGAGTGCGCTGACACGGCGGTGAAGATGGTTCGTGCTTACTGGCGCCTGAAAGGCCAGGCCACCAAGACCAAAATGATCGGCCGTGCACGTGGTTATCACGGCGTGAACATCGCCGGCACCAGCCTCGGTGGCGTGAACGGCAACCGCAAAATGTTCGGTCAGGCGATGATGGACGTCGATCACCTGCCGCACACTTTGCTGGCGAGCAATGCCTATTCCCGTGGCATGCCGACAGAGGGCGGTATCGCCTTGGCGGATGAACTGCTCAAGTTGATCGAACTGCACGATGCTTCGAACATCGCCGCGGTGTTCGTCGAGCCAATGGCCGGTTCCGCTGGCGTACTGGTTCCGCCACAGGGTTACCTCAAGCGTCTGCGTGAGATCTGCGATCAGCACAACATCCTGCTGGTGTTCGACGAAGTGATCACCGGTTTCGGCCGTACCGGTTCGATGTTCGGCGCCGACAGCTTCGGCGTGACCCCGGACTTGATGTGCATCGCCAAGCAAGTCACTAACGGCGCGATCCCGATGGGCGCAGTGATTGCCAGCTCCGAGATCTACCAGACCTTCATGAACCAGGCGACGCCTGAGTACGCGGTGGAATTCCCGCACGGCTACACCTATTCCGCACACCCGGTGGCGTGTGCCGCTGGCCTGGCAGCACTCGATCTGCTGCAAAAGGAAAACCTGGTGCAGAGCGTGGCCGAAGTCGCGCCGCATTTCGAAAATGCGCTGCACGGTCTGAAGGGCTCGAAAAACATCATCGATATTCGTAACTACGGCCTGGCCGGTGCGATCCAGATCGCGCCTCGTGACGGCGACGCCATCGTGCGTCCGTTCGAAGCGGGCATGGCGCTGTGGAAAGCCGGGTTCTACGTGCGCTTCGGCGGCGACACCCTGCAGTTCGGCCCAACCTTCAACAGCAAGCCGCAAGACCTTGATCGTCTGTTCGACGCGGTCGGCGAAGTGCTGAACAAGATCGACTGATTTTCCCCTCTATTCTCTCTATATATAAAGACGGGCGCCCTTTGAAGGGCGCCTGTGGACAACTTTTCAGGAGCCCCGCATGAGCCTTATCCCGCATTTGATCAATGGCGAACTGGTGACCGAAGACGGTCGCACGGCTGACGTGTTCAACCCGTCTACTGGCCAGGCGATCCACAAGCTGCCATTGGCCAGCCGCGAAACCATTCAAAAAGCCATCGACTCGGCCAAGGCTGCGTTCCCAGCCTGGCGAAACACGCCGCCGGCCAAGCGTGCGCAGGTAATGTTCCGCTTCAAGCAACTGCTGGAGCAGAACGAAGCGCGTATCGCTCAGCTGATCAGCGAAGAGCATGGCAAAACGCTGGAAGATGCTGCCGGTGAATTGAAGCGCGGTATCGAGAACGTTGAGTTCGCTTGCGCGGCACCGGAAATCCTCAAGGGCGAGTACAGCCGTAACGTCGGCCCGAACATTGATGCCTGGTCGGACTTCCAGCCGTTGGGCGTGGTGGCCGGTATTACGCCGTTCAACTTCCCGGCCATGGTGCCGTTGTGGATGTATCCGCTGGCAATCGTCTGCGGTAACTGCTTCATCCTCAAACCGTCCGAGCGTGATCCAAGCTCCACGCTGTTGATCGCTCAATTGCTGTTGGAAGCAGGTCTGCCAAAAGGCGTGCTGAGCGTAGTGCACGGCGACAAGGCTGCGGTGGACGCGCTGATCGAAGCGCCGGAAGTCAAAGCGTTGAGCTTCGTTGGTTCGACGCCGATTGCCGAATACATCTACGCCGAAGGTACCAAGCGCGGCAAACGCGTTCAGGCACTGGGTGGCGCGAAGAACCATGCGGTACTGATGCCGGATGCGGATCTGGATAACGCGGTCAGCGCATTGATGGGCGCGGCTTATGGTTCTTGCGGTGAACGTTGCATGGCGATCTCGGTGGCTGTGTGCGTTGGTGACCAGGTGGCGGATGCGCTGGTGGCCAAGTTGGTACCGCAAATCAAGGCGCTGAAAATCGGTGCCGGTACTTCATGCGGTCTGGACATGGGGCCGCTGGTTTCCGGTCAGGCTCGCGACAAAGTCAGTGGCTATATAGAAGACGGTGTTTCTTCTGGGGCGAGCTTGGTGGTGGATGGTCGTGGTCTGAGCGTGGCCGGTCATGAGGAAGGCTTCTTCCTGGGTGGCTGCCTGTTCGACAACGTCACGCCAGAGATGCGCATCTATAAAGAAGAGATCTTCGGGCCGGTGCTGTGCGTTGTCCGGGTTAACAGCCTGGAAGAGGCGATGCAGCTGATCAACGATCACGAGTATGGCAACGGCACCTGCATCTTTACCCGTGATGGGGAAGCTGCACGGTTGTTCTGCGACGAGATCGAAGTCGGTATGGTCGGCGTCAACGTACCGCTGCCGGTACCGGTGGCTTATCACAGCTTTGGCGGCTGGAAGCGCTCGCTGTTCGGCGACTTGCATGCGTATGGTCCGGATGGCGTGCGTTTCTACACTCGTCGCAAGGCGATTACCCAGCGCTGGCCACAACGGGCGAGCCATGAAGCTTCGCAGTTCGCATTCCCTAGCTTGTAAGTAGAAGGGAAGAAGGCCGGCCCCTTGGGGCCGGCCTTTGCGTTTCTGGGGCTTTTTTGATCTATATGACAGAATTGTGAAATTAGGTGTT
>NZ_CP166811.1:6435000-7099960 GCF_059716185.1 Pseudomonas sp. LBUM1645
GGTGAGCATTGGCCGCAGCCTCTTCACCATGGAAACGCGCAACGATCTCTTCGGCCAGCTTGATCTTGATATCACGCGGATTGGCACCCGCCTCGACATCAGCACGGAATGCATTGATCTCATTCATGGAGCGGAAACTGAGCAATTCGAAGTAGCGCCACATCAGCGCATCGGGAATGGAAACCAGTTTGCCGTACATCACACCCGGCGCTTCCTGAATACCCACGTAGTTGCCCAAGGACTTGGACATCTTCTTCACACCATCCAGACCTTCGAGCAGCGGCATGGTCAGAATGCACTGAGCCTCTTGACCATATCCACGCTGCAGCTCACGCCCCATCAACAGGTTGAACTTCTGATCAGTACCACCCAGCTCGACG
Organism: Pseudomonas sp. LBUM1645; assembly: GCF_059716185.1. NCBI lineage: Bacteria > Pseudomonadati > Pseudomonadota > Gammaproteobacteria > Pseudomonadales > Pseudomonadaceae > Pseudomonas > Pseudomonas sp. LBUM1645. The sequence continues at coordinate 6,435,381 of NZ_CP166811.1, forward strand.
TCCGCGCGCAAAGCAACCGAGTCATAACCCTGAACCAACGGATAGAGGAACTCGTGAATGGCAATTGGCTGATTGGTGGTGTAGCGCTTATAGAAGTCGTCGCGCTCGAGCATGCGAGCTACGGTGTACTGCGAAGTCAGGCGAATGAAATCGGCCGGCCCCATCTGATCCATCCAGGTGGAGTTGAACGCAACTTCGGTTTTCGCCGGATCAAGAATCTTGAAAACCTGAGTCTTGTAGGTCTCGGCATTCTCGAGAACCTGCTCGCGAGTAAGAGGAGGACGTGTCGCACTCTTGCCGCTCGGATCGCCGATCATCCCGGTGAAGTCACCTATAAGGAAGATCACCTGATGCCCCAGCTCCTGGAACTGGCGCAGCTTATTAATAAGCACGGTATGACCCAGGTGCAAATCCGGCGCGGTCGGATCGAAGCCTGCCTTAATACGTAGCGGCTGGCCACGCTTGAGCTTTTCGATCAGCTCGGACTCGACCAACAGTTCTTCCGCACCACGTTTAATCAGCGCTAGCTGCTCTTCAACCGACTTCATAACAGACCCGCAAGGCTCGAATTCAAAGGGAACCAACCATACAAGATCGCGCGTCAAATACAAGTTTTGCCCGGCGCACGGACGCCAATCCACGGACACAGCGTTCGCGGACTTGCTTCAGAGATGATTTGGTTATATTTTATACAGTTATTTCATCTTCATCATGTCATTCATCTTTTCCAATTCATCTTTTTCAAAGTCAAAAATTACCTATGACCAAAGAATCGTCTAAAGCGCCGCCGCTTTACCCGAAGACCCACCTGCTCGCAGCAAGTGGCATCGCCGCCCTGCTGAGCCTGGCGCTTCTGGTATTTCCTTCCAGTGATGTTGAAGCCAAAAAGACGACCCTGAGTCTTGAACTGGAAAGCCCTGCTGAACAACTGACACAAGATCAAGACGCTGCCGAAGCCGTCCAGGCCACAAATGAGCCAGCAGCTTCCCCTTTCGCGCAGATCGAAAACAGCGCCGAAGAACCCCAGGAAACCGCTCAGGCCGCGCCCGCGCCGGCGCCTGTGATCGAAGAAAAAAAGTCTCCAAACCACAGGGAAGTGATCGTTTCTAAAGGCGATACCCTCTCCACACTGTTCGAGAAAGTAGGCCTTCCAGCAGCTTCGGTGCATGAAGTGCTGGCCAGTGACAAGCAGGCCAAGCAGTTCAGCCAACTCAAACACGGCCAGAAACTTGAATTCGAACTGAGCCCCGATGGCCAGCTGACCAATCTGCACAGCAAGGTCAGCGACGTTGAAACCATCACCCTGACCAAGAATGACAAGGGTTATGCATTCAACCGCGTTACCGCAAAGCCTACCGTGCGCTCTGCCTACGTTCATGGCGTGATCAACAGCTCGCTGTCGCAGTCCGCTGCACGCGCCGGTTTGTCCCACAGCCTGACCATGGACATGGCCAGCGTGTTTGGCTATGACGTCGACTTCGCCCAGGATATTCGCCAGGGTGACGAGTTCGATGTCATCTACGAACAGAAAGTCGTCAACGGCAAGGCTGTCGGCAATGGCCCGATCCTTTCCGCTCGCTTCACTAACCGCGGCAAGACCTACACCGCCGTGCGTTACACCAATAAACAAGGCAACAGCAGCTACTACACTGCTGACGGCAACAGCATGCGCAAGGCGTTTATCCGTACCCCGGTGGACTTCGCCCGCATCAGCTCGAAATTCTCGATGGGCCGCAAGCACCCGATCCTGAACAAGATCCGCGCTCACAAAGGCGTCGACTATGCAGCGCCGCGCGGTACCCCAATCAAGGCAGCCGGTGACGGCAAAGTGTTGTTGGCCGGTCGCCGTGGCGGCTACGGCAACACCGTGATCATCCAGCACGGCAATACCTACCGTACGCTGTACGGCCACATGCAGGGCTTTGCCAAAGGCGTGCAGACTGGCAGTAGCGTCAAACAAGGCCAGGTGATCGGCTATATCGGCACCACCGGACTTTCCACCGGACCGCATTTGCATTACGAGTTCCAGGTCAATGGCGTGCACGTCGACCCACTAGGCCAGAAGGTGGCGATGGCCGATCCAATCTCCAAAGCCGAGCGCGCACGTTTCCTCGCGCAGAGCCAACCGCTGATGACGCGCATGGATCAAGAAAAATCCACGCAGCTGGCTTCGAGCAAGCGCTAAGCCATGACGCTCTATATAGGTGTGATGTCCGGGACCAGCCTCGATGGCCTGGACATTGCGCTGGTCGAGCTGGCCCCGGCGATCAAACTGATCGCCACGCACTACACCCCAATGCCTGACGCCCTGCGCACCGAACTCCTTGGCTTGTGCGCCAGCGGCCCGGATGAGATTGCCCGCTCCGCCATCGCTCAGCAAAACTGGGTGAAATTGGCAGCACAGGGCATTCATACCCTCCTCGATCAACAAAACCTGAAACCCGAAGACATTCGCGCGATTGGCAGCCACGGCCAGACCATTCGCCACGAACCGGCGCGCGGGTTTACGGTGCAGATCGGCAATCCTGCCCTTCTGACCGAGTTGACCGGCATCACCGTGGTCAGCGACTTCCGCAGCCGCGATGTTGCGGCTGGCGGACAAGGCGCCCCATTGGTCCCTGCCTTTCACGAAGCGTTGTTTGAAGAGCGCGCAGGCAATCGTGCGGTATTGAACGTCGGCGGTTTCAGCAACCTCAGCCTGATTGAACCGGGCAAGCCTGTTGCGGGTTTCGACTGTGGCCCGGGCAATGTCTTGCTGGATGCATGGATTCACCAGCAACGCGGCGACAACTTTGATCGCGATGGCCAATGGGCTGCCAGCGGCAAGGTTGAACCGGTTCTGCTGAACGAACTGCTGAGTGATCCATTTTTCGTGACCAAAGGCCCCAAGAGCACCGGCCGCGAAGTGTTCAACCTGCCATGGCTGACACAGCACCTATCGAAACTGTCGACCTTCGCCGCCGAAGACGTGCAGGCAACCCTGCTCGAACTGACCGCCCTGACTATCGTCGAGTCACTGCAAAGCGCTCAATCAGATACCCAGGAGCTGTTGGTCTGCGGCGGCGGCGCGCACAACGCCACACTGATGAACCGCTTGGCCAGCTTGCTGCCGAACGCCAAAGTCAGCAGCACCGCGGTTTACGGTGTAGACCCGGACTGGGTCGAAGCCATGGCCTTCGCGTGGCTGGCCCATTGCTGCCTTGAAGGCATCGCTGCCAATCGCCCAAGCGTCACCGGTGCACGTGGCATGCGCGTACTCGGCGCCATCTACCCTGCCTGACTATCCAAACCAAATCCCAGACAGCAAAACGCCGCAGAGCCCTGAGGCCATGCGGCGCTTGGTGATGCGGTAACTTGCGATCAGATCGAGAACGAAGAGCCGCAGCCACACGTGGTGCTGGCGTTCGGATTCTTGATCACGAAGCGCGACCCTTCCAGACCTTCCTGATAATCCACCTCGGCACCTGCCAAGTACTGGAAACTCATAGGGTCGACCACCAGACTCACACCTTCGCGCTCGACGATGGTGTCGTCATCGGCCACTTCCTCATCGAAGGTGAAGCCGTACTGAAAACCTGAACAACCACCGCCCGTAACGAATACGCGCAGCTTCAAGCGATCATTCCCCTCTTCATCGACCAGGCTCTTCACCTTGTGCGCGGCACCGTGGGTGAATTGCAAAGCCGTGGGGGTGAAGGATTCGACGCTCATGCTAACTATCTCCCGGCGTTACGCCGCCATAATGCGTGATGACGCGCATTATCCGCTTCTCCTAGAAAATTGGTCAACTATTGTTACGGTATATCAATAAACCCGATTGCCGGTTCGAAATGCAAAAAGGCCCGTCAGACGGGCCTTTTTGCTGAGCAGGATAAAGCCTTACGGCAGCATGCCTGCATGGGACAGGCCCAAACGCTCATCCAGCCCGAACAGGATGTTCATGTTCTGCACCGCCTGCCCCGACGCGCCTTTGACCAGGTTGTCGATTACCGACAACACCACCACCAGGTCACCATCCTGTGGACGATGCACCGCAATACGGCAAACGTTGGCACCGCGCACGCTGCGGGTTTCCGGATGGCTGCCAGCGGGCATGACATCGACGAACGGTTCGCTGGCATAACGCTTTTCAAACAGCGCCTGCAGATCCACCGAGCGATCCACGACGGTTGCATAGAGCGTCGAGTGGATGCCTCGAATCATTGGCGTCAGGTGCGGAACGAACGTCAGACCGACGTCCTTGCCCGCTGCGCGACGCAAGCCCTGGCGGATTTCCGGCAAGTGACGGTGACCTTTGACGGCGTAAGCCTTCATGCTTTCCGACGTCTCGGAGTACAGCGAACCTACAGACGCGCCACGACCTGCACCGCTGACGCCGGATTTGCAGTCAGCAATCAAGCGAGTGGTATCGGCCAGACCTGCTTCCAGCAATGGCAGGAAACCCAATTGAGTCGCGGTCGGGTAGCAACCCGGCACAGCGATCAGGCGGGCCTGCTTGATTTGCTCACGATTGACTTCCGGCAAACCGTAAACCGCCTCTTCCAGCAGCTCCGGCGCGCCGTGCGGCTGACCGTACCACTTGGCCCACTCATCGGCGTCTTGCAGACGGAAGTCCGCCGACAGGTCGATGACTTTGGTCCCGGCCGCCAACAGTTCACCCGCCAGCGCATGGGCAACACCGTGAGGCGTGGCGAAGAACACCACGTCGCAAGCGCCCAGCGTCTTGATGTCCGGAACGCTGAACGCCAGGCCATCGTAATGACCGCGCAGGTTCGGATACATATCAGCCACGGCCAGACCGGCCTCGGATCGGGAAGTGATGACGACCACTTCAGCTTGCGGATGTTGCGCCAACAGACGCAGCAGTTCGACACCGGTGTAACCCGTGCCGCCGACGATACCGACCTTGACCATAAACCTGCCCTCAAACGAAACCACTGGAAAGCCGTCGATAATAGGGCCCGTATCGTCCTGCGACAACCGGCAAGGTGACGTGCGGACGCTCAAGCCTCTACTATCCGGGCTACCGTGAACCTGGGAATAACTAAAAAATGCTTTATCTATGGCTCAAAGCTTTTCACATCGTCAGCATGGTCTGCTGGTTTGCCGGCCTGTTCTACCTGCCGCGCCTTTTTGTCTATCATGCCCAAAGTGAGGACACCGTCAGCAAGGAACGCTTCAGCATCATGGAGCGCAAGCTGTACCGCGGCATCATGGGGCCGGCGATGATCGCCACGCTGATTTTCGGTATCGCACTGATCTGGCTTAACCCAAGCATATTCAGTCAGGGTGCGTGGATTCACGCCAAGTTGACCCTGGTGGTGATCCTGATCGGCTACCACCACATGTGCGGCGCTCAGGTGAAACGTTTTGCCCGTGGCGAGAACACCCGCAGCCATGTCTTTTATCGCTGGTTCAATGAAGTGCCGGTTCTGATATTGCTGGCCATTGTAATTCTGGTCGTCGTTCGGCCGTTCTAACTCCAATAAGCACAACTCACCGGGGTACTTCCAATGTCGCTGCCCGCTCTGCTCGAACAACGCTTGCGTCTGCCTGTGGTGGCAGCGCCAATGTTCCTGATCTCCAACCCACAACTGGTGCTCGCCTGCTGCCGTAATGGCGTGGTGGGCAGCTTTCCCGCACTGAACCAGCGCGAGAGCAGCGGCTTCAAGGCCTGGCTGGAAGAGATCGAAGCAGGGTTGGCGGCACTGGAGAGCCCGGCGCCTTATGCGGTGAACCTGATCGTTCATGACACCAATCCAAGACTGCAGGCAGACCTTGCGATTTGCATCGAGCACAAAGTGCCGATCGTGATCACCAGCCTCGGCGCCGTGAAAGAACTGGTCGATGCAGTGCACAGCTATGGCGGACTGGTGTTTCACGACGTGACGACGCGGCGCCATGCAGAGAAAGCCGCCGAGGCCGGGGTCGACGGTTTGATCGCCGTGGCCGCGGGCGCCGGTGGACACGCCGGAACCTGGAGCCCGTTCTCGCTGATTGCCGAGATTCGCCAATTCTTCGACAAGACCCTGCTGCTGGCCGGTTGCCTGAACCACGGCCACGAAATTCTCGCTGCACAATTGCTTGGTGCGGATCTGGCCTACTTCGGTACGCGATTTATCGGCACCACCGAAAGTCATGCGCCTGACGCCTATAAAGAGATGCTACTGACTTCCAGAGCCGCGGACATCGTCCATACTCCAGCGGTGTCGGGAGTACCAGCGAGCTTTATGCGTCAGAGCCTTGAGGCTGCAGGGTTCGACATGAAAGCGCTGCAAGGCAAGGGTGAGGTGGACTTCGGCTCCAAACTCAAGCCCATAAGCGATGAAGCCAAAGCCTGGAAAACCGTCTGGTCCGCAGGCCAAGGTGTCGGCGAGATCGATGACCTGCCGAGTGTCGATCAATTGGTCGCTCGCCTTGATGCCGAGTACCGCAAAGCGCTGGAGCTGGCGGCAGCGCTGCCCAAGCGCTGGCCGCGCTGACAGGAAAACTTGGCCAGCCCATTCCGGCTGGCCTTACACTCCACGCGTATTACTCCCTAACACTCTCGCGACAAGGATGCCTCGCAATGAGCGAAAACCGTTACAAGATCGTGTTCGACGGCGCTCTGTTGCCGGGTGTTGACGTCACCACCGCCAAGCTCAATCTCGCCGAGTTGTTCAAAAGCGATGTGGCTGCCATTGAGCGGCTGTTCAGTGGCAAGCCGGTTGCACTCAAACGCGACCTGTCGCAGGTCGATGCGCAGACTTATCTCCAGGCGCTGACCAAAACCGGTATCGATGCCCGGATTGAATCCGACCCCTCGATCGAGCTGAACCTGTCTGACGTTCATGAACACGCCCCTGTCGTCGCGGCAGATCCCGAATCCCCTTACGCACCACCCCAGGCTACCGTTGGCGAAGCCTTGCCTGCGTTTTCCACACTCAAGCCGTTCAGCTTCGAGGGTCGGATCGGCCGCTTGCGTTATCTGGCCTGGACGATGTCGCTGACGCTTGTGACCCTTAGCGCTGGCTCTTTGCTTGCCGTTTTCGCCTTGGCCCTGATCAACACGGACTCAACCATCGCCCTCATTCTCGGAGGCCTGCTGGCCTTGGTCGGCTTCGTAGCGCTCGGCCTCGTCAGCATCCAGTTCAGCGTCCAGCGCCTGCATGATGTTGGCTGGTCTGGCTGGCTCTGGCTGCTGACCCTCGTGCCGTTCGTGGGCAGCATCTTTCCGTTCGTGATGGTGATTGTGCCAGGTAATAACACTGCCAATCGATACGGCGCACCACCACCGCCCAACAGCACGGCGGTCAAAATCCTGTCTTCATTGTGGCTGGTGTTTATCGCGATCCTGTTCATAGGCGGACTGACCGGTGGCCTTACTACCATTCAGAGCGAATACGAAAGCGCCACCCAGAGCAGCTATGAAAGTGACTCCGTGACCACCGAAGAGATCGAAGATCAAACCGCCGTGGAAGCAGAGCCAGCGCCAAATTCAGCCGACGATGCAGCCGAAGAAGCCCAGCCCCCTGTAGACTCTGCGAAAGAATGAACAGCGCTCCCCGCCCGTGACACCTGCGTCGCCGGCGCGGAGCTGTTGCGATGGAGAAATGCATGACCCGTTACGCTCTGATCACTGGCGCTTCCAGCGGCATCGGCCTGGCGATGGCCGAAGCGCTGGCCCGGCGCGGCCGCAGCCTGATTCTGGTGGCCCGTCAGCGTGATCAGCTGGAAAGTATTGCGATTGAACTGACTCAACGTTTTGGCGTGGAAGTGTTGTTCCGAGCCTGTGACCTCGGCGAGCCGCTACGGCTGTCCGGCTTTCTGCTGGAGCTGGAGGAAGGTGACCGACAGATCGATTTGTTGGTCAACTGCGCCGGCATTGGCACCTGCGGCCCTTTTTTGGCTCAGGACTGGATGACCGAGCAGGACCTGATCGAAGTGAACATCCTTGCGCTCACTCGCCTGTGTCACGCGATCGGCAACAGCATGGCGCTACAGGGCGGCGGGCAGATTTTGAATGTGGCCTCGGTGGCGGCGTTCCATCCCGGCCCTTGGATGAGTACTTACTACGCCAGCAAGGCTTATGTGCTGCACTTTTCCGAAGGGTTGCGCGTCGAACTGAAAAAATGCGCGGTCAAGGTCTCGGTGCTCTGCCCCGGCCCTACCCGCACGGCGTTTTTCCGCACCGCGCAATTGGACACCGGCAAACTGATCGACAGCAAAATGCTGATGAGCCCCGAGGAAGTCGCGCTCTACACCGTTCGGGCTCTGGAGAAAAATCGCGCCATCATTATTCCGGGTCGACGCAACCGCTGGCGCGCCTTCCTGCCGCGACTCGGCTCACGCTGGCTGACCCGGACAATCGCCGGCATGGTCAACAAGGCTTACTGCCCGCGCTGATCGCACCCTCAAGGTAAAAGGCTGGGCTCGGGCATAACCCATGGTTACACTCAGGCCAGCCCAAACAACGGAGAAACAGCTGTGGATACTCTGTTCACCAAGATCATCAACCGGGAAATCCCGGCCAAGATCATTTACGAGGACGACCAGGTACTGGCCTTCCACGACATCGCCCCACAGGCACCGGTACACTTTCTGGTGATCCCGAAAAAAGCGGTGCGCACGCTTAACGACCTGACCGAGGACGATAAGGCATTGGCTGGACATATTCTGTTCACCGCCCAGCGTCTGGCCCTGGAACTGGGCTGCGAAGAGGGCTTCCGCGTAGTGATGAACTGCAATCCACTGGGTGGGCAGACCGTCTATCACATTCATATGCACGTGCTGGGTCAGCGCCAGATGCATTGGCCGCCGGGCTGATGTTTCGCTAAGCCCTCAAAAGATCGCAGCCTTCGGCAGCTCCTACAGGGGAATAGTGTGTAGGAGCTGCCGAAGGCTGCGATCTTTTGCTTTTGGGTGTAGAAAGCAGAAATGACCCAGCGCAAACCTTCCCCGGCCGATTGGGTTAAACTGGCCGCCGAGATTCTTCCCGGAGGTCAGCATGACTACCCAACGTCACTACTCGCCGATTGACCGCCTTCTGCTGCAAGCCGATGCCGCGATGCGTACCTTGTTGCCCTTCAGTGGTCAGCCGTACCGTCCTTCGCCCGCTATCGTGCAGCCGGATGCGCAAATGAGCGACGAAGACACCCGGCACGTCGCCGGTCTGATGCGCATCAACCATACCGGCGAAGTCTGTGCCCAGGCGCTGTATCAGGGTCAGGCCCTGACCGCCAAGCTGCCGCAAGTGCGCGCCGCCATGGAACATGCAGCCGAAGAAGAAATCGACCACCTGGTCTGGTGCGAACAACGCATAAAACAGTTGGGCAGCCACACCAGCATTCTCAATCCGCTGTTCTACGGCATGTCGTTCGGGATTGGCGCGGTGGCCGGGTTGATCAGCGATAAAGTCAGCCTGGGTTTCGTAGCTGCTACCGAGCATCAGGTGTGCAAACACCTCAACGAACACCTTGAGCAACTGCCGGCCGAGGACGAAAAGTCCCGGGCGATCCTCGAGCAGATGCGCATTGATGAAGAACACCACGCCGAAAGCGCGCTGGAGGCTGGGGGTTTCCGCTTCCCGGCACCGGTAAAGTTCGGCATGAGCCTGATGGCCAAGGTCATGACCAAGAGCACTTACCGGATCTGATCCCCCCAAAAAATCCCGGGCACAAAAAAGGGCGCTTTTCAGCACCCTTTCTTTTTGCTCGCAGAAAATCAGCTCGACATGTTGCGCGCGTAGAAGATTTCCAGCATTTCGTGTTTCACCCGCTCGGTCACCTGAGCACGCTGCTCAGAAGACAGGTTGCTGGTAGCGTCGCCGAACAGGTAGTTATCGAGTTCGAAGTTCTTCAGCAGCATTTTGGTGTGGAACAGGTTTTCCTGGTACACGTTCACGTCGGTCATCTGGTACGCGTCGCGGGTGTCTTCGGAAAGATAATTCTGAATCGAGTTGATCTCGTGATCGATGAAGTGCTTCTTGCCTTCTACGTCACGGGTGAAGCCGCGCACGCGATAATCCACGGTCACGATGTCCGAATCGAACTGGTGAATCAGGAAGTTGAGCGCCTTGAGCGGTGAAATGACGCCACAGGTCGACACATCAATGTCCACACGGAACGTTGCAATACCGTCCACCGGATGGATTTCCGGGTAGGTGTGCACCGTAATGTGGCTCTTGTCGAGGTGGGCCAGGATAATTTCAGGCAGCGGGCCCGGGGACTCTTCGATCTGACTGTCGGTCGGGGTCACCGGCTCTTCGGAGATCAGAATCGTGACACTGGCGCCTTGGGGTTCATAGTCCTGACTGGCAATGTTCAGGATGTTGGCACCAATGATATCGACAACTTCTGTGAGGATCTGCGTCAGGCGCTTCGCGTTGTACTCTTTATTGATGTACTCGACGTAAGCCTGTTGGTCTTGCGGGGTTTCCGCATAGCAGATGTCGTAGATGTTGAAGCTCAAGGTCTTTGTCAGGTTATTGAACCCGTGGAGCTTGAGTCTGCTTTTCACCGTTAGACGCTCTCTGTGTATTGCGGACCGGCCGCGTGATCAAGCATGCCCGTCAGATGCGAACACCTGCGTAGGACGGATTAGCACCTCTTCGCGATTTTGGTTATCTGTTTGGGTGCAGACGCGAGCTTTAGATCGCCAGAGTCTGCACTGCCTTTATGATAGTTGAATGTCGATTCAACCGAGCTCGATGATCTCGTAGTCGTGGGTGATCTCTACGCCCGCCGCACCCAGCATGATCGACGCCGAGCAATACTTCTCGGCAGACAGCTCGATGGCGCGTTTGACCTGGGCTTCTTTCAAGCCTCGGCCCTTGACCACGAAGTGCATGTGGATCTTGGTGAAAACCTTCGGATCTTCGGTGGCGCGCTCGGCTTCGAGGAAGGCTTCGCAGCTTTCAACGGCCTGACGAGACTTCTTGAGGATGCTGACCACGTCGAAATTGCTGCAACCGCCAACACCCAGCAGGAGCATCTCCATCGGCCGGACACCCAGGTTGCGACCACCGGCATCGGGCGGACCGTCCATGACCACGACATGACCGCTGCCGGATTCACCGAGGAACATGGCTTCGCCAGCCCATTGGATGCGTGCCTTCATCGCCAAGACTCCACTGTATAAAAAAGGGTCGCCAGCTTAGCACAGGGGCCTTGATTGACGGCGTCTCGCATTCCTACGACGCAAGCCGCTGCGCTGTAGGTAAATTCTCGAATATTGCAGGAAGTGTCTGTTAAGCTGGCGCCAATTCACTGGCGCATAGCCAGCTTTGTAGCAACCTCTGCGACTCATAAGAAAACCAAACACACCGTGAAGTCTTTTCGGGATACAACCATGGTTGCTATTACCCCAACACCCAGAATCAAGAACCTCGACAAGCTGTTGATGCACTGCCAGCGCCGTCGTTATGCGGCCAAAAGCAACATCATTTGTGCCGGTGATCGCTCGGAAACCCTGTTCTTCATCATCAAGGGTTCGGTCACGATCCTGATCGAGGATGACGACGGCCGCGAAATGATCATCGCCTACCTGAACTCCGGAGACTTTTTCGGCGAGTTGGGCCTGTTCGAACAGGCCGGCCTGGAACAGGAACGCAGCGCCTGGGTGCGCGCCAAGATCGAATGCGAAGTCGCGGAGATCAGCTACGCGAAATTCCGCGAGCTGTCCCAACAGGATCCAGACATTCTTTACGTGCTCAGCGGACAAATCGCACAGCGCCTGCGCAACACCACCCGCAAGGTGGGTGATCTGGCGTTCTTCGACGTCACCGGCCGCGTCGCACGCTGCTTGCTCGAACTGTGCAAGCAGCCAGATGCAATGACCCATCCCGACGGCATGCAGATCAAGGTGACCCGTCAGGAGATCGGGCGGATTGTCGGTTGTTCACGTGAGATGGTCGGTCGCGTACTCAAGGACCTGGAAGAACGCAACCTGGTGGACGTCAAAGGCAAGACCATGGTGGTCTTCGGTACGCGCTAAGCCCTGAACATGTCTGCCAGCAATTGGCGGTACAACGTGTCGAGTCGCCCCAACGCATCAGGTGCTGCATATTTTTCATGAAGAGCAATGTGGCTCTCGGCGCGAACTCGCTGCTCCAGGCCACAGGCTTCATTGAACCGGTTAACCGCCGCAACCATCGACTCACGCTCGTTATCGAGCAACAAAGCACCGTGCACCAACCCTACCGGACGCGTACCGCCCTTGCTCTGGCGCCAGCGTTGAGCCGTGCCGACCATCTTGCGCCCATCAAGGTTGACGTTGAAACGCCCATCACAGAACGCACCCTCTATTTCGCCCAAAGACGAAACGCCGCCCAGTTCATCGAGTAACTGACAAATCGGGTCGCAAAGCCGGCGATAACCGGTTTCGATGCGGTTCTGGTCACCCTCGCTACGCGGTGGCGCGTAGACCAGCGCGATGTTGATCGTTGAGGCCGATTGCGGCACCGGTTCACCGCCGGTTTCACGCAACAACACCGGCCAACCTGCCGCAGCCGACACCTCGCACGCGGCCTCGAACCCAGGCAGACGATTCAACCGTCGCGGCATGACCAGCGCCCGGTCACTGGGTTGCCAGAACAGCAGGCCAAATTCCGATTCGCCGGTGCACACATGGGCCAACAGATCCTGTTCGGCGAGCAGGCCGGCTTCGGTCGTCAGGGAGGTAATCAGGGTCATAAGGTATTCCGTCGGACGTTAAGTCTGTGGTGCTTCTTATGCCGTCATCGCGAGCAAGCTCGCTCCCACATTTGATCTGGGTGCTCACAAATTTTGTGTCCACCAACAATCACTGAGGGAGCGAGCTTGCTCGCGATGCTTTTTCAGTCGAGTGTAGAACCGCTCACCGCGATACCACGCTCAGGAAAGAACAGACGCTGCAGTTCGGTGCCCGGGCTTTCGGCGCGCATGAACGCTTCGCCAACCAGGAACGCGTACACATCGCTGATTTCCATCAGTTCGACATCGGCCCGGTTGAGAATGCCACTTTCGGTGATCACCAAGCGATCACGCGGGATACGTGGCAACAGGTCGAGGGTGGTTTCCAGACTGACTTCGAAGGTATGCAAGTTGCGGTTGTTCACGCCGACCAACGGAGTGTCGAGGGTTTTCAAGGCCCGCTCCAGCTCGTCGCCATCGTGAACTTCCACCAGCACATCGAGGCCGACACTTTTGGCCACGGCCGCCAGCTCGGCCATTTTCACGTCATCCAGTGCGGAGACGATCAGCAGCACGCAGTCGGCGCCCAACGCTCGGGCTTCGACGATCTGGTACGGATCGATCATGAAGTCCTTGCGGATCACCGGCAGTTTGCACGCCGCCCGCGCCTGTTGCAGATACGCGTCGGCGCCCTGGAAGTAATCGATATCGGTGAGCACCGACAGACAGGTCGCGCCGCCCTTCTCGTAACTCTTGGCGATGTCGGCGGGAATGAAATTCTCGCGGATCACGCCTTTGCTCGGTGAAGCTTTCTTGATTTCTGCAATGACCGCTGGCTGCTTGAGCTTGGCCTGAGCCAACAATGCCTTGGCAAAACCACGGGGTGCATCGGCCGCCTTGGCCAGACTTTCCAGCTCCGCCAGGCTTACGCGAGCGCTACGCTCGGCGACTTCCTGGACTTTACGGGCCAGAATGTTTTCCAGAACCGTCGGTACACTCATCCCTCATTCTCCACTTTGAATACCGCGGTAAATGCACCCAACTCCTCCAGTTTTTCCCGAGCGAGGCCTGTGTGCAGCGCATCGTGCGCCAGGGCAACGCCTTCTTTCAAACTGCTGGCATGGTCGGCGGCGTACAGTGCGGCACCGGCATTGAGCATTATCATTTCCGCGGCTTTCTGACCGTTCTCAGTCTTGCGCTTGCCCAGAGCATCGCGAATCAGCTCCAGCGAGGCCGCCGGGCTATCCACCGCCAGACCGTGCAGGCTCTGGCTTTTCATGCCCAAGTCTTCTGGCTCGACCCAATACTCGGTGATCTGGTCATCCTTCAATTCCGCCACAAAGGTCGGCGCCGCCAGACTGAATTCGTCCAGGCCATCCTTCGAGTGCACCACCAGCACGTGCTTGCTGCCCATACGCTGCAAGACTTCAGCCAGCGGCCGGCACAACGCCTGATTGAACACGCCCACCACCTGATGCTTCACGCCGGCCGGATTCGTAAGCGGGCCAAGCATGTTGAACAGCGTGCGCAAGCCCAGCTCCCGGCGCGGGCCGGCGGCGTGCTTCATGGCGCTGTGATGGGTCTGGGCGAACATGAAACCGATGCCGACGTTGTCAATGCAGCGTGCGACCTGAACCGGCGTCAGGTTCAAGTAGATACCCGCCGCCTCCAGCAGATCGGCGCTGCCGCTTTTGCCCGAGACCGCACGGTTACCGTGCTTGGCCACCGTGCAACCGGCCGCCGCAACCACGAACGAGGAAGCGGTCGAGACGTTAAAAATGTTCGCGCCATCGCCACCGGTGCCCACCACATCGACGACGCCGTCGAGGGTCTTGAGTTCGACCTTGTCTGCCAGCTCGCGCATGACCGACACGGCGCCGACGATCTCGTCGATGCTCTCACTCTTCATGCGCATGGCCATCATGAACGCGCCGATCTGCGCATCCGTGCATTGACCGGTCATGATTTCGCGCATCACATCGCGCATCTCATCGGTGCTGAGGTCGAGCTGTTCGACGATACGGCTCAGGGCTGTCTTGATATTCATGAAAAGTCCTTAGCGCGTGCCGCCGGTTTGTTTGAGGAAATTAGCGAACAGCTCGTGGCCCTGTTCGGTGAGGATCGACTCAGGGTGGAACTGGACGCCCTCGATGTTCAGTGTCTTGTGGCGCAGGCCCATGATCTCGTCGACCGAGCCGTCTTCAAGCTGGGTCCAGGCGGTCAGCTCCAGGCAATCGGGCAGGGTTTCGCGTTTGACGATCAGTGAATGATAGCGGGTGACCGTCAGCGGATGGTTCAGGCCTTCAAAAACACCCTTGTCCTCGTGGAACACCGGGCTGGTTTTACCGTGCATGACCTGACGGGCGCGCACCACATCGCCGCCAAAGGCCTGGCCGATGGACTGATGCCCCAGGCAGACGCCCAGAATCGGCAATTTACCGCCAAAATGTTTGATCACATCAATCGACACGCCGGCTTCGTTCGGCGTGCAAGGGCCGGGTGAAACGACGATCCGCTCAGGGTTGAGGGCTTCGATTTCGGCAATGGTGAGCTCATCGTTGCGCACGACTTTGACCTGGGAGCCGAGCTCACCGAGGTATTGCACAACGTTGTAGGTAAAAGAGTCGTAGTTATCGATCATCAGCAACATGGCGTTATGAACCTCTTGAATTTACTGACTTTGAATACAGCCTTCGAATGATTTACCCGCAGCGTCCTGCACTTTGTCAGTCGCTGGAGTCGCGCTGCAAAGCGGTTTGTCTTACGGGTAAAGAAGGCAAAGCGGTAAAGATCCGGCCGGGCCGGCAGAAGGATTCAGGCGCGCCAACGCCAACGGGCGTGTGCCTTGATGACTTGATCCAGAAGTTTGCTGACGATCAACACGGGGAAGGTCTCATTTATACGTCTTGGCACAGTAACTTAGCTGGGCAGAGCGTGCAATATGGGGCGATCGAAGCTCTTGAAACAATTGACGGGTTCGCGCCGAACGGCAACAGGCTCTATAGTTTTTGGCACTGTCGTTTTGCTCATTACAACAATAACAAACGGACTTGCTCATGATCAGACAGACGTTGGCTGTACCGCTTGCCGGCTGCTTGCTCGCTATAGCCTGCACCCAGGCGATCGCGGCGCCCAACCCTTATTCGAATTTCATCGTCTTCGGCGATAGCCTCAACGATGCCGGGCAGTTTACCGACACGGGCGGCCCTCCCGGCTCAACCCTGCGCTTCACCAACCGCACCGGACCGGTTTACCTGGACGGAAGCGGCGAAGTCTACTCCGCCAACTCGACCCAACTGCTGGGTGAAAGGCTCGGGTTTTCACCGGACCAGACGGCCGCTTCAACCTCGGCGGCACGCGCGAGCCAGGGTCTGCCGGACGGTAATAACTGGGCCGTTGGCGGTTACCGCACCGACCAGATCCTCACCTCGATCACCAGCGTATCCGCCACGGGCGAACGCACGCGTTCGGGCTATCTGCCGACAAACAACTTCAACGCCGATCCAAATGCGCTGTATTACATTTCCGGGGGTGGTAACGATTTTCTTCAGGGACGTGTACAAAGTGGCGCTCAGGCGAATGCCGCTGCGGATCGACTGGCCAACAGCGTCCAGGTTTTGCAGACCGCCGGCGCCCGGTACATTGTGGTCTGGCTGCTGCCCGACCTGGGTTTGACGCCCGCCATCAATGGCACGCCCCAGCAGGCACCCACCTCACTACTGAGCTCTGCCTTCAACCGGCAACTGGTCACTCGACTGGCGGGGATCGATGCCCAAATCATCCCGTTGAACATTCCGCTGCTGTTGCAGGAAACCTTCGCCGATCCGGCTCGATTCGGTTTTGCTACAGGCCAGAACCTGACGGCGACTTGCTTCAGCGGTAACAGCTGCACCGAAAACCCTACGTATGGCATCAACAGTGCCACCCCAGACCCCAGCAAGCTGATTTATAACGATGGGGTTCATCCGACCGAAGCCGGGCAGAAACTGATTTCCGACTACGCCTACTCCTTACTGGCCGCGCCTTGGGAGTTGACGTTGTTGCCGGAAATGGCCCACGCCACCTTGCGTGCGCACCAGGATGAACTGCGCAGCCAATGGCAATCGGACTGGGAGAACTGGCAAGCAGTCGGCCAATGGCGCGCGATTGTCGCCGGTGGCGGCCAGCATCTGGATGTCGATAGCCAAAGCAGCGGCGCCAGCGCCGACGGCGACGGTTACAACCTGAACATCGGCGGCAGCTATCGTCTCAATGACGCTTGGCGCGTCGGTGTGGCGGCGGGTTTCTATCGTCAGAACCTGGAAGCAGGCAATAACGATTCGGACTACAAACTCAACAGCTACCTGGCCACCGTCTTCGCCCAGTTCCAGCAGAATCGCTGGTGGGCCGATGCCGCGTTGACCGGCGGCAAGCTCGATTACGACAACCTAAAGCGTAAATTCGACCTGGGTGCCAGCGAAGGTGCGGAGAAAGGCGATACCGATGGCGATCTCTGGGCCTTCAGCACTCGCCTTGGCTACGACATTGCGCAACCGGGTAGCGAGTGGCACCTGTCGCCGTTCATCAGCGCCGATTACGCAAAAGTGGAAGTCGACGGCTACTCGGAAAACAGCACTCGTTCCACAGCGCTGACCTTTGAAGATCAGACTCGCGATTCAAAACGTCTGGGGGCCGGGCTGCAGGGTAAATACCAGATCACCCCGCAGACTCAAGTGTTCGGCGAATACGCGTATGAACGTGAATACGAGGATGACACTCAGAAAGTAAACATCGCGCTCAACAGCCTGCCGTCCCTGGACTTCAAACTGGACGGCTATACACCGCAAAGCCACTTGAATCGCGTGAGCCTGGGGGTCAGCCACAAGTTGACGGCCGATCTGGCGCTGCGTGGCGGATACACATTCCGCAAGGATGATGACTTTACCCAGCAAGGGCTTACCGTTGGCGTTGCGCTGGACTTCTGATCCGGCAAACAGCAGGCACAAAAAACGCGGCGCCCTCACAGGTGCCGCGTTTTTTATGGTGGTGAGTTCTCTGTGGGAGCGAGCTTGCTCGCGATAGCGATATGTCAGGCAACAGAGATGTTGAATGTCAGTCCGTCATCGCGAGCAAGCTCGCTCCCACAGGTTTTGCGTGAGCTCAGGCGTCCGGGGTTTGCTCGGCCAGGGCCACTGCACGGAACATCGCGCGGCGCTTGTTCAGGGTTTCTTCCCATTCCAGCGCCGGCACCGAGTCGGCAACGATGCCGCCACCGGCCTGCACGTGCAGTTCGCCGTTCTTGATCACCGCAGTGCGGATCGCGATCGCAGTGTCCATGTTGCCGTTCCAGGCGAAGTAGCCGACCGCGCCGCCGTAGACACCACGCTTGACCGGTTCCAGTTCGTCGATGATTTCCATCGCGCGAATCTTCGGTGCGCCAGACAAGGTGCCCGCCGGCAGAATCGCCCGCAGTGCGTCCATCGCCGTCAGCCCGGCCTTCAATTGGCCGGTGACGTTGGAAACGATGTGCATCACGTTGGAATAACGCTCAATCACCATCTTCTCGGTGAGTTTCACCGAACCGATTTCCGAGACCCGACCGGTGTCGTTACGGCCCAAGTCGATCAGCATCAAGTGCTCGGCAATTTCCTTGTCGTCGGACAGCAGGTCCTTTTCAAGCGCCAGGTCAGCCTCTTCGTTGGCCCCGCGTGGGCGAGTGCCGGCGATCGGGCGTACGGTGATCAGGTTGTCTTCGACCCGCACCAGCACTTCCGGTGAACTGCCGACGACGTGGAAGTCGCCGAAGTTGAAGAAATACATATACGGCGTCGGGTTGAAGCAACGCAGCGCCCGGTACAGATCGATCGGCGCAGCCTTGAAGTCGATCGACATGCGCTGGGACGGCACGACCTGCATGCAGTCACCGGCCAGGATGTATTCCTTGATGGTGTCGACGGCTTTTTCGTAATCGTCCTGGGTGAAGCTCGAACGGAATACCGGATCAGCAGACTGTTGCTTGCTGAAATCCAGGCCACGGCGCGGGGTAATCGGCTGACGGAGTTTTTCCAGCAGCTCCTCCAGACGCGCCTGACCTTGCTCGAAGGCATCGTCCTGCGAGGGATCGGCCAGGACAATCGCGTGCATCTTGCCAGCGAGGTTGTCGAACACGACCACCGCGTCGGAAACCATCAGCAGAATGTCCGGCACGCCCAACGGATCCGGGTTCGGGCATTTACCCAGACGCTTCTCCACATAGCGCACGCAGTCGTAACCGAAATAACCCACCAGGCCGCCATTGAAGCGCGGCAGGCCAGGGATGGTCGGCACGTTGTAGCGAGCTTTGAATGCTTCGACGAAGGCCAGTGGATCTTCGGCTTCGTGGCTTTCGATCTCGATCCCGTCGTGGGTCACGCTGACGTGATGGTCGTGAACCCGCAATACGGTGCGGCACGGCAGGCCGATGATCGAGTAACGCCCCCACTTCTCCCCGCCCTGCACCGATTCCAGCAGGTAGGAGTTGGGCTCGTCAGCCAGTTTCAGGTAGATCGACAGCGGTGTGTCGAAGTCGGCCAGGGTTTCGCAGGCAAGCGGGATGCGGTTGTAGCCAGCAGCGGCCAAACGCAGGAATTCTTCGCGGATCATGGGGTAGCCTCGTGGCTTGAGGGTCTAACAGTCAGGTATGCAAACGCGCCGGTATGCCGGCCAGGAACAAGTCAGGCGCGCCAACGCCAACGGGCCAGGGCCTTGATGACTTTCATCCAGAGTTTGCGAGTGACCACCACGATGGCGTTTCCAGAAGGGGGTTGAACAGCGTCGGGCAACGTTATCTCAGCGGCTGGATCCAGGCAACCGGGAATTAACTTGCGCAGATCGTCGATCACCAGCGCCGGCGACTCTTCGGCAATCGGCCGGCCATGGTTATAGCCATAACTGAGCGCCACACATTTGACCCCCGCCGCTTTCGCCGCCAGCACATCGCTGCGCGAATCGCCGACGAACAAGGATTGCGACGCCGGGATGTTGGTCATTTTCATCACGAAAAACAGCGCTGCCGGGTCCGGCTTTTTCTGAGGCAGGGTGTCGCCGCCGATGATCAAGCGGAAATAACGACCGATTTTCATCTGATCCAGCAGCGGCGCGACGAAGCGCTCCGGCTTGTTGGTGATCAGCGCCATCTCGACACCCTGCTTGTGCAGCCATTTCAGGGTGTCGCGCACGCCGGGGTAAACCACCGTCAGCTCGTGACCGTCCTCGTAAAAACCGTTGAACAGCTCCAGGGCATGCTCGGCCTCGACCTCATCGACACCCTCGGCGTCGATGTGGTTGGCCAAGGCCCGGCGCACCAGCGTTTGCACGCCGTTACCGACCCAATCACGCACCGATTCGATACCGGCAGGTTTACGCCCGAGTTTGAGCAGCATGTTATCCACAGCCGCTGCGAGGTCGGGGACCGAATCGACCAGCGTGCCATCCAGATCGAACATCACCAGCCGCGGCAGAGACCCCGGGAACAGTTGCTCAAAGCCACTCATGGGCGGGCCAGCGCCAATTCGGAACGCATCTTTTCAATCACCTCTTGGTAGTTCGGCGCATTGAAGATCGCCGAGCCCGCGACGAAGGTGTCAGCGCCAGCAGCGGCGATTTCACGAATGTTGTTCACGTTCACGCCGCCGTCGATTTCCAGGCGGATGTCACGGCCGGAAGCATCGATCAGCGCCCGCGCTTCACGCAGCTTGTCGAGGGTGCCGGGGATGAACTTCTGCCCGCCGAAGCCCGGGTTGACGCTCATCAGCAGGATCATGTCGACCTTGTCCATCACGTACTTGAGCACGTCCAGCGGGGTCGCCGGGTTGAATACCAGGCCCGACTTGCAGCCACCTTCGCGGATCAGTTGCAGGGAACGGTCGACGTGCTGCGAGGCTTCCGGGTGAAAAGTGATGTAGGTCGCGCCGGCTTCGATGAAGTCACCGACGATGCGGTCCACCGGGCTGACCATCAGGTGCGCGTCAATCGGCGCGGTCACGCCGTACTTGCGCAGCGCGGCACACACCATCGGGCCGATAGTCAGGTTCGGCACGTAGTGGTTGTCCATGACATCGAAGTGCACGAAGTCGGCGCCAGCGGCCAGGACGTTGTCCACTTCTTCACCCAGGCGGGCGAAGTCGGCGGAGAGAATCGACGGAGCAATTACGAAGGGCTGCATGACGCACCTTTTTTGAGCAGAATCACGATGGCGCGCATTGTATACCTCATGCTTTGACGCGCGCGACGTGACTGCGATGATCAGTAGGCCGCTCGGTAAATCTTCTCTATGTCGACGGCGCTCAGTTTGCGCGGATTGTTGCGCATCAGGCGCTCAATTCCCGCCGCTTCCACGGCCATGGCCGGGATCGCGTCTTCGGGAACGCCGAAGCTGCGCAGGCCTGGCGGGATTTCCACCGCGGCGCACAGCTCGGTCATCGCCTCGACGGCTTTGTCGGCCGCGTCGTTGGCGCTCAGATGAGCGGTCTTCACGCCCATGGCCTCGGCGATATCTTGCATACGCTCAACGCAGGCCATTTTGTTCCAGGTCATGACATACGGCAGCAGCAAGGCGTTGCTGACGCCATGGGCAATGTTGTAACGGCCGCCCAGCGGATACGCCAGCGCGTGCACCGCGCCGACCCCGGCATTACCAAACGCCATACCGGCCATCAGGCTGGCGGTGGCCATGTCTTCGCGGGCCTGGAGATTGGACGGATTGGCGTAAGCCTTGGGCAGCGCCTTGGCGATGAGCTTGATGGCGCCGATGGCCAGCGCGTCGGTAATCGGTGAGGCGTTCAGCGACAGATAGGATTCGATGGCGTGCACCAGTGCATCGACGCCACTGGCGGCAGTGACACTGCGCGGACAGGTCAGGGTCATTTGCGGGCTGACCAGCGCCACGTCCGGTAATAGATAGTCGCTGACGATGCCTTTCTTCAGCTGCGCGACCTTGTCGGAGAGGATCGCCACGTTGGTGACTTCCGAGCCGGTGCCAGCGGTGGTAGGGATGGCGATCAGCGGCGGGCCTTTGCGCGGCACCTGATCGATGCCAAACAGATCTTCCAGCGCCCCGTGATAACCGGCGTAGGCCGCGACACTTTTAGCGATGTCGATGGCACTGCCGCCGCCCAGGCCGATCAGTCCGTCGTGCCCGCCCTCGCGGTAGACCCGCATGCAGTCTTCGACGATGGCGATTTCCGGGTCTGGCAGCACACGGTCGAAAATTTCGTAGGTTCGGTCGCCCAACTGCGCGAGCGCCAGCTCGACCGTGCCGGACTTGACCAGTGCGGCATCGGTGACGATCAGCGGGTTGTCGATGTCCAGGCGTGTCAGCTCAGCCGCCAGTTGCTCTATGGCACCTGCGCCGGTGATCAGTTTGTGAGCAATTTTGAAAGAGGAAAGACTCATGTGCGCAGCCTCTTATAGATAGGGGAGCTGGGCACAAGAGTAGCTGGGGATTTGGGATTGTCTGCTATTCAGGCCATGAATGACCAGCGACCTCGAACACCGCACAAAACCAATGTGGGAGCGAGCTTGCTCGCGATGGCGGCCTGACATTCAACATTGTTGTCGACTGATAGTCCGCTATCGCGAGCAAGCTCGCTCCCACAGTTGGGCGGTGTGTAGCTTTAGACCTGGGCGGTACGCAGTTTCTCGCTACGGCCACGCAGCCATTCCAGGGTCAGCAGCAGGATTACCGAGAAGGCAATCAGCAGGGTCGCTGCGGCAGCAATCGTCGGGCTGAGGTTTTCGCGGATACCGCTGAACATCTGCCGTGGCAGGGTCGCTTGTTCGGGACCGGCGAGGAACAGCGTCACCACCACTTCATCGAACGAAGTGGCGAAGGCAAACAGCGCACCGGAGATCACGCCAGGCGCAATCAGCGGCAAAGTCACCCGACGGAACGCCGTCAGCGGCGAAGCACCCAGGCTCGCAGCAGCACGCACCAGATTCTGGTTAAACCCCTGCAAGGTCGCCGACACGGTAATGATCACAAACGGCACACCCAACACCGCATGCACCACGATCAGCGAGAAGAAGCTGTTACCCAGACCCAGTGGCGCGAAGAACAGATAGCTCGCCACACCGATGATCACCACCGGCACCACCATCGGCGAAATCACCAGCGCCATCACCAGCGCCTTGCCGGGGAAGTCGCCCCGTGTCAGGCCGATGGCGGCCAGCGTACCGAAGATCATCGCCAACACCGTCGCCGCCGGAGCAACGATGATGCTGTTCTTCAGCGAACGCATCCACTCGGCCGAAGCGAAGAAATCCTGGTACCAGTGCAGCGAAAAGCCTTGCAACGGGTACACCAGAAAACTCCCGGAGTTGAACGACAGCGGGATGATCACCAGCACCGGCAGAATCAGGAACAACAGGACCAGCCCGCAGAGAATGCGCAAGCTGTAGAACCACACCCGCTCAATGGGCGACATATAAGGACTCAGCATTTCGTTCTCCCCTTAGCTCAGGCGCAGGCGACTGGCGCCTACCAGCCAGCTGTAAATCAGATAAAGCACCACGGTCGCCAACAGCAGCAGCCCACCGAGTGCGGTCGCCATGCCCCAGTTGATGCTGGTGTTGGTGTAGAAGGCGACGAAGTAACTGACCATCTGATCGTTCGGGCTGCCCAGCAAGGCCGGGGTGATGTAGTAGCCGATGGCGAGGATGAACACCAACAGGCAACCGGCGCCGACACCGGCATAGGTCTGCGGGAAATACACCCGCCAGAAACTGGCGAACGGGTGGCAGCCGAGGGAAATCGCGGCACGCATGTAGGTCGGCGAAATGCCTTTCATCACGCTGTAGATCGGCAGAATCATGAACGGCAGCAGGATGTGCACCATGGAGATGTAAACCCCGGTGCGGTTGAACACCAGCTCCAGCGGTTTATCGATGATGCCCATGGCCATCAGGCCGCTGTTGATCAAGCCACCCGACTGCAGCAACACGATCCACGCAGCGACCCGCACCAGGATCGAGGTCCAGAACGGCAGCAGCACCAGAATCATCAGCAGGTTGCTTTGCCGAGATGGCAGGTTCGCCAGCAGGTAGGCCAACGGATACGCCAGCAGCAGGCAGATCACGGTGATGATCAGCCCCATCCAGAACGTCCGGGCAAAGATGTCGAGGTAGATCGCCTGAT
Organism: Pseudomonas sp. LBUM1645; assembly: GCF_059716185.1. Taxonomy (NCBI): domain Bacteria; kingdom Pseudomonadati; phylum Pseudomonadota; class Gammaproteobacteria; order Pseudomonadales; family Pseudomonadaceae; genus Pseudomonas; species Pseudomonas sp. LBUM1645. Next base: position 6,459,183 of record NZ_CP166811.1, read on the forward strand.
CGGGCGTGGCCGGGGCGAGTTCGCCGAGGTCGTCGATACGGTGATCGACCGCCGCCAGCAAGTAATAAGGCGTGATGCTGCTGGTGTTGCGGCGCACGGCTTGCCAGTAGGCCGGGTCGCCCCAGCGCTCGTCGAGACCTTCCAGCGCTTCTTTATAAGAGGCCGGTTCGGTGGCGAACGGTAAGGCACGTGCAGTTTTGGTCAGCAGGCTGCGGTAGCCGGCCAACTCCATGTTCAAGCGCTTGGACAGGTCACCCAGGGTCTGATTCTTGCGCGCTTCAGCGAGGTCTTCGCTGGCGGCCTTGTAAACCGGTTCAGCGGGCAGGCCTCGGCCATCCCAACTGGCGATAGCTGCCACGGTGCGCGGCATGCCGCCGACCACTTCCGGGTTACCAACGCTTTTGTAGAGCAGCGCCACGATGGGCACCAGGAACACCAGCAACAGAAACAGCACCAACGGCGCGATCAAGGCTTGTGCTTTCCAGCGGTTGATCCGCTCGGCGTGCTTGAGCCGCTGCTTCAAGGTGGGGTCGGTGCCCGCGTTCAGGGGAATGGCGGTGGCCATGGCGTACTCCGGAAATCTTTGATCAATCGTTGATGTGGGAGCGGGCTTTTGTGGCGAGCGAGCTTGCTTGCGCTGGGCTGCGAAGCGGCCCCAAAAATCTGTTAACAACGTCCAGTTTTGTGAGTGCTGCGCACTCAAGCGGGAGCAAGCTCCCTCGCCACAAAAGCTCGCCCTCACAGGAGGGCGAGCCCTCTAGTTACTTCGCAGCCCAGGAATTGAAGCGCTGTTCCAGTTGCTCACCGTTGTCAGCCCAGAAGCTGACGTCGATCTGCACCTGGTTGGCGATGTTTTCCGGGGTGGTCGGCATGTCTTTCAGGACATCCTTGGCCAGCAACGGTACGGCTTGAATGTTGGCCGGGCCGTAGGCGATGTTTTCCGAGTAGGTCTTCTGCTGCTGCGGTGCCACCGAGAAAGCGATGAATTTCTTCGCCGCTTCAGCGCGTGCTTTATCCAGGCCTTTCGGGATGGCCCATGCGTCGAAGTCGTAGATGCCGCCATTCCACACGACTTTCAGGTTGCTTTCTTTCTGCACGGCAGCGATCCGGCCGTTGTAGGCCGAGCTCATGACCACGTCGCCGGAAGCGAGGTACTGCGGCGGTTGCGCGCCGGCTTCCCACCACTGAATGCTTGGCTTGAGTTCATCAAGCTTCTTGAACGCGCGGTCCTGACCATCCTTGCCGGCCAGTACTTTGTAGACGTCTTTCGGCGCAACGCCGTCGGCCATCAGAGCGAATTCCAGGGTGTACTTGGCGCCTTTGCGCAGGCCACGTTTGCCCGGGAATTTCTTGGTGTCCCAGAAATCCACCCAACTGGTCGGTGCGGAAGCCAGTTTGTCGGCGTTGTAGGCCAGCACGGTCGACCACACGAAGAAGCCCACGCCGCATGGCTGGATGGCGCCTTTGACGTAGTCTTCGGACTTGCCGAACAACTTCGGATCAAGCTGCTCGAACATGTCTTCGTCGCAACCACGGGACAGTTCTGGCGATTCAACTTCTACCAAGTCCCAAGACACGCTTTTGGTGTCGACCATGGCTTTGACTTTGGCCATCTCGCCGTTGTATTCGCCCGCCACGATCTTGCCGTTACCTGCCGCTTCCCACGGTGCGTAGAAGGCTTTGACCTGCGCTGCCTTGTTCGCCCCGCCAAAGGACACCACGGTCAGGTCCGGGCCCGCCGCCATTGCGTGTGCCGCGCCGATCATGCCCATGACCAAAGCGGTGAATTTCAGGGATCTCAACATTTATTGTTCTCTCCACGTGCAGGGTTGGTGTTGTTGAAGCAGGGGGCGATCAATGCGCCTCTAGAAGTGGGTCGAGCGCGCGAACGTGTTCGACCTGCCAGCCAAGCGGTACCACGTCGCCGACGGCCAGCGCGGGATCGAGCTCGGCAATCGGTTGTTTCACAAAAAAATCGGTCTTGCCGCAGACTTCCAGGCGAACCCGGACGTGGTCGCCCAGGTAGATGAATTCCTCCACCCTCCCTGAGAAGCGGTTGACGCACTGATCGCTTGCGCCGTTAAGGCTAATGCGCTCGGGGCGAATCGACAGCGTGACGGGTTCGCCGGTCTTGCCGACGTTGACCGCCAGGGCTTCAACCTTTTCACCGCGCGCCAACTCAACCACGCAGCGGTCGCCGGTGTGGCTGTGCAAGCGGCCGTTGAGGCGGTTGTTCTCGCCGATGAAGTTGGCGACGAAGGTGTTTTTCGGCTCTTCGTAGAGGGTGCGCGGCGGCGCGATCTGCTGGATCTCGCCCTGGTGGAACACGGCCACGCGATCGGACATGGTCAGGGCTTCTCCCTGGTCGTGGGTCACGTAGACCACGGTCACGCCGAGGCGCTGGTGCAGATGTTTGATTTCCATCTGCATGTGTTCGCGCAGTTGTTTGTCGAGTGCGCCGAGGGGTTCGTCCATCAGCACCAGTTGCGGTTCGAACACCAAGGCGCGGGCCAGGGCCACACGCTGTTGCTGACCGCCGGACAGTTGTGCCGGATAACGCTGGGCGAAGGTGTCGAGCTGAACCATGCTCAGGACTTTTTTGACCTTGTCGCTGACATCGCTCTTGTTCAGGCCGCGCACGGTCAACGGGAACGCCAGGTTCTCGGCGACCGTCATGTGCGGGAACAATGCGTAGTTCTGGAACACCATGCCGATGTCGCGTTTGTGCGGCGGCACGTTGTTGATGGAACGCCCGGCCAGCTGGATTTCGCCTGCGGTCGGTGTTTCGAAACCGGCGAGCATCATCAGGCTGGTGGTCTTGCCGGAGCCGGACGGGCCGAGCAAGGTGAGGAATTCGCCTTTGCGAATCTCCAGGTTGAGGTCTTTGACGATCAGGTTCTCGCCGTCGTAGCTTTTTTGTACTCCACGAAAGCTGACCAGAATATCGCTGGCCCCTGCGTTTGAATCGACCTGGCTCATACCCACACCTTTGTTGTGATGACTGCTGTGGACTAAGCCTAGTGGACGCTGCTGACCACGCAAATCGGGGCGCAGGAGAGAATGGCCTCAGCAGGATGGAAGGTTGGGGGTAGGGATTGCCCTACAAGGATGGCGGGGATGGATAGGGGCAGCGGCAATCTTGAAGCTGCAAGCCGCAAGAACAGGCAAAAGCGGATCTGAAGGCGTGTCGTAAATGGACATGCCACCACGGCCCTGTGGGAGCGAGCTTGCTCCGGGCGGCGTTCCGACGATGACGGCAGCACATTCAACATTTCTGTGACTGACCCGCCGCTATCGCGAGCAAGCTCGCTCCCACAGGGGACAGCGGTGTTCTTAGAGGAGTTTGTGCTCCATGGCGTACTTCACCAGCTCCGCCAGGGAGGTGATGTTGAGTTTCTGCATCAACCGCGCCTTGTGGGTGCTGATGGTTTTGCTGCTCAAGGCCAGTTGCTGGGCGATGTCGTTGACGTTGGCGCCCTGGGCCAGGCGTTCGAACACCGAGAACTCGCGCTCGGACAGCAACGAGTGCAACGGCCGCGAATCGGTCAAGCCGACTTCAAAGACCATACGGTCGGCCAGGTCCGGGTCGATGTAGCGCCCGCCCGCCGCGACCTTGCGGATCGCCGTCAGCAGCAGCGCCGGATCGCTATCCTTGGTCGCATAACCCGCAGCACCGACCTTCAACGCACGGGCGGCCATTTGCGCTTCGTCGTGCATCGACAACACCAGAATCGCCGGCGGATTGTTCAGCGCGCGAATCCGCGGAATCGCCTCCAGCCCGTTAACCCCGGGCATGGAGATGTCCAGCAAGACCACTTCGCAGGGAACATGGCGCAAGGTCTCGAGCAACTGCTCGCCATTGCTCGCCTCCCCTACCACGAGCAAATCCTTGGCCAGGCCGATCAATTGCTTGATGCCTTCGCGAACGATGGTGTGGTCTTCGGCTACCAGTACACGGATCACTTACTTCTCCTCATCCAGCGGCACTCGCACGCTTAGGGTCGTGCCCTCACCCGGCTCACTCTCAAGCGACAACTGTCCGCCCATGATCAACACCCGTTCGCGCATGCCGACTACCCCAAAGGATGTCGACCTACCGGTGGCGGGGACAAATCCTACGCCATCATCGCTGACGGTCAGACACAACTCGTCGCCTTCCAACGCCAGAGTCAGCTCGACAGTATGCGCCTGGGCATGGCGCATGACATTGGTCAGCGCTTCCTGAAGGATCCGGAACAGGCCAATCGCCTTGGCATCACTGAGCACCGGCAGATTCTCCGGCACCTGCACCAGACACGGAATCTGCGTTCGCGCCTCGAATCGGCGGGCCTGCCACTCGATGGCCGAGGCAATCCCGGCGTCGAGAATCGGCGGTCGCAGCGCTGTGGCGACATCGCGTACCAATTGGAACAGCTGCGCTATCAGTCGCTTCATGCTGTTCAAACGTTCGTTCAGACCGGGATCGAGCTGGGCGTAAGCCAGTTCGCACATGGAGGTTTCCAGCTTCAGCACGGTGAGCATCTGACCCAGTTCGTCGTGAACTTCCCGGGCGATGCGGGCCTTTTCCTCTTCCCGTACGCTCTCCAGGTGCGCGGACAACTCACGCAACTGCTCGCGAGAGCTGGCCAGTTCCAGTTCGATGCGCTTGCTCTCGCTGATGTCCCAGACGATCCCGTCCCAGACATAGGCGCCGTCTTCGAGTCGACGGGTGATTGCCTTGATCTCGGCCCAGCGCTGTTCGCCGGATCGGGTGAGAATCCGTCCCTGCCACGACCAGTCACTGTCGGTATCCAGCGCATGGTCCTGGGTTTGGTGATAACTGGCCTTGTCGTCCGGGTGCACCAGGCTGCGCAGGCCTTTGTCGCGATGGGCCAGGGTCGCCGGTGAGTAACCCACCAGGCTCTCGCTGCCTTCACTGATGTAGGCAAAATCGATCTGCCCCGTCACCGGCGCCCGTTCCAGACGAAAGACCAGTCCTGGAACGTTGGCGGCGATCCCTTGCAGTCGCGCCTCGCTTTCCTGCAACGCGGCCAATGCACGACGGCGCTCGGTGACGTCGTTGAGGTAGACCACCAGGTATTCGCTGTCGCGAAATCGCAAAAAGCTCAGCGAAACATCCACCGGCAGGTTGCTGCCATCCGCCCGTTTGCAGTTGGTTTCGAAACTTTGCGGGCCTTCCTCGCTGGCCCGGGCGCGTTTCCACAGGTTCAGCCAGCGATCCATGTGCAAGCCGGGCTCGAAGTCGATCAGCGGCCGATCAATGATCCCGTCCGCCGGATAACCCAGCATGGTTTCGGCCGCGCGATTGGCGTAGCGCACATGGCTGTCCCAGTTGACCCAAAGGATGCCGACGGTGCTCTGATCGATGGAAAACTGAGTGAGACGCAAGGCTTCTTCACTGGCGGCACGCAGGGCTATGTCTTCGCGCGCGGCCCGCAAACGATGTTCAAGACTGTGCTGCTGCCGACGTTGCCAGAACACGATGGCCATGCTGCTCAGCATCAGCACCGCCAACAACAGACAGAGGTTTTGCCAGAAACCCGGGGACTCGGTCAGGCGCGGGTATTTGGGTTGCAGCCATTGGTTATGCAGTTGCTCCAGGTCCTTGGCCGGGATCGCCCGCAACGCGCTTTCGACGATGCCCGCCAATTCCGGCCAGTCCCGACGCGTGGCCACCCGCAACAGTTGCGGCAGGCCGATATCACCGACCACCACCAGTCCGGCGAACTCAGGTTCGGCGGACAAACGCCCCAGCTGCGCTTCGTCGACCACGGCGTAACTGGCCTGCTGACTCAGTAACAGTTGCAGTGCCTGGCGCTCGATCGGTACGCCTTGAAGGTTCAAGTGTGGGTAATTGCTGCGCAGGTAATCGGCGGTAGCGCCGGGCATGCGCACGGCGACGCGGGTCTGGCTGTCGAGTTTTTCCAGTTCTACCACGCCGGTGCTTTTCTGGTCGCTGACCACCAGTTGCGGCACCCTCATATACGGGTCGGAAAACTGCCAGAGCCGCAGGCCTCCGGGGGTTTGGGTGAGCCCCGGCGCGATGTCGATTTCACCCTCGCGCGCGGCGGCTTCCAGTTGCGCCAGGTCGGGAAAGTTGCGCCAGCTCAGCTCGACTTTGAGCGCCTTGGCCAGCCACTTCATCAGCTCGACATTAACCCCAGACAAACGCTGCAAACGGCGATCGTATTGGGCGTAGGGCACTTGCAACACCAGCCCCACGCGCAATTCGCCATGTTGCGCCAGCCATTGCTGCTGGCCCGCGGACAATTGAGCGACGTGCACCGGTGGCGCGGGAGCCGCCCAGCCCATCAAGGGAAACCACAAACAGCCGATAACCCACAGGCAGCGAAAACGCATCATCGAAATCTCACACACTGACAAATACTGACCAACCCATTAGGCTGCCGGAATAACTTCTGGCCTGGAATATCCGATGCCCCCTGTCTACCGCCTGGCACTGCCAGCATTGTGCCTGTCGCTGATCCTGCCTTGCGCCTTTTCCGTCGAGGCCGCCGCCCCGGCGCCTACCACTACGGGAACACCCGCCGAAGAAAAACCGGTCGAGCGCCAGCCGCTGCTTGAGCGTAGTCAGGAAGAAGCGTCTGCACTTGAGCGACAGATCCCGGCTCAGGAACAGCAACAACTGCAAGCGGGCAGCGACACGTTTCTGGCCTTGTGGAAACCGGCCAATACCGGCGACCCCAAAGGCGCGGTGATTATCATCCCGGGCGCCGGCGAAACCGTTGACTGGCCGCAAGCAATAGGTCCATTGCGACGTAAATTGCCGGACGCCGAGTGGAGCAGCCTGAGTATCACCTTGCCGGACCTGCAAAGCGATGCCATTGCGCCGCGTATCGTAGAAGTGGCACCCACACCAAAAGCCCCTGACACCAGCAGCAAAGACTCGACCACCGCCGCGCCCATCGAACAAGCGGCGGGTGGCGAAGCGGAGGTAGCGGACAAAGCGATCACCGAAACCACCGAGGAACAGGCCAAAGCCGACGCCGAACGAATCTTCGCCCGCATCGACGCCGCGATTGCCTACGCCGAACAGCAAAGCGCTCGCAGCATTGTCGTGCTGGGGCATGGCACTGGCGCTTACTGGGCGGCGCGCTACCTGAGCGAGAAGCAGCCCTCGCAAGTGGAGAAGTTTGTGATGGTCGCCGCTCAGATGCCGGCGAAAGCCAAACCAGAGCTGGTCGAACTGACACCGACCCTGAAGCTGCCCACCGCAGACATTTTCTACATGGACAAGCCGCTGGATCGCAACCTGGCGCTGGAACGCTTGCAAGCCAGCAAACGTTTGAAGACTTCGGGGTTCAGTCAGGTCTCGCTCAAGGCTTTGCCGGGTAATTCCAAGGCTGAGCAAGAGCAGCTGTTCCGTCGAGTGCGTGGGTGGTTGAATCCACAGAACGCGAATTAAGCAAAAGCAAAAGATCGCAGCCTGCGGCAGCTCCTACGCTGGGTTATGCGTACACCTGTAGGAGTTGCCGCAGGCTGCGATCTTTTGATCTTCCGGGCCACTACCGAAAATCCCGTCGCTCGCGAATCAACGTGTAGGCGCTATGCAGTTCGCGAGTCTTATCAGTCGCTTCGCGCACCTGCAGCGCCGTCGCACCGCTGCCGGCGATCTTGTCCGGGTGATGGCGACTCAGCAGGCGTCGATAAGCATGCTTGATCTGCGCCGGCTCGCTGGTCGCCGAAACGCCCAAAAGCCGCAGAGCATCTTGATAGGTCAACGCACTGCTGGCCTGTGCAAACTTGTGCTGCTCGTAATCGGCCGACAGAGCCAGCACCTGCCGCGACGTCCAGCCCAGCCATTTACCCCACTGTCTGATCAGCTCTCGCTCAGCGCTACCGGCGCGGCCATCAGCCCAAATCATCCGCCAACAGGCGCGCAAGACGCCTTCGGCGGCATGGGGTTGAGTACGCAAGCGGCGCAGGTAACCGCTCAATCGGTCATCTCCCGACTTGCCGCGATTGAACGCGGCAATTGCCCGAAGTTGGGCCGACTCGGTCATTTCCAGAGAACGCATTTCCTGACGGGCCTGCTGGATGTGGCCTTCCACCACCCGTCCATCGCTCTTGGCCAACCGTCCCAACAACACAAACAGCAGTTCATCGTTGCGCAGCACCGAGCGGCCACCGAGCTTTTCTCGCAAGTGCGCCCAGCTCTGTATGTGCAAGTGCCGATCCAGCACCTGCCCCAACAAGGCGCCCAGCATGGCCCCCGGAATGCTGGCGATGTAAAAGCCCGCTCCGGCTCCAATCAGAGTCCCTGGCCACAGCATGTCAGCGTCTCGCTTCTAGCAGGGTTTCGACTTCAGCCAGACGTTCGTGAGTGCCAACATCCACCCAATGTCCATTCAAGTGCTCGCCCGTGACGTGTCCATCGGCCATGGCCTTGCGCAGCAGCGGTGCAAGCTTGAAGGCGCCGGCGGAGCAACCGTCAAACAGCTGCGGGTGCAGGACCGCGATGCCGCTGTAGGTCAAGGTTGCAGTGTCCGGTTGACCGTCGCGCACTTGCCCGTCGATCAGGCTGAAATCGCCGGTCGGATGATGGGCAGGGTTGTCCGCCAACACCAAATGCGCCAGCCCGGTGATGGGTTGGTGCAACACGCTGAAGTCGTAGTCGGTCCAGATGTCACCGTTGACCACCATAAAGGCCTCGTCACCCAGCAACGGCAGCGCGCGGAAAATCCCGCCTCCGGTTTCCAGCGGTTCACCTTCCGGCGAGTACTGAATACGTACGCCGTATTGCGAGCCATCGCCCAGGTAGTTTTCGATCAGCTGGCCGAGCCAGGCATGGTTGATCACCACCTCGGTAAACCCCGCCACCGCCAAGGCTTTCAAGTGATACTCGATCAACGGTATACCGCCGGCGCGAACCAGCGGTTTCGGCGTGGTCAAGGTCAGCGGGCGCATGCGCTCGCCTTTGCCTGCTGCCAGAATCATTGCCTTCATGCATTCGCTCCAGCACGCAGACTCAGCAGCAACACATCCAGCTCGGCCAGTTCAGGACGGCGGGCGATCACGGCGTCTATATAAGCAAAGAAACGCGGTACATCGCCAAGATAGCGCGGCTTGCCGTCGCGGTGGCAGATGCGGGCAAAGATGCCGATCACTTTCAGGTGCCGCTGCACGCCCATCAGGTCACTGGCACGCAGGAAATCTTCGAAGTCGGGCTGAACCGGGATCCCGAGATCGCCCGCTTGCTGCCAGTAAGCTTCCAGCCAGCCGCGCACACGCTCCTCGGGCCAACTGAGGAACGCATCCTTGAACAGGCAGGTCACGTCGTAGGTCACGGGACCATAGACGGCGTCCTGGAAATCCAGCACACCGGGATTTGGCTCGCTGAGCATCAAGTTGCGCGGCATGTAATCGCGGTGCACCAACACTTTAGGCTGGGCCAGTGCGCTGTCGATCAATAACTCAGTCACGCTCTGCCAGAGCATTTGCTGCGCCGAGTCGAACTCGATGCCCAACTCGCGCTTCACGTACCACTCGGGGAACAATTCCAGCTCGCGACGCAGCAGCGCCACGTCATAACTTGGCAGAGGTGCAACCATCGGCAACTGCTGAAAAGCCAGCAGCGCTTGCAGGGCATCCTTGAACAAATCGTCGGCATTTTCGCTGTCGATCACGTCCAGGTAAGTCTTGTTGCCCAGGTCATTGAGCAAAAGAAAACCACGTTCGAGGTCTTCGGCATAAATTTTCGGAACATTTATTCCGGATTTCGCCAGCAAAAAAGCGATATCCACGAAGGGTTTACAGTTTTCCTGGGGCGGTGGCGCGTCCATCACGACGAAGCTTCTGCCCTCGCCTTCCCAGCGAAAATAACGTCGAAAACTCGCATCGCTACTGGCCGCGGTCAACGTGGCCGGGGGTACGCCCCCCCAACCCTGTTCTGCAAAGAGGGCAGCCAATTGCTCATCGAGCCAAACTTTCAGGTGTTGCAAACGTACATCTTGGTCAGGCATTGCAAGGGTCTCCGACGGCGCTAGCCGTCAAGCGGGTCATGCTTTATTATCCAGCATCTTTTTCAGACCATCGAGAGGCGTGCGGCCCACACCGCGGGCAGATGGCACGCAGGAAGCCCGGACTAATAAGATGGCATTGAAATCCCCCGCGTTTCGTAAAAAATTTCCGTTGTTGGTTACCGGCAGTCTGCTGGCCCTGCAACCTCTAGCCACTTCGTTCGTGGTCGCCGCGGAACAGTATGACTGCTCAGTCTCTGCTTCGGGTGCCTGGAACTGTGCGCCAAAATCTCCAGCAGCTGCGCTGCCACCTCGCCCCGTCCATGACGGCAGTGCGGCGGTAAGCACCAGCGGCGAGACTCCGGCTGACGGCGGTGTTAGTCAAGACACCGGCGCCAAGCCTGTGCAGGTGACCGAATCCAAGGGCCGCGGCCTGAAGTCGCGTAGCGAAGACTACAGTCACCTCGATTGGGTTCCGCGCGAGAAGCTCACTGCAGCGCAATTGGCCGAAACCGGTCCTTACTGCGCTGGTTCCTATATCGAACCGATTCGTCCTGGCATGAATGACAAGACGAATAAAAGTGACGCTCCGACCTTTCTCGGCGCCAAAGCCTCTCGCTATAAGCAAGATGAGCAGGTTGCGACCCTGGCGGGTGACGTGGTCATGCGTCAGGGCAGCATGCAGGTCGAAGCCGACGAAGCGAACCTCTACCAGGCTGAGAGCCGTGGCGAACTGAGCGGCAATGTCCGTGTTCGCGACAACGGCGCACTGATCGTGGGCGACCACGCCGACGTGCAGCTCGACACCGGTGAAGCCAAGGTCGACAACGCCGAATACGTGATGCACAAATCCCGTATCCGAGGTAATGCGCTGTACGCCAAGCGTGCCGAGAACGCGATCATCCGCCTCAAGGATGGTACGTACACCACGTGCGAACCGAACAGCAACGCCTGGCAGCTCAAGGGCAACAACATCACCTTGAACCCGGCCACCGGCTTCGGTACGGCGACCAACGTGACGCTGCGGGTCAAAGACATTCCTGTTCTGTACACGCCATACATCTATTTCCCGATCGACGACCGTCGCCAGTCCGGCTTCCTGCCGCCGACCATCGGCACCGGCAGCGATACCGGCTTCTTGCTGGTCACACCGTATTACTTCAACCTGGCACCGAACTACGATGCCACGTTGTACCCGCGCTACATGAGCAAGCACGGGCTGTTGATGGAAGGCGAATTCCGTTACCTGACCCCGTCCAGCGAAGGTCAGTTCGGCGCCGCGTACCTCAACGACGAAGACACTGATCGCAGCAAGCAGACCGACTACCAGAAAAACCGCTACATGTATAACTGGCAGCACAAGGGCGGTCTCGACTCGCGCGTTCTGACACAAGTCGATTACACCAAGATCAGCGATCCGTATTACTTCCAGGACCTGCAAACCGACCAGATCGGGGTTAAAAGCGCCGACTACGTGAACCAGCAGGGTTCTGTCACCTATCGTGGCGACAGCTACACCGCTCGCTTGAACGCACAGGCTTATCAGCTCGCGACCGTTTCGGACATTACGCCGTACGACCGCTTGCCGCAGATCACTTTCAATGGTCAGTTGCCGACTCACCCTGGCGGCCTGAATTTCGACTATGAGACAGAAGTCGTACGGTTTGACCGTGACTTGAAGGACGGTAACTTCGTAAACGAAGATGGCACTGTTGAACCGCGTCTTGATAACAACGTTCAAGGCTTGGCACGTGCCAACGGCGACCGTTTGAATCTCAAACCGGCGATCAGCCTGCCGTTGGACTGGACTTATGGCTTCGTGAAGCCGTCGCTCAAGTACCAATACACCCAGTACCAACTGGATCTGGACGGTACCGGCAAAAGCCAGATCGCCGCCCAGGATCAAGCCGCAGCTGCAGCCGGGACTGAAAACCTCAATGGTCATTTCGGCAGCAGCCAGAACCGTGGCGTACCGATTGCAAGCATCGACAGCGGTCTGTACTTCGATCGCAACACCCAATGGTTCGGCAAGAACTATCGCCAGACCCTCGAACCACGCCTGTTCTACCTGTACGTGCCTGAAAAGGATCAGGAAGATATTCCGGTGTTCGACACCAGCGAATACACCTTCAACTACGCGTCGCTGTTTCGTGACAACCGCTTCTCCGGCTCCGACCGTGTCGGCGACGAGAACAAACTGTCTCTGGGCATAACCAACCGCTGGATCGAAGACAATGGCTTCGAACGTCAACGCATCAGCGTCGGCCAGGCCATGTATTTCAAGGATCGTGAAGTTCAGTTGCCAGGTATCGATGCAAAAACCCGCGACGATGCGCAGGCTAATGTCTCGCCTTATGCGCTGGAATACGAATACCGATGGAACCGCGATTGGCGCACCACGGCCGATTACAACTGGGACCCGGACAGCCGCAGCCCTCGCTCGGGTAGCGCGATGTTCCACTACCAGCCTGAAGACAACCCGAACAAGGTCATCAACGCTGGCTATCGCTATCGCAATGACCAGATCCGTTACGACCAGAACACCGGTAAGTGGCAAGTGGGCGGTGGTGACTACGGCACCCCAGGCCAACCTGGCTACGTGAAGGACTACTATAAGATCAAGCAGCACGATTTCTCGGTGATCTGGCCGATCGTGCCGCAGTGGAACGCCATCAGCCGCTGGCAGTATGACTACAACCGTAACCGTACCCTGGAAGCGTTTGGTGGTTTCGAGTACGACAACTGCTGCTGGAAACTGCGTTTGATCAACCGCTACTTCGTCGACTACGACGAATTTAGCCAGGACGCTCCGCAAAACGAAAAAGGCGACCATGGCGTCTTCCTCCAAATTGTTCTGAAGGGACTCGGCGGCCTCACCGGCGCCAAAGTAGAGAGCTTCCTCGACAAAGGCATCCAAGGTTATCGTGAACGTGAAGACCAAGCTTTCTGATTGTCTGCGCCCGCTGATACTGGGCGCGCTGTTCCTGGGTACCGCGGCGAACGCCGCGGTACAGTCCATCGATAAAGTGGTGGCCATTGTCGACAACGACGTGGTCATGCAGAGCCAACTGGACCAACGGGTTCATGAAGTTCAGCAAACCATCGCCAAACGTGGTGCAGCCGCACCGCCGGCCAACGTGCTGGATCAGCAGGTACTTGAACGCCTGATCGTCGAAAACCTGCAACTGCAGATCGGCGAGCGTTCCGGTATCCGCATTACTGATGAAGAACTGAACCAGGCTGTCGGCACCATTGCCCAGCGCAATAACATGTCGATTGAACAATTCCGCACCGCACTGACTCGCGACGGTCTGTCTTATGAAGACGCCCGCGACCAGATTCGCCGCGAGATGGTCATCAGCCGTGTGCGTCAGCGTCGTGTGGCCGAGCGCATCCAGGTTTCCGAACAGGAAGTGAAGAACTTCCTCGCTTCCGACCTTGGCAAAATGCAGCTGTCCGAAGAGTTCCGCCTGGCCAACATCCTGATTCCTACTCCGGAAAGCGCCAACTCCGACGCGATTCAGAATGCAGCCAAACAGGCAGACGCGGTTTACCAGCAGCTCAAGCAAGGTGCTGACTTCGGTCAGTTGGCAATCGCCAAATCCGCCAGCGAAACCGCACTGGAAGGTGGCGACATGGGCTGGCGTAAAGCCGGTCAACTGCCACCTCCGTTCGATCGCATGCTGAGCACCATGACTGTCGGCGACATTACCCAGCCAATGCGCACGCCGGGCGGCTTCATCATCCTGAAGATCCTCGACAAGCGTGGCGGTGAGACCCAGACACGCGATGAAGTGCACGTGCGTCATATTCTGGTCAAGCCGAGCCCGATCCGCGACGAAGCGAAAACCAAGGCGCTGGCTGAGTCGCTCTACACCCGTATCGAAGCGGGCGAAGATTTCGGCGAACTGGCAAAAAGCTTCTCGGAAGATCCGGGTTCCGCCCTCAACGGTGGCGACCTAAACTGGATCGACCCGAATGCATTGGTGCCTGAATTCCGCGAAGTGATGGCCAAGACCCCGCAAGGTCAGCTGTCCAAACCGTTCCAGACCCAATATGGCTGGCACGTACTGGAAGTCCTTGGCCGTCGCGCCACTGACAGCACCTCCCAGGCCCGTGAGCAGCAAGCGATGACCGTGTTGCGTAACCGCAAATACGACGAAGAGCTGCAAACCTGGCTGCGTCAGATCCGTGACGAAGCGTACGTAGAGATCAAACTCCCTGGTGCAGACCAGGCAGCGCAGTGAAACCCAAACGTTTCGCGCTGACACCCGGCGAACCGGCCGGCATAGGTCCTGACCTGTGCCTGCTGCTCGCCTCGCAAGCCCAGCCACATCCCCTGATTGCCATTACCAGCCGCGACCTGCTCCTTGAGCGGGCCGTGCAGCTGGGTGTGGTTGTCGATTTGCTGCCGGTCACCCCGGACAACTGGCCGGATGTACCCGCGCCAGCCAACAGCCTGTATGTCTGGGATACACCGCTCAACGCCAAGGTCACTGCCGGGCAACTGGACAAGGCCAACGCGGCTTTCGTTCTGGAAACCCTGACCCGAGCTGGCCAAGGCTGCCTCGACGGGCATTTTGTCGGCATGATCACGGCCCCTGTGCACAAGGGCGTGATCAATGAATCCGGGATCGCCTTTTCCGGGCACACAGAATTTCTCGCCGACCTGACCCATACCGCCCAAGTGGTAATGATGCTCGCCACTCGCGGTTTGCGCGTGGCGCTGGTCACCACTCACCTGCCTCTTCGCGAGATTGCCGATGCGATCACGCCGGAGCGTCTGGAACGGGTCACGCGAATCCTGCACACCGATCTACAAGAAAAATTCGGCATTGCCCAGCCACGCATCCTCGTCTGTGGGCTCAACCCCCACGCCGGCGAAGGCGGACACTTGGGCCATGAAGAAATCGACATTATCGAACCTACATTAGAGCGCCTGCGCGGCGAAGGAATGGACCTTCGTGGCCCCCTGCCCGCCGACACTCTGTTTACCCCCAAGTATCTGGAGCACTGCGATGCAGTGCTGGCGATGTACCACGACCAGGGCCTGCCTGTGCTGAAGTACAAAGGCTTCGGTGCGGCAGTCAACGTGACCCTCGGCTTGCCGATCATCCGCACATCGGTCGACCACGGCACTGCCCTGGATCTGGCCGGCAGCGGCAAAATCGATACCGGCAGCCTGCAAGTCGCCCTGGAAACCGCCTACCAGATGGCCGAGACCCGTTTATGACCGAACATTACCAACACCGGGCGCGCAAGCGCTTCGGCCAGAACTTCCTGCACGATGCCGGCGTCATCGACCGCATCCTGCGCGCCATCCACGCCAAGCCCGAAGACCGTCTGCTGGAAATCGGCCCTGGCCAGGGTGCGCTGACCCAAGGCCTGCTAAACAGCGGCGCCCAGCTGGACGTGGTGGAACTGGACAAGGATCTGATCCCGATCCTCAACCAGCAATTTGCCAGCAAGAGCAATTTCAACCTGCATCAGGGCGACGCGCTGAAGTTCGACTTCACTAGCCTGAACGCTGCGCCGAACAGCCTGCGGGTGGTCGGCAACCTGCCGTACAACATCTCTACGCCGCTGATTTTTCACCTGTTGCATAACGCCAGTCTGATTCGCGACATGCACTTCATGCTGCAAAAAGAAGTGGTCGAGCGCCTGGCAGCAGGCCCTGGCGGTGGTGACTGGGGTCGCTTGTCGATCATGGTTCAGTATCACTGCCGGGTTGAGCATCTGTTCAACGTTGGCCCGGGCGCGTTCAATCCGCCGCCCAAAGTCGATTCGGCTATCGTGCGCCTGGTGCCTCACGCGGTGCTGCCGCACCCGGCCAAGGATCACAAGCTGTTGGAGCGTGTCGTACGCGAAGCCTTTAACCAGCGCCGCAAGACTCTGCGCAACACCCTCAAGCTGCTGCTGAGCAACGCTGAAATCGAAGCCGCCGGCGTTGATGGCAGCCTGCGTCCCGAACAGCTCGATCTGGCCGCCTTCGTGCGCCTCGCCGACAAGCTCAGCGAACAAGTCCTACAGACGCCCGCCGCCGACTGACAGGCAATGAGCGTTATCGGGTAGGACACCAGCCTTCATGTCTGGTTTACTACCCGATACTTGGCCTAGACTGAGTTCTATCAGCTACGCCCCGCGTTCCGCTTCGTTTAAGGCCTCTTGCATGTCCGATCCTCGTTACCAGGTCGACGTCAGCGTCGTCACCCGCTATCTGGCAGAACAATCGCAACCCGAGCAAAACCGCTTTGCCTTCGCCTACACCATCACCGTGCACAACAATGGCGAGCTACCGGCCAAACTGTTGTCGCGGCACTGGGTGATCACCGACGGTGACGGGCATGTCGAAGAGGTTCGCGGTGCGGGCGTTGTTGGCCAGCAGCCGTTGATTGACGTGGGCGAAAGCCACACCTACAGCAGCGGCACCGTCATGACCTCCAAGGTCGGCACGATGCAGGGCACTTATGAAATGGTTGCCGATGACGGCAAACACTTCGACGCCATCATCGCCCCATTCCGTCTAGCGGTGCCCGGAGCCCTGCACTGATGGCAACGTACGCCGTCGGCGATCTGCAAGGCTGCCTTCAAGCATTGCAATGCCTGCTCAAGCAGGTCGCCTTCGACCCGACACGGGATCGTCTGTGGCTGGTAGGCGATCTGGTCAACCGTGGCCCGCAGTCCCTGGACACCTTGCGCTTCCTCTATAGCATCCGCGAATCGCTGGTGTGCGTGCTCGGCAACCATGACCTGCACTTGCTGGCCGCCGGGAAAAACATCGAACGCCTGAAGAAGTCCGACACCCTGCTCGAGATTCTCGCAGCGCCCGATTGCGCGGAACTGCTGGAGTGGCTGCGTCAGCAAAAGCTCATGCACTACGACGAACAGCGCGATGTCGCCCTGGTACATGCTGGCATTCCGCCCCAGTGGTCACTGCGCAAGGCCTTGAAGTATGCCGCCGAAGTCGAGACGGCATTGCGCGACGACAACCTGTTGCCGCCCTACCTCGATGGCATGTACGGCAACGATCCGGCGAAATGGGACAACGACCTCAAAGGCGTGACACGCCTGCGGGTGATCACCAACTATTTCACCCGCATGCGGTTTTGTACCGCCGAGGGCAAGCTTGACCTTAAAAGCAAGGAAGGCCTCGACAATGCGCCGCCGGGCTACAAACCCTGGTTTCAGCACAAAGAGCGCAAGACCAAGGGCCTGAAGATCATCTTCGGCCACTGGGCCGCTCTGGAAGGCCGATGCAATGAGCCAGGCATCTCGGCCCTCGACACCGGTTGTGTCTGGGGTGGCGCCCTGACCCTCATGAATGTCGACAGCGGTGAACGCCTGTCTTGCAAATGCGACGAGCATGGCCTTGCCCTGCCGCCAGTCGCCGCACTTACCCCCGAACCATCGTCAGCCAGCGCCCCGCGCTAGACTGCGCTTTCAGCCGAGCCACAGGAGCCCGCCATGAGCGAATTCAAACGTATCCCCCCAGAACAGGCCCAGGCCCTGCGCGAACAAGGCGCGGTGGTGGTCGATGTTCGCGACCCAGCGACCTTCGCCGCACTGCACATCGCCGGCTCGAAGCATCTGGATAACCACTCCATCTCGGATTTCATCCGCGCTGCCGACCTCGACGCACCGACCGTGGTCGTCTGCTACCACGGCAACTCCAGCCAGAGCGCCGCTGCTTACCTCATTAGTCAGGGCTTCTCCGACGTCTACAGCATGGATGGCGGTTTTGAGCTGTGGCGTACGACTTATCCTTCGGAAACGGCGCAAGGCACTTCCGAATAATTTTTTTGTAACGCGCAAGCCCCGGCCCCCGCGGGCTCGCGCGGTGGCAGACGAACGGTCTGCCACAACTAATTACGTATCTCGCCTTTACCTCCCGAATTCCCAACTATCCTTAAGCGCAGGCCATCCAAAACAGGGGAGAGCCGGTACACCGGCGCGCGGGTCATCGGGAGTAGCTTTCGGGGTAGTCAGCTTCGAAAGAGTTCTGGGGGGTAAACAGCGACTGCATATTCGGTCGCTGCCAGCATCGACTGAATGATCCGGCGTCGGCTCCACGTATCGAGCGAGGTGACGTCATGAGTATCTTTAGCCACTTCCAACAACGCTTCGAGTCCACACGCCAGGAAGAACTCTCGCTGCAAGAGTATCTGGAGCTGTGCAAAAGCGACCGCAGCGCCTACGCCTCCGCCGCCGAGCGTCTGTTACTGGCCATCGGTGAACCGGAGCTTCTCGACACCTCGGCCAACTCGAGGCTGTCGCGAATCTTTTCCAACAAGGTGATCCGCCGCTATCCGGCCTTTGAAGACTTCCACGGGATGGAAGAATGCATTGACCAGATCGTGTCGTATTTCCGCCATGCCGCTCAGGGCCTGGAAGAGAAGAAACAGATTCTCTATTTGCTCGGTCCCGTGGGTGGCGGTAAATCGTCCCTGGCCGAGAAGCTGAAACAGCTGATCGAAAAAGTGCCCTTCTACGCGATCAAGGGCTCGCCGGTATTCGAATCACCTCTGGGTCTGTTCAACGCCACCGAAGATGGTGCGATCCTCGAGGAAGACTTCGGCATTCCACGGCGCTATCTCAACACCATCATGTCGCCATGGGCTACCAAACGCCTCGCCGAATTCGGCGGCGACATCAGCCAGTTCCGGGTGGTGAAGCTGTATCCGTCGATCCTCAACCAGATCGCCGTGGCCAAAACCGAGCCGGGAGATGAAAACAACCAGGACATTTCGGCACTGGTAGGCAAGGTCGATATCCGCAAACTGGAGGAATACCCACAGAACGACGCCGACGCCTACAGCTACTCGGGCGCACTGTGCCGGGCCAACCAGGGCCTGATGGAATTCGTCGAAATGTTCAAGGCGCCGATCAAGGTGCTGCACCCACTGCTGACCGCCACTCAGGAAGGCAACTACAACAGTACCGAAGGTCTGGGGGCGATTCCGTTTACCGGGATCCTGCTGGCCCACTCCAACGAATCGGAATGGCACACCTTCCGCAACAACAAGAACAACGAAGCCTTCATCGACCGGATCTACATCGTCAAAGTGCCGTACTGCCTGCGGGTCAGCGACGAAGTGAAGATCTACGACAAGCTCTTGTTCAACAGCTCCCTGGCCAAGGCTCACTGCGCGCCTGACACCCTGAAAATGCTTGCCCAGTTCACCGTACTCTCGCGACTGAAAGAGCCGGAAAACTCCAACATCTACTCCAAAATGCGCGTATATGACGGCGAAAACCTCAAGGATACCGATCCGAAGGCCAAGTCGATCCAGGAATACCGCGACAACGCCGGTGTCGACGAAGGCATGAACGGCCTGTCGACCCGCTTCGCGTTCAAGATTCTGTCGAAGGTCTTCAACTTCGACCCGCACGAAATCGCCGCCAACCCGGTGCATCTGCTCTACGTGCTGGAACAACAGATCGAACAGGAACAATTCCAGGCGGAAACCCGCGAACGCTATCTGCGCTTCCTCAAGGAGTACCTGGCACCGCGTTATATCGAGTTCATCGGCAAGGAAATCCAGACCGCCTACCTCGAGTCTTACAGCGAGTACGGCCAGAACATCTTCGATCGCTATGTGCTGTACGCCGACTTCTGGATCCAGGACCAGGAATACCGCGACCCGGAAACCGGCGAGATCCTCAACCGCGTAGCGCTGAACGAAGAACTGGAGAAAATCGAAAAACCGGCCGGCATCAGCAATCCGAAGGATTTCCGCAACGAAATCGTCAACTTCGTACTGCGCGCCCGGGCCAATAACAACGGCAAGAACCCGACCTGGCTCAGCTACGAAAAACTGCGGGTGGTCATCGAGAAGAAAATGTTCTCCAACACCGAGGACCTCCTGCCAGTCATCAGTTTCAATGCCAAGGCCAGCAAAGAGGACCAGCAGAAACACAACGACTTCGTCACACGGATGGTCGAGCGGGGCTACACCGACAAACAGGTACGACTGCTGTCCGAGTGGTACCTGCGGGTCAGAAAATCACAATAACCCGCTGCCGGTCAGACCGGTTGTCGTCAGCCAGAGGCCTGTGTACGCATTTTCTGTTACACAGACCTCTGGAAGGTGTTCGAAAGTCGGTAGCGAGGTTCAGGCAGCGTCCAAAAGCGCTTGGGGGAGCGTGAACATCCCTTGGCACAGTCGATGCTGCATAACCGCTCGCCCCTTTCAGGACAGCTTCTAAGGAGCAGTCATGAGCTATGTGATCGACCGACGTCTCAATGGCAAGAACAAGAGCACGGTGAACCGTCAGCGGTTTCTGCGGCGTTACCGTGATCACATCAAAAAGGCTGTCGAAGAGGCGGTCAGCCGGCGTTCCATTACCGATATGGAGCACGGCGAACAGATCAGCATCCCCGGCCGCGACATTGACGAGCCGGTGCTTCACCACGGTCGCGGTGGCAAGCAGACCGTCGTGCATCCGGGCAACAAGGAATTCACCAGTGGCGAGCACATTGCCCGCCCGCCCGGAGGTGGAGGTGGCAGAGGCCCCGGCAAGGCTGGGAACTCGGGCGAAGGGATGGACGAATTCGTCTTCCAGATCACCCAGGAGGAATTCCTCGAATTCATGTTCGAGGACCTTGAACTGCCGAACCTGGTCAAGCGCAACCTGACCGGCACCGACACCTTCAAGACCGTTCGTGCCGGGATCAGTAACGAGGGCAATCCGTCGCGGATCAACATCATCCGCACCTTGCGCTCGGCCCATGCACGGCGAATCGCCCTATCTGGCAGCAGCCGGGCAAAATTGCGCGAAGCCAAAGAAGAACTGCTGCGACTCAAGCGTGATGAGCCAGACAACTTCGGCGATATTCAGGAAGTCGAAGCAGAAATCGAAAAACTCAGTGCGCGCATTCATCGCGTACCGTTTCTCGATACTTTCGACCTCAAGTACAACCTGCTCATCAAGCAACCCAACCCCAGCTCCAAAGCGGTGATGTTCTGCTTGATGGACGTGTCCGGCTCCATGACCCAAGCGACCAAGGACATCGCCAAGCGTTTCTTTATCCTGCTGTACCTGTTTCTCAAGCGTAACTACGACAAGATCGACGTCGTGTTCATCCGCCACCACACCAGTGCCCGGGAAGTGGATGAAGAGGAGTTTTTCTACTCCCGCGAAACCGGCGGCACCATCGTTTCCAGCGCCTTGAAACTGATGCAGGAGATCATGGCCGAACGCTATCCGAGCAACGAGTGGAACATCTATGCCGCCCAGGCCTCCGACGGCGACAACTGGAACGACGACTCGCCGATCTGCCGCGACATTCTGATCAACCAGATCATGCCGTTCGTGCAGTACTACACTTACGTTGAGATCACCCCCCGCGAACATCAGGCCCTGTGGTTCGAGTACGAACGCATCGCCGAAGCCTTCTCTGACACTTTTGCCCAGCAACAACTGGTCTCGGCCGGGGATATCTATCCGGTCTTCCGTGAACTCTTCCAGCGCAGGTTAGTGACATGACCGCCAAAGAGCAGAAGCGCCAACCCATTTCCACCGGCTCCGAATGGACGTTCGAGCTGATTCAGGCCTACGACAAAGAAATCAGTCGTCTGGCGGCTCGCTACGCGCTCGATACTTACCCTAACCAGATCGAAGTGATCACCGCCGAGCAGATGATGGACGCCTACGCCTCCGTCGGCATGCCGCTGGGTTATCACCATTGGTCCTATGGCAAACACTTCCTCAGCACCGAAAAATCCTACAGCCGTGGGCAGATGGGGTTGGCCTACGAGATCGTGATCAACTCGGACCCATGCATTGCCTATTTGATGGAAGAAAACACCATCTGCATGCAGGCTTTGGTCGTCGCCCATGCCTGCTACGGGCATAACAGCTTTTTCAAAGGCAACTATCTGTTCCGTACCTGGACTGACGCCAGTTCGATCATCGATTACCTGGTCTTCGCCAAGCAATACATCATGCAGTGCGAAGAGCGCCACGGTATCGACGCGGTCGAGGACCTGCTGGATTCCTGCCACGCCCTGATGAACTACGGAGTCGATCGCTACAAACGTCCGTATCCGATTTCCGCCGAAGAAGAACGTCGCCGGCAAAAGGATCGGGAAGAGCATTTGCAGAAACAGATCAACGACCTGTGGCGGACCATTCCAAAAGGTGCGGACAAGTACAGCGACAAGGACAACGCGCGTTTCCCCGCCGAACCTCAGGAAAATATCCTCTACTTCATCGAAAAACATGCACCACTGCTGGAGCCATGGCAGCGGGAAATCGTGCGGATCGTGCGCAAGATCGCTCAATATTTCTACCCGCAGCGTCAGACTCAGGTGATGAACGAGGGCTGGGCGACGTTCTGGCACTACACCCTGATGAACGACTTGTACGACGAAGGCCTGGTAACCGACGGCTTCATGATGGAGTTTCTGACGTCCCACACCAGCGTGGTCTATCAACCCGGCTTCGACAGCCCCTACTACAACGGCATCAACCCCTACACCCTGGGTTTTGCCATGTATCGGGACATTCGCCGCATGTGTGAACACCCTACCGAAGAGGACTACCGCTGGTTCCCTGAGATTGCTGGCACCGACTGGCTGTCGAGCATCAAATTCGCCATGAGCAGCTTCAAGGATGAAAGCTTCATCCTGCAGTACCTGTCACCCCAGGTGATCCGTGACCTGAAGTTGTTCAGCATTCTTGATGACGACCAGAAGGACGATCTGCTGGTCCCGGCCATTCATGACGAAGGTGGCTACCGCATCATCCGTGAAACCCTGGCGGCGCAGTACAACCTCGGCAATCGTGAACCCAACGTGCAGATCTACAGCATCGACCGGCGTGGTGACCGCTCGCTGACCTTGCGTCACCAGCAACACGACCGCAAACCGCTGGGCGAGTCCACCGAGGAAGTGCTCAAGCACCTGCACCGACTCTGGGGCTTCGATATTCATCTGGAAACCCTGCAAGGCGACCAGGTGATGAAAGTCCATCATGTTCCGCCCAGAGGTGAACACAGCGAAGGGGATTACGGCCGGCTGGACTTGGCTGTCATCCATCTTTGATCCTGTTTCTGCCTCCGGAGGTTCGACGCAAAGGTTATTCTGTCGGGCTAACGGAGGTTTTTTATGCAGATTTATAAAGTCGGCGGCGCGGTACGTGATCGCCTGCTGGGCAAGCCTGTCACCGACATCGACTGGGTTGTGGTTGGCGCCACCACTGAAGAAATGCTCGCAAAGGGCTTTCGGCCGGTAGGTGCGGATTTCCCGGTTTTTCTTCATCCGAAAAGTGGTGAGGAATATGCCCTCGCCCGGACCGAGCGCAAAAGCGGACGCGGTTACGGCGGCTTTACCTTTCACGCCAGCCCCGAAGTCACCCTCGAAGAAGACCTGATCCGTCGTGACCTGACCATCAATGCCATGGCCGAAGACGATCAGCAGAACCTGACCGATCCTTACCACGGCCAGCGCGATCTCGAAGCGCGCTTGCTTCGTCACGTTTCCCCCGCGTTCGCCGAAGATCCGCTCAGGGTTCTGCGCGTTGCCCGCTTCGCTGCTCGCTATGCGGGGCTCGGTTTCACCGTCGCGCCAGAGACACTGGAACTGATGCGCCAACTCAGCGAGTCAGGTGAGCTGGAAGCCTTGACCGCCGAACGCAGCTGGAAGGAAATTTCCCGCGCCCTGATGGAAGATCAGCCACAGGTGTTCATCGAAGTGCTGCGCGAGTGTGGCGCTCTCAAGGTATTGATGCCGGAAGTCGATGCCCTGTTTGGAGTACCGCAACCGGAAGCCCACCACCCGGAAATCGACACAGGCGTGCACACCCTGAGCGTGCTGGAGCAAGCGGCGAAACATAAACAACCACTCACCGTGCGCTGGGCCTGCCTGTTGCACGACCTCGGCAAGGGACTGACGCCCGAGGAGGAATGGCCCCGTCACATTGCCCACGAGCACAAGGGCTTGAAGCTGATCAAAGCGGTCAACGAACGCTTCAAGGCGCCGAAGGACTGTCAGGAGCTGGCTCTGCTGGTGGGCGAATATCACACCCACGGCCATCGCGCCCTAGAGCTGAAGCCGTCGACTTTGCTGGAGTTGCTGCAGAGTTTTGACATTTACCGTCGACCGCAGCGGTTCGAGGAATTTATCGCGGCGTGCGAGATGGACGCGCGTGGACGCAAAGGGCTGGAGCAGCGAAGTTATCCACAGGCGGATTATTTGCGCGGGGCGGCGAATGCCGCTCGGACCGTGGCGGTTCAGCCGTTGCTGGAGAAGGGATTCAAAGGGCTGGAGCTGGGTGAGGCGATCAAGCGCGAGCGGCTCAAGGCGCTGAAGGCTTACAAAGAAAAAGCCTAAGCAAGAGCAAAAGATCGCAGCCTTCGGCAGCTCCTACAGGGCGCACATCAATCCATGTAGGAGCTGCCGCAGGCTGCGATTTTTTGCTTTACAGCAAATCTGAGGGGGTCAACTGCTCACCGCGCCACTCAAACGCCACCGGCGCCAACACCTGATCAATCTGTGCCTCGCGCCACAACGCCGCAAAGCTCTTGCCTACACCCGGATGCACGCGATCCGGTGCGATCAGCGACAACGGCCACAGCACGAAGGCATTTTTCAGAATTTCTGCCCGCGGCAAGATCAAGCCATCGAAGTTGCCCACCAGATCGCCGAACAGCAGCACGTCGATATCCAGCGGCAAACCCTTGCGGTCTGGCGCATACCGTCCATTGTCCGCCTCGATGAATTTCAGCCGGCGATCCAGCTCCATCAGCGGCAGATCGGTAAAAGCCGACACCACAAAATTGAAGAATGGCCCGCTCTTGATCCCCACCGGCTGGCTTTCGAACACCGCTGAGCAGCGTATATCCACCAGGAAGCCTGCCAAGGCTTCCAGGCCAGCCTGCAAATGGGATTCGCGCTCGATATTGCTGCCGAGCCCGAGATACACCTGAGTCAGCGACATCCGCGCTCGATCTCCACACCCACACCGCCCGTGGCAGCCGGGATGGCGCCTGGCTTGGTCAGCTTGAGGCGCATCCAGGTGATGTTGAATTCGCTCATCAGGACTTCAGCCAGACGCTCGGCGAACGTCTCGACCAGCTGGAACTGCGCCTGCTCGGCAAAGGCCTGGATTCGCGACGACACACTGGCGTAATCGAGCGCCAGCGCCAGGTCATCACCGGCGGCGGCCGGGCGATTATCCCAGGCGAAGCTCAGATCAAGACGCAAGCACTGTCGGATGCCTCGCTCCCAGTCGTAGGCACCAATCACGGTGTCGACTTCCAGGCCCTCGATAAACACTCTGTCCAAGCACTTTTCTCCGCTGCACGACAAGGGCGCAATGCGCCGTTAGAATCAGGGCGTCCTCGCCCGGAATAGTTAGCATGTTTTGGTTACTGGCGACCCTCGCCTACCTGCTCGGCTCTCTGTCCTTCGCCATTTTGCTCAGCCGCCTGACCGGTAAACCCGATCCGCGAATGAGTGGCTCAGGCAATGCCGGCGCCACCAACATGTTGCGCCTGGCCGGCAAAAAACTCGCCGTCCTGACCTTGATCGGGGACCTCTTCAAAGGCCTGCTACCCGTACTTATCGCCGGTGTTACGGGCCTTTCGCTTCAGGAACAGGCCTGGATCGGTGTCTGTGCCGTCATCGGTCACCTGTTCCCGCTGTACTTTCGCTTCCGCGGCGGCAAGGGTGTCGCCACCTCGGCCGGCATGCTGCTGGGGCTGTACCCGCCAGCCGCACTGCTGGCGGTCTGCGCCTGGCTGCTGACGTTCTACCTGACTCGCACCAGTTCACTGGCAGCCTTGATCGCCACACCGCTGACCCTGCCGCTGCTTGCCTGGCAAGAACCGGCGGCACTGCTGCCCATGAGCGCACTCACGGGACTGATCGTCTGGCGCCATCGAGGCAATCTACGCGACCTGTTTGCCGGGCGCGAACGGCATTTTTAAATACCGGACATGAGCGCAGCTCATCCCGCACATCATCACAGCGCCGACAATTGCTCCATCGGCCAACGCGCCTGCACGCTGATCGCCAGGCTTTCGTGCTGACCGGCCTGCAAACGCTGGCAGCCGGCAAAGGCAATCATCGCGCCGTTGTCGGTGCAGAACTCCGGACGGGCATAAAAAACATCGCCCTTCATGTCGCCGAGCATCTTCTCCAGTGAGGTACGCAGTGCCTTGTTGGCGCTGACGCCGCCAGCGATCACCAGACGCTTCATACCGGCCTGTTTCAGGGCACGCTTGCACTTGATGGTCAAAGTCTCCACCACGGCCTGCTGGAACGCCAGCGAGATGTCGCAACGGGCTTGCTCGCTGTCGTCCCCGGCGCTGACGCTCTGCTGCCAGGTGTTCAGGGCGAAGGTTTTCAAGCCACTGAAACTGAAAGCCAGTCCTGGACGGTCGCACATCGGGCGCGGGAAAGTGAAACGTCCTGCAACCCCTTGCTCCGCCAGCCGAGCGATTTCCGGACCACCCGGATAATTGAGCCCCATCATCTTCGCGGTCTTGTCAAAAGCTTCACCGGCGGCATCGTCGAGGGTCTCGCCCAAGAGCGTGTATTGACCGATCCCGTCGACCTGAACCAGCTGCGTATGACCGCCCGACACCAACAAAGCGACGAACGGGAATTCCGGTGGTTGCGACTCCAGCATCGGCGCCAGCAGGTGACCTTCCATGTGGTGCACACCCAGCGCCGGAATACCCCAGGCGAAGGCCAGCGCCTGAGCGCAAGAGGCGCCCACCAGCAAGGCACCGACCAGGCCAGGACCCGCGGTATAAGCGATGGCGTCGATCTCGGTCGGAACACAGTCAGCTTCGGCCAACACCTGACGAATCAAGGGCAGCATGCGTTTGACGTGGTCACGCGAGGCCAGCTCCGGCACGACCCCGCCATAGGCGCGATGCAGGTCGATCTGGCTGAACAGCGCGTCGGCCAGCAGGCCGCGTTCACTGTCATATAATGCGACACCGGTTTCGTCGCAGGAGGTTTCTAATCCCAGTACTAGCATGGGTTTGCGCCTTGTTTAGGCTGAATTCGAAGGCGCGCATAATAGTCGCCATGGGATGCCCCGACTAGCGGTTTTCGATCAGAGGCTTTGCATTCCGGTCGATGAGGGGTTAACATCCGCAACCCTTAAAAACCGACGTCTTCAAGTGCTCTTTTGCCACGAGGATGTTGACCCCGGTAATGAATGAAGGTAGCTCTGGATGCCAGCCGTCAAAGTAAAAGAGAACGAACCCTTCGACGTAGCTCTGCGTCGTTTCAAGCGCTCCTGCGAAAAAGCCGGTGTACTGGCTGAAGTTCGTAGCCGCGAATTCTACGAGAAGCCTACTTCTGAGCGTAAGCGCAAAGCAGCAGCCGCTGTTAAGCGTCACGCCAAGAAAGTTCAGCGCGAACAGCGCCGCGCGGTTCGTCTGTACTAATACACAGACGTTCGTAGCAAGCTTCTGCCAAGCCCGGCCCTCAGCCGGGCTAATGGCATTTGCGGACAACGCTTGATGCTTCACCGTCAAAGCCGCACACGCGACCGAGACAAATCTGCTTCACAGCGTCAGACCTGGCTCTTTTGCCAGCGGTGCACGTCTTTTCTGACGAGCCTTCCAAGGCTACTGACGAGCACACCCACTGATTCCTCTCACGACGATCAGCCCAAGGCACCTTCTTGCGTGCCAGCTTATGAGCTATCCGAGGCCATCGACAGGCCGCAGCGGATTTCAGCGCAACACTTTCAAATAGTCGAATACTGATTGGTACTAACGTCAGTGGATTTTCGGCAGATACACTTCCCGACAGCGATTATGCAGACGACACCGGTCGAGCCGCACATTTTGCGCGCCTCAAACAACGACCCGCGCTCAGCCGCTCTTCGTTTCGGATTCATTGCAGCGCAGATGACGAGAACGCCATGGCCGGGCTAATTCCCCAGAGCTTCATTGACGACCTTCTGAACCGCACCGACATCGTCGATGTGGTCAGCTCGCGCCTGCAAATGAAAAAGGCTGGCAAGAATTACACCGCTTGCTGCCCGTTCCACAAAGAGAAAACCCCCTCCTTCAGCGTCAGCCCCGACAAGCAGTTCTATTATTGCTTTGGCTGCGGCGCTGGCGGCAACGCCCTCGGCTTCATGATGGACCACGACAATCTGGATTTCGTCCAGGCTGTCGAAGAACTGGCCAAAGCCGCCGGCATGGAAATCCCCCGCGAAGAAAGCGGACGGCCGCACAAACCGCGGCAGCCGACCGATTCGCCGCTCTACCCGCTGCTCACCGCCGCCGCCGACTTTTACCGCCAGGCACTGAAAAGCCATCCATCGCGAAAAGCAGCTGTGGATTACTTGAAAGGTCGCGGACTGACTGGCGAAATCGCCCGAGACTTCGGCCTCGGCTTTGCCCCGCCTGGCTGGGACAACCTGTTCAAGCACTTGAGCAGCGACACCCTGCAACAGAAAGCCATGATCGATGCCGGCCTGCTGATCGAGAACGCCGAAACCGGCAAGCGCTATGACCGCTTCCGCGATCGCGTGATGTTCCCGATCCGCGACAGCCGCGGGCGAATCATCGCTTTCGGTGGCCGGGTCTTGGGCGACGACAAGCCGAAATACCTGAACTCACCGGAAACCCCGGTATTCCATAAGGGCCAGGAACTCTACGGCCTTTATGAAGCACGCAAGAACAACCGCAACCTCGACGAAATCATCGTCGTCGAAGGCTACATGGATGTTATCGCCCTCGCCCAGCAAGGCCTGCGCAATGCTGTCGCGACCCTGGGCACCGCCACCAGCGAAGAGCACTTGAAGCGCCTGTTTCGCGTCGTGCCCAACGTGTTGTTCTGCTTCGACGGAGATCAGGCAGGTCGAAATGCCGCCTGGCGGGCATTGGAGGCAGCGCTGCCGAGCCTGCAGGACGGGCGGCGCGCACGCTTTCTGTTCCTCCCCGAAGGCGAAGACCCGGACACGCTGGTCCGCTCCGAAGGCACTGATGCCTTCCGCGCCCGGATCAACCAGCACGCCCAACCATTAGCGGATTATTTTTTTCAACAGCTGACCGAGGAATCGGACCCACGCTCGCTCGAAGGCAAGGCCCACATGGCCACCCTCGCCGCGCCGCTGATCGACAAAGTCCCGGGGGCGAACCTGCGCATCCTGATGCGTCAGCGCCTGACCGAAATTACCGGGCTTAGCGGTGAAGCCGTGAGCCAACTGGTACAAAGCGCACCCCAGGAAGCGCCGCCGGCATACGACCCGGGCATCGATTACGACGCCATGCCGGATTACAGCGACTACCATCAGCCGCAGGCACAAGAGATGTATGTGCCGCAGCAGGAATGGACGCCGAAGAAACCCGGCGGCGGCGGCAAGAAATGGGACAAAAAACCGTGGGACAAAAACAGCAAACGCGGTGGTGATCACGATCAACCCCGCGCGCCACGGGTGCCGGCCGCTGTAGAGCCGCCGACCCTGGCCGCCTTGCGCACGCTATTGCATCACCCGCAATTGGCCGAGAAAGTCGAGGATGCCGGGCACTTTGCTGCCGAGGATCACACTAATACGCAATTACTGGTGGCCCTTCTCGAAGCCGTACAGAAGAATCCCAAGCTAAACTCATTTCAGTTGATTGCACGCTGGCACGGTACTGAGCAAGGACGTTTGCTCAAGGCGCTGGCGGAAAAGGAATGGCTGATTGACGGAGATAACCTTGAACAACAGTTTTTCGACACCATTACTAGCTTGTCAGCCCGCCAACGCGAGCGAAACCTGGAACAACTTCTCAGGAAAGCACGTCAAAGTGAACTGAGTGCCGAAGAGAAAAATCAACTGCGCGACCTATTAAGTCGCAATGTTTCCGCAACAAGCCCGACCTCAACTGGCGCGTGAGGTCATAGCTCAGGTATAATCCTCGGCTTGTTTTTTGCCCGCCAAGACCTTCAGTGGATAGGGTGTTATGTCCGGAAAAGCGCAACAGCAGTCTCGTATCAAAGAGTTGATCACACTTGGTCGTGAGCAGGGTTACCTGACTTACGCGGAGGTCAACGACCACCTGCCGGAGGATATTTCAGATCCGGAACAGGTGGAAGACATCATCCGCATGATCAATGACATGGGGATCAACGTATTCGAGGTTGCGCCAGATAAGGATTCCCTTATGCTGGCCGACGCCGATACCGACGAAGCTGCGGCCGAAGAGGCAGCAGCAGCGTTGGCAGCGGTCGAGACCGACATTGGTCGCACCACCGACCCAGTGCGCATGTACATGCGTGAAATGGGTACGGTAGAGCTCCTCACACGTGAAGGCGAAATTGAAATCGCCAAGCGTATTGAAGAGGGCATCCGCGAAGTGATGGGCGCAATTGCGCACTTCCCTGGCACGGTTGACCACATTCTGTCCGAATACACTCGCGTCACCACCGAAGGTGGCCGCCTGTCCGACGTCCTGAGCGGTTATATCGACCCGGACGACGGCATTGCGCCGCCTGCTGCAGAAGTGCCGCCGCCTGTCGACCCGAAAGCCGTGAAAGCGGACGACGACACCGACGACGACGACGCTGAAGCCAGCACCGACGACGAAGAAGAAGCCGAAAGCGGTCCGGATCCGGTCATCGCAGCTCAGCGCTTTGGCGCTGTCTCCGATCAGATGGAAATCACCCGCAAGGCGCTGAAAAAGCACGGTCGTGGCAACAAGCTGGCAATTGCCGAGCTGGTGCTTCTGGCTGAGCTGTTCATGCCGATCAAACTGGTTCCGAAGCAATTCGAAGGCCTGGTCGAGCGTGTTCGCAGTGCCCTGGATCGTCTGCGTCAGCAAGAGCGCGCGATCATGCAACTTTGTGTTCGTGATGCCCGCATGCCGCGTGCCGACTTCCTGCGCCAGTTCCCGGGCAACGAAGTCGACGAAAGCTGGTCCGACGCACTCGCCAAAGGCAAAGGCAAATACGCCGAAGCCATTGGTCGCCTGCAACCGGACATCCTTCGTTGCCAGCAGAAGCTGATCGCACTGCAAACCGAAACCGGTTTGACGATCGCCGAGATCAAGGACATCAACCGTCGCATGTCGATCGGTGAGGCCAAGGCCCGCCGCGCGAAGAAAGAGATGGTAGAAGCGAACTTGCGTCTGGTGATCTCCATCGCCAAGAAGTACACCAACCGTGGCCTGCAATTCCTCGATCTGATCCAGGAAGGCAACATCGGTTTGATGAAAGCGGTAGACAAGTTTGAATACCGCCGCGGCTACAAATTCTCGACTTATGCCACCTGGTGGATCCGTCAGGCGATCACTCGCTCGATCGCCGACCAGGCCCGCACCATCCGTATTCCGGTGCACATGATCGAGACGATCAACAAGCTCAACCGCATTTCCCGCCAGATGTTGCAGGAAATGGGTCGCGAACCGACCCCGGAAGAGCTGGGCGAACGCATGGAAATGCCTGAGGACAAGATCCGCAAGGTATTGAAGATCGCTAAAGAGCCGATCTCCATGGAAACCCCGATCGGTGATGACGAAGACTCCCATTTGGGTGACTTCATCGAAGACTCGACCATGCAGTCGCCAATCGATGTCGCCACTGTTGAGAGCCTTAAAGAAGCGACTCGCGAAGTTCTGTCCGGCCTCACTGCCCGTGAAGCCAAGGTTCTGCGCATGCGCTTCGGTATCGACATGAATACCGACCACACCCTCGAGGAGGTTGGTAAGCAGTTCGACGTGACCCGTGAACGGATTCGTCAGATCGAAGCCAAGGCGCTGCGCAAGCTGCGCCACCCGACGAGAAGCGAGCATTTGCGCTCCTTCCTCGACGAGTAACAACAAACCCCCGGCCCAGGCCGGGGGTTTTGTTTTTATACAGATTAAATCCCCCGCACCTCCCTCCCTCCGAATTGCCCGTCTACACTCGAAACATTCCCCGAGCCATAACGAGACCGTTATGCCCAGACTGCCGACCGTGCTTTTTTTGCTGTCGCTATTGACCTGGACCGCAACGGCTGGTGCGCTGACTCTGACCGACGAAGAACGTAGCTGGCTGGCGGCTCACCCGGACTTGCGCCTGGGTGTCGATGCGTCATGGCCACCCTTCGAGTTTCGCGACGATCAGGGCCGCTATCAGGGCCTTGCGGCAGACTATATCGACCGGATCCGTCAACGCCTGGCCATCAAGCTCACGCCCATCGAGCCCGTCAGCTGGACCGTCGTCCTGGAGCAGGCCAAACAAGCCAAGCTGGACCTGTTGCCCGGCATCATGTCGACCCCGGAGCGCCAGACTTACCTGTCATTCACCCGCCCCTATCTGGACTTTCCGATTGTCATCCTTGCCCATGTCGGAGGCCCCCAGCCACGTAAACTCGAAGACTTGTACGGTCTGAAAGTCGCCGTGGTGGAAAACTACGCACCCCATGAGCTGTTGCGTACCCACAATCCCGACCTCAATCTGGTGGCGATGCCTAACGTCAGCTCAGCGCTGCAGGCGCTGGCTACCGATGAAGTGGATGCGGTGGTCGGCGATCTCGCCTCCAGCGTCTGGAGCCTGCGTCAGCTCAAGCTCGACGGGCTCTACGTCAGCGGTGAAACCCCCTATCGCTATCAATTGGCGATGGGCGTGCCCCGGGACAACAAGATACTGGTCGGCATTCTGGATAAAGTCCTGGCGGACATGACTCCGGACGAAATCAATCAGATTCAGGAACACTGGGTCGGCAACGTCCTCGATCATCGGACATTCTGGAGCGATCTGCTGGTTTACGGTCTACCGGGCTTGCTACTGCTGATCATCGTGCTGGCAATGGTTATCCGGATCAACCGCCGGCTGAGTTCAGAAATTTCCCGCCGGGTCGACCTGGAGCAAGAACTGCGCAGCAGCGAATACCATTACCGCGGGCTGGTGGAGAGCCTTTCGGCCATCGCCTGGGAAGCGCGGATCAGCGATTTCACCTACAGCTATGTGTCGCCCCATGCCGAGGATCTGCTCGGTTACCCCTTGTCTCATTGGCTGATTCCAGGCTTCTGGCGCAACATTATCCACCCGGCCGACCTAACCCGCGCCCAGACCTTCTGCGATCACGAAGTATTGGCCGGGCGCGATCACAGCCTCGATTACCGGGTCATCACCGCCGATGGCCGCTGCATTTGGGTGCGCGATATCGTCAGTCTGATCGAGCACGGCCATGAACCGGTGATGCGCGGGCTGATGATCGACATCAGCGAAGCCAAGCGCACCGAAGAGGCGTTGCGCCTGTCGGAACAGAAGTTCGCCTCGGTGTTCCAGCAATGCCCGGACATTCTGGTCATCGCGCGACTCTCCGACGGCTGCCTGCTGGAGGTCAACGAAGCGTTCGAAGAACAGATCGGTCTCAAGGCCGAAGACGTCATCGGCCAGACGGCCACCGACCTGAACATCTGGGGCATACCCGGCGTCGGACCGGGCTTGCTGCAACGGTTGCAGGCCGGCAGCATCCGTAACCTGGAGATGCCCTTTCGCCGCAACAATGGCCAAGTGTTTACCGGCCTGATCTCCGCTGAACCGTTCGACCTCGATACAACCCCTGCGCTGGTAGTGGTCGTGCGGGACATCAGCCAGCTCAAGGAAACCCAGAAACAGCTGCAAACCTCCGAAGAGAAATTCGCCAAGGCCTTCCATGCCTCCCCTGACGGCTTGCTATTGTCCCGGCAGAGCGACGGTTTACTGATTGAGGTCAACGAGGGTTTCAGTCGCATTACCGGTTTCAACAGCGCAATGTCCGTGGATCGCTCTGCCCTCGAGCTGGGAATCTGGGTCAATCTCAACGAACGCAAACAGATGCTCGATCTGCTGCACCGGGACGGTTTCGTCCGCGACTTCAGTTGCCATATACGCCGCAGCGACGGACAGATCCGCCTCTGCGAGGTGTCCAGCCGTCCGCTACCGATCGGCGATGAAGATTGCATGCTGACCATCGCCCGGGACATCACCGAGCGACACCTGATGCAGGAGAAACTGCAACAGGCTGCCACGGTATTCGAGAGCACCGCCGAAGGTGTATTGATCACCGACACTCAACAGCACATCAGCGCGGTCAACCGCGCGTTTACCGAAATCACCGGCTACAGCGAGAGCGAAGCATTGGGTCACACCCCTCGCCTGCTCGCCTCGGGCCTGCACGACAGCGCGTTTTATGCCGCCATGTGGCATCAACTGACCGCCGAAGGTCATTGGCAGGGCGAAATTTCCAACCGGCGCAAGAATGGCGAGCTCTATCCGAGTTGGCTGACCATCAGTGCGGTGCGCAACCGGGACAGATTCGTCACCCACTTTGTCGCGGTGTTCGCGGACATTTCCAGCCTCAAACACGCCCAGGCCAAGCTCGATTATCAGGCACACCACGACCCACTGACGGGGCTGCCAAATCGCACGCTGTTCGAGAGCCGATTGCTGACTGCGCTCAACAACCAACAGGAAAACGGCGGCCAGGGCGCGGTGCTGTTCCTGGACCTGGACCGGTTCAAACACATCAACGACAGCCTGGGTCACCCGGTCGGCGACCTGCTTCTCAAGGGCATTGCCGTGCGCCTCAAGGACCAGTTGCGCGACATCGACACCGTTGCGCGCCTGGGCGGCGACGAATTCATCATCCTGCTGCCCGGGCTGCAGCAATCCAGTGACGCCGACAACATCGCGACCAAGTTGCTCAATTGCTTCGGCGCACCGTTCCAGGCTGGCGAACATGAGTTTTTTATCAGCGCCAGTATCGGCACCAGCCTGTACCCCAAGGATGGCTGCGACGTCGCCACGCTGGTCAAGAACGCCGATGCGGCGATGTACCGCTCCAAGGCCAAGGGTCGTAACCGGGTCGAAAGCTACACCCGCGACCTCACTGCTCAAGCCAGCGAGCGAGTCGCACTGGAACATGAACTGCGACGCGCTATCGAGCGCAACGAACTGCACCTTCATTACCAACCGAAGATCAGCCTGGTCGACCATCGCCTGGTCGGTGCAGAAGCGCTCATTCGCTGGCGCCACCCGACCTTCGGCGATGTGCCACCGGAGCACTTCATTCCGCTGGCCGAAGAAAACGGCATGATCCTGCAAATCGGCGATTGGGTTCTCGAAACCGCCTGCCGGCAGATGTTCGAGTGGAATCAGGTTTACGAACCCGTCGGCCCGCTGTCGGTCAACCTCGCGGGCGCTCAATTGCGCCAGCCGAACCTGCTCGGCCGGATCGAACAATTGCTCAAGGATAACCGCCTCAAACCCGGTTTCCTGCAACTGGAAATTACTGAAAACTTCATCATGAGCCAGGCTGAAGAGGCACTGGCAGTGCTGCATCAACTCAAGCACCTGGGCGTGCAACTGGCAATCGACGACTTCGGCACCGGTTACTCGTCCCTGAGTTACCTCAAACGTCTGCCACTGGACATTCTCAAGATCGACCAGTCTTTCGTCCGCGGCCTGCCGGATGATCCCCACGACGCAGCCATCGTTCGCGCCATTATCGCCTTGGGCCGCAGCATGCAATTCACCATCATCGCCGAGGGCGTCGAAACCCTCGCGCAGCAGCAATTCCTCGCGGCCGAAGGCTGTGAACAGATCCAGGGCTACATCGTCAGCCTGCCCTTGCCACCGGAAGAATTTGCCGCGACGTTTCTTCGTATAGCCATTTCAGACTTTTCGGATAGCACAGCCGAGAAACCGTCGCTATAATCCGCGGCCTACTGAGGGCCTATAGCTCAGTTGGTTAGAGCAGAGGACTCATAATCCTTTGGTCCACGGTTCAAGTCCGTGTGGGCCCACCAAACAAGAAAGCCGCGCATTGCGCGGCTTTTTCGTACCTGATGTTTAATGCAGTTTGCTTGTAAGCGCTCCATGAACCCCACATTTTAAAGGTGGGCTCATGAAACGCTTACCTTCAACTGCTAGAAGCAACAGCTAACGCCGGAATGACCTGCACGGGCCGCATCCGTTCAAGCATTTCCCCCGTCAGAACGACCTCATACGTATCCGCCGCCCTACCCCACTGCTCCACGATGACCATGCCGTCTACCACTGCCCCTCCCAACTCGGTAATCGTATCGGCCAATGCCTCGACGATTTTTTGAGTCCGAAACCACACGCGATCGGTGATCTCTTTCAGCTCCGCCTCTATTCGGTCAGACGAAGCCGGATCCGTATCGGGGTAGGCGATATTGCGCAGCAAGTGCCGTAACTCCCTTATTTTTGCGTAATCCTGTTCAGCCCCAAGCTCTCCTTTGAGGATGGCTGTCGCTTTCGACTTATCAACGCGTTTTTCGGACGAATGTTTTGAAGTTAATGCCTGCCCCATAGCGCCAGCAAAGAGGACCATCATCCGCGCTTCCAGATGTTCCTTCATTTCTTCCATCGACGAAATTGACCGCACCAAGGTGATGGAAGCGCCCCCTTGATGCCGCAAGTCCATGGTCACAGTCAGGGTCACGCCCCCCGTAGCAAACCCCAGGGCACGGGCCATGACGTAGTGCCCGATTTCGTGATGTGCAATCTGCAATGCATGGTCCCGTATAGCGGGAGGCATCTTGTTCGTCATTTCAATCGCCTCGCATCCCTCGATTTCGCACTCGACTGCAGGAGAATTCCTAATTTGAAGAGGCTCTTTTCTGAGAGCTCTATTTATTGCCGCATAACGATTCCAACCCATATGAACCGCTGAGACAGGTAGCTCCAAGGCATGAAAAGATAAGGCTCTCCAACACGAAAACAATTCGAGAGACCTGATGCAAAACACTGTACATCCGCCTATCGACCGATCAGCAAAAAACTTGCAAAGCGAAGCGGTTGTACCTAGTCTTTCCCGCAACACACCCGCCATGCCTATGGTTGCGTCAGCAGCTAAGCACAAATTGCGCGGGTTTTTTTTGTCTGGAGTTTTTAAGGCATGAGGGTCTTTCATAAACCAGTGATCGATATCACTGCGCAGATAGAACTCCTCAAGCAGCGCGGTCTGCAAATTCAGGATGAGACTCGCGCTCGATATTTTTTGCAGGCTGTCAGCTTCTTTCGCCTCACACCCTACATGCGCACCTTTCAGCAAGCTGAGGATCAAAATCATCCGTTCCGCAAAGGTGCAGGATTCCGCGATCTGACATCTCTCTATGATTTCGACCGTAGGCTGCGTTTACTTGCCATGGACGCCATTGAGCGCGTCGAAGTTGCCGTTCGCTCATTGATCAGTAACCACATGGGGCCCAACCATGGCGGACATTGGTACATGGACACTCGGTTGTTTCAGCACACCTACGACCACGCTCGGTTGCTGGAAACCCTACGCACCAAGCAAAACACCGCCAAACGCGACTACGAAAAGGAATGCCAACGGATAGATCGCCTGCAAACCGATACACAGCGAAAAGATCATCTCAAACGCCAACGTGCGAAAGAAAACTACGCGCGGCACTATCCAGTAACGTACGACCAGCCGTCACTGATGCCAGGATGGGCCATGCTGGAAGAGTTGACCTTAGGTGATTTGTCACACCTCTACAAAGGTCTCGCCCGAGACGCCGACAAGAAAGTTATCGCTAAATGCCTGGAACTGCCTGCACCGCTGTTGCAGTCATGGCTGCATACCCTGACCACCATCCGCAACATTTGCGCCCATCACGCGCGGCTGTGGAATCGAGAACTGGGTATACGACCGGAACTGCCGAAAAAAACCAGCTTTCAATGGCCACAGACATTACTTCAACAGGGACAGCATCCACGGATTTTTTCGGTTCTGTGCATTCTCAATCACCTGATGCACCAAGTGAGCCCACATACCAGTTGGGATCGCCGTTTATTAGAGCTGATGCAGGAGTTTCCCAACCTTGATCAGCGCGCAATGGGGTTTCCGCAGGATTGGCATCAGGACCCGTTCTGGCAGGTAACGGAGTAAGTTCAAGCAACGAAAAAGCCGCGCAATTGCGCGGCTTTTTCGTACCTGCGATTCAGCCTTTACTTCGGCAACGCATACGCAATCACGTAGTCCCCCCGATCCGTTGACTGACGCGCACCGCCAACGGTAAGCAGGATGTACTGCTTGCCGGTCTTGGGCGAGACGTAAGTCATCGGGCCGGACTGGCTGCCGACGGGCAAGCGGGCCTTCCAGATTTCGTTGCCGTTGCCGGTATCGAAGGCGCGCAGATAGAAGTCCTGGGTGCCGGCGAAGAACAGCAGGCCCGACTGGGTGGCCAGGGAAGCGCCGAGGGTCGGCATGCCGATCGGGATCGGCAGGTGCATGCGGATGCCCAGCGGGCCGGTGTCTTGCACGGTGCCGACCGGAACTTGCCACATCAGTTTGTGGGTCTTGAGGTCGATGGCGGACATCGTGCCGAATGGCGGTTTCTGGCACGGAATGCCGGCCGCCGAAAGGAAGCGTTCGCGCATCGCACCGAACGGCGTGCCTTCCTGTGGCACCACACCCATTTCGATACCACTGGCCCCGGCGGCGATCTTGTTGCGCGGGATCATGTAGTTGGCCAGGCCCAGGCGCATGTCGTTGACGAACATGTAATTGGTGTTCGGATCAACCGAAACGCTGCCCCAGTTCATGCCGCCCAATGAACCCGGGAATTGCAAGGCGCGGTCCATGCCCGGCGGGGTGTAGACGCCTTCGTGGCGCATGCCCTTGAACTGGATGCGACACATCAATTGATCGAACGGAGTCGCGCCCCACATGTCGGACTCGGTCAGTGTCTTGTTGCCGATTGACGGCATGTCCACCGAGAACGGCTGGGTCGGCGAGTAGCGTTCGCCGGGCACGTTGCCCTGAGGCACCTGGCGCTCTTCGACGCGCGCGATCGGCACACCGGTTTCACGGTTGAGCAGGAAGATCTCGCCCTGCTTGGTGACTTGCGCCAAGGCTGGCTGCATTCCACCCTTCTCGTCCGGTACGTCGTACAGCAGCGGTTGCGCAGGCAGGTCGAAGTCCCACAGATCATGGTGAGTGGTCTGGAAATGCCAGCGCACCTGACCGGTCTTCACGTCGATGGCGACGATGGACGAGTTCCACTTGTCGTCGAACTCCGTACGTTGACCGCCAAAGAAGTCCGGGGTGGCGTTGCCGGTTGGCAGGTAAACCAGACCGAGTTTGGCGTCGTAGGACATGGCCGACCAGACGTTCGGTGTACCACGGGTGTAGGTCTCACCGGCAGGCGGACGTTTGGTGGTGTTCGGGTTACCCGGATCCCACGCCCACATCAGCTCACCACTGCGCACGTCGTAGGCGCGAACCACACCTGGCGGTTCGCCGGTGGAGTAGTTATCGGCGACGCGACCACCGACGATTACCACGTCACCTGCGACCAATGGGGTCGAGGTTTGTTGGTAGTAGCCGGGTTTCACTTCGCCCATATCGGTTGTCAGGTCGACGGTACCTTTGTTGCCAAACTCTTCGCAGGGTTTGCCGGTTTCAGCATTGATCGCGATCAGACGCGCATCGCCGGTCGGCAGAAACAGACGCTTCGTACAGGCCGTTGGCTGATTGTCTGAAGACGCAGGGGTTTCGGAGTAACCCAGACCCCGGCAGCGTTGCCAGTTTGGCGCAGAGCCTGGCGGGTCGAATTTCCAGCGCTGGGCGCCGGTGTCGGCATCCAGGGCGAAAACTTTGCCGTAAGCGGTGCAGGTGTAGACCGTGTCGCCGATTTGCAGTGGTGTGTTCTGGTCCTCGGCACCGGCGCCAGTACTTTGTGGGATGTCGCCGGTGCGGAAGGTCCAGGCGACTTGCAGCTTGTCGATATTGCCCTTGTTGATCTGGTCCAGCGCGGCAAAACGGTTGCCAGCGGTGGTGTTGCCCCAATGGGCCCAGTCTTTCTGCTCGGTGCCAGGCGCGACCGGTGTCACCGCAGGCTCACTGCTGGCCTTGACCACATGGGTCGGCACAAACATGTAGGCCAGCGTTGCGACGACACCTACACCCAGAATGCCGGCCAGACCGTACGCGCCACGGCCCGCGGTCGCGCCCGAAGCACGCACCAGCGTCGGATAGATCAGCGCAACAACCAGACCGATCACGACAAACATCAGCACCCGCGAGACCAACGGCCAGTATTCCAAACCGGTGTCCCACACCGCCCAGATCGCGGTAAGGATCAACGCCAAACCATACAGCCACGCACCTTGCGGCTTACGACGGGCGATCATCAACCCGGAAACCAGCATCGCCAGGCCCATCAGCAGGAAATACCCGCTACCGCCGAGCGAGACCAGATAGCCGCCGCCACCGGCCAGGCCGAGCCCGATCAACGCAATCAGGACACCCAGCCCCAACAGCAACCATTTGCCGCCGCCGGCAGCCCCAGAATTATTCATGTCGGAAATTTTCCCCATTTGTGACAAGCGAGGAATAATGTACTACCTAGTTACTTATGGCAATTTGTCGCAGGTAAAAATGTCCTGAACGGTACTGAAGCTAGATCAAACATCCGCTGTGAGAGATGTGCCTGTAACATGCCAACCCATTGATCTGTGCCGCTGGAGACGACCTTTGCCTGACACTCGCCCGCCCGTTCTTGACGAAATCGACCGCCAATTGATTGCAGCCCTGCAGATCAATGCCCGCGAGAGCGTGGCCATGCTCGCCCGCCAATTGGGCATCGCCCGCACCACCGTGACTTCGCGGTTGGCACGTCTGGAAAAGGCCAAAGTGATCACCGGCTACGGCGTGCGTTTGGGTCAACGTGTCGTGGATGGTGGCTTGCAGGCGTACGTCGGGATCACGGTGCAACCGCGCTCGGGCAAAGAAGTGTTGCGACGTCTCAGCGCGATGGCTCAGGTGCAGCAGTTGTGTGCGGTCAGTGGCGAATTTGATTACGTGGCGTGGTTGCGCACCGATTCACCGGAGCAGCTGGATCAGTTGCTGGATCAGATCGGTAGTGTGGATGGGGTGGAGAAGACGACTACGTCGATCATCTTGAGTAGCAAGATTGATCGGGGGCAGCCGGTTTGAGTTTTTGCCGATAGCTCTTTGGTGTCTGGGAGGGCCTCATCGCGAGCAAGCTCGGCTCCCACATTGACGGTGTGTAGCAATCCATCGTCATTCTGATCAAACAATTAGCAAAACGACGACACATTGCGTCTTATTAACGTGTTCTACGCTCTCTAGAATGGCTGCCATCTTTTCCTATACTCAGACGCGCACTCCG
Source organism: Pseudomonas sp. LBUM1645 (assembly GCF_059716185.1). Classification (NCBI taxonomy): domain Bacteria; kingdom Pseudomonadati; phylum Pseudomonadota; class Gammaproteobacteria; order Pseudomonadales; family Pseudomonadaceae; genus Pseudomonas; species Pseudomonas sp. LBUM1645. The sequence continues at coordinate 6,500,259 of NZ_CP166811.1, forward strand.
CGTCCGGTCGCCAGCAAGGTCAGCCATGAACAAGAACAATCGCCATCCTGCAGACGGTAAAAAACCAGTCACCATTTTTGGTCCGGACTTTCCCTTCGCCTTCGACGACTGGATCGAGCACCCGGCCGGTCTGGGCAGCATCCCTGCGCACAATCATGGCGCTGAGGTCGCGATCGTCGGTGCCGGCATCGCAGGCTTAGTGGCAGCGTACGAATTGATGAAACTGGGCCTCAAACCCGTCGTCTACGAAGCCTCGAAAATGGGCGGCCGTCTGCGCTCCCAGGCATTCAACGGCGCTGAAGGCATCATCGCCGAACTCGGCGGCATGCGTTTCCCGGTGTCTTCCACCGCGTTTTATCACTACGTCGACAAGCTCGGCCTTGAAACCAAACCTTTCCCGAACCCGCTGACGCCTGCCTCGGGCAGCACGGTGATCGACCTCGAAGGTCAGACCCATTACGCACAAAAACTGGCGGATCTTCCTGCACTGTTCCAGGAAGTCGCCGACGCCTGGGCCGACGCGCTGGAAGCCGGTTCGCAGTTCTCTGACATCCAGCAAGCGATCCGCGACCGCGATGTACCGCGCCTCAAAGAGCTGTGGAACACCCTCGTTCCGCTGTGGGACGACCGCACCTTCTACGACTTCGTTGCCACTTCCAAAGCCTTCGCCAAACTCTCGTTCCATCACCGCGAAGTGTTTGGTCAGGTCGGTTTCGGCACCGGCGGCTGGGACTCGGACTTCCCGAACTCGATGCTGGAAATCTTCCGTGTGGTCATGACCAACTGCGACGATCACCAGCACTTGGTGGTCGGCGGCGTGGAACAAGTGCCGTTGGGGATCTGGCGTCATGTGCCGGAGCGTTGCGTGCACTGGCCGGAAGGCACCAGCCTCAGCTCCCTGCACAACGGCGCACCGCGTACCGGCGTGAAAAAAATTGCCCACGCGGCAGACGGGCGCTTTGCCGTCACCGATAACTGGGGCGACACCCGCGAATACGCAGCGGTGCTGACCACCTGCCAGAGCTGGCTGCTGACCACCCAGATCGAATGCGACGAAACCCTGTTCTCGCAAAAGATGTGGATGGCCCTCGACCGCACCCGCTACATGCAATCGTCGAAAACTTTCGTGATGGTCGACCGGCCATTCTGGAAGGACAAGGATCCGGAAACCGGCCGCGACCTGATGAGCATGACCCTCACCGATCGCCTGACCCGCGGCACCTACCTCTTCGACAACGGCGACGACAAGCCGGGCGTAATTTGCCTGTCGTACTCGTGGATGAGCGACGCGTTGAAAATGCTTCCGCAACCCGTGGAAAAACGCGTGAAACTGGCGCTGGATGCGTTGAAGAAGATCTACCCGAAAGTCGACATCGCCGCGCGAATCATTGGCGATCCGATCACCGTGTCCTGGGAGGCGGACCCGCATTTCCTCGGTGCATTCAAAGGCGCACTGCCCGGCCATTACCGCTACAACCAACGCATGTACGCGCACTTCATGCAGGCTGACATGCCGGCCGAGCAGCGCGGGATTTTCATCGCCGGCGACGACGTTTCGTGGACGCCTGCATGGGTCGAAGGCGCTGTGCAGACCTCGCTCAATGCGGTGTGGGGCATCATGAAACACTTCGGCGGTGAAACTCACGCCGAGAACCCGGGTCCAGGAGATGTGTTCAACGAGATCGGTCCGATCGCCCTGCCCGAGTAAGAGGAATCCGAAATGCGCGTAGCCCTTTACCAATGTCCACCGCTGCCCCTGGATGTCGCAGGCAATCTGCAACGCCTGCATCAATTGGCGCTGGAGGCCAAGGGCGCGGATTTGCTGGTGCTGCCGGAGATGTTTTTGACCGGCTACAACATCGGCCTCGATGCCGTCAGCGTGCTGGCGGAAGTGCACAACGGTGAGTCGGCGCAGCAGATCGCGCGCATCGCCAAAACGGCCGGGATCGCCATTTTGTATGGCTATCCCGAGCGCACCGAGGATGGGCAGATCTACAACGCCGTGCAGTTGATCGACGCCAATGGCGAACGCCTGTGCAACTACCGCAAGACTCACCTGTTTGGCGACCTCGATCACTCGATGTTCAGCGCCGGGCCGGATGAGTTTCCGTTGGTTGAACTCAATGGCTGGAAGCTCGGCTTCCTGATCTGCTACGACCTGGAGTTCCCGGAAAACGCCCGGCGCCTGGCCCTGGCCGGCGCCGAGCTGATCCTGGTGCCGACGGCGAACATGATTCCTTACGACTTCATCGCCGACGTCACCGTCCGCGCCCGGGCCTTCGAAAACCAGTGCTATGTGGCTTATGCCAACTATTGCGGCAACGAAGGCGAGATCCAGTATTGCGGCCAGAGCAGCATTGCCGCACCGGATGGCAGCCGCATCGCCCAGGCAGGCCTCGATGAAGCGCTGATTGTCGGTGAGCTGGATCGTCAGTTGATGGTCGATTCTCGCGCCGCCAATCGCTACTTCCTCGATCGTCGTCCCGAGCTTTACAGCGAGCTGAACAAGCGCTGATCCATCGTTATCCGCTAGCATTGGCACTTCTCTGCTCTGGAAGTGCTCATGCCTGCGCTGAATCACCCCCACCTTCACACTGAAACCCTGGCCAACGGCCTGCGGGTGACGCTGCGTCATGCTCCTGATTTGAAACGTAGCGCTGCTGTGTTGCGGGTCGCTGCTGGCAGCCATGACGTGCCGCTGGCCTGGCCCGGACTGGCGCACTTTCTCGAACACCTGCTGTTTCTCGGTACAGAGCGCTTTCCCGCAGACCAAGCACTGATGGCCTACGTCCAGAGTCATGGCGGTCAGGTGAATGCGCGGACCAGCGAACGCACCACGGATTACTTTTTCGAGTTACCGCCTCAGGCGTTTACCGGGGGACTGGAACGTCTGTCTGACATGCTCGCTCATCCACGTATGAACCCGGACGATCAGCGGCGGGAGCGGGAAGTGCTGCACGCAGAGTTTGTCGCCTGGTCTCGGGATACGACCGCTCAGCAGAAATTTGCGCTGTTCGACGGTCTTTCAGCGGCGCATCCGCTGCGGGCGTTTCACGCCGGCAACCGCTACAGCCTGCCGGTGCCGCAACCTGAGTTCCAGCAAGCCTTGCAGGATTTTTATCAGCGGTTTTATCAGACCGGACAGATGACCTTGAGCCTGACTGGGCCGCAGAGTCTCGATGAGTTGAGGGCGATGGCTCAGCGCTTTAGCGCTGCGATTCCCGTAGGGGAAAAAGTCCCGCAACAAGCACCTACATCGCTGATGGATTCTTCGGACAAAAGTTATCAACAGGCTGGAGCGCGTCGACTGGATCTGCTGTTTGCCTTCGACGCGTTGCCCGATTCATCGCCCGAGGCGCTGGCGTTCCTGTGTCATTGGCTGAACGCCGCGAAACCCGGTGGTCTGCTGGCGCAATTGCGCGAGCGCGGCTTGGCTGACAGCCTGAAAGCTGCGCCGTTGTATCAGTTCGCCGGCCAGGCTTTGTTGCACATCGAATTCACGCTGCCTGCCAACGCGACGCCCAACGGGATCCGCGAGCAGCTACTGGATTGGCTTGGATTCTTTGCCTCACAGCAACCCTGGACCGGGTTGCGCGAAGAATACGCCGCCCTGCTCCAACGCCAACAGCAAGTCAGCGGCGCCCTGCAACTGGCCCGACTGGACAGCGAACAGCATGAAACAGGGTTATCCGAATCGGGCATTGCAGCCCTTAAGGAAGTCCTGAAACAAATCGGCGCTGTGGATAACTTCATCGGCCAATGGCAACTGCCCACACCTAATCCGTTTTTACGCGCAGAGGTTCCGGCCCCAAGTGCCGGGCTGATCCGCGGCCAAACCAGCAAACACCGAGGCTTGCGGACCTTTGCTCAGGATCGTTCACGCGGTCGTCGTGAACGGTCGCCCATGCAGTTCAGTCAGGCGTTGCCGGATAACAGTGCCGAAGGTGCCGTTTACCTGCGCTGGCGTCTGGACTCGGCACCTCGCAGCAACGTTCAGATGAGCCTGGAAAACCGCCTTCAGCCGTTGCGTGAAGACGCTCGTCAGGCAGGTGTCGATTTTTCCTTCAGCGCATCAGGCAATGAATGGCTGCTGAAAATGACCGGGCTACAGGAGCCGATGCCGACCGTCCTCGAACATGCGCTGAAAGAACTGACAACACCTGATGCCGGTTTCTCGCAAGAAGTGCCGAGCGTTGCGTTGATGCCGATTCGACAGTTGCTTAAAGCGCTGCCCGATCACTGCCTTGAGCGCACCGCTGACTCGGACGATTTGATCCAGCTTTGGTCGAGCGCACGCTGGGATGGTCTGGCGACCGGCCTGTCCGCCCAGACACAAGCGGCGATGGGCCTTGCCTTGAGTCGTGTGCCAGGCACTGCGGACAATCAACTGACGCCGCCCTCGCCGATAAACGCGCAGCATCTGTGGAGCGCGGTCGATACCGGGTCCAGCGAACACGCCTTGTTGCTCTTCTGCCCGACGGCAACTGCAAACATCGCTGACGAAGCCGCATGGCGCTTGCTGGCTCACGTCTGCCAGACGCCGTTTTACCAACGCCTGCGGGTAGAACTGCAGCTCGGCTATGCGGTGTTCAGCGCCCTGCGGCAGATCCATGGGCAGACCGGACTGTTGTTCGGCGTGCAATCACCCAGCGTCGCCCCTCTGGATCTGCTGGAACACATCGAACACTTCCTGAGCGGATTGGCCGGGATGATCGAAGACATCAATGACGAGACCTTCATCGACCAGCGCCAGACACTGGCCGATCAATTCAATAGCGCGGCGCTGCCCAATGCGCAGGCCGCCGAACTGCTCTGGCAGGGCAAACTGGCCGGCCACTCGTCGGAATATCTGACTCAACTGCCTCAGGCAATTCTGGTGATCGACCGCGAAACGTTACTGGTCGCCGCACAACGACTGAATCAGGCCGAAGGCGGTTGGCGCTGTCTGGCCAGCGGGCCGTGCCCGGCTTCGCCTTGGCAAGCGGCAAAATGATCATTACCGGTGCTGCAATTAGCTTTCTCAAAGATTCCCGGCCAATCGCCCTGTAATTTTGAGTAACATAGCCACCTAACTATCTGAACATCTCCGGCTGGAGGTGGACTATATGTATAGACCTCAACTGTCCCATCACCTGAAGGAGCGCTCCTATGTCCTGGTCCAAACCTGCTTACACCGACCTGCGTATCGGCTTTGAAGTCACCATGTACTTCGCAAGCCGCTAATCTTTTTGTAGCGCAGTGCAACGCCTCGGCTCGCCGAGGCGTTTTTATTTTCAGTATTCGAAAGATGGAGCGGCCATGTTTGTCCAGATTCTAGGTTCCGCCGCTGGCGGTGGTTTCCCCCAGTGGAACTGCAACTGCGTGAACTGCGCAGGTTTTCGCGATGGCAGCCTGAACGCCAAAGCGCGGACCCAGTCGTCCATCGCAATTTCCGATAACGGCGTGAACTGGGTGTTGTGCAACGCCTCGCCGGACATCCGCGCCCAACTCCAGAGCTTCGCCCCGATGCAACCGGGCCGAGCCCTGCGCGATACCGGCATCAACGCGATCATCCTGATGGACAGCCAGATCGACCACACCACCGGCCTGCTTAGCCTGCGCGAAGGTTGCCCGCACCAGGTCTGGTGCACCGACATGGTCCACGAAGACCTGAGCACCGGTTTCCCGCTGTTCACCATGCTGACCCACTGGAACGGCGGGCTGACCTGGAACCAGATCGAGCTCGACCGCAGCTTCACCATTCCGGCCTGCCCGAGCCTGCGCTTCACCCCCTTGCCACTGCGCAGCGCCGCACCGCCGTACTCGCCGCACCGCTTCGACCCGCACCCCGGCGACAACATCGGCCTGATCGTTGAGGACCTCAACACCGGCGGCAAACTGTTCTACGCACCGGGCCTGGGCAAGGTCGACGCCCCGCTGCTGGAAATCATGGCCGGCAGCGATTGCCTGCTGGTGGACGGCACGATGTGGGATGACGACGAAATGCAGCGTCGTGGCGTCGGCACCCGTACCGGCCGGGAAATGGGCCACCTGGCACAGAACGGCCCCGGCGGCATGCTGGAAGTGCTGGAACAACTGCCCAAGCAGCGCAAAGTGCTTATCCACATCAACAACACCAACCCGATTCTTGATGAGGATTCGCCAGAGCGTGCAGAACTGGCTCGGCGCAATGTTGAAGTGGCGTATGACGGCATGAGTATTGTGCTTTAAGAGCCGAGACCGCTGCGCGGTCTATCGCGAGCACTACACACCTACGGTTGTTCCCGGAGAACCGAAATGACTGACACAGCAATGTCCCCCGCCGAGTTCGAAGCAGCCCTGCGCGCCAAGGGCGCCTATTACCACATCTATCACCCGTATCACGTGGCGATGTACGAAGGCCGGGCAACGCGCGAGCAGATCCAGGGCTGGGTGGCCAACCGTTTCTATTATCAAGTGAACATTCCACTCAAGGACGCCGCGATCCTCGCCAACTGCCCGGACCGCGAGATTCGTCGTGAGTGGATTCAGCGTTTGCTCGACCATGACGGCGCCCCCGGCGAAGACGGCGGCATCGAAGCCTGGCTGCGCCTGGGCCAGGCCGTCGGCCTCGACCCGGATCAGCTACGCTCGCAGGAATTGGTACTGCCCGGCGTGCGATTTGCCGTCGATGCCTACGTCAACTTCGCCCGCCGTGCCAGTTGGCAGGAAGCCGCCAGCAGCTCGCTGACCGAACTGTTTGCGCCGCAGATCCACCAGTCGCGCCTCGACAGCTGGCCGCAGCATTACCCGTGGATCGACCCGGCTGGTTACGAGTATTTCCGCACCCGGCTGGGTCAGGCACGCCGCGATGTGGAACACGGCTTGGCGATCACTTTGCAGCACTACACGACGCGGGCCGGCCAAGAGCGCATGCTGGAAATTCTCCAGTTCAAACTCGACATCCTTTGGAGCATGCTCGATGCCATGAGCATGGCCTACGAACTGAAACGCCCGCCGTATCACAGCGTGACCGAGCAACGGGTCTGGCATAAAGGAATCACCTTATGAGTTTTGATCGCAGCAAGACCCCGACCTGGCGTCAGGGCTACCGCTACCAGTACGAACCGGCGCAGAAAGGTCATGTGCTGCTCTACCCGGAAGGCATGATCAAACTCAACGAAAGCGCCGCACTGATCGGCGGTTTGATCGACGGCGAGCGTGACGTCGCGGCGATCATCGCCGAACTGGACGCGCAGTTCCCCGGCGTGCCCGAGCTCGGTGACGACATCGAGCAATTCATGGAGGTCGCCCGTGCTCAGCACTGGATCGAACTTGCCTGATTCCGCGTCAGACAATTTACCACCCAAGCCCGAAATCGGCCTGCCGCTGTGGCTGCTGGCCGAGCTGACCTATCGCTGCCCGTTGCAATGCCCGTACTGCTCCAATCCGCTGGACTTCGCCGAGCAAGGCAAAGAGCTGAGCACCGAACAGTGGATCAAAGTGTTCCGCGAAGCGCGGGAAATGGGCGCGGCGCAGTTAGGCTTTTCCGGCGGCGAACCGCTGGTGCGCCAGGACCTCGCCGAGCTGATCACCGAGGCGCGCAAGCTGGGGTTCTACACCAATCTGATCACCTCCGGCATCGGCCTGACCGAGCAGAAAATCAGCGACTTCAAGAAGGCCGGCCTGGACCACATTCAGATCAGCTTTCAGGCCAGCGACGAGCAAGTGAACAACTTGCTGGCCGGCTCGAAAAAAGCCTTCGCCCAAAAGCTGGAAATGGCCCGCGCAGTGAAAGCCCACGGCTATCCGATGGTGCTGAACTTCGTGACCCATCGGCACAACATCGACAAGATCGACCGGATCATCGAGCTGTGCATCGCCCTTGAGGCGGACTTCGTCGAACTCGCCACGTGCCAGTTCTACGGTTGGGCGCAGCTCAATCGGGTCGGTCTGTTGCCGACCAAGGAACAACTGGTCCGCGCCGAACGCATCACCAACGAATACCGCGCCAAACTCGAAGCCGAAGGGCACCCGTGCAAGCTGATTTTCGTCACCCCTGACTATTACGAAGAGCGCCCGAAAGCCTGCATGAATGGCTGGGGCAGTATTTTTCTGACAGTCACACCGGACGGAACCGCTCTACCTTGTCACGGCGCCCGACAGATGCCGGTGCAGTTTCCCAACGTGCGCGACCACAGCATGCAGCACATTTGGTACGACTCCTTCGGCTTCAACCGCTTTCGCGGTTACGACTGGATGCCCGAGCCGTGCCGTTCCTGCGACGAGAAAGAAAAAGACTTCGGCGGCTGTCGCTGCCAGGCATTCATGCTCACGGGGGACGCGAGCAACGCCGACCCGGTGTGCAGCAAGTCGGAACATCACGGCGTGATCCTCAAGGCTCGCGAAGAAGCCGAACACGCGACCCAGACCATTGAACAATTGGCCTTTCGCAATGAACGAAATTCACGACTCATCGCTAAAAGCTGAACCCTTCAGCGCTGCCAAGGCTGTTGCGGCCGGCATCGACTTCGCCGAGTTGCAGGTCGGCCCACATGGCTTGTTCTGGAACGAGTACCGTCCCGAGGATGCCGCCTGTCGGATCTGGCATTGGCGTGACGGCCAGGCGCACTGCCTGACGCCAGCGGGCTTCAGTGCGCGCAGTCGCGTGTACGAATATGGCGGCGGCGCGTTCTGTCTGACCGATGACGGGATAGTGTTCGTCAACGAGGCGGACCAACAGCTGTATCGGCAGTCGCTGGCCGGCGAGACACCCGAGTTGCTGAGCTCAGGCGACTGCCGATACGGCGATCTGCAGTTCGCTAACGGGCAGGTATTGGCGGTTGAAGAAAACCGCGATCGGCATCGACTGGTGGCTATCGATGTGGCTGACGGGGTACGTCATCTGCTGGCCGAAGGCGCTGATTTCTATGCCGCGCCGACGTTGAGTCCCGACGCGCAACGACTGGCGTGGATCGAATGGAGCCGCCCGGATCAGCCATGGACCGCGACTCGCCTGATGGTTGCCGAACGCCAGAGCGATGGCCGTTTTGCTCTGCCGCGTTGCGTGGCGGGCGAAGACGCTGAGGAATCGCTGCAACAACCGAGGTTCGATACCAGCGGCCGTCTGTTTTGCCTGACAGATCGCGGCGGCTACTGGCAGCCCTGGGTGGAATCGGCAGACGGTCTGAGCCCACTTCCGAGTGCCGCCGCTGATCATGGACCAGCACCGTGGCAGCTGGGTGGCTGCACCTGGTTGCCGCTGAGCGAAGGCCGCTATCTGGCGAGCTGGACCGAAGACGGGTTTGGCAGACTGGGTATTTGTGGTGACGCCGGTGAAGATTTCACGGGTAATTACAGCCGCTTCCGGTCTCTCGCATTGGATGAGCAGTTCATTTACTGCATCGCCGCTTCGCCCGTCAGTTCGTCGGCAGTCATTGCCATCGACCGCCAGACCCGGCAGGTCAAAACACTGGCTGGCGGTATTGCACCGTTGCCTGCCGAGCAGATCAGCGTCCCGCAAACCCTGCGCTACCCGAGCGGTTCGGGCGAGGCGCACGGCTTCTTCTATCCAGCGATGACCGGTGATGCGAAACCGCCTCTGGTGGTGTTCATCCACGGCGGCCCGACATCGGCCTGCTACCCCATGCTCGATCCGCGTATCCAGTACTGGGCGCAACGTGGGTTCGCCGTGGCCGACCTTAACTACCGCGGCAGCAGTGGCTATGGCCGGGCTTATCGGCAAGCGCTGCATTTGAGCTGGGGTGAAGTAGATGTGGAAGACGCTTGCGCAGTCGTCGCTCATCTTGCCGGTCGCGGACTGATCGACGGCAACCAGGCGTTTATTCGCGGCGGCAGTGCAGGTGGCTACACCACCCTTTGCGCATTGGCCTTTCACAACGTTTTCCGCGCTGGCGCCAGCCTGTATGGCGTCAGTGATCCTGTGGCGCTGAGCCGAACGACCCACAAGTTCGAAGGCGATTATCTGGATTGGCTGATCGGCGACCCGGTGCAGGATGCCGAACGCTACGCGGCTCGAACGCCGGTGCTGCACGCGGGCAACATCAGTGTTCCGGTGATTTTCTTTCAGGGAGAACTGGACGCTGTGGTGGTGCCGCAACAGACCCGCGACATGGTCACGGCGCTACAGGACAACGGCATTCTGGTTGAAGCGCATTACTACGCAGACGAACGCCATGGCTTTCGCAAGGCCGGCAATCAGGCCCATGCGCTGGAGCAGGAGTGGTTGTTTTATCGAAGGGTAATGGCGTTGGCGGAGTGAGATCGCAGCGCTCCATTCGCGGGCACGGCTTGCCCGCGAAAGCGATCTATCTGACGCCGCGAAACTCAGCGCTTGGCGATGATGTACACCGCATGCACGATCCCGGGGATGTAACCGCACAACGTCAGCAGAATGTTCAGCCAGAACGCCCCGGCGAAACCGACTTGCAGAAACACACCCAGTGGCGGCAACAGAATGGCGATGATGATGCGAATAAAGTCCATGGGGTCAGCTCCTGATTAAAGTTGGCTCGCGTGAGCCTACAGCTAATCGACCTTTGCCGTTCGTCAGGGTTCAGTTCTGTGACTTCCGAGCACCCAACCATCGCGGTGAGTTTCGCAGACAAAAAAACGCCCCACGCCAAAAGAATCAGGCATGGGGCGATGCGTTATACCGCGAGACGGTTCGGGAATTCGTGTAGGACAGGTCTGATCAGACGGCAATCCCTTTGCGGCACTGCAGTTGCGCAGTGCGCACGCGGGAGAAGGCGCGGGCCAGGCGCAGGAGCATTTCGTCGATGTTGGTTTTGCTGACGGTCAGAGCCGGGGTAAAGCGCAGGCAATCAGGCTGCGGAGCGTTGAGCAGCAAGCCTTCGTACAACGCCGCTTTGACGACGGCGTCAGCCGATTCGTCGGACAAGGTAAGACCCCAGAACAGTCCTTTTCCGCGCAACTCACCGTGACCATAGCGATGGGTTAAACGCTGCAGACCTTCGCACAGGTGCTGACCGGTTTCCCCGACATGATCGAGAAATCCCTTGTCCTGCACGCTGTCGAGGACGGCAAGACCGGCCGCCGTCATCAGCGCATTGCCATGATGAGTTCCTGTCACTTCACCGACGTCGAAACAGCAAGCTTTGCCCCGAGCCAGCAACGCTGCCAATGGCACGCCACCGCCCAGCCCTTTGCCGAGAACAACGATATCTGCCCGCACGCCGTAGGATTGTTCGGCGAGCAAGGTGCCACAACGCCCTAAACCGGTTTGCACTTCGTCGAAGATCAGCAGAATGCCCAGCTCACGGCACAGGCGCTCGACCCCTTTGAGGTAATGCTCGGTGGCCGGTATCACCCCGGCTTCGCTCTGGATCGGTTCGAGCATGATCGCCACGGTCTGGGCGTCGACGGCCGCATGCAAGGCCGGAAGGTCATTGAACGGAACGTGACTGAAGCCCGGAAGCAACGGCTCGAACCGGTTAGTCAGACTCGAACTGTCCGACGCCGAAATCGTCCCCAGACTACGACCATGGCAGCCGTTGTTGGCAACAATGATCCGCGAAGCCCCGCCGCGATGCCGTTGGCCCCATTTGCGCGCCAGTTTGATCGCCGCTTCACAGGCTTCGCTGCCACTGTTGAGCAGGTACGCCTGATCACTCCCGGTGCTGGAACACAGTCGCTCAGCAAGATTGAGCATGCCGCGGTTATGCAGGCCGAAGCCGGGGTTGATCAACGACTGAGCCTGCGCCGCGATGGCGTTGACCAGTACCGAAGGGCTGTGTCCGAGACTATTGGCCCCGCCACCCTGTGAGAAATCCAGATACGCGCGGTCATCGCTGTCCCACAACCATGAGCCCTGGCCGCGCACGAATATCTGTTTCGGTCGCTCGACACTGGGCATCAGGCACTCGCTGGAAAAGTTGTCGCCTTTGGACGGCAAGAAGGTGTCCACAGCCAGGTCATCAAGACTCGGAGGAGTGCGCCGCAAATTAAACAGGTTCATCTGATCAAACCTCGTGCGAGGTTTTTTGCCTTACCTATGTAAACACCCTCGAAGCAAACGGTATTCATCGCGCCCTGTGGCCCTGTAAGCCTTGTGAATGCGGTTAGACTAGGCTCACGCAAGGCCTTGGGCCATTTCGATTTCCCAGCATTTTCGATAAGCACACCTTATGGATTTCAAACAACTGCGTTATTTCGTCGCGGTCTACGAAGAAGGTCATGTGGGCCGGGCTGCCGAGCGGCTTTCAATCTCCCAACCGGCGCTGTCCCAGCAGATCCGCCACCTCGAGCAAAACCTCGATGTGAGCCTGTTCGAACGCAGCAGCAAACGTCTGCTGCCAACCCTGGCTGCTCATACGTTGTACAACCATGCCCTGCCCTTGCTGGATGGATTGCAGCGGGCACGGGAAGCCCTGGGCAACTTCAAGGGTCAGGCACTGCGCACATTGGCCATCGGTGTATTGCAGACCGTCCATACCAGCCTGGTGCCGCAGATGCTCGAACGCGTGCGCAAGGCGCAGCCGCATTTGGTGGTGCAGATCTATGAACTGACGGGGCTGGAAATCGAGCGGCGCTTGCTCAACGGTTCTCTGGACATCGGTATCAGCTATCTGCCGCCTCGTCAGCCGGGGTTACACGGCGTGATGCTGTACGAAGATGAACTGACTCTTGTCATCCCGGCGGACCATCCACTGCGGGAATTCAAGAAAGTGTCCATGAGTCAGGCCGCCGAATTGCCAATGTTGTTGCTGGGTGAAGAGTTTCAAGTGCGGCAGATCTGGCAGGCGCAACTGGCTAATCTGGGACGACGTCCGCAGGTACAGGCAGAACTGAACAACATGGCGGGGATTCTCGACAGTCTGCCGCACACGCGACTGGCGACGGTGCTGCCCGGACGCTCGCAACAGGCACACGGCAACAAGGAACTGTTGTGGAAACCATTGAGCGAGCCGAGGGTGCCGCTTAAAGTTGGATTGGTGTGTCGGGATGTGCAGCGGCAACAGGCCTCGCTGGCCTTATTGCGTACGTTGCTGGAAGAAGTGATGAATGGCTCGGAGGGGCGTTTGAGCAGCCCGGCAACACGGGATGAAATGAGCTGAGCACTTTTCTGCAGGCAAAAGAAAACCCCGCCGAAGCGGGGCTTTGCAGACTGTTTCCCTGACATCCATTTCACTCCGCCGTCCTGGCAGAATCCTACGTGTCCGTGTTGTTGCTTTGCGCTTCCTGCGCGACGTCCATGTGAAGTAGATTAGCTGTGGATCCAATCTTCATCTATGGGAGAAGAGCAGCACGTTATGTAAGAGAATGCTTACATGACGCTACATCGTCAGAACTGCCCTGCGTCCAGCAGGAACAACGACTCGCTACCAGCCTTCACCGACGCGCTCAACGAGTGAATACGCGGCAGTAGACGGGCGAAATAGAAGCGCGCCGTGCCCAATTTGCTCGCGTAGAAATCGTCCTGCGCCTCTTTGCCAAAAGCGGCCTTGGCCATCAGTGCCCACATGTACGCATACGACACGTAACCGAATGCTTGCAGATACTCGACCGAGGCAGCGCCGATTTCGTTCGGGTTGTTTTTCGCCCGATCGAGCAGCCACGCGGTCAGTTCATCGAGGGTGGTCACGGCATCGTTCAGCGGTTTGGTGAACTCGGCCAGATCAGCACTGGCAGTCGCGGTGAAATGACGGATCTCGTCGGCGAACAGGTTGTAGAACGCCCCGCCGGTGCCGACGATCTTGCGTCCCACCAGGTCCAGCGCCTGAATGCCGTTGGTGCCTTCGTAGATCTGGGTGATGCGCACGTCGCGGACCAATTGCTCCTGGCCCCACTCACGGATGTAACCGTGGCCGCCGAACACCTGCTGGCCGTGAATCGTGGTTTCCAGACCCAGGTCGGTCAGGAACGCCTTGGCCACCGGGGTCAGCAAGGCCACCAAATCTTCCGCCCGTTTGCGGGTCGCGGCGTCTTCGCTGAACTTGGCGGTGTCCAGTTGCATGGCCACGTACGTCGAGAAGGCACGACCGCCTTCGTTCGAAGCTTTCATGGTCAGCAACATGCGCCGCACGTCCGGGTGGACGATGATCGGGTCAGCGACCTTATCCTTGTTTTGCGCGCCGGTCGGCGAACGGCTTTGCAGACGGTCGCGGGCGTATTCGATGGCGTTCTGGTAGGAGCGCTCGCCGGTGGCCAGGCCTTGGATACCAACCCCCAGACGCTCGTAGTTCATCATGGTGAACATCGCGGCCAAACCTTTGTTTGGCTCGCCGACCAGGTAACCCACGGCCTCGTCGAAGTTCATCACACAGGTCGCGGACGCCTGGATGCCCATCTTGTGTTCGATCGAACCGCAGTTGGCCGGGTTACGAGCGCCCAGGCTGCCATCGGCATTGACCATGAACTTCGGCACCAGGAACAGCGAAATGCCTTTCGGCCCCGCTGGCGCGTCCGGCAGTTTGGCCAGTACCAGGTGGATGATGTTCTCGGTCAGGTCGTGTTCGCCGCCGGTGATGAAGATCTTGGTGCCGCTAACCTTGTAGGAACCGTCAGCCTGAGGTTCGGCTTTGGTACGAATGATCCCCAGGTCAGTACCGGCGTGTGGCTCGGTCAGGCACATGGAGCCGGCCCAGACGCCGGCGTACATGTTCGGCAGGTACGCGGCTTTCAGCTCTTCGCTGGCGTGGGCGTTGATCGACAGGCAGGCGCCCGCAGTCAGCATCGGGTACAGGCCGAACGACAGGCTGGCGGAGTTGACCATTTCTTCGACCTGAGCCGAAACAGCCTTGGGCATGCCCATACCGCCGTAGGTCGGATCGCCGCCGACACCGACCCAACCGCCTTCAGCGTAAGTCTGATAAGCCTGTGGGAAACCTGCTGGCGTGGTGACGGCACCGTCCGCCCAATGGCAACCTTCTTCGTCAGCCGCACGGCTCAGAGGTGCGATGCTTTTGCTGGTGACCTTGCCGGCCTCTTCAAGAATGGCTTCGACCGTTTCCGCATCGACAGTCTCGGCCAGCGCAGGCAGCTCGGCCCAGAGTTTGGCGACTTCGAAAACTTCATTGAGGACGAAGCGCATATCGCGCAGGGGCGCTTTGTAGTCAGCCATGGCAAACCTCGCAAGATCTAAACAGGTGATTCGTAGGAGTGGTGCTTTCGTTGGGTTCGAGTGTAACCCAACAACTTTTGCGACACATAGGGTCAGCCAGTGACCGTTTTGTAATGTTTAGTCACTGACTATTCAGTCATAAAAAAGCCCGCAATAACGCGGGCTCCTTTGTCACTGGTTTTAAAGATTAAAGCGCAAACAACTCCGCCGGCAGCTTCATCAGGCAATCACTACCTGCTTCGATGGCGGCGCGATGAGCGGCAGTACGTGGCAGCAAACGCTTGAAGTAAAACTCGCTGGTCGCCAGTTTTGCCTGGCAGTAATCGGCATCGCCACTGCCCGCATCGAGCTGCGCCTGAGCGATCAACGCCATGCGCAGCCACAGATAGCCGAGGATGATGTAACCGCTGTACATCAGGTAATCCACCGACGCCGCGCCGACTTCATCCGGATTTTTCATTGCGGCCATGCCGACCTTGGTGGTCACCTCTCCCCACTGCTGATTCAGGTCGTTGAGCTGCGCCACGTAGCTGGCAAGTTGCGGATGTCCGGCGTTTGCCGCACAGAACTTGTGGACGATTTTGGTGAACCCGCGCAGCAATTTCCCCTGGCTGCCGAGGACTTTTCTTCCAAGCAAGTCCAGCGCCTGAATGCCGTTGGTGCCTTCGTAGATCGGTGCGATCCGGCAGTCACGAACCAATTGCTCCATGCCCCACTCGCGGATAAAACCGTGACCACCGAACACCTGCATGCCGTGGTTGGTCACTTCCAGTCCGGTATCGGTCATGAAGGCTTTGCAGATCGGCGTGAGGAACGCCAGCAGGTCTTCGGCATCCTGACGCGCCGTTTCATCCGGGCTCAGATGCGCCACGTCCAACAACTGCGCGGTGAAATAAGTCAGCGCCCGATTGCCTTCGTTGAAGGCCTTCATGGTCAGTAACATCCTGCGCACGTCAGGATGAACGATGATCGGGTCGGCGGCCTTTTCCGGCGCTTTAGGGCCGGTCAGCGCACGCATCTGCAGACGGTCGTTGGCGTACTTGATCGCACCCTGAAAGCTCGCCTCCCCCAGACACAAACCCTGCATGCCGGTGCCAAGCCGTGCGTGGTTCATCATGGTGAACATGCAATTCAGGCCCTTGTTCGGCTCACCGATCAAGAAGCCCTTGGCATCGTCGAAATTCAGCACACAGGTGGCCGAGGCCTTGATGCCCATTTTGTGTTCGATCGAGCCACAGGAAACACCATTTCGTTCGCCCGCCTCACCCTCGTCATTGGGTAGGAATTTAGGAACGATAAACAGCGAAATGCCCTTGGTCCCGGCTGGAGCGTCCGGCAGTTTCGCCAGCACCAGGTGAATGATGTTTTCACTCATGTCGTGCTCGCCGGCAGAGATGAAGATCTTGCTGCCGGAGATCGCATAGCTGCCATCGGCCGCAGGCACGGCGCGGGTTTTGATGATGCCCAGGTCAGTGCCGCAATGGGCTTCGGTCAGGCACATGGTGCCGGTCCATTGGCCGGCGGTGAGTTTGCTCAGATAAGTCTGTTTCTGTTCTTCAGTGCCATGGGCGTGGATCGCCGACATCGCGCCGTGAGTCAGGCCGGGGTACATGCCCCAGGAGGTGTTGCTGGAGCCGACCATTTCGCTGATTACCAGCCCCAGTGAACTCGGCAAACCCTGGCCGCCGTAAACCGGGTCAGCCGCCAGACCGTGCCAGCCACCTTCAACGTATTGTGCGAAGGCCTGCTTGAAGCCTGTAGGCGTAGTCACCACGCCATTGTCGAAATGGCAGCCTTCTTCGTCGCCGCTGCGGTTCAGCGGTGCGAGAACGTTCTCACAGAACTTTGCACCTTCTTCGAGGATCGCATTGACCATGTCCGGGCTGGCATCGGTGGCGCCCAGCGCGGCGTAGTTGCTGTGAAAATCGAAGACGTGGTCGATCAGAAAGCGCATGTCGCGCAGGGGAGCTTTGTACTCAGGCATGGTCATTTCTCCGGCAGCAGATTCCCCAAACCTACTGCCGCACACCCGGCCTCACAATCACAGTCCAGACGCTGAATGCGCCATCATCACTCAATCATTAGCGGCGTCCATGCGCACCGCGCCCCGACGGGTCTGACCGAACGCCACCACACAGTTTCGCCCCGCCCCCTTGGCACTGTAGAGCGCCTCGTCAGCGGACTTGAGCACTTTTTCGGGGGTGCGTTGCTCCAGTCGTTCGGCCACGCCGATGCTGACGGTGACCGACACACTTGAGGCGCCCGAGCCCGCGCGACGTTGACGACCTTGCTGGTCGTCCTGAGGGCGGCTGTCCTGATTGCGCAGTTGAATGTTGTAGGTGGCGATGGACTCGCGGATGACTTCCAGGTGCGGCATACACTCTTCGAGGGTCTTGCCTGCAAACACCAGGGCGAATTCCTCACCGCCGTAGCGATACGCCCTACCGCCTCCGCCGATTTTCGACAGCTTGCTGGCGACAAGTCGCAGTACCTGATCACCGACATCGTGACCGTGGGTGTCATTGAATTTCTTGAAGTGATCGACGTCGCTCATCGCCAGCACGTAATTGCGCCCCAATCGCTGCATCCGCTCATTCAAGGCGCGGCGGCCCGGCAGACCGGTAAGCTCGTCGCGGAAGGCCATTTGATAGGCCTCATGGGCGACCGCTGCGGCAATCATCAACATCACTTGGCTGCACATGATGTTCAGGGTGAACGGCAGGATGAAGGTTTTCGGCAACATCCAGAACAACCCGAGCAAGCCCACCAATTGGGCGGCATGCAAGGGTCTTGGATTGCGCCAGTATTGCCAGGCCAGTAACGCAAACGAGGCGAAAAACACTGGATAAGACAACTGGATCAGGCTCATCCAGGCGCCATGCAACGCTGGCCAGCGGATCTCCGACAGCCACATCAACAGCGCCTGCGGGTAACTTTGTTCCAGTCCCAACACCACGCTACCGAAGGCCAGCAACACGGCGAAGCGCGCCACCATGTCCTGGAACAAGTGCGTGCGTTCCTGCCAGCCGGCGAACACACCATAGAGCAACGGCAGCAACAGGCAGCACAGATGGAAGACTACAGCGGCGTCTTCACGAACCTTGCCGTTGTCGCGGTAATAGTCGGTCTGGGTGTCGAGCAGGAAGTAGGCGATGTACACCGTGACCATCAGAAACAGTTCACGCTGACGTCGGTAAACCGCGCAGTAAGCACCGCCGAGCAACAGCACCAGGGTTGGCAGTACGTTGAACAGCGAGGTGAAAAAGACGTTCAAATCCTTCACGTACGCAGCCGCCAGCCCCGCGAGCAAAAGCAGCAACGACGGCAGGAAATGGCTGAAACGTACAGCGGAAGAACGCGGCAAGGGTAAAGCTCCGACCCGGCAAACAAAGATGGCATTGTGCCTGCTCTTCGAGCGGCATGTCACATCGCCATCCTCTTTAACGGCAGCAAAGGCATTCCTCTTAGCGTTTTAGTCGGGAATATTTACGCGTAGATATCGCGCACAAAAAAGCCGCTGCTCCCGAGGAAGCAGCGGCTTTATGAAGCGACAGCGTGGGACTTAGTAACCCAGCGCGAAGTCTTCTTCTTTCATGTCCATCAGGTTGTTAGCGCCCGACAGCATGGTTACAACGTGAGTGCGGGTACGCGGCAGGATGCGCTGGAAGTAGAAGCGCGCAGTCTGCAGCTTGGCGGTGTAGAACGCCGTTTCAGTGGTGCCGGCAGCCAGTTTCTCGGCAGCCAGACGCGCCATGTCAGCCCAGAAGTAAGCCAGGCAGGCGTAACCGGAGTACATCAGGTAATCCACCGACGCCGCGCCGACTTCTTCGCGGTCTTTCATGGCCGCCATACCGACCTTCATGGTCAGCTCGCCCCACTCTTTGTTCAGCGCAGCCAATGGCTCGACGAACTCTTTGACCGCTTCGTTGCCTTCGTTGGTCTGGCAGAACTTGTGGACGATCTTGGTGAAGCTTTTCAGGGCTTCGCCTTGAGTCATCAGCACTTTACGGCCCAGCAGGTCGAGTGCCTGGATACCGGTGGTGCCTTCGTACAGCATCGAAATACGGCTGTCGCGAACGTTCTGCTCCATGCCCCACTCAGCGATGAAGCCGTGGCCACCGTAGATTTGCACACCGTGGTTGGCGGATTCGAAGCCGACTTCAGTCATGAAGGCTTTGGCGATCGGCGTCATGAACGCCAGCAGTGCGTCGGCCTTCTTCTTCTCTTCTTCGTCCACGCCGTACTTGACGATGTCGACTTGCTTGGCAGTGAAGTAAACCATCGCACGGTTGCCTTCGGCGAAGGCTTTCATGGTCAACAGCATGCGACGTACGTCAGGGTGAACGATGATCGGGTCAGCGGCTTTTTCCGGCGCTTTCGGGCCAGTCAGGGAGCGCATTTGCAGACGATCACGAGCGTATTTCAGACCGCCCTGGAAGCCAATCTCGGCATGAGCCAGACCTTGCAGCGCGGTGCCCAGACGTGCGGTGTTCATGAAGGTGAACATGCAGTTCAGGCCTTTGTTCGCCGGGCCAATCAGGTAACCGGTGGCCGCGTCGAAGTTCATCACGCAGGTGGCGTTACCGTGGATGCCCATCTTGTGTTCCAGGGAACCACAGGTCACAGCGTTGCGTGCGCCGACCGAACCGTCTTCGTTCGGCATGAACTTGGGAACGATGAACAGCGAAATACCTTTGGTGCCAGCCGGCGCATCCGGCAGACGTGCCAGCACGATGTGGACGATGTTGTCGGCCATGTCGTGTTCACCGGCCGAGATGAAGATCTTGGTGCCGGAGACTTTGTAGGAACCGTCGGCCTGAGGTTCAGCCTTGGTGCGCAGCATGCCCAGATCGGTGCCGCAATGCGGTTCGGTCAGGCACATGGTGCCGGTCCATTCGCCGGAAACCAGTTTGGTCAGGTAAGCCTCTTGCTGCTCAGGCGTGCCGTGCTCGGAAATGGTGTTCATCGCGCCATGGGACAGGCCTGGGTACATACCCCACGACCAGTTGGCTTCGCCAACCATTTCGCTGACAGCCAGACCCAGAGATTCCGGCAGGCCTTGGCCACCGTGCTCTACGTCGTGAGCCAGGCTTGGCCAGCCGCCTTCGACAAATTGTTTGTAGGCTTCTTTGAAGCCCGTCGGGGTTTTAACGCCGGACTCGCTCCAGGTGCAGCCTTCGGTGTCACCCACGCGGTTCAGCGGAGCCAGCACCTGCTCACAAAACTTGGCGCCTTCTTCGAGAATGGCGTCAACCATGTCTGGAGTTGCGTCCTGGCAAGCCGGAAGGCTCTGATAGTGCGCTTCGTAGCCGAGCAGTTCGTCACGAACGAAGCGAATATCACGCAAGGGGGCCTTGTAGTCAGGCATAGCGATAAACCTCTGCTGATGTAACCGGGAATGAACGACCGCGTTGATTTGTTGTGGCGGTCAAACAGTTGTTTGAAACATACGTTTACGCCTAAATCTTGTCAAGCGCCGATCTTTTGCCGTTCGTCATCGCCTGAGGCAAATACCAGACCCACAGCCACTCAACACCGTCGCCTGAGCAATACGCTGTGCAGAAGAGATTAGTTGAGCGAGAAGGACTTACGCAGAAAAACGCCGCGAATAGTCGCGGCGTGGAGGGGCGGATTCAGCGAGGGATCAAGCGTAGGTATCAATCAACGTACCGAGCACTTCGTCGGATGCCTTGGCGACTTTGACACCCAGTTCAACCTGAAATTTGCCTTGGGACATCTCGAGCATGTTACTGGCCAGGTCCGACTGCTGACTGCGATCTACCGAGCGCAAGCGATCAACCTGAGCCTCGGAAGACTGGCTGGTCACCGAACGCTCGATCGTCGTGTTGGCGATCTGGCCAGAGGCTTGATCGACACGGTTCTGCCCTGTCTGAATAGTGCTCAGACCGGCATAAAAAGCGGTGTTTCCTGAGATTTCCATGGGAGAACTCGTCCTTGCAAAGGATCAACAGCGGCCATTGAAGCAGACCCACAGACAAAAGGCCCGACAAAAACACTAATGGCACAGTGCCTTGTCATAGTTAAAACCCCTGCCAGAAAACTCAGTCCAGTAGATCCAGTTGCAGATGCTCCGCCACCGCTTCAGCCGTCACCAACTTGAGTTTCGGCACTCGCCCAAGGCACGGTGCCGGGATCCGCTCAGCGAGTGTTGCAAGGTTTTCTTCCAGACGCGAAGTCTTCGCATCGATGATATTGGCCACCCACCCCGCCAACTGCAAACCGTCCTGAGCAATCGCCTCGGCCGTCAGCAGCGCATGGTTGATGCAACCCAGGCGCACGCCCACCACCAGGATCACCGGCAGGTCCAGCGCCATCGCCAGGTCCGAAAGATTGTCCTGGTCCGCCAAAGGCACCCGCCAGCCTCCAGCACCTTCGATCAAGGTGAAATCCGCCTGCATATCGAGAATTTCCTGCATGGGCGCCAACAATGATTGCACTGTCAACACCACACCGGCCTCCCGTGCCGCCAGATGCGGAGCGATGGCGGGTTCGAACGCCACAGGGTTGACCTGTGCATAAGTCAAAGGCACTGAGCACTCCGCCAGCAACGCCAGCGCATCGGCATTGCGCAAGCCCTTGGGCGTCACATCGCAACCGGAGGCGACCGGCTTGCCTGCCGCCGTGCTCAAACCGGCTGACCGCGCGGCATGCAACAAACCTGCTGCAATGGTGGTCTTGCCGACATCGGTGTCAGTGCCGGTGATGAAATAGGCTGCGCTCATAAAGGTTTCTCCAAAACGGCGTAGACCACTTGATAAGTCGCCGGCAATCCTTCGGCCTGACGAAACTGCTCATAAGCCTCGATCAATCCGAGGATCCGCGCCCTACCGGTCAAACCACCCGGCCGACCGGGATTCAGGTTGTGTGCACCCAGCGCCTTCAGCTCATGGGTGAGGCTGCGCACATCCGGGTAATGCAACACGTGTGGTCGAGTTTCCAGACTCGCAACGCTCAACCCACTGTCCGCGCAAAGCTGTTGATAAACCCCGAACTCGCGGAAGCGGTTGACGTGCACCATGCCATCCACCTGACGCCAGCTGTCACGCAGCTCTAACAGTGTGCCCACGCACAGACTAGCAAACGCGAAAATTCCGCCAGGTTTTAATACGCGATTGGCTTCACTGAGCACCGAAGCGAAGTCCGAACACCACTGCACCGCCAGACTGGAGAAGATCAGATCGCAGGTCGAATCCTGCAACGGCAACCGCTCGGCATCGCCTGCGATGAAATGCGCTGCACCGCCCAATGGCCGGGCGTGATTGAGCATGCCTTCGGCGATGTCCAATGCCAGTCCGTGACTGGCAGGAAAGCGCTCGCCCAATGCACGGCTGAAATGCCCGGTGCCGCAGCCCAGATCCAGCCACACACCCGGCACGAAGTCCTCCGGCAAACGACTCGACAATTCACTGCCAACGTCACGCTGAAATTCGGCCACGCTGTCGTAGCTTGCCGCCGCACGGGAAAAAGATGCCGCCACCTGGCGTTTGTCGGGCAAACCGCCGGGCAGGTTGGGAAGGGATAAATCAGTCATCACCGGACTCATGCAAAAAGGCCTGAATCGCCCCCGCCACACCGTGAGGGTCTTCCAGAAGAAACGCGTGACTGGCCTCCTCGATCAGACCAATTTCAACATCCGGCAGCAATGTCAGCAGGTCCCCCGCCGCTTCGGCTGGAACTAGTCCATCGAGGCCGGCGAACAAGTGCAGTTGCGGGCCACGAAACGCCTGCAAAGCCTGGCGGGTATCCAGTTGTGCGAGCAGCTCCAGGCCGCTCATCAGCACCTCTGCCGAAGTGTGTGGCGCGCCACCGAGCAACAGGCGAGACAACCCGCGCGGGTCTTCGGCACCCTGAGCGCAGAGCAGCGAAAAACGCTTCAACGTCATGCGCGGATCAGCCTTGCAACCGGCCAGAAACGCATCGAAGGTTTCGGCAGGCATCGCGCTCGGCCATTGCTCATGGGCGACAAAAGAGGGATTGCTCGCCAGCGTCAGCAAGCCGCAGCAGCGATCGCCGCGCCGGGCTGCCAACTCTGAAGCGAGCATGCCGCCGAGTGACCAGCCGCCGAGCCAGGCATCCTGAGGCAACGTCGAATCCAGCTCATCGAGCCACTCCTCAAGATCGCTCGATTCCAGTTCCGGCAACGGCTCGATCTCGACCCGCAAGTGTTCATCCAGCCCTTGTAACGCTGCCGCCAAGGGCTCAAGGGGAGAAATTCCGAGGCCCCAGCCGGGCAGCAGAATCAGACGATCACGCATGGCTTGGCTCCGGTCCCAGTTGTTGAAAACAATCGGCCAGTCCATTTAACAATAGCTGTACCTGCGCCTCGCTGTGCGCGGCAGTCAGGGTCACCCGCAGTCGGGCGCTGCCGGCGGGCACGGTCGGGGGACGGATCGCAGTGACCATCAGACCGCGTTCACGCAGCATCTGCGACAGTCGAACCGCACGCCCGGCATCGCCGATCATGATCGGCTGGATCGGCGTGAAGCTGTCCATCAACTCCAGGCCGATCTGCTCGGCGCCATGGCGGAATTGGGCAATGAGCATCTTCAAATGCTCACGTCGCCAATGTTCGCTGCGTAGCAACTCAAGGCTTTTCAGCGTCGCGCAGGCCAGCGCCGGCGGCTGGCTGGTGGTGTAAATGTAGGGACGGGCGAACTGGATCAGGCTCTCGATCAGCTCTTCGCTGCCAGCCACAAATGCCCCGGCGGTCCCGAACGCTTTGCCGAGGGTGCCAACCAGTACCGGCACGTCTTCCTGACTCAGGCCGAAATGCTCGACGATCCCGCCGCCATTGGCGCCCAACGGGCCAAAGCCGTGAGCGTCATCGACCATCAACCATGCACCTTTGGCCTTGGCTTCCCGAGCCAACGCTGGCAGGTCGGCGATGTCGCCGTCCATGCTGAACACACCGTCGGTGACCACCAGGGTATTGCCGGTCGCCTTCTCGAGACGCTTGGCCAGACTCGCCGCGTCGTTGTGCAGATAGCGATTGAAGCGCGCTCCGGACAACAGACCCGCATCCAGCAGGGACGCGTGATTGAGCCGGTCTTCCAGCACCGTATCGCCCTGCCCGATCAGTGCGGTGACCGCGCCGAGGTTGGCCATGTAACCGGTGGTGAACAACAGTGCGCGCGGTCGACCGGTGAAATCGGCCAGGGCCTCTTCCAGCGCGTGATGCGGACTGCTGTGGCCGATGACCAAATGCGACGCCCCGCCGCCGACGCCCCAACGGGTCGCACCGGCGCGCCAGGCTTCGATCACTTGCGGGTGATTGGCCAGTCCCAGGTAGTCGTTGTTACAGAACGCCAGCAACGGTTGACCATCGACCACCACTTCCGGGCCTTGGGGGCTTTCAAGTAATGGACGTTGGCGGTAGAGATTTTCGGCACGACGGGCAGCAAGGCGTGCGGCGAGATCGAAAGACATGCAGGCCTCGAGGTCAGATCACAGAGTGCGAAAGTTGCACAATCCCCTGTGGGAGCGAGCTTGCTCGCGATGGCGTCGGCTCAGTCAACATCAATGTTGAATGTCACTCCGTCATCGCGAGCAAGCTCGCTCCCACATGGATCTACATTCCTTCAGAGGAACCGGCGGGTCAGACAGCAGCGTTATAGAACTGCTCGCTGCTCTTCTGCTCGACCAGCGCTTGTTCGATCGCGGCCTGATGCACTTCGTCCGCGTGCTCTTCGCGCGCTTCCGGCAGGATCCCTAAGCGCCCGAACAGTTGCATGTCCTTGTCGGCCTGCGGGTTGGCGGTGGTCAGCAGCTTATCGCCGTAGAAAATCGAGTTCGCGCCGGCGAAGAACGCCAGGGCCTGCATCTGCTCGTTCATCGCTTCGCGGCCGGCGGACAGGCGCACGTGGGATTGCGGCATCAGGATACGTGCGACAGCCAGCATGCGGATGAAGTCGAACGGGTCGATATCGTCAGCATTTTCCAGCGGCGTACCGGCGACTTTCACCAGCATGTTGATCGGCACCGACTCTGGATGCTCTGGCAGGTTGGCCAGCTGGATCAGCAGATTGGCGCGGTCATCAAGCGACTCGCCCATGCCGAGGATGCCGCCGGAGCAGATCTTCATCCCCGATTCACGCACGTAGGCCAGGGTCTGCAGGCGCTCGCTGTAAGTACGGGTGGTGATGATGCTGCCGTAGAACTCAGGCGAGGTATCGAGGTTGTGGTTGTAGTAGTCGAGGCCGGCGTCAGCCAGAGCGACGGTCTGGTCCTGATCAAGGCGACCGAGGGTCATGCAGGTTTCCAGGCCCATGGCTTTCACGCCTTTGACCATTTCCAGCACGTAAGGCATGTCTTTGGCCGACGGATGTTTCCACGCCGCGCCCATGCAGAAACGGGTCGAACCGATGGCCTTGGCACGAGCGGCCTCTTCGAGGACCTTCTGCACTTCCATCAGTTTTTCTTTTTCCAGGCCGGTGTTGTAGTGACCGGACTGCGGACAATATTTGCAATCTTCCGGGCAGGCACCGGTTTTGATCGACAGCAGCGTCGACACCTGGACCCGATTGGCGTCGAAATGCGCGCGGTGCACCGTCTGCGCCTGGAACAACAGGTCGTTGAATGGCTGAACGAAGAGTGCTTTGACTTCGGCCAAAGACCAGTCATGACGCAGGGTTGCAGTGGTGCTGGCGCTCATGGGCGTTTCCTTTGTTTTATGCTTGGCAAGCGACTGGGGGAATGGAATACCCACAGACGCGACACGGATGTTCGGCATATTTAAGGAAGACTCATGCGCTGTCAACCACGATACGACGGACCGGTTTACATCTGGTTAATAAACGAACAATTCTGTTTGCTCTGTTCAGAACCCGCCGATGAATGCACACCCATCTGCATGGCCTGTGAAACGGAGTTGCCCTGGATCGGCGATCAATGCCAAACCTGCGCCCTGCCGTTGCCCACCGCTGGTCTGACCTGCGGCCAATGCCTGAAACAACCGCCAGCCTTTGAACGGGTCGCCGCGCCCTGGACTTACAGCTTTCCGGTGGACACGTTAATCACTCGCTTCAAACACTCTGCGAAGTGGCCGTTTGGTCGCCTGCTCGCCGAACTTCTCGCTCAGTTCCTGCAACATCGCTTCGATGAAGACCTGAATCGACCCGACGCGCTCATCCCGGTTCCGCTGGCCTCCAAACGACTGCGTAAACGGGGTTTCAACCAGGCCGCGATGCTCGCCCGCTGGCTCAGCACCAGCCTCGACATTCCGTGCGATGAAACGCTGTTGCTGAGGATTCTGGACACCAGCGCACAACAGGACCTGAATGCCGAGGCCCGCAAAAAAAACCTGCGCAACGCCTTCGCCCTGACGCCCGATGCGTGCATCAAGGGTCGTCATTTAGCATTGGTGGACGATGTGTTGACCACCGGCGCCACGGCGCAAGCCTTGGCTCGTCTGTTGATGGACGCCGGCGCCGCGCGGGTGGACGTCTATTGTCTGGCTCGCACGCCCAAACCCGGCGATGCGCCCTGACTTGACTCCCGGGCCCCAAGTCGCCAACGTCCTTCCCATCGCCACAGCCCAAAGCGTCTTGCCATGTCCTTGCCTACGTTGTTGTCCCAGCACATCGTCCGTCGTCCGCAGCGCATCGCGTTGCTGCAACACATCGCCGAACAGGGCTCGATCACCCGCGCTGCGAAAAGCGCGGGGCTGAGTTACAAAGCGGCTTGGGACGCCATCGATGAGCTGAACAACCTTGCGCAAAAACCGTTGGTGGAGCGCAGTGTCGGCGGCAAGGGCGGCGGCGGCGCCAAACTCTCCAGCGAAGGCGAGCGCGTATTGCGCCTGTATCAAAAGCTGCAAGCCTTGCAGGCTCAGGTGCTGGAAGCCGCCGAAGATGCCAGCGATCTCGACCTGCTCGGCCGACTGATGCTCAGAACCAGCGCGCGCAATCAACTGCATGGCAAGGTCGTGGCGATTGATACCCAAGGGCACAACGACCGGATTCGCCTTGAACTGGCCGAAGGCTTGAGCATCGATGCGCAGATCACTCACGACAGCACCCTGCGTCTTGACCTCGAAACCGGCACCGAAGTGGTCGCACTGATCAAGGCCGGTTGGCTGGAGTTGCTGGGCATCGATCAAGTGGCAACACCCGGCAATAATCGCCTCAAGGGCATCATCGAAGAAATTCTCGACGCCGAGGACGGCCCCAGCGAAGTGCGCATTGGCCTGCCCAATGGCCAGACACTCTGCGCGCTGGCCGAACCGCTGCACTTGAGAACCCTAGGTCTGGCCGCCGATAAACCGGTGCTGGTGCAGTTCGCGCCATCCAACGTTTTGCTCGGTACACCGCTTTGAAACACAAGTGTCATTAACGCTCATTAAGGTGACTGCAAAAACCCGCAGGGAGCCTGATGTGAGCCTATTAGAAGACAACCAATCCACCGACCTCGAGAAAATGGTCGGCCTCAGCCGTCGTGGCTTCATCAGCGCGGGCGCCCTTTGCGGTGCAGCAATGTTCCTGGGCGGCAACCTGCTGAGCCGCAGTGTGCTGGCCGCCAGCGTCAGCGCCGGCTCCAGCACACTTTTGGGTTTTGACAGTATTCCCGCCGCCACCAGCGACGCCATCACCCTGCCGCCAGGTTACAAATCTTCGGTATTGATCAGTTGGGGCCAACCCCTGCAGAAGAACGGCCCGGCATTCGACCCGAGTGGCAACGGCTCCGCCGAACACCAGGAAGTCCAGTTCGGCGACAACAACGACGGCATGAGCCTGTTTGAATTCCCAGGTGACCACAACCGGGCGCTGATGGCGATCAACAACGAATACACCAACTATCGCTACCTCTACGCCCACGGCGGTATGCCGCAATCGGCTGCTGACGTGCGCAAGGCACTGGCCTGCGAAGGCGTGTCGGTGATCGAAGTGCAGCGCAAGAACGGCCAGTGGGATTTCGTCCAGGGCTCGCGCTACAACCGGCGCATTCACGGCAACGCGCCGATTAGCCTGAGCGGCCCGGCCGCCGGCCACGCGCTGCTGAAAACCGGTGCCGATCCACACGGCAAGAACGTCCTTGGCACCTTCCAGAACTGCGCCAACGGCAAGACGCCGTGGGGCACGTATCTGACCTGCGAAGAGAACTTCACCGACTGCTTCGGCAGCAGCAATGCCGAACAAAAGTTCGACGCCGCGCAGAAACGCTACGGCGCGGTAGCGGCCAGCAAAGAGATCAACTGGCACCCACACGACGAGCGTTTTGACCTGGCGAAAAACCCCAACGAACTCAACCGTCACGGCTGGGTCGTGGAAATCGACCCGTTCGACCCGCAATCGACGCCAGTCAAACGCACTGCGCTGGGCCGCTTCAAACATGAAAACGCCGCCCTGGCCGAAACCAAGGACGGTCACGCCGTGGTGTACATGGGCGACGATGAGCGCGGCGAGTTCATCTACAAATTCGTCAGCCGCGACAAGATCAACCACAAAAACCCCAAGGCCAACCGCGACCTGCTGGACCACGGCACTTTGTACGTGGCGCGCTTCGATGCGGGCGACAGTAACGCCGATCATCCGAAAGGCCAGGGCGAATGGATCGAACTGACTCACGGCAAAAACGGCATCGACGCCAGCAGCGGTTTCGCCGATCAGGCCGAAGTGCTGATTCATGCGCGCCTCGCCGCCAGCGTGGTGAAAGCCACGCGCATGGACCGTCCGGAATGGATCGTCGTCAGCCCCAAGGATGGCCAGGTCTATTGCACGCTGACCAACAACGCCAAGCGTGGCGAGGATGGCCAACCGGTGGGCGGGCCGAACCCGCGCGAGAAGAACGTTTACGGGCAGATTTTGCGTTGGCGCACTGACCGTGACGATCACGGTGCCAAAAGCTTTTCCTGGGACCTGTTTGTGGTCGCCGGTAACCCGGGCGTCCACGCCGGCACGCCAAAGGGCGGTTCGTCGAACATCACACCGCAAAACATGTTCAACAGCCCGGACGGCTTGGGTTTCGACAAGGCTGGGCGGTTGTGGATTCTCACCGATGGCGATTCGAGCAATGCCGGCGACTTCGCGGGCATGGGCAATAACCAGATGCTCTGCGCTGATCCGGTGACCGGGGAGATTCGTCGCTTCATGGTCGGGCCGGTGGGTTGCGAGGTGACGGGGATCAGCTTCTCGCCAGATCAGAAGACCTTGTTTGTCGGGATTCAGCATCCGGGGGAGAATGGTGGGTCAACGTTCCCTGAGCATCTGCCGAATGGCAAACCGCGGTCTTCGGTGATGGCGATTTCACGGGAAGATGGCGGGGTCGTCGGCGCCTGATCGGCCGCCATCGCGAGCAAGCTCGCTCCCACAAGTGATCTACTTTGTGTCACAAAAATTGTGCACTACGCAGAACCCTGTGGGAGCGAGCTTGCTCGCGATGGCGTCGGTGAGAACAACACTTACCTCAAGCCCAACCCCTAAAGAAGCCCCGTCTGCGCTACCATGCTTGGCCGGACGCGGCAGCCTGCTGCGCGCAGGAGTCAGCATGGCCCACCCGTTTGCAACCCTCACCCCAGACCTCGTGCTCGATGCCGTCGAAAGCATCGGCTTTCTCAGCGACGCGCGCATTCTGGCGCTCAACAGCTACGAGAACCGTGTCTATCAGGTCGGTATCGAAGACTCCGAGCCGCTGATCGCCAAGTTCTACCGTCCGCAGCGCTGGACCAACGAAGCGATTCTCGAAGAGCATCAATTCACCTTCGAACTCGCCGAGTGCGACGTACCGGTGGTCGCGCCGATGATTCACAACGGTGCCAGCCTGCACGAACACAACGGTTTCCGTTTCACCCTGTTCCCCCGCCGTGGCGGCCGTGCGCCGGAGCCGGGCAATCTTGATCAGCTGTATCGCCTGGGGCAACTGCTCGGTCGCCTGCACGCCGTCGGCACTACAAAACCTTTCGAACACCGCGAAGCGCTGGGTGTGAAGAACTTCGGTCATGACTCGCTGACGACATTGCTCGAAGGCAATTTCGTACCAAAAAGCCTGCTGCCGGCCTACGAGTCCGTGGCCCGCGACCTGCTCAAGCGGGTGGAAGAGGTCTACAAGGCCACGCCGCACAAGAACATCCGCATGCACGGCGACTGCCATCCCGGCAACATGATGTGCCGCGACGAGATGTTCCACATCGTCGACCTGGACGACTGCCGCATGGGCCCGGCGGTGCAGGACATCTGGATGATGCTGGCGGGTGATCGTCAGGAATGTCTCGGTCAGTTGTCGGAATTGATGGACGGCTACAGCGAGTTCCACGACTTCGATCCGCGGGAACTGGCGTTGATCGAACCGCTGCGCGCCTTGCGCCTGATGCACTACAGCGCCTGGCTTGCCCGCCGCTGGGACGACCCGGCGTTCCCGCACAGTTTTCCGTGGTTCGGCAGTGAACGGTATTGGGGCGACCAAGTGTTGGCCTTGCGCGAACAATTGGCTGCCCTGAATGAAGAACCCCTAAAACTCTTCTAACCACCGCGTGCCCCTGTAGGAGCAAGGCTTGCCCGCGATGAACGATAACGCGGTCCGCCAGACAGACCGCATCGATCCCATCGCGGGCAAGCCTTGCTCCTACACAAAAGCGACACGACACATCTATACAACCGCCCTACAATCCCCTCTTTGTTAGCTGCCTAAGCAAGGATTCTGCATGCAAGCCGCCAACCCGCGTCGCGGGTACATCCTGGGCCTGAGTGCCTACATCATCTGGGGACTTTTCCCGCTCTACTTCAAAGCCATCGCCAGTGTGCCCGCCGTGGAGATCATCATCCACCGAGTGCTCTGGTCCGCGCTGTTCGGCGCCTTGCTGCTGATGGTGTGGAAACATCCGGGCTGGTGGCGCGAGTTGCGTGACAACCCGAAACGCCTGGCGATCCTGGCCCTGAGCGGCACGTTGATCGCGGCCAACTGGCTGACCTACGTCTGGTCGGTGAACAACGGGCGCATGCTCGAAGCCAGTCTCGGTTACTACATCAACCCGCTGGTGAACGTGCTGCTGGGCATGCTGATCCTTGGCGAACGACTGCGGCGCATGCAATGGCTGGCGGTTGGCTTGGCGGCGGTCGGCGTCGCGCAGCAGGTCTGGCAAGTCGGCAGTCTGCCGTGGGTGTCGCTGGTGCTGGCGCTGACCTTCGGTTTCTACGGACTGATCCGCAAGCAGGCACCGGTCAAGGCGCTGCCGGGTCTGGTGGTGGAAACCTGGATGCTGGTGCCGATTGCCATTGCCTGGCTGCTTTTCAATCAGACGGCCACAAGCGCTCAGCCCGAGTTCTGGACCACATCCGAAGCCTGGTGGCTGGTGGCCGCCGGTCCGGTGACGCTGGTGCCGCTGGTGTGTTTCAACGCCGCTGCACGGCATTTGCCCTACACGACGTTGGGATTCCTCCAGTATCTGGCGCCGACGCTGGTGCTGTTGCAGGCCGTTCTGCTGTTTGGCGAGCATTTGTCGTCGAGCACCCTGGTAGCGTTCATCTTTATCTGGGCAGGCCTGGCGGTTTACAGCATCGACGCGTGGATAAGTCTGCGCCGCCGCAGCTGATCAAAAAACGCACAAACCTCTGCAGGCCACGGCAACCGTGGCCTGCATCGATCCTTCCCAAGGTTATCCACAACGTGATCCCCGGCGTTTGTGCGCAAGTCCCTGAAACTGCTGGTTTTTTGATCAAATCCTGAAGAACCCCGGCCGACGTGGCCTGGCGGGCTGTCTCTACAGGTTATCCACAGGCAGGTGCACGTATAACTTGGATAACCTTTTCAGGGTTCACTGCGCAGCACCAATTCGACCATCAAGTCGTCCGCCAGGGTTTCCAGGCGCGATTGCAGCACGTCCAGGGACAACGTCAGCGGCACTGCCAGAATTGCTTCGGCGTGAAACAAAGGCTCGCTGCTCATCGGCGCCGGACGTACTTCGGTCACCAGACGCTCCAGGTTCACCCCCTGTTCACTCAGCAGACGCGTGATGTCGCGTACGATCCCCGGGCGGTCATTGCCTACCAATTCCATGGCAATCGGTTTCCAGGTGCAGGATTGCTCGATGCCGCTTTCGGCAATCAGCACGCGAATGCCATGGGCGGACAACGCCTGTAGGGCATCGACCAATTCATCGTAGGCCTCGGCCGGCACACCCACACGAAGAATCCCGGCGAACTGCCCGGCCATGCGTGACATGCGGCTCTCCAGCCAGTTACCGCCGTGCTCGGCGATGCATTGGGCAATGCGCTCGACCTGCCCAGGCTTGTCTGGAGCGAAAACAGTGAGTACGAGGTGGTCCATGGCGCATCCCTCTTGTCATGACTTTTGTTATAGAAGACCAAGTATAGGCAAGGGACCGGAATCGGCTCGGCGCTGCTTTTTTGTGGCGAGGGAGCTTGCTCCCGCTGGGGCGCGAAGCGCCCCCTTGCAATGATGCAGACAGGCCGCGTTCGCTGATTTTGCGACTGCTTCGCAGCCGAACGGGAGCAAGCTCCCTCGCCACAAAAGCTAAGCCCATAGCAGTGCTTCAAAGATTATGTGTACAAGTTTTTATATTTAACTGGAACAATCCAATAGTTTTTTGAGAACATCCCGTTCCCCGACGTGACTGCAATGCGTCATGGCGTCGCAGAACGACGTAATTAGTCTAATTTTCACAAGCGCAATTCATCATGTAGTATGCCGCAGCGCGCACTACATAACGCTGGATCGATGTCTGCCGCAGGTGCAGCCACAACCCTGAAAGCCCCGTCAGCAAGGCCTCAACGCCGTTGATTGGTCATAACCCAGCCGCCCGCAATGGCATGTACTGGTCAAAAGGTTTGTGGTTTAAATCCCAGAGGCTTCATTGTTAAATTGAAGAGCTGAAAAGCGAAATAGCTGAGCAGAGTGAGGCAAGCAATGACTGAACACGTTCAAGTCGGTGGCCTGCAGGTCGCCAAAGTCCTGTTCGACTTCGTGAACAACGAAGCCATTCCCGGTACCGGCCTCACCGCCGATAAGTTCTGGGCCGGTGCCGACAAGGTCATTCATGACCTGGCGCCGAAGAACAAAGCCCTACTCGCCAAACGCGATGATTTCCAGGCTCGTATCGATGGCTGGCACCAAACCCGTGCCGGTCAGGCGCACGACGCCGTGGCTTATAAAGCCTTCTTGCAAGACATCGGTTATCTGCTGCCAGAAGCGGCCGATTTCCAGGCAACGACGCAAAACGTCGATGACGAAATCGCCCGCATGGCCGGTCCACAGCTTGTGGTTCCGGTAATGAACGCCCGTTTCGCGCTCAATGCCTCGAACGCCCGTTGGGGTTCGCTGTATGACGCGCTCTACGGCACCGATGCCATCAGCGAAGCTGACGGCGCGGAAAAAGGCAAAGGCTACAACAAGGTTCGCGGCGACAAGGTCATCGCCTTCGCCCGTGCCTTCCTCGACGAAGCCGCACCGTTGGCTGCCGGCACTCACGTCGATTCCACCGGCTACAAGATCATTGACGGCAAACTGGTGGTCGCCCTTAAAGGCGGCAGCAACACCGGCCTGCGCGACGATGCACAGCTGATCGGTTTCCACGGCGATGCAGCCGCACCGACCGCGATCCTGCTGAAAAACAACGGCCTGCACTTCGAAATCCAGGTCGATGCCAGCACCCCGGTCGGCCAGACCGACGCTGCCGGCCTCAAAGACATCCTGATGGAAGCCGCGCTGACCACCATCATGGACTGCGAAGACTCCGTCGCCGCCGTCGATGCCGATGACAAAGTGGTGATCTACCGCAACTGGCTCGGTCTGATGAAGGGCGATCTGTCGGAAGAAGTCTCCAAGGGCGGTCAGACCTTTACCCGCACCATGAATGCCGACCGCACTTATACCGGTGTCGATGGTAAAGAACTGAGCCTGCATGGTCGTTCGTTGCTGTTCGTGCGCAACGTCGGTCACCTGATGACCATCGATGCGATCCTCGACAAGGATGGCAACGAAGTGCCGGAAGGCATTCTCGACGGTCTGGTCACCAGCCTCGCGGCAATCCACAGCCTCAACGGCAACAACTCGCGCAAGAACAGCCGTACCGGCTCGGTCTACATCGTGAAACCGAAGATGCACGGCCCGGAAGAAGCGGCGTTCACCAACGAGCTGTTCGGTCGCATCGAAGAAGTACTCGGTCTGCCGCGCAACACGCTGAAAGTCGGGATCATGGACGAGGAGCGCCGTACCACGGTCAACCTCAAGGCCTGCATCAAGGCTGCCAGCGAGCGTGTAGTGTTCAT
Organism: Pseudomonas sp. LBUM1645; assembly: GCF_059716185.1. NCBI lineage: Bacteria > Pseudomonadati > Pseudomonadota > Gammaproteobacteria > Pseudomonadales > Pseudomonadaceae > Pseudomonas > Pseudomonas sp. LBUM1645. Next base: position 6,534,558 of record NZ_CP166811.1, read on the forward strand.
CAACACCGGTTTCCTCGACCGTACCGGTGATGAAATCCACACCTCCATGGAAGCCGGCCCGATGGTGCGCAAGGCGGACATGAAGGCTGAGAAGTGGATCGGCGCCTACGAGAACTGGAACGTCGATATCGGTTTGAGCACCGGCCTGCAAGGTCGCGCGCAGATCGGTAAAGGCATGTGGGCCATGCCGGACCTGATGGCAGCGATGCTCGAACAGAAAATCGCTCACCCGATGGCCGGTGCCAACACTGCGTGGGTTCCATCGCCGACTGCTGCTGCGCTGCACGCGCTGCATTACCACAAGGTCGATGTGTTCGCCCGTCAGGCCGAACTGGCCAAACGTGCTCGCGCTTCGGTAGACGACATCCTGACCATTCCATTGGCGGTAAACCCGCAGTGGACTGCAGAACAGATCAAGAACGAACTGGACAACAACGCCCAGGGCATTCTCGGTTATGTGGTGCGCTGGATCGACCAAGGCGTCGGTTGCTCGAAAGTGCCGGACATCAATGACGTCGGCTTGATGGAAGACCGTGCGACGCTGCGGATTTCCAGCCAGCACATCGCCAACTGGCTGCGTCACGGCATCGTCACCGAAGACCAGGTCATGGAAAGCCTCAAGCGCATGGCGCCGGTGGTTGACCGCCAGAATGCCAACGACGCGCTGTATCGTCCGCTGGCACCTGACTTCGACAGTAACATCGCCTTCCAGGCGGCAATCGAACTGGTGGTCGAAGGCACCAAACAGCCGAACGGCTACACCGAGCCGGTCCTGCACCGTCGTCGCCGCGAGTTCAAGGCTGCCAATGGCCTGTAACTAAGCGCTGACGCCGGACAAAAAAAGCCCTGATCGAAAGATCAGGGCTTTTTTGTTTCAAATCGGAACCTACACATCCATTCCCAACTCATGCTTGACCAGCTCCAACAGCTTGCCGGTATCGACAGGCTTGAGCAGGAAGTCGACCACGCTCAAGTGCATCGCAGCGATCGCATCTTTCACGTCGGCGTCACCGGAAACGATGATGAACGGCATTGCCGCCCGAACCGATTCACGGACCTGCCGGATCAGGTCCAGACCATCGACATTTCCCATCCGCAGATCGGTAATCACCAGGCCAATCGATGGCATCGTCTCCAACATCTTGAGTGCCGTTTCGCCACTGGCGGCGGTCATGCAGCGTACTCCGTCCAGCGCAAGAATTTCTGACAGCAACTCGCGTGAGTCTTTATCGTCATCGACGATCAGCACCCGCTGCGGCGGCAGGTCAGGTTCCAGCATGACGTCACTCAGCGCCTTGCGCTCGGCGTCACTCAAAATATCGTGGTCGGACATGACTTACTCTACGTTTTCAATTCAATTGCTATCACTTCCGTGTGACATCACCCGGTAGACCTTCAGGGTGCACTTCGTCGGAAAGTTCTCCTATAGCCAATGTAGGAGGTTTTTCGCACAGTTGCGTCAGACATTTCCCAAATACCGACAGCTTCACTGCCTACCTAGACTTACGTCCAATGGGCACCCCGCGCGCAGGGGCCGACCATGGCTAAGTCATCCGACAACAACAATTCAAAAAAGACTGCGGTAATGGTTATGAGTAAAGCGGACGCCTTCACACAGGCAGGGAAAACCGCGGTGTTGCAGAACATCCAGGGCACTTTGCAATTCCTTCAGCGCTTCCCGCCCTTCAATCAAATGGAACACGCCCACCTGGCGTACCTGGTCGAGCAGTGTCAGCTGCGTTTTTATGCGCCCGGCGAGAGCATCCTCAAGCCCGCCGACGGCCCGGTTGAGCATTTCTACATCGTCAAGCAAGGCCGGGTCGTGGGTGAACGTCCCCATACGGCCAAGGGCGGCACCGAAACCACCTTCGAAATCACCACCGGCGAGTGTTTCCCCCTCGCCGCGCTGCTGGGTGAGCGCGCGACGCGTACCGAACATCTGGCCTCCGAAGACACCTTTTGCCTACAGCTGAACAAGCTGGCGTTCATCAAACTGTTCGCACTTTCCAACGCGTTTCGCGACTTTTCCCTACGCGGCGTGAGCAGCCTGCTGGATCAGGTCAACCAGCAAGTCCAGCAAAAAGCCGTGGAAACCCTCGGCACCCAGTACTCGCTCAATACCCGCCTGGGCGAATTGGCCATGCGCCACCCGGTGACCTGCAGCCCGGCCACGCCACTGCGTGAAGCCGTGACCCTGATGCACGAGCAGCAGGTCGGCAGCATTGTGGTGGTCGACGAACATAAAGCGCCGCTGGGGATTTTCACCCTGCGCGACCTGCGCCATGTGGTCGCCGACGGCACTAACGACTTCAACGAAGCCATCGAACGCCACATGACCCAGGCGCCGTTTTACCTGTCGCCGGACCACAGCGCCTTCGATGCGGCGATTGCCATGACCGAGCGGCATATCGCCCACGTCTGCCTGGTGAAGGATCATCGCCTGTGCGGCGTGGTTTCGGAACGTGACCTGTTTTCCCTGCAGCGAGTCGATCTGGTGCACCTGGCGCGGACTATCCGCAGTGCCCAGAAGGTGGAAAATCTGGTCGCGATGCGCGGCGAGATCGGCCAACTGGTGGAGCGCATGCTGGCCCACGGCGCCTCTTCAACCCAGATCACGCACATCATCACCCTGCTCAACGACCACACCGTCTGCCGGGTGATCGAACTGACCCTCGCCGAAAAAGGTGACCCCGGCATTCCGTTCAGTTGGCTCTGCTTCGGTAGTGAAGGCCGCCGCGAGCAGACGCTGCACACCGATCAGGACAACGGCATTCTGTTCGAAGCCCGGGACGCAGCCCACGCCGCCGAGATTCGCGGCAAATTGCTGCCCATTGCCCATCAGATCAACCAGAGCCTGGCGCTCTGTGGTTTTACCCTGTGCAAGGGCAACATCATGGCCGGCAACCCGGAGCTGTGTCTGTCCCGGGCCGAATGGTCGCGACGTTTTGCGGCGTTTATCCGCGAAGCAACGCCGGAGAACCTGCTGGGTTCGAGCATTTATTTCGACTTGCGCGTGGTCTGGGGCGACGAGCAAGGCTGCGAGCAGCTGCGTCAGGGCATTCTCGATCAGGTGAATGACAACCGACTGTTCCAGCGGATGATGGCCGAGAACGCCCTGCGCAACCGTCCGCCCGTAGGACGTTTCCGTGAGTTCGTTCTGGCTCGCAAGAATGGCGAGAAAGCCACTCTGGACTTGAAAGTCCAGGGGCTGACGCCTTTTGTCGACGGTGCCCGACTGCTCGCGTTGGCCCATGGGGTCGAGGCGAACAACACGCTGGAGCGCTTTCGCCAACTGGTGGACAAGGAAGTGATCGAACGGCTGGACGGTGCGGCGTACGAAGAGGCCTATCACTTCATCCAGCAAACCCGCATGCAGCAACATCAGCTACAGACCCGGGAGAACTTGCCCTACTCCAACCGGGTCGATCCGGACAGCCTCAATCATCTGGATCGACGGATCCTGCGTGAATCCCTGCGCCAGGCACAACGCCTGCAAAGCAGTCTGGCCCTGCGGTATCAGCTATGAGCCTGTTTTCATGGCTGCGCCCGGCAGGTCCGAGCCTTCCCGGGGAACTCCAACAACGCCTGCAACGCTTGCCCCCAGCGGCAGAGCTCGGCGAATGCAGCCTGCGCGAACAGCGCTGGGTGGTGCTCGACCTGGAAACCACCGGGCTGAACCTGAATAAGGATCGGGTGTTGTCCATCGGCGCGGTGGTGATTGAGGACGGGGCGATCGACTTCAGCCAGCAGTTCGAACGTACGTTGCAATGCGCCGACATGAAGTTGGCTCCCAGTGTGTTGATCCATGGCCTGGGGCCGAGCGCGATTGCCGCGGGCAGTGATCCGGCTCAAGCCCTGGTCGAATTCATGGAGTTTGTTGGCGACAGCCCGGTGCTGGCGTTTCACGCGCCGTTCGATCAGCACATGCTCGGGCGCGCCTTGAAAGATCATCTGGGCTACAAGTTGCAGCATCCATTTCTTGATGTGGCTGATATCGCGCCGTTGCTTTGCCCTCAGGCGCACATTCGCGATGCCGGGCTGGATCAGTGGATCGACTGGTTCAAACTGGAAGTGTTCGAGCGCCACAATGCCAGTGCCGATGCGTTGGCCACCGCTGAGCTGGCGTTGATTTTGTTCAGCCGGGCGCGGCAGATGCAGATTCATAGTCCGTTGAATCTGCAGCAGCGGATGAGTCAGTGGAAACGGCGGCAGCGCGCGCCTTCTTTCTAACAGCCACCGCAATCCTTTGTAGGAGCTGCCGAAGGCTGCGATCTTTTGATCTTGTTTTTAAAAAATCAAAGTCAAAAGATCGCAGCCTCGTTTCACTCGACAGCTCCTACACAGTTCCTAGAGTCTTCGCCCGCCTGACCCGACCAGCGCCAATTGCTTACCTCCCCCGCCTCTGACACAATCGCGAACAATTCTCGTTAGTTAACACTTCCCAATCGGTGATGCTGCGTGTCGTCAGTCCAAAGCCCTCAAAGTGAGCTCGTTGGTGCGTTGTATCGCGACCATCGCGGTTGGCTATTGGCCTGGCTGCGACGCAATGTGGCCTGTCCGCAACGGGCCGAAGACCTGAGTCAGGACACCTTCGTGCGTTTGCTGGGTCGTGAAGAACTGAAGGAACCGCGTGAACCGCGCGCGTTTCTGGTGGCGATTGCCAAGGGCCTGCTGTTCGACTATTTCCGCCGCGCCGCGCTGGAACAGGCCTATCTCACCGAACTGATGCTGATCCCCGCAGGTGAACAACCGTCGGTGGAGGAACAGCAACTGATCCTCGAAGACCTCAAAGCCATCGACCGCCTGCTCGGCAAGCTCTCAAGCAAGGCCCGGGCAGCTTTTCTCTATAACCGTCTCGACGGCCTCGGCCACGCCGAAATCGCCCAGCGCCTGGGCGTGTCAGTGCCGCGGGTGCGTCAGTACCTGGCCCAGGGCATTCGTCAGTGCTACATCGCGCTGTACGGTGAGCCGGTATGAGTCCGGTCAGCTCCAAACCCGTCTCGGCGCAGGTGCTGGATGCCGCGATTGCCTGGCAATTGTCCCTGGACTCCGGCAATCCGGTGGAGCGCGAAGAATTCGCCAAATGGCACGCCGCCCACGAAGAACATGCGCGGGCCTGGCGCCAACTGGGCATGCTCGACCAGCGTTTCAGCGTCGCCAGCGGCCCGGCTCGCACTGCTTTACTGCAATCGCGCGAAAGCATTCGCCGGCGTGTGCGCAAACTCGGCAGCGGCGTGGCCAGCATCGTCGCGGTGATCGGGTTGGCGCTGTTCGCCGGTGATCGTTTTCTGCCGATCGACTATTGGCTGGCCGACCAGCGCACCGCCACCGGTGAGCAACGTACCCTGCGCCTGACCGACGGCACGCTGATCAACCTCAACACCCACAGTGCCGTGGATGTGCGTTTCGATGAAAAACAACGGCTGATCATCCTCCAGGAAGGGGAAATCCTCGTCGAAACCGGCCACGGTGACGCCCGGCCATTTATCGTCGAAACCCGCGAAGGCAGCATGCGCGCGTTGGGAACAAGGTTCCTGGTCAAGCGCGAAGAAGAAGGTACGCGCCTGAGCGTGCTGAAATCGGCGGTGGCCGCCCATCCCGAGTCGAGTCCTGAAGAGCAGATTCTGCGTGAAGGCCAACAAGTCCTGATGCGCAGCAATGGCCTCGGGCCGATCCTCGCGCTCAACCTCGGCGCCGATGCCTGGACTCGCGGCATGCTGGTGGTGGACAACACCCGCCTGGAGGACCTGGTCCATGAACTCGGCCGCTATCGCCGCGGGTATTTGGGGGTTGCACCCGAGATCGCGGACCTGCGCATCACCGGCAGCTTCCCTCTGCACGACACCGATCTGGCCCTGAGCGCCCTGCTACCGACCCTGCCGGTGCAGATCGAGCAGCACACGCCGTGGTGGGTGACGGTCGCGAAGGCCGAAGCCAAACCCGTAGGAGCTGTCGAGTGAAACGAGGCTGCGATCTTTTGACTTTGTTTTTTTAGGAGCAGATCAAAAGATCGCAGCCTCGTTTCACTCGACAGCTCCTACACGGCTCTTACAAAGGCGAGCAATCACTGAATCGAAATTATTTTCAATCAGCCCTATCACTTTTGAATTCTCGTTCGGCACCTAGGCAATTGAGAAATATTTCCATTCAGGAGCCGCTGTATGTCCCGTTCGCTAGACACCTTGTTGCGCCCCAGTTTGCTGGCGATTGCCATTGCCCTTTGCGCCCCTCTGGCCAGCAGTCAGCTGATGGCCGCTGAACAAGCGTCCAGCGTTCGCGCCTACAACCTGCCGGCCGCGCCATTGGCCAGCACCCTGAACCAGATCGCGAGCCAGGCCGGCCTGGCGCTGTCGTTGAATCCTTCACTGGCAGCGGGCAAGACCTCGGCGCCGGTCAAAGGCCAGTTCGACGCAGCCGGCGCCCTGCGCGAAGCCTTGCGCGGCACCGGTCTGCAACTGGAACAGAGCAGCGCTGGCACTTATAGCCTGGTGGCTGTGCCTGAAGGTGTGATGGCCCTGCCGGAAACCGCCGTCATTGGCGTGGAAAACACCGAAAGTGCCTGGGGACCGGTGCAAGGTTACCTGGCGACCCGCACCGCCGCCGGCACCAAGACCGATACCGCGCTGGTCGAAGTACCTCGCTCGATTTCGATCGCCACCCGCGAGCAAATGGACGACCGCAATGTGCATAGCCTCGATGACGCCGTGCGCTACATGCCCGGCATCGTCGCCAGCAGTTACGGCAGCGACACCCGTGCCGACTGGTTGCGCGTGCGGGGTTTCGAACCGACTCAATTCCTCGATGGCCTGCCACTGCCAAAAGGCGTGTACGCCAACCCGAAACAGGAAACCTGGAACCTCGACCGCCTCGCCCTGCTGCGCGGCCCGGCCTCGTCGGTTTACGGCCAGACCCCGCCAGGCGGCTTGCTGGACATGGTCAGCCGTCGTCCCAGCGCCGAGTCGAGCAGCGAAATCCAAGTGCAATACGGCAGTGACAACCATCGCCAGATCAACTTCGCCAGCACCGGCAAGATCGATGACGAAGGCCAGTTTCTCTACGGTTTGAGCGGTGTGGTGCGCGACAGCGGCACGCAGATCGACCACGTCGACAACAAGCGCTACAACATCGCGCCGAGCCTGACCTGGAACATCGACGAAGACACCAAATTCACCCTACTGACGCAATTCACCCGCGACGATACCGGCATCACCAGCCAGTTTTTGCCGGTGCAAGGCACCAAGATCCATTCGCCGCTCGGCAAGATTTCCCATCACAAAAACCTGGGCGACCCGGACTGGGAATACTACGACCGCACCTACTACGCACTGGGCTACGCCTTTGAACATCGCTTGAATGATGTCTGGCAGTTCAAGCAGAACCTGCGGTACACCAAATCGGACCTGTCCTTCCAGGCCCTCACTCCCGGCGCCTACCCATTCACCCAGGTCGATGCCGAGGGCAACGTTGGTCGCTCGAGCACCAGTGTCGACGAGGACATCAGCCAGTTCGCCGTGGACAACAACTTCCAGGGCGACTTCGCAACCGGCGACATCCGTCACACCCTGCTGATCGGCCTCGATCATCAGCGCACCAACAACAACTACACCTCGATCTTCGGCGACGGTCTGACCACCAACGTCAACAACCCGATCTATGGTCAGCCAATTGTTCGTCCGCCGCGTTCGGCGGCGTTTTACGACTACAACCAGAAGACCTACCAGACCGGCCTGTACGTCCAGGACCAAATGGCCCTCGACCAATGGCGTCTGACGTTGGGTGGTCGTGAAGACTGGGTCCACACCGGCACCAAATTCTTCAACAAAGGCGACGCCACCAACACCGAGCGCGACAAGAACTTCAGCGGCAACGCGGCGATCAGCTACGTGTTCGACTCGGGCTTCGTGCCCTACCTGTCCTACGCCGAGTCGTTCCAGCCGACCAGCAACGCCACGGCATCGCCGACCGATTCGTTCAAGCCGACCGAAGGCAAACAGTGGGAACTGGGCATCAAGTACCAACCGCCTGGCAGCAGCACCCTGCTGACCGCTGCGGTCTACGACCTGACCCAGAAAAACGTCTCCGTCACCACGACCAACTCGGACAACGTTTCGGTCACCAGCCAGACCGGTGAAGTGAAAGTCAAAGGCCTGGAACTGGAAGCCGTTTCCGACGTGAACGAGAACCTCAAGGTCATCGCCGCTTACACCCTGGCCAAATCCGAAGTGCAGAAAGGCGATTTCAAAGGCAATCGTCTGCAACTGATGCCTAACCAGCAGGCGTCCCTGTGGGCCGATTACACCTGGCACAACGGTGTGTTGGACGGTTTCGGCATCGGCGCCGGCGCTCGCTACACCGGCAATACTTACGGTGACCAGGGCAATACCTCGCTCGGCAAGGCTGACGCCTACACCGTGTTCGACGCCGCGGTTCATTACGACCTGGGCCGTCTGGACAACAGCCTGAAAGGCGCCTCCCTGGCACTGAACGCCACCAACCTGTTCGACAAGGACTACATCTCCACGTGCGACAGTTTCTACTGCTACTACGGCGACCAACGCAGCGTCGTCGCCAGTGCCACTTACAAGTGGTAATGGCCTGACCTGACACGCCCAAGTCCCGAGCCGTCCGACATGGACGGCTTTGGTATTTCTGAAGGCTATGAAATGAAAAGCAAAACAATTCGCCGCTGGTCCTTCGTCCACACCTGGACCAGCCTGATCTGCACCGTGTTCCTGCTGATGCTCGCACTGACCGGCCTGCCATTGATCTTCCATCACGAGATCGACCACCTGCTGGGCGATGCCGCTGAATTGAAGGCAATGCCGGCGGACATCCCGCAGCTGAATTTGCAGCAGTTGGTGCAGGCGGCTGAAAAGCATCGTCCCGGAGAGGTCTTGCAGTATTTCGGCTTCGACGAAGACGAGCCCAACGCCGCGATTACGATCATGGCAGCCACCGCCGGCACTGAACCGAACTCGTCTCACACCTTCATGCTCGACGCCCGCACCGGCGAAGCGCTGGAGATGCCATCGGCCAACGGCGGCTTCATGATGATCATGTTGCGCCTGCACGTGGACATGTTCGCCGGTCTGCCGGGCAAGTTGCTGCTGGCGTTCATGGGCATTCTGTTCGTGGTGGCGATTGTGTCCGGGACGGTGCTGTACCTGCCATTCATGCGGCGCTTGAAATTCGCCACCGTGCGCCAGGACAAATCCACCCGCCTGCGCTGGCTCGATCTGCATAATCTGATCGGCGTGGTGACCTTGACCTGGGCCTTGGTGGTCGGCGTCACCGGCGTCATCAGCGCCTGCGCCGACCTGCTGATCGCCGCGTGGCGCAACGACAGCCTGAGCGCGATGGTCGCGCCGTACCGCGACGCGCCGCCACTGACACAACTGGCACCCGCGACCCGCTTGCTCGACATTGCCAAGGAAGTCGCACCGGGGATGCAGCCGGACTTCATCGCCTTCCCCGGCACACGATTCTCCAGCGAACACCATTACGCGGTGTTCATGAAAGGCAGCACCCACCTGACATCGCACTTGCTGACACCGGTGCTGATCGACGCCAGCACCCTGCAAGTCACCGCCGTGGCCGAACGCCCGTGGTACATGGACGCCATGGGCATGTCACAACCGTTGCACTTCGGTGATTACGGCGGCATGCCGATGAAGATCCTCTGGGCGACCCTGGATGGGCTGACCATCATCGTCCTCGGTAGCGGGGTTTACCTGTGGGTGGTGCGGCGCAAGGCTGCGAAACCGGTGCTCGAGAACGCGGAGAGTCCAGCATGAGGCCGCGGCAGTCGAATTTCTGGAAGGTTTTCTCCACCCCAACGGTTATCGCCCTGCTCAGCGCTGCGGGGCTGTTCGCCGCATTACTGGGCGATGGCGTGTGGGACGCCTTGAGCTGGCTTGGCCTGGGCGTTCCCGCCATCCTCGCCCTGCGCGGCCTGCTGCAACGCCGCTAACAACACCGAACCTGTAGGAGCAAAGCTTGCTCGCGATGGGATCACCGTGGTCTGACTGAATGACCGAGTCGATCCCATCGCGAGCAAGCTTCGCTCCTACAAGTTGCGTGATCCACGCGCTATGCTGCCCAGCACTGTCCCACACCGAGACGCTGCCATGTCCGCCCCCAGCATGACCCTGTTCCATAACCCTTTGTCACCCTTCGTTCGCAAAGTCATGGTGATGTTGCACGAAACGGGTCAACAGGACCGCGTGGCGCTGCAAGCCAGCGTGCTCACTCCGGTCAGCCCGGACCTGATACTCAACGAAGACAACCCGCTGGGTAAAATTCCGGCCTTGCGCCTGGCCGATGGCAACGTCATCCATGACAGCCGGGTGATCCTCGATTACCTCGATCACCAGCACGTCGGCAACCCGCTGATACCGCGCGACGGCTCGGCCCGCTGGCGGCGCCTGACCCTGGCCTCCCTGGCCGACGGGATCATGGACGCTGCGGTGCTGATTCGTTATGAAGTCGCCTTGCGTGCCCCGGAAAAGCATTGGGACGAATGGCTTGATGGCCAGCGCGAGAAAATTCGTCGCGGCCTGGCATTGCTGGAAGTGGACGCGATTGCCGAGCTGACCAGCCATTTCGATGTGGCGGCGATCAGTGTTGCCTGTGCGTTGGGCTACCTGGATTTGCGCCATCCGGATCTGGAATGGCGCACGACGAATCCGAAGCTGGCGAACTGGTATTTTGAGGTGAGTCAGCGGCCTTCGATGGTGGCGACTATGCCGAAGGTCTAGGTTTTCGCTGACTCTACGGGCCTCATCGCGAGCAAGCTCGCTCCCACAGTTGATCTTTGGTGTGCACGAATTTTGTGTTCACTGGAGATCCCTTGTGGGAGCGAGCTTGCTCGCGATGGCACCACACCGAATCGACTGGAAATAACCCGAATATCAGCGTCGCCAGTAATTCGCCCTCCCGCTGATCCTCGCGCAACCCCAACGACCGGCTCATTCCACCGCTCCGATATCAAACGCCAGCGGCTTGGCCGACTTCTGCCCAATCCCATACCAGTCCAGCTTGCGGGTCAGCACCATGAACACGCCCAGCAATCCGAACAACAGCAGCGAACCCATCAGCAACGCGTAATCCTCGGCACTCAGCAAGCCGTAGAGCAAGCCATACAACGCCGCCAATCCCGCCGAAAAACTCAAGCCGTGACGCACGCTGCGCAGCACATGGCAGACATAAAAACCGATCAACAACACACAGCCGCTCGCCGACAGCAGGTACGCCAGGGCAAAGCCGATGTGCTCGGACAGCGACAGCAACAGCAGGTAGAAAAACGCCAGGGCCACGCCCACCAGCGCGTATTGCACCGGGTGTACCGCCAGGCTTTTCAGCACTTCGAAGAGGAAGAAACCGGCGAAGGTCAGGACGATAAACAGCAATGCATATTTGATGGCCCGATCGCTCTTCAGGTACTGATCCACCGGGTCGATGAAACTCACCCCGAAACTGCGGCCGGTATAGGCTTCGCAACCGCCACCGGACACGCAACTGCTCAAGGCTTCTTGCAGGTTGGTGGAGAAAAACGAGGTCTGCCAGTTGGCGGTGAAACCCTGATCGCTGACTTCACGTTGGGCCGGCAGGTAGTTGCCGATGAAACTCGGATGCGGCCAGTTGGCGGCCAGCGATACTTTGCTGGTTTTGCCCACCGGAAGAATCTGCAACTGGCCAGTGCCTTGTAGGCGCAGGTCGAAACCGAAGGCCAATTCTGTGGCTTGCTTCGCGTCGAGCGCCGGCAACGTCACATGCACACCTTCCCCCAACCAGCCCACCTGGCTACCGGGGACGAAGTCGAGTTTCTGGCCATTGAGCTCGAGTTTCAGGGCGTTTTCGATGCCGCGAATATCGCTGATCCCGACCGCCAAAAATGGCTGGTCGAACTGGTAATCGGCGAAGTCGTCCTTGATACCCAATTGAGCCGGGAGCGAGAAATGCCCGCTGATGCGGTTGTCCGCATGAAACAGACGCGCCTCGTAAATACCCCGGGAACGCAGTTCGGTCTGGACCTGGCCGTCGAGTTCGAAGCGCTCCGGGAGGAAATACAAACGACCGCGTTCTTCACCCACTTCCTGGTAACGCTCGTTGGTTTTCTCGTTGAGCTTCCAGGTGCGCACCACTTTGCGATACGGCACCACCATCAGCGGTCCGCTCAGTTGCTGGCTGTAGCTGGAACTGCGGGCGATGTCTTCGAGGACACCGTCGCGCAGTTGCTGACGATTCTGGATCACGTCGTTAATCATCAGGAGCGGGATCAGCAACAACAGAATCAGAAGGGCAATTGCCCCGAGTTTTATGGTCAGGCTGCGGTTCATGGGACTCTCCCTGTTTGGATGGGGAGAGTCTGGGAGGGGTGTGTGGGGGTTTTATGGGAGGAATGTGGAGAGTGTGTGGAGACTGGGCCGGCCCCTTCGCGAGCAAGCTCGCTCCCACATTGGGCTTCGGTTGTGAATTACATCTGTGAACTCACTCAGATCCCTGTGGGAGCGAGCTTGCTCGCGATGGAAGCGACTCGGTTTTAAGGCAGGCGCAAACTCACTTCAACGCCGTCGTCGAAGTTACCAATACTCATCACCCCGCCATGCAGCTTCATCACTTCCTCAACGAAGTTAAGCCCCAGCCCCGTGCTCTTGCGCCCGCTGTCCGGTCGCGGCAGTGAATAGAAGCGCTCGCTCAGTCGGGGCAACGCATACCCGGGAATCGCCTCAGCCTGATTGAACAACCTGAATTCAATCTGCTCCCCAATGCGCTCGGCGCTGAATCGCAACAAACCCTGAGTCGGGGTGAAATCCAAAGCGTTCTCCAGCAGATTGCCCAGCGCCTGACGCAACAGGAACGGTTCACCGGTCAGAATCAGATCCGCTGCAATGGTTTGTTCCACGCGCAACTGTTTGCCTTCGATGCGCGCTGCCTGAGCGCTCAGCAATTCATCTACCAACTTCGCCAGCGGCACCGCCACCCGTTCCTCCAGCCCTTGGCGCTGCTCGACCAGGGCCAGATTCAACAGGCGTTCGATCAACTGCTGCATCCGTGCGCTTTCGCTGTCGATATTGCTGACAAAACGCTGTTGCTGGGCCAGCGGCATCTCGCCTTGCAGCAACTCCGCCGCGCCGCGAATCGCCGCCAGCGGGCTTTTCAATTCGTGGGTCAATGTGTGCACGTAACGCTCGACGTAGGCTTTGCCTTCGAGCTGCGTGCGCATCTGCTCCACCGCTGTCGCCAGTTGCTCCAGCTCGCCGCCACGGTAGTGTGGAACCTCAACCCGCCGGCCTTCACTCACGGCCTGCGCATAAGCCGTCAATCGCCGCAGCGCCGCGCTCAACCACCACGACAACAACGCGCCGAACAGCAGACCGAGGCCGATCAACCCGGCCCCCCAGGCAAGCAATCGCCGTTCAGTGCGATCAACGTATGGTTGCAACGAGCTGTTGGGTTTGGCCACGGTAACCACGCCGATGATCTGGCCGTTGTCGCGAATCGGGGCGCCGACGTGCATGACCGAGGAGTTAGGATCGTCCGGATTGCTGCGGCTGGAACGAGCGCCATATTCGCCTCGCAGGGTCAGTAAAACGTCGTTCCAGCGCGAGTAATCCTGCCCCACTGCCACACCGCTGGAGTCCAGCACCACAACGCCCTTGGCATCGGTGACGTAGATCCGGTGGTTGACCTGATTCTTCGGCAATCCCCAGATGCTCGCCTTCGGTTGCCGTTCGCCATAAGCCTTGAGCAGCTCGGGCCAGCGGTTCTGATTCAGGGTGCCGGCCTTGAAGTCGTCGCGCAGAATTTCGGCCATCAGGTTGGCGGTGTCGACCAGGGTTTCTTCGGTGGACTGGCGCACGCCGGGACGGATTTCTTCCATCACGGTGTTCAACACGAAGTAACCGGTCAGGCCGATAAACAGCACATAGACCAGAAAAATCCGGATACCCAGAGGCATCAGCTACGCCCCGGGCTGTAGCTGTAACCGAGGCCGCGATGGGTCTGGATCGGTTCCGCGTCGGCTTTCACCTGGCGTAATTTGGCGCGCACGCTCTTGATGTGGCTGTCGATGCTGCGCTCGTAACCGGCATCTGCAGCGACGCCCAGCGCATCGAGCAGCTGCTCGCGGCTGAAGACGCGTTCGGGTTGGTCCAGCAGGCATTGCAGCAGACGGAATTCATGGCGGGTCAGGGTTAGCAGCTGACCGCGATAGCTGATCTGCACCCGTTCGCTGTCAATGCGAAACAGCGCCGATGACACCTCGGCGGTCGCTCGCGGCGCCATGCGCTTGAGAATCGCCCGGACCCGCGCCGCCACCTCCCTTGGGCTGAACGGCTTGACCACGTAATCGTCGGCACCGATTTCCAGGCCCACGACGCGATCGATTTCGGCATCACGGGCGCTGAGGAAGATCACCGGCACTTCGCTGAAACGGCGCAATTGCTTGCAGGTCTCGAAGCCGCTGATGTCCGGCAGACCAATGTCGAGAATGATCAGGTCGGCCGGAGTCTGGCGCTGATGCTCAAGCGCAGCGGCGCCAAGGCTCAGCCAGGTGGTGGTGAAGCCCTCGCCCTGCAAGGCGAAAATCAGGGTGTCGGCAATCGCCGCTTCGTCTTCGACAATCAGGATATGAGGCATGGCGTCCGAGCCCGGGAGTTAAGTGGGCGAACGGTGCCCCAAGGCTCACGTCACGTCAATGAGACCACTTGAAATCAGCAGTCGGGTTTGTCCGCAGTAAAGCGCCGTGCCGGGTTCACCGCCGCGCCGAACTCACGCAAGGCTTTGGCACCGATCAACAAAGGGTAGTTGAAGCTGCTGCGGTCGGTGAGGTTGACCTCCACGGTGCGCTTGACGTTGCCCAGGCACAGTTCCAGATCAACCACCGGACGCTTGGTGGGTTCGACCGCTTCGTTGTCGTCCTCGTCTTCTTCGGAGCGGGTCTTGATCTTGCTGATCCGCGCGACCTTGTGTTCGTAGACCTTGTTGCTCGCGCCTTTGGTAGCGAGGCGGAAGCGCACCCACTCGTCTCCATCACGGGTAAAGGTTTCGATGTCTTTGGCCGACAGCGACGCGGTCAGGGCGCCGGTGTCCATCTTGGCTTTAAGGACTTCGCCGCCGATTTCCGGCAGCGCGATGTATTCGTAGCGCCCGTACAGGGTCGGCTCAGCGGCCAGGACCGGCAGGGCCACGAGGGCAAGCAGTGCAAGGAGGGATTTCACGTAATGGGCTTCCTTGAGGAGTGGGCAGCGGAATTTTAGACCGTTGCCTTTGAATTCGTTCGGCGTCTGCAAAACCAAAGATCAAAAGATCGCAGCCTTCGGCAGCTCCTACAGGTGTACGGCGTGCTTTTGTAGGAGCTGCCGAAGGCTGCGATCTTTTCAGCCGACCTCCAGCATAGCGGTCCAAAGGTGAAACATTCGTCGTCGCCGATTTGGCCTGCCGTCCGAAGCTGCTTATCATTGCGCGCCCAAATGTTTTCAAGAGTTATTTATGCGCCGCCTGCTCACCGGCTGTTTCGTTACCCTGCTGCTGTTGCTCAACACCTTGGTCCTGTTCGGGCCGCTGATGGTGTTCGCTTTGCTCAAACTGCTCCTGCCCGGGCGCTTGCGTGATTACGCGTCATGGACGGTGATGGGGATCGCCGAGACCTGGGCCGAAATCGACAAGCTGATTTTCCGCCTGTGCATCCCCACGCAATGGGATATCCGTGGCGGCGATGAGCTGCGGGTCGACACGTCGTATCTGGTGATCAGCAACCATCAATCCTGGGTCGATATCCCGGCGTTGATCCAGACGCTGAACCGGCGCACGCCGTTCTTCAAGTTCTTCCTCAAGAAAGAGCTGATCTGGGTACCGTTCCTGGGCCTGGCGTGGTGGGCGCTGGATTACCCGTTCATGAAACGCTACACCAAGGCATTCCTGGCGAAGCACCCTGAGTTGACCGGCAAGGACCTGGAGATCACTAAAGCGGCGTGCGAGTTGTACAAGCGTCAGCCGGTGACGGTGGTCAATTACCTGGAAGGCACACGCTATACCGCGGCGAAAAGTGCCCAGCAGCAATCACCCTTCACCCACCTGCTCAGGCCCAAGGCTGGTGGCGTGGCGTTTGTACTGGCGGCAATGGGCGAACAGCTGGACGCCGTCCTTGATGTGACGGTGGTGTATCCGCAGCAGACGATTCCGGGGTTCTGGGATTTGCTCAGCGGCAACGTGCCGAGGGTCATCATCGACATCAAGACCCGCGAACTCGACCCGGCGCTGTGGCAGGGCGATTACGAAAACGATCTGCAGTTTCGCGAAACGATCCAGAACTGGGTCAACCAGCTCTGGATCGAGAAGGACCTGCGCATTGACGCCTTGCGTGCCGCTGAATCAGGTACCGGTGCCTGCGCCCCAGATCCCGCCGAGGTTTTGCAGCAGTGAACCGCCGACGCCCTGCTGACCGAAAAATTGCAGAAGCACGGGGGCAAACAGGCCGATCATGCCAGTGTCCATGCCCAATGCGCTGAAGGCACTGTTCAGGTCGCTGGTGTTATTCACGTTGCCCAAGACGTTGCCCAGACCTGCCGCGTTACCGGACGAGCCAAGCAAGCCGCTGAGGACGCCCAGTTCACCGCCACCGGACAGTAAGTCGATTCCGGGTACGCTTTTGGTCAACTCCGAGTAGTCGGTCGAACTCAATTGATTCTTCGCCAGACCGAGCATCGCCCCGGCACCGCCAATGGCTTGTTCTGGCGTCACGTTCAATTGGCTGAGCGCACTCAGCAGACCGGCCGTCTGCGCGGTCGGCGCGGCTGCGGCGGCGTCATCGCCCTGCTTGCCGGAGATGGCATTGGCCGCATCGAACAGGCTGAACTGAGCAAAGACCGGACTGGCCGCCAGACACATCAGCGAAGCCAGTGCAAAACCGCGTGAAATCTTCATTCAGACATCCTCATGTGCCATGAAAACCGCCCGGCAATGGGCGGCGAAAAATCGTGTGTTGGACTGGCATCCCGGGGGATTGTTCCCAGCCTTGGTGAGCCCCTGACGAACAGTCGAAAAAGAATTTACCGGCGCTGCATCCAGTCTGGCCTCGCCCGCGTATATCAAGCACGGACAGACATTCCTGGCCGATTCCCTTACGAGGATCATCACCATGAAACGCACTTCGATCAAAACGCCGTTGATTGCCAGCCTGCTGACCCTGACCCTTGGCGGCGGATTCGTCCTGAACACCGTGCAAGCGGCAGACACGAGCCACGCTGTCATCGTCGGCGGCCAGAGCATGATGCCGAGCAAAGACATCATCGATAACGCGGTGAACTCCGCCGATCACACCACCCTGGTCGCCGCCGTGAAAGCCGCTGGCCTGGTGGACACCCTCAAGGGCAAAGGCCCGTTCACCGTGTTCGCCCCGGTCAACTCGGCCTTCGCCGCCCTGCCGGCCGGTACTGTCGATACTCTGCTCAAACCCGCCAACAAGGCGACCCTGACTCACGTCCTCACCTACCACGTGGTCGCCGGGAAACTCGACATGCTGACCTTGGCCGAGAAGATCAAGGCTGGTGGCGGCAAAGCCGAACTGACCACCGTCGCAGGTGGCAAGCTGTGGGCGATGATGAACGGCCCGCACAACATCACGATCAAGGATGAAAAAGGTGACATCGCCGATATCACCACCTATGACGTGTACCAGTCCAACGGCGTGATTCAGGTCATCGACAAAGTACTGATGCCGAAAAGCTGAGGGGTGCCGCCGACCCCGCCCATCGGGGTCGGCGGTTGTTCGAGGTGGCCACCCGTGAATGGAACAACGACGCAGCGTGAACTAACCTCTGCCTGCAACCGGCACCTCACGCAGCCCACCTCGATTGCCTGGAGAACTGCCATTCCAATCCCCGACACCGATCAGCTCAGGCAGCTTCTGGCCCAGTGTTCACTGGGCGACCGCCGCGCGTTCGAGACGCTTTACCGCAGCGTCGGCCCGCGGCTGCATGGCGTAGCGCTGCGTTTCATGGGGCGGCCGGATCTGGCTGAAGAAGTGCTGCAGGAAAGCTTCGTGCGCATCTGGAACAACGCCTCGCGCTACGAGGCGCATCTGTCGGCGCCGCTGACCTGGATGATCAACATCACCCGTCATCAGGCCATCGATCAATTGCGCAAACACCGCGACCGGCCGTTGAGCGACCTTGAAGAACAAGCGCTGGTGGATGAAAGCCCATCCGCCCACGAACAGCTAAGCAGTGCCCGTGAGGCCAACGCCTTGAACCGCTGCCTGGAAAGCCTCGACGGCATGCAGCGCCAATCGATCACCGTGGCCTACTTTCAGGGGTTGTCCTGCTCTGAGCTCGCCGAACACCTGGCCGCGCCGCTGGGCTCGGTGAAATCCTGGATCCGCCGCGGTATGGAGCGACTGCGCAGGTGCCTTGAATCATGAACTATCAAACCCCAACCTTGCGCCGCGCCCTCGCCGCCGATTACGCCATTGGCTTGATGCCCTCTGCTGCTCGCCGGCGTTTCGAGCAGTTGTTGTTGGAGGACGCAGCATTGCGCGCGGAACTGGCGCAGTGGCAGGAAAACCTGACCAGTTTGACCGACGCACTGCCCGAGCAGCCGGTGCCGGAGCGGGTGTGGCAGGGAATTACGGCGCGGATTGAGCCGCAAGTGCTGCACATGCCGGAAAAACGTCGGTTCTGGAACTGGTTGCGAGTGACGGCTGCGGTTTGTTCGCTGGTGATCGCCGTGACGTTGGTTGTGATCTATAACCGCGACAATGCGCGTTACAGCGCCACGTTGATGACCGCCGACGCGCAGCCTGCGCTGACGGTTGAAGCGCATGAGGATTATTTGAACGTTGAACCGCTGACGCTGGCGGCGGTTGATCCGGGCCGTAGCTTGGAGTTGTGGGCGATTCCGGCGGATGGCAAGCCGATTTCACTTGGGGTGATTCCGGTGGGCGGGAAGGGTCGTGTAGAGCTGAGCGATGCGCAGAAGACGTTGATCGGCAAGCCGATTGCGTTGGCGGTGAGTCTTGAGCCGAAGGGTGGTTCGCCGACGGGGCAACCGACTGGGCCAGTCCTGTATCAAGGGGCGTTGGCTGCGCTCTGACTCGCTATTGTGGCGAGGGAGCTTGCTCCCGCTCGGCTGCGCAGCAGTCGTCAACCGGCTAACTCGTTACACCTGATACTCCTCGGCGGATGGTTTTGGGGTCGCTTCGCGCCCCAGCGGGAGCAAGCTCCCTCGCCACAGAGGTTGTGTTCCCCCCAATACAAAAACGGCAACCCTGAGGTCGCCGTTTTGTTTTGCCTGAAGCCTTACGCCTTACGCCGCACTAAACAACTTGTGCGGATCGATCACAAACTTCTTCGGCACGCCTGCATCGAACTCGCCATATCCACGCGGCGCGTCATCCAGGCTGATCACCTCAACACCAACGATGTCGGCAATGTGGATACGGTCCCACATGATCGCCTGCATCAGCTGGCGGTTGTACTTCATCACTGGCGTCTGGCCAGTGTGGAAGCTGTGGGATTTGGCCCAGCCCAGACCAAAGCGGATGCTCAGGCTGCCCATCTTCGCGGCTGCGTCGACTGCACCTGGATCTTCAGTTACGTACAGGCCAGGGATACCGATTTTGCCGGCCACCCGAACCACGCCCATCAGCGAGTTCAGCACGGTGGCCGGAGCCTCGTGTTTCACGCCGTCATGGCCGTGACCGCGCGCTTCGAAGCCCACGGCGTCGACGGCGCAATCCACTTCTGGCTCGCCCAGCAGTGCAGCGATTTGTTCGTGTAGCGGAGTGTCCAGGGACAGGTCGGCGATTTCAAAACCCTGAGCCTTGGCGTGCGCCAGGCGGACGGTGTTGACGTCACCGATGATCACCACCGCCGCGCCCAACAGGCGAGCGGAAGCAGCGGCGGCCAGACCGACAGGACCGGCACCGGCGATGTACACGGTGCTGCCTGGGCCAACGCCGGCGGTCACTGCACCGTGGTAACCGGTCGGCAGGATGTCGGAGAGGCAAGTCAGATCGCGGATTTTTTCCATCGCGCGATCACGATCCGGGAGTTTCAGCAGGTTGAAGTCGGCGTACGGCACCATCGCGTATTCAGCCTGGCCGCCGGTCCAGTCGCCCATGTCGACATAACCATAAGCACCGCCCGGACGCGCCGGGTTAACGCTGAGGCAAACGCCGGTGTGCATTTCCTTGCAGGAACGGCAGCGCCCGCAAGCCACGTTGAACGGTACGGAAACCAGGTCGCCGATCTGCAGGTTCTCGACGTCGCTGCCCTTCTCGATCACTTCACCGGTGATTTCGTGGCCCAGCACCAGACCGGTCTGGGCGGTGGTACGACCGCGCACCATGTGCTGATCGGAACCACAGATGTTGGTGGAAACTACGCGCAGGATGACAGCGTGATTAATCTTCCTGCCGCGCGGGTCCTGCATTTTCGGATAGTCGATTTTCTGTATTTCGACTTTGCCATTGCCGAGATACACCACACCACGATTGCCAGACATGCTTTCACCTCGCTGTTGTTTTTATGTAGCGGTCGCGTCGCCATGGAGCGGCGGCGCGTTGATTGCTCGGGTTATTGCTTGTGTGTCTTGTGTTGTCTGTTATGCCGCCATCGCGAGCAAGCTCGCTCCCACAGTGGATCGGGGTGTACACAAGGTCTGCGAACGACACAAAACCCTGTGGGAGCGAGCTTGCTCGCGATAGCAATCTAAAGAACGACCGTGCGATTAGCGTTCAGGAAAACCCTTCGTTCAATGTGATAGCCAACGGCCCGGGCCAGGGTCAGCCCTTCGATATCCCGTCCCTTGGCGATCAAGTCTTCGGGGTAATGACTGTGGTCCACAGCCTCTACGCCCTGGGCGATGATCGGGCCTTCGTCCAGGTCGTTGTTGATGTAGTGCGCCGTGGCGCCGACCAGTTTCACGCCCTTGTTGTAGGCCTGGTGATAAGGCTTGGCGCCCTTGAAACCCGGCAGCAGGGAGTGATGGATGTTGATCGCCTTGCCGTCGAGTTTGCGGCACAGCTCGGGCGACAGGACTTGCATGTAGCGGGCAAGGATCACCAGTTCGGCGCCGGACTCTTCAATCACCTGCCAAACCTGACGTTCCTGGGACGGTTTGTCGTTCGGGTCCAGCGGGAAGTGGTAGTACGGAATCTGGTGCCAGTCCGCCAACGGCTTGAGGTCCGGGTGGTTGGAAACCACGGCGGCCACGTCCATCGACAATTGACCGATGCGCTGACGGTAGAGCAAATCGTTAAGGCAGTGATCGGCCTTGGAGACCATGATCACCACTTTCGGGCGGTAGTTCGGCGCCGTGAGTTCGAAGATCATGCCGAAATGGGCACCACGTTCTTCCAGACCTGCGCGGAAGGCTTGTTCGTCGAAGCCATCAGGCTGGCGGAATTCCACGCGAATGAAGAAACGGCCCGAGAGCCGATCATCGAAGGAATGGTGCTCGGTGACGTAGCAGCCCTGCTCGAACAGAAAGCGGGTCACCGCGTCCACGGTGCCGAGGACGCTTGGGCAGTCGGCGGTCAGAATCCATGTGTCTGGGGCGCGGCTCATAGTGCGGTGACTCCTGTTCATTGTTCTGGGTGTCAGGGAAATCCACCCCTCACCCTAACCCTCTCCCCAGAGGGGCGAGGGGACTGACCGAGTTGTACTTGGAGCTACATCGACCTGAAGTACCGAATCGAACTCAGGTTTTGAAAACGCTAGAGATCGGCTCCCTTTCCCCCTCTCCCCCATGGGGAGAGGGCTGGGGTGAGGGGTCGATCTCAAGCCTGAACACTAAGCCCGTATTCGGCGGCAGCATCCTGCAACCACAACCACCAGTAATCCGAGAAGCTGCGACGAATCAGCAGTTCCCAGGTGTCTTCGGCGGTATGGCGGATCACCAGTTGCGACTTGGCAAACACGGTGCCCACAGCCTTGCCCACCGGGAAGCTGTTGGGATGCACGTCGTAGCTGGTGGACTTCATCAGTACCTGGCGTACGTTCGGGCCGCTCAGTTCGAGGAGCTGCTGGCCGCCGCTGACGTTGGTGATCGCGATGTGCAGGTCGCCCAGCGCTTCACGCAGTTTCTTCTCGGCGGCGAATTCTTCACCGGTCGGCACGATCAGCAGCCATTCATCCGGTCCCATCCATTGCAGGCTGGTTTCGCCTTTGACGACGACGGTCAGCGCGCCCGGCAATTCGATACCGAGGGCTTTGTGAACGCCGGCAGCGAACGCCGCATCATGGCCATCGCCACGAATGGTCAGGTGGCCGAGGAGTTTTTTCTCACGCACGATCACGCCGGCGCTTTTGCGGCCCTTGCCCACAAGACTTGGCAGGTCGGCGTGATGCAGCGACGACTCGGCCTTGGCCCCAGTGGTTGGGCGTTGTTGGTAAACATTGGCTGCGGTCATAAAGCACCTGTTCCTGAATTCTGTTGGTTCAATACCTTGTGGTGGCTGTTCTGCCGCCATCGCGAGCAAGCTCGCTCCCACAGTGGATTGATGCCTGACACAAACTTCCCTAGCGACTTCAATCCTGTGGGAGCGAGCTTGCTCGCGATGGCGTCAGCAGGCACCCCACAGGAGCTGAAGCAGTTAGATGTTCTGGCGATCACCCTTTGGATCGAAGAACACCGAAGAAACGATTTCCGCCTCGATCACGCTGCCATCGGCCAGCGGTGCGAACACGCGCTCACCGATTCGCTTCAAGCCGCCCTTCACCACACCCATGGCAAACGAATAGCCGAGGGAGTTGTGCAAGTAGCTGGAGGTGACGTGACCGACCATGGTCATCGGGATCGCCTGCTTGGTGTTGAACACCAGTTGCGCACCTTCCGGCAGCCATTTGGTCGGATCGATCGGCTTCAGACCGACCAACTGTTTGCGTTGATCACGCACGCAGTCTTCGCGGTTCATGCCACGCTGGCCAATCCATGAGAAAGGTTTAGTGCGACCGACGCACCAGCCCATGTTCAGGTCATCCGGCGTCATCGACCCGTCAGTGTCCTGCCCAACGATGATGAAACCCTTCTCGGCCCGCAGCACGTGCATGGTTTCAGTGCCGTACGGGGTCAGGTTGTACTTCTTGCCGGCCTCGACGATTTTCTCGAGTACGCCCATGGCGTAGTCAGCTTGCACGTTGACTTCGTACGACAGCTCACCGGTAAACGAAATCCGGAACACCCGCGCCGGCACACCGCCGACCAGACCTTCTTTCCAGGTCATGAACGGGAAGGCTTCGTTGCTCAGGTCGATGTCGGTGACTTCGCTGAGCAGCTTGCGGCTGTTCGGCCCGGACAGGGTCATGGTTGCCCAGTGATCCGTCACGGAGGTGAAGTACACCTTCAGGTCTGGCCATTCGGTCTGGTGGTAGATTTCCAGCCATTGCAGCACGCGTGCAGCGCCGCCGGTGGTGGTGGTCATCACGAAGTGGTTGTCGGCGAGGCATGCAGTTACGCCGTCGTCGAACACCATGCCGTCTTCTTTACACATCAGGCCGTAGCGGGCCTTGCCCACGTCGAGCTTGGTCCAGGCGTTGGTGTAGATGCGGTTGAGGAACTCACGCGAGTCCGGGCCCTGGATGTCGATTTTGCCCAGGGTCGAAGCGTCCAGCAGGCCGACGCTGTCGCGCACGGCTTTGCATTCGCGTTTCACGGCAGCGTGCAGGCCTTCACCGTTTTTCGGGAAGTACCAAGGACGCTTCCACTGACCGACGTCTTCGAACTCGGCGCCGTTCTTCACGTGCCAGTGATGCAGCGCGGTGAAACGAACCGGCTCGAAGATGTGCCCACAGTGACGACCGGCCACGGCGCCGAAGGTTACCGGCGTGTAGTTCGGACGGAACATGGTGGTGCCCATCTGCGGGATGGTCACGTTCAGCGAACGGGCGGCGATGGCCAGACCGTTGACGTTGCCGAGCTTGCCCTGGTCAGTGCCGAAGCCCAGTGCGGTGTAGCGTTTGACGTGCTCGACCGACTCGAAGCCTTCGCGGGTCGCCAGTTCGATGGCGGCAGCGGTGACGTCGTTTTGCAGGTCGACGAATTGCTTCGGCGCACGTGCGGTGTTCTTTTCGTGTGGCACCTGGAACAGTGCCAAAGTCGGCTCTTCCAGACGGCTCAGGGCTTTCGGCAAGGTACCTTCGACCACGCTGAAACCGGCTTCGCTGGCTGCGCGAGCGCCGCCTTCAAAACCATCGGCCAAGGAATCGCCGAGGCCGTAGACGCCGTTGATGCCACCGACGCACACGCGTTTCTGCGGTGCTTCGCCCGGTACGAAACCGAGAATGTCTTCACGCCAGATCGGCTTGCCACCCAAGTGCGACGCCAGGTGAACCACCGGGCTGTAACCGCCGGAGCTGGCAACCAGGTCGCATTCAAGCCACTCACCAGGACTGGTCACGGTGTGCGCTTTGACATCGATCGCGGCAACGCGAGCGGCGGTCACGTGCTTGCTGCCACGTGTCTCGATCACGGCGCTGCCGGTCAGGATGCGGATGCCTTTGGCGCGCGCTTCTTCAACCAGCGCACCGCGCGGATTGCTGCGGGCATCTGCGATGGCGACAACTTGCAGGCTGGCGTCGAGCCAATCCAGAGCAACGCGATAGGCGTGATCGTTGTTGGTCGACAGCACCAGTTTTTTGCCCGGTGCTACGCCGTAACGACGCACGTAAGTCGACACAGCGCCGGCGAGCATGTTGCCCGGTACGTCGTTGTTGCCATAAACCAGTGGACGCTCGTGAGCGCCGGTCGCCAGCACTACGCGCTTGGCGCGAACACGGTGGATGCGCTGACGCACTTGGCCAATCGGGGCGCGGTCGCCGAGGTGATCGGTCAGGCGCTCGTGAATGGTCAGGAAGTTATGGTCGTGGTAACCGTTGACCGTGGCGCGCGGCAACAGCAGCACGTCCGGGGTGTCCTTGAGCTCGGCGATGACGCTGGCGACCCATTCGGCGGCTGGTTTGCCATCGAGGCTTTCGCGGGAATCGAGCAGGCTACCGCCGAACTCTTCCTGTTCATCGGCCAGAATTACACGAGCACCGCTACGGGCAGCCGCCAGTGCAGCGGCCAGGCCAGCAGGGCCACCGCCGACGATCAGCACGTCGCAGTGCTGGTTCATGTAGTCGTAGGTGTCCGGATCGTTCTCGGTCGGCGAGCGGCCAAGACCGGCGGCTTTACGAATGTACTTCTCGTAAGTCATCCAGAACGATTGCGGGTACATGAAGGTTTTGTAGTAGAAGCCCGGCGGCATCAGCTTGCCGCCGACCTTGCCGAGAATCCCCATCATGTCGTTGTTCACGCTCGGCCAGCCGTTGGTGCTGGTGGCGACCAGACCTTGATACAGCGCTTGTTGCGTGGCGCGCACGTTCGGGATCTGCGTGGCTTCGGTCGCGCCGATTTGCAGCACGGCGTTCGGCTCTTCGGCACCGGCGGCAAAGATGCCGCGCGGACGGGAATACTTGAAGCTACGACCGATGATGTCGACACCGTTGGCCAGCAAGGCTGCGGCCAGGGAATCGCCTTCAAAGCCTTTGTAGGTCTGGCCGTTGAAGGTGAAGCTCAGCACTTTGTTGCGGTCGATCCGTCCGCCGTTGGACAGGCGATTGATCTGGCTCATACCTTCTCTCCCAGAGCCGTGGCGGCCGCTTTCGGGCTATCGGTCTTGTCGGTGAATTGTGGCTTGGTGCCGATCTTGTAAGTCTCGAGAATCTCGTAGGTCACGGTGTCACGGGTGGCGTTGAAGTACTGACGGCAACCGGCGACGTGATCCCACAGCTCGTGGTGCAGACCGCGAGGGTTATCGCGGAAGAACATGTAGTCGCCCCACTCCTCGTCGGTGCAGTTGGTCGGATCCAGAGGGCGCGGGATGTGCGCCTGGCCGGATGCGTGGAATTCCTCTTCGGAGCGCAGTTCGCCGCAGTGAGGACAGAAGATATGCAACATGGGGATTTCTCCTGTTAGTGGGCAACCGCAGCAGCGCCGTGTTCATCGATCAACGCACCGTTGTGGAAACGGTCGATGGAGAAAGGTGCAGCCAATGGGTGCATTTCACCCTTGGCCAGACTCGCGGCAAACACGTTGCCCGAGCCAGGTGTTGCCTTGAAGCCACCGGTGCCCCAACCGCAGTTGAAGAACATGTTCGGAACCGGGGTTTTCGAGATGATCGGGCAGGCGTCCGGCGTGGTGTCGACGATGCCGCCCCACTGACGGTTCATGCGCACGCGGGACAAGACCGGGAACATCTCGACGATGGCTTGAATGGTGTGCTCGATCACCGGGTACGAACCACGCTGGCCGTAGCCGTTGTAGCCGTCGATACCGGCGCCGATCACCAGGTCGCCCTTGTCGGACTGGCTGATGTAACCGTGTACGGCGTTGGACATGATCACGCTGTCGATAATCGGCTTGATCGGCTCGGACACCAGCGCTTGCAGCGGGTGCGATTCGATCGGCAGGCGGAAACCGGCGAGTTTGGCCATGTGCCCGGAGTTTCCGGCGGTCACTACACCGACGCGCTTGGCGCCGATGAAGCCTTTGTTGGTTTCAACACCGATGCACACGCCCTTTTCCTTGCGGAAGCCGATCACTTCGGTCTGTTGAATCAGGTCCACGCCCAGTGCGTCAGCGGCACGGGCAAAGCCCCACGCCACGGCATCGTGACGGGCTACGCCGCCGCGACGCTGGACGGTAGCGCCCATCACCGGGTAGCGAGTGTTTTTCGAGCAGTCGAGGTACGGAATCTCGTCAGCCACTTGTTTGGCATCAAGCAGTTCGCCGTCCACGCCATTGAGGCGGTTGGCGCTGACCCGACGCTCGGAATCACGAATGTCCTGCAGGGTGTGGCACAGGTTGTAAACGCCGCGCTGGGAGAACATCACGTTGTAGTTCAGGTCCTGGGACAGGCCTTCCCACAATTTCATCGCGTGTTCGTACAGGTGCGCCGACTCGTCCCACAGGTAGTTGGAGCGAACGATGGTGGTGTTGCGCGCGGTGTTACCGCCGCCCAGCCAGCCTTTCTCGACCACAGCCACGTTGGTGATGCCGTGTTCCTTGGCCAGGTAGTAAGCGGTCGCCAGACCATGCCCGCCACCGCCGACGATGACCACGTCATAGACCTTTTTAGGGGTCGGCGTGCGCCACATTTTCTGCCAGTTCTCGTGATGGCTGAGGGAGTGTTTGAAGAGGCCGAAGCCCGAGTACCGTTGCATAGTCATTTACTCCAAAACCGCGCTCAGCGATAAACCGGGAAGTCCGCGCACAGGGCTGAAACTTGCTGCGCAACATTGGCCTCGACGTCGGCGTCGCCGAGGTTGTCGAGGATGTCGCAGATCCAGCCGGCAAGCGTGACGCACTGGCTAACCTTGAAGCCGCGAGTGGTCACCGCCGGGGTGCCGATGCGCAGGCCGGAGGTCACGAACGGCGACTGTGGATCGTTCGGGACAGCGTTCTTGTTCACGGTGATGTGGGCGCGACCGAGTGCTGCATCCGCCTCTTTGCCGGTGAGGCCCTGACGGATCAGGCTGACCAGGAACAGGTGGTTGTCGGTGCCGCCGGACACTACATCGTAGCCGCGTTTGATAAATACGCCGGCCATGGCCTGAGCGTTGTCGATCACTTGTTGCTGGTAAGCCTTGAAGCCAGGCTCCAAAGCTTCCTTGAAGCACACCGCTTTACCAGCGATGACGTGCATCAGCGGGCCGCCCTGGGCACCCGGGAAGACTGCCGAGTTGAGCTTTTTCTCGATTTCTTCGTTGGACTTGCACAGGATCAGGCCGCCACGTGGACCGCGCAGGGTCTTGTGGGTGGTGGTGGTGACCACATCGGCGTACGGCAGCGGGTTCGGGTACAGGCCGGCAGCGACCAGACCTGCAACGTGAGCCATGTCGACGAACAGCAGCGCACCGACCTTGTCGGCGATCTGACGGAAGCGTGGGAAGTCGAGGGTCTTGGAATAGGCCGAGAAACCAGCGACGATCATCTTCGGTTTGCACTCGACGGCCAGGCGCTCGACTTCGTCGTAGTCGATCAGCCCGGTTTTAGTGTCGATGCCGTACTGCACGGCGTTGTACAGCTTGCCCGAGGACGACACTTTGGCGCCGTGGGTCAGGTGACCGCCATGGGCCAGGCTCATGCCGAGGATGGTGTCGCCGGCCTGCAGCAAAGCCAGGTAAACGGCGCTGTTGGCCGAGGAGCCGGAGTGCGGCTGAACGTTGGCGTAATCGGCGCCGAACAGTTGTTTGGCGCGTTCGATGGCCAGCGCTTCAACTTTATCGACGTGCTCGCAGCCACCGTAGTAGCGCTTGCCCGGATAGCCTTCGGCGTATTTGTTGGTCAGGCCACTGCCTTGCGCTTCCATGACGCGTTTGCTGGTGTAGTTCTCTGACGCGATCAGCTCGATGTGATCTTCCTGGCGTTGCTCCTCGGCATTCATCGCCGCCAGCAGTGCATCGTCGTAACCCTGGATCTGGTCTTGCTTGCTGAACATCGCGTCTCTCCCAGCGGCATCTATGCGCCATTCGTCTCGGTAAGGCACTGGTGTTTCGACAGTGCCCTTTGAATGCGATGGTATGACCGGCGCAGACAGGCCAAATGCCTACGGACGCCACGCAAAGGTGCGTTTACGACATGGCGGGAAATGGCATGCCGAACACAGTCCTCAAATCAGCAGAGAACCCTGTGGGAGCGAGCTTGCTCGCGATGAGTCCGTCACAGTCAGCATTGATGTTGCCTGACCCACCGCCATCGCGAGCAAGCTCGCTCCCACAAGGGTTAGGCGATGATCTGTCTCACTGCGAGCAGCAGTAGAAAGTGCAGCGGATACAGGGCATACGCCCAACGACGCATCGGCGGTGGAGGGTTGAGCCGGCCGGCGTGGCGCAACAAAATCAGGCCGGCCAGTGGCGCGATCAGACAAGCGGCGATGCCGAGGATGGCTTCAACATTGTGAAACTGCGCGGAGGAATACAGCACTGGCCACTGATTGGCTGCCAGACAGACCAGCCCCGGCAACAGGCTGAAGTACCAGGGCCGCTTGATCACCAGCAACATCGCCAGTGGCAACAACACGCCGAAGAAGCCGAACATCAGGCGTTCCGGGAACAGCGCCGCCAGCAGCAAGGCGCCTGCCGCCAACAGTCGCGTTTGCAGGGTTCGATCCTGCCAGCCACGGGCCACCAGCAATCCCAACGCCAACGTGGGCAGCACGTTCAAGGTGTCGGGATCAGGAATGTACATCCGGTAGGGAATTTCGCTGATGGCGCTAAACAGCAGCAACCAGCCCAGATAACGCCACTGGCCGTCCGTCGTCACCGTGCGGGCCCGCGCCAGGTTTGCGGCCATCGCCAGACAGAACCACGGGAACGCCAACCGACCCGGCACATACAGAATATCGACGGAATAACCGACATATCGCAGGTGATCGAGCACCATACTCAACAGCGCCAGCCACTTGAGCAGATCCAGTGCCCCATCCCTTTGCGTCATGTGCATAATTGCCCTGCGTCTTTGTATTTTTCTGACAGCATCATCGCGTGTGCTCCCCGGACGATCTTCGGTAAAGTGCGCACCATCATTGACCACGAGGCCCTTCACCATAAGAGCCTCGACCACGGAAGCCGGCCATGACCGATAAGAGCCAACAATTCGCCAGCGACAACTATTCCGGTATCTGCCCTGAAGCCTGGGCCGCCATGGAACAGGCCAACCACGGCCACCAACGCGCCTATGGCGACGACGAATGGACCGCACGCGCGTCCGACGATTTCCGCAAACTGTTCGAAACCGACTGCGAAGTATTCTTCGCCTTCAACGGCACCGCGGCCAACTCCCTGGCCCTGTCGTCGCTGTGCCAGAGTTACCACAGCGTGATCTGCTCGGAAACCGCCCACGTCGAAACCGACGAATGTGGCGCACCGGAATTCTTTTCCAACGGCTCCAAGCTGCTCGTCGCCCGCACTGAAAACGGCAAGCTGACCCCGGAATCGATCCGCGAAATCGCGCTCAAGCGCCAGGACATCCACTACCCAAAACCGCGCGTAGTCACCCTGACCCAAGCCACTGAAGTCGGCAGCGTCTATACCCCGGAAGAAATCCGCGCCATCAGCGCCACGTGCAAAGAACTGGGCCTGAACCTGCACATGGACGGCGCGCGGTTCTCCAACGCCTGCGCTTTCCTTGGCTGCTCGCCGGCCGATCTGACGTGGAAAGCCGGCGTCGACGTGTTGTGCTTCGGCGGCACCAAAAACGGCATGGCGGTGGGGGAAGCGATTCTGTTCTTCAACCACAAGTTGGCTGAAGACTTCGACTACCGCTGCAAACAGGCCGGGCAACTGGCCTCGAAGATGCGCTTCCTGTCGGCGCCGTGGGTCGGGATTCTGGAAAACGACGCCTGGCTCAAATACGCCCGCCACGCCAACCACTGCGCGCAACTGTTGGCTGAACTGGTGAGCGACATTCCAGGCGTGGAACTGATGTTCCCGGTACAAGCCAACGGCGTGTTCCTGCAACTGTCGGAGCCGGCGATCGCCGCACTGACGGCCAAGGGCTGGCGCTTCTACACCTTCATCGGCAACGGCGGCGCACGCTTCATGTGCTCGTGGGACACCGAAGAAGAACGCGTACGGGAATTGGCTGCGGATATTCGCGAAGTCATGTCCCGCTAAGCAGCAACCCGATCCCCTGTGGTGAGGGAGCAAGCTCCCTCGCCACAAAACCCTCACAAGCAGTTTCTCCCCGCTGTCCTGGTCTACATTGTCTGGCGAGCCATTTCGATCCGCTCAGACAATAATAATCAGGAGCACACGCATGTCCTTACAAGGCAAAACCCTGTTCATCACCGGAGCCAGCCGCGGGATTGGTCGTGAGATCGCGCTACGGGCTGCGCGGGATGGGGCCAACATTGTGATTGCCGCGAAAAGCGCCGAGCCGCACCCCAAGTTGCCGGGCACGATTTTCAGCGTGGCGAAGGAAGTTGAAGCCGCGGGCGGCAAGGCGTTGGCCTTGCAGGTGGATGTGCGTGATGAAGTCGCGGTACGTGAGGCACTGGCCCAAGCCAACGAACATTTTGGCGGCATTGATGCGCTGATCAACAACGCCGGCGCGATCAAGTTGACCGGGGTTCAACACATCGAACTCAAGCGCTTCGACCTGATGCACCAGATCAACACCCGCGCCGTGCTCCTGTGCAGTCAGTCGGCCCTGCCCTATCTGAAGAAAACCAAGGGGCACATCCTCAGCCTGTCGCCGCCGTTGAACCTGGCGACGAAATGGTTCGCGCAATACAGCCCCTACACCGTGACCAAATACGGCATGAGCATGCTGACGCTGGGCATGAGCGAGGAATTTGCCAGTTACGGCATCAGCGTCAACTCGTTGTGGCCGCAGACCATGATCGCCACCGCCGCCATCGAGTTTCAACTCGGGTCACGCGAGTCGTTCAAGCATGCGCGAACGCCGGCGATCATGGCGGATGCCGCCCATGTCATTCTGGACAGCAGCGGTCGCAGCATTACCGGGCGGTTGCTGATTGATGAGGAAATTCTGGGTGAAAACGGGGTGACGGATTTTGAGGGGTATCGTTTTGAACCGGACTCCACCGACAAACTGATGCCGGACCTGTTTGTCGATTGAGATTTCCACAACCCTTGTAGGAGCTGTCGAGTGAAACGAGGCTGCGATCTTTTGACTTCAAAATTCAAGGTCAAAAGATCGCAGCCTCGTTTCACTCGACAGCTCCTACAGGGTTATTGTGCAACCATCAAAACTCGATGCGCACATCCCCCTTCGGCACGCTGCAGCACGAAAGAATGAACCCTTCCGCTTCGTCTTCCTCGGTGATCCCGCCGTTGTGGTCCATTTCGACCTCGCCGCCAAGCTTCATCACCTTGCACGTGCCGCAGATCCCCATCCCGCAAGCCTTCGGAATCAACAGCCCCAACTTCGCAGCGGCGGCATGAACGGTTTCACCCGGCGCCACACGAATGCTTTTCCCGGACGCGGTGAATTCCACCTGGTGCAGGTCCGCCACGTCGATGTCCGGTGCGTCTGCGGCGATTTCGGCTTGCTCTACCGCATCGGCACGGGCTTCCGGTGGTGTAGCACCGAACGATTCCTCGTGATAACGCGACATGTCGAAACCAACCGCTTCCAGCATGCGCTTGACCGCGGTCATATACGGCGTCGGGCCGCAGCAGAACACTTCGCGCTCCATGAAGTCCGGCGCCATCAGTTCGAGCATCTTGTGGTTCAGGTAACCGCGATAACCGGCCCACGGCTCGCCCAGACCATGCTTCTCGCAGATCAGGTGCAGGCTGAAGTTATCGATCCGCGACGCCATGTGTTCCAGCTCGCGGTGGTAAATGATGTCTTTGGGCGAACGGGCGCTGTGGATAAACACCATGTCGACGTTGCCGTTGGTGTCGTAGAACCAGCGAGCCATCGACATGACTGGCGTAATACCGACGCCGCCGCTGAGGTACAACACCTTCGGCGCAGTGAAGTCCATGGCGTTGAACAACCCGACCGGCCCGTGCACCGCCAGCTCCTGGCCTTCGTGCAGGGTGTCGTGCAGCCAGTTGGAGACTTTGCCGCCCGGCACACGCTTGATGGTCACCGAAAAGCTGTAAGGCACCGACGGCGAACTGGAAATGGTGTAGGAGCGCATGATCGGCACGCCTTCGATTTCCAGCTCCAGGGTGACAAACTGCCCCGGCTTAAAGAAGAACAGGATCGGCTGGTCGGCCATAAAGCAGAAGGTGCGCACATCCCAGGTTTCCTGGATGACTTTGACGCAACGGACGATGTGTCGACCATTGGCCCAGGTCTGGGTGGTTACCGGATTCAGGAAGCTGTTGGACATGCTGTTCTCCACCGCCGATGGTCGGCCTTATGTTGGCGATTCTGCGTAACGTGCGAACCACCCATTTACCTATCTGCGACATTCACATACTTATCGCGACCAGCCTGCAACTACCGGGGGTTGCGCGTCGGGAACAGATTGGGCCATGTCGCCCATGGATAAGGTTCCGGGCAACAGCGGCCCCACACTCGCTCCATACCAAGACACAATCTTTACACCTTGCGTAGCAAACCTGATTAGCCACTTTCGCCGGCCACACAGAATGGCCTTGAGGATCAAATCGATGGACGTCACCGCAAAAATCAGCCTGGGCGATCCGCTGGAACCCGCACGCAAGGCCACCGCGCAAATGCTGCAAGAGCGCGAACGCACTTTCTCGCTGCCGCAGCCGTTTTACTCTGACGAGCGGCTGTTTGATATCGACATGCAGGAAATCTTCCAGAAAGAGTGGTTGATCGCCGGCATGACCTGCGAGATCCCGACCAAGGGCAACTACCTGACCCTGCAAGTCGGCAAAAACCCGATCATCGTGATTCGCGGCGCCGAAGGCGTGGTGCATGCGTTCCACAACGTCTGCCGTCACCGCGGTTCGCGGCTGTGCACCAGCGAAAAAGGCAAGGTCGCCAAGCTGGTTTGCCACTACCACCAGTGGACCTACGAACTGGACGGTCGCCTGCTGTTCGCCGGCACCGAGATGGGCGCCGACTTCGACATGAAGGAGTACGGCCTCAAGCCGGTGAACGTGAAGACCGCCGGCGGCTACATCTTCATCAGCCTGTCGGAGAACCCGCCGGCCATTGATGACTTCCTGTCGACGCTGACCCATTACATGGAACCGTACGACATGGAGAACACCAAGGTGGCGATCCAGACCACCTTGTTCGAAAAAGCCAACTGGAAACTGGTGCTGGAAAACAACCGCGAGTGCTACCACTGCAACGCGGCGCACCCGGAACTGTTGAAAACCCTGCTGGAATGGGACGACGTCACCGACCCGCGCGCCGACCAGGCCTTCAAGGACCATGTCGCCGCCTCCGCCGCTGCCTGGGACGCCGAAAAGATTCCTTACGCCCACGCCAGCTTCGGCCTGCGTAACCGCATCGTGCGTATGCCGCTGCTCAAGGGCACCGTGTCGATGACCCTGGACGGAAAACAAGGCTGCGCCAAACTCATGGGCCGGATCAAAAACCCGGACCTGGGCTCGATGCGCATCCTGCACCTGCCGCACTCCTGGAACCACTGCATGGGCGACCACATCATCGTGTTCACCGTGTGGCCGATCAGCGCCCAGGAAACCATGGTCACTACCAAGTGGATCGTGCACAAGGATGCGGTCGAAGGCGTGGACTACGACGTGGAACGCATGCGCAAGGTCTGGGATGCGACCAACGACCAGGACCGTCGCCTGGCCGAAGAGAACCAGCGCGGCATCAACTCCACCGCTTACCAGCCAGGCCCTTACTCCAAGACCTATGAATTTGGCGTGGTGAACTTCGTGGACTGGTACAGCGAGCGTTTGCTGAACAACCTGGGCGCGGAACCTGCGGCTTACCTCAAAGGGGTTCCGGTTCAAGGCTAAAAGCAAAAGCATCGCGAGCAAGCTCGCTCCCACAGTGGTTTGAGGCGTACACGCATTTTGTGAACGACTCGGCCAACTGTGGGAGCGAGCTTGCTCCGGGCGGCGTTCCGACGATGGCGGTCTACC
Source organism: Pseudomonas sp. LBUM1645 (assembly GCF_059716185.1). NCBI lineage: Bacteria > Pseudomonadati > Pseudomonadota > Gammaproteobacteria > Pseudomonadales > Pseudomonadaceae > Pseudomonas > Pseudomonas sp. LBUM1645. Next base: position 6,569,117 of record NZ_CP166811.1, read on the forward strand.
TTTCATCCCCTCCCTCGACTATTCCCTCCACACCTTAGAACTGTACGAAATATGATCTATTGCGTTCAGGACTATATGCAGCGTGGTTCCCAGCCTTCAGCAAACAACTTATCCACACCTTCGCCCACAGCTAATGGGGACAAGTGTGGATTCAGTGAAAACTTTTTCCACAGAAAGCGAAGAAAATCCGTGACTTATCCAGAAGCAGGGTTTTGAGCAGTGATTGGTTGTTTTTTGATCGAAACCATGTAAGTCACGGAATACATGGATTGCAGAGGATGGCGAACACCTTATCCACAGAAGCGCCAACAGACTTTGGGGGCAACTTTGGCGGATCTGTGGAAAACCGTTGGAAGCCGCGATAAATCGGGGTTTGCGCGAGGTTTATCACCTTAAAACGATGATTTGATCGTTTTTTGATCAGCAGCCTGATAAGCCCGGTTCATATGGCCTGTAGCGGACAGCGAACATCTTATCCACAGATGCGCTAACAGAGATTGGGGGCAAGTATTGGTTCGCGTACAAAGTTATCCTCTGGAAAAAGCCTGAAAAAACCGCAAGTTAGGCTGGTTGTTTTTTGTACGAAGGGTTGCAGGGCTTGATTTGTATGGGGTGTAGCAAAGGGCGAACATGTTATCCACAGAAGCGCTAACAGGGATTGTGGGTAACCGCGATCAGGTCCTGTTGAAACACGACCAGCCCGAGTCGATATCCAGATTCAACTCATAGTCATTGAATGCACCCCACCCAAGCAAAAGCGAAGGCACGTACTCACCCAGCAACAACGACGGAGGAATCGTAAAGTCCGGGTAGTAGTCGTAGGTGATCGATTGGATATGGCCCGACAGGCTCAATTCCCCCTTGAAGGTTTGGGAACGCGGCGTGTCGGTGACATGAATGGGTGAGTTGCCCGGCGAGGAGGACGTCAGGTAATCAACATTGCCGGTGTCGATAATCGCCGGCGTGGCCCGACGATCCAGGCGTGCGGCAATGGTCAGTCTTTGATTGATGTCGATGCGCGCATAGGTAATTCGCGAATCGCATCGCGCGGGAGGTTCGGCGTTAACCTCCAGGTTTTTTTTGGTGACCTTCAAACGCCCCAACTTACCGAGTAAATCGAGCCCCAGTAAGTTCTCCCGGTCGCTGACAAACACCAGGACGTTTCTGAACTCGCTTGAGCCTATCTTTAAAGACTCAAAGATCCCGAGTTTGGCAGACAGGTCACGTTCACCATAAAACGTGCTGTAGCCGTAGTGAGAGTCGGGTAATAGCCTGATTCCCATCAGCTTCGCGGTTTCGTGGTTGACCCGGGTTTGCGGGGCGCCGGTGTCCAGAATGAAGCGCGACGAGACACCATTGGCCGCTTTGACATCGAGGTAGGGCAGCACCTCGTCAGTCGCGTGACCGCCACTGGCATAGGGATGAATCGCGAGCACTTCGTGCCGTGTCGTTCTTTTCACAGAGAAATCGGCGAGCGATCTGAGTGTCGCGAGGGATTCGCTGCCGAACATGGAAAACATTGCGTTGAGTTCAGGATCATTAGCGATTGCCTGAGCATGACGATGCTTGATCGCCAGATAGTATTCGGGGATCTGGTTTGCGGTTTTGGCCTCGAACATTCGGGCGAAAACGGACACTGAACAATTCAGGTTTTTTTCAGCATCCAACACCTTGTCGCACTGCTGTTTCAGCTGCACCAAGGACGCTTTTTGTCCCTGTTCGGACTCTAACCATGTGTAGAAATCCGGTGCTGCCGGCCGGGTATCAGCCATCGAACCTGTTGCTGCACACATAAAAAATGCAAGCAGCACCAGAGACGACTTTAAATTCACGCCGCCGATCAGACATGTCTCACGCCGACTGACCGCCCTCATGTTCAACCCATTCTTGAAAACGAGTTTTATGAACTAGCGCTGCGGCAACCCTGAGCAGCTCATAGTGAAATGTAGCTCACTAGGGCCGATACATCAGGTAGGCCTCACCCGTGACCCGAATCATCGGATGGGGAGTGATCTGGCAGGTATCGACGACACGAAACCCATGTCGCTCGTAAAACCGACGGGCGCCGGTGTTCACGGCATAGTCGATCAGGCTCAAACCGTTGAGCCCCAGCTGGTTGGCACGGTCGTAAGCGTAGGCGAGGAATTGCTTGCCCAGGCCCTGGTTTCGCCAGCCTTCATGAAGCGCCAGGCTGGAAATGTAGAGTGTGTCGGGGATTTCCATCTTGGCGTACGGCGCCAGAACCGGATCGGTCACTGGAGGCGCCAGCGGATCGTGACGCATCACGTAGCTGTGCAACATGCCAATGACGTTTCCATCAGCCTCGGCGATGAGGCAGTTCTGATAAGAAAAATCTACGTCGTCACGGGCGTAACGACTGGCGCCCACGTCCAGTAAATCCTGACCGGGCTGCGCCAGTTGGCTCCAGATGTAATCCGCAGCGCCTTCTGATGAAATCTGAAACAAACGAGCAATCTCCCGCGCATCCGCGCGCAGGGCCGAACGAAACTCAACTGCCATAATTTTTCCTTGTGGGAGCGAGCTTGCTCGCGATAGCGGTCTTTCATTTAGCATTTATGTTGACTGTTACACCGCCATCGCGAGCAAGCTCGCTCCCACAATGGATAGCGGTGAATTGAGTTAGCGGACCACGCCTTCTTCGATCAGTAACTTGAGAATCGCCTCGGCCCCCGCCTCGGCACTCAACCCTTTAAGCACTTGTCCGCCTCCACCGCTGGCCTTGGCCGTCGCGGCTTTCATCCGGTCTGCGCCGCTCTTGGCCTTGATCACCTTTAAGCGTTTAGGCCGTGGCTTGGCCGGTTGCAGGGTGGCGACCGCCAGCAGTTCATCGTCGATCACTTCGACTTCATCCGCCTGCAACACCCCGCGTCGGGCCGGGCCGTAAGCGCTCTGCCGAGGCTTCGGCGCGGCGTTATCCACAGTTGCGAGAAACGGCAGCCGTACTTTCAAGCGACGGCGCTGACCACGCGGCAAAGCTTGCAGCACCAGCGCTGAATTACCGTCGATGGATTCAACTTGAGCCAGCCCGACTACCAGTGGCCAGCCCAGATTTTCCGCCAGCAGGAACGGCAACATGCCCGAGCCTTCACCGGTTTCCGCCTGGCTGCCGGTCAGCACGACCTGAGCCCCGGCGTCACGCAAATACGCGGTCAATGCCGGCAGTGCATCGGCACCTTCCGGCTGTTCAAGCACATGCAACTGTTCCAGGCCCATGCCCAGATACGCACGCAACGCCGGTTCCGCGACGTCGCCGGCATGCAGCACTTGCAAGTTATCCCCAGCGAGTTGCAGGCCCAGCTCCACCGCCCGCGCATCCTGCTCCGCGCGACGTGGCCGGCCGGAGGTCGGGTGGGCGCCGATGGACACCAGGCTGATGATTTTCGTGCTCATAACCCTTTCCTTTCCTTAAGCCGCATCGCGCTTGGCTTCATTGCGGTAAGCCTCTACCGCATCGATCAAGGCTTGAAGAATCTCGGCGCTCTCACCGATCACCGACAGGTCGGCCCGTTTGATCATGTCGCAGCCAGGATCGAGGTTGATCGCCACCACCTTGTCGCAGGCACCGATGCCTTGCAGGTGCTGGATCGCCCCGGAAATCCCCACCGCCACGTAAACCCGCGCGGTGACCCAGGTGCCGGACGCGCCGACTTGGCGGTCGCGCGCCATGAAGCCATCGTCCACCGCCACACGGGACGCGCCTTCGGTAGCGCCCAACGCTTCGGCGGTCCTGTGGAAAAGTCCCCAGTCCTTGACCCCGTTGCCGCCGGAGAAGATGAACTCGGCTTCGGCCATCGGAATCGCCGCCGGATCGACCGCCACCGCGCCCAAATCCTCGATGCGCGAGAGACTGCGGGCAACCGCTGTGGATAACTCCACCGGCAAGGCTTCGTGACGGGTTTCGCTGACCGGTTCGGCGCATTCGACGGCGGCCAGAATCAAGCGTGCCACCGGGCGCGCAAGGTCTTGCAAACCGGCGCCGGCGCGACCGATGCATTCCTGATCCTTGACCTGCCAGACCCGCGTGGCCGGGCGTTCGCCCAGCGCGGCGGCAAAGCGTCGACCCAATTCACCGCCGCCGCTGCGGCTGTCCGGCAGCAACCAGTGACGCGGGCTGAACTGGTTATCCACAGCCCGCAGACCCTGGACCCGTTGTTCCGGTGCATAACCGCTGAACTCGTCGCCTTCCAGCACCAGCAAGCGATCAACGCCAGCGGTGGTGAAGGCGTTTTCTTTATGTTCACCGAAGACCACGGCCAATACCGCGCCATCTTTGCCGGCCAACTGATGAGCCAGGCCGAGCAAGTCACGGTCGTGGCTGCTCAAGCGGCCGCCGACCATGTCCGGTACCACGCTGATGTAAAACGCCGGTTGCGGGACTTGATGCAGCGGCAATTGCACTTCAACGGCGGCCGAGCGTTTGCTCGCCCCGCCCTGTTGAGCGCCGCTGCGGTCGATCCGTTTGATGCCATTGGGACCGATAAAACCGATGCCATGGGGATTCTTGCGGATGACGCCATTAGGCCCCATCCAGCTGTGTTGCGCCGGTTGCATGGCCGCATGCAGCGGGTGCAGACGGTTGCGGGCGATCCATTCGGCGCGTGGGTCGCGGCGGATAATGTCGCTCATCAGTGGGCCTCCGCAGGTTCACGTTGGGCCGGTTTGGTCGGCTTGCTCGGGGCAGCGTCTTCGAGCAACGCGTCCGCCACCAGTTCGGCGATGTCCTTGATCAGCGGCCGGGGTTCGACCACGCCTTCGAGCATCGCGGTGCACTGTGGACAACCCACGGCCACCAGTTCGGCGCCGGTTTCGCGGATGTCTTCCATGCGCATGTCGGGGATCCGTTGCTTGCCCGGAATGTCGGTGATCGGCGCACCGCCGCCACCACCGCAGCAGCGCGAGCGGAAACCTGAGCGTTGCATTTCCTTGATCTCGATCCCCAGGGCGCGCAGTACTTCACGCGGTGCCTCGTATTCGCCGTTGTAGCGGCCGAGGTAGCACGGATCGTGATAAGTCACGCTGCTGCCTTTGTGCTGACCGAGGTTCAGGGCGCCTGCGCCGATGATCTCGGCCATGTAGGTACTGTGGTGCTGCACGAGGTAGTTGCCGTCGAAGGCGCCGTACTCGTTTTTCAGCACGTGGAAGCTGTGCGGGTCGCAGGTGACGATGCGGTTGAAGCTGTATTTGGCCAGGGTCTGGATGTTGCGTTTGGCCAACAATTGGAAGGTGGCTTCGTCGCCCAGACGTCGGGCCACGTCACCGCTGTCGCGCTCTTCAAGACCCAATACCGCGAAGTCGACCTTGGCCGCTTTCAGCACTTTGACGAAGGCGCGCAAGGTGCGCTGGTTGCGCATGTCGAAGGCACCGTCGCCGACCCAGAACAGCACGTCGACCGACTTCTTCTCGCTCATCAGATTGAGGTTCAAGTCCGCTGCCCAGTTCATCCGCCCGCCCGGTGCGAAACCGCCAGGGTTGTCGGTGGCGATCAGGTTTTCCAGGACTTCGGCACCCTTGTTCGGGGTCGCGCCTTTTTCCAGGGTCAGGTGACGGCGCATGTCGACGATGGCATCGACGTGCTCGATCATCATCGGGCATTCCTCGACGCAGGCGCGGCAGGTGGTGCAGGACCACAAGGTTTCAGCGTCCACCAGACCGTTGACGATCGGTTGATGCGGGTTGCCGGCGTGTTCGCCGATGGCCTTGCCCGGATACGGACTGCCGGCGAACTTGGCATCGGTGCCGCCAGCGAGGCCGACCACCATGTCCTGGATCAGTTTTTTCGGGTTCAGCGGCTGGCCGGCGGCGAACGCCGGGCACGCGGCTTCGCATTTACCGCACTGCACGCAGGCGTCGAAACCGAGCAGTTGGTTCCAGGTGAAATCCTTGGGTTTTTCCACGCCCAGTGGCGCGTTTGGATCGTTCAGGTCCAGCGGTTTCAAACCGGTGGAACGGCCGCCGCCAAAACGCTCGGCGCGACGGTGCCAGGCCAGGTGCAATGCACCGGCGAAGGCGTGCTTCATCGGCCCGCCCCAGGTCATGCCGAAGAACAGTTCGCTAACGCCCCACAGCACACCGACGCCGAGGATCGCAGCCACCACCCAACCGCCGAAGTTTTCCGGGAGGATGCCGGCGACCGGCAGGGTCAGGAGGAAGAAACTCGCCGAGAATGCCAACAGGCTTTTCGGCAGGCGCATCCACGGCCCTTTGGAAAGGCGAGCCGGTGGGTTGCGACGACGCAGGAACATGAAAATCGCACCGACGAACATCACCGCCGAGGCAATCAACAGGGCAACACCGAGAATGCGATTGTGCAGGCCGAAACCGTGAACCAGGATCGCCAGCACAATCGACGCCACCGCACCGCCAGCCGTGGCGACGTGAGTATTGGCGATGTATTTGTCCCGCGCGACCACATGGTGCAAATCGACCATGTAGCGTTTAGGCATGGCGAACAGGCCGCCGATCAGGTCGACTTTCGAAGCCCGGCCCTGGCGCCACATAGCCACCCGCCGCAACGCGCCGAGGACAGCGAGGCCCAGGGCTGCGAACAACAGGATTGGAAGAAGGGTGTTCAACATGGTGGAGCTCCCAAAGACCGCAGGGTCTTGCAGGCCAAACTACCTGGATGCCTTGCTCGAATCCCTGTAGGAGCAGAGCTTGCTCGCGATGGCGGTGTTTCTACCGCCAAAGATGCATCGGATGTTCCAACGCTATCGCGGGCAAGCCTTGCTCCTACGGGTTATCCACAAGCTCTTAGAAATCCTTGCACAACCGCAGCGCGTCGTAGATCGCCGCGTGGGTGTTGCGCTGCGCCACGCAGTCGCCGATGCGGAACAGCAAGTAGCCGTCGCCCGGTTGGCTCAGCGAAGGCTGCGGCTTGATCGCGAACAAGGCTTCGATGTCCATCTGGCCTTTGTTGCGCGAGCCTTCCTTCATGGCGTAGTAGATTTCTTCGTCCGGACGCACGCCGTTTTCGACGACGACCTGGTCCACCACCCGCTCCTCTTTGGCGCCGGTGTATTCGTTTTCCAGCACCGCCACCAGCTTGTCGCCTTCGCGGTAGACCTTCTCCAGCATCATGTCCCCGGTCATGATCACTTCTTTCGGGTACATGCTGCGGTAGTACGTCGGGAACGAGGTGCCGCCAATCGCTACGCCCGGTTTGATGTCGTCGGTGACGATCTCGACCTGGCTGCCCTTGTCGGCGAGGAAGTCGGCGGTCGACATCCCGGTGAACTCGCAAATGGTGTCGTAGACCAGCACGTTCTTGCCTGGTGCAACCTTGCCGTCGAGGATGTCCCAGCTGCTGACGACCAGGCCTTCAGCCGCGCCCCAATGTTCGTTCTGCTCCAGGAATGGATGGCCGCCGACGGCGAGTACTACCACGTCCGGACGCAGGTCGAGAATGGTTGCCGCGTCGGCCGCCACGCCCAGGCGCAGATCGACTTTCAAACGCGCCAATTCCAGTTGGAACCAACGGGTGATACCGGCGATCTGGTCCCGTTGCGGGGCTTTCGAGGCAGTCGTGATCTGGCCACCGATGAATTCTTTCTTCTCGAACAGGGTCACGTCGTGGCCACGTTCGGCCGACACACGCGCAGCTTCCATCCCCGCAGGGCCGGCACCGACCACCACAACTTTGCGCTTCACACCGGTCGATTTCTCGATGATGTGCGGCACGCCCATGTATTCACGGGAGGTCGCAGCGTTCTGGATGCACAACACGTCCAGGCCCTGGTACTGACGGTCGATGCAGTAGTTGGCGCCGACGCATTGTTTGATCTGGTCGACCTGACCCATTTTGATCTTGGCGATCAGGTGCGGGTCGGCGATGTGGGCGCGGGTCATGCCGACCATGTCGACGTAGCCGCCTTCCAGAATCCGCGTTGCCTGGTTCGGGTCCTTGATGTTCTGCGCGTGCAAAACCGGGGCCTTGACCACTTCTTTGATACCGGCGGCCAAGTGCAGGAATGGCTCCGGTGGATAACTCATGTTCGGAATAACGTTGGCCAGGGTGTTGTGGGTGTCGCAACCCGAACCTACCACGCCAATGAAGTCGATCATGCCGGTGTCGTCGTAGTACTTGGCGATCTGCTTCATGTCCTCGTGGGACAAGCCGTCCGGGTGGAACTCGTCACCGCACAGACGGATGCCGACGCAGAAATCCGGGCCGACTTCAGCCCGCACAGCCTTGATCACTTCCAGGCCAAAACGCATGCGGTTCTCGAAGCTGCCGCCCCACTCGTCGGTACGTTTGTTGACTCGCGGGCTCCAGAACTGGTCGATCATGTGCTGGTGCACAGCGGACAACTCGACGCCATCCAGGCCACCGGCCTTGGCCCGTGCCGCGGCGCTGGCGTAGTTGCCGATCACCCGCCAGATTTCTTCCGGCTCGATGGTTTTGCAGGTCGCGCGGTGCACCGGCTCACGGATGCCCGACGGCGACAGCAGGGTTGGCCAATGCTCGCCGTCCCAACGGGAACGACGACCCATGTGGGTAATCTGGATCATGATCTTGGCGCCATGCTTGTGCATGGCATCGGCCAGGTTCTGGAAGTGCGGAATGATCCGGTCGTCGGCCAGGTTGACCGACTTCCACCAGCCTTGCGGGCTGTCGATGGCCACGCTGGAGGAACCGCCACAAATCGCCAGGCCGATCCCGCCCTTGGCTTTCTCTTCGTAATACTTGACGTACCGGTCGGTGGTCATGCCGCCGTCGGTGGCATAGACCTCAGCGTGCGCGGTGCTGAGCACGCGGTTGCGGATGGTCAGTTTGCCGATCTGGATCGGCTGGAACATTGCTTCGAAAGCCATGGCGGGTTCCTCGACTTACAACGGCTTGACGGTGAACAGGCCGTCGTCGTGGCCTTCTTCGGAGCCACCGTAAACCTGTTCGGCAACGGTGCGGATCTTGCTGCCGCGGGCTTGCAGAATCTGGTCCATGGCACCGGCAAACCAGCCAGTGAACATGTAGTCGACCTTGCGCCCGACCTTGCCGTACACGTAGACGAACGCCGAGTGTTCGAGCTTGACGCTGGCAGTGCCTTTGTCGAGGTCGATGTCCTGGATCTTGAACAGGCCCCAGCCGCGCTGCGACAGGCGCTTCATGTAGTGCTCGAACACCGCAACCCCTTCCAGACCGTGGCATTCAGCTTCTTTTTCACACCAGTGCCAGGCGGATTTGTAGCCGGCCTTGTAGAGGATTTCGGCGTAGGCGTCGGCGCCCAGTACTTCCTCGATGCCCATGTGGTTGTTGACGAAGAAATGACGCGGCACATACAGCATTGGCAGGGCGTCGGAGGTCCAGACACCGGTTTCGCTGTCGACTTCGATTGGCAATTGCGGGGCGATCTTGGCCATGGAAACTTAACTCCAGAAAATTTTTGGTGTTGCCCCCGGCGCGGACGGCCGGGGGAAAGGATTCAGAGGTGCTGTGGCTTACTCGCCCCAGACGTCCTTGAGGACGTTGACCCAGTTCTCGCCCATGATCTTGCGGACCACGCGCTCGGAATGGCCTCGCTTGAGCAGGGTTTCGGTCAGGTTCGGGAACTCGCCGACGGTGCGGATGCCCAGCGGGTTGATGATCTTGCCGAAGCTGGTCAGGCGGCGGGCATAGCCCTTGTCATGGGTCAGGTATTCGAAGAAGTCCTGGCCATGGCCCTGGGTGAAGTCGGTGCCGATACCGATGGCGTCTTCGCCGACGATATTCATGGTGTATTCGATGGCTTCGGCGTAATCGTCGATGGTCGAATCGATGCCCTTGGCCAGGAATGGCGCAAACATGGTCACGCCGACGAAACCGCCGTGATCGGCGATGAATTTCAGTTCTTCATCGGATTTGTTGCGCGGGTGAATTTTCAGACCCGACGGCAGGCAATGGGAGTAGCAGACCGGTTTCTTGGATTCGAGGATGACTTCTTCGGAGGTTTTCGAACCTACGTGGGACAGGTCGCACATGACGCCGACACGGTTCATCTCGGCAACGATTTCACGACCGAAACCCGACAGGCCGCCATCACGCTCGTAGCAACCGGTACCGACCAGGTTTTGGGTGTTGTAGCACATCTGCACGATACCGACGCCCAGCTGCTTGAACACCTCGACGTAGCCGATCTGGTCTTCAAAGGCGTGAGCATTCTGGAAGCCGAACAGGATGCCGGTCTTGCCCTGCTCTTTGGCCTTGCGGATATCGGCGGTGGTGCGCACTGGAATCACCAGGTCGCTGTTTTCGCGGATCAGCTTCTGGCTGGCGGCGATGTTGTTGACGGTGGCCTGGAAGCCCTCCCACACCGACACGGTGCAGTTGGCCGCGGTCAGACCGCCCTTGCGCATGTCTTCGAACAGCTCACGGTTCCATTTGGCAATAATCAGACCGTCGATAACGATGCTGTCGGCGTGTAATTCGGCTGGGCTCATCAGGCTGTCCCCTATTAGCGATTCATGCGCCGAATCGTGTGCCGGCGCTTTGGGGCCAGCATATGCCTGAGGGAGGGGGCAGCCGGGTGCAAAAACGACAGGGGGTTTGCCGAAAGCGTCAATCCGCGACAAAGGGTCGTCGCAGGACGTCATGGGGCACCTGTTCAAGGGCCTGCGCATGGGCCAGAATTCGCGCCATTACTGGATGTTTCACTGAATAAGGGGCGGCGACGCAATGAAATCGATCTTCCTGGCTTTGGCACTGATAGCGACCGGTGTACACGCGGCTGAAGAGTCCGACGATAACCCCTGCGACAAAGTCGAAAACGAAGTCCAGACCCTGGAATGCTCGGTCTACAGCAGAACCACCGCCGAAGACCTGCTGAAAGAAAACTACAACAGCCTGACCGAGCGCATGCAAACGCTCTACGGCAAGAACCCGGCGCAACTGACCGACATCACCGCCAAGCTCAAGGCCTCTCAGCAGCAATGGCTGAAGACCCGGGATGCGGATTGCGCGGTTGAGGCGTTTCCGGCGACGACCGGTAGCAAGGCGTTCACGATTGCGCAGAATGATTGCGTGGCGCGGATGAGTGATGAGCGGTCGGAGTTTTTGGAGTCGATTGGGCAGGAGTGAACCTTATCGTCCGTCGGAAGCTGGTGCTGTCGCCAGCTTTCTAACCGCAAGAAATGACCTTTCCCGCAAGCAGTATTCATCTCGCCTACAACCGCCCTTAGCTCAATAAACGACCGCTTCAGTCGGGCAACATGCCGACACGGTTCGTTTGTTTGCGACCCGGAAAATATAAGTAAAGATTCGCAAATCTTATAAAAGACTTATATTCTCCATGAACAGCATCCACTGGACTCGAAAAGCCGTTAAGCAGCTTCTGAAATTGCATTCCGCCCATCAGATCCAGGTTCGTGATGCCATCACGGTGCTGGCTGACATGCCTGATGTGGGCAACGTCAAAGCACTGGTTGGTCATGATTACGCCTACCGGCTGCGAGTCGGCAATTATCGGATCATGTTCGACTGGGATGGCGCAATTAAAGTGATCAGTATTCAAGAGGTCAAAAAACGCGATGAGCGCACCTACTGACGTTCAAATTATTAATGACGCTGACGGAAACCCCGCCTTCGTGGTTATTCCATACGCGCAATACGTGGCGCAAAAAATAGAGCCCGATCTGATCCCTCATGAGGTGGTCAGCCGTATCGTCGACGGCGCAACGCCAATTCGCGCCTGGCGCGAACATCTGAACCTTACTCAGGATGAAGTGGCCAAACGCATGGGTATCTCCCAACCGGCCTTTGCCCAGCAGGAGACCGTCGCCAAGCCTCGCAAGGCGACCCGTGAGAAAATTGCCGCGGCTTTTGGCATCAACGCCGATCAGCTTGAGCTGTAAGCTGCACGCCATCAGCCAGTTAAGGAATGCAAATGAAAATCTGCGGCATCGAAATCAAAGGCAGCGAAGCGATCATCGCCGTGGCCTCCCTCGACGATCAAGTGCTGAGCCACGTCGCGCTGAGCACCAAGAAAATCGCCCTCGACGATGACGACGAAGCCGCGAACGTCAAAGTCTTTGCCGCTCAGGTGGCGTCGTTTGTGCGCGAGAACTCCATCGATCGGATCGCGATCAAGAAGCGCAGCAAGAAAGGCGAGTTCGCCGGTGGGCCGACCACGTTCAAGATCGAAGGCGTTTTCCAGTTGCTGGAAAATTGCGAGGTCACGCTGCTGTCGCCACAGACCATCAATGCGCAGAACAAGAAGTTCGACTTTGCGCTGCCGGGGACGCTAAACAAGTATCAGCATGAGGCTTACAAGGCCGCGTGTTCCGCCCTGATGAAGAAGTAAGACTGCAGCAAATCAGAACTGTGGGAGCGAGCTTGCTCGCGATAGCGGTGGATCAGCCGACATCAATGTTGAATGTACTGGCCTCATCGCGAGCAAGCTCGCTCCCACAGGGTTCTCTGCTGTTCATGCTTTCGCAGTACGCCGGTCTTCCCGCGGGCACCGGGCAAATTTTGCCCGATAGCTTCGGGTGAAATACGACGGCGATTCAAACCCACACGCGATACTCACTTCCAACACGCTCATGTCCGTCTGCCGCAACAGTTGTCGGGCCTTCTCCAGCCGCAAGCGCAGGTAGAAATTGCTCGGCGTGTCATTCAGGTGCAACCGAAACAATCGCTCCAGTTGCCGCCGGGTCACCTTGATCGATTCGGCCAATTCCAGCGTACTCAGCGGCGGTTCGCTGTGCTGCTCCATCTCCCCAATCACATGCACCAGTTTCTTGTTGCTGATGCCATAACGCGTGGCAACTTCCATGCGTTGGTGGTCTTTGCGCGGGCGGATGCGGCCGAGTACGAACTGCTCGCTGACCTGGATCGCCAGTTCCGGGCCGTGGGCCTGGCTGATGAGGTCGAGCATCAGGTCGATGGACGCAGTGCCACCGGCGGAGGTAATGCGTCGGCGGTCGATCTCGAACAGCTCCTGGGTGACGCTGAGCTGTGGATAGGACTCCTTGAACGCGTCAATGGCTTCCCAGTGCAGGGTCAGGCGATGGCCGTCGAGCAGGCCGGCTTCGGCGAGGACGAAACTGCCGGTGTCGATAGCGCCGAGGGTCACGCCTTCGTTGTCCAGGCGGCGCAGCCAGTGTTCCAGCGCGGGCGTGGCGAATTTCAGCGGTTCGAAGCCCGCGATCACCAATAAGGTCGCTCCTTTTTTCAGCGGCTCCAGCGCCGCATCGGCGTTGACCGACATGCCGTTGCTGGCCAGCACCGCCCCGCCGTCGGCGCTGAGCACATGCCAGCGGTAGAGCTCGCCACGAAAGCGATTGGCAACCCGCAGCGGCTCGATGGCCGAGATGAAACCGATGGCCGAGAAACCCGGCATCAACAAGAAGTAGAAATCCTGGGACATGGAGCGCACTCGACTGGCAGGTAACGAGAGGGCGGGAAGCGTGTGGACGTTGATACGCCACTTGCGAGAGGCATTCAAGAGCGCAGGTCGCTGCAGTGCAAGAGCTGGTCGCCGCAGTGCGCTTTAGCGGGCCTCAAGCTGCGTAACTTGGCATCACCGGCGCACGAAGACGCCCGGACCCACAATAACGACCTGCCGAGGAACCTGAGATGAAACGACTGATCAGCAGCTGTGTTCTTGCACTCAGCGGTACCGCTTTTTTGAGCGCCAGCGTCATGGCGGCCGAACCTGCTTCATGCCAGAACGTGCGCATGGGCGTCGTGAACTGGACCGACGTGATCGCGACCAGTGCCATGACCCAAGTCCTGCTCGATGGCCTCGGCTACAACACCAAACAAACCAGCGCTTCCCAGCAAATCATCTTTGCCGGGATCCGCGACCAGCGCCTGGACTTGTTCCTGGGCTACTGGAACCCGCTGATGACCCAGACCATCACCCCGTTCGTCGCGGCCAATCAGGTCAAGGTGCTTGAGGCACCAAGCCTGAAAGACGCCCGCGCCACCCTCGCGGTACCGACTTACCTCGCCGACAAGGGCCTGAAAACCTTCGCCGACATCGCCAAGTTTGAAAAGGAACTGGGCGGCAAGATTTACGGCATCGAGCCAGGCTCGGGCGCCAATACCCAGATCAAGGCGATGATCGCCAAGAACCAGTTTGGCCTCGGCAAGTTCCAGTTGGTCGAGTCCAGTGAGGCCGGCATGCTCGCGGCGGTAGATCGCGCCGTGCGACGCAAAGAGGCCGTGGTGTTCTTCGGCTGGGCGCCGCATCCGATGAACGTCAACGTGCAGATGACCTACCTCACTGGCAGCGAAGACGCTCTGGGCCCGAACGAAGGCATGGCCACCGTCTGGACCGTCACCGCGCCGAAATACGCCGAGCAATGCCCGAACATCGGCAAGTTGCTGAGCAACCTGACCTACACCGCCGAAGACGAGAGCCGGATGATGCAGCCTCTGCTGGATCACAAGGACGCTTTCGAGTCGGCCAAGCAATGGCTGAAAGATCACCCACAAGACAAGCAACGCTGGCTCGAAGGCGTGACCACCTTCGATGGCAAACCCGCTGCTGAAAACCTGCAACTGACCACCAAATAAACCCGATTGAACCACCGACTCGCAGCCCGACCGGGCTGCGAATCGACTAATCACGCCTGTAAGGAACCGCCTCATGAACCACGACGTCATCATCACCTGCGCACTCACCGGTGCTGGCGACACGACCAGCAAGAGCCCACACGTGCCGGTCACCCCGAAACAAATCGCCGCTGCCGCCGTGGAAGCCGCCAAGGCCGGCGCCACCGTAGTCCACTGCCACGTTCGTAACCCCGAAACCGGCAAATTCAGCCGTGATGTCGCGCTGTATCGCGAAGTGATGGAGCGCATCCGCGAGGCGGACGTCGACATCATCGTCAACCTCACCGCCGGCATGGGCGGCGACCTGGAAATCGGCGCTGGCGAGAACCCGATGGAGTTCGGCCCGAACACCGACCTGGTCGGCCCGCTGACCCGTCTGGCCCACGTTGAAGAACTGCTGCCGGAAATCTGCACCCTCGATTGCGGCACCCTGAACTTCGGCGACGGCGACACCATTTACGTATCCACCCCAGCCCAACTGCGCGCTGGCGCCAAACGCATTCAAGAGCTGGGCGTGAAGGCCGAGCTGGAAATTTTCGACACCGGCCACCTGTGGTTCGCCAAGCAGATGATCAAGGAAGGGTTGCTCGACGACCCGCTGTTCCAACTCTGCCTGGGCATCCCGTGGGGCGCGCCGGCCGACACTACCACCATGAAAGCCATGGTCGACAACCTGCCCGCCAATGCGGTCTGGGCCGGTTTCGGCATCGGTCGCATGCAAATGCCGATGGCTGCGCAAGCCGTGCTGCTGGGCGGCAACGTGCGGGTCGGTCTGGAAGACAACATCTGGCTGGACAAGGGCGTACTGGCGACCAACGGCCAACTGGTCGAACGCGCCTCGGAAATCCTCAGCCGTCTCGGCGCCCGTGTTCTGACACCGGCTGAAGGCCGGGCAAAAATGGGCCTGACCAAGCGCGGTTAATCACTAACAACTTTTCACCCTGTGGGAGCGAGCTTGCTCGCGATGACGCCAGTACATCCAGCGCATTTTCTGCGACAGGAATACCGCCATCGCGAGCAAGCTCGCTCCCACAGGGGTTCACTGAACCTCTTTAGGACGTCGCCATGAGCTTTATCACTGAAATCAAAACCTTCGCAGCCCTGGGCAGCGGTGTCATCGGCAGCGGTTGGGTGTCCCGCGCCCTCGCCCACGGCCTCGACGTGGTGGCCTGGGACCCGGCGCCCGGTGCCGAAGCCGCGTTGCGCAAACGCGTCGCCAATGCCTGGGGCGCGTTGGAGAAACAGGGCCTTGCGCCGGGTGCATCGCAGGATCGACTGCGCTTTGTCGCCACCATTGAAGAATGCGTTCGCGACGCGGATTTCATTCAGGAAAGCGCCCCTGAGCGTCTGGACCTGAAACTGGAACTGCACAGCAAAATCAGCGCGGCGGCCAAGCCCAATGCCTTGATCGGTTCCAGTACTTCCGGCCTGTTGCCGAGCGAGTTCTACGAGAGTTCGACACACCCGGAACGCTGCGTCGTCGGGCACCCGTTCAACCCGGTTTACCTGCTGCCGCTGGTGGAAGTGGTTGGCGGCAAAAACACCGCGCCGGAAGCTGTTCAAGCGGCAATGAAAGTCTACGAATCCTTGGGCATGCGTCCGCTGCATGTGCGCAAGGAAGTACCCGGTTTTATCGCCGACCGCTTGCTCGAAGCGCTGTGGCGTGAAGCGCTGCACCTGGTCAACGACGGTGTGGCGACCACCGGTGAAATCGACGATGCGATTCGCTTTGGCGCGGGTCTGCGCTGGTCGTTCATGGGCACGTTCTTGACGTACACCCTGGCGGGTGGCGATGCGGGCATGCGGCACTTCATGGCGCAATTCGGGCCGGCGTTGCAGTTGCCGTGGACGTATCTGCCGGCGCCGGAGCTGACGGACAAGTTGATTGATGATGTGGTGGATGGCACCAGTGATCAGTTGGGCACGCACAGCATTTCGGCGCTGGAGCGCTATCGTGATGATTGCTTGCTGGCGGTGCTGGAGGCGGTGAAAACCACCAAAGAGAAGCATGGGATGGCCTTCAGCGAATAATAAGCCAGCAGGACCGGCCCCATCGCGAGCAAGCTCGCTCCCACAGGTTTTGCACCGCCCTTGTGGGAGCGAGCTTGCTCGCGATGGCGGCCATCCAGTCACCACACCATTCGGATCCCTCATCATGCCCACCCTCACCACCTACCAAACCAAAATCATCCCCGACTGGGTCGACTACAACGGCCACCTGCGCGACGCCTTCTACCTGCTCATCTTCAGCTACGCCACCGACGCGCTGATGGATCGTCTGGGCATGGACAGCAACAACCGCGAAGCCAGCGGCAACTCGCTGTTCACCCTCGAACTGCACCTCAATTACCTGCACGAAGTGAAGCTCGACGCCGACGTCGAAGTGCACACCCAAATCATCGGTCACGACAGCAAACGCCTGCACCTCTATCACAGCCTGCATCTAGTGGGTGATGAGAAGGAATTGGCGGGCAACGAGCAAATGCTGCTGCACGTCGACCTCGCCGGGCCGCGCTCCGCACCGTTCAGCGAAGACACCTTGAGCAAGCTGCAAGCCATCGTCGCCGAGCAAACCGACTTTCCCGCCCCCAACTACATTGGCCGAGTGATCGCGTTACCCCCTAAAAAATAACAAGGAGATCGCCATTGAACACCGCCGCCGCTTTTGCCGACTTCCGCACCTACCCGTTGATCAGCGCGTTGACCGCCGTACACACCCTGGCGGACCGAATTCAAGTGAAGTGGGCCGATGACCGTGTCAGTCCGTTTCATCATCAGTGGTTGCGGGACAACTGTCCGTGCCCGCAGTGCGTCTACACCGTGACCCGCGAGCAAGTGCTGGAAATCGTCGACGTCGCGGAAAACCTGAAGCCCTCGGACGTCAGCATTGATGCCGAAGGCTGCCTGCGTGTCGATTGGCAGGACGGCCATCTCAGCCGCTTCGATCCTGGCTGGTTACGCGCCCACGCCTACGACGATGAGTCCCGCGCTGAACGTCGGGCCGCCAAGCCCAAAAGCCAGCTCTGGAACAGCAACCTGACGCTGCCGGTGTTCGAATACCAGTCGTTGATGAACGACAACGACGCCTTGCTGCAATGGCTGCTGGCCGTGCGCGATATCGGCCTGACCCAGGTGCGCGGTGTGCCCACTGAGCCGGGCTCGTTGAAACTGATCGCCCAGCGGATTTCCTTCATCCGCGAGAGCAATTTTGGCGTGTTGTTCAACGTGCAATCCAAGGCCGATGCCGACAGCAATGCCTACACCGCTTTCAACCTGCCACTGCACAGCGACCTGCCAACCCGGGAGTTACAACCGGGGCTGCAATTTCTGCATTGCCTGGTGAATGACGCCGAGGGTGGCGAGAGTATTTTCGTCGACGGCTTTGCCATTGCCGAAGCCTTGCGCGATGAAGATCCCGAGGCGTTCAAAAGCCTTTGCGAAATCCCTGTGGAGTTCCGCAACAAAGACCGCCACAGCGACTACCGCCGCCTCGCGCCGATCATCGCGCTGGATGCCTTGGGGCAGGTTTCGGAAATCCGCATGGCGAATTTTCTGCGTGGTCCGTTCGATACGTCGGTCGAGCAGATGCCCGCTCTCTATCACGCCTACCGCCGCTTTATTGCGATGACCCGGGAAACGCGATTCCGCGTGATGACGCGGCTGAATCCCGGCGAAATGTGGTGCTTCGACAACCGCCGAACCCTCCACG
Source organism: Pseudomonas sp. LBUM1645 (assembly GCF_059716185.1). Lineage (NCBI taxonomy): Bacteria > Pseudomonadati > Pseudomonadota > Gammaproteobacteria > Pseudomonadales > Pseudomonadaceae > Pseudomonas > Pseudomonas sp. LBUM1645. Next base: position 6,587,380 of record NZ_CP166811.1, read on the forward strand.
CCCGCAACGCCTTCGACCCCGCCACCGGCGCCCGGCACTTCCAGGGTTGCTATGTCGACCGCGATGAATTGTTGTCGCGGATATTGGTGCTGCAACGCTAGACCGCGTCATCGTTCATCGCGAGCAAGCTCGCTCCCACAGTTGACCGAGTTCTCTCAGAGGAATGCGGTTGAATGTGGGAGCGAGCTTGCTCGCGATGGCGCCAGTCCATACACCATATCTCCCTGATTCACAGGCAAAAAAAACCCCGATCAAGCCGTGACAGGATCGGGGCAGAGGTGGGTACTGTTGAGGAGCCGTTGCGCGAGGGTGACCAAACCTTCGTGAAGCCAGCTGACTCCAGTGTGCCCACTCTCCTCCTGCGCAAGTTAGCCGAAAACGACCTGTTCATAGGTATTGCGGCCATTGCGACAAATCGTCCTTGCCGCCACTCCGTACCCCTACGAGAATCGAGCCACGACACCGTTCCCTGAAGAAGGATTGCGTCATGATGTACGCCGATTTGATTGACCAGGAAGACCTGTTGGGCCAGCTCAAGGCGTTGGGATTTGCAGTGCCCCCTGGCGCAACAGCAGAGCAGGCCTGCGAATGCGCGGTACGGGGTTTGAACAACGAACGGGCAACGGAACTGCGCACGATGGTCAAGCAGATGTACACCAGCAGTGCGACCATCCTGCCGGCCGTGCGCCAGGCCATTGATAGGCAATTGCTGCCCGCGTTGGCTGAATATCAACAGAGCCGTAGCGCCTGATAGACCCAATCGCGGGCAAGCCCGCTCCCACAGTTGACCGTTCATTCCCCTGAGAGAACTCGGTCAATGTGGGAGCGAGCTTGCTCGCGATGAAGCCAACCCTGTTTAGAGCCTTACGCTGGCAAACGTCGACTCATTGCGCGCCTGACTCAACGCCGACAAAGGCCCGGACAACGGTGACAACACCAGTGCTTGCGGCAGCGGCATCATCGCCACTTGTTGCGTGGTGTTGGAACCTACGCGTTCGTCACGCGGCGGAATGCCGAAGTATTCGCGGTAGCACTTGGAGAAGTGCGGCGTAGACACGAAGCCACACACCGATGCCACTTCGATGATCGACATCGGCGTTTGCTTGAGCAGCTGCCGGGCGCGAATCAAGCGCAGTTTCAGGTAGTAACGCGATGGCGAGCAGTGCAGGTATTTCTGGAACAGCCGCTCCAGCTGACGACGCGACACGGCGACGTACACCGCCAGTTCGTCGAGGTCGATCGGCTCTTCGAGATTGGCCTCCATCAGCGCAACGATTTCCTGCAACTTAGGCTGGTTGGTGCCGAGCATGTGCTTGAGCGGCACACGCTGGTGATCCTGTTCGTTGCGGATGCGTTCGTAGACAAACATCTCCGAAATCGCAGCGGACAGTTCACGACCGTGATCGCGGCTGATCAGGTGCAGCATCATGTCCAGCGGCGCGGTGCCACCGGAGCTGGTGAAACGGTTACGGTCGAGGGTGAACAGACGCGTACTCATGGCCACACGCGGGAAGGCTTCCTGCATCGAGGCCAGGCATTCCCAGTGCACGCTGCAATCAAAACCGTCCAGCAGGCCGGCGCACGCCAGGGCCCAGCTGCCGGTGCAGACCGCACCGAGACGGCGCGACTGACGCGCCTGGCTTTGCAGCCACGAAACGTGTTCACGGGTAACAGTGCGCTGGATGCCGATACCGCCGCAGACAATGATGGTGTCCATGGCAGGTGCTTTGTGCATGGAGCAGTCGGGGGTGATCTGCAGACCGTCACTGGCCCAGACCTGACCACCGTCGACTGTGATCGTGGTCCAGCGATACAGCTCACGACCGGACAATTGGTTGGCCATGCGCAGGGGTTCTACTGCGGAGGCCAGAGAAATAAGCGTGAAATTGTCCAGCAGCAAAAAGCCGATGGATTGAGGCGCACGGTTCTGGGGTTGGGCCCCGGAGTTGAACGTCGTCATCGCGGTATCTCCTCACACAAAGCGGGTGATGGCCTCAGGCGGAGGCTCTTGTTATTGCCATCGTTCTCGCGTGGGAGACGGGCTTTGTAATGACAGAGCAAATGCCATGCCTAAAGTTGAATGGCCGTTCAATAACTCCTGAAAACGACGTCGGAATGTGTCTAAATATGACTCGCAGAGAGTGTGGGATATAAGTGCCATTATCGGCGGGAGGCGCTCTGCCCCGAAGGGCGTGAGCAAATCGGTAGCACTTGTGGGAACAGGGCTACAGCGACCTGAGGGAGAGTGTCACCACAAGCACAGGTGACAGGCGGTAATGGCCAACTTGGATCCCGGATCTCGGGTAAGTCGCTTATCTGTAAGCGACGCGCCAAAACGTGGCGCGTTTTGATTCCGGTGTTCACTTAGTGCGCAGTTTTGACTGGTCTGGTGTGGCGAGGGAGCTTGCTCCCGCTTGAGTGCGCAGCACTCACAAATTCTTGGGGTCGCTTCGCAACCCAGCGGGAGCAAGCTCCCTCGCCACAGGTAACTTGGTCTCAGCACTCCACCGCGCTAACCGCCAACCCACCCCGCGATGTCTCTTTATATTTGTCATGCATGTCCGCACCGGTATCACGCATCGTGCGGATCACCCGGTCCAGCGAGATAAAGTGCTGACCGTCGCCACGCAGCGCCATCTGCGCCGCATTGATGGCTTTCACCGCGGCAATCGCATTGCGCTCGATACACGGCACTTGCACCAACCCGCCCACCGGGTCGCAGGTCAGGCCGAGGTTGTGTTCCAGACCGATTTCCGCCGCGTTACACAGCTGCTCCGGTGTCGCACCCAGAATCTCCGCCAGCCCGGCCGCCGCCATCGCGCAGGCCGAACCGACTTCGCCCTGGCAACCGACTTCGGCACCGGAAATCGAAGCGTTTTTCTTGCACAGAATCCCGACCGCTGCCGCACTGAGGAAATAGTCGACGACGTTGGCTTCAGTCACCACCTCGCTGAACTTCATAAAGTAGTGCAGCACCGCCGGAATGATCCCCGCCGCGCCATTGGTCGGTGCCGTGACCATGCGCCCGCCAGCGGCGTTTTCTTCGTTGACCGCCAGGGCGAACAGGTTGACCCACTCCATGGCGCTCAAGGTCGAGCCGATCACGTTGGGCTTGTTCAGTTCTTGCAGGCTGCGGTGCAGTTTGGCCGCGCGACGACGCACATTCAGGCCGCCGGGCAAGATGCCTTCGTGCTTGAGGCCTTGTTCGACGCAATCCTGCATGGCGCGCCAGAGTGTCATCAGGCCAGCGCGGATTTCCTCTTCGCTGCGCCAGACTTTCTCGTTGGCCATCATCAACTCTGCAACGCGCAAGTTGTGCTGCTTGCAGAGGCTGAGCAGTTCGACGGCGCTGGAGAAATCGTACGGCAACACGGTGCGGTCCAGATCGACAACGCCGCTTGAAGCCTGTGCTTCATCAACGACAAAACCGCCGCCGATGGAATAGTAGGTGTCGCGATGCAGCTCGCCGTCATCGCCTTCGACGATCAGCGTCATGGCGTTGGGGTGGAACGGCAGGTTCTCGTCGATCAGGCGCATGTCCCGGGCCCAGATGAACGGGACCGACAAACGACCGTCGAGCAACAGCGAGTGGGTTTCGCGCAGGGTTTCGATGCGAATGCCGATTTGCGACGGATCGATCGCGTCCGGCCACTCGCCCATCAGCCCCATGATCACCGCGTTGTCGCTGCCGTGACCGATGCCGGTGGCCGACAACGAACCATAAAGCTGAACTTCGACGCGCCGTACTTGTTCCAAAAGACCCTGCTCACGCAAACCTTGCACGAACAACGCCGCGGCGCGCATAGGCCCCACGGTGTGCGAACTGGAAGGGCCGATGCCGATTTTGAACAGGTCGAAAACACTGATAGCCATTACTGCCGAACTCCTGGATGTGCCAACTCCAGGCGCAAAAGCGCCCAGTGACGGAGCTGCTACGCTCAAGCTGCAATCCGCCGAGATGGCCGCATCATCAGGCTTTTGTCATGTCGTTCGACGTCTCACACCGACGCACTCATGCCCACCAACGCCGCGAGGCTTTGACGCTGCGTTTTCGCCGTTTTTTTGCGGATCAGAGGGTCAAAGGGGGCTGAAAAAAGCTGTAAACGACGTCACCGACACTGGATGCGACCATCCCTGTACTGGTTACGACGCACCCTGTAGGCGTCAGATTTTCACTGGTACATGATCGTATCGACTCGATTGCAAGGCGCCGTGGTAGAGATGTCTCCAAAACGCCATCCAACCGCAACCTATAAGTGCGGTGGTCCAGTCGGAACACTGCCAAAAAAAACACCAAGGAGTCCATCCATGAAAGGTTCCCCGTCGTTGTTGTTGGCCGCAATGCTGAGTTTGCCGTTACTGGCTCAAGCTGCAGAACCCGCTCAGTGCAGCACCGTAAACTTCTCCGATGTCGGCTGGACTGACATTACCGTCACCACCGCCACCACCAGCGTCGTTCTCGATGCGCTCGGCTACAAGACCAAAACCACGATGATTTCCGTTCCAGTGACCTACAAGTCCCTGGCCGACGGCAAGAACATGGACGTATTCCTGGGTAACTGGATGCCAACCATGGAAAACGACATCAAGGCCTACCGCGATGCCGGCACCGTGGACACCCTGCGCGCCAACCTGGAAAACGCAAAATACACACTCGCCGTGCCCGAAGAGTTGTATAACAAAGGTCTGAAAGATTTCGCCGACATCGCCAAGTTCAAGAAAGAACTCGACGGCAAGATCTACGGTATCGAACCAGGCAACGACGGCAACCGCCTGATCCAGAGCATGATCGACAAGAACGCCTTCGGCTTGAAAGACGCCGGCTTCAAGGTGGTCGAGTCCAGCGAGGCAGGCATGCTCTCGCAAGTCGATCGCGCCCAGCGCCGCAACACCGCCGTGGTGTTCCTGGGCTGGGAACCACACCCGATGAACACGCGTTTCAAGATGAAGTACCTGACCGGCGGCGACGACTATTTCGGCCCGAACTTCGGTCAGGCAACCATCTACACCAACACCCGCAAGGGCTATGCGCAGGAATGCAGCAACGTCGGTCAGCTGCTGAAAAACCTGCAGTTCACGCTGAACATGGAAAGCACCCTGATGGGCAACGTCCTGGACGACAAAATGAAGCCTGACGCGGCCGCCAAGGCCTGGCTGAAAAAGAATCCACAGGTCCTCGATACCTGGCTCGCTGGCGTGACCACCATTGACGGTAAACCAGGCCTGGAGGCCGTGAAAGCCAAGCTCGCGCAGTAATCGCTTACGCCGGGCGAGTTCGCTCGCCCGGGCTGTTTATTTCCTTGCATGCGGACGTTCACTACCATGCTGATTGATCAGAAAATACCTTTAGGCCAGTACATCGCGGGCTTCGTTGAATGGTTGACGCAAAACGGCGCCAGCACCTTCGACGCAATCGCCGTGTCACTGGAAACGATGATCCACGGCGTGACTTTTGCGCTGACCTGGTTCAACCCGCTGGCATTGATCGGCCTCATCGCGCTACTGGCACACTTCATTCAACGAAAGTGGGGCCTGACCGTTTTTGTCATCGCCTCCTTCCTGCTGATCCTCAATCTGGGGTACTGGCAGGAAACCATGGAAACCCTTGCCCAGGTTTTGTTCGCCACCCTGGTCTGCGTGGTCATCGGCGTGCCGTTGGGCATTGTCGCCGCGCATAAACCGATGTTTTACACACTGATGCGTCCGGTGCTCGATCTGATGCAGACCGTGCCGACCTTCGTGTACCTCATTCCTACCCTGACCCTCTTCGGTCTGGGTGTGGTCCCGGGTCTGATTTCTACGGTGGTGTTCGCGATTGCCGCACCTATCCGCCTGACTTACCTGGGTATTCGCGATGTTCCCGCAGAACTGATGGACGCCGGCAAAGCCTTCGGCTGCTCGCGCCGCCAACTGCTCGCACGCATCGAACTGCCTTACGCCATGCCAAGCATCGCAGCCGGTATCACCCAGTGCATCATGCTGTCGCTGTCGATGGTGGTGATCGCGGCACTGGTGGGCGCCGACGGCCTGGGCAAACCCGTGGTCAACGCACTGAACACTGCTGATATCGCCCTGGGCTTCGAAGCCGGCCTGGCGATCGTATTGCTGGCGATCATGCTCGACCGTATTTGCAAACAACCCGACGCTAAAGTAGGGGGTGACGCATGAGCATTATTCGCTTCGAAGACGTCGACGTAATCTTCTCCAAAGACCCGCGCGAGGCCTTGAAACTCCTCGATCAGGGCATGACACGCGACCAGATCCTGAAAAAGACCGGGCAGATTGTTGGCGTTGAAAAGGCCAGCCTGGACGTCGAAAAGGGTGAAATCTGCGTACTGATGGGCCTGTCCGGCTCCGGCAAGTCCAGCTTGCTGCGCTGCATCAACGGCCTCAACACTGTCAGTCGCGGCAAGTTGTTCGTCGAGCACGAAGGCAAGCAGATCGACATCGCTTCCTGCACCCCGGCGGAACTGAAAATGATGCGCACCAAGCGCATTGCGATGGTGTTCCAGAAGTTCGCCCTGATGCCTTGGCTGACCGTTCGCGAGAACATCAGCTTCGGTCTGGAAATGCAGGGCCGTCCGGAGAAGGAACGGAAAAAACTGGTCGATGAAAAACTTGAGCTGGTGGGCCTGACCCAGTGGCGCAACAAGAAGCCGGACGAACTCTCCGGTGGTATGCAGCAACGTGTGGGCCTGGCCCGCGCGCTGGCGATGGATGCCGATATCCTGCTGATGGACGAACCGTTCTCGGCCCTTGACCCGCTGATCCGCCAGGGTCTGCAAGACGAACTGCTGGAACTGCAAAGCAAGCTGAACAAAACCATCGTGTTCGTGAGCCACGACCTCGATGAAGCCCTGAAGCTCGGCAGCCGTATCGCAATCATGAAAGACGGTCGTATTGTTCAGTACAGCGTGCCGGAAGAGATCGTGTTGAACCCTGCGGACGATTACGTGCGGACCTTCGTGGCCCACACCAACCCGCTGAACGTACTGTGCGGTCGCAGCCTGATGCGCACCCTCGACAACTGCAAACGCATCAACGGTTCGGTGTGCCTGGATCCGGGCGGCGATTCGTGGCTGGACCTGGCGGAAGGCAACACCATCAAGGGCGCTCGTCAGAACGGCGCGAGCCTGGATCTGCAGAACTGGGTGCCGGGGCAAGCGGTTGAAGGGTTGGGTCGTCGGCCAACGGTAGTGGATTCGAACATCGGCATGCGCGAAGCGCTGCAGATTCGTTATCAGACGGGTAATAAGCTGGTGCTGCACGACAACAACAAAGTTGTCGGGATTCTGGGTGACAGCGAGCTGTATCACGCACTGCTCGGCAAGAACCTGGGGTAAGGCAACACACACAAAAACGCCGCGAGAGGATCGCGGCGTTTTTGTTAGTGCAGATATCAGGCTTGGAATGCTGATAACTGTGGCGAGGGAGCTTGCTCCCGCTTGAGTGCGCAGCACTCACAAATTCTTGGGGTCGCTTCGCAACCCAGCGGGAGCAAGCTCCCTCGCCACAACAGCTTTACCGCATCACTTCTGATCTCAGCTATAAACCCGGCCAAGGAGCTGCCGATGGCTTTCAAACTGATCGAGCACGTCACGGGTGATCTGATCCTGAGTGAAGCCCATCAAGTCGTAGTCCTGGCTGCCGTTGTGCAAGTACACCTCGGCGCGGTAGTAACGTGCACGCGGTTCATCAGCACTTTCAGCCGAAACCGTGTCGCTCGCCGCCGCCAGATAGCCGTCCAGGCTTACTTCGTAGACAAAAGGGTTGCCCTCTTCCATCTCGATCCGCAGGCCCATGCAGCGTTTCGATTTGCCCAGCAACGTCTGCACATCCAGACCCTGAGCGCGCAATTGCACAGCCGCATCTTCCAGCGCCGGGCTGACTTGCTTGTCCATGAAACGCTGAACAATCGACTGATTCGGCTGCAAGTCCAGCTGCGTCAAACGCTCGCTGAAACCACGACGACCACGCGCTGCGAGCTCCGCTTGCTCCTGTTCGATCTGCACGTCCTGGCGCATCGCCTTGTGCAGGCCAAACATGAAGAACACCAGCACCACCGAGAACGGCAGACCGGCCAGCACCACCATGGTTTGCATGGCTTCGAAGTTACCGGCGAACAGCAGGCCGATGGTCACCAGCGTGATCACCGCCGACCAGAAGATCCGCAGCCAGTGCGGGGCGTCTTCGTCGACGTTGCCGCCCTTGCACGAAAGGTTCGCCATCATCACCGCGCCGGAATCCGCCGGGGTCAGGAACAGCACGAAACCGACAAAGATCGACACACCGATCACGATTTTCGACGCTGGGTAATGCTCCAGCAACTGGTAGATCGCCATCGACGGCTGTTCCAGCGCCGTCTTGCCGAGTTCCACCGCCCCGTGGTTCATCACCAGGTCCAGGGCCGAGTTACCGAAGATCGACAGCCACGCCAAGGTGAAACCCAGCGGAATCAGCAGCACGCCGGCCACCAGTTCACGCACCGTGCGACCACGGGAAATACGCGCGATGAACATGCCGACGAATGGGGCCCAGGAAATCCACCAGGCCCAGTAGAACAGGGTCCACAGGCCCAACCAGCGGTCGGACTTCTCGCTGTCGCCTTCGTACACATAGAGGTCGAAGGTCTTCAGCACCACACCGTTCAGGTAGTCGCCGATGTTTTGCACGAAGCCGTTGAGCAGGTGCAGGGTCGGACCGAACAACAGCACGAAAATCAGCAGGCCGCTGAACAGCACGATGTTCAGGTTGGACAGACGGCGGATACCGTTTTCCACGCCGGACACGGCAGCGATGGTCGCCACGGTGCTCATCACGATGATCACGATCAACAGGTTGGTGTTGCTGTGTTCCATGCCGAACAGGTTTTCAAGGCCCGACGACACTTGCAGCGAACCAATCCCCAGGTTCGTCACCAGACCCAGCAGGGTCACGAACATGCCGAAGCCGTCCACCGCATGACCGGCGGCGCCTTTGACCCAACGCTCGCCGACCAGCGGATACAGCGCCGAACGCAACGCCAGCGGCTGGTTATGACGGTAAGCAAAGTAAGCAACGGCCAGACCGACCAATGCGTAGATCGCCCAGCCATGCAGGCCCCAGTGCAGGAACGTCAGCTGAACCGCCTGACGTGCAGCGAGGTTGCTGCCGGCAACGCCTTCCGGCGGATTGAAGTAGTGGTCCAGCGGCTCGGAAGCACCGAAGTACAGCAAGGAGATGCCGATACCCGACGAGAACAGCATCCCCGCCCAAGCGCCGTAGCTGAAGTCCGGGGTGTCGTCCTTGCTGCCCAGCTTGAGCTTGCCGTAGGACGAAAACGCCAGGCCGACCACGAAGACCAGGTAAGCGGCGATCACCACCATGTAGTACCAGCCGAAGCTGCGGGACAACCAGGCCTGGGCAATACCGAGCAATCTGCCAGCCTCTTGCGGGGCGATGATCAGAATGGCGGTCAACAACAGGATCAACGCGGTAGAGGTGTAGAACACCCAACCGTTGACCGTCACCTTCTCGGGTGGGGTCTTTATAAGAGAGGCAGAACTCATGGCACAGATGCTCCAGGCAGTGCGAGAGAAGAACACAAGGCAACGCGGTACCCGACTAATCGGTTAGTTGGCAGCCGACCGGCGGGTGATATAAAGACACCCCGAAAAAAGCCCGAAGCCCGGGAGCGCCAGTGCGCGTGGGTTTCGAGCGTTTTTGGATGTCGTTTTTCCGCCAACTACATGTAGGAAAAACCTGTAGGCAGCGACGAATTGTCGCAGATCTTATTCTTTGTTGATTGAACGTTCAATCAAAACAAAATAGACTGGCCTTCAATCCGATAGACGTTTCACGTCCGCCGGAAGGCCTAAGGAGATGTGCAAGATGCCCAAGGTCGGTATGCAACCCATCCGCCGTCAGCAGTTGATCGAAGCCACATTGCAGGCGGTAGATCAGGTCGGAATGGGGGACGCCAGCATTGCGCTGATCGCCCGTTTGGCCGGTGTCTCGAATGGCATCATCAGTCATTACTTTCAGGACAAGAACGGCCTGATCGCTGCCACGGCGCAGTATCTGATGAGTGTCCTCAGCGAGAACGTCACCGCGCGCCGTCAGGCGCTGGAGGACAGCAGCCCGCGGGCTCACCTCCAGGTGATTATCGAAGGCAACTTCGACGCCAGCCAGGTCAATGGCCCGGCAATGAAAACCTGGCTGGCCTTCTGGGCCACCAGCATGCACCACCCGTCTTTGCACAGGTTGCAGCGGATCAACGATCACCGTCTGTATTCCAACCTGTGCTGCCAGTTCCGCCGTGTATTGCCGCTCGATGACGCGCGCAGTGCAGCCCGAGGCCTGGCAGCCCTCATTGACGGTTTGTGGTTGCGCGGCGCGCTGTCGGGAGATGCTTTCGACACCGAGCAAGCGCACCAGATCGCTTACGAATACATGGATTTCCAACTGGCCAAGCAGGTGAGTTAGAGCACACAGAACCGCTCAACACCTGAACTGCCACTGACCAGCGTTGCCCAAGCTATAAGGCACGCCCAGTGGTTACCGCCAACCAACTTATGCTCTTGCGAGGACTATATGGCCCGTTTCGAACTGCAAAAACTCTACATCGATGGCGGCTACTCCGACGCCAGCAGCGACGCCACCTTCGAAGCCATCAACCCGGCTAACGGTGAAGTCCTCGCAACCGTACAACGTGCGACCAAGGAAGACGTTGAGCGCGCTGTGGTCAGCGCCGAAAAGGGCCAGAAAATCTGGGCTGCGATGACCGCCATGGAGCGTTCGCGCATCCTGCGTCGTGCCGTCGACATCCTGCGCGAGCGCAACGATGAATTGGCCGCTCTGGAAACCCTGGACACCGGCAAGTCGTTCTCCGAAACCAAGTACGTCGACATCGTCACCGGCGCTGACGTGCTGGAGTACTACGCAGGTCTGGTGCCGGCCATCGAAGGCGAGCAGATCCCGCTGCGCACCACTTCATTCGTCTACACCCGTCGCGAGCCGCTGGGCGTCGTGGCCGGTATCGGCGCGTGGAACTACCCGATCCAGATCGCCCTGTGGAAATCCGCTCCAGCCCTGGCGGCCGGTAACGCGATGATCTTCAAGCCAAGCGAAGTCACTTCCCTGACCACGCTGAAACTGGCCGAGATCTACACCGAAGCCGGCGTTCCGGCTGGCGTGTTCAACGTGCTGACCGGCAGCGGCCGTGAAGTCGGCACCTGGTTGACCGAGCACCCACGCATCGAAAAAATCTCCTTCACCGGTGGCACCGACACCGGCAAGAAGGTCATGGCCAGCGCTTCCGCTTCGTCGCTGAAAGACGTGACCATGGAACTGGGCGGCAAATCCCCGCTGATCATTTTCGACGACGCCGACCTCGATCGCGCTGCCGACACCGCCATGATGGCCAACTTCTACAGCTCCGGTCAGGTCTGCACCAACGGCACTCGCGTGTTCGTACCGACTCACCTGAAAGCTGCTTTCGAAGCCAAGATCGCTGAGCGCGTTGCTCGCATCCGCATCGGCAACCCGGAAGACGAAAACACCAACTTCGGCCCGCTGGTCAGCTTCGCCCACATGGAAAGCGTGCTGGGTTACATCGCCAAAGGTAAGGAAGAAGGCGCTCGCGTCCTGTGCGGCGGTACTCGCCTGACCGACGGCGACTTCGCCAAAGGCGCATTCGTGGCACCGACCGTGTTCACCGACTGCACCGACGAGATGACCATCGTTCGCGAAGAAATCTTCGGCCCGGTCATGGCGATCCTGACTTACGAAACCGAAGAAGAAGTGATCCGTCGCGCCAATGACACCGACTTCGGCCTGGCCGCTGGCGTTGTCACCAAAGACCTGAACCGCGCTCACCGCGTGATTCATCAACTGGAAGCCGGTATCTGCTGGATCAACGCCTGGGGCGAATCCGACGCCAAGATGCCTGTTGGCGGCTACAAGCAGTCGGGCGTGGGCCGTGAGAACGGCATCAGCTCGCTGAACAACTTCACACGCATCAAATCGGTACAGGTCGAACTGGGCGATTACGCCTCGGTTTTCTGATCTGACGCGGAACCTGAGGCTGGGGCCTTTTGTGGCGAGGGAGCTTGCTCCCGCTGGGCTGCGAAGCGGCCCCAACTTCAGACTCCGCGCTCATTCAGACAGAACACGGTCGCTGACTTTGCGACTGCTGCGCAGCCGAGCGGGAGCAAGCTCCCTCGCCACAATCAAGTGGTGCATCGGCGATCGCGACCTGACCAAACATTAAGAGGGTGCATTCAATGTCCCAAGAATTCGATTACATCATCATCGGTGCCGGCTCGGCCGGTAACACCCTGGCGACCCGTCTGACTGAAGACGAAGGCGTCACCGTCCTGCTGCTCGAAGCAGGCGGCCCGGACTACCGTTTAGACTTCCGCACGCAAATGCCGGCTGCTTTGGCGTTCCCGCTGCAAGGTCGTCGCTACAACTGGGGCTACGAAACCGATCCAGAGCCACACATGGACGGTCGCCGGATGGAATGCGGTCGCGGCAAGGGCCTGGGTGGTTCTTCGCTGATCAACGGCATGTGCTACATCCGCGGCAACGCGATGGACTACGACAATTGGGCCAAACTGCCAGGTCTGGAAGACTGGGATTACCTGAACTGCCTGCCGTATTTCCGCAAGGCTGAAACCCGCGACATCGGCCCGAACGACTATCACGGTGGCGAAGGTCCGGTCAGCGTGACCACGCCAAAAGCCGGCAATAACCCGCTGTTCAACGCGATGGTTGAAGCCGGCGTGCAAGCCGGTTACCCGCGCACCGAAGACCTGAACGGTTACCAGCAAGAAGGCTTCGGCCCGATGGACCGCACCGTGACGCCGAACGGCCGTCGCGCCAGCACCGCTCGCGGTTACCTGGACATCGCCAAGAAGCGCTCGACCCTGACCATCGTTACCCACGCCCTGACCGACAAGATCCTGTTCGAAGGCAAGCGTGCGGTCGGCGTGCGTTACCTGATCGGCTCCACTGAAGAGCGCGTTGAAGCCCGCGCTCGCAAAGAAGTGCTGCTGTGCTCCGGCGCCATCGCTTCGCCGCAGATCCTGCAACGTTCCGGCGTCGGCCCGGCCGAGCTGCTGAAAAAACTCGACATTCCGGTGGTCCACGACCTGCCGGGCGTGGGTGAAAACCTGCAGGATCACCTCGAGTTGTACCTGCAATACGCGTGCACCCAACCGGTCTCGCTGTACCCGTCGCTGCTCTGGTACAACCAGCCGGCCATCGGTGCCGAGTGGCTGTTCAACGGCACCGGCATCGGCGCCAGCAACCAGTTCGAAGCCGGCGGTTTCATTCGTACCCGTCCGGAATTCGATTGGCCGAACATTCAGTACCACTTCCTGCCGGTCGCGATTAACTACAACGGCAGCAACGGTGTGAAAGAGCACGGTTTCCAGGCGCACATGGGCTCCATGCGTTCGCCGAGCCGTGGTCGCGTTCAGGCCAAGTCGAAGGATCCGCGCGAGTACCCGAGCATCCTGTTCAACTACATGGCTACCGAGCAGGACTGGCAGGAATTCCGTGACGGCATCCGCCTGACCCGTGAAATCATGCAACAGCCTGCACTGGACGCTTTCCGTGGCCGCGAAATCAGCCCGGGCATCGACGTGCAAACTGATGAGCAGCTCGACCAGTTCATCCGCGAACACGCCGAAACCGCGTTCCACCCGTCCTGCTCGTGCAAGATGGGCACCGACGAAATGGCAGTAGTTGACGCTGAAGGTCGAGTGCACGGCATGCAGAGCCTGCGTGTGGTCGATGCCTCGATCATGCCGATCATCACCACCGGCAACCTGAACGCACCAACGATCATGATCGCCGAGAAAATCGCCGACAAGATTCGTGGTCGCAAGTCGTTGCCGCGTAGCAAGGCTGCCTATTTCGTGGCCGGCGATGCGCCGGTGCGTGGCAAGCCGTTGCGGGATGTGAGCCTTACTGCCCAGTAAGTCGTAACACCGAGGCGCGCCCATCGCGAGCAAGCTCGGCTCCTACGGTTCGAGGTTGAATCACATTTTTGTGATCATCCCCAATCCCGTAGGAGCCGAGCTTGCTCGCGATGAGGCCCGACCAAACAACACCTCTCCCCCTGACCCACCTCGGGTAATCCTTTCCTACACCGATCCAAGCTTGATCCTACCCCCCACGCAGGCCTAATCTAGCGCCACGCAAACGTTTCACCCCCTCGCAACATCGATACACCGCCACTCCATACCAAGGAGGTTCCCGAATGTTCGATTTCCACCCCCAGCTCAAGCAGCGCTTCGCTGCCTTGCGCACGGGCGCTGAATTCTTTTCGCTGCGTTATGTGCGCGAGTCCGGCCAGTACCTGTCGGTGCGCAAGAATGTCGCTGAACCTCCCAGCCTGAGCCGTGACGAAGGCGCGATGCTGACCGTTCGGGTCAACGGTGTCGAAGCCTACGCCGCGACTAACGACCTGTCGCAATCCGGCCTGCAAGCTGCGCTGGAGCGAGCCGAGCAGCAAGCCCGCCGGCTCAAGCCCCACGCCCTGCTCGACCTACGCGAGCAAGCCGTCTCCAGCGACCGCGCCGACTACTTTTCGCCGAACCTCGACCAGCCCTTCCCGTCCCTGAGCGACTGCTACCAATTGCTCGGCGCCGAATCCGCGTCCGTGCCCAAGGACGAGCGACTGGTGAACTGGCAGGTGAGCATCGGCATCACCAATGTCGAGCAGATCTACCTCAACAGCGCCGGCGCCGAACTGCGCCAGGCCCAGCGTTTCGTCTACCCGAGCGTGGACGTCACCGCCTACGACGGCAATGACAGCCAGACTCGCACCCTGGGTCGCGAAAATTTCGGCCAACAAGGCGGCTTTGATGTGATCAGCCGCTGCGGCCTGGTCGGTGCCGGCCCGAAAGTCGCCGATCAGGCGCTGCAATTGCTGCTGGCGCCGAACACCCCGCAAGGCCCGCGCGACCTGCTGTTGATGCCGGACCAAATGATGCTGCAGATCCACGAATCCATCGGTCACCCGTTGGAGCTGGATCGCATCCTCGGCGACGAGCGCAATTACGCCGGCACCAGCTTCGTCAAGGCAGAAGACTTCGGCAGCCTGCAATACGGCTCCAAACTGCTCAACGTGACCTTCGACCCGGACATTCCCGAACAACTCGCCAGCTACGGGCATGACGACGACGGCACCGCCGCGAGCAAACAGTTTCTGATCAAAGAAGGTTTGCTGCTGCGTCCACTGGGCGGTGCACTGTCGCAATTCCGTTCCGGCATGGACGGCGTAGCCAACAGCCGCGCCTGCGGCTGGAACCGTCCGCCGATCGACCGCATGGCCAACCTGAACATCGAGCCCGGCGATCAACCGCTGGAGCAACTGATCGGCAACATCGAGCACGGCATCATGATGTCGACCAACCGCTCGTGGTCCATCGACGATGCGCGCAACAAATTCCAGTTCGGCTGCGAATGGGCTCAGTTGATCGAAAACGGCGAACTCAAAGGCGTAGTGAAGAACCCCAACTACCGGGCGATTTCCGCGCAGTTCTGGAAAAGCCTCAGCGCCGTCGGCGATGCGAACACCGTCAAGGTCCTGGGCACACCGAACTGCGGCAAGGGCGAACCGAACCAGGTGATCCGCGTCGGCCATGCCTCGCCGGCCTGTGTGTTCAGCAATGTGGATGTGTTTGGGGGGGATGCCTGATGAGTACTTCAAAAAGTCAGGCCGATGCGTTCAAGGCCTTGGTCAACTGGCTGCGCGATGCGATTCGCGAGCCGGAGCAATTCACTCTGAGTTACGCCGCCGAATCCTCGGCCTTCGTGCGCTTCAACCACGCCAAGGTGCGTCAGGCGGGGCAGGTGCAGCAGGCGAGCGTCGGTTTCAAGCTGATCAACGACGGTCGGCACGCCGACCTGAACATCACGCTTTCCGGTGATGCGGAAGTCGACGTTCAGCGTCTGGCCGAAGGTCTGCAACAGTTGCGCGAAACCTTGCCGCTGCTGCCGCAGGATCCGTACCTGCTGCTCAACTACAACGGCTGGCAGAGCAAGAACGTTCAGGCGCATCCGCTACCGGACACCGAGCAAGTGGTCGCTGAAATCACCCAGGCGGCCGAAGGGCTGGATCTGGTCGGTTTCTACGCCGCCGGCCCGATCAGTCGCGGTTTCGCCAGTTCTTCGGGTGCGTTCGGCTGGCATCAGGCCAACAGCTTCAACTTCGATTTCAGCCTGTTCCATGACAACGGCCAGGCGGTGAAAGCCAGCTACGCCGGGCACGACTGGAACAGCGAAGGGTTTGCCAAGCGCTTTGCGCAGGCACGCGAGCAGTTGGCGTTTCTCGGCAGACCGCAACACACCCTGGCGCCGGGTCAGTACCGCGCCTATCTGGCGCCGGCAGCCCTGGGAGAAATCATGGACATGCTGGGCTGGGGCGGTTTCTCGGCGCAGTCGATTGCCAGCAAAAACAGTCCGCTGCAGAAACTTTACGCGGGCGACAGTGCGCTCAGCCCGTTGGTGTCGGTCGATGAAAAGGTCAGCGGCTCGTTGAGCCCGGCATTCTCCGGCGAAGGTTATCCGCGCAGCGATATTGGCTTGATCGTCGAAGGCAAGGCCGGCGCGCAGATGGTCAGTTCACGCAGTGCGGCCGAGTACGGCCTGACCGCCAACGGCGCCAGCGGTGGTGAAATGCCAAGCGCAGTGAACATGGCCGCCGGCACGTTGCCTGACGCAGAGATTCTCAAGCAGTTGGGCACTGGCTTGTACATCAGCAACCTGTGGTACCTGAACTACTCGGATCAGCCGGCGGCACGCCTGACCGGCATGACGCGGTTTGCGACCTTCTGGGTCGAGAACGGCGAGATTCAGGCGCCGGTGAGTACGATGCGGTTTGATGACAGTGCCTACAGTTTGTTGGGGTTGCAGCTGGAAGCGTTGACCGAGGAGCGCGAGCTGATGTTGTCGGCCAGCACCTACAGCCAGCGGGCCACGGCCTCGGCATTGTTGCCGGGTGCGCTGATCAGCAAACTCACGTTAACGCTGTAAACATCTTTGTAGCAGCTGGCGAAGCCTGCGTTCGAGGACGCAGTCCTCGCCAGTTCAGCAAACTCGGTGTTACAGACGGAACGCGGTTGCCGGTTTGCGAGGACTTCGTCCTCGAACGCAGGCTTCGCCAGCTGCTACAGGGTTTCATCGATTTGCGGACTGCTTCATCTCACACCCACAAGAGGTCCCATGCCCAACCGCCCGCCTCTCGACGCTGTCACCGCCCGTTGGGTGCCGTGGGTCGTCGCCATCGCTTTCTTCATGCAATCCCTCGACGGGACCATCCTCAACACCGCCCTGCCCGCCATGGCCCGCGACTTGGCCGAAGACCCCTTGCGCATGCAAGGCGTGATCATCGCCTACATGCTCACCGTCGCCTTGCTGATCCCCGCCTCGGGCTGGATTGCCGACCGTTTCGGTACCAAGAAAATCTTCTTCGGCGCGATCCTGCTGTTCAGCCTCGGCTCGTTGCTCTGTGCACTGTCGAGCACCCTGAGCATGCTGATTGGCGCGCGGGTGATTCAAGGCCTGGGCGGTGCGCTGATGTTGCCTGTCGGGCGACTCGTGGTACTCAGAGCCTACCCGCGCTCGGAGCTGGTGCGGATCATGGGGTTTATCACCATCCCCGGATTGCTCGGCCCGTTGATCGGCCCGACCATGGGCGGCTGGATGGTGGAATACCTGACCTGGCACTGGATCTTCCTGATCAACCTGCCGGTGGGCGCAGTCGGTTGCTACGCCGTGTGGAAATTCATCCCCGACCTGCGCGGCACCGAACGCACCCGCTTCGATAGCCTGGGCTTTTTGCTGTTTGGTGCGGCGATGGTGCTGATCACCATCGCCATGGAAGGCCTCGGCGAACTGCACCTGCCGCACTTGCGCGTGATGTTGCTGCTGTTCGCCGGCATGGCCTGTCTGGCGGCGTATTGGTTGCGGGCCGGGCACATCGAAAATCCGCTCTTCGCACCGTCGTTGTTCAAGACCCGGACGTTTGCCGTGGGCATCCTCGGCAACCTCTTCGCCCGACTGGGCAGCGGCGCCCTGCCATTCCTCGTGCCGTTGCTGCTGCAGGTGGCGCTGGGTTACTCGCCGTCCCAGGCCGGGATGAGCATGCTGCCGCTGGCGGCGGCAGCGATGGTCGCCAAGTCGGTGGCGCGACCGCTGATCGAACGCTTGGGCTATCGCATAGTGCTGACCGGCAACACGTTGGCGCTGGGGTTGATGCTGGCGAGCATGGGGCTGGTCAGTGAGCAGACGCCGTACTGGCTGCTGTTGGTGATGCTATCGATTCTGGGGGCGATCAACTCCTTGCAGTTCACCGCAATGAACACAGTAACCCTGATCGACCTCGACGACGCCAGCGCCAGTAGCGGCAATAGCTTGCTGTCGGTGGTCGCGCAATTGTCCCTGAGCCTGGGTGTTGCCTGCGCCGGCGCCTTGCTCGGCGGCTTCACGGCGGAGATCGGCAACGACGGCGTGGACACGGTTCTGGGCGCGTTCCAGCTGACCTTTGTGACAGTCGGAATCATGGCGATGCTGGCCGCGACGATCTTCTCCCAGCTCTCAAAGGAAGACGGACGGCGCGTCAAGCGTCCGGAAGAGCACATAGAGCCTTAGGGCGAATGGCCACCGGACTGGTACACTGCGCGACATTTTGTTTTGCAGGCCAGTCCCGTGACCACCATCGCCACCGCTTTTAATACTTTGCCGCTGTCCGCCGCCATGCTGGCTAACCTCGACTCCCTCGGTTATGCCCAGATGACGCCGATCCAGGCGCAAAGCTTGCCGGTGATCCTCAAGGGGATGGACCTGATCGCACAGGCCAAGACCGGCAGCGGCAAGACCGCCGCCTTCGGTATCGGCCTGCTGAACCCGATCAATCCGCGCTTCTTCGGTTGCCAGGCGCTGGTCATCTGCCCGACTCGCGAACTGGCTGACCAGGTCGCCAAGGAAATCCGTCGCCTGGCCCGTTCCGAAGACAACATCAAGGTCCTGACCCTGTGTGGCGGCGTGTCCTTCGGCCCGCAGATCGGCTCTCTGGAGCATGGCGCGCACATCATCGTCGGCACCCCGGGCCGCCTTCAGCAGCATTTGCGCAAAGGTTCGCTGGTGCTTCATGGCCTGAACACGCTGATCCTCGACGAAGCCGACCGCATGCTCGACATGGGCTTCTACGACTCCATCGAAGAAATCATTGCCCAGACCCCAGAGCGTCGCCAGACCCTGCTGTTCTCCGCCACGTACCCGACGGGTATCAAGCAGTTGGCGGCGAAATTCATGCGCACCCCTCAGATCGTGAAGGCCGAGGCGTTCCACGACGACACGCAGATCGAGCAGCGTTTCTACGAGATTTCCCCGGAAGAGCGCATGGACGCCGTGGTCAAAGTCCTCGCGCATCATCGTCCGGCATCCTGTGTGGCCTTCTGCTTCACCAAGCAGCAGGTTCAGGAAACCGTCGATCACCTGAGCTCCAAAGGCATCTCCGCCGTCGGCCTGCACGGCGATCTGGAACAGCGTGACCGCGACCAGGTACTGGCCATGTTCGCCAACCGCAGTACTTCGGTACTGGTTGCCACCGACGTCGCCGCGCGCGGTCTGGACATCGATGCGCTGGACATGGTGATCAACGTCGAACTGGCCCGTGATTCGGAAATCCACATCCACCGTGTTGGCCGTACAGGCCGCGCCGGTGAGAAAGGGATTGCGATCAGCCTGGTCGCACCGTCCGAAGCCCACCGCGCCCAAGCCATCGAGCTACTGCAGAAGTCGCCGTTGAGCTGGGATCAGCTGGATAACCTCAAATCCCAGGGCGGCGCACCGCTGCTGCCGGTGATGAGCACGCTGGTCATCGGCGCTGGCCGTAAAGACAAGGTTCGTCCGGGCGACATTCTTGGCGCATTGACTGGCGATGCGGGCATTCCGGGCGCTCAGGTCGGCAAGATCGCGATTTTCGACTTCCAGGCCTATGTGGCTGTTGAACGCGGAATCGCCAAGCAAGCCTTGCAGCGCCTGAATGACGGCAAGATCAAAGGCCGTTCGCTGCGCGTTCGTATCTTGTAAGAACAGCGCACTTCCCTGTGGGAGCGAGCTTGCTCGCGATGAGGCCAGCACATTCAACATCAATGTTGTCTGTAAGTCCGCCATCGCGAGCAAGCTCGCTCCCACATTTGTTTTGTGGTGACACATCAAGAGGACACCGTTTTGCGCTCTACCGAAGTCGTGATCATTGGCGCTGGCGCCGCAGGTTTGATGTGTGCGCTGACCGCCGCCGGGCGCGGGCGCAAGGTGATGTTGCTCGACCATGCCAACAAGGCCGGCAAGAAAATCCTGATGTCGGGCGGTGGCCGCTGCAATTTCACCAACATGCATACCGAACCGAGCAATTTCCTCTCGCAGAACGAGCATTTCTGCAAATCCGCCCTGGCCCGCTACACCCAGTGGGATTTCATCGGCATGGTCGCCAAACACGGCGTGCCATACCACGAGAAGAAACTCGGCCAGCTGTTCTGCGATAACAAATCCAGCGACATCCTTGAGATGCTGCTCAACGAGTGCGATCAGGTCGGCGTCAGCCTGCACCTGGACACCTCGATCCAGACCATCGAAAAACTCGAAAGCGGTTACCTGCTGGACACCACGCTCGGGCAACTGACCTGCGAATCGCTGGTCATCGCCACTGGCGGTTTGTCGATCCCGACGCTGGGTGCGACCGGTTTCGGTTATCAAGTGGCCAAGCAGTTCGGCCACGACTTGCTGCCGACCCGCGCAGGTTTGGTGCCGTTCACCATCACCGATCAGCTCAAAGAGCTTTGCACCGAACTGTCCGGTACGTCGGTGGATTGCCTAGTGAGCTGCAATGAGCAGAGTTTCCGCGAGAACATCCTGTTTACCCACCGCGGCCTCAGTGGTCCGGCGATTTTGCAGATCTCTTCATTCTGGGAATCCGGCGATACGGTTGAGATCAATCTGATGCCGGACCACGACGTGCCGAGCTGGCTGCAACAGCAGCAAGCCGAACGTCCGAACAGCGAGCTGAAAACCCTGCTGGGGGAAATCTTCACCAAGAAGATGGCCAACCTGCTGGCGGATAACTGGTTCGTCTCCAAACCGATGAAGCAGTACACCCACGCCGAAATCGCCGACATAGCCGAAAAACTGGCGAGCTGGAAAGTGGTTCCGGCCGGAACCGAAGGTTATCGCACCGCTGAAGTGACATTGGGTGGCGTCGATACCAACGAGGTGTCGTCCAAGACCATGGAATCACTGAAAAGCCCGGGGCTGTACTTCATCGGTGAAGTGCTCGACGTGACCGGACATCTGGGTGGTTTCAACTTCCAGTGGGCCTGGGCCTCGGGTTACGCCGCCGCGCAGTACGTCTGACCAGCATCAATATGGGATGGGGCTTTTGTGGCGAGGGGATTTATCCCCGTCGGGCTGCGAAGCGGCCCCAAATTGGCAAACGCGTTACGTCAGGCAGACCTCGCTCGCAGATTTACGACTGCTTCGCAGCCGAACGGGGATGAATCCCCTCGCCACAGGTTCAATGCAGACCTGATACCTCCACCAGGAAGGAACAGATTTTGCTGTCAGATGTGATCGGCGCCATTGCGCCGGCGTCATTACTGGCTCAATTTAGCGTCATTGCCTCGGAAGGCCCTCGCACTTCATGTCATCGACCCCCTTTAGTCAGTCTCTGCGTCGCCTCTGGGCGCT
The DNA here is from genome assembly GCF_059716185.1 of Pseudomonas sp. LBUM1645. NCBI lineage: Bacteria > Pseudomonadati > Pseudomonadota > Gammaproteobacteria > Pseudomonadales > Pseudomonadaceae > Pseudomonas > Pseudomonas sp. LBUM1645. The sequence goes on from NZ_CP166811.1 coordinate 6,609,121, forward strand.
GGATAAATTCAGTTACAGCGTTCGGGTATTCATCGCCCTGACCGGCAGCATGGCGCTGTGTTGGTACAAGGATGAAATGGGGCTGCTGATCCCGCTGTTCCTCGGGATCATCGCCAGCGCCCTGGCCGAGACCGACGACAGTTGGCAAGGCCGCCTTAACGCACTGGCCGTGACGCTGGTGTGCTTCAGCGTCGCCGCCCTCTCCGTCGAACTACTCTTCCCCTACCCCATCGTTTTTGTCATCGCCCTGGCACTGGCCAGTTTCGGCCTGACCATGCTCGGCGCCTTGGGTGAACGCTACGGCGCGATTGCCTCGGCGACGTTGATCCTATCGGTCTACACCATGATCGGTGTGGACCAGCGCGGCGGTGCAGTCACCGATTTCTGGCACGAGCCGGTGCTGCTGGTGGCCGGTGCGGCCTGGTACGGTTTGCTTTCGGTGCTGTGGCAGGCGATGTTTTCCAATCAGCCGGTGCAGCAAAGCCTGGCGCGATTGTTCCGCGAGTTGGGTTACTACCTGAAGCTGAAATCGTCGCTGTTCGAGCCGATCCGGCAGATGGACGTGGAAGCGCGTCGACTGGAACTGGCGCAGCAAAACGGCCGTGTCGTGGCCGCACTGAACGCCGCCAAGGAAATCATCTTGCACCGGGTCGGCAACGGTCGCCCGGGCTCGAAACTCAGCCGTTACCTGAAGCTGTACTTCCTCGCTCAGGACATCCACGAGCGCGCCAGTTCCTCACACTACCCTTACAACGCCCTCGCCGATGCCTTCTTTCACAGCGACGTGATGTTCCGCTGCCAGCGCTTGCTGCGCCAGCAAGGCAAGGCCTGCCGGGCGCTGGCCGAGTCGATCCAGATGCGCCAGCCGTTCATCTATGACGCGAGCTTCGCCGAAGCCCTGAGCGACCTGCACGCCTCCCTCGAACACTTGCGCATTCAGAGTAACCCGGCGTGGCGCGGACTGTTGCGGTCGTTGCGAGCACTGGCGGCCAACCTCGGCACGCTCGATCGTTTGCTCAGCGATGCCAGCAACCCCGACGCCCTGGCCGACGCCACCGACAGCAGCCTGCTCGACCGTTCGCCACGTAGCCTCAAGGATGTGTGGATTCGGTTACGCACGCAGCTGACACCGACGTCGTTGCTGTTCCGTCATGCACTGCGTTTGCCCTTGGCCTTGAGTATCGGCTACGGGATGGTGCATTTGATCCACCCGTCCCAGGGTTACTGGATCATCCTCACCACGCTGTTTGTCTGCCAACCGAACTACGGCGCCACCCGCCGCAAACTCGGCCAGCGGATCATCGGCACCGCCATCGGCCTGACCGTGGCCTGGGCGCTGTTCGATCTGTTTCCGAATCCTTTGGTCCAGTCGTGCTTCGCTATCGCCGCCGGGGTGGTGTTCTTTATCCACCGCACCACCCGCTACACCTTGGCGACGGCCGCGATCACCTTGATGGTGCTCTTCTGCTTCAACCAGGTCGGGGATGGTTACGGGCTGTTCCTGCCGCGGTTGTTCGATACCTTGCTGGGCAGCCTGATCGCCGGGCTGGCGGTGTTCCTGTTCCTGCCGGACTGGCAGGGCCGACGCCTGAACAAAGTGCTGGCCAACACCCTGACCTGCAACAGCATTTACCTGCGCCAGATCATGCAGCAATACGCCGCCGGCAAAAGCGACGACCTGGCGTATCGCCTGGCCCGACGCAATGCGCACAACGCCGACGCGGCACTGTCGACGACGCTCGCCAACATGCTGATGGAACCGGGGCATTTCCGTAAGGAGGCGGATGTCGGGTTCCGCTTCCTGGTGCTGTCGCACACCTTGCTCAGTTATTTGTCCGGACTGGGCGCACACCGGGAAACCCAGCTACCGTCCGACGTGCGCGAGCATTTGATCGACGGTGCCGGCGTGAAACTGGCCGCCAGCATCGATGAGATTGCCCAAGGGTTGGCGAGCAAACTGCCGATTGCGATTCAGAGCGATGAGGAAGAGGCACTGGCCAATACGCTTGAACAGATGCCGGACGAAATCGACGAAGGCCAACGGCTGGTGCAGACACAGTTGGCGTTGATCTGCCGTCAGCTTGGGCCATTGCGGACGCTGGCAGCGCACCTCATCAAGGAAACGAGTGAGGATTGAGATCTGCGGTGGCTGGGCCGGACTCATCGCGAGCAAGCTCAGTGGATCTGCAGTGGATACAGATTTTGTGTACGACAGAGATCTAATGTGGGAGCGAGCTTGCTCGCGATGAGGCCATCAACCTCACCTTACAGTCCGTGCTGTTTTATCAACCGCTGATAACTGCCATCCACTTTCATCGCCGCGATCTCGCGGTCGAAACCGGCGACGATCTGTTCATGCCTGGGGTTCTTCAGGCTGACCAGGATGTGCAGGCTGTTCTCGCTCAATGGCTTGGGCAAAAACTCCACGGCATTGCGCACCTTGGTTGATTCTCGGGCCAAGTAGTAACGCGCGACGTATTCGTCTTCCAGCGTCAATTTGACCCGATCGGCGGCGACCATGCGCACCGCCATGGAAAAGCTGTGCACCGGGACTTTCTGCAGCGATACGTCGTCATCGAACTCTGGCGAATAGGCGTAACCGCGCACCACCGCTATCGGGTAGGTATGCAGTTGTTGCAGGTTGTTGTATTCGATCGGTGTGTCTTTGCGCTTGAGAAAGCGCACCCGGTTGAGCAGGTATTCGCCGGAAAACTGGCCAAATTTCGTACGATCGTCGGTGTACCAGGCGTTGACCAACACGTCGTATCGACCCTCGCCAACCCCCAGCAAGGCCCGCGCCCAAGGCACTTGTTCAAAGTCACTGGCATAACCGGCCCGGGCCAGCGCTGTGCTGACGATGTCCGTGGCCAACCCGCCGTTGACCAGCGTTGCGTCGGTAAAGGGTGGCCAGGCATCGGCTACCAATCGCAGCTTTTCCGCTGCCGCGCTATGAGTCAGCAACAGCAATCCAATCAAAGCAAAGGCTCGATGCAATCGCGGCATGCTAGAAAATCCTTAGCGGGCGGGACGCCCGACGTGTTTTCAGCCAAAACTCCAAGGCCCCCGTACTGCCAAACCCAGGAACTAACATTAGCTCATCGAAGCCACTGCACAGCGCTTCATCTCAGATTACACAAACAAGACAAGGCCGCGCGAAATGAATGATGGCATTTTGGCCTTTGTCACAGATTTCTCTGTCATAAAGACATCTTTCGCCTGGGCGCTTAGTATCGGAGCGACGATGTTCAAGGAGTGTGATGATGACAATCGATTGGGTCTGCAAACACCACAGCGATCTGGGCAAAGAGCAGCTGTATGCCATTCTGCAGCTACGTGCAGAGGTGTTTGTCGTTGAGCAGAAATGCGTCTATCAGGACGTCGATGGTCAGGATCTGGAAGGTGACACCTGCCATTTAATGGCTTGGGACGGGGATCGGCTGGTGGCGTACCTGCGGTTGCTCGACCCGGAGTTACAGGGTGGCGACGTGGTCATCGGGCGAGTGATCATTGCCCCTCAAGCGCGCGGTACAGGGCTTGGGCATGAGTTGATGGCGCAGGCGTTGAAGCAGGCTGAAAAGCGCTGGCCTGAAGTACCGATCTATCTCTCGGCCCAAGCGCATTTGCAGGGGTATTACGGGCGGTACGGGTTTGTGGTGGCGGGCGAGGAGTTTCTCGAGGATGACATTCCGCATATCGGGATGCGCCGTTCCTGAGGGCCCTATCGCGAGCAAGCTCGCTCCCACATGATCTGTGGCGTACACAAATCCAATGTGGGAGCGAGCTTGCTCGCGATGACGTCAGCTCAGTCAGCGCAGGAACTAGGGATACTCAAGCACCGCTTTGATCTGCCGAAGGTTGCGCTCGATCCACCCCCGATCTATCGCCCCCCACTCGCGAATCCGATAGCGCCCGGCATGATTGCGCGCACCTTCTTCCTGCTGGAACTCGCAAACAATGTCCAGATCTGCCAATGCCGCGATGGTGTCCTGCGCCGTGCGCCGGGGCATGCCGGTCACTTCGGTCAGCGCCGGGACGCTACTGGCCAACCCGCTATCAATCAGGTACGCCACGTACAACCGACGATAGAAGCTGCTCTTGGTCTTGCTTACGTCCATCCATGCGCTCCGTATTAATTAGAAGATCAAAAGATCGCAGCCTTCGGCAGCTCCTACATATCCCGCCATGTCAGGTACACCCGCACATCGAACTCCACCTGGTGATACCCCGGCAACATGTGTTCGCAAAGCTTGTAGAACGCCTTGTTGTGATCCGACTCTTTGAAGTGCGCCAGTTCATGCACCACGATCATTTTCAGAAACTCGGCAGGTGCTTCCTTGAACAATGAAGCAACACGAATTTCTTTCTTGGCCTTGAGCTTGCCACCCTGCACACGGGATATCGCAGTGTGCAATCCGAGGGCGCGGTGGGTCAGGTCCAGGCGGTTGTCGAACAACACCTTATCGATGGCCGGGGCGTTACGCAGGTATTCCTGCTTGAGGTCCAGCGTATAGGTGTACAACGCCTTGTCGCTCTGTACCCGGTGTTTTTCCGGGTAACGCTGGCTCAGGTAGTCGCCCAGCCGACCATCGGCGATCAGCTGGCGCACTTGATCCTGCAGTGCTGCAGGATAGGCCTGGAGGTATTTCAACGCGGTCATTGGGGCGGCAACACGATTCACCAAAAGGTCGCCAGTGTAGCGAATTCAGCCGGTCAGCGTGTTCCAGTCGAACGGATGTACAAAGTCGCCGACGTCCTCGGCCATCATCGGCCGTGCAACCAGAAACCCTTGCACGTACTCGCAACCATTGGCTTGCAGCCACCGATATTGCGCAATGGTTTCCACCCCTTCGGCAATCACCAGCATCCCGTACTCCTTGCACAGTTCGATCACATTGCGCACCAGCGCCGCATCGCGTGAGGACTCCAGAAGCCGGGCAATCAAATGCCGGTCGAACTTGAGCGTGTCCAACTCCAGATCACGCAGATGAGACAGCGAACACAGCCCGGAACCAAAGTCATCCAGGGCCACGCGCACACCCAGGTTACGCAGCAGGCGCAGCTGTTTGCGGGTTTCCTCGGGGTTTTGCATCAAGGCCTCTTCAGTGACCTCGACTTCCAGATGGCGCGCCTGCAAACCATGGCGCTCCAGTACCTGACGCAACTCAGTGACCAGATTGGGCATGCCGAACTGCGTACTGCTCAAACTGACGCCCAGCACCAGGTCGTCGGCAAACAAGGTTTCCCAGGCTTTTCGCTGGGTCGCCCCTTGTTGATAGATCCAGCTGCCCAGGCGACTGATCAACCGCGCCTCTTCCAGCAATGGCAAAAACAGCCCCGGTGGTACATCGCCGACGCTCGGGTGCTGCCAGCGGATCAGCGCTTCGAACCCGCGAATCTGCCCACTGGCAACGGCCACCTGAGGTTGATACACCAAATTGAAATCACGGTTCTCGATCGCCGCGCGCACACTTTCTTCGAGCATCAGCCGCGAGCGCGCCCGGCCGTTCATTTCGTGATCGTAATAACGATATTGCTGACGGCCGGCGCGCTTGGCTTCGTACATGGCGATGTCAGATGCGCGCAACAAACCATCAAGATTGGAACCGCAATCCGGGTACGTCGCAATGCCGATGCTGGCGCCCAACGCGATATCCAGACCATCGATCTGCTGACAGATCGACACCCGCTCAATCAGCTTCTCGGCAATCTTTGCCGCTTGCTCGGGGAATTCCAGATCCAGCAAAGCGGTGAACTCATCACCGCCCATACGCGCCAGAATGTCGAAGGGCCGCAGACAGGCCTTCAACTGCTCGGACACCCACCGCAGCACCCGGTCGCCGGCATCGTGACCGAGGGAATCGTTGACCCGTTTAAAGCCGTCGAGGTCCAGATACAGCAGCACCCAAGCACTGTCGGAGCGGTCGCCACGCAGCAGCAGATTTTCCGCCGTCTGGTAAAAACCGCGACGATTGAGCAGCCCGGTCAATGGGTCAGTGACGGCCTGGAACTCCAGTTGTTGATGCAGATGGCGCACCACCGACATGTCCAGCACCGTCACCACCATCGCATGTTGTTCACTGGGCAACGGTGCGCAGGACAGAGCCACGGGCACCTGTTGACCGGGGGCCGTACGCAGCAATGCATCATGCAGGCGCAGGGTTTCGCCGCGCTTGTAACCGGCGAACAACTCGGAGTCGGCCCAGATCGGGATGTGCGGCTTTTGCATGAAATCCAAAAACTCTTTGCCTTGCAGGTCTTGCACCGTGGCATTGAGCAGCCGCGACATCGCCGGATTGGCAAAGCGGATCAGACCGTCCTCACCGACCACCAGGATGCCTTCGGCGGCATTGTCGAGCACCGAGGCATTAAACGCGCGCGCAACCTCCAGATCGTGGCTCAGGCGCTGTAACGCACGGCGATTGCGCTGATGCTCGAGCAGCGCCTGGACTTTGGGCTTGAGAATTTGTGGGTCGAACGGTTTGAACAGGTAATCCACCGCACCACTGGCATAGCCCTTGATCACGGCGTCCTGGGACTGTTCGTTGGCGGTAAGGAAAATGATCGGCGTGTGGCGGGTTCGCTGGCTCCCGCGCATCAGGCGTGCCACTTCAAAACCGTCCATGCCCGGCATCTGCACATCCAGCAGCACCAGGTCGACATCGTGTTCGAGTAACAGACTGAGCGCCTCGAAGCCCGAGGCGGCGGTCATGACCTGCCAGTCCTGGCGCTGCAACAACGCGCGCATGCTGATCAGGTTTTCAGGATAATCATCGACGATTAAAAGAATTGAGTTGCCTTCAGCTGGCGTGGGTTGCGCGCATTCCATGCTGCTTCTCTTATGCGGGACGTCAGGCCGGTTTCTCGTGAAAACCGGACAAATACCAAGCCTTCACTCTAGACCGGGTTCTGCAAAAGCAGAAGCTATCAGTACGCCATCATTTAACCAAAGAGTCCATTTGCCGACTAACGGTCGGCGCCACAGCCCCCTGAAACCGGGAAAGATGGCCTTTTAACAGGATTTTGACGTCACCCGTTTGTCATTTACGCATTAACAAATTGAACTTCTACGATTATAAGGATGGCCCCCAAGGCGCGTGCCAGAGCTTCTGGTACGTCCGTGCAGCAAAAAAACCGTGGAAGCTTTTGTCTATGATCGATCTCGCAACCTGGAACCTCAGCGTTCCTGTCGGCAATCCGCCTTACACCGTTGACACGCCAAAACTGGTGAAGGGCTTCAAGGACCAATACTTCCACTCCGACACCGGCACCTTGTTTTTCTGGTCCCCGGTCACCGGTTCTAAAACTGAAAATGCGAAGTACCCCCGCACTGAACTTCGCGAAACCTACAGCAATGGCACCCTGAAAAACTGGCTCTACCCGGATGCCGACAATACCCTGCGCGCTACCCTGGCAGTGAATCAGGTACCGAGCTCGGGGAAGATCGTTATTGGCCAGATCCACGCCTATGAAAGCCAGAAACCCCTGGTGAAGCTCGAGTATCAATACAAGACCAGCACTCAAACGGGCAACATCGTCGCCAAGGTGCGTATGCACCCCGATGACGGGGACGGTCGGGTCATCACGATCGCCACCGGGGTGAAACTTGACCGGGAGTTTTCCTACCTCATCCACCTGAGCCCCAAGGGGGCATTGGGCATTAGCGCTGCCGGTTACCAATGGGACACCGACATCAGCAAGACCTGGAGCGTCAAGCCGCTGTACTTCAAGGCCGGTGTTTATGTGCAGGACCACACCGGGTACACCAGCGAAGGCGGGAAAGTGACGTTCAGCAAGCTGGATATTGATCACGATAAGTAGCCTCCTCACCCTGATCGTTCCCTCGCTCTGCGTGGGAATGCATCCCGGGACACTCCCAAAGAACAACTCGATCTCTGTAGCAGCTGCCGAGCTTGCGAGGCTGCGTCCGAGGACGAAGTCCTCGCAAGCCCGATGAACCGGGCCTACCTGAATAAATGCGTTGTCTGATTTACGACTGCTTCGCAGCCGAACGCAGCCTCGCAAGCTCGACAGCTGCTACAAACCCCAGCATCCGAAAACCGCGTAGGACCACTCCCACCGTGGCGAGGGAGCTTGCTCCCGCTGGGCGGCGAAGCAGCCCCAAACCCTGCTACGCAATTTCCTCAGACACACTGCAGTGCCCGGATCATGGTTCAGGATGTAAGCGATGTGTTTCGGGGGATTGAGCAGCGCGGGTTTGAAACGCCCAAGAGTCAGTAGTCAATTTTCAGGCAATAAAAAACCCGCATCGCTGCGGGTTTTTTAATACCGGTAATAACGCTGAAGGCTTAGTTAACCTTCGCGTTCAACTCACCTTTCAGGTAACGCTGGTACATCGCTTCCAGAGAGATCGGCTTGATCTTCGAAGCATTACCCGCAGTACCAAACGCTTCATAACGTGCGATACACACATCACGCATCGCAGTCACGGTCGCGCCGAAGAACTTACGCGGATCAAACTCGCTCGGGTTGGTAGCCATCAGGCGACGCATCGCACCGGTGGACGCCAGACGCAGGTCGGTGTCGATGTTGACCTTGCGCACGCCGTGCTTGATGCCTTCGACGATTTCTTCAACCGGCACGCCGTAGGTTTCTTTGATGTCGCCGCCGTACTGGTTGATGATCGCCAGCCAGTCTTGTGGAACCGAAGACGAACCGTGCATCACCAGGTGGGTGTTCGGGATGCGCTTGTGGATTTCTTTGATGCGGTCGATGGCCAGCACGTCGCCGGTAGGCGGCTTGGTGAACTTGTACGCGCCGTGGCTGGTGCCGATGGCGATAGCCAGGGCGTCGACCTGAGTGCGCTTGACGAAGTCAGCGGCTTCTTCCGGGTCGGTCAGCATTTGGCTGTGATCCAGAACGCCTTCGGCGCCGATGCCGTCTTCTTCACCGGCCATGCCGGTTTCCAGCGAACCCAGGCAGCCCAGCTCGCCTTCTACCGATACGCCGCAGGCGTGAGCCAGGGCTACAGTTTGTTGGGTGACGCGGACGTTGTAGTCGTAATCGGTCGGGGTCTTGCCGTCTTCGCCCAGGGAACCGTCCATCATCACCGAGCTGAAGCCCAGTTGGATGGAACGCTGGCAGACGTCAGGGCTGGTGCCGTGGTCCTGGTGCATGCACACCGGGATGTGCGGGAATTCTTCGATTGCCGCCAGGATCAGGTGACGCAGGAACGGTGCGCCGGCGTATTTGCGAGCACCGGCCGAAGCCTGGACGATCACCGGGGAGTCAGTCTTGTCAGCGGCTTCCATGATGGCGCGCATCTGCTCAAGGTTGTTGACGTTGAAGGCTGGAACGCCGTAGCCGAACTCGGCTGCGTGGTCCAGCATCTGGCGCATGCTGATAAGTGCCATTGTGTGTGTATCTCCCGGTTGAGGGTCGTTAATCGTGCCAGCCTGCCGTAGCGGCGGCGGCTATTCAAGTAATTGCAGATCGAGGGTTGCCCCGGGCTGCGAATTCGGTATTACAAAAATCCTGAGAACTGACGCTAACCCCTGTAGGAGCCGAGCTTGCTCGCGATGGCGGTTTAACTGCCGACACATAAGTTGAATGTGCTGGCCTCATCGCGAGCAAGCTCGGCTCCTACAGTGTCTGCGTCGGTCTCGCGTCATTCGGCTTTGCAACCGCGGCCGATCAAATCATTGGTGGCGACCCAGTACACCAGGCCTTCCTCACCTTTTATGTGAAACGCCAGCATGTCATTGCTGTACAGCGAACCTTCGGCGCCCGGCTCATGCTTCAAGCGGTAGACCTGATCGGCACCGCCCAGGCGAACGTCGACTTCCTTGCGGCTTTCGTCGGTGTAGCGCCAGAGCACTTTGGCCTGACTGTCGCAGGTCCAGGTGGTCCAGCTGTCCGTCGATTCGGCAGGCTTGAACAGGTTCAAATTGGAGCAACCTGCCAGCAGAGCCAGCGCCGTAACGGCGATAAAACCTTTCATCCATGTTCCTCGACTGACGACGCACGCCGCCAGCCCTGAGTAAAGTGTCAGACCCGTCAAGGGCAACCATGTTCCTTGGCCGGGGTCTGTGTCTCATATTTGTCCAGGCCATCAGGCCCGGAACGCTTGTTGATCACCGGGTTGGTTTCTGCCTGCCAGTCGGCCTGGTAGCAGCCTTTGTCCTGTTCAGGCGTCTCGGGTACCTTCGGGGCTTTCGGGTTACTCCCGCAAGCTGCCAGCGACCCCGCGATAATCAACAGCGCTAATGTTTTGACCATCTGAACACTCCTTTTCCTGGTCAAATGGGCGGCCTCAGGCCTTGGCCCGGCTTTCCAGGACTTCAACGGCCGGCAGAACCTTGCCTTCGACGAACTCGAGGAACGCGCCGCCACCGGTAGAAATGTAGGAGATCTGATCGGCAACGCCATACTTATCGATAGCGGCCAGGGTGTCGCCGCCGCCAGCGATGGAGAACGCCGAGCTTTCTGCGATCGCCTGGGCCAGGACTTTGGTGCCGTTACCGAACTGGTCGAATTCGAACACGCCCACCGGGCCGTTCCACAGGATGGTCTTGGACGACTTCAGCAGCTCGGCGAAATTCGCCGCGGTCTGTGGGCCGATGTCCAGAATCATGTCGTCTGCAGCCACATCAGCGATCAGCTTGACGGTAGCGGTCGCGCTTTCAGCGAATTCCTTGGCAACCACGACGTCGACCGGCAGCGGCACGCTGACCTTGGCGGCGATGGCGCGAGCGGTGTCCAGCAGATCCGGCTCGTACAGGGACTTGCCGACCGGGTGACCGGCAGCAGCCAGGAAGGTGTTGGCAATGCCGCCGCCGACGATCAGCTGGTTGCAGATCTGGCTCAGGCTGTTCAGCACGTCGAGCTTGGTGGAAACCTTGGAGCCGGCAACAATCGCCGCCATTGGCTGGGCCGGGGCGCCGAGGGCTTTGCCCAGTGCGTCCAGTTCGGCGGCCAGCAACGGACCAGCGGCGGCGACTTTGGCGAACTTGGCCACGCCATGGGTCGAACCCTCGGCGCGGTGAGCGGTGCCGAAGGCGTCCATCACGAACACGTCGCACAGGGCGGCGTATTGCTGGGCCAGTTCGTCAGCGTTCTTTTTCTCGCCCTTGTTGAAGCGCACGTTTTCGAACAGCACGATGTCGCCGGCCTTCACGTCAACGCCGCCCAGGTAATCGGCCACCAGCGGCACTTCGCGCCCCAGAGCCTTGCTCAGGTAGTCAGCGACTGGCTTGAGACTGTTCTCGGCCGAGAACTCGCCCTCGGTCGGACGGCCAAGGTGCGAGCAGACCATCACGGCCGCGCCTTTTTCCAGGGCCAGCTTGATGGTCGGCAGCGAGGCCAGGATTCGCGCATCGCTGGTGACAACACCGTCCTTGACTGGGACGTTGAGGTCTTCGCGGATCAGTACGCGCTTACCTTGCAGATCGAGGTCGGTCATCTTCAACACGGTCATGGGTCGCATTTCCTACTGTTTTGGAGAGGCAGCTGCTTGCAGATAGTGTTCTGCAACATCCAGCATTCGGTTGGCAAAACCCCATTCGTTGTCGAACCAGGCCAGGATGTTCACCAGCCGTGGGCCGGAAACTCGGGTCTGACTGGCATCGACGATGGCCGAATGTGGGTCATGGTTGAAATCACAACTGGCGTGAGGCAACTCGGTGTAGGCCAGAAGGCCCTTGAGCGGGCCGCTAGTGGCAGCCTCGCGCAAAATCCGGTTGACCTCGGTGGCGTCGGTGTCGCTCACGGTCTGCATCGTAATGTCGAGGCAAGACACGTTAACCGTCGGCACCCGCACGGCTTTGGCCTGAATTCTCCCGGCAAGTTCCGGTAACAGCCGTTCGATGCCACGTGCCAGACCAGTGGACACCGGAATCACCGACTGAAACGCCGAACGGGTGCGCCGCAAGTCTTCGTGATGATAAGCGTCGATCACCGGCTGATCGTTCATCGCCGAGTGAATGGTGGTGATCGACACGTATTCCAGACCAATGGCCTGATCCAGCAGGCGCAACAGCGGCACGCCGCAGTTGGTGGTGCAGGACGCGTTGGACACCAGCAACTCATCACCGGTCAGGCAATCCTGGTTCACGCCGTAGACGATGGTGGCGTCGACATCCGCCTCGCTGGCCATCGGCTGAGAAAACAGCACGCGCGGTGCGCCGGCGTCGAGGAAACGCTGGCCGTCTTCACGCGTGTGGTAAGCGCCGGAGCACTCCAGCACCAGATCGACGCCCAGCGACGCCCAATCGATGCCTTCAGGGGTGGCACTGCGCAGGACCTTCACGCAGTCGCCATTAATATGCAGACAATCGCCGTCGACCTTCACTTCCCCGGGAAAACGCCCGTGAGTGGAGTCGAAGCGTGTCAGGTATTCGATGCTGGCCATGTCCGCCAGATCGTTGATCGCAACAATTTCAAACCCGGCCTTATCGCCTCGCTCAAACAACGCACGCAAGACGCAACGACCAATCCGGCCGTAGCCGTTGAGTGCAACTTTGTAAGGACGCGGTTGAGGCATGGGGTTCTCGATAGACGCAGGCAGACGAATTCTCGGTAACAACACAATCCCTTGTAGGAGCTGTCGAGTGAAACGAGGCTGCGATCTTTTGATCTTTTTTAGATCAAGATCAAAAGATCGCAGCCTTCGGCAGCTCCTACAGGGACCGCGGCGGTCACAAAACCGCCGCGTAGTGCTTTAGTCTTCCAGCAGCTCTTCAGCCTGACCCAGGATGTTTTCCAGGGTGAAGCCGAACTCTTCAAACAAGGCTGGCGCAGGCGCCGACTCGCCGTAGGTGGTCATGCCGATCACGCGGCCTTCCAGGCCCACGTACTTGTACCAGTAGTCCGCGTGGGCGGCTTCGATGGCGATACGGGCGCTGACCTGCAACGGCAGAACCGCTTGCTTGTAACCGGCGTCCTGAGCATCGAACACGCTGGTGCAAGGCATCGAAACAACACGCACCTTACGACCTTGCTCGGTCAACTTGTCGTAGGCCTGAACCGCCAGACCGACTTCCGAACCGGTAGAGATCAGGATCAGCTCAGGCTCGCCGTCGCAATCCTTCAACACGTAACCGCCACGGGCGATGTCGGCGATCTGGAACGCATTACGGGTTTGGTGCTGCAGGTTCTGACGCGAGAAGATCAGCGCCGAAGGGCCGTCCTTGCGTTCCAGAGCCAGCTTCCAGCACACCGCCGATTCAACGGCATCGGCTGGGCGCCAGGTGTCGAGGTTCGGCGTGCTGCGCAAGCTGGTCAGTTGCTCGATCGGCTGGTGAGTCGGACCGTCTTCGCCCAGACCGATGGAGTCGTGGGTGTAGACGAACACGACACGCTGCTTCATCAGCGAGGCCATGCGCACGGCGTTGCGGGCGTATTCCATGAACATCAGGAAGGTCGCGCCGTAAGGCACCAGACCGCCATGCAAGGCCACGCCGTTCATGATCGCGCTCATGCCGAACTCGCGAACGCCGTAGTACATGTAGTTGCCGCTGGCGTCTTCAGCCGAAACACCTTTGCAACCTTTCCACAGGGTCAGGTTGGAACCGGCCAGGTCAGCGGAGCCGCCCAGCAGTTCAGGCAACAGCGGGCCGTAGGCATTCAATGCGTTCTGGCTGGCTTTACGGCTGGCGATGGTTTCGCCTTTGGCGGCGACTTCAGCAATATAAGCCGAGGCGTTTTCAGCGAAGTCTTCCGGCAGTTCACCGCTCAGACGACGAATCAGCTCGTTGGCCAACTCAGGGAAAGCAGCAGAGTAGGCAGCGAAACGCTGATCCCATTCGGCTTCGGCCGCGCGACCGGCTTCCTTGGCGTCCCACTCGGCATAAATGTTGGCCGGGATTTCGAACGGACCGTGGTTCCATTTCAGCGCAGCGCGGGTCAGAGCGATTTCCGCGTCACCCAATGGGGCGCCGTGGCAGTCTTCTTTACCTTGCTTGTTCGGCGAACCGAAACCGATGGTGGTCTTGCAGCAGATCAGGGTTGGCTGATCGCTTTTGCGCGCAGTTTCGATCGCGATCTTGATCTCTTCAGGATCGTGACCGTCGACGTTGCGGATGACCTGCCAGTTATAGGCTTCGAAACGCTTAGGCGTGTCGTCGGTGAACCAGCCTTCGACTTCACCATCGATGGAGATGCCGTTGTCGTCGTAGAAGGCGATCAGTTTACCCAGGCCCAAAGTACCGGCCAGGGAGCCGACTTCGTGGGAAATGCCTTCCATCATGCAGCCATCACCCAGGAACACGTAGGTGTGGTGGTCGACAACATTGTGGCCCGGACGGTTGAACTGCGCCGCCAGGACTTTCTCTGCCAGGGCAAAACCAACGGCGTTGGCCAGGCCTTGGCCCAGTGGACCGGTGGTGGTTTCAACGCCTGGGGTGTAGCCCAATTCCGGGTGACCCGGGGTGCGGCTGTGCAGTTGGCGGAAATTCTTCAGGTCATCGATCGACAGGTCATAGCCTGTCAGGTGCAGCAGCGAGTAGATCAACATCGAGCCGTGACCGTTGGACAGCACGAAGCGGTCACGGTCGGCGAACGATGGATTGCTCGGGTTGTGCTTCAGGTAGTCACGCCAAAGTACTTCGGCGATATCCGCCATACCCATAGGGGCACCGGGATGGCCGCTGTTGGCTTTTTGCACGGCATCCATGCTGAGGGCACGAATGGCGTTGGCACGCTCACGACGGCTGGGCATCGCTGTTCTCCTGCGGATATTGAATCGAGAGTGAATAAAACGAAACGGAAAAAAGGCGAGCATTTTCCCTCACCCACCCGCCTCGGGGCAATGACAGATAGTCATCTGAAGGCGTTTTTCCGGTGGATAAAGTCGCATTCGCCTGGTGAAACCTTTCCGCTGACGATTTGTAGAGTGACCCTTTCCCCGAGAAGTGCCATCTATCGAGCAATATCAAAACTTTTTGATATTGCTCTTGCGGTGTTTTCTGACCGTCACTAGACTGCTGGCCTTATGAATTTACGTGTGCCTTCCATTCGACATGACGATTGCGATGAGCTGGCGGCCCTGTGCAAGGCCGGCGGCGATCCTCTGCGGCTGAATGTATTGCGCGCGCTGGCCAACGATTCGTTTGGCGTACTGGAGCTGGCGCAGATCTTTGGCATCGGCCAGTCCGGCATGAGTCATCACCTCAAGGTATTGGCCCAGGCCAATCTGGTGGCGACACGCCGTGAAGGCAACGCGATTTTCTACCGTCGCGCCCTGCCCCACACCGACCTGCTGGGTGGCAAGCTGCATGCCGCGCTGCTGGAAGAAGTGGACAACCTGACCCTGCCTGCCGAGGTGCAGTCGCGGATCGCTCAGGTCCATGGGCAACGGGCGGCGGCCAGCCAGGACTTTTTCTCACGGGTCGCGGAGAAGTTTCGCGCCCAGCAAGACTTGATTGCCGGTCTGCCGCAATACCGCGAAAGCGTGGTGGCATTGCTCGACAAGCTGAGTTTCAGCGAAGACGCCACGGCCATCGAAGTCGGCCCCGGAGATGGCGCATTTCTGCCGGAACTCGCGCGCCGCTTTACACAGGTCACTGCGCTGGACAACAGCCCGGCGATGCTCGAATTGGCGCGCCAGGTTTGCGAACGTGAAACGCTGGCTAACGTCAGCCTGCAATTGGCCGATGCGTTGAACGGTGTCCGCCTCAAGGCTGACTGCGTTGTACTGAATATGGTGCTGCACCATTTCGCCGCGCCGGCCGAAGCACTCAAGCACATGGCCGACTTGCTGCAACCGGGCGGTAGCCTGCTCGTGACAGAGTTATGTAGCCACAACCAGAGTTGGGCCAGGGAGGCCTGCGGTGATCTATGGTTGGGGTTTGAACAGGACGATTTGGCCCGTTGGGCCACCGCTGCGGGACTCGTTCCCGGGGAAAGCCTCTATGTAGGCTTACGTAATGGTTTCCAGATCCAGGTCCGCCATTTTCAGCGACCGGCTGGCGACACTCACCATCGGTAAATTCAGGAAAAAATCGAGATGAGCGAATACTCCCTCTTCACCTCCGAGTCTGTGTCCGAAGGGCATCCGGACAAAATCGCCGACCAGATTTCCGATGCTGTGCTGGACGCCATCATTGCTGAAGACAAGTTCGCCCGTGTAGCGGTCGAGACCCTGGTCAAAACCGGCGTTGCAATCATCGCAGGTGAAGTCACCACGTCGGCCTGGGTCGACCTGGAAGAGATCGTGCGTAACGTGATTCTGGACATCGGCTACAACAGCTCCGATGTCGGCTTCGACGGCGCCACTTGCGGCGTGATGAACATCATTGGCAAGCAGTCTCCTGACATCAACCAGGGTGTCGACCGTGCCAAGCCTGAAGATCAAGGCGCTGGCGATCAGGGCCTGATGTTCGGCTATGCCAGCAACGAAACCGACGTGCTGATGCCAGCACCGATCACCTTCTCGCACCAACTGGTTCAGCGTCAGGCCGAAGCCCGTAAATCCGGCCTGCTGCCTTGGCTGCGCCCGGATGCCAAGTCGCAAGTGACTTGCCGTTACGAAGGCGGCAAGGTTGTCGGTATCGACGCTGTTGTACTGTCGACCCAGCACAACCCTGACGTGTCCTACAAAGACCTGCGCGAAGGCGTGATGGAGCTGATCGTCAAGCACGTACTGCCTGCCGAGCTGCTGTCCAAAGACACCCAGTTCCACATCAACCCGACTGGCCAGTTCATCATCGGTGGCCCGGTAGGCGACTGCGGCCTGACCGGTCGCAAGATCATCGTCGACAGCTACGGCGGCATGGCCCGTCACGGCGGCGGCGCGTTCTCCGGTAAAGATCCATCGAAGGTTGACCGTTCGGCCGCCTACGCCGGTCGTTACGTGGCCAAGAACATCGTGGCAGCCGGCCTGGCCGAGCGTTGCGAGATTCAGGTTTCCTACGCGATCGGTGTTGCTCAGCCGACTTCGATCTCGGTGAACACCTTCGGCACTGGCAAGATCAGCGACGACAAAATCGTCAAACTGGTTCGCGAAGTGTTCGACCTGCGTCCATACGCAATCACCACCATGCTCGACCTGCTGCACCCGATGTACCAGGAAACCGCTGCGTACGGCCACTTCGGTCGCACCCCGGCTACCAAGACTGTGGGCGAAGACACTTTCACCACCTTCACCTGGGAAAAGACCGACCGCGCCGATTCCTTGCGCGCTGCTGCCGGCCTGTAAGACTTCCCCGGCGGTACCAAAAGCCCCGCGCGGTTCGCCGTGCGGGGCTTTTTATTGTCCGAAAATCGAAAGATCGCAGCCTCGTTTCACTCGACAGCTCCTACAGGGATTTGTGTAGGAGTTGTCGAGTGAAACGAGGCTGCGATCTCTTGATCTTCCTGTCTCTCGAAACACACCGAAAAACATCCTCGCTACCGACGCCCGAAAGCTGACTAGCCTTGAAAGCATTCTCCCTGAGCAAGGACGCTCACGATGCTTCTGCGCCTGTTTTTCTATTTTTTCCTGACCTTTCTTTGCCTGAGTTCAAACGCCACCGAGTGCCCCGACTGGCCACCCGCACGCGCCCTGGACGAAATCACGTCACTGCAAAAACAAATCGACCTCTGGGACGACAGCTATCACCGGGGCGGCCGCTCATTGGTCGCCGATGAACTCTACGATCAGTCCCGTGCGCGACTGACCGAATGGCGCACTTGTTTCGACCTGGACCAATCCGCGGAACCGCTACGTACCGCGAGCGGCACGATGCCTCATCCCATCGCCCACACGGGCCTGGAAAAACTCCGCGATGGTCACGCCGTCGAAGCGTGGCTAAAAGGACGGAGCGATGTCTGGATTCAGCCCAAGATCGACGGCGTGGCGGTGACGCTGATCTACCGCAAAGGCCTGCTGACTCAGGCAATCAGTCGCGGTGACGGAATAAATGGCCAGGACTGGACGGCTTCGGCGCGCCAGATCGCCGCCATCCCCCAACAATTGCCACAGCCACTGGACCTGCTGCTGCAAGGTGAACTCTATTGGCGCCTGACCAACCACGTACAGGCCCGTGCCGGCAGCCTCAATGCACGCGCCACAGTGGCCGGCTTGATGGCCCGCAAAAAGTTAAGCACTGAGCAAGCCGCCGGGATCGGCCTGTTTGTCTGGGACTGGCCCCAAGGCCCGGCCAGTTTGCCCGCCCGCATCACAGTCCTGGATGAGTTGGGCTTCCCGAGCACCGCACCTTACAGTCACTCGATCAAGGTATTTGACGACGCTGAACGCTGGCGCGATCACTGGTATCGCTCGCCCCTGCCCTTCACCAGTGATGGCATCGTCCTGCGCCAGGATCAGCGCCCATCCGCTGAGCGCTGGCAGGCTAAACCGCCTTATTGGAGCGTCGCCTGGAAATACCCTTTTGCCCAGGCCTTGGCCGAGGTGCGCAAAGTCCACTTCAAGATTGGACGGACCGGGCGGATCACCCCTGTACTGGAATTGACACCGGTGATGCTCGATGACCGGCAGATCAAGCGAGTCAGTGTGAGCTCACTGCAACGCTGGGAAGCACTGGATATCCGGCCCGGAGATCAGGTCGCCATCAGCCTGGCAGGCCTGACCATTCCCAGGCTTGACGGTGTCATGCTGCGCAGCACCCAACGCGCTGAATTGAGCGTACCGCTGGCGGAGGACTTTCATCATTTGAGTTGTTGGCAGCCGACACCGGGGTGCGAAAGCCAATTCCTCGCCCGACTGACCTGGCTCAGCGGCAAGCAGGGACTGGCGCTGCCGCATGTCGGTCCTGGCACGTGGGAGAAACTTTTAGAAACAGGCCGCCTGAAAGGCCTGCTGGATTGGTTGACCCTCGATACTCAAGAGCTTGCTAACATTGACGGCTTCGGCGAACGCAGCAGCGCTCGTCTGTTGAGCAGTTTCAACAGTGCCCTACAACGCCCTTTCGCTCGCTGGCTCAAAGCCCTGGGTTTACCGCCGACCGGCCAGGCACAGCTTGCCGATTCATGGCAGGAACTGGCACAACGAAACACCGAACAATGGCAGGCAGAAGCCGGCATCGGCCCGGGACGCGCAGCGCAATTGAGCGCATTTTTCCGCGACCCGCAGGTCCTGGCCTTGAGTGAAACATTACGTCTTGCGGGGATTGACGGTTTTTAGCGGCCGATGATGCCCGCCAACCCGGGAACCCAATGGTGCCGCTGGGCTCAAACACCCCATCGCCACATCGACCCGATTGCCTTATTCACATGGAGCCTTTATGAAACTTCTTTCACCGCTCGCCCTGTTGACCCTTTGCAGCGTGCTGGCCGCTCCACTGATGGCCGCCGAAGAAGCTCCGGGCCTGACCGGCTGCGCCGCAAAGAAGCAGGGCCTCATCAACCAGATTGAACTGGCCAAGTCTCACGGCAACGCCGATCAGCAGGCAGGCCTTGAAACGGCCCTGAGCGAAGTCACTGCTCATTGCACCGATACTTCCCTGAAGAAAGAACGGGAGAACAAGGTGCTCGACGCCAAGCACGAAGTCAGCAAGCGTCAGGCTGACCTCGACAAGGCCATGAAGAAAGGCGACGCCGAGAAGATCAACAAGCGCAAAGACAAACTCGCCGAGTCCCGCAAGGAATTGCAGGACGCACTCGATGAGCTGGACAAGTAAGGATCAGTTCAGGACTCAATGATCCCGGAACTCTTTATGGCAGGCACTGCAGGCGTCTTCGACCTTCTGCACGGCCGGCCCCAGGTTACTGGCCTTGTAAGGCTGGACCTTGCTGGCAATCACCAACTCACCGGTGGCGGCTTCAAGGGTGCGGGCCATGTCCTGGAAGTGTTCCTGTTTCTGCCAGACATCGCTCTTGGCGCTGGTGTGATCTTCTTCGCGCACCTGCGGAAAATGTTTCCAGGGTTCACGGGACAACGCATCGAGTTTCACGGCACCGTCAGCGAATTTCGGGCCGTCGAACGGAATGCGACCACGCAACATGCCGCCCAGGTCTTCGCCGGTCTTGAGCATTTGCTTGAAGATCGCCTTGCGCTGACCCAGCGGCGAGTTGGGGTCGACACCACCGCAGGCAGACAACGTCAGGCAGGCCAGCAATACAACAGAAAGTCTTTTAAGAGTCATGGTGGCTTCAGGTCACGGGAAACGGCGGCCAGTATCCTCGTGTCATCGGCAAAGACCAATAGCCCTATTATCAATACGGGTTGTTTGAGCGCATGGAGCACTCAGGCAACCGACAAAGGAATTACTCCATGAACAGCCGTTTCAAGGCATGGCGTCACAACCTCGCCTGGACCCTTCCGATGGTGGCCGTGCTTGCGGGCTGCACCGGTGGCGACAACAACCAACCGAAAACCCACGCCCTGGCGACCTACTCCAGCGCCACGTGGGAAGCACTTCCGACGGTGTCCGACACCGACCTGGTCGCCGGCTTCGGTTCGTGGCGCAGCGCCTGCACCCGACTCAAAGCCGACCCGGTGTGGGGCTCGACGTGTGCGGCTGCCGCCAACGTGCCGCAAACCGCCAGCGACATTCGTGGCTTCCTCAAGCAGAACCTCGACGTCTACGGCCTGCGCGCCGCCAATGACAATCCCAACGGCTTGATCACCGGCTATTACGAGCCGGTCTACCCCGGCAGCCTGACCCAGACCGAAGCGGCGAACATCCCGGTGTACGGTGTGCCCGAGGACATGATCATCGTCTCTCTGGACAGCATCTACCCGGAACTCAAAGGCAAACGCCTGCGCGGACGACTCGAAGGTCGCGTGCTCAAGCCTTACGACGATGCGGCCACGATTGAAACCAAAGGTGTCAAGGCACCGGTTGTTGCCTGGCTGACCGATCCGATGAACCTGCAATTCCTGCAAATCCAGGGTTCGGGTCGTATCCAGCTCGATGATGGTCGACAGTTGCGCATTGCATATGCCGACCAGAATGGTCACCCGTATCGACCGATCGGCCGCTGGCTGGTGGACCAGGGCGAACTGAAAAAAGAAGAAGTGACCATGGGCGCCATCAGCAATTGGGCCAAGGCCAATCCGACGCGCATTCCGGAACTGCTGGGCAGCAACCCTAGCTACGTGTTCTTCACCCGCAACCCGGACAGCAACGAAGGGCCACGCGGCTCGTTGAACGTACCGCTGACCGCCGGTTACAGCGCGGCGGTGGATCGCAAAGTGATTCCGCTGGGCAGTCTGCTGTGGTTATCGACCACTAAACCGGACGGTACCGCACTGGTACGCCCGGTTGCCGCTCAGGACACCGGCGGCGCAATTGCCGGCGAAGTCCGTGCAGACCTGTTCTGGGGCACCGGCGAGGCGGCCGGGCAATTGGCCGGCGACATGAAACAGCAGGGGCAGATCTGGATGCTCTGGCCTAAAGGCGCAGCCCTGCCTCAAGTGCCTCAGGTGACCGACAAGCTTTAAATTCCAAAGATCGCAGGCTCGCCGCAAAATCGCGGATGAGCGTAGAAGCTGGCAAAGCCTGCGATCTCTTGATCTTGCTCTTAAACAGAAACCACAAAGAAACTGACGATCAACCCCAGCCCTACCAACCACATCAGCGACCGCAAAATCGCCCAGTCCGCCAAGTAGCAAATGATGTACAGCAGCCGACTGGTGATGAACAACACCGCCAGCACATTGATCGTCACCAGTTCGGCATTACCGGCCAGGTGCGCAACGATCACCGCCGCCGCGAACGCGGGAGTCACTTCTAAACCGTTCAGATGCGCCGCATACGCGCGTCGGCCAAAACCATTCAATGACTCGAGAAAGTCACGGGGGTCATGGTTGTCTTTCGGCCTGAACCCGCCACTGACCCTGGCGATGCTCGTGCAGATATAGGGCAGGAAAATCGCGATCAAAATGCACCACAGAGCAACCGTCATAACGCAATCCCTTCTTCAAGTTTCAAGAGTCGAGCTCCAGTCAAAACTTCATCACCAGCATGCCGATCAGCACCAGCCCACAGGCTAAGAGCCGCGGCCTGCCGAAAGGTTCTTTCAGGTAACGCATGCCGAACAGCACCACCAGGATTACGCTGATCTCGCGCAATGCCGCCGCTTCGGCAATCGAGCCCAGCTGCATGGCCCACAGCACCAGAGCGTAGCTGAACAACACGCAAAACCCGACCGCCAACCCCAGTCGCCACTGTTCACGCCAGAACAACATGAAGGCCGGTCGCTTACGCACCAGCGCCAGCAACGGGAACGGCCAGGCGCTGAGCAACGTGACCCACACCAGGTAATCCAGCGGATGCGACCAGCGCCGCAATGCCTGGCCATCGATGAAGGTGTAGCAGCCGATGCACAGGCCGATCAACGCCACCACCGGCAGCATCGACCACGGCAATCGCGCACCGCCGCCGCCCTGCCAGAGCAGGCACAGCATGCCAAACGGGATCAGCAGAATCCCGAAGATCTGCTGGTTCGTCAGCACTTCCCCGGCAAAAATCAGCGTCAGTGCCAGCACCACCAGCGGCGACAAGCCACGCATCAGTGGGTAGACCAACCCCAGGTCGCCGACCCGGTACGCCTGGATCAGCAAATAGCGATAGAGCAATTCAAACGCCGCCGACGCCAGAATCCACGGCCAGATGTCCAGGGGTGGCAACGCCACGAACGGCAGCATCAGCGCGACAAACAGCATTGCAACGCTGTCCATGCAGGCCACCACCAGCAGCCGTTCCGCACTGAATTTGATCAGGGTATTCCACGCCGCGTGCAACAGCGCCGCCACTAACACCAGTGCTGTTGCAAGCACGGCACACTCCTTATTATTTGCCCGCCTCCCCCCTGTAGGAGCTGCCGAAGGCTGCGATCTTTTGATCTTTAAAAATCAACATCAAAAGATCGCAGCCTTCGGCAGCTCCTACATTGACCGGGCCGAGAATTGATTCGCCATATGTCAGCAGCTGTTTATACTGCAAGCGACCACGCCGCACTCAGTTGCGCACAGACTAATTCCAATAAATTTTTGTCACCGCCCGCTCTCGTCGAGAACGGGCGTCGGCATGCGTATGCCTGATCAAAGCGTCAAGACTACCGACAGAGACCTTGCGCATGCCACTCGCCTTGCTTGCCCTCGCTGTTGCCGCGTTCGGCATCGGCACCACTGAATTCGTCATCATGGGTTTGCTGCCCGATGTCGCCCGCGACCTCGCCGTCAGCATTCCTCATGCCGGATTGTTG
This sequence comes from Pseudomonas sp. LBUM1645, assembly GCF_059716185.1. Classification (NCBI taxonomy): domain Bacteria; kingdom Pseudomonadati; phylum Pseudomonadota; class Gammaproteobacteria; order Pseudomonadales; family Pseudomonadaceae; genus Pseudomonas; species Pseudomonas sp. LBUM1645. Next base: position 6,632,227 of record NZ_CP166811.1, read on the forward strand.
ATCACCGGCTACGCCCTCGGCGTGGTCTTCGGTGCGCCGATCCTCGCGATCGGCACCGCCAACATGCCACGCAAAGCCACGCTGCTGGGCATGACCCTGATGTTCATCCTCGGCAACATTCTTTGCGCATTGGCGCCGAACTACGCCACGCTGATGGCCGCACGAGTGGTCACCGCGCTCTGCCATGGTGCGTTCTTCGGCATCGGTTCGGTGGTTGCCGCTGGACTGGTTGCACCAAACAAACGGGCGCAGGCGATTGCGATGATGTTCACCGGCCTGACCCTGGCCAACGTGTTGGGCGTGCCATTGGGCACCGCGCTCGGGCAATACGCCGGCTGGCGCTCGACGTTCTGGGCGGTGTCGGTAATCGGCGTGATTGCTGCGATCGCGCAGTGGGTCTGGTTGCCGAAGGACATCGCCATGGACAAAGCCAACCTCGCCAGCGAGTTCAAAGTGCTGGGCAAGGTCAACGTGTTGTTGGCACTGGGCATGAGCGTGCTAGCGTCGACCAGCCTGTTCAGCGTCTTCACTTACATTGCCCCCATCCTGCAAGACATCACCGGCGCCAGCCCGCATGGCGTGACCATCATGCTGCTGTTATTCGGGGTCGGACTGACAGCGGGCAGCATGCTCGGTGGTCGCCTGGCTGACAGTCGATTGCTGCCGTCGTTGGTAGGGATGGCGTTGGCCGTGCTGGTCGTGCTGGCCGCGTTCTCACAGACCAGCCACTCAGTGATTCCAGCCGCAATAACGCTGGTGTTGTGGGGCATCTTCGCCTTTGCCCTGTGCCCGATTTTGCAACTGCTGATCATCGATCAGGCCCATGAAGCGCCGAATCTGGGTTCAACGTTGAACCAGAGCGCGTTCAACCTCGGCAACGCGGCCGGTGCGTGGATTGGTGGATTGGTCGTCGCCAGCGGTGCGGATCTGGCGGATTTACCGTGGACCGGTGCGCTGGTCAGTGGCTTGACAGTGCTGACGGCGCTTTTCTACATCTATCTGCAACGTCGCGGTGCTGCTGCGGTCAATGTGTCCGGCTGAATAACCCTGATTCCCTTGCGCGGTCCACGCCGCGCATTCTTTCTACCTCCCCATCCAAAGGACCCCGGATGCTTGAACTTGTCGCTGCGTTTATCTGCCTCACCACACTCCTCACCTACGTGAACTTTCGCTTCATCGGCCTGCCCCCGACCATCGGCGTCATGGTCACCGCGCTGATGTTTTCCCTGTTGCTGCAAGGCTTGAGTTTCATCGGCTACCCCGGTCTAGAAGAACGTGTGCAACAGCTGATCGGTCAGATCGACTTCGGCGATCTGCTGATGAACTGGATGCTGTCCTTCCTGCTGTTCGCCGGCGCCCTGCACGTCAACCTGAATGACCTGCGCAGCTATCGCTGGCCCATCGGTTTGTTGGCGACTTTCGGCGTATTGATCGCCACCGCCGTGATCGGCAGCCTCGCTTATTACATTTTTGCCCTGTTCGGCTGGCACGTGAGCTTCTTGTATTGCCTGCTGTTCGGCGCGCTGATCTCCCCCACCGACCCGATCGCGGTCCTCGGTGTGCTGCGGACCGCCAACGCGTCCAAACCACTGAAAACCACCATCGTCGGCGAGTCGCTGTTCAACGATGGCACCGCCGTGGTGGTGTTCACCGTGTTGCTGGGCATCGCGCAATTGGGTGAAACCCCGACCATTGGCGCCACGGCCATGCTGTTCGCCCACGAGGCGATTGGCGGCGTGCTGTTTGGTGGGCTGATCGGTTACCTGGTGTACCTGATGATCAAGAGCATCGAACAACACCAGATCGAAGTCATGCTGACCCTGGCGCTGGTGATCGGCGGCTCGGCCATGGCGTCGGAACTGCACGTCTCAGCTCCGATCGCGATGGTGGTCGCCGGCCTGATCATCGGCAACCTGGGCCGCAATCTGGCGATGAACGACATGACCCGCAAGTATCTGGACGGTTTCTGGGAATTGCTCGATGACATGCTCAACGCCCTGCTATTTGCTCTGATCGGCATGGAGTTGTTGCTGCTGCCGTTCAACTGGTTGCACGTGCTGGCGGCGAGTTTGCTGGCGCTGGCGATTCTGTTGTCACGCCTGCTGACGGTGGCGCCGGCCATCGTACTGTTGCGGCGCTGGCGTACGGTCCCGCGCGGGACGATCCGGATTCTGACGTGGGGTGGTTTGCGCGGCGGTGTTTCGGTGGCACTGGCCCTGGCCTTGCCGCTAGGCCCGGAGCGTGACTTGCTGCTGAGCATCACCTACATCGTGGTGCTGTCATCGATCCTGTTGCAGGGGCTGAGCATCGGCAAACTGGTCAAGCACGTGACCAAGGATGAGCCTGCGCCAGCGGCACAGGCCGAGCATCACTGATTACTTTTTGGTCTTCTGCGGGTCGGGCTTCGGGCCTTGATCCGCAGTCTTCTTCGGCGGCCCGCTCTCGCTGCGAATTTGCGCATGGCTGATTAGCGCGAAGATGAAGCTGCCGCCGATGATGTTCCCCGCCAGCGTAGGCCCGGCGAACACCAGCCAGAAATCTTTCCACGGCAACTCGCCGGCAAACACCAGATACGAGACCTCGGCCGAGCCGACCACGATATGGGTGAAATCCCCCAGCGCCATGAGGTAGGTGATGAGGATGATGATCCACATCTTCGCGCTCTCCATGGACGGGATCATCCAGACCATGGTGGCGATCATCCAGCCCGACACAATGCCTTTGGCGAACATCTGGCTGGCGTCGTTCTCCATGATCTTGCGCCCGATATCGAGGAAGGCCAGGTCGGTCTTGCTGTCGAAAATCGGCAGATTCAGCATCACATAAGCCACCAGCAACGTGCCGCAGAGGTTGCCCACCAGCACTACCGACCATAGGCGTAGCAATCGACCGAAATTGTTCAGCGTGGGCTTGGTCATGATCGGCAGCACAGCCGTCAGAGTGTTCTCGGTGAACAATTGCTGGCGGGCGAGGATCACCGCGAGAAAGCCTGCGCAGTAACCGAAACTGGCGATCACCTTGAAGCCTTCGCCGTCCGGCAGACGGGAATTGAGCAGACCCATGGCCATCAACGACAGGCCCATGGTCAGGCCGGCGGCCAGCGCCGACCACCACAAGGCGGCGACACTGCGTTCAAGTTCCTGATCGCCCTGGGTGCGGATGATTTCGTGCAGCACCGCGGCGCGCGGCGGCTGGTTCTTGTCGACCTCGTGCCTTTCTTCCGGCGACAGGTTTGGGGTCTTGCCTTCTTTCTTGGCGTCCATAAAGCTCCGGAACCTGTGGTGTGTCATGTAGGTACGACACGCGGGTTTCGGAGCTGTTCACTGTTCGCATAAACGAAACCACTCCTGTAGGAGCATGGCTTGCCCGCGATGGGTTCACCTCGGTTTCAGCGGTGATGCAAATGACGCCATCGCGAGCAAGCTCGGCTCCTACAGGGCTCGCATTACTCGTTGATGCCATCATCCTTGAACTGGTCTTTGACGTACTTGATCTCGGTTTGGCCGTGTGCCGCAGGCAAGCCGTCTTCACCCAGATTGACGAAGACAATCTTCTCCACCGTCAGGATGCTTTTGCGGGTGATCTTGTTACGCACTTCGCACTTCAGGGTGATGGAGGTGCGACCGAACTCGGTGGCGGTGATGCCCAGTTCGATGATGTCGCCCTGGCGCGAGGCGCTGACGAAGTTGATTTCGGAAATGTACTTGGTGACCACACGCTGATTGCCCAGCTGGACGATGGCGTAGATCGCCGCTTCTTCGTCGAGCCAGCGCAACAGGCTGCCGCCGAACAGCGTGCCGTTGGGGTTGAGGTCTTCGGGTTTTACCCATTTGCGGGTGTGGAAATTCATATTCACTCCTGACCGTCTTGCCGATTGATGCCGGCCATCATGGCAGAGCCCGACCTAGAGCTCTATCAAGCATCGACTATGGCCTCGATTACCGTTCAGACATTGACCAACAGAAACGCTTTGGAAGTATCGCTCACACGGCTATAATCGCCACCGTTTCAAAACGGTAACGTTCCATTGATACCGTTTTCCCGCCACCTGTCCGAGGGGCGCTGCAGCAGGCTCGACCTGTCAGGCTCGGATGGGGCGTTGCTTGACCGTTATCGGTCAGACACTAAACGCACAACGGCGCCCATTCGCATACATTACGAATGGAGGCTCATCATGAGCGCTGTTATCACGCCTGCAGATTTTAACGATTACAAAGTTGCCGACATGTCCCTGGCTGCCTGGGGCCGTCGCGAAACCATCATCGCCGAATCCGAAATGCCAGCCCTGATGGGTCTGCGCCGCAAGTACGCCGGTGAGCAGCCGCTCAAAGGCGCGAAAATCCTCGGCTGCATCCACATGACCATTCAGACTGCCGTGCTGATCGAAACCCTGGTTGCCCTGGGTGCCGAAGTGCGTTGGTCGTCCTGCAACATTTTCTCGACTCAGGACCAGGCCGCTGCCGCTATCGCCGCTGCCGGTATCCCGGTTTTCGCCTGGAAAGGCGAAACTGAAGAAGAGTACGAGTGGTGCCTGGAGCAAACCATCCTCAAAGATGGCGCGCCTTGGGATGCCAACATGATCCTCGACGACGGCGGCGACCTGACCGAGCTGCTGCACAAGAAATACCCGGCCATCCTCGACCGCGTCCACGGCGTGACCGAAGAAACCACCACTGGCGTTCACCGCCTGCTGGACATGCTGGCCAAGGGCGAGCTGAAAATCCCGGCCATCAACGTCAATGACTCGGTGACCAAGAGCAAGAACGACAACAAGTACGGCTGCCGTCACAGCCTGAACGACGCGATCAAGCGCGGTACCGACCACCTGCTGTCCGGCAAGCAAGCGCTGGTCATCGGTTACGGTGACGTGGGCAAGGGCTCGGCCCAGTCCCTGCGCCAGGAAGGCATGATCGTTAAAGTCTCCGAAGTTGACCCTATCTGCGCCATGCAAGCCTGCATGGACGGTTACGAGTTGGTTTCGCCGTTCATCGACGGTATCAACAACGGTACTGAAGCAAGCATCGACAAAGCGCTGCTGGGCAAGATCGACCTGATCGTGACCACCACCGGTAACGTCAACGTTTGCGACTCGAACATGCTCAAAGCCCTGAAGAAGCGCGCTGTTGTCTGCAACATCGGCCACTTTGACAACGAAATCGACACTGCTTTCATGCGCAAGAACTGGGCATGGGAAGAAGTGAAGCCACAGGTTCACAAGATCCACCGTACCGGCCCTGGCGCATTCGACGCTCAGAACGACGACTACCTGATCCTGCTGGCCGAAGGCCGTCTGGTTAACCTGGGTAACGCAACCGGTCACCCAAGCCGCATCATGGACGGTTCGTTCGCCAACCAGGTTCTGGCTCAGATCTTCCTGTTCGGCCAGAAGTACGCCGACCTGTCGCCAGCCCAGAAAGCCGAGCGCCTGACTGTTGAAGTGCTGCCGAAGAAACTCGACGAAGAAGTGGCCCTGGAAATGGTTCGCGGTTTCGGCGGCGTGGTGACTCAACTGACCAAGACCCAGGCCGACTACATCGGCGTGACCGTTGAAGGTCCGTTCAAGCCGCACGCTTACCGCTACTGATCGACGCTGACTGACCGCTCTTTGTAGGAGCTGGCGAAGCCTGCGATCTTTTGATCTTAAAAGATCGCAGCCTGCGGCAGCTCCTACGGGGGCCAGCCTCCGGCTTACGTGTTTCCAAGGATATGACCATGTCCCAAGAACGTCGCTACAGCTTCGAGTTCTTCCCTACGAAGACCGATGCTGGGCATGAAAAACTGATCGCCACTGCCCGTCATCTGGCGACCTACAATCCTGACTTCTTCTCCTGCACCTATGGCGCTGGTGGTTCGACTCGTGATCGCACCCTCAACACCGTGTTGCAGCTCGAAAGCGAAGTCAAAGTCCCTGCCGCACCGCATTTGTCCTGCGTTGGCGACAGCAAGGACGACCTGCGCGGCCTGCTGGCTCAATACAAGGCAGCCGGCATCACCCGTATCGTTGCCCTGCGCGGTGACCTGCCTTCCGGCATGGGCATGGCCAGTGGTGAAATGCGCCACGCCAATGACCTGGTTGAATTCATTCGTGAAGAAACCGGCGATCATTTCCACATCGAAGTCGCCGCCTACCCGGAAATGCACCCGCAAGCGCGCAATTTCGAAGACGATCTGACCAACTTCGTGCGCAAGGCCAACGCTGGCGCCAACAGTGCGATCACCCAGTACTTCTTCAACGCCGACAGCTACTTCTACTTCGTCGAGCGTGTACGGGCGATGGGCGTGAACATCCCGATCGTTCCGGGAATCATGCCGATCACCAACTACAGCAAGCTGGCGCGCTTCTCCGATGCCTGCGGTGCGGAAATCCCGCGCTGGATCCGCAAGCAGCTGGAAGCCTACGGCGACGACACTTCAAGCATTCAGCGTTTCGGTGAGCAGGTTATTACTGAAATGTGCGAACGTTTGTTGCAGGGTGGAGCACCGGGGTTGCATTTCTATACCCTGAACCAGGCCGAAGCGAGCCTGGCCGTGTGGAACAATCTGAAGCTACCGCGCTGATAGACTCCATGCCTCATCCCAAGGCCCTCTTCTGAGGGCCTTTTATATTCAAAGCACATGGAATGTTGTTTCCAATGACGACTGAGTCCTCGCCACCACGCCCTCAACTGGTTTATCTGGTTTTTGGCTCCCAGACGTACCATCAGGAAGCGGTGTTCAGCATCGCCAGTGCCTTGGCCTGGCTGCGTGAAACTCCCCACGCAGACCTCGACATCCAGGTTTTCAGTGACAACCCGCAGCCCTACGAGCACCTACCGGTACGAGTGCGCCCCCTCGACGAGCCTACTCGTCGCCGCTGGAACGAACCCCATGGCTATCACTTTCGAGCCAAGCATGTGGCGTTGCGCACGGTGCTTGAGGAGTCGGAAGTCGCATTGCTGATCGACACCGACACGTTCTTCCATTGTTCACCCATCGAACTGTTCAACCGCGTGCAACCCGGAACTCTGCTGTGCAACGACTACTACACCCAATACGGCACCAATAAGGAGAACGTGCTCTACAGTGCGCTGTCGAGTACGCTTTTGAGCAAAGGCCTGGCTGACGATCAGATGATGTTGCTCAACTCCGGCGTGATCGGGTTGCACCAGCAGGACGCGCAGGTGCTTGATCGCTCCATTGCATTGATCGACGAATTGTTTCCCATGGCACAGGGGGCTTATACCCTTGAAGAGTTTTGCCTGTCGGTCGCAGCCTATCGCACGATGAAGATCAATAAGTGCCCGGACCTGATCCATCACTACTGGAGCCGCAAGCAGCTGTTCAGGGCCAAGGTTAAAGCCTGGGTCGTCAAACACGCCAAGAACCCGACCAGTCAGGCGGCATTGGACGATACCCGCCGCGTGTCAGCTCACCTGCCACGACCGCCACGGGCCCAGCGAATGCTCTACAAACTCATCACCCTGGCACTGCCCAAACATCTGCGTCAGTTCATCCGTGAAATCCTCTATGGCTGCTATGAACACCACAATGAGTTCGACAAGGCCTGTGGGCCGGTGTGGTGGGACAAGGCGCTGGAAAACCAGGAAGAGCGCCTCGGCAAGCCGGTCACTGAGCATTTGCTCGAACGCTGGTTCGACAGGGAACTGGTACGACTGATCCTGGGCGGTCGACGCAAAGCTATCCACGATCACTTGCTCAATTCGCCCGATAAATAGAGGCCTGGCGCGCAATCTACCTCAAGGACAGTGCTAAACATGCTCGCCAGAGCTTCTCATTAGGCCTTTAGAGTACTAACCTCAGGCCATGCCCGTTATTGCCCAGTTGCTGACAGTTCTGCTTTTTACTTGCCTGAGCTTTACCGCTCGGGGCGAGAAACTGCGCATTGTCACCGAACCCTGGGCGCCGTACGTGTATGAGGAAAACGGCAAATCCCTGGGACTGGACTACGAAACCACCGCCATCGTCTTCAAACGCCTGGGCATCGAAGTGGAATGGCAGTTCCTGCCATGGAAACGCTGCCTGTCGATGCTCGAAACGGGCCAGGCAGATGGCGCGCTGGACATCTTCCACAGCAATGAGCGCGACGCCACCCTGCTCTACCCCGGCGAGCCGCTCTCGGAAGTGGAGTTCGTGATGTTCTACGCCAATGAGCGGCCCCACCCTTTTCGCACCCTGGCCGACCTGAAAGGGCTGACCATCGGCACTTCCCCGGGCTATCTGTACAGCCAGGACTTCAGCGAATCGACCCTGTTCACTCGCGAACCGGCGCCGACCCATGAAGCCAACTTCGGCAAACTGCTGCGCGGGCGGATCGACCTGTTGATCACTGATCGCAGGGTCGGTCAGCACTTGCTCGATGAATTGGGCATCCGCGACAAGATTACCGAGAACCCGACCGTCATCAGCCACCAGAGCCAGTTCCTGGCAGTACGCCGCAACGCCGGCATGGACTTGTTGGTGCAGCGCTTCGGCGCTGAACTCAAACGCTTCAAGCGCGAGCCTGCGTACGCTGAACTGAGCGCCCGTTACGGCGCCGATCCGGCTGCCGAGGTCAAAGCCACCAGAGCCACCGCCGCCAGCGGAAAAACCGTTGAGCAGCAGGAAAGCGGCGCGCAGTGATTGCTCTGTTATACTCCGGCCTTCCCGCCAGGCTCACGCCCGGACGCTCGGACTTGTTCAAGGCATCTCGACCCCGCTACAGCGCAGCTTTTCAGCCCGCGCGAGCACTCCAGACGAGCTTTCAAGGCCCAGCAGGACCGGACGGGATTGCGTTCCTCTTAAACGCCATTCGCGCCAGGCAAGACTCCCATTGGGCCAAGCCCTAACTAAAACAGGATTACTCATGTCCTTTGCTTCCCTCGGTCTCTCCGAGGCTTTAGTCCGCGCCATCGAGGCAGCGGGCTATACCGAGCCTACTCCGGTGCAACAGCGGGCTATTCCCGCCGTGTTGCAAGGTCGCGACCTGATGGTTGCGGCTCAGACAGGTACTGGTAAAACCGGCGGCTTCGCCCTTCCGATTCTGGAGCGGTTGTTTCCAGGCGGTCACCCGGACAAATCCCAGCGTCACGGCCCGCGCCAACCGCGCGTACTGGTCCTGACCCCTACCCGCGAACTCGCGGCTCAAGTACACGAGAGCTTCAAGGTCTATGCTCGTGACCTGAAGTTCGTCAGCGCCTGCATCTTCGGCGGCGTCGGCATGAACCCACAGGTTCAAGCCATGTCCCGCGGTGTTGACGTGCTGGTGGCCTGCCCCGGCCGCCTGCTCGACCTCGCCGGTCAAGGCAGCGTCGATTTGTCCCACGTGGAAATCCTCGTGCTGGACGAAGCCGACCGCATGCTCGACATGGGCTTCGTCCATGACGTGAAAAAGGTCCTCGCCCGTCTGCCGAGCAAACGCCAGAACCTGCTGTTCTCGGCGACTTTCTCCAAAGACATCACCGACCTCGCCGGCAAGCTGCTGCACAACCCGGAACGCATCGAAGTCACGCCGCCGAACACCACGGTCGAGCGTATCGAACAGCGCGTATTCCGTCTGCCAGCCAACCACAAGCGTTCGCTGCTGGCGCACTTGATCACCGCAGGCGCCTGGGAACAGGTTCTGGTGTTCACCCGTACCAAGCACGGCGCCAACCGTCTGGCCGAGTACCTGGACAAACACGGCCTCAGCGCCGTAGCGATCCACGGTAACAAGAGCCAGAACGCTCGCACCAAAGCCCTGGCCGACTTCAAGGCCGGCGAAGTACGCATCCTGGTCGCCACCGACATCGCCGCTCGCGGCCTCGATATCGACCAACTGCCACACGTGGTCAACTTCGAACTGCCGAACGTCGACGAAGACTACGTTCACCGTATCGGTCGTACCGGCCGTGCCGGTCGTTCGGGCGAAGCGATCTCGCTGGTCGCTCCGGACGAAGAAAAGCTGCTGAAAAGCATCGAACGCATGACCAAGCAGAAGATTGCCGACGGCAACCTGATGGGCTTCGATTCCAGCGCTGTAGAAGCCGAGAAACCAGAAGTCCGCGAGCGTCCGGATGTGCGTAACCCGCGCAACCCACGTGGCCCGCGCGGCGACGGTCCGAACGGCACTGGCGGTGGTGGCGGTCGTAAAGACAAAGGCAAGGACAAGGGCGGCAAGGAAAAACCTGCAGCCACTGCCCGCGGTGATCGCCCGGCGCGTGAACACAAGCCACGTGAAGGCACTCCGGCTCGCGAGCAACAGCGTCCAGCGCCACGCGCTGCTGCTGCAGACCGTGCTCCGGACGAGTTCCTGGACGACGATATCGATAACTTCGGTAACCGCGTCGACTACGTTCCTCAAGCCAAACCGGCTCAGGGCCGTGGTCGCCGTCCGGGTGCTCCGGCACAAGGCACGACAGCTGGCACAGGTGCTCCGCGTACCGGCGGCGCCAAGCCTCAGGGTCGTCAAAGCGGCCCACGCAGCAGCGATGGTGCCACCACCGGCACTCCGCCGGCCAAGCGCAGCGGCCCACGCAATGGCGCTCCACGTGACGGCCAGGCCCGTCGCGAAGAGTCCCGCAACCGCCGCCCGGCCCGCACCGACGACCAGCCGCGTTCGGAACCGGCCGTGCAAAACCCGCGCGGCCCGGCACCGAAGATCATTCACAAAGAGTCGAAAACCGATCGTTTCCCGACTCCAGAGCAACTTGATCAACTGCCAGGCCGTCCGCGCGGCGAGAAACCAGCGTTGCTGACCCGCAATCGCTGATTTAACGCAGCCATAAAAAATGCCCCTGATCGCGAGATCAGGGGCATTTTTGTTTGTGCTGCAAACTGCTTCTGTAGGAGCTGGCGAAGCATGCGATCTTTTGATCTTAAAAGATCGCAGCCTGCGGCAGCTCCTACGGTCTCAGCATTACTTCGCTTTCACACCTTCAAACGTCACGTACAACTCAACCGCGTCGGACGATGGGCCCAGGTCTTTCTGCTTGCCGAAGTCGGAACGCTTGATGCTGGTAGTGCCTTCGAAGCCGGCACGGTAGCCGCCCCATGGATCCTTGCCTTCACCCAGGAAGGTAGCCTTGACCACGACCGGCTTGGTCACGCCAAGGATAGTCAGGTCGCCGGTTACGTCCGCAGTGTCTTTGCCAGCGGCGTTTTTGCCGGTGGATTTGACGCTGGTGGAAACGAACGTGGCTTTAGACGCGTTCAGGAAGTCTTTGCTGGAGATGTGCTTGTCGCGCTCAGCGTTGTTGGTAAACACGCTGGCGGTGTTTACGTTGAACGAAATCTTGCTGTCTTCTGGCTTGGCAGCGTCGAAGCTGAACTTGCCGTCGATATCCTTGAAGGTACCGGTGATGAAGCTGTAGCCCAGGTGGCTGATCTTGAAGTCAACGAAGGCGTGCTGGCCTTCTTTGTCGACGACGTAGTCAGCCGCCATCACGTTGGCGGACAGCAGAGCAGAACCGATTGCCAGAGCGGCGAGAGTCTTTTTCAACATGCTTTCTATTCCTTTGGAGTCGAGGTTGAGCTTCAAGCTTTGCGGCCCAGCATTCGCGTCAGGGTCGCATCACGATCGATAAAGTGGTGTTTCAGTGCTGCCAACGCATGGAGGCCGGAAAAAATTACCAGCACCCACGCCAGATACAGATGAATCACACCCGCGGTGTCTGCCTGATCCGGTAGTCCGGAAACCAGTGCAGGAACTTCAAACAGGCCAAACACCGGAATCCCGACACCTTCTGCGGTGGAAATCAGGTAACCGGCAATCATCACAGCAAACAGACTGAGATACAGGAACGAATGGCCGAACTTGGCGCCAAGGCGCGTCATGCGGCTATAGCTTTCAAGTGCTGGCGGTGGCGGGCTGATGAAACGCCACAGCACCCGTAGAACCATAACGGCTAACAACACCAGGCCAATGCTCTTGTGCAAGTCGGGCGCGTCTTTGCGCCAGACGCTGTAGTAGTCGAGACCGACCATCCACAAGCCCAACGCAAACAGACCGAAGACCACCAGCGCCACGCCCCAATGCATGAAGATGCTGACCCAACCGTAGCGCGAAGAAGAATTACGTAGCTGCATTGCCCAAATCCTGTGAGAACTGCGACTAAGACTATCGAGTTATCTATCGAGTTAAAGCGGAAAATTTCGCTTTGAAATATCGAGAAATACGATCAAGAGTCTGAAATAGGTGAGTTAAGGAAAGATTAAAGACCAATGTGTAAGAAAAAATGGAATCCAACTAAAGAACACCTGCGCCATAAGGTTTATTCGACTCTTGATATTCGTTTTCTTCGGGCATAAAAAAACGCGGCATTTCTGCCGCGTTCTTTTAGTCCAAAAGCTTACTGCGCTTTGGTATCCGTCGCCGGAGTAGCAGCAGGCTTGGCCGCTACTTTCTTCGCCGGTTCAGCCTTCTTCGCCGGTGTCTTTTTAGCCTCGGCTTTAGCCGCAGGTTTTTTCGCCGCAGCTTTGGCCGGGGCTTTTTTGGCCGGTTCGGCTTTCACCGGGGCCGCTGGTTTCGGCGCTTCGACCGGTGCTGGCGCTGGGGCCGGCGCAGGTGTTGGAGCCGGTGCAGGAGCAACCGGAGCCACTGGCTCTGGCGCCTTGACCGGTGCCGGCTTGTCGTCCGCCCCAAAGAACAGGTTGCTGAAGAAGTTACCTTTCTTCGCCGCCACAGCACCGGCCGCCGCAACGGTCGCTGCCGGAACAACTTTCGCCGGTTCAAACGACTTGCCGGCCGCCAGGTCTTCTACCTGACTGGCTGCCCGCTGACCGGTGCGCAATGCACCTTCCAGCGTGCCTGGGTACAAGGTGTCGGTGTGTTCGCCGGCAAAGGCTACGCGCTGAATCGGACGTTCCCACAGGCGCCAGTACTTGCTGATCTGGCCAGGACCGAACGCCAGGTAAGCGCCGCCCATCGATGGGTCGGTGCTGTAGCGGCGGATTTCATAACCGGTGAACGAACCGCGCGCCTGTGGATAAAAGGCGTGCAGACGGATCAGCACCTGATCGACCATCTGCTTGTCGCCGAAAGCCTGCATCACGCGCGCGTTGTCGCCGGACAGGTTGATCACCACATTGGCGCCGCCCTTCAGCGCCGGCTCAACCCACAACATGCCCAGACCGGTGTTGCTGTAGATCTCGCCGGTCATCCGCGCCTTGCTTTCCCACACTGGCGTCTTGAACTTCAGCATGATCTGGTCGCGCCAACCGTAGTTGGTGCCCTTGATCGCGCCCATGTGCTGGGTATCCAGCGACGGAGTCATCTGGATCTTGTTCAGCGCGCGCAATGGCACGGCCACGACGACGTAGTCAGCTTGATAGCCAACGCTGCCGACTTTGACGGTCACGCCGTCCTTGTCCTGGGTGATCGCCGAGACCGGGGAGCTGGTCTTGATGGTTTTCAGTTGTTTGACGAAAGCCTGGGCCAACACCGGGCTACCGCCGAGCAGACGCGAAGCGCGCAGGTCACGGTCGGCAACGCCACGGTAAACGCGGCTTTGCTGTGCGAAGTACAGCAGCGACAGACGCGACGGTTCGTCATAACGGGTACGAATCTGCTGATTCACCAACTGACGTGCGGTGGCCGGCAGACTCAGACGGTCGAGCCAGTTGGCCACGTTGATCTGGTCCAGGGCGAACAGTGTGCTGTTGGCCGCTGGGTTCTGCGGGTCTTCGATCGAGCGCGCCAGATCGTCCAGGGTTTTTTCGTAGCGCTTGAGCGCGTCGCTGGTGGCCGGTTGCTTGGTGGACAGATCGGCGGCGGTGAAATACTCACCGTCAATCAGGTAGCCCGGGGTCCGCACGAACTCAGGGGCTGGCGTGGTGCTCAGCTTGAAGGTCGAAACGTACTTGTTCAGAACCGGTTGGGTCTTGTCGTTGCCGATCCACTCACTGGTGGCCATACCGGAGCGACCGCCCATGCTCGGTTTGGCTTCCAGCAGGGTGACCTGCCAGCCCTTGTTTTGCAGTTCGTAAGCCGCAGTGAGGCCAGACAGCCCTCCGCCGATCACGATCGCCGTTTTATCCTTGGCCAGCGCAGACACGCTGAACAGCCCCAACATCACCAGCGCACAGGCGCGCAGCCAACCAGCAGACATTCAGCGAACTCCGGAAATACACGTAGGAAATAGCGGTTTTGCGAGTCAGACGACTCAAAGAACCGCGAAGAATACGTCAGCCATCAAAAGGCCGCCAGCGACGTCTATCCACCTATACAAAGTAGCTCAATCCACACAATGGGTTGTCCCCACGTCACGCATTGCATAGGCTTGCGCGATTGTTTGCCCGCGCATGTCGCGAGCCGCCTCGAGGAGACTGAAAATGGGCCTGAATAATCAGTGGATGCAACGCGATCTCGCGGTGTTGTGGCATCCCTGCACCCAGATGAAAGACCACGAACAGCTGCCGCTGATCCCGATCAAACGCGGTGAAGGCGTCTGGCTGGAAGACTTCGAAGGCAAACGTTACCTAGATGCCGTCAGCTCCTGGTGGGTCAACGTGTTTGGTCACGCCAACCCGCGGATCAACCAGCGCATCAAGGATCAGGTCGATCAGCTGGAACACGTGATCCTCGCCGGTTTCAGCCATCAGCCCGTCATCGAGCTGTCCGAGCGTCTGGTGAAGATGACGCCGGAAGGCCTGACCCGGTGCTTCTACGCCGATAACGGTTCGTCCTGCATCGAAGTCGCGTTGAAAATGAGCTTTCACTACTGGCTCAACCGCGGCCAGCCGAACAAGAAGCGCTTCGTCACCCTGACCAACAGCTACCACGGCGAAACCATGGCAGCGATGTCGGTGGGCGACGTGCCGCTGTTCACCGAAACCTACAAGGCGCTGCTGCTGGACACCATCAAGGTGCCGAGCCCCGATTGCTACCTGCGCCCGGATGGCATGAGCTGGGAAGAACATTCGCGCAACATGTTTGCTGCCATGGAACAAACTCTGGCCGAGAATCACGACACCGTCGCGGCAGTCATCGTCGAGCCTCTGATCCAGGGCGCTGGCGGCATGCGCATGTACCACCCGGTTTATCTGAAATTGCTGCGCGAAGCCTGCGACCGCTATGGCGTGCACCTGATCCACGACGAAATCGCCGTTGGCTTCGGCCGCACCGGGACGATGTTCGCCTGCGAACAGGCCGGCATCCGCCCGGACTTCCTCTGCCTGTCCAAGGCTCTGACCGGCGGTTACCTGCCGTTGGCGGCCTGTGTGACGACCGAAGATGTCTACAGCGCCTTCTACGACGACTACCCGACCCTGCGCGCCTTCCTGCATTCCCACAGCTACACCGGCAATCCGCTGGCGTGCGCGGCGGCATTGGCGACTTTGGATATCTTCGAAGAAGACAACGTCATCGAGAACAACAAGGCCCTGTCTCAGCGCATGGCCAGCGCCACTGCGCACCTGGCCGATCACCCGAATGTTTCGGAAGTGCGTCAGACCGGCATGGTGCTGGCCATCGAGATGGTCAAGGACAAGGCCACCAAGGAAGCTTATCCGTGGCAGGAACGTCGCGGCTTGAAAGTGTTCCAGCATGCGTTGGAGCGTGGTGCTTTACTTCGACCGTTGGGCAGCGTGGTGTACTTCCTGCCGCCGTACGTGATCACGCCTGAACAGATCGACTTTCTGGCCGAAGTGGCCAGCGAAGGCATCGACATCGCTACTCGCGATAGCGTCAGCGTGGCGGTGCCGAAAGACTTCCATCCGGGCTTCCGAGATCCGGGCTGATTGATTTCACCTAAGCTTCTGCGGTGACCGGACTACCGTCATCGCGAGCAAGCTCGCTCCCACAGTTGACCGCGTACACCTGTGGGAGCGAGCTTGCTCGCGATAGGGCCGCTAAAACCTGCACACATTTTACAGAGACCCCCGATGAGACTGTCCCGCTTCTTTATCGACGCCCCCTTGAGCACCGGCGAACACGAGTTGCCCGAGGCCCAGGCCCATTACATCAGCCGCGTGCTGCGCATGGCCGAGGGTGATGCGCTGCAACTGTTCGACGGTTCGGGCCATGAGTTTCGCGCCACGCTGGTGGAGGTCGGCAAGAAGCGCGTCGTCGTGCAGATCGATGAAAGCTTCGCCGGGCAGGTCGAGTCGCCACTGCAGATCCATCTCGGCCAGGGCTTGTCCCGTGGCGAGCGGATGGACTGGGCGATTCAGAAAGCCACTGAACTGGGCGTCACTGAAATCACCCCGATCTTCAGCGACCGCTGCGAAGTCCGGCTGAAGGATGAGCGCGCCGACAAACGCCTGATGCACTGGCGCCAGGTTGCGATCAGCGCGTGCGAGCAATGCGGGCGTTCACGGGTGCCGGTGATTCATCCGCCACTGCTGCTGGCGGATTGGTTGAAGCAGACGGAGGCCGAATTGAAGTTGGTGCTGCATCCGGTGGCCGAGCCGCTGGTAAGCCATGCGAAGCCTGAGACCTTGGCGTTCCTGATTGGCCCGGAAGGCGGGTTGTCCGATGCTGAGGTTGATCAGGCCAAGAGTGCCGGGTTCCATGCTGCTCGCCTTGGGCCTCGGGTGTTGCGGACAGAGACCGCGCCGGTGGTTGCGCTTGCGGTTGCTCAACAGTTGTGGGGTGACTTCTAAGACTTAAAAGATCGCAGCCTTCGGCAGCTCCTACAGTTGAAACGCGATCCCTGTAGGAGCTGCCGCAGGCTGCGATCTTTTGATCTTATTGCACCGGATCACTCACTGGCTTGGCGATGATTGCTTTCAGTTCGCTGGTCATCGGGAATTCCAGGTTCAGGCCTTTGGGTGGGATCGGTTGCTGGAACCAGCGCTGATAGATGCCGTTGATCTCGCCCGAGCTGTATAGATCGGCGAGGGTCGAGTTCACCAATTCGAGAAACTGCGGGTCGCCCTTGCGCACCATGCAGCTGTAGATTTCCCGCGACTGCTCCTCGCCCACCACAACCCAATTATGCGGATCGCGGGCCTTGGCGCGTTCGCCGTAAAGCAGCGCGTCATCCATATAGAACGCCGCTGCCCGACCTGACTGCAACATCTGGAAGGCTTCGCCGTGGTCCTTGGCGCTGATCACGAACATATCGATCTTGTTATCGACGTTATAGCTCTTCAGAAACCGCTCGTTGGTGGTGCCGGCGGTGGTCACGACGTTCTTGCCTCGCAGGTCGGCGAAGCTTTTGATGCCGCTGTCCTTCGCCGTGAGCAACTGACCCTTCACGTAGATGAACCCGTAGGAAAACGCCACTTGCTGCATGCGCTCGGCGGTCACGCCGGTGGAGCCGCACTCAAGGTCGACCGTGCCGTTCTGCACCAGCGGAATGCGCGTTTGCGAGGTCACCAGGTTGTACTTCACCTGCAGATCCGGCAGCTCAAGCTTTTGCTTGATGCGCTCGACAATCTTGCTCGCCAGATCCACCGAATAGCCCATCGGCTGCCCCGTGTGATCACCCACGTAGGAGAACGGCACCGACGCGTCGCGATAGCCCAGCGTGATGCTCTTGGCATTGGCGACCTTGTTCAGCGTGCCGGTCAGCGGCGCTTCGTTGGCCTGGACCTGACTGGCGAGCAGCAGGCCGAGGGTGCAGCCGATCAACGTGATTTTTTGCATTGTTATTCTCCGTTGTGGGTAAGGCGATTAGCGGCGGGCGGCGATCACGGTGATTTCCACCAGCACCTCTGGACGGGCCAGTTGCGCCTGCAAAGTAGTGCGGGTCGGCGCGTTGCCCGGTGACAGCCATTGCGACCAGACCTCGTTCATGGCGGCGAAATCGCGGCCAATGTCGTTCAGGTAAATGGTCGCGTTGAGCAGATGATCCTTGTCGCTGCCAGCCTCAGCCAGCAACGTGTCGATCTTCGCCAGCACTTCGGCGGTTTGGCCGGTGACGTCGGTGCTGTCACCCGGAACCTGTCCTGAGAGAAACACCAGATCGCCAAAGGTCACCGCGCCAGAGAGTCGGCTGTTGCTGTTGATTCGGTTGATGTTCATCGGTTTTTCCTTTTCAAGTCAGGCGACGCGGGGGGCGAGGCCCTGCATTTCGATTGAAGGTGTGCGCCGAGCGATCAACTCGCTGAGCACCCGGGCACTGCCACAGGCCAGGGTAAACCCCAGGGCGCCATGGCCGAGGTTGAGCCAGAGATTGCGGTACGCCGTGGCCCCAATCAACGGCACGCCGCTGGGGGTGGCCGGGCGCATGCCGGCCCATTCGATGGCGGCCTCGTAATCGCCGGCGTTCGGTAAGGTTTCCTGCGCCTGGCGTTTGATCAGCGCCAGACGTTTGGGGTCGAGCGCCGGGTCGAAACCGACAATGTCGACCATCGCCGCCACGCGCAGTTGTTCACCGATGCGGGCGTAAACGATCTTGCGGTTGTAATCGGTGATGCTCAGTTCTGGCGCGCGGTGTTCGGCGCGGATGGGCAAGGTCAGGCTGTAGCCCTTGAGCGGATACAGCGGCAGGTTCATACCCGGCAACGCCAGCGCCGGACTGCGATGACCGGCGGCAATCACCAGTTGCTCGACCGGCAGCACTTGCGAACCCATTTCGACGGCCTGCACCGCGCCGTCCGCGTGGCGAATGCCGGTGACCTTGCGACCGAGCAAAAACTCGCAACGCCCCGACGCCTGGAGTCGAGCCAGCAGTTGCTGGCAGAAAGCATGGCAATCGGCGACTTCTTCGTCGGGGGTATAAATCGCGCCCACAAACGGCGCCTCGGCGAGTGCAGGCTCCAGCTGCGCGCATTCGTCCCGCGACAACACGTGCTGCTGTTGCGGATCGGCCAGGCCATGGCACGCATGCTCAAAACTCGCAGCTTCACGAAACGTCACCAGTTTGCCGTTGCGCCGCCAATCGAAACCGTCGAGGCGGTCTTCGTCGCGCCAGCCTTGCAGCGTGGCCTGGCTCAGCAGCGCCAGACGCAGCAGGTGCGCGCCGTTGCGCTGATTCACTGAACGACGGCAAGCTGCCAGGAAAGATGCCATCCAGCGCCATTGCGCCGGGTCCAGGCGCGGGCGCAGCTTCAACGGCGAGTCACCGCGCAGCATCCAGCCAAGCGCCTGAAGCGGAACACCGGCATCGGCCAGTGGCGCGACGTAACGGTAGGACAACTGGCCACCGTTGGCGAAACTGGTCTCGCTGCCCAGCGAATCCCGGGCCTCGATCAGCGTCACGTCGATGCCGTCGCGAACCAGTGCGTATGCCGTCGTCAGCCCGATGACGCCGCCACCGATGATGCAAACCCGCTGAGCCATGTCTGTCCTTAACCGTTATTGAAACAGGCTTCAGGTTAGGACCAGGTGACAGGCGTTGAACAATGCTTAAAGATGCCTGACCCATAAACAAAGGTTATGGACTTGCCATGCGACTGCGACACATCGAGATTTTCCAGGCCATTCGCCAGACCGGTTCGGTCAGTGGCGCCGCGCAGTTGCTGCACGTGTCGCAGCCGGCGGTGAGCAAAGTGCTGCAACACGCCGAACAGCAACTTGGCTTTCCGTTGTTCCTGCGGGTGCGCGGTAAATTGCAGGCCACGCCAGAAGCGCTGGAGCTTGAGCGCGAAGTCGACAAGGTCACCGAAAGCCTGCAAGGCGTGCGACGTCTGGCCCAGAGCCTGCGGCGCGAGCCGGGTCACAGCGTACGGATCGGCGCGATCCCGGCGCTGGCCCTGTCGCTGCTGCCGCCGGCCATCAACGAGTGGACGCAACGCTACCCGGACATTGTCTGCGAACTGTCCAGCGCCCACAGCCGTGAGCTGATGCAGAATTTGTTGATGCGCGAAGTGGATGTCGCGCTGACCTTACAGCCGCCGGATCATCCGGGCCTGAAGGCACAGGTGTTGGCCTGCGGGGTTTTGGTGGCACTGGCGCCGTTGGGTTATTGGGCCGACGACGCCTTGAGCCAACCGTTGCTGTTGAGCGAACTGGCCGGTGCGCCACTGATCGGCCTGTCCAGCGCCGACCCGCTGGCAGCCAGGCTCGACAGCTACCTTGAGGCGGTCGATCCGCCGCCACGGGTTCGCATCGCCGTGCAGACCTATTCGCTCGCACGGGCGATGGTGGAATCCGGTGCCGGGCTGGCGGTGATCGACCCGTTTACCGCGCTTGGCGCGTCCCCCGCCACCACGGCGATTCGACCTTTGGCGCCAGCGTTACCGATCACGTTGTATGCGGTCACCCGCGCCGACGAACCGCCGCCCCACACCTTGAGCGACTTGTTGCAGGTGTTCAGCCGACGGGCGCAGGCGCAACTGGATCGCTTGATCCCCTAGAGACCTCAAAGGACATAAAACAGAATCGCCACGAAGTGCAGCAAACTCCCGGCGATCACGAACAGATGCCAGATCCCGTGGGCATGGCGCAAACGGCTATCCAGCGCAAAAAAGACAATGCCCACGGTGTACAGCACGCCGCCCGACGCCAGCCAGGCGAAACCTGTACTACCCAACGCCGCCAGTAACGGCTTGACCGCCACCAGCACGATCCAGCCCATCACCGCATAGATGACGATCGACAGAATCCGCGCTTCCGAACGCGGTTTGATTTCTTGCAGGATGCCGATCAGCGCCAATCCCCAGACAATCCCGAACAGCGTCCAGCCCCACGGCCCGCGCAATGTCACCAGACAAAAAGGCGTGTAGCTGCCGGCAATCAGCAGGTAGATCGAATAGTGATCGACCTTCTGCATGATCTCTTTCTTGCGCCCACGCACGCTGTGATAAACGGTCGACGCGCTGTAAAGCACCAGCAAGGTGAAGCCGTAAATCGCCACGCTAACAATCTTCCACGGGCTGCCGTCCATGCCGGCGATCACCAGCATCCAAACCACCCCGACAACCGCTGCCACCGCCCCGACCAGATGCGTCCAGGCGTTCAATCTTTCCCCGTGATACATGTGTTGCTCACCTCAAAATTCCCTGCAACATCGCGCAAACTGTAGGAGCTGTCGAGTGAAACGAGGCTGCGATCTTTTGATCTTGAAAAATCGCAGCCTCGTTTCACTCGACAGCTGCTACAAAAGATCGCATACGTGCACAATCGAGCCATTCGAATAAGAGTCTGCATCATGCTGATCGATGAAGAGTTGACCCTGAAAAAACTCGAGGTGTTCCTGGCCTTCATGCGCACCGGCAACCTGGCCCGGGCCGCCGCCGAATTGCAGACCAGCAACGTCAGCGTGCACCGGGCGATCCACTCCCTGGAAAGCGCCCTGCGCTGCCCGCTGTTCAAGCACGAGGGCCGCAATCTCACGCCGCTGGAAAGCGCTTATGTGCTGGAAGAACGGGCGCAGAAGCTGATTCAGGACGTGGTCGAAACCGTGCGCCTGACCCGCGAAGCCGCCGGGTTCTCCGCCGAGCGTTTCAAGCTGGGTTCGCTGTATTCGTTGACGGTGAAAACGGTGCCGCAGTTGATCATGGGCCTGAAGATCCGCCGCAGCGAACTCAACATCGACCTGATCCTCGGCTCGAACTTCGACCTGCTGTACAAGCTCAAGAACATGGAAGTCGACGCGATCCTGGTGTCGCTGGACGAAAGCGTCAACGACCCGGACTGCGAGCAGATTCAGCTGTTTTCCGACGACATCTTTCTTGCCACACCGGCTGATTCAAGGTTTGCGCAACGGACCGAAGTCGACCTGGCCGAAGTGCGCGATGAGACATTCATTACGCTGACCCAGGGCTTTGCCACGCACCAGGACGGTAATCGGGTGTTCAAGCAGGCGGGGTTCGAACCGAAGGTGGCGATGCAGGTCAACGACATCTTCACCCTGCTGAGCATGGTCAGCTCGGGCGTGGGTTATGCGTTGCTGCCGGGACGGATTGCGGCGGTGTATGAGAATCGGGTGAAGCTGATTCCGTTGCAGGAAAAGTATCGGTTGCAGCAGCACATTGGGGTGGTGTTTTTGAAGGCCAAGGAGCGGGATCCGAATTTGCTGGCGCTGTTGGCGGAGTGTCGGATGTATGCGAATCGCCAGGCCTGAGACCGTGTCGCCTGCATCGCGGGCAAGCCTTGCTCCTACAGAGAGCGCGCACATCCTGTAGGAGCATGGCTTGCCCGCGATGAGGCCATCACCGGTGATACAAATCTAGGCTTAACCGACAATCCCGCGAACAATGAAGTACAGCAACGAAGGCCCAAGCAAGCACCCAAGCCCGGTGTGAAACGTCGCCGTCAACGCCCCATAAGGCACCAACCGCCGATCCGTCGCCGCCAACCCGGCCGTCACACCGCTGACGGTGCCAGCCAACCCACCAAACACCATCGCCGAACGCGGGTTATCCAGCCCCATCCAGCGCGCCGCCATCGGTGTGCCGACCATCACGAAAATCGCCTTGATCAACCCGGTGGCAATCGACAACGCCACCACATCCGAACTCGCGCCAATCGCCGCCCCGGTCACCGGCCCGACGATATAAGTCACCGCACCCGCGCCGATGGTGGTCATGCTGATCGCATCGCGATAACCAAACGCCCAGGCCATGCTTGCGCCGACAATAAATGGCAGGATCGTGCCCAGCAGCAGCGCAATCACACCTATCAAACCGGCCTTTTTCGCTTCGGTGGCTTGCACTTCGAATGCCGTGGCGACGATCGCAAAGTCCCGCAGCATGGCGCCGCCCATCAGACCGATGCCGGAAAACAGCGTCAGGTCCGCCAGGCCTTTTTGCCCGCCCGTCATGGTGCCGCCGACCCAGGCAAGAACAAGCCCGATGACGATGGCAATTGCCGAACCGTGAATCCGTCCGAACGTCAGGCGCTTGGACAGCACCACCGACACCCACATGATCACGCCGACGAACGCGAACGCGGTAACCAGACTGTTATTGGCCAGACCTTTCTCAATGAGTTCCCACATATCAGCGACCTCCTACTGGCGTGCCGACCGGCGTTATTTCCGCCGGTTCATCGGGCAACGGTTCGCCTTTGTGAGTCCGGCTGATCAGGGCAATGGTGCAACCGCAGATCACCACAGATCCGATCGCCGCCAGCACCGCTACCGGGCCGCCGTGCAGGGCGGTGACGACATTCTGTTGCGCGGCCATTGCGACCACCACCGGAATGTACATGGCGCCCCAGAAACCGACGCCCATCTCGCAATCCTTGGTCATGCCGCCGCGTTTTTGCATCCACAACCGCGCGCAGATCAACAGGATCATCGCGATCCCGACGCCGCCAACGTTGGATTTCACACCCAGCAACACGCCGAGCATGTCGCCCACGATTACCCCTGCCAGCGTACAAATCGCCAACAGCGCCACACCGTAAATAATCATTGTTGTTGTCCTCAAAGTGCATCGTCGAATGTTGTTTTTGTTGTTCGAAGGCCTGAGTCGGTGTTCTAGGGTTGGCGGCTTCCCTCCTCACGCAACAGCGCCTGCAAGGTATCGAGCCGCGCACCGTCGAAAGCAATCACGGTGCCCTGCTCGAACACCCGGCGCGCCAGCCCGGTCAGCACCGCACCGGGCGGCAGTTCGATCTGTAGACGTACGCCGCGCTCGTAGGCGCTTTGTACCGTGCCGCGCCAATCGACGACGCGGCACATGTTGAACGTCAGGTCGTCGCGCAAGGCTTCAGTGTTGATAACGGGCCGGGCGCGACTGCCGCTCAGGTAGCCCAGCGTCGGTGTTTTCAGCTGCACCTTGGCGAAGGCTTCGGCCAGGGTTTTCGCAGGCGTTTCCAGCAGCGGGCAATGGGACGGCACGCTGACGGCCAGACGTTTGGCCAGACCTGCACCGCGACTTTTCGCCAACTCGGCCACCGCTTTCATCGCGCCATCGCTGCCGGCAATGACCACCTGGTTATCGGCGTTGATGTTGGCCAGGTAAACCGGCGTGTCGACGCGGTGAACCTGAGCCAGCAAGCCTTCCACCGTGGCCAGATCCAGACCGATAATCGCGGTCATGCCGAAGCCTTGTGGATAAGCCTGTTGCATCAACTCACCGCGCAGACTCACCAGATGCAGCGCATCGCTGAAACTCAAGGCGCCGGCGACCACCGCTGCCGGGTAGGCGCCGATAGACAATCCCGCCACGTAATCCGCCGTAATTAACAACTGGCGTGAAGCCGCGACGCCTGCAATCAGCAAGCAAAGCTGAACCGCCCTTGTCGACTTCAACGCCTCGGCAGAATCCAGCAGCAATGCATCTTCGCCAAGCACTTCACTCGCCTCGATCACCGTCTCGCGAGGCAAACGATGCAGCATGCCCGGCTGCTGTGCGCCCTGGCCGGGGAACACCAGCAAGCTGCTCACGCTGCTTGCTCCTGCGGGTTCCAGGGATTGGTTACCAGACAGGCTTCATTGGCGTTTTTTAGCAGGATCCGTTGCGATGGACCGGCCCATTCGCGCAGGGCGACAGCGCCGTTTGGCGTTTGCAGTTGCATGTCCACTTTGCAGAAAGACGCATCAAACAACCTCAGCATTTCCTGTGCCTGCACACGATCCAACGGCTGCGGTGTACGCAGGATCAAGTCGAGATCGCTGCCCTCATGCAATGCCTGAAAACCGCTGGCCAATTCAAACCCGGCACTGCCGCTGACACCCCACACCCACTCACAGGAATCGAGCATCGGCCGCAGTTGATTGAGGGCGCGCACTGCCGGCAAATCCCGATCAATCGAGACATGGCAAAGCGCTTCCGGCTGTACCCGACGCTGAATCGAATCGACCGACATCACCGTTGCATACCGCTGTTCACGCAAACGCCCACGCACCCCGACCGCGATGTGATCCGCCGCACTCAACGCACGCCGAACCACCACCGGTTGACCCGCACTGATCGACTCGATCACCCACGAAGGTGCATCCGCAGGCAACTGCTCCGGGGTCATCCCCCAGAGCAGGTCGTGGGCCAGAAGCGTGTTCACCACTGCTCTCTCAGCAATTGGCGAACCTGACTCGACGCCGCACGGTTGCTCGCGCCCAAGCGGCTGCTCAGGTCGCGCCCTTTCGCGGCGACATCGCCAATCGCCTGGCTCAGGCATTCAGTCACCCGCGTCAGATCCGCCGCCGTCGGCTGCTCGATCTGTTCCACCGACAAGGTTTCCCAAAGCAGTCCAAGGCTGGCGTAACTGTCGATGTCGTACGCCATCGGCGGCACGCTGGCGGCCAAGGCTTCGAGTTCTTCGACGCTGCGCAAAGTCACCCGCGCCGCCGAAGCCTTGCCCATCGCGTGAACCATCACGCCCGGATCGCGCAACGCAATCAGCCGATTAGCCTGATACCCGTGAGCCAGAAATGCCCCGGACATCGCCTTGCCCACCAGCAAACCGATCACTGCATGGCCGGCCAGTCGGGCACGGGCATAACTGTCTGCGGCACCGGCCAAGGCCTGATGAATGCCGAGCGCTTCTTCGCGCCGACCGTAGGCCTGACTCGGCACATCGACGATGGCGATCAAGGCGCGTTTCTGCGGTTTATCCAGATCGGCCGCGATAACTTCATCCACAGCCTTCGCCAAGCCCCAACCTTCCAGCAAACCGACCTCGCCATTGCGGGCGCGGACGAAACGGTTGTCGGGGTCAGCCACCACCGCGATAAAGCGAACGGGCTGGTCACCCAATACACCGTCGGCAACCTTCAATGAAGCGGGCAAACCATCCACCGGTTTCGCGCCCGCACTCAAGGCGTTGAACCAGTTCAAACCTCTCAGGGAATACGAACTCATGAGCGCTCTCCTTGATACAGATCGCGAACCGTTGACGGCTCGATTTGCGGCTCGGCGTCCAGACGGGCCAACCGTTGCAGGAACAATTCGGCCTGACGGCTGCGTTGCTGTTCAGGCAAACCTTGTTTAAGCAATTCGCTGACCTGCTGCTGAACCTGCGCCACGTCGTCAGCGACAAAACGATCCGCCAAACCACTGGCAAAACGTTGCTCGCCACCGGTCAGGCTCCAGATGAAAGGACGATCACGGGAGTCATATTCCTCAAGCCCGGCTTCCTGCTCGATCACTTGCGGACCATTCAGGCCAAGCCGCGCTTCTTGAGTCACTAGCAAATAGCTGCACAACCCGGCAGCAATCGACATCCCGCCAAAGCAACCCACGCTGCCCGCCACCACGCCAACCACTGGCTGGTATTGGCGCAGATCGACAATCGCCGCATGAATATCGGCAATCGCCGCCAGCCCGAGGTTGGCTTCCTGCAAACGCACGCCACCGGTTTCCAGCAGCAACACGGCGCGCGTGGGAATGCCATTGCGGTTGTCTTTGGCGGCGAGTTCCAGCGCACCGGCAATCTTCGCCCCGCCGACCTCACCGAGGCTGCCGCCCTGAAACGCGCCTTCGATCGCGGCGATGACCACCGGCAAACCGCCGATGCTGCCCTTGGCGATCACTACGCCGTCATCGGCTTGCGGCACCACGCCCTGGCGCGACAGCCATGGCGACATGACACGCTGAAACGGGTCGAGCAATTCGCGGAAGGTGCCGGCGTCGAGCAAGGCTTTTGCCCGTTGCCGGGCGCCGAGTTCGACGAAGCTATGCTTGTGGAGGAGTTCTGCACTGTCACTCATGGCCGATCTCCTCAAAGCCTTGTTCCAGACGCAAGCGCACCACGCCCGGCGTCGCGCCGAAATCGTGGATATCAATCGCCATCGCCGGCGGTGTCTGACCGTCGAACATCCGCGCGAACAGATGCTGCCAGCGCTGTTCGGCGCCATTGACCGACGTTTGCACCTTGATCGTCAGTTTGCCGGCCTGACCCGGTTCGATCAGCACTTCCAGATCGCCCGAGCCGACACAACCCACCAGCGTCCGGCCACGTGGCGGCTGCCCGGCGGAGAATTCAAAAGATAAGGTTTCCATCAGAAAGCTCCCTGGATGAGGCCGTCGCCAGACTCGATGCGGTCGATGAACAGGCAAGCTGCGAGCAAGTCAGCAGCACCGCCGGGCGAGGCATTCAACGCGATGAGTTGTTGGTCCAGCTCATGCAAACGGCGGCGGCCGGCGAGGCTGGCACTGCCGCCCGCATCGAGTACCGCTTGGGCGCCGAGTTGCATGGTCTGCAGACCTTGTTCCCCTGCGCGGTAGAGCACGCAGGTGTCGGCCAGATTCGTCATGATCGCCAGCAAGGCATCGAGCCGAGCGTTCTGCTCGCCATGACCGGCGGCGCGGCTGCGTTTGAGTTGCGGCAGAGCACGCTGAATCACCGCTGGGAAACCGAGCTGTGCTTCTTCACGGGCACCGCGGGCGCCGTAACGCTGAGCGACTTGCGCGCCGTGGCTCAGAGGACGCGGCGCGTAACGGTCGTCGAGCAAGGCCAGAGGTGCGGCGCGCAAAGTGATGGAGCCTGCGGCAGCGGATTCGGGTTCCAGTGCAGCCGCCGCGACCAACAGACCCAAGGCCCAGATGGCGCCGCGATGGGTGTTCACGCCGCCCGTGGTGGCGAGCATCACTTCCTCGCCTTCACGACCAATCAGGCCAATGGCTTCGCGCAGCGGCAGACCCACCTCGCCGAACTCAATGGCGGCCTCCGCCATTTCCTTGAACGCAGGCCACAGGGACAGCGCCGAGGCGTGCATCAGCCCGAGGTGTAAATCGGTATGCGCGCCATTGCCACGACGGTCGACCAGCGCCGGTTTCGGCGACAGGTCCGCTTCGTCGATCAGCGCGTCCACCGCCAGATCCGCCAGCCGCTCAGCCAGGGAAAGGGTTTTCGGTTGCAGGTTGAATGCGTGCATTACCAGCTCCTGAACTTGGCGGGCGGGTTGTAGAGACCACCGGACCACTCGACCAGATCGGCCACACTTTTGGCGGCGAGCAACTCGCGGGTGGCGTCGGTGCGGCGGATGCCGAGGTCTTCGGGCAAGGCGATCAGGCCTTCGCGGCGCATGCGCGCGGTGTCTTTCGGGTTGTGGCGCAGACCGATGACAGTCACTCCGGCCACGGCCGCGATCATCGCCTGACGTTCTTCCAGCGAACGCGCCTTGTACAAATAGGCGATGCCTTCTTCGGTTAGCAGATGGGTGACGTCGTCGCCGTAGATCATGATCGGCGCCAGTGGCATGCCGCTTTTTCTCGCCACTTCCACCGCGTCGAGGGTTTCGACGAAGGTCGGTTTGCCGCCCTCCTGGAAGGTCTCGACCATTTGCACCACGAGTTTTTTGCCCCGCTCCAGCAGCGCTTCGGGCGCATCGTCGTGACGCATGTCGAGCCAGGCTGGTGTGCTGTGACGACGGCCGCGCGGGTCGTGGCCCATGTTCGGCGCACCACCGAAACCGGCCAGGCGGCCGCGCGTCACGGTGGAGGAATGGCCGTCGCCATCGACTTGCAGCGTGGCACCGATAAACAGGTCCACCGCGTATTGCCCGGCCAGTTGGCAGAACATCCGGTTGGAGCGCAGGGAGCCATCACGGCCGGTGAAGAACACATCAGGCCGAGCGGCGATGTAGTTTTCCATGCCCAATTCGGTGCCGAAGCAATGCACGCTTTCGACCCAGCCGCTTTCGATGGCGGGAATCAAGGTTGGGTGCGGATTGAGCGTCCAGTTGCGGCAGATCTTGCCTTTCAGGCCGAGGGATTCGCCGTAGGTCGGCAGGATCAATTCGATGGCGGCGGTGTTGAAACCGATGCCGTGGTTCAGGGACTGGACGTTGTGTTTCTCGTAGATCCCGCGGATCGCCATCATCGCCATCAACACATGCACAGGCTTGATGTGGCGCGGGTCGCGGGTGAACAGCGGTTCGATGTAGAACGGCTTGTCCGCCACCACCACGAAATCGACCCAGGAGGCCGGGATGTCGACGCGGGGCAACTCGCTGACATCGTCCACCAGTTGATTGACCTGAACGATGACGATGCCGTCGCTGAAGGCGGCCGGTTCGATCAATGCGGGCGTGTCTTCTGTGCTCGGGCCGGTGTAGATGTTGCCGGCGCGGTCGGCCATGAAACCGGCCGAGAGCACGACGTTGGGAATCAGGTCCACCACCAGCCGCGCATAAAGCTCGATGTAGGTATGGATCGCGCCGATTTCCAGCAGGCCGTCTTCCAGCAACTGGCTGATGCGCAGGCTTTGGGTGCCGGCGAAGGAGAAATCGAGCTTGCGGGCGATGCCGCGTTCAAACAGGTCGAGATGCTCGGAGCGTCCGACGCTGGGCATGATCATGTGCAGATCATGCAGCTTCGCCGGATCAGCCTTGGCTAGGGAGCGGGACAGGAAATCCGCCTGCTTCTGGTTATTGCCCTCCAGCACCACACGGTCGCCGGGCAGGATCAAGGCCTCCAGCGCCGCAACGATTTTGTCGGTGGGCAAGACCACACCGTCGGCGAAACCCCGTACCAGCTCGAGACGCCGCTGCTTTTCGCTGCGCCGCCGCGTCCATCGCGAGTCGGGGGATATTGTTGTTGTCATGACCACTCCACGGGTTCGCTGTCGTGGGAGTCACCTTAGGAGCGTTGGGTGGGGGCATCAATCAAGCAGAGCGGTGGATAGTTACGGTCAGGGTAATGGTTTGAGATCGACCCCTCACTGTAGAGACCGGTACATCCTTTACACATTTGACCGGGTACATCGTTTACACATTTAACAGGCTTGATACGCGTTTGGCACCGCGTTCAAGCCTGCCTAAAGGGAAAGAGCAAAGGTACAACTCCCACACGCCATCAGCCACTTCCTTCAGCGCGACGTGCTCGTCGATCAGTGCCTCGCCCAGAAAGATCAGGGCCCCTTGCCACTTGATCTCACCATTCTTGCGCACCCGCCGTACTTCGACGTCGGCCCCGTATTCGACCGCCGGCAAATAGCCTGGATAAGGTCTGAGTGACGGGCGATAGATATCCGCTGGCGTCTTCATCTCCAGCGCCGTATGAGGCCGTGCGTGATTGAAATCCTGTACGAAGTCCTCAAAGGCAAGCTGCTGACGCAGCAGGTTTTCTGCCGGCGGCCTGAGCACGGCAGCCTTTAGCGTGCGGTGCATGCGTTCATGCCGACCGTTCTGATCCGGGCGTCCTGGCTTGATTGTTTCGGGGTGGACACCATGCCTGATGAACCAGACGGACAGCCTGGAGAGGCGGGCCAAGCCTGTCGACGCAAATGGCGCGCCGTTATCGGTGCGGATCACATCAGGCATGCCGAACTCCCGGAACGCCCACTCGAAGCCCTGACGCGTAGGTTCACCGTGGGTGCTGGGAAGCGCCCGGCATTCCAGAAGATAGCGACTGGCATGGTCGGTGATGGTCAGCGGATAGCACCAGTGGCCGTCCTGGGTTCTGAATTGCCCTTTGAAATCGGCGCACCAGGTTTGATTGGGTTCGTCGGCCTGACGTAGATGCACTGGCCCATGCGGGCGGGGCTGGCGCAGCCGTCGAGGAATCACCAGACCGGCCTTTTTCAGCCACTCTCCAGCGGTGCTGGCGGCCGGCCAAGCGATCTGCGGCTGCGCATTGCGCAGGCGCTGGATCAGTTGCTTCGGCCCGCGATCCGGGTGCTCGCTTTTCTTCGCAAGCAACGTGGCAATGATTTCATCGCGGGTTTGATGCGGACAGCTCAGCGGTTTTCGCGAGCGCTCTTTCAAGCCATCTACGCCGCAGGTTGCATACCGATCAAGCCACTTATCGACCGTCGGACGGCTAACGCCATATCGTCGACTCAGTTGGCTCTTGCTGTAACTGCCGCTAAGCCAGTCATGGATTAATTTCACTCGCTGATCCATCGGGGACTCTCGATTCCAGGGCATGGTCAGTACCTCCTGACCATGATTGATACCTGTAAACCATGTCCCCGGTCTCAAACGTAAAGGATGTACCCGGTTTTTACCCACCCTAGCCCTCTCCCCAGGGGGTAGAGGGGACGGACCGAGGTGTCTTTCGCTATACATCGACCTGAGATTCCGAGTCGAACTCAGGCTTTGAAAAGCATGGAGATCTGTTCCCTTTCCCCCTCGCCCCTCTGGGGCGGTCCGACGTTTCGGGAGGGTTGGGGTGAGGGGTGGATTTCGAACACACCTAGTTATCTGTCCTGAGAAAGCTCCACAGCAATCATCGACAAGTCCCAAAAAAGGACCAATCAGTCCCTTTTTGGGACTCTTCAACCTCCGCCAGCCAAATGGGGATTTGTGTTTAAAAGTTTCTCCGCAGGAAGGGTGAGCGGCTACGCAGTCTGGCGTCGCTGCCTACAGCAATGCCGGAACCCGCCGACTGGTGCGGTTTTGCGTTGATCTTTATCGTTTGTGTGTCGCTGCCAATTCAGCGATCGGGTCTGGAAAACCCGAAGAACAGGATCAATGCACATGACATAATGCGGCGCTTTTTTTGCTCCGTAGTTCTAAGTTATGGCGGCTGTGCGTGGGAGACCTTCGGGTCTGCCGGGTTTGATCCTTTCTCGGTTTTTCCAGTCCGCGTACAGCTGCCACCCTTTTCGTCTGGAAAACGAAAAATGGCAGCTCCATCACTACAAGGATCTTTGCCATGTTCAAACCAACTCCCAACCCGCCAGAAACCGACACCGGTTCCGAAGCATCCCTCGAAGCTGAAAAACTCAAGGAAGCCGCCGACCGCGTCTTTTCCTACTACTTCCCACCCCATGAAAAACCGGGCAAGCGCCGCAAACATCACCTCTTCAGCGTCTCCCCCGACATCGACACCGAAGCCCTTCTGGCCAATGCCTCCGAAGACCTGATGTCCATCAGCGCCATTGCTGCCGATCTGGCGGACGATGTGGAAGGCTCACGCCGCTCTGTCGCCTTGGCGCTCAGCCGCATGGCGGATGGGGTGCAATTGTTGGTGGAGCGGGCGCTTGATCATCACGAGTCGGCGCAGATGAAGGCTCAGGCCAGCGCTTAGCAGTCAGGTCTGTGGCGAATTGACGGCCGCCATCGCGAGCAAGCTCGCTCCCACAGGGGTTTTGTGTACGACGGAGATCCAATGTGGGAGCGAGCTTGCTCGCGATGGGGCCAGTCAGATCAACCCAGCACTTACAAGCAACTCCTCCAGTGCCAACAAGTTAGGCACCTTGGCAACTTGCTCCCCCACCTGCACTGCCGCCTGTTCCAGCGAGCACAACGGCACATCCACATAGCTCAACTGACTATCAAGCTTGTAAGACCGCGGAATCCCCTGCACCAACAGTGCAATAAATTTCAACTCAGGCCGCCCACCGAGAGCATTGAGAATCACAATCCGCGCCCGCTCACCGATCACGATTTTCTGCCCACACGCTGACTCGAAACTGAGCAACGGAATCTGCCGGTTCCGCCACATCACCCGCCCGAGGTACCACGGCGGAGTGTCGAGGTCGAAGGCGCTGGGTTGGTAATCAATAAGCTCCGCAACAGCGACGTTGGGCAGAATCAGGTTGCGGTCGGCCAAGGGCAGCAGCAGGCCGGTGAGGTTGTTGGTGCGCTGGTAAAAATGGTCATCAAGCATGGGTTTTGCTCCACAGCGCGATGCTTTCGAGCAGCACCGATTCCTGGTACGGCTTGCCGAGGTAGTCGTTGACGCCGATGGCCATCGCGCGGTCGCGGTGTTTTTGCCCGGTGCGGGAAGTGATCATGATGATCGGCAGGTGCTGCAGACGTTCGTCGGCGCGTACCTGGGTCGCGACTTCGAAGCCGTCCATGCGCGGCATTTCGATGTCCAGCAGCATCACGTCAGGCCTGTGGTCTTCAAGCAGCAGCATGGCGTCGACACCGTCCTTGGCGGTCAGCACGTTCATGCCGTGGCGTTCCAGCAGACGGCTGGTGACCTTGCGCACCGTCACCGAATCGTCGACCACCAACACCAGCAGTGGCTTGTGCGGCTCGACCTCCGCCTCCTGAGTCGCTGACTGTTGCGGCACACGGGCCTGCATCGCGCGGATTGGTGCCAGCAAATCGAGAATCAGCACCACCCGCCCATCGCCGAGAATCGTGGCCCCGGACAAACCCTGCACCGCCGCGAATTGCGGGCCGAGGCTTTTGACCACGATCTCGCGAGTGCCGGCCATGGAGTCGACTTGCACCGCGATGTGCCGTTCGTTGCACTGCACCAGCAACACCGGCAGCGGCAGGCTCTGGCCGAGTAGTTTCGGGCGATGGCTGGTTTTCAGCAGTTCGCCGAGGTAACACAGTTCATAGTGTTGCCCGGCGTATTTGTAGGTCGGCGGATCGAGCCGGTAATGCCCTTCAAGCTCGTTGGGCAGCACGCGAACGATGCCGTCGATGGTGTTCAGCGGGATCGCGTACTGATCATCAAAGCACTGCACCATCAGCGCCCGGTTGACCGACACGGTGAACGGCAGGCGAATCCGGAAGTGCACGCCCTGCCCCGGCACAGAGTCGATGCTCATGCTGCCGCCGAGCTGTCGGACCTCTTCATGCACCACGTCCATGCCGACGCCGCGTCCAGAAATCTGGGTGATTTTCTCGGCGGTGGAGAACCCCGGTTGCAGGATGAATTGCAACACGTCGCGGTCGCTGATGTCGCTGTCCGGCGCCAGCAACCCGCGCTTGATCGCCTTGCGCCGCACCGCGTCCAGCGGCACGCCGGCACCGTCGTCGCGGATGTCGAAAATGATGTCGCCGCCCTCTCGCGACAGGTCAAGGGTGATTCGACCCTGAGCCGGTTTACCCGCCGCGATACGCACCTCGGCCGATTCCAGGCCATGATCCACGGCGTTACGCAGCATGTGTTCCAACGGCGCGGCCATGCGTTCGAGAACGTTGCGGTCCATCTCGCCTTCGGCATTGCCGACGATGAATTCCACATCTTTGCCCAACTCGCCGGAGACCTGACGGACGATCCGCTTCAAGCGCGGCAGCATCCGCTCGAACGGCACCATGCGCGTACGCATCAGGCCTTCCTGCAATTCGGTGTTGATGCGGCCCTGCTGTTGCAGCAGGTTTTCCGCGTCCTGATTGCGTCGGTCGAGGGTTTCCTTGAGGTCGAGCAAGTCGGAGGCGGATTCGAACAGCGCGCGCGACAGTTGCTGCAATTGTGAGTGGCGGTCCATTTCCAGCGGATCGAATTCTTCGTAGCCCAGGCGCTCGGCGTCGACTTGCTGGCGGCTGAGGATCCGCCCCTGGGTTTCCGTGTCGAGACGACGCAACTGGTCGCGCATGCGCTCGATGGTGGTTTCCATCTCGCTCAAGGTCACGCGCGCATCGTTGACCTGTTGTTCGATCCGGCCACGGAAGATCGACGTTTCGCCGGCCAGGTTGACCAGATCGTCGAGCAGTTCTGCCGAGACCTTGACCATGTCCGCGCCGGCATCGGGCTGCGGTGCCGGCGTCTCGACTTTCGGCGTTGTGGACACCACGGCCGGTGCCGGTGCTTCGGGCACGGCCGGATGACTGAAATTCTTGATCGCGTCGATCAGTTGATCGGCGGGCGGCAATGGCTGACCGGCACGGGCCGCGTCGAGCATCTGCGCCAGTCGGTCGTGGCTGCTTTGCAACAAGCCGAACAACGCGGCGGTGGGTTGCAACACGCCAGCCGAGAGGCCTTCGTAGAGGAATTCCAGCTCATGGGCGAGGTCGCCAATCGGCGCGATTTCCACCATCCGCGCGCCACCCTTGAGGGTGTGCAAATCACGCAGCAGGGTTTCCACTTCCTGACGATTCGAAGGCTCGGCCTGCCAGCGCACCAGCGCCGCGCCGGAGTTTTCGATGATGTCGAAACCTTCCTCGAGAAAGATCTCCAGAAGCTCCGGATCATGGCCCGGTGAATCCTCGGCCCGTGCCGGTTCGACCGCTTCAACAGCGCTGGCGTTGCCCTGGCGAAACTCGCGAATGGCCTCGATCACCTCACCCGGATCGCCCAATGGCCGCTGGTTCTGCAACTGATCAAGCAGCTGCGCGAGCCGGTCATGACTGTGTTGCAGCAAGTGCGCCAAGGCTTCGCTGTAGGCGTAACGGCGGTCCACCAGACCTTCGTAAAGGCTTTCCAGTTCATGGGCCAGCTCACCGACCGGCTCGACTTCGGCCATCCGCGCACCACCCTTGAGGGTGTGCAAATCTCGCTGCAACGACAACAGCGGCGCAGCGTTGTCCGGGTCGCTCAGCCAGCGCTGCAAAGCCTGACCGGCGCTTTCGAGGATATCCACCGCCTCTTCGAGGAAAATCGAAACGATCTCATCATCCAGCTCAACCTGGGTCGCGGTCTGTTCCAGTTCGGCCGTGGCGCTGCCCAGTTCCCGGATGCTCAACGTGCGGCTGCCATCGCTGCGGATCAACCCCATCGCCGACGGATCCAGGCTCTCATCGAGCAAGCCGCGCAAGGCTCGGATGCGTTCCGGTTGCGGGCTGACTTCCTGGCCGGCGGCCAGCTCGTCGAGCATGTTGATCAGCGCTTCATGGGCACTTTGCGCCTCGTGGAAAAACGCCTCGCTGACCGCCAGGCTGCTTTCTTCCACCGCGCCGTAGAGGTCGAGCAAGGCTTCGCAGAGTTCATCCACCGGATGCAAATCAGCCAGGTGGGCGCCTTCGCCGAGGGTGGTCAGTTCATCCAGCAATGCGCTGAGCTCCTGACGCTCGCCGGGATGTTGCTGCCAGCGCTGCAACAGGCTTTCAGCATCCAGCAGGATGTCCATGCCTTGCGCGAGGAAGTTGTTGATCAGTTGCGGATCACGCTTGATGCGCAACCCGCTATTGGGTGCACTCAGGAGGACTTCCAGACGCTCGGCCAGCAATGCCTGCGTTCGCTCGATCAAGGAGCGGGCGCCGGGAATCTCCGCCAGTGGATCACTCTTGAGCTGTCGCAACCCGAGACGGAACAGTCCTTCGGCTTCCAGTAACAGTTCGACTTCGTCCAGGTCGAGGGCGAGCAGGTGCGCCTTGTACTCCCGGGCCAGATGATCCAGTGGCTTCGCCAGCTCGGCGATCGGCAATACGCCAGCCATGGAGGCGCTGCCCTTGAGTGTATGCAGCGCCCGCTGCAACTCGTCGCTGGCCTGCAATGGCACGTGCTCGGCGGCTTTATCGAGGAAACGGTTGAGGCTGCCCAAATGGGTTTCGGCCTCATTGCGGAAGATCTCAAGCAGCAGCGGATCGAGGGCTGCGACGTCCTGTGCGTCCTCGTCGGGGATCGGCTCATTGCCCTTGGCCAAGGCGTGGGCGCGTGCAGCCAATTGGTCGACATCGTTGCACTGGCGCTGGGCATTGGCCGCAAACTCGGCCACCAGTTCCGGCAGCAGATTCAGCGCATCGCCCAGCAGTTGTTGCACCGCCGGCCCCGGCGGAACGCTGTGCTCCAGTACGCGGTTGAGCAGGTTTTCCACCGCCCAGGCCAGTTCGCCCAGCACCAAAGCGCGGACCATCCGGCCACTGCCTTTCAACGTATGAAAGGCCCGACGCAATTCACTCAAAGCTGATTTATCGTCGGGATTGGCCGACCAGCGTGGCAGGTACTCCCGGAGGATTTCCAGGACTTCATCGGTTTCTTCGAGGAAGACTTCCCGCAGCTCATCGTCCACCGGTTCTTCATCGGCGGGCGGCGGCAACAGGCTTCCCGGGATAGTCAGGGCGGGCGGGTTGACGGAAGACACAGGGCTGGCCAATACATCGGCCAGTGACTTGACGGTCTCAGGGTCGTCCAGTTCCTGCAAATCCTGCATGACCTGCGCTTCACTCGGGCTGAGCACATCTTCAAGCACCGGCACCTGTTGCTCGCTGGGGAAAAAGCCGAGTGAGGCCAGGCTTTTTTCCGCGACGTCGAGCAACTTTTCGCCCGGCGCTTCGGGGTCGTCGCTGAGGCGCTCCAGGTAATATTCGATGCTGGTGACGACGTCGGCCAGGCTGTCCAGTTCCTGCCAGCCGGGATGATCCTGATCGAGCAGCAGGTGCTCGCGGATGAAGTGGTTGCAGGTTTCGATCAGGCTCGCCGCACGGCTCAACGGAATCATCGCCAGTGCACCGCGTACCTGGGTCAGCAAGGCCGGCAATGGCTGCAAGTGCTGGCGGTCCCAGTCGGCGTCGATGTAGTCGACGATCATGTCCTTGGCTTGTTGCAGGCAGATGCGCGCTTCCTTGATCACGATCTGATGGATCTGTGTCAGGTCGGTGGTCGGCAGGCGGCTTTCTTCCTGGCTTTCCGGCTCGACGGTGCCGACCATACCGGCCAGCGTCGCTTCGACGTAGAGCAAGGCACCGGCGACGTCCATCAGGATCGCGTCGTTCGGCTCACGCTGGCCCTGGGCCAGGCTTAGCACCACCGCCAGTTGATCGATGATGACCTTGCGTGGCTGGCCGAAACCGAGCACCGCCAGGGTGTCGGCGATTTGCCGCAGGGGCGCCAGCAGGCTTTCGAGGTCAGAGGTGTGTTGGCGGTCACTGCGCACGAACAGGTCCAGGCGTTCCTTGACCCGCACCAGCTCTTCACACAAAGCAGCCAACACCGA
This sequence comes from Pseudomonas sp. LBUM1645, assembly GCF_059716185.1. Lineage (NCBI taxonomy): Bacteria > Pseudomonadati > Pseudomonadota > Gammaproteobacteria > Pseudomonadales > Pseudomonadaceae > Pseudomonas > Pseudomonas sp. LBUM1645. Next base: position 6,669,464 of record NZ_CP166811.1, read on the forward strand.
GCGCATGGCATCCCGGTCGGGACCGGCCAGCCGTGCTCGTTCTTCGTCGACCATCGCGCTGTCAGGCAGCGCGTCGTCCAGTCCGTAGCGATCTTTCATGGTCAGCATCTGCCCGGTGGGATGTTCGGCCTTGGCAATGTAGAACAGCAAACTCTTGAGCAACTCCAGCGGCGCCGGCTGATTGATTCCGGGCATGCCCTGTTCAAGCAGGCGCTTCAGTTCTTTGTCGGCCTCCTTGAACAGGCTGCGCAACGCTGGACTGTTAGCAATCGAGCCGCCGCGCATACCTTCGACCAGCGCCGAGGCGACTTGCCACAACGGGCTCAGGGGTGCGTTGCCGCACAGCCCTTCGAGGCGCGCAAAAACCTTGGTCAGGTAACCGAGATTGGTTTCGCCGTCCTGCTCACGCAGCAATCCGACCAGGGCCATCTGCAACATCTGCCGCAATTTGCGCAGCACATTCGGTAAATCCGCCGGCTCCAGCAGCGCCAGCGACTCTTCGTCCAGGGGCGGCAGGTCCGGCAATTGCGGGCTGAACAGGCTGGTTTCCGACAACAGGCTTTCGCCACGGGCGCTGCGCAGATCGTTGATCAGCGGCAGCACCACCAGCGGCAGGTCGCGGCGCGCACCTTGCACCCGGTCGAGGTAAATCGGCAGCTGCCCAAGGGCTTGCAGCAACAGGTGGAGCGTCTCATCGCGATGACTGACGCGGTTCTGTTGCAAAGCCGTGGTCAGATGTTCCATCTCTTCGGCGAGCAGCGCCGCGCCGTAGAACTCGACCATCTGCAAACTGCCGTGAACCTGATGGATGCACGCCAGGCATTCACTGAGGGCGTGCGTCGCCTGCGGGTCATCAAGCAACGTTTCAATTGCCTGATGAGCCACTTTCAGCGTTTCGGCAATCTCGCCTTTGACCCACTCGAGGGCCACATAGTCGTGCCGATCACCCATAACCACTCCACTCATAATTCGCGCGCCTCAAGGCGCATCACACTTTATCCGCAGCCTGCACCTTTGCGGCCGGCAAGGTGAAACCGGACACCGAACGCCGCAGCTGGCTGGCCATTTTCGCCAGGTTGCCGATGCTCTCGGCGGTGGCGGTGGAGCCGGACGAAGTCTGCGTGGTGATCTGCTGGATCACGTTCATCGTCAGGGAAATCTGTCCGGCCGAAGACGTCTGTTGCTGCGCCGCGTTGGAAATACTCTGGATCAACGCGGCGAGGGTCTTCGACACGCCTTCGATTTCTTCCAGGGCCACTCCGGCATCCTGCGCTAGACGAGCGCCGCGCACCACTTCGGTGGTGGTCTGTTCCATGGAAATCACTGCTTCGTTGGTGTCGGTCTGAATCGCCCGCACCAGGGTTTCGATCTGCCGGGTGGCGGCGGACGAGCGCTCGGCCAGCCGCTGGACTTCATCGGCGACCACCGCAAAACCGCGCCCGGCATCACCGGCCATGGAGGCCTGGATCGCCGCGTTGAGCGCAAGGATGTTGGTCTGGTCGGCAATGTCATCGATCAGGCTGACAATGTCGCCGATTTCCTGAGAAGACTCGCCGAGGCGCTTGATGCGCTTGGCGGTGTCTTGAATCTGCTCGCGAATATTGTCCATGCCGTGGATGGTGTTGTGCACCACCTCGTTGCCCTTGTTGGCGATTTCCACCGAGCGTTCGGCTACCGCCGAGGATTCGGCGGCGTTGGCCGAAACCTGATCGATGGACTCGGCCATGTCGTTGATCGCGGTGGAAGCTTCGGCAATCTGCTGCGCCTGATGCTCGGAAGCCTGCGCGAGGTGCATGGCGGTGGCCTGGGTTTCCTGCACGGCGGCAGCGACCTGGCCAGCGGTGAGGTTGATGGTCGCCACCAGATCGCGCAGTTGGTCCACAGAATAGTTGATCGAGTCGGCGATGGTCCCGGTGAAGTCTTCGGTCACCGAGGCGGTCACGGTCAGGTCGCCGTCCGCCAGGTCTTCGATCTCGTCGAGCAGGCGCATGATCGCGTTCTGGTTACGCTCGTTCTTCTCGGCCGTTTCGCGCAGCTGACGGTTGGTTTCCCGAACCATCACCAGACCAATGAGGATGATCGACATCAGCGCCAACAGCCCCAGCACGTAGCCGCCAATGGTGTCGGTGTTGCGCCCGCCGGCCAGGTTTTCGAGGCCGCCGGCCAGGTGCGAGGCTTCCTCGAGCAGGGTCTGCGACAGGGTGAAAATATTAGTGGCAGACTCGCGAACCTTGAACAGTTCCGGCGAGGTTTCGAGGATTTCATCCACCGAACCCGAGACGAATTCGAACAGCTCGGAAATCTCGATCAACCTCGCGCGAGCATCGCGGTCTTCAACCTGGCTGACTTTCAGTGACGGATTGCCCTGGAGCATGCCGTTGAGCACCTGGCCGAATCGCGCCGCATCGCGACCGAAGGCGTCGGCGGCCTGCTGCGAATTTTCATCACCGGACAGCACGGTGTTCACCGCACCGAGAATCCGCTCAGCCAATAGCGACTGGCGCTGCGCCATGGCCACTTGCGCGGCCGGGGCACCGCGCTGGAGGAGCGTTTCGACGACTTTTTCGTACTCGACCTGCAACTGCGGCACGGTTTCGGCCAGGGTCGCGGCGACTTGATGCAGCGACAGCACGGTCTGTTCGCTGGAGAGGATCGCGTCGGTGTTTTTCAGCAAGCGTTCCCAGTCCAGTTGCACGGCGCGCATTTCCGGGCGCACGGTGGACGGCGCCGGCGGCAGGCCGGTGGCGGGATCACCTTTCTTCAGATAACCCCAGCGTTGGGCAAAGTCATTGCGCGCATCGCTCAGCAGCTTGAACGCCGCCGCCTTGCCAGCAGCGGCTTCAGTGGCGTTCTTGGCAATGCGCTGGGACAGCACGCGCAGCTCACCGGCGTGGCCGATGTACTGTTTGTCGTACGTGGCCTGGGTGTTGAGGTACGCGAAGTTGGCGAACAGCAGCATGATGAAGACGATCAGCGCGATGAACAGCGCGATGATCTGCGACCGGCTGCGCGACCCTTCCGGCTTGCCTGTTTTTGCTTTTATCATCGGTAACCAACACCCTTAAAGATTGCCGAAGAACCTGTGGGAGCGAGCTTGCTCGCGATAGCGGTGTATCAGTCGACATCAATGTTGGCTGTGAGTCCGTCATCGCGAGCAAGCTCGCTCCCACAGGGGTCGCGTTTACACAGCGACGTGCATGAAGCTTTGGGACTGCACCAACGCAAACGGGCTGAACACCTGCCAGTTCTGCTCACGCTGAAACTGGCCCTGGATGAATGGTGCAATCGCGCCGCTCAAGCTATCTACCGGTTCCAGGCTGTCCTGGGCAAAGTGCTGGAGGCCGAAAACCTCATCGACCATCAACCCGGTAAACACCTCGTTATGCTCCACCACCAAGACCCGCCGTTGCTTGCGCACGGCTGACAGCTCATGCCCGAAGAACCCGCACAGGTCGATGATCGGCAACAGTCGCCCGCGCAGGTTGGCCACGCCCTTGACCCAGGGTCTGACCCCCGGCAGCTGGGTGAACCGCGGCTCGTGCAACACTTCGCTGACCTCGCCCATCGGCGCGACGTACCAGTGCTCGCCCAGACGGAAGCCGATGCCGCTCCAACTGTCTTGTCGGGTCGGCTGGGACGGCAAGTCCGCCGCCAGCAGACGACAACGCTGGTCGATCTGCAGCAGCAGTTCGAAAGCCGTCAGCGACTCGGTCATGGCCGGACGATCAACCGGCCAGCACGTTGTTCAGGGTCTTGATCAGAGTCTCTTCGTCGACCGGTTTGGTCAGGTAGTCCTTGGCGCCCTGGCGCGTGCCCCAGACCTTGTCGGTTTCCTGATCCTTGGTGGTGATGATGATCACCGGGATGTGCCCGGTTTCCGGGTCTTTGGTCAGCTGACGGGTCGCCTGGAAACCATTGAGGCCGGGCATGACGATGTCCATCAGCACGGCGTCGGGTTTTTCCTGACGGGCCAGGGCCACGCCGTCGGCGCCGTTTTCGGCTTTCAACACTTCATGACCGTGCTTTTCCAGCATGCCGGTCAGTTTGTACATTTCGGTCGGCGAATCATCGACGATCAGAATACGTGCCATGGTCTTCCCCATTCTTGTCGACGCCGGGCCCGCTGGCCGAGCGTCACTGTGCGTGTCCTACTGCGGCAAAACAGCGGCGAAGCCCGGTACATGGGCCTGGATCGCGTTCAGCAGTTCTTCCTTGCTGAAAGGCTTGGTCAAAAACTGGTCGGAGCCGACGATGCGCCCCTTGGCCTTGTCGAACAGCCCGTCCTTGGACGACAGCATAATCACTGGCGTGGACTTGAACGCACTGTTGTTCTTGATTAAAGCGCAGGTCTGATAACCATCCAGACGCGGCATCATGATGTCGACAAAGATGATGCCGGGGTGATTGTCGGCAATCTTGGCCAGGGCATCGAAACCATCGATGGCCGTGATCACTTCACAACCCACGTTTTTCAAAAGCGTTTCGGCGGTGCGGCGAATCGTTTTCGAATCGTCGATCACCATTACCTTCAAGGCGCTGGAATGCTGTTCCATAGATGCTCTGCCGTCGCCTTTGCGAATCAAATTGTCCATTTCCGATAACCGGAGGCTCGAAACCCTTGATGTTCAAGGGCCAGCGCGATATGGCAGCCTTTTTAGCACAGTCTCCAAAACCAATCTATCGGCCAACCCTGGCAGTGGTTTTTCCTTGACCGGGAACACACTCAGCGCCACTCTGACGCCACTTTTGCAGGTCACTGCGACCCACCCAATTTCGAGGAAAAACCCATGAGCGTTCGCGTCGGGATTGTCATGGACCCTATCGCCAGCATCTCCTATAAAAAGGATAGCTCGCTGGCCATGCTGCTGGCCGCACAGAAGCGCGGCTGGGAACTGTTCTATATGGAACAGGGCGATTTGTACCAGGCCGAAGGCGAAGCGCGGGCGCGGATGCGTCCGCTGAAAGTCTTCGCCAACCCGGAAAAATGGTTCGAACTCGAAGCCGAGACCGACGCGCTGCTGAGCGATCTGGACGTGATCCTGATGCGCAAGGATCCGCCGTTCGACATGGAATTCGTTTACTCCACTTACCTGCTGGAGCAAGCCGAACGCGCGGGCGTGCTGGTGGTCAACAAGCCGCAAAGCCTGCGTGACTGCAATGAAAAACTGTTCGCCACGCTGTTCCCGCAGTGCACGCCGCCGACCATCGTCAGCCGTCGCCCGGACGTACTGCGTGAATTCGCCGATCACCACGGCGATGTGATCCTCAAGCCGCTGGACGGTATGGGCGGTTCGTCGATCTTCCGTCACACCGCTGGCCACCCGAACCTGTCGGTGATCCTCGAAACCCTGACCCTGCATGGCAAACAGCAAATCATGATTCAGGGTTACCTGCCGGCAATCAAGGACGGTGACAAGCGCATCCTGATGATCGACGGCGAACCGGTGGATTACTGCCTGGCTCGAATTCCTGCCGCCGGTGAAACCCGTGGCAACCTCGCCGCCGGTGGCCGTGGCGAAGCCCGACCGCTGACCGAGAAAGATCGCTGGATCGCCGCACAAGTCGGCCCGACCCTGCGCGAGAAAGGCCTGCTGTTTGTCGGCCTGGACGTGATCGGCGAGCATTTGACGGAAATCAACGTCACCAGCCCGACCTGCATTCGCGAGATTGATAACGCGTTCGGCACCGACATTGGCGGCCTGCTGATGGATGCCATCGATCAGAAGCTCAAGGCCCGTTGATATAGAACAGCCAAGAAACGACCAACATTGCGTTATCATCCGCGGCCTGTGAAAAACGCGATGTTGGTTTTTTTGTCATGACGCTCCCGTCCGATCTGCCCGCTGAACTCGCCCATCGTGGCGTGCGCCCGGCTGATCGCCTCGGTTTTACCCTGTTTCTCGCGGCGCTGATTCACCTGGCCTTGCTGTTGGGCGTCGGTTTTACGATGGTCGAACCCAAGCAAATCAGCAAAACCCTGGAAATCACCCTCGCCACCTTCAAAAGCGAAAAGAAGCCTGATAAAGCCGATTTCCTCGCTCAAGAGAATCAGGAAGGCAGCGGCACCCTGGATAAAAAGGCAATTCCCAAGACCACCGAGGTCGCGCCTTTCCAGGACAACAAGGTGCAGAAAGTCACGCCACCGCCAGCGGCCAAGCCTCCAGTGCCGGAAGCCGCACCGAAGGCAGCCGTGACGACCGTCGCGCCCAAGCCGAAAAAGGCTGCCACCAAAACCGAAGAACCCAAGCCCGTCACCAAACCCGCCGTCGCCGCGCCGACGTTCGACAGTGAACAGCTGTCCAGCGACATCGCCAGCCTGGAAGCGGAACTGGCCAACGAACAACAGCTGTATGCCAAGCGCCCGCGTATCCACCGCTTGAGCGCCGCGTCGACCATGCGCGACAAGGGCGCCTGGTATAAGGACGAGTGGCGCAAGAAGGTCGAGCGCATCGGCAACCTGAATTACCCCGACGAAGCGCGACGCAAGCAGATCTACGGCAATTTGCGCCTGATGGTTTCGATCAACCGCGACGGTTCGCTCTTTGAAGTGCTGGTGCTGGAGTCGTCCGGGCAACCGCTGCTGGATCAGGCGGCCCAGCGCATCGTGCGACTGGCGGCGCCGTTTTCACCGTTTACCGGGGATTTGTCGGATATCGATCGTCTGGAAATCATCCGGACATGGAAGTTTGCCCGCGGGGACCGGTTGTCCAGTAATTAACGGACGGCATGCTCTCTGTAGCAGCTGGCGAAGCCTGCGTTCGAGGACGCAGTCCTCGCAAACCCGCAAAACACGGTCATCCTGAATAAATGACGTATGGCGATTTACGACTGCTTCGCAGTCGGACGCAGGCTTCGCCAGCTGCTACAGGGGCGTGCGACAGCATTTTCCTGCGCATCCCCAGCTTGTCAGTTCGCCCCTCCAACGCCACACTAGCGCTCATGAAGAACGTCAGCCCCAGCTACCTCAAGCATCAATTCCTGATCGCCATGCCTCACATGGTCGACCCGAACTTTGCGCACACCTTGACCTACATCGTCGAGCACACGGCCAATGGTGCCATGGGCCTGGTGGTCAATCGTCCGCAAGACCTCAACCTGGCCGATATCCTCGAACAACTGCGCCCCGACATCGAACCGCCGGTGCTCTGCCAGCATGTGCCGATCTTCATCGGCGGCCCGGTGCAGACCGATCGTGGTTTTGTTCTGCACCCTTCGGGGCAGAGTTATCAGGCCACCGTTGAGCTTGATGAGAAACTGGCCCTGTCGACCTCTCAGGACGTGTTGTTCGCTATCGCCGACGGCGTCGGTCCGGCGAAAAGCCTGATCGCCCTCGGATACGCTGGCTGGGAAGCCGGGCAGCTGGAAGCCGAACTGGCCCAGAACGCCTGGCTGACCTGCCCGTTCGATGCCGATATTTTGTTCAACACCAGCAGCGAACTGCGTCTGGAAGCAGCGGCCAAGCACCTGGGCGTCAATCTCAGCCTGCTGACCAGCCAGGCGGGACACGCCTGATGGCCCTGCGCCTGATTTTGGGTTTCGACTACGGCACCAAACAGATCGGCGTTGCGGTCGGCCAGGTGATTACCGGCCAGGCCCGCGAGCTGTGCACCTTGAAGGCACAAAACGGTATTCCCGACTGGAATCAGGTCGAAGCCCTGATTAAAGAGTGGAAACCCGATGCCGTGGTGGTGGGCCTGCCCTTGAACATGGACGGCACGCCGAGCGACATGTGCCTGCGCGCCGAGAAATTCGCCCGCCGCCTCAACGGCCGCTACAACCTGCCCTTCTATACCCACGATGAACGCCTGACCACCTTCGAAGCGAAGGGTGAACGGCGTGATCGTGGCGGACAAAAGGGCAGCTACCGCGACAACCCGGTGGACGCCATCGCCGCCGCCCTGCTGCTGCAAGGCTGGCTCGACGAAAATACCGCACTGTTCGAATCCTGAAGAGCCGCAACAAGCGTCTCTACTTAGCTACAACCCGAGCCACCTCTCCAGCAGAAGCCGGCTCGGGCCCAAGAAGGAGCAACCATGAGCCTGCCCAATCCCGTTGAACTGATCAGCCAGATGGCGACCCGGCTTGACGCCTATCTGGCCAAACGTGGCATCAGCGAACCGCGCTACATCGGTATTCGTACCGGTGGTGTCTGGGTCGCCCAGGCGTTGCTCGATGAACTGGGCAGCGACTCGCCCCTCGGCACCCTGGACGTCTCCTTCTACCGCGACGACTTCAGCCAGAACGGCCTGCACCCACAAGTGCGCCCGTCCGCCCTGCCGTTCGAGATCGAAGGCCAGCACCTGGTGCTGATCGACGACGTACTGATGAGTGGCCGGACCATCCGCGCCGCCCTCAATGAGCTGTTCGACTACGGCCGCCCGGCCAGCGTGACATTGGTGTGCCTGCTGGACCTGGACGCCGGCGAGCTGCCGATCCGCCCGAATGTGGTCGGCGCGACCCTGTCGCTGGCAGCCCACGAACGGGTGAAACTGTCCGGTCCGGAACTCAAGCTCGAACTGCAAGACCTCGCCCTTTAATTCGCCCTATTGAGAGTCCCCCTCGCGATGACGCCTCTAGAAACCAAGCGCCCGCTGCAGCTCAATGATCAGGGCCAGCTGCGCCACTTCCTCTCGCTCGACGGTTTGCGCCGCGAGCTGCTGACGGAAATCCTCGACACCGCCGACTCGTTCCTCGAAGTCGGCGCCCGGGCGGTGAAGAAAGTCCCGTTGCTGCGCGGCAAGACCGTGTGCAATGTGTTCTTCGAGAACTCCACCCGCACCCGCACCACCTTCGAACTGGCCGCCCAGCGGCTGTCGGCGGACGTGATCACCCTGAATGTGTCCACGTCGTCGGCGAGCAAGGGCGAAACCCTGCTCGACACCCTGCGCAACCTGGAAGCCATGGCCGCCGACATGTTCGTCGTGCGCCACGGTGATTCCGGCGCGGCGCACTTCATCGCCGAACATGTCTGCCCGCAAGTGGCGATCATCAACGGCGGCGACGGCCGTCACGCCCACCCGACCCAAGGCATGCTCGACATGCTCACCATCCGTCGGCACAAGGGCGGCTTCGAAAACCTTTCCGTAGCCATCGTCGGCGACATCCTGCACTCGCGGGTGGCGCGCTCGAACATGCTCGCGCTGAAAACCCTCGGCTGCCCGGACATCCGCGTGATCGCGCCGAAAACCCTGCTGCCGATCGGCATCGAGCAATACGGTGTGAAGGTCTACACCGACATGACCGAAGGCCTGAAAGACGTCGACGTGGTGATCATGCTGCGCCTGCAGCGTGAGCGCATGACCGGTGGCCTGCTGCCGAGCGAAGGTGAGTTCTACCGCCTGTTCGGCCTGACCACCGCGCGCCTGGCCGGCGCCAAACCGGATTGCATCGTCATGCACCCAGGACCGATCAACCGCGGCGTGGAAATTGAGTCGGCGGTGGCCGATGGCCCGCACTCGGTCATCCTCAATCAAGTCACCTACGGCATCGCGATTCGTATGGCCGTGCTGTCCATGGCCATGAGCGGGCAGACTGCCCAGCGCCAATTCGAGCAGGAGAACGCCCAGTGAAGCTCAGCATTCTCGGCGCCCGCGTCATCGATCCGGCCAGCGGCCTGGATCAAGTTACCGATATCCATATTGAAGCCTGCAAGATTATTGCCCTTGGCGCCGCGCCGGCCGGCTTTGTCGCCGTCGATACCCTCGACGCCAAAGGTCTGGTCGCCGCCCCTGGGCTGGTTGACCTGAACGTCGCCCTGCGCGAGCCGGGCTACAGCCGTAAAGGTTCAATCGTCAGCGAAACCCGCGCCGCCGCGGCCGGTGGCGTCACCAGCCTGTGCTGCCCGCCGAAAACCAAACCGGTGCTGGACACCTCGGCCGTGGCCGAACTGATCCTCGACCGTGCCCGCGAGGCCGGCAACACCAAGGTTTTCCCGATCGGCGCCCTGAGCAAAGGCCTGGACGGCGAACAGCTGGCCGAACTGGTCGCCTTGCGCGATGCCGGTTGCGTGGCCTTCGGCAACGGCCTGGACAGCTTCCGCAACACCCGCACGCTGTGCCGGGCGCTGGAATACGCCGCAACATTCGACCTGACAGTGATTTTCAACTCTCAGGACCATGACCTGGCCGAAGGTGGCCTGGCCCACGAAGGCCCGACCGCCAGCTTCCTCGGTTTGCCGGGTATTCCCGAAACCGCCGAAACCGTGGCGCTCGCGCGGGATCTGCTGCTGGTAGAGCAAAGTGGCGTGCGCGCGCACTTCAGCCAGCTCACCAGCGCTCGTGGCGTGGCCCTGATCGCTCAGGCCCAGGCTCGCGGCCTGCCGGTAACGGCCGATGTCGCCCTGTATCAGCTGATCCTGACCGACGAAGCGCTGATCGACTTCAGCAGCCTCTATCACGTCCAGCCGCCGCTGCGCACCCGCGCCGACCGCGATGGCCTGCGCGAAGCTGTGAAATCGGGTGTGGTCTCAGCCATCTCCAGTCATCACCAACCCCACGAGCGGGATGCCAAACTAGCGCCGTTCGGGGCCACCGAGCCGGGCATCAGCAGCGTTGAACTGCTGCTGCCGTTGGCGATGACGCTGGTGGAGGATGGTTTGCTGGATCTGCCGACGCTGTTGGCGCGTTTGAGTACCGGCCCGGCTGAGGCATTGCGCCTGCCGGCGGGCAAACTGGCGGTAGGTGGACCGGCGGACATCGTGCTGTTCGATCCGGCGGCTTCGACCGTGGCCGGTGAGACCTGGCTGTCCAAAGGTGAAAACTGCCCGTTCATTGGCCACAGCCTGCCGGGCGTGGTGCGTTACACCCTGGTGGATGGACGCATTAGCCACCAGGCTTAAGACCGAAAAGATCGCAGCCTGCGGCAGCTCCTACTGCATTTCCCTGTAGGAGCTGGCGAAGCCTGCGATCTTTTGATCTTTGCTGTTATCGGTTCTGCGCATTGCGAATCGACACCTGATCATTCAGCGTCCAGAAGTCATACAGCACCCCCAGAAAGAACAACCCGCCCGTCACCAGGTACAGCAATCCGCTGATCCACTTCCCCTGATACATCCGGTGCACGCCAAACACCCCAAGAAACGTCAGCAGAATCCACGCCACGTTGTACTCGATAGGCCCAGCGGTAAAACGCAGGTCCGCTTCACGATCCATTGCCGGGATCAGAAACAGGTCGATCAGCCAACCGATACCCATCAAACCGAAGGTGAAGAACCAGATCGTCCCGGTCACCGGCTTGCCGTAATAGAAGCGGTGAGCGCCGGTAAAACCGAAAATCCACAGCAGGTAACCGATCACTTTGCTGTGCGTGTCTTGTTGCGGATCGGACTGTTGATAGGTGTTCATGAAGGTCCTCGTTTCACACGATAGATAAATATTCTTGAATTCTTTGTGACTTTTTTACAGGTGGCCGACGTATGGCATCTGCTACCTTGTGTCCCGTCAAACCCTTATAGCACCTGACTTGTGTCCGACAATTGCGTCAATTTTCTGCTTATTTGGTTCCGTTGTCCGAAAGTTGAATCGACCAACGGCCTCGGAAGGGGCAAAAAAGCTGTTATAAAGTTGCGCGCTAACTTATATGAGCCTTGCCTAATGCGTCCATTTTTCAAGACATGGCTAACCATTTGCCTTTTGATGCCACTGGCCGCCCACGCCACCAATCGTGAGCAACGTCTTCCTAACGTTAATGGTTACACCCAAAAATCCCACGTTTCTGCTCCTTCGAGCAAAAACAAACAATCCGTAAAACGCGCTCCCCAGTTGAGCAGCAGCAAAAGCCTTGTACCGCCGATGGCGAGCAAGGAAAGCAGCAACGTGCTGAGCCGCGCCGTAAACGTCCTGGGTACTCCGTACCGTTGGGGCGGCAGCAGCCCAAGTAAAGGGTTCGACTGCAGTGGCCTGGTGAAATACGCGTTCAACGACGCCACGTTTGACCTGCCGCGCACCTCTAACGCCATGGCCAGCGGTCATGGGGAGAAAGTCGATCGCAAGGATCTGAAGCCTGGCGACCTGATTTTCTTCAACATCAAGAGCCGTCGGGTCAATCACGTTGCCATCTATCTGGGCAACGACCGCTTCATCCACGCACCACGTCGTGGCAAGTCGGTGAGCATCGACACGCTGAAGAAACCCTACTGGGAAAGCCACTACGTGGTTGCCAAGCGGGTTATGCCGAAAGAGAAGAACACCCTGCAGGTTGTTCAGCGCTGATTTGAAGCAAGATCAAAAGATCGCAGCCTGCGGCAGCTCCTACACGGGACGATGCATTTCCCTGTAGGAGCTGCCGCAGGCTGCGATCTTTTGCTTTAAGCCTCAAAAACCATCCGGCGTGCGCGCCTTCTCCCGCGCATGCTCGCGGCTGATCAAGCCCTTGTTCACCAGCTCCTTCAAGCACATATCCAGCGTCTGCATCCCCAGGTTTCCCCCGGTCTGAATCGACGAGTACATCTGCGCCACCTTGTCTTCGCGGATCAGGTTACGGATCGCTGACGTGCCGAGCATGATTTCGTGGGCCGCGATCCGCCCGCCGCCGATCTTCTTGACCAGCGTCTGCGACACCACCGCCAGTAACGACTCGGACAGCATCGAACGGACCATCGACTTCTCGTCCCCCGGAAACACGTCCACCACCCGATCGATGGTTTTCGCCGCCGATGTCGTGTGCAGCGTGCCAAACACCAGGTGACCGGTTTCGGCGGCGGTCAACGCCAGGCGAATGGTTTCGAGATCCCGCATCTCCCCCACCAGAATCACGTCCGGATCCTCCCGCAGGGCCGAGCGCAGAGCCGTGGCGAAGCTGCGCGTATCACGATGGACTTCACGCTGGTTGATCAAGCATTTGCGCGACTCGTGGACGAACTCGATCGGGTCTTCGATGGTGAGGATGTGGTGATGACGATGGGTGTTCAGGTGATCGATCATCGCCGCCAAGGTGGTGGATTTGCCGGAACCGGTCGGCCCGGTCACCAGCACCAGCCCCCGCGGCGCTTCGGTAATCTTGCGAAACACTTCCCCCATACCGAGGTCGTCCATGCTCAGGACCTTGGACGGAATGGTCCGGAACACCGCGCCAGCACCACGATTGTGGTTGAACGCGTTAACCCGAAAACGCGCCACGCCGGGCACGTCGAAGGAGAAGTCGGTCTCCAGGTGCTTCTCGAAGTCCACCCGCTGCGTGTCGTTCATGATGTCGTAGATCAGCGCCTGCACCTGTTTGTGGTCCAGGGCTGGCAGGTTGATGCGCCGCACATCGCCGTCGACCCGAATCATCGGTGGCAGGCCGGCGGACAGATGCAAGTCGGACGCGCCCTGTTTCGCGCTGAAAGCCAGCAGCTCAGTGATATCCATAGCGTTCCTCAATTCCAGTAGAATGCCGCGAACCTTCAGCCGCCGGCGCCTCTTGATGTCCACGATAGCAGACAACATCGCTCAGGTTAGTTCACGCATCCACGCCGCTGCCGTCGCCGCAAAGCGCGACGAAGACAGCGTCCAGCTGCTGGCTGTGAGCAAGACCAAGCCCGCCGAAGCCCTGCGCGAAGCATATGCCGCGGGGCTGCGCGACTTTGGCGAGAACTACCTGCAGGAAGCCCTGAGCAAACAGCTCGAATTGGCCGACCTGCCCTTGATCTGGCACTTCATCGGCCCCATTCAATCGAACAAGACTCGCGCTATCGCCGAGCACTTCGCCTGGGTGCATTCCGTGGATCGTTTGAAAATCGCACAACGCCTGTCCGAACAACGTCCTGCCGAGTTACCTCCACTGAACATCTGCATCCAGGTCAACGTCAGCGGTGAAGCCAGCAAGTCCGGCTGCACCCCGGCTGATCTTCCGGCCCTGGCCAATGCCATCAGCGAACTGCCGCGCATCAAGCTGCGTGGATTGATGGCGATCCCTGAGCCGACCGATGATCGCGCCGCCCAGGATGCCGCTTTTGCTGCCGTGCAGCGCCTGCAAGCCAGCCTGAACCTGCCGCTCGACACACTTTCCATGGGCATGAGCCACGACCTCGAGTCGGCCATCGCCCAAGGCGCTACTTGGGTACGTATTGGTACGGCCCTGTTTGGCGCCCGCGACTATGGTCAGCCTTGAAAAATGGCTGACTCCTCTCTTTATAAGGACCTGACATGAGCAAGACACGTATTGCCTTTATCGGTGCCGGCAACATGGCCGCCAGCCTGATCGGCGGGCTGCGCGCCAAAGGTCTGGACGCCGCGCAGATCCGCGCCAGCGATCCGGGCGCTGAAACCCGTGCTCGCGTGAACGCTGAACACGGTATCGACGTGTTCGCCGACAACGCCGACGCCATCCAGGGCGCCGAAGTCGTCGTACTGGCGGTCAAACCTCAAGCGATGAAAGCCGTCTGCGAAGCGCTTCGCCCAAGCCTCAAGCCGAATCAACTGGTGGTCTCGATTGCAGCCGGCATCACCTGCTCCAGCATGAACAACTGGCTCGGCGCCCAACCGATCGTGCGTTGCATGCCCAACACCCCGGCGCTGCTGCGTCAGGGCGTGAGCGGTTTGTTCGCCACGGCTGAAGTGAACACCGAGCAACGCAAACAGGCGCAAGAACTGCTGTCCGCCGTCGGCATTGCCCTGTGGCTGAATGAAGAGCAGCAACTGGACGCGGTCACCGCCGTCTCCGGCTCGGGCCCTGCGTACTTCTTCCTGCTGATCGAAGCCATGACCGCCGCCGGCGTGAAGCTCGGTCTGCCAGCAGACATCGCTGCACAACTGACCCTGCAAACCGCTTTGGGCGCTGCTCACATGGCCGTGGCCAGTGACGTCGACGCTGCGGAACTGCGTCGCCGCGTGACGTCGCCTGCGGGCACGACGGAAGCGGCGATCAAGTCGTTCCAGGCCGGCGGCTTCGAAGCCCTGGTAGAAAAAGCACTCGGCGCCGCTGCGCACCGCTCGGCCGAGATGGCCGAACAATTGGGTCAATAAGGAGCCTTACATGATTGGATTGAACACTGCAGCGGTCTACGTACTGCAAACCCTCGGCAGCCTGTACCTGCTGATCGTGCTGCTGCGCTTCGTGCTGCAACTGGTACGCGCAAACTTCTACAACCCGCTCTGCCAGTTCGCCGTGAAAGCCACCCAGCCGCTGCTCAAGCCACTGCGCCGGATCATCCCGAGCATGTTCGGCCTGGACATGTCCTCGCTGGTACTGGCGATCCTCGTGCAACTGGCGCTGATGGCCCTGACCCTGCTGCTGACTTACGGCACCATCGGCAACCCGCTGCAATTGCTGATCTGGTCGCTGATTGGCGTGACTGCGCTGTTCCTGAAGATTTTCTTCTTTGCGCTGATCATCAGCGTGATCCTGTCCTGGGTCGCACCGGGCAGCCATAACCCTGGCGCCGAGCTGGTGAACCAGATTTGCGAGCCGGCCCTTGCGCCATTCCGCAAGATCCTGCCCAACCTTGGCGGTCTGGATATCTCGCCGATCCTGGCGTTCATGGCGCTCAAGCTGATCGACATGCTGGTGATCAACAACCTCGCCGCCATGACGATGATGCCGGAAATCCTGCGTCTGCTGATCTGACCCGGTGAGCTACTTTCGCTGGGACGGTGATGACCTGATTCTGGAATGTCACCTGCAACCGGCGGCCCGCAGCGATGATTTCTGCGGGCTGCATGGTGATCGATTGAAGATCCGCCTGACGGCGCCGCCGGTTGAAGGCAAGGCCAACGCGTATTTGATGGCGTTTCTGGCCAAGGCGTTTGGGGTTTCCAAGAGTCAGGTGAGTTTGATTAGTGGGGAGTTGAATCGGCAGAAGCGGGTGCGGATTTGTTCGCCGAAGAAGCTGCCGGATTTGCCGGATCTTGCGCGCCCGGCAGGCTGACCGTGTCATCGTTCATCGCGAGCAAGCTCGCTCCCACAGGGGAATGCATTCCAATGTGGGAGCGAGCTTGCTCGCGATTGCCGCGCCTCGGTCTTGCAGGGAAAAAATCAGGCCCGGCCTTTGCTTGCTGCTAAAGGCAGCGGTCTTTAGACTTACGCCTCATTTCAACGAGAGCAGGGTCGATGCCAGCTGCCTTCCCCCCCGATTCTGTTGGTCTGGTGACGCCGCAAGTGGCGCACTTCAGTGAACCCCTGGCCTTGGCCTGCGGCCGTTCGCTCCCAGCTTATGACCTGATCTACGAAACCTACGGCACGCTGAATGCCGCGGCGAGCAACGCCGTGCTGATCTGCCACGCCCTGTCCGGTCACCATCACGCTGCCGGTTTCCACAGCCCCGACGACCGCAAACCCGGTTGGTGGGACAGCTGCATCGGGCCTGGCAAGCCGATCGACACCAACAAATTCTTCGTGGTCAGCCTGAACAACCTCGGCGGTTGCAACGGCTCTACCGGCCCGAGCAGCACCAACCCGGAAACCGGCAAGCCGTTCGGCGCCGACTTCCCGGTGCTGACCGTGGAAGACTGGGTTCACAGCCAGGCGCGCCTGGCTGACCTGCTCGGCATCGGCCAATGGGCCGCCGTGATCGGCGGTAGCCTCGGTGGCATGCAGGCGATGCAGTGGAGCATCACGTACCCGGATCGCATTCGCCACTGCCTGGCCATCGCCTCGGCCCCCAAGCTGTCGGCACAGAACATCGCGTTCAACGAAGTGGCGCGCCAGGCAATCCTCACCGACCCTGAATTCCACGGCGGTTCGTTCCAGGAAGCGGGCGTGATCCCCAAGCGTGGCTTGATGCTGGCGCGGATGGTCGGGCACATCACGTACCTGTCCGATGACTCGATGGGTGAGAAATTCGGTCGTGGCCTGAAGAGCGAAAAGCTCAACTACGACTTCCACAGCGTCGAGTTCCAGGTCGAAAGCTACCTGCGTTATCAAGGCGAAGAGTTCTCCGGGCGTTTCGACGCCAACACGTACCTGCTGATGACCAAGGCGCTGGACTACTTCGATCCGGCGGCGAACTTCGACGATGACCTGGCGAAAACCTTCGCCAACGCCCAGGCCAAGTTCTGCGTGATGTCCTTCACCACCGACTGGCGCTTCTCCCCTGCCCGCTCGCGGGAACTGGTGGACGCGCTGATGGCGGCCAAGAAAGACGTCTGCTACCTGGAGATCGATGCTCCGCAAGGCCACGACGCCTTCCTGATTCCGATCCCGCGCTACTTGCAGGCATTCAGCAATTACATGAACCGCATTACGTTGTGAGAAAGCCATGAGAGCTGATCTGGAAATCATCCAGGAATGGATCCCCGCCGGCAGCCGCGTACTCGACCTCGGTTGCGGCGATGGCGAATTGCTGACCTGGCTGCGCGATAACAAACAAGTGACCGGCTATGGCCTGGAAAACGACCCGGACAACATCGCCGAGTGCGTGGCCAAGGGCATCAACGTGATTGAACAGGACCTGGACAAGGGCCTCGGCAACTTTGCCAGCAACAGCTTCGACGTCGTGGTCATGACCCAGGCGCTGCAAGCCGTGCACTACCCGGACAAGATCCTCGACGAAATGCTGCGCGTCGGTCGCCAGTGCATCATCACCTTCCCCAACTTCGGTCATTGGCGCTGCCGCTGGTACCTGGCGAGCAAGGGCCGGATGCCAGTGTCCGATTTTCTGCCGTACACCTGGTACAACACGCCGAACATCCACTTTTGCACCTTCGCAGACTTTGAAGCGTTGTGTCGCGAACGTGAAGCCAGGGTCATTGATCGGCTTGCCGTGGATCAACAACACCGACACGGGTGGGCCAGTAAGCTATGGCCTAATCTGTTAGGTGAGATCGGTATTTACCGCGTCAGCAGCCCAGGGCTGCAAGACCACAAGGTCGCGGTCTGAGTCACGACACTTCGAGGAGAACGATCATGGGTCGTCTAGCGCTGTTTGTACTTACTGCCTGCCTGAGCGTCACCGCCATGGCCGCCGATGTCATCAAGGGCGAGCGCAAGGAAACCTTTGGCGATGTAACGGTGCACTACAACACCTTCAACTCCACCTTCCTGACACCGGATATCGCCAAAGCAGCCGGGCTGACGCGCAGCAAGAACCAGGGCGTGATAAACGTCTCCGTGCTCAAGGATGGCAAACCACTGACCGCTGACGTCAGCGGATCGGTGAAGGACCTGACCAGCCAGACCGTGCCGTTGAAGTTCAAACAGATCACGGAACAAGGCGCGATTTACTACATCGCCCAGTACCCGGTCGATCAGCAGGAAGTCCGGACCTTCGACATCAAGGTGCAGAACGGCGATAAAATCAACACCATCAATTTCAACCAAGAGCTCTTCCCCGGCGAATGATCAACTTCACGCAACTCGTACTGGCCAGCCACAACGCCGGCAAACTCAAGGAACTTCAGGCCATGCTCGGCGAATCGGTGCAACTGCGCTCGATCGGCGAGTTCAGCAGCGTCGAGCCTGAAGAAACCGGCCTGTCGTTCGTCGAGAACGCCATCCTCAAGGCCCGTAATGCCGCGCGCATTTCCGGCTTGCCGGCGCTGGCCGACGATTCAGGGTTGGCCGTGGATTTCCTCGGCGGTGCGCCGGGAATCTACTCGGCTCGTTACGCCGACGGTCAGGGCGATGCGGCGAACAACGCCAAACTGCTCGATGCCTTGAAAGACGTGCCGGAAGCCGAGCGTGGCGCTCAGTTCGTCTGTGTGTTGGCGCTGGTGCGTCACGCCGACGATCCGCTGCCGATCCTCTGCGAAGGTCTGTGGCACGGCCGCATCCTGACCCAGGCCAGCGGTGAACATGGGTTTGGTTACGACCCGCTGTTCTGGGTGCCGTCGCGCGATTGCTCCAGCGCCGAGCTAAGCCCGAACGAAAAGAACCTCATCAGCCACCGCGCCCGTGCAATGGATCTGCTGCGCCAGCGTCTAGGCCTGATATGACCCATGAATCATCCGCGTCGCCGCTGATCTTCGGCGGCGCCGCCCAATCGCCTCGGGCCGCCCTGCCTGTGCTGCCGCCCCTGGCGCTGTACATCCACATCCCGTGGTGTGTGCGCAAATGCCCTTATTGCGACTTCAATTCCCACACCGCCAGCCCGGTGCTGCCGGAAGAAGAGTATGTGGACGCGCTGCTGGCCGACCTCGATCAGGATCTGCATGCGGTTTACGGCCGTGAGCTGAGTTCGATCTTCTTTGGTGGCGGCACGCCGAGCCTGTTCAGCGCTGAAGCCCTGGGCCGTTTGCTCAAAGGCGTCGAGCAACGCATTCCGTTCGCCAGCGACATCGAAATTACCCTGGAAGCTAATCCCGGGACGTTCGAACAAGAGAAGTTCGTCGCCTACCGGGCGTTGGGCATCAATCGCCTGTCGATCGGCATCCAGAGCTTTCAGGAAGAGAAACTCAAGGCTTTGGGGCGGATTCACAACGGTGACGAAGCGGTACGTGCTGCCGGCATGGCCCGTCAGGCCGGGTTCGACAACTTCAATCTGGACCTGATGCACGGTTTGCCCGATCAGTCCCTGGACGACGCCCTGAATGACCTGCGCCAGGCCATCGCCCTGAAGCCGACCCACTTGTCCTGGTATCAGCTGACGCTGGAACCGAACACGGTGTTCTGGAACCAGCCGCCGACACTGCCGGAAGACGACACGTTGTGGGACATTCAGGAGGCCGGTCAGGCGCTGTTGGCCGAGCATGGTTACGCGCAATACGAAGTCTCGGCGTATGCCCAGCCCGGTCGGCCGGCGCGGCATAACCTCAATTACTGGAGTTTCGGCGACTTCATCGGCATTGGCGCCGGGGCTCACGGCAAGCTCAGCCACCCGGACGGGCGCATCGTCCGTACCTGGAAGACCCGGTTGCCGAAGGACTACCTCAACCCGGCCAAAAGCTTCAAGGCTGGGGAGAAAGCCCTGACCAATGAAGAAATGCCGTTCGAGTTCCTGATGAACGCCTTGCGCCTGACCGAGGGCGTGGAATCGCGACTGTACCCGGAACGCACCGGGATGAGCCTGGAAAGCCTCGCCGAAGGCCGCCGGGTCGCCGAACAAAGTGGCTTGTTGCAGGTCGAACCGTCACGTCTGGCGGCCACCGAACGCGGACAACTGTTTCTCAATGACTTGCTGCAGACATTTCTGAGCTGATTTCAGCCTTAAGGGAAAACGAATGGATTTGATACTCGACCTGCTCGCCACCGCGTCCCGCTGGAGCCGAAGCAATCTGTCTGAAATCGCTCTGGCACTGGTGGGCTGCCTGCTGGTGTTGTTTGGCGCCGATATCAAAGGCTGGGTCGACCAACGCCTGGGCAGCATCGCCGGCGCCTTGCGCGTCCCGCTGATGGCCCTGCTGTGCATGATCGGCAGCGGCGTCGCGCTGATTTACGCCACGCCGTGGATCATCAAAGGCCTGAGCCAGTTCAACAACTACAGCCTGGCGCCGGTGTTGTTGGTGGTGCTGGTGTTGATTGGCGTCGTCGCCGACCGCCGCTAAAGCGGCGGCAACTTGCGCTCCATCGCTTTGATCAATGACGTATGAGTTGCTGCTATCGGTGCAAAGCGGCTCAGCAGTTCGTCCAAATGGTCGACTGAGCGCAAATACATCACGCAAACAAAGTCGTCATCCCCCGTCACCTTGTAAAAGGTGACGCACTCCCCCGTCTCCCTCAGCAGTTGCTCCACCGTTGGCATCTGACCGGGATTGGAGCGCATTCGAACAATCATCTGCAACCGATAACCGACCACCTCGGGATCGACATCAACGCAGTAACCCTTGATAGCCGTTTTCTCCAGATGCCTGAGTCGCTCCCCGCAACTGGGTGCAGACAGGCCGACCTGCCGGCTCAATGCCTTTACCGACAGCCTGGCATTACCGTTCAGCACCGTGATGATGGTCTTGTCGAGTGGGTCAAGCACCGACTCTTTTTTAATAAGGTTTTTCAAACTAATGGCCTCTTGAAAACAGGTCTATGAAGGTGCACTCGTTAATCTTGTCGCATGCCAATCAAACTCATAGCACGTCGACGGCTCAACTCATACACTCAACAAACCGCCACGCAGTGTTATAGAAAAGGACTACATAAAACACAGAAGCAGATGACGAGGTATCAACATGAAACTTGAACCCAACGAGAACCTGTTTGCCTGTTACCTTTCAAACCTGTTTTCGGAACAGCGTGTATTTACACTAAGAAACACTTTCGCCAGAGACGGCTTTATCAGACTTAATGACATTGCCGACACAGAACTTAAAGCGCTTATCAGAAAGGAAGTCCTGATACTGCTTGATCAACAAGCAGAGCGTCGAGACTTGATACTGTCTACTACCGACAATAGCCCAAGGCATATGAGCGTTGTACGCAGTGAATGGATCGCCCGGCAAAACGGGCTTATCTACAAGCTTTCACGCTCGCCCCATTTGCTCGGACTGCTGTCGCGTATTGCGGGTACAGAAGTCATTCCTCAGGTTTCAACCGATGAAGAGTTCCTGATCACCCGGCAAGAAAAGAAAGGCGATACGCACGGTTGGCACTGGGGTGACTACAGTTTCGCACTCATCTGGATTATCGAGACACCGCCGATTGCTTGCGGCGGCATGCTTCAGTGCGTCCCTCATACTCATTGGGACAAAGCCAATGCACGAATAAACGAAATACTCTGTAGCCAGCCGATTCACACCTATGGGTTCAACACCGGAGATATCTACTTTCTTCGTACCGACACCACACTGCACAGAACCATCCCGCTCACTGAAGACCTCACCCGCATCATTTTGAATATGACCTGGGCTGACCAACAACTGATCGATAAACCGCTGTCCGGTAATGATCGATGGTGGGAAGACAAAGACGCTGGACTGCACGAACCGACAAATAAACCTCAGGCCTCTGAAATAGTGAGCCCCTTATGCATGACCCACAATGCTTGAATAACGCTGCACGGTTATTGGACAGTGCCGGCTCGCCCCGGGCGATGGCGGACCTGGTAAGAGATGCCGTGAGCCGCAATGAACGCTGGCGCGCCCAACAGTGCATCAACCTGGTTGCAGCCGAGGCGCCATCAAGCCTCGCGGCGAGGAGCCTGTTGGCGAGTGAAATCGGAACCCGAGCCTCAGGCGGGCATATCGGCCGCAACAGTCGGTTTTTTACC
Source organism: Pseudomonas sp. LBUM1645 (assembly GCF_059716185.1). Lineage (NCBI taxonomy): Bacteria > Pseudomonadati > Pseudomonadota > Gammaproteobacteria > Pseudomonadales > Pseudomonadaceae > Pseudomonas > Pseudomonas sp. LBUM1645. The sequence goes on from NZ_CP166811.1 coordinate 6,691,515, forward strand.
GGCATGGCCGTCATCGATGAAGTTGAATCACTCTGCATAGAACTGTTGAAAAAAGCCTTCCGCTGCCAATACGCCGACCATCGTTTAATGAGCGGGATGGCCGGTGTCATGACCGCTTACACCGCTCTGGCATCGCCGGGCGACTGCGTTATGACTGTGCCGCTGCTACACGGTGGGGACTCCAGCCACAGAAGCAACGGACCGCCGGGCGTTAGAGGTCTGGAAATCATCGACCTGCCTTTCTGCCCTTCATCAAACGATATCGATATTGATCAGTTCAAGCAGATAGCGACGTATTACAAACCAAAAGTCATCGGTATCGGGATGACGCTGACGCTTTTCCCGTTACCGTTGGCACAGATAAAGGAAATCGTCTCGCCGTGGGGCGGCAAGGTTTACTACGATGCCGCGCATGAACTAGGGCTGATTGCCGCCGGGCTGTTCCAGGATCCCCTTAGAGAAGGGGCTGACCTGATGACTGGATCCTCGGGTAAAACATTCAGCGGCCCTCAGGGTGGGATCATCGTTTGGGATGATCAGAAGTTGAGTGAAGCGATTTATCGGAGCCTTTTCCCGACGTTGACCGGCAGCCACCAAATCAACCGTGTCGCCGCATTGGCGGTGGCCACTACGGAGATGTTGGAATATGGCAAGATTTACATGTCGCAAGTAGTAAAAAATGCTCAACAGTTGGGGAGGGAGTTATATGAGCGAGGCGTGAATGTTCTGTTTCAGGAACAAAATTACACCACAACTCATCAGATCGCCGTCCTGCCCACTTACATCGATAGCGCCGCGTATGAAGTGCGGCTGCTGGAGTCGGCCAACATCATATGCAATAAAACACCTTTAGATTTTGGGTCATCGAAATATCGACATCAAAACCAATACGGCATAAGGCTGGGCACCACCGAAATTACAAGACTAGGAATGAAAGAGCAGCACATGGCATGGATTGCAGAAAAAATCGTCGAGACCTTGCAACATTCACGCAGCCCCCTCTTGATTGCTCAAGATGTAGTCGAGTTCATGAGTGACTTCCGCACCCTGGACTTCTGTCACGACACAGGCACTCATTGAAGCATCCTTTAAGGTATTGCCATGAGTATGTTGACCACGGTTTCATTCTCCTTCCTGATAACCGCCTCCGCGTTACTTGCCAGTCCAGGCCCGGCGACCATGGCATTGGCGGCCAGCGGGGCGGCTTTCGGATTGAAGCGATCGCTCAAGTTCTTTGCGGGAATTATTACAGGGCTGACCATCGCAATTATCTCGGTGGCGTCTGGAATATTGTTGCTGATCCAGAAAATCCCCTTCATCGCCACAGGTCTAGGCCTGATATCAGCCGCCTACATTGTGCTACTGGCCTGGTCGATAGCCCGAACGCCACCTATTAGCAACGCAACTACAGTTGCGTCACCGCAATGGAATACCGGTTTTATTATTGGCGTTACCAACGTAAAGGCTTACGCAGTCTTTGCGGCGCTGTTGGGAGGATTTCCACTGGGATTGCCACAGCCATGGGATGTGGTGTTCAAGGTGGGTAGCTGTCTGGGAATCTGTATTACGTTTGACTTTGTCTGGCTGTTTTCCGGCAATCATTTAAGACGGTTTTTTATCCGACCAGGCTGGAATCGAGTACTCAACATCAGCTTTGCTGTGTTGATGGTATCCAGCGTTGCCTGGTCGCTAGTGCTTTGAGCTTGAAACCGTACGAGCGCAGAGTTGTACGAGGGTAAATAAGGGAGCGGACCAGCCGCTCCCGAACATTACGCCAGTTTCTCGAACTTCAAATCCCACACGCCATGCCCAAGACGCTCGCCGCGGCGTTCGAACTTGGTGATCGGGCGCTCGGCCGGGCGCGGGACGCATTTGCCGTCTTCGGCCAGGTTGCGATAACCCGGCGCAACGTTCATCACTTCCAGCATGTACTCGGCGTACGGTTCCCAGTCGGTGGCCATGTGCAGCACACCGCCGACCTTCAACTTGCTGCGCACCAGCTCAGCGAAAGACGCCTGAACGATACGACGCTTGTGGTGACGACTCTTGTGCCATGGGTCCGGGAAAAACAGCATCAGGCGATCGAGGCTGTTGTCGGCCACGCAGCGGTTGAGCACTTCGATCGCATCGCAATCGTAGACCCGCAGGTTGGTCAGGCCCTGTGTCAGCACGCCATTGAGCAGCGCGCCAACACCCGGACGGTGCACTTCCACGCCAATGAAATCCTGCTCCGGCGAGGCAGCGGCCATTTCCAGCAGCGAATGGCCCATGCCAAAACCGATTTCCAGCGAGCGCGGCGCCGAACGACCGAACACCTGGTCGAAGTCCACCGGCGCATCGGCCAGCGGCAGCACGAACAGTGGCGTGCCTTGGTCTAGACCGCGTTGCTGGCCTTCGGTCATGCGCCCGGCGCGCATCACGAAACTCTTGATGCGGCGGTGTTGGCGCTCGTCGCCTTCTTCCGGCTGGATAGGCGTTTCGTTTGATTCAGTCATCAATGGCTCTTACTTGATCAGACCATCCAGCGGCGAGGAGGCGCTGGCATAGAGTTTTTTCGGCATGCGGCCCGCGAGGTAGGCCAGGCGGCCCGCGACGATGGCGTGTTTCATGGCTTCAGCCATCATGATCGGCTGCTGGGCATGGGCGATGGCCGAGTTCATCAGCACCGCTTCGCAACCCAGTTCCATGGCGATGGTGGCGTCGGAGGCAGTACCGACACCGGCATCCACCAACACCGGGATCTTGGCTTCTTCGAGGATGATCTGCAGGTTGTACGGGTTGCAGATCCCCAGGCCCGTGCCGATCAGACCGGCCAGCGGCATCACCGCGATAACGCCAATTTCCGCCAGTTGACGGGCGATGATCGGGTCATCGCTGGTGTAAACCATCACGTCGAAGCCTTCCTTCACCAGCACTTCGGCGGCCTTGAGGGTTTCGATCACGTTGGGGAACAGGGTTTTCTGGTCCGCCAGCACTTCCAGCTTCACCAGGTTGTGGCCACCGAGCAGCTCACGGGCCAGGCGGCAGGTGCGCACAGCCTCGGTAGCGTCGAAGCAACCGGCGGTGTTCGGCAGGAAGGTGTAGCGATCCGGCGACAGGACTTCGAGCAGGTTCGGTTCGCCCGGGTTCTGGCCGAGGTTGGTGCGGCGCACGGCGAAGGTGACGATCTCGGCACCCGAGGCTTCGATAGCCAGGCGGGTTTCTTCCATGTCGCGGTATTTGCCAGTACCTACCAGCAAACGCGACTGGTAAGTACGACCGGCCAGGACGAAAGGCTTGTCGCTACGAACGATGCTCATGGGAAATCCTCTGTAGGGGTGAGGTTCTTGCAGAATTCTGTGCCCTTAAGGGCCGGACGACTAGCCGCCGCCGATAGCGTGTACCACTTCGACCGAATCGCCGTCGTTCAGCGTGGTTTCTGCGTGTTGGCTGCGCGGGACGATATCCAGATTGAGTTCGACCGCCACCCGGCGTCCGGTCAGTTCCAGACGGGTCAGCAGGGCCGCAACGGTTTCACCGTCGGGCAGTTCAAGGGATTCGCCGTTCAACTGAATGCGCATGCCGAATGCCGCCATCATTTTTAGGGGCTGGCATTCTAGCCCGATCAGTCTTGGCGACCCAAGCCATTCGTCATGAAATGGACCACCCGGTCAGCTCAACCGCCAGGCGGCGCTCACCGCACCGGCAAAGGGCACGGACTAGCCTTGTAACAAACCGAACAGTCCAACCCGTACCCGAACCTTCTATATTCGCCATCACGCGCCGACGCCGCACCAACATTGTTGACGCTCCCACGGAGGGCCTGTGTCCAGCGTCAACTCGACAACGAACATCCCCGCTATCGACGGCCTGCGCGCTGTCGCGGTCCTGAGCGTGATCATCTTTCACGCCGACTTCCTGAACGTTCTGCCCGGCGGTTTTACCGGCGTCGACATCTTCTTCGTGATCTCAGGCTACGTCATCAGCCAATCGCTTTCCGCTCGCGCCAACAGGGGATTCGGAGAGTATCTCGCAGACTTTTATCGCCGCAGACTCTTGCGAATTGTCCCGGCATTGCTGTTGGTTCTACTGGTATGCAGCCTGGTCTCGGCGATGTTCGTGCCGCAGGCCTGGCTCAGCATGCAGAATGACCGTACCGGCCTGGCCGCTTTCTTTGGCATGAGCAACTTCGTACTGGCCTGGGCCTCCGACACCTATTTCTCGCCTTCCACCCTGCTCAACCCCTATACCCACACCTGGACCCTCGCCGTAGAAGAGCAGTTCTACCTGATATTCCCGCTTATCTACTTCGTCTGGTTGCGCTACAAGGAACGCAACAACTTCATCTGGGCGCTCCTGCCCTTCCTGGCGCTGATCTCACTGGCGTTCAGCGCTATTCAGACACAGGCCGATCCGCTCAAAGCGTTCTATCTGTTGCCCAGCCGATTCTGGGAGCTGGCCGCAGGGGCAATCCTTTACCAGTCGATCAGCACAGGCCGCTTCACCCTGTATTCGGCTGCCGCACCCCGAGCCATGCTTCTCGGCGGACTCACCTTGATCATCGGCGCACTGCTCCTTGCCGACGAAAACCATTTCCCCTTCCCTTGGGCACTCGTCACTGTTTGCGGCACCTTGCTGGTCATCACCGCCCTGGCACAGAAAACCGACACACCTTCCCTACCCCTGCGCCTGCTGCAATCGTCCCCCGCGACCTATATCGGCCGACTGTCCTACTCGTTGTATCTCTGGCACTGGCCAGTCCTGGTGTTCCTGCGCTGGACCACCGGCCTGGAGCAACTCGCCGTACAATTGGCCTACCCTGTCATCATCACCGCACTCGCTGCGTTCTCTTACCACGCAGTTGAGACACCGATGCGCACCGGCAATTGGCTCCTGCAACGCAGGGCCTGGATCACGATCGCCTCGTGCCTGGCGGCGACCGGCCTGTCCTGGTCAGGTGCGCGGTGGGTGTCCGAGAATCCCGAGGCGCTGTCGCTGAGCAAAACCAGCGATACCTATACCTGGTTCTCCAGACGGTTGCCGCAACGCGCGACCAGCGAACCGCTCGAGGACTTGCAATGGCAAGGGCGTCAGCTGTTTGTAATTGGCGATTCACACGCAGCCGCCTACCGCACGATGTTAAGCCTCGCATCGCAACAACTGGGTATCAAGGTCGTGGAATATGAGCGCGGCGGCTGCGCGGTGGTCAGCCTTATTGCACCAGACCCGCAAGGTGCGTGCACTCAAGCCCGGGAAAGAGCCCTGCGCAATATTGAAGCGCAGGCAAACCCGGGAGATATCGTCTTCCTCGCTTCGTTGCGAATGCCAGAGATGGCAGGGCGAGAGTGGGCACGTGGAGAACAGGAAGTCGTCAACGAAGTGCTTTCTGAATTCACACTGCAGCAGATTGAAGGCGCCCAAGCCTCCGCCGAAGCGGTGCTGACGCGCCTGATGACCGCCAGACTGCAAGTGCTGATCGATGCTCCCAAGCCTCTATTCAAAGCCCCACCCTATCGCTGTTCGGACTGGTTCAACCGGATGAACCCGATCTGCGCCCCCGGGTTCACCATGGAGCGCGACCAACTTGAGCAGCTACGCGCGCCGCAAATGGCGCTGATCGACCGGTTGACCCGCCTATATCCGATGCTTCAGGTCTGGGACCCGCTACCGCTGTTGTGCCCGGGCCGAACCTGTTCAGCCTTTGACGACGATAAACCGCTGTTCCGCGACGGCGATCACCTCAGCGGACATGGCAACCGCATCCTTGCGCCGGCTTTCACGCAGGCACTGCTGAACGCCTTGAAAAACGCGGGTTGATTTCGCTAAAAACTCACGTGGCTGCATGATCACAAATGCGCGCCGTCAACTTAACTCAAGCGCCAAGCGGCGAAGCCGAGGCAGAGCCAGCCGATCAGGAATGCCAAGCCGCCGAAGGGGGTGATGATCCCAAGCTTGCTGACGCCGGTCATGGTCAACAGGTAAAGACTGCCGGAAAACAGCAGGATGCCGACGACAAACGATGCACCCGCCCACGTGATCAGGCGACCGGGAATCTGCGTGGCCAGCAGTGCGACACCCAACAACGCCAAGGTGTGCACCAGTTGATAGGTGACGCCGGTGTGGAAAATCGCCAGGTACTCGGGCGTCAGGCGGCTTTTCAAGCCATGGGCGGCGAACGCGCCAAGGGCAACGCCGGTGAAGCCGAAAAAAGCGGCCAGCATCAGAAAGCCACGCAGCATGAAGAACTCCAGTCAGACTCGATCCACAGGGTCTGTATAATGGCTCGCTCAACGGGTTCGGCCAAGCCATCTCTATGCTGCGTTTATTTTTGCGACGATTCATGAAGGCCCTGCTCTGGTTCGCGGGTGGCAGCGTATTGCTGGTGCTGATCTTTCGCGTGGTACCGCCACCGGGAACGGCGTTGATGGTCGAGCGCAAGGTCGAATCCTGGTTCGACGGCGAGCCCATCGATCTCCAGCGCACCTGGAAACCCTGGGATGAAATCTCTGACGACCTGAAAGTCGCGGTGATTGCCGGCGAGGATCAGAAATTCCCGGAGCATTGGGGTTTTGACTTTGGTGCGATCCAGGCCGCACTGGCCCACAACGAGCTCGGTGGAACGATTCGCGGCGCCAGCACCCTGAGCCAGCAGGTCTCGAAGAATGTGTTTCTGTGGTCCGGCCGCAGCTGGCTACGCAAAGGCCTGGAAGCCTGGTTTACCGGGCTGATCGAAGTGTTCTGGCCCAAGCAGCGAATTCTTGAGGTGTACCTCAACAGTGTCGAGTGGGATGACGGTGTGTTTGGCGCTGAAGCGGCGGCTCGGCATCATTTCGGTGTGAGCGCTAAAGGTTTGAGTCGCCAGCAATCGAGCCTGCTGGCCGCCGTATTGCCGAACCCGCGGGTTTGGAGTGCGAGTCATCCGACCAACTATGTCGCAAGGCGCGCCGGGTGGATTCGGCAGCAGATGAGTCAGTTGGGGGGCGATAGCTATCTGGTTGGCATCAACGATTCACGCCGCGCACCGTGGGCTCAGTAGCTGATCACGATTTCCTGATCACTGAAGTTTCCCTGTGGGAGCGAGCTTGCTCGCGATAGCGGTAGATCATTCAACATTTATAGCGACTGATCCGACGCTATCGCGAGCAAGCTCGCTCCCACAGGGGCCAGGTGATTCAGGAAAAACTGGGCACAAACAAAAACGCCCCGATCAATGATCGGGGCGTTTTTTTATGCCGGAGCTGCGGTTAGGCGGCAATCGACAACTTAAGCTTGTTCATCGCGCTCTTCTCGAGCTGACGAATACGCTCGGCCGACACGTTGTACTTTTGCGCCAGGTCGTGCAGCGTGGCTTTTTCTTCTGCCAGCCAGCGCTGGTAGAGGATGTCACGGCTGCGGTCGTCCAGCACTTCAAGCGCTTCGTGCAGGTTGTGATTGGAGTTGTCGCTCCAGTCAGCATCTTCCAGTTGACGGGCCGGGTCGTACCGGTGGTCTTCCAGGTAGTTGGCCGGCGATTGGAAAGCACTGTCGTCGTCCGCTTCCGCGGCCGGGTCGAAGGCCATGTCATGGCCGGTCAGGCGACTTTCCATCTCACGCACTTCCCGAGGCTCTACACCGAGGCTTTCCGCCACACGGTGGACTTCCTCGTTATTCAGCCACGCCAGACGCTTCTTCTGGCTGCGCAGGTTGAAGAACAGCTTGCGCTGGGCCTTGGTGGTCGCGACTTTCACAATGCGCCAGTTGCGCAGGATGAACTCGTGAATTTCCGCCTTGATCCAGTGCACAGCGAACGAAACCAGACGCACACCCATTTCCGGGTTGAAGCGCTTCACGGCCTTCATCAGGCCGACGTTGCCTTCCTGGATCAGGTCAGCCTGAGCCAGACCGTAGCCGGAATAGCTACGGGCGATATGTACAACAAAACGCAGGTGGGCGAGCACCATCTGCCGAGCCGCCCCCAAATCCTGCTCATAATAGAGACTCTCGGCCAGTTCACGCTCCTGCTCCGGCGTCAGCAATGGAATGCTGTTCACGGTGTGCACATAGGCCTCCAGGTTCGCACCCGGGACCAGAGCATATGCAGGTTGCAAAGAATTGGTCATACGAAAAAACCTCCGACTTACATAACTCGTGCAGTTCAGCACTGCGAAAATTGACCGGAAACCGAAAGACAAGTTCCCATAAACGCTGAAAGGTCAATACGAGCAAAATGATACTACTTAGGCGCAAGCTCCCTCAGGTGGCGTGCGACTGCAATCCATGCACCGATATACCCCAACAGCACCGCGCCAAGCAAGAGAGACAGACCGTCGGCAACTGGCACTCCGGCCAGCGCAAAATCACTGCCATACAGACCGGCCAGCCCAACCACCGCGTCGTTCAGCCAATCAAGGCCGAACGCCAATACGCCCCAGGAAAGAATCCCCGCACCGAAGCCATAAAGCGCACCCATATACAGAAAGGGCCTGCGCACATAGCTGTCAGTGCCGCCGACGAGTTTAATCACTTCTATCTCTGTGCGGCGGTTTTCAATATGAAGACGAATGGTATTGCCTATCACCAAAAGTAATGCAGAAACCAGAAGCACGGTCAGACCGAAGACAAAACGGTCGCCCAACTTGAGGATGGCTGCCAGACGCTCGACCCAGACTAGATCAAGTTGCGCCTGTTGTACCTTCGGCAGCTCGGAAAGTTTTTGTCGTAATGCTTCAAGCGCGGGCTTGTCGACTTCGTTCGGGGTGACCAGAACCACGCCTGGTAGCGGGTTTTCCGGCAGCTCCTTGAGCGCCTCGCCCAGACCGGACTGCTGCTGAAACTCTTCCAGCGCCTGATCGCGGCCGACATATTCAGCATCAGCCACGCCAGGCATGCCTTTGATCTGCTCGCGCAACGACTCACCCTCAGCAGGGCTGGCCTCGATTTGCAAATACAGGGAAATCTGCGCCGCACGCTGCCAGGAACCGCCAAGACGCTCGACGTTACTTAGCAAAAGTGACAGGCCCATCGGCAAACTCAGGGCAACCGCCATCACCATGCAGGTGAAGAAGCTACCGATTGGCTGCTTGCCCAAACGACGCAAGCTATCGAGCAAGCTGGCGCGATGACTCTCGACCCAGGCACGAAACAGTGTGGCGAAATCCGGGCCGTCATCATCGTCGCGTTTTTTCTTCTGCGGCTGCTGATCGGCGGCTTTGGGGGCCACGCGCTCGGAAACCTTGGGGCTGCGTGTCGCACTCATACGCCGGCCTCCCCGTCACCGATCAATCGGCCGCGTTGCAAGGTCAGCATGCGGTGGCGCATGCGGGCGATCAGCGCCAGGTCGTGACTGGCAATCAGCACGCTGGTCCCCAGACGGTTGATGTCTTCGAACACGCCCATGATTTCTGCCGCCAGACGTGGATCGAGGTTACCGGTCGGTTCGTCCGCCAGCAGCAAGGCCGGGCGGTGAACGATGGCGCGGGCGATGCCGACGCGCTGTTGCTGACCGGTGGACAGGTCGCCGGGGTACAAATCGGTTTTGTCCGACAGCGCTACGCGCTCCAGGGCCGAATCCACACGCTTGGCGATCTCGGCCTTGGACAGCCCAAGGATCTGCAAGGGCAGCGCGATGTTGTTGAACACCGTGCGATCGAACAGCAGCTGGTGATTCTGGAACACCACGCCGATCTGCCGGCGCAAGTAAGGAATCTGCGCGTTGCTGATGGTGCTCAGGTCTTGCCCGGCCAGCAGCAATTTGCCGGTGGTCGGGCGCTCCATCGCCAGCAGCAGGCGCAACAAGGTGCTTTTACCAGCGCCAGAGTGGCCGGTCACAAACAAAAACTCGCCCCGACGGACTCGAAAGCTCAGCTCATGCAAGCCGACGTGACCGTTCGGGTAGCGCTTACCGACCTGTTCGAAACGAATCATGAACGCTCCCGCTCGGCAAACAGTGCCTGGACAAAGGGTTCTGCTTCAAAAGTACGCAAATCATCGATGCCTTCACCGACGCCGATGTAGCGAATCGGCAGGCCAAACTGCTTGGCGAGGGCGAAAATCACCCCACCTTTGGCGGTGCCGTCGAGCTTGGTCAGCGCCAGGCCGGTCAGTTCGACGGTCTGGTTGAATTGTTTGGCCTGGCTGATCGCGTTCTGCCCCGTACCGGCATCGAGTACCAACAGCACCTCGTGAGGCGCGTCGGCGTCGAGTTTGCTGATGACCCGGCGAACCTTCTTCAGCTCTTCCATCAAATTGTCTTTGGTGTGCAGACGACCGGCGGTGTCGGCGATCAGCACGTCGATGCCACGGGCCTTGGCCGCTTGCACGGCATCGAAGATAACCGAAGCCGAGTCGGCGCCGGTGTGCTGGGCGATGACCGGGATCTTGTTGCGCTCCCCCCAGACCTGCAATTGCTCGACGGCGGCGGCGCGGAAGGTATCGCCGGCCGCGAGCATGACTTTCTTGCCTTCGAGCTGCAGCTTCTTCGCCAGTTTGCCGATGGTGGTGGTCTTGCCGGCACCATTGACGCCGACGACCAGGATTACAAACGGCTTGGTCTGCGAGGTGATTTTCAGCGGTTGCTCGACGGGTTTGAGCATCGCCGCCAGTTCCGCTTGCAGGGATTTGTACAGCGCATCGGCATCGGCCAGTTCTTTGCGAGCGACCTTCTGAGTCAGACGCTGAATGATCACCGACGTCGCCTCAACGCCAACGTCGGCGGTCAGCAGGCGGGTTTCGATATCTTCGAGCAGCTCGTCATCGATGATTTTCTTGCCCAGGAACAGGCTGGCCATGCCTTCGCCGATGCTGGCGCTGGTCTTGGACAAGCCTTGTTTCAGGCGGGCGAAGAAACCGGCTTTGGTTTCTTCGGTACGCGCGGGCTCGGCAGGTGCTTCGACGGGAACGACAGGTGCGGCGATAACGGGAGCGACGGGAGCGACGACCGGTGCCGGCGCTTGAACAACCGGAGCAACCGGGGCAACCGGGGCAACCGGGGCAACGAATGCGGGCACCACAGGCTCTGGAACAACCGGTTCAGGCTCGGCCACCACCACTGGCGCGACAACCGGCTCAACCACTGGCGCTTGAACGGGCTCAGGAGCAAAGGCAGTCGGGGCTGGAATGGGTGGTGTAACGTGCGGTGCCAGCTCATCTACGACCAATGCCACCGGCTCTTCCGCCACTGGCAACGTCAGCCATGGCTCGGCAACGGGCGTGAGCGGCACCTGGGCCACGACTTCGGCGACGACATCAGGCTCAGGCTCGGCGACCGGTTGCAGCACCGGCTCGGCGATCGGCAGGACAACCGGCGCGGGCTCTTCTTCTATTACCGGCGCAGGCGTGGGCTCAGGAAGTGGCTGTGGCTGTTCGACGACGGGTTCCTGCGGCTTTTTGCGCAGCCATCCGAACAGGCTTTTCTTCTCACCAGCCGCAGCTGGGGCTTTCTTGTCGTCGTTGGAACCAAACATGGATGACGGCTATCTCACGGTAGCGACGCGCCAAAGGGCGCCTCGGCAAATAAATATTCGATGCAGAACAGACTGCGATTGACCCAGCTTGTTCACGCGCAACATTTTGTCGAGGTGCAATCAGCACCTCAAAGGTCGACTAATACGAAGGACTGGAACGGCATCGTCGGCGAAAACGCAGAGTTTAGCTGACAAACTCAAAGCTTCCGCCGTAAACCCAAACAACCTGCTGACCGATCAAAGGCCTGATAGGCGTGGCCGCCAGTAAAACGGATCAGTATCCTAGCACCCTCTCGCCCGCCGACGCTAAGACCAAGCGGGCAGCCCCAAAGGTTTAAAAACGAATGAATGCTCTAGCCCGCCGCGCTGCAGGCCTGCTGCTCAGCACAGTTTGTCTGCCCCTCTCGGCCCTGGCTGCCGATCCACAACCCACTCACGAATTCACCCTCGATAACGGCCTGAAGGTCGTCGTGCGCGAAGATCATCGTGCGCCGGTGGTGGTTTCCCAAGTCTGGTACAAGGTCGGCTCTAGCTACGAGACCCCGGGTCAGACCGGTTTGTCCCACGCCCTGGAACACATGATGTTCAAAGGCAGCGAGAAAGTCGGCCCCGGCGAAGCGTCGCTGATCCTGCGCGACCTCGGCGCCGAAGAGAACGCGTTCACCAGCGATGACTTCACGGCGTATTACCAGGTGCTGGCCCGCGACCGTCTGGGCGTGGCCTTCGAGCTGGAAGCCGACCGCATGGCCAGCCTGCGTCTGCCGGCCGACGAGTTCGCCCGCGAGATCGAAGTCATTAAAGAAGAACGTCGCCTGCGCACCGACGACAAGCCGATGTCCAAGGCCTACGAACGCTACAAGGCCATGGCTTACCCGGCCAGCGGTTACCACACGCCGACCATCGGCTGGATGGCTGACCTGGACCGCATGAAAGTCGAAGAGCTGCGCCACTGGTACCAATCCTGGTACGTGCCAAACAACGCCACGTTGGTGGTGGTGGGCGACGTGACCCCGGACGAGGTCAAAACCCTGGCCCAGCGCTATTTCGGCCCGATCGCCAAACGTGATGTGCCATCGGCGAAAATCCCGCTGGAACTGGCCGAACCCGGCGAACGGCAGATCACCCTGCATGTGAAGACCCAATTGCCAAGCCTGATGCTGGGTTTCAACGTGCCAAGCATCGCCACCGCAGAAGACAAACGCTCGGTCAACGCCTTGCGCCTGATCTCCGCCCTGCTCGACGGCGGCTACAGCGGACGTATCCCGACACAACTGGAGCGCGGCGAAGAGCTGGTGTCCGGCGGCTCGTCGAGCTACGACGCCTACACCAGGGGCGACAGCCTGTTCACCTTGTCGGCAACGCCCAATACCCAGAAAAAGAAAACCATGGCTCAGGCTGAAGCAGGCCTGTGGAAGCTGCTCGAACAGCTGAAAACCACCGCGCCGTCCGCTGAAGAACTGGAGCGTGTCCGCGCCCAGGTCATTGCCGGTCTGGTTTACGAGCGTGATTCGATCACCAGCCAGGCCACCGCCATTGGCCAACTGGAAACTGTCGGCCTGTCGTGGAAGCTGATGGACACCGAACTCGCCGAGCTGGAAAGCGTGACCCCGGAAGACATCCAGAAAGCCGCCAAGCTGTATTTCACCCGCGAACGTCTCAGCGTCGCCCATGTATTGCCAGAGGAGACGACTCATGAGTGAGCGTAAAAAACCGCGCCTGGCGCTGATTAGCTTGATCGCTGTCGCATTGATCGGGTCTGCCGCGTTTTACTTCTCGAAGACCGACGAATCCAAGGCCAGCGAAGCCCTCGACAAGGCCAAGGCCAGCCAGAAGCTGCAATCGCTGGCCGAACTCGACGGCAAAGCGCCAAGCCACCGCGCGCTGGACGTGCAGACCTGGAAAACCGCCGAGGGCGCCAAGGTGCTGTTTGTTGAAGCCCGGGAACTGCCGATGTTCGACATGCGCCTGATCTTCGCCGCCGGCAGCAGCCAGGACGGCGACGCACCTGGCCTCTCCGTGCTGACCAACGCCATGCTCAACGAAGGTGTGGCCGGCAAAGACGTTGGCGCCATCGCTCAGGGCTTCGAAGGCCTGGGCGCAGACTTTGGCAACGGCGCGTTTAAAGACATGGCATTGGCTTCGTTGCGCAGCCTCAGCGCCGCGGACAAACGCGAACCGGCCCTGAAGTTGTTCTCTGAAGTCGTCGGCAAACCGACCTTCCCGGCCGATTCCTTTGCGCGCATCAAGAACCAGATGCTCGCCGGTTTCGAGTACCAGAAGCAGAACCCCGGCAAACTTGCGAGCCTGGAGCTGATGAACCGTCTGTACGGCGATCACCCGTACGCGCACTCCAGCGACGGCACGGCGAAAACCGTTCCAGCGATCACACTGGCTCAACTGAAGGCGTTCCATGAGAAGGCCTACGCGGCTGGCAACGTGGTGATTGCGCTGGTGGGCGACCTGTCTCGTGCCGAGGCGGAGTCGATTGCTGCGCAAGTCTCCAGCGCGCTGCCAAAAGGCCCTGAGCTGGCGAGAATCCCGCAACCGGAAGAACCGAAAGCCAGCATCGGCCACATCGAGTTTCCGTCCAAGCAGACCAACCTGATGCTCGCGCAATTGGGCATCGACCGTGACGACCCGGACTACGCGGCACTGTCCTTGGGCAACCAGATTCTTGGCGGCGGTGGCTTCGGCACCCGGTTGATGAGCGAAGTGCGCGAGAAGCGCGGCCTGACTTATGGCGTGTATTCGGGCTTCACCCCGATGCAGGCACGCGGCCCGTTCATGATCAACCTGCAAACCCGCGCCGAGATGAGCGAAGGCACGCTGAAACTGGTGCAGGACGTGCTCGCCGACTACCTTAAAACCGGCCCGACCCAGAAAGAACTCGACGACGCCAAGCGCGAACTGGCCGGCAGCTTCCCGCTGTCCACCGCCAGTAACGCCGATATCGTCGGCCAACTCGGCGCCATGGGTTTTTACAACCTGCCGCTGAGCTATCTGGATGACTTCATGCGCGAGTCCCAGAGCCTGACGGTCGAACAGGTCAAAACCGCACTGAACAAACACTTGAGCACGGATAAAATGGTCATCGTCAGCGCTGGCCCGACCGTGCCGCAAAAGCCGTTACCGGCCCCAACTGATAAACCTGCCGAGCAACCGCTCGGGGTTCCGGAGCATTAATGGCCACTCGTCCTAAAAAACCCGTTCACAACGTCCATAACGGCGTGAACCAACTGCGCATTATCGGCGGCGAATGGGGCAGCCGGAAGCTGAGCTTCCCGGATGCACCGGGCCTGCGTCCGACGCCGGACCGGGTGCGTGAAACCCTGTTCAACTGGCTCGCGCCGTATGTCGCTGGCGCCAAGGTTCTGGACCCGTTCGCCGGCAGCGGCGCGTTGTTCCTCGAAGCCTTGTCCCGTGGCGCAGCCATGGGTCAGGCGCTGGACGCCAGTAACATCGCGGTCGCCAGCATCAAGGAACATCTGGGCACGCTGCGCTGCACCACCGGCCAGATTCAGACCGCCGATGCCCTGCGCTACCTGGAAACCCAGACAGCGACTGCTTACGACCTGGTGTTCCTCGATCCGCCGTTCAACCAGAACCTGTTGCCGGGCGTTTGCGCATTACTTGAAGAGCGTCAGTGGCTGGCCGATGAAGCCTGGATCTACACTGAAAGCGAGAATGCGCCATCGAGCCTTGGCTTACCAGGCAACTGGCGCCTGCACCGGGAGCAGAAATCCGGGCGGGTGTATTACGCGTTGTGGCAACGTATGGCAGAGATTGCCGGTTAATCAACCGGCCTGAAAAAGGTGCGCGCCTCAAGCGAGGCTCGCACCGCTGCATCGAGAACCATCGTGCCCCATCTGCCAGAACGCTTCACCCCGGCCTTCGGCCTCGGCAACCCGCACTTGCAAACCTTGTGGGGACCGCTGTGGCGCAAAACCACGCACATCGAACGCCAGCGCGAACGCTTGTGGCTTGAGGATGGCGACTTTCTCGACCTCGACTGGCACGGCCCGCACAGCGCCGATGCGCCACTGGTGCTGGTGTTGCACGGTCTGACCGGTTCTTCAAATTCGCCTTACGTGGCCGGAGTGCAGAAAGCACTGGGAGCTCAAGGCTGGGCCAGCGTCGCACTGAACTGGCGCGGCTGTTCGGGCGAGCCGAATCTGTTACCCCGCAGCTACCATTCCGGCGCCAGTGAAGACCTGGCCGAAACCATCAAACACCTGAAGGCCCAACGACCGCTCGCGCCGTTGTATGCGGTCGGCTATTCCCTGGGCGGCAATGTGTTGCTCAAGCACTTGGGCGAATCCGGCAGCAATAGCGGCGTGGTCGGTGCGGTGGCGGTGTCGGTGCCGTTTCGTCTCGATCAATGCGCCGACCGTATCGGCCAGGGTTTCTCCAAGGTCTATCAGGCGCATTTTATGCGGGAGATGGTGGCCTACATCAAGAACAAACAACGCCAGTTTCAACATGACGGGCGCGAGGATGGACTGGCGGCATTGGCCGCGCTGGGCTCTCTGGAGAACATGCGCACGTTCTGGGATTTCGATGGCCGGGTCACCGCGCCGCTGAACGGATTCGTCGATGCCAAGGATTACTATGACCGCGCCTCAAGTCGCTATTTCCTTGGCGAAATTCGTACGCCAACCCTGATCATTCAAGCGGCCGATGACCCGTTTATATTTCCTCATAGCCTGCCGCAAGCCGACGAATTGTCTGCCTGCACTCAATTCGAGTTACAGACCAAGGGTGGGCATGTCGGCTTCGTCGAGGGTTCGTTCAGGCAACCGGGTTACTACCTGGAACGCCGCATCCCGCAATGGCTGACCGCCGTGGGTCGTCAGTAAGGCCATGGCCGTCGATCAGGGCGAGTCGATCCGATTCTGGCAAACAGCACCGTTGGCCGGCGTCGAGTTATTGTCCGCACGCTACATCGAACACCGTTTCGCGCCCCATGTGCATGACGGTTACGTGATCGGCATGATCATGGCCGGCGCCCAGCGTTATCGCTATCGCGGCGCCGAACACCTGGCCGGTAGCGGCACGCTGGTGCTGATCAATCCGGACGAACTGCACACCGGCCATAAAGGTACGGAGGATGGTTGGTTGTATCGGGCGTTCTATCCGGACAGCGGGCAGATTCTCTCGCTGTTGGCGGAGCTGGAACTGCCGACCAACAACTTGCCGGCGTTTGGCGCGACGCTGTATCGCGATCCGGATCTGGTGAAGGGTTTCTGCCAACTGCATCGTCTACTGGAAAGTCCGTCCACTGCCTTGCAACAACAAACGGTCTGGCGGGAAATGATGCTGTCGCTGCTGCAACGGCACGCGGCCGTGCCGATTGCAGGCAAGCCGGGCAAGGAACATCGGGCGGTGACACTGGCCAAGGATCTACTTCAAGCACAATTGGCGACGCCGCCTTCGCTGGAAGAACTGGCAGCGGCGGTCAACCTTTCACCCTTCCACTTCGCCCGGGTGTTCCGCCGCGCCACGGGCATGCCGCCGCACACCTGGCTGATGCAGCAGCGCATCGCCCGGGCGCGGGCGTTGTTACAGAATGGTTGTTTGCCGCTGGAAGTGGCTACGCAGCTGGGATTTGCTGACCAGAGTCATCTGAGTCGGCAGTTCAAGCAGGTTTACGGCGTGGGACCGGGCGCGTATCGCAGCGCCCGGCTTTAGAATCAAAAGATCGCAGCCTGCGGCAGCTCCTACAGGTGTACACATTCCACTGTAGGAGCTGCCGCAGGCTGCGATCTTTTGATCTTCATTCGCCCTTGGCGACGCCCCGCGCAGGATCGTTGATCCACTCGCTCCATGAACCGGCATACAACGATCCCAACGGATAACCCGCCAGGCACAGCGCGAACAGGTTATGACAGGCCGTCACGCCAGAACCGCAGTACGCCACCAGATCGGTCGGCGAACGATCACCGAGCTTCTCGGCAAAACGCTGCTTGAGCTGATCGGCCGGCAGAAAACGCCCGTCGCTGCCCAGGTTGTCGGTGAACGCCGCACATTTCGCGCCGGGGATGTGCCCGGCGATCGGGTCGATCGGCTCTACTTCGCCCTTGAAACGCGGCAAGCCGCGGGCATCAAGCAGGGTCAGCGCGGGCTGGCCGAGACGTTGCTGGAGCTGTTCGGCGCTCAAGATCAGCGCGTTGTCCGGCGACCCCGTGAAGGTGCCCCGTTCAATCTGCGGCGCATCAAGACTCAGGGGCAAACCGGCCGCGTGCCAGGCCTTGAGCCCGCCATCCAGAATGAACACGCCGTCACGTTTACCCAGCCAGGCCAGCAACCACCAGGCCCGCGCCGCGTAGGCACCCGGACCGTCGTCGTACAAAATCACATCGCTGTCGGCGTTGACGCCCCAGGCTTGCAGACGTTCGATCAAGTCTTCAGGTTCAGGCAACGGATGACGCCCGGTCACACCCTTGATCACTGTCCCGCTCAAATCACGCTCAAGATCGGCGAAGCTCGACTCGGCAATATGCCCTTCGGCATAACTGCGCTGGCCGTAATCCGGGTCTTCGAGGGCAAAACGACAATCCAGAATCACCAGCCCCGGCTGCTCCTTTTTCAGGTCCAACGCTTGCGGGCTGATCAGTTGCGCAATGGGCATAACGGGCTCCTGTGATTAAGTCTGTTTTGAATCCTACTGCACTTCTTCCAGCGCTTGGGCCAGTGGCACGTAAAACTCCTCGAACAGGGCATTCACCGCATCGCGAGACTGATCCGTGACAAAACCCGCCTCAAGCACCAGCACCTGATACACACCACGTTTAATGGCCTGTTCGCTCAGGTGCTTGGAATTTTCACGTGTGGTGCAGAGAAAACGCACCCAGGACGTCAGGATGATCCAGGCATTGAGCGTCAGGGATTCGATCTGAACCTTGTCCATTTGCAGGATGCCGGCCTCGACGAAGCCCGCATAGATGTGCGTGCCATGGATCAGACAGCGCTGGGAAAAGCGCCGATAACGGGCGGCCAGCTCCGGGTCACTGTCGAGCAGGTGCTCCAGATCGCGGTGCAAAAACCGGTAGCGCCACATGGCGGCCAGCAATTCCTGAAGGTAGAAGCGCTTGTCTTCGACCGTGGCGGCACGACCCTGGGGCGGGCGCAGGAAGCTGTCCACCAGGCTTTCGTACTCACTGAACAGCACGGCGATGATCGCCTGCTTGTTGGGGAAGTGGTAGTACAGGTTGCCCGGGGAAATTTCCATGTGGGCAGCAATGTGGTTGGTGCTGATGCTGCGCTCACCCTGCTGATTGAACAGTTCCAGGCTGTTCTGCACGATGCGCTCGCTGGTTTTGATCCGAGGGGCCATGGCTTGGGCTTTAATTCAGAATGCGTTGACGGGCATCTTACGACCTAACCGCGAGTGGATAAAACAAAGCTGCGCCAGGGTGTCATTTGACTTTCTAGAGCACAGACTCTAAAACGTCCCTAATTACAATAAATCCGGAGCCGACCATGACTGCTGACATCGCCTACCTGCAGAACCTGCAGCAGCCCCTGGAAGAGCTCCAGACCCTGTTCGACGCCCAACGCGCGGCGTATGCCGCCAACCCGATGCCACCCGCCGCACAGCGCCAGCAATGGCTAAAAGCCCTGCGCGATCTGTTGAGTAATGAGCGTCAGGCACTGATCGATGCCATCAGCCAGGATTTCAGCCATCGCAGCGCCGATGAAACCCTGCTCGCCGAACTGATGCCCAGTCTGCACGGCATTCACTACGCCAGTCAGCACCTCAAAGGCTGGATGAAGGCGTCGAAGCGCAAGGTCGGGGTTGCCTTTCAACCCGCGGCGGCCAAAGTCGTTTATCAACCGTTGGGTGTGGTCGGGGTGATCGTGCCGTGGAACTACCCGCTGTATCTGGCCATCGGGCCATTGGTAGGCGCGTTGTCGGCAGGCAATCGGGTAATGCTCAAGCTCAGCGAATCGACCCCCGCCACCGGTTTGTTGCTCAAGGAACTGCTGGGCCGAATCTTCCCGCAAGACCTGGTCTGCGTGGTACTGGGCGAAGCCGATATCGGTGTCGCGTTCTCCAGATTGCGTTTCGATCACCTGCTGTTCACCGGCGCCACCAGCATCGGCAAACACGTGATGCGTGCAGCGGCCGAAAACCTGACCCCTGTAACCCTCGAACTCGGCGGTAAATCCCCGGCAATCGTGTCCCGCGACGTGCCGCTCAAGGATGCTGCCGAACGCATCGCCTTCGGCAAGACGCTCAACGCCGGACAGACCTGCGTGGCCCCGGACTATGTGCTGGTGCCGGAAGATCGCGTAGGCGCTTTCGTCGAAGCCTATCGTCAGGCGGTACGCGGGTTTTATCCGACCTTGACCGACAACCCGGACTACACCGCGATCATCAATGACCGACAATTGGCGCGCCTCAATGGCTACATCAGCGACGCCACCAGCAAGGGCGCGCTGCTGATTCCGCTGTTCGACAAGGGCCAGGGGCGTCGCATGAGCCACAGCCTGCTGCTCAACGTCAGCAACGACATGATGGTGATGCAGGACGAAATCTTCGGCCCGCTGTTGCCGATCGTTCCCTACAGGGATCTGGATCAGGCCTTCGCCTATATCAATGAAAGACCTCGTCCACTGGCCCTGTACTACTTTGGCTACGACAAGCGTGAGCAACACCGCGTACTTCACGAAACCCATTCCGGCGGCGTGTGCCTGAACGACACCCTGCTGCACGTCGCTCAGGACGATATGCCATTCGGCGGGATCGGCGCCTCGGGCATGGGCCATTACCACGGCCACGAAGGTTTTCTGACGTTCAGCAAAGCCAAAGGTGTGCTGATCAAACAGCGGTTCAATGCGGCGAAATTGATCTACCCGCCGTACGGAAAATCCATTCAGAAGCTGATTCAGAAGCTGTTTATCCGCTAACGATCATCTCCTTCGGGTAATAACAATAATGAGCCCAAGTCTGTCCGATACACCCGCGCTGTCACGGCGCGGCTTGCTTAAGTTCAGCCTGGGCGCCAGCGCTTTTCTCGCCACCGCCGGTTTGGGAGCGAGCCTCAGCGGTTGCTCATCGAGCATTCCGGCCAGCGGTTTCGCGATTCTGCGCAGCGGTGACTTGCTGTTTTTGCGGGCTCTGATTCCGGTGATGCTCGACGGCGCTGTGGCCGTCGAAAAGATGCCGGCGGCCGGCGGTGAAACCCTGCACTGCTTGGATAACGGCCTGAATCACCTGTCGCCGGAAATGCTCAAGCTCACCCAACAGTTATTCGATGTGCTGGGAATGGCCGTGACTCGCGGACCACTGACCGGGATCTGGGGCAGTTGGGAAAACGCCAGTGCCGACGATATCCGGTACTTTCTCGATCGCTGGGAAAACAGCTCGTTAAGTCTGCTGCGCATGGGCCATAGCTCGCTGCTGCAACTGGTGATGATGGCGTGGTACAGCCGGGCGGAATCGTGGGCGCATTGCGGGTATCCCGGGCCACCCACGGTCTGAAACCGAGTTGACCCTATCGCGAGCAAGCTCGGCTCCCACAGGGTTTGAGTCGTTCACAAAAGGGTGGCCCACCTCCAACCCTGTGGGAGCGAGCTTGCTCGCGATGGCGTCAGACGCCTCACCATCACATTAAAATAAGAAGAGAACCTGAAGATGCCCGTACCCGATCCGTTCCGCGAAGGCCTGGCCCGTGGCTGGAAAACCTATAACGGTTCACAACTGACCCAGGACCTGACCCTCGAAGCGGACGTGGCGATTATCGGCAGCGGCGCTGGCGGTGGCACCACCGCCGAAATCCTCAGCGCCGCGGGCTACAAGGTATTGCTGATCGAGGAAGGCCCGCTCAAGACCAGCAGCGACTTCAAGATGCTTGAAGACCAGGCCTACACCAGCCTCTATCAGGAAGGTATCGGCCGCATGAGCAAGGACGGCGCGATCACCATCCTTCAGGGCCGGGCGGTGGGCGGCACCACGCTGATCAACTGGACCTCAAGCTTTCGCACGCCGGACCCGACCCTCGACCACTGGGCCAAGGAACACGACGTCAAAGGCCACACGCCGGCCGAGATGGCGCCATGGTTCGAGAAAATGGAGCAACGCCTGGGCGTCGCCCCCTGGATGATCCCGCCCAACGCCAACAACGACGTGATCCGCAAAGGCTGCGAAAAACTCGGCTACGCCTGGCATGTGATCCCGCGCAATGTGCGTGGCTGCTGGAACCTCGGCTACTGCGGCATGGGTTGCCCGACCAATGCCAAGCAATCGATGCTGGTCACGACCATCCCGGCGACTTTGGAAAAAGGGGGCGAGTTGCTCTATCTGGCTCGCGCCGAAAAGCTCTTGATCAGCGGCGACAAGGTCACGGGCTTGCATTGCGTAGCGATGGACGACCGCTGCGTCGCACCTACCGGACACACGATCACGGTCAAGGCGCGGCATTACGTGCTGGCCGGGGGCGGGATCAACAGCCCGGCGCTGCTTATGCGCTCCGAGGCGCCGGATCCGCACAAACGGCTGGGCAAAAGGACTTTTCTACACTTGGTGAACATGTCGGCCGGGCTGTTCGACGAGGTGATCAACCCGTTCTATGGCGCGCCACAGTCGATCTATTCCGACCATTTCCAATGGCAGGACGGCACCACCGGAAAAATGTCTTACAAGCTCGAAGTGCCGCCGCTGCACCCGGCACTGGCCACGACCCTGCTCGGCGGTTTCGGCAAGGAAAACGCCCAACACATGGAAAACCTGCCCCACACCCACGCCATGTTGGCGTTGCTGCGGGACGGTTTCCACCCGGACAGCCCCGGCGGTAGCGTCGAATTACGCGGTGACGGCACGCCGGTGCTCGACTATCAGGTGTCACCCTATGCCTGGGACGGATTGCGTCGGGCGTTCCACAGCATGGCCGAGATCCAGTTCGCGGGCGGTGCCCATGCGGTGATGCCAATGCACGCCGACGCTCGCTACGTGAAAACCCTGGCCGAAGCGCGCACGCTGATCGACGGCCTGAGCCTTGAGCTGTACCGCACACGCCTGGGCAGCGCCCATGTGATGGGCGGTTGTGCCATGGGTGAAGACCCGAAAAACGCCGTGACTGACAGCCTCGGCCGGCATCATCAGTTAGGCAACCTCTCGATTCATGACGGCTCGCTGTTCCCCACCAGCATTGGCGCAAACCCGCAATTGTCGGTCTACGGGCTGACGGCGCAGCTGGCAACTTCTTTGGCCGAACGTTTGAAAAACCCATGAAAATGGAGAATATTCCAATCGTCTATAGTGCTTTCTTACCCAAAAGGCGACTTGGCCGACCGGGAAGGCTGCGATACCATCCGACTCCCCAACGGACTCCCGCCAGGACGACGCGATGAACCGAGTGTTGTACCCAGGTACCTTCGACCCTATTACCAAGGGCCATGGCGATCTGGTCGAACGCGCCGCGCGCCTGTTCGATCATGTGATCATCGCCGTCGCCGCCAGCCCGAAGAAAAACCCGTTGTTTCCCCTGGAACAACGTGTGGCGCTGGCCCGCGAGGTCACTAAACATCTGCCGAACGTTGAAGTCGTCGGCTTCTCGACATTGCTGGCGCATTTCGCCAAAGAGAAGAACGCCAACGTGTTCCTGCGTGGTTTGCGTGCGGTATCGGACTTCGAATACGAATTCCAGCTGGCCAACATGAACCGTCAGCTGGCACCGGATGTGGAAAGTCTGTTTCTTACCCCGTCCGAGCGTTATTCGTACATTTCCTCGACGCTGGTGCGTGAAATCGCAGCCCTGGGCGGCGATATCACCAAGTTTGTCCACCCTGCGGTGGCGGACGCCCTGAACGAACGCTTCAAAAAGTAGGAGCTGCCGCAGGCTGCGATCTTTTCCCCTTGATCGCGTCCGCGTGCACTGCGGGCGCCAATGCGGCACAATTGTGCGCATTGGTTTATTGCGCCCGGGCCTTCCGCCCTGGCTGGAGTTAGCATGTCCCTGATCATCACCGACGATTGCATCAACTGCGACGTCTGCGAACCCGAGTGCCCGAACGCCGCCATCTCCCAGGGCGAAGAGATCTACGTGATCGACCCGAACCTGTGCACCCAGTGCGTCGGCCACTACGACGAACCTCAGTGCCAGCAAGTGTGCCCGGTGGATTGCATTCCGCTGGACGAGGCGCATCCGGAGACTGAAGAGCAGTTGATGGAGAAGTACCGGATCATTACCGGCAAGGCTTGATTCAGATAGTTTTGTAGCGACTGTGCCGGCCTCATCGCGAGCAAGCTCGCTCCCACATTAGACCGCGATCAACTGTGGGAGCGAGCTTGCTCGCGATAGGGCCATCAGCCACACCAAAGAAGTAACTGACTTCACTCCCGCTGCTCAAACCCCTCCCCGATACACCCCAAACACCGCACGAACGCCGCTTTCGCCGGGTCGACCACCAACGCCTGCCCCGCATCGCCAACGCCGCCGCCCAACGCGGTAAACGGCAACGACACCACAAACACCCCGGCGCCGATCACTGTTGCCGCAACCAACAAAGGTCGGGCAATCAGCAAATCGCCGATCATGGCGTACGCCGGGGGATTCTGGATGGTGTAACGCGGATCGCCGCTGCCCGTGTTTGCTGCCAGCGCTGGCGCACCGACGCTCAGCAGCAAAACGACGACAACGGTTCGAAACAGGTTCATGGCACGGTCCTTGGGCTAGGCAATCAGAACACTGACTATAGACCCTGGGCGTATCAGCTCTGACAACGCGGGCAAAAGACGCTGGCGCGCTGCCCGAGCTTCACTTCCCGCAGCTCCGTGCCACAGACCTTGCAGGGCGCGCCGCCACGACCGTACACGAACAGCTCCTGCTGGAAATAACCCGGCTGACCGTCACCGCCGATAAAGTCGCGCAATGTGGTGCCGCCGCGCTCGATAGCGGCCGCCAGGATGCGTTTGATCTCGATCGCCAGTTTCAGATAACGCCCCCGAGAGATGCTCTTGGCCTCACGACGCGGGTCGATACCGGCGGCGAACAACGCTTCGGTTGCGTAGATATTGCCCACGCCAACCACCACTGCGTTGTCCATGATGAACGGCTTGACCGCCATGGATCGCCCGCGGGACTGCTGGAATAAGCGTTCGCCGTCGAACAGGTCGGTCAACGGCTCCGGCCCCAGGCGAATCAACAACTCATGGTTGAGTGGGTCAAGGCTCCAGAGCATCGCGCCAAACCGTCGCGGGTCGGTGTAACGCAAGGCCAGGCCGGATTCCAGTTCGATGTCCACATGCTCATGCTTGGCCACCGGCGTGCCGATTTCCACCAGACGCAGATTCCCCGACATCCCCAAATGGCTGATCAGCGTGCCGACTTCGGCATTGATCAGCAGGTACTTCGCGCGTCGCTCCACCAACACGATGCGCTGGCCAGACAGCCGCACATCCAGGTCTTCGGGAATGGGCCAGCGCAAGCGCCGCTCACGCACGATCACCCGGCTGACGCGCTGGCCTTCCAGGTGCGGCGCAATCCCGCGGCGAGTGGTTTCGACTTCAGGCAGTTCCGGCATGGTGCTCTCGAATCAGGCTGTACAACGCTCAGCGGTGAGCGCCAAGGTCACGAATCGTTTGTTTGAGGGTCTCGAAGTCGTAGTCCGAGAGGCCGACATAATCGAGAACCAGCGGTGCGATGCTGTCCCACTCGTGGTCATCACGCTGGTTGCCCAGCACTCGATAGGACGCACAAATGTGCTCGGCCATCTTCAGGATCGCCAGCAGGTTTTTCAGCTGGCTGTTGCGCGACGACTCATCGCTGAAAATCGCCAACGCATTGTGGTGATTGGCAATGGCGGCGGTCACATGCTCGGGCAGGCGCCAGGATTTGGCGGTGTAATAACCCACCACCGCATGATTGGTATTGAACACCCGATTCTCGGTATCCACCACCCGACATTCGGCGCTGGCATTGGCGTAGGCCTCTTCCAGAACGGTCATGTAGTTCGGGAAGCGCTGGAGCATCAGCGGCACGCCGCAGTCATGGAACAGACCCAGGGCGTACGCTTCATCGCCGGCCTGGGCGCCGATGCGCTTGGCCAGGGTCAGGCAGGTCATCGCCACGTCCTGAGCGGTATCCCAGAAACGATTCAAGGTGACGATGGTGTCGTCGTTCATCTCGCCCTTGATCGACTGCGCGTTGATCAGGTTGATGATCGAGCGGCTGCCCAGCAGATTTACTGCACGCTGAATCGAGGCGATCTTGTTGCTCAAGCCGTAATACGGCGAGTTGACGATTTTCAACAAGGCGCCAGAGAGGCCCGGGTCTTGGGAGATCAGCTTCGCGATCACCTCCAGATCCGGATCGGGCATGTACTGTTCCATCTGCAAATCCACCATGATTTGCGGCTGGGCCGGCACGCTGATGCCTTGCAGGGACTGTTGAATCTGTTCGGTAGTCAGCTCTGGGGACATAAATACACACTCTGGGACAGGCGGCGATTCTAACCCTTATAAAGTTGGATCCGACACCTTGGCCGGTCCATCGCCTGAAGTTTCAATGTCGGCAGCATATGAAATCGCCTTCGCGAGCAAGCTCGCTCCCACAGGGGAATGCATTCCAAATGTGGGAGCGAGCTTGCTCGCGAAGGCGTCATCAGCGTTTCATCGCCCGCCCAGCCCGCCACAACACTCAACACGCTATACTCCCGCTCTTTTTTCCGGAGCGACGTCATGTCCCTGCCTAGCCTGCGCCTCAAAGCCAACGCCGACCGTCGCCTGCGAAACGGCCACTTGTGGGTCTACAGCAACGAAATCGATGTAGCCGCTACTCCTTTGCACGGCTTCAAGGCCGGCGACCAGGCGATCCTCGAAGCAGCCAGCGGCAAGCCGCTGGGCATCGTTGCCATGAGCCCGAACAACCTGATCTGCGCCCGCCTCTTGTCGCGCGACATCAAGTTGCCGCTGGACAAGTCGCTGCTGGTGCATCGCCTGAACGTTGCCCTGTCCCTGCGCGATCGCCTGTTCGACAAGCCGTTCTATCGCCTGGTCTACGGCGATTCCGACCTGCTGCCAGGTCTGGTAGTCGACCGTTTCGGCGACATCCTGGTGGTACAGATCGCTTCGGCAACCATGGAAGCCCATAAAGAAGACGTGATCGCGGCGCTGACCCAAGTGATCAAGCCTAGCGGCATTCTGTTCAAGAACGACTCCGCTGCCCGTGATGCCGAAGGCCTCAACCGCTACGTCGAAACCGTGTTCGGCCTGGTGCCGGAGTGGGTTGCCCTGGAAGAAAACGGCGTGAAATTCGAAGCGCCCGTCATCCAGGGACAGAAAACCGGCTGGTTCTATGACCACCGCATGAACCGCGCGCGTCTGGCACCTTACGCCAAAGGCAAACGCGTTCTCGACCTGTACAGCTACATCGGTGGCTGGGGCGTGCAAGCTGCCGCTTTCGGCGCCAGTGAAGTGTTCTGCGTCGATGCGTCGGCCTTCGCCCTCGACGGCGTCGAGCGCAACGCCGCGCTGAATGGCTTCGCCGACAAGATGACCTGCATTGAAGGCGACGTGTTCGAAGCCCTGAAAGAGCTGAAAGCCAGCGAAGAGCGCTTCGACGTGATCGTTGCAGATCCTCCGGCGTTCATCAAACGCAAAAAAGACATGAAGAACGGTGAAGGTGCCTACCGTCGCCTGAACGAGCAAGCCATGCGCCTGCTCAGCAAGGACGGCATCCTGGTCAGCGCTTCGTGCTCGATGCACCTGCCGGAAGACGATCTGCAGAACATCCTGCTGACCAGCGCCCGTCACCTGGATCGCAATATCCAGATGCTGGAGCGCGGCGGTCAGGGCCCGGATCACCCGGTTCACCCGGCCATCGCCGAAACCCGCTACATCAAGAGCATCACCTGCCGTCTGCTGCCAAACAGCTGATTTCGCCGGTTTGACGGGGAGCCAACCGGCTCCCCGTTCTGTTATCTGTTATTGAATTCTCCAACTTCCTACTCTAGCGGTCTTAATGACTTGCAGGACGTTTCGCTTTGTCTTTTATTTTAGCGGACAGAACTTACAAGATTTATCCAACCCTCAGATCGATCCGACAAAATTACTGGAACATTCCTACTCAATCTCCCCTTGATAAGAACTCATTACAAACTATGATTAAGTCGTCACAAAGGAGTGACACTCACTATCAATTACAAGGAGTTCAAAACATGAAAGCAATTACTCTGGAAGCTAACAAAATCGCCAACCTGGCTTTTCTGGTTGCGCCAAATGCCCGCTAAGTAAATGAAGCGCTGGGGAGTGCCGGCTACCCAGCGTTTTCTATGGCAAAGACCAGAGTGAGTCGCCAATCATGCAGATAAACCCCTATATATTCATACTTCCTCGCACGCCCGAACAAATAGTCTGGGATTACAAGAACCACAAACAGTTCGAATTGAATCTTGAATATTCAACCCGTCTCGCACACCTTATTGACAACCCTGAAAAGTTTAATGACAACAACATCATAGACACGCAACTCCTGAACGCGGGAATACTCACATCTTCAATACAAGCCCCCCTTGAATGGGGCTGGGATGAACTGTCGAAGATATTTCATATCGGCACAAAGAACATTCCTTGTGAATATGTCCCCCAAGATATTAATGAATGGTCAAGACACTATCTGGACCATTGCGCCGAAGTACTGGCCACTCCTGCCCCGGAGGTCAGACTCACAGAACGCCCGACAAGCGAGCGGATTGCCCTGCCCCAACCTTCCTGTCTGCCGCAAAGCGCACTTGCAAAGACCTTGATCGACCGAAAGACCTGTCGTTCCTTCACGGGTGAAGGGGTTTCTCTCGACGATGTGGGCACTCTTTTGTATTTGTCCCTTGGTTATCTGCGTGAGCGCGAAAACGACATCGACGAAACCATCGCGGAAGGTCTCGGCGCCCGGCGCAGCAGTCCATCCGGTGGCGGACTGAATGCCTGCGAAGGTTTTCTTCATGCTCAGAACGTCAGCGGTCTGAATCCCGGGCTCTACGCCTACCACCCCAATGAACATGCGTTGAGCTTCGTCAATCCGGTGCCTGACTCACCCTTGGGTCAGTTGTTGTGTGGGCAGCATTTCATCAACAACCTGCCGGTCGGCCTGTTCATCACCGCTCGCTTCGACAAATTGTGGTGGAAATATGAACACTCGCGGGCCTACCGAATGGCTTACGTCGAGGCAGGCCATATTTCCCAGACCTTTCAACTGGTGGCCACCGCACTTGGGTTAAGCACTTGGCTAACCGGTGCGTTGGCGGACGATCAGGTCGAAACGTTGCTGGGGATCGAGGACAGCGCCGAACAAGCGTTGTTCTTTGTTGGCTGCGGCCAGAGTGACGGGCAAGTGATGTGCAAGGAATTGAAAGCACTGCTAAGCAGCCGAGGCTCACAACAATGACCGAGCCCCGCACAGACGACCTGTCACTGCCCGACGCCTGGGCCCAGCGTTTCACCCTCGGCGACTGGAACACTCGAGCCTCGGTACGAACCAGCGAACACACCTATCAATTGCCATCAGATCTGGAACGGCAACTGGAAACACGACACTGGTTCCCGCCCGCCTTCCTGCCCTACCTGAGTCACCCGGCCATCGAAGCAGCCGGCAGCGCGATCATCCATCGATTATCGGCCAACCATCTGGTGTATTTCCTCGACTACACCACCCGGCTCGAACATCGAATCGTCAACCGCTCCGTGGAAACCATCGTCCACGATGAGCTCGGCGCGTCCATCCCCCGACGGATGAAAACGGCCGCCCTCCAGCTCTATACCGATGAGGGTTATCACGCCCTGTTCTCCAATAGTCTCGCCGAGCAGATAGCCGACCTCTACGGCATGACCCAACGCCCGGTGATGCCGCACCGCATTACCCGACTGAGCGCCCTGATTGACCACAGCCCAGAGAGGCATAAGGCGTTGGCCTGGTTTCTCGTCGGTTTCGTGTCCGAGACCATCATCGCCAGGGAACTGCTCGAGGTTTGTCGCAACGAGCTGGTGTCCAGCGTTCAGGAAATGCTCAGGGATCACCTCACCGACGAGGCCCGACACAGTCGTTACTTTTGCGAAGTGTTCCATTATCTGTGGCTGACCCTGAACAGCAGCCAACGCACGTTCGCCGCGAAGCTGCTGGTGGACATCATCCTGACTTTCTTTGAGGTCGATGAGCGATGGCTGAAGGAAAGCCTGAACAGCGTGGGCCTCAGGGAGAATTGCGTCGCAGAAATCCTCAGTGCCCTGACCGGCCCGCAAGCCTGCCTTCAGCGTGCCCGATCAGGTGCAGGCGCGACGCTACAGGCAATGGAAAAGGCAGGTTTTTTCGACCTGCCTTTTAACCAGCAGCTCTTCGCACAGGCGGGACTTGTCGATGGATGAAGGAAAATCTGCGGTCAGTGTCAAACACCGCCGCTCTGCGATCATCCTATTAATGACCATGGTGATGCTCGGGGTCTTCCCTCTGGATGTTCTGCTGCCATCGTTCCCGGCGCTGGCCGAACACTTCCGGACCACGCCAGGCGATATCGCGTTTTCCATCAGTCTGTTTGCCATCGGGATCGCACTTTCCCAACTACTGGTCGGGCCGCTCTCGGATGTCATCGGGCGTAAAAGTCTGCTGCTGGCGGGAATGGCGGTCTCGATTGTCGGTGCGACTGGCTGCGTGCTGTCCACCGACTACGCCTGGTTCCTGATGTTCCGGGTGGTGCAGGCCATCGGCTGCGGTTGCTTCGTACTTTCGCAGGCGCTGGTCCAGGATCTGTTCGACGGCAAGGAACGGGATCAACTGCGGATTCTGATGGTCACCGCCAGCGGGATCTTCATTTCCGTTTCGCCACTGGCTGGCACCCTGTTGCAACAGGCACTGGACTGGCCCGCAAGCTTCATTGTCTTTATTGCCCTCGCCGCCGCCGTGTTCCTTAAGGCCTGCTTCTTTCTTGAAAACCGGCACACCGCCACAACCCCGCGCCGAAGCATTCTTCAGTCCTACCGGCGCGTCTGTCGCGATGCGGATTTCCTCGGCTATTGGCTGATCGCCGCAATCGCCTTCACCTGCCACTTTTCCTTCATTGTCATCTCGCCCCTGATCTTCATGGAGCAGTTGCAGCTTTCGGCCTACGAGTTTTCCCTGACACTGCTGCTGTATGGCGTGGCCTACATCATCGGCGGCATTGTCGCTCGAGTCCTGGCTGGGCGAATCGCTTCCAATACACAGATCATCATCGGTCTAAGCCTGATCTTCTTTTCGGGGCTGGTAATGCTCATGCTCTCAAACGTGATGGGGCTGTCGACCCTGACGGTGCTGATCCCGATGATCGTCTGCACCGCCGGCACCACCATCGCTCGCCCTATCGCCACCTCCAAGGCGATGGAGGTTTTTCCGGACATGGCCGGCACCTCGGCGTCGGCCGGGAACACGCTGGTATTCATCTTCGGCGGCCTGACCAGCGCCCTGATCAACCTGAGTTCCTTCGAACTGCAACTGACGCTGGCCCTCAGCTTCATCGCCTTGAGCAGCGTCGGGCTGGTCATGATCTGTCGCATCCGTCTGCGCAACCCGGCCTTGCGCGAAGCCTGATGCAGTGGGTGCGGTGTCATTGTTCCTCAGGTTCGGGAACCAGCGAGAGCGTACCTATTTGAACATTCTTGAAGCGCGGCTCGATGAGTTTCACTTCGCCCGCACGTAGCTGGTCAAGGTGCTGCGGTGTGACATTCTTGCCCTGGAGCACGGTGACATATTTCCACTCACCGTCGGCTGCGCGTTTATAGAGGAACGTGCTGTGGTCCCACGGCTGTTGATTGAATTGCAGCACTTCGGCTTGGCCATCGCCGTCCAGGTCGGCCGCCCACATCACGCACCCGTCATCCTGGCACTTACGCTTTTTGCTGTTCAGGCTGACAAATTGCTCGCTGCCGTCCACTCTCGGCCCTACCCATTCAATGTTCACGGGTGTCGGCTCCGCCGGCGGGAACGTATAGGTGGTTTCACCGGGTGTTTGTTTCATCTGGGCGCGCAGCACCTCGCGCGCGGGCGCATCGAGAATCTCATTGCGCTCAAGCCGCTCGGACAACGCCTCAAATTGCTGCCGTCCGGACACGCCGAGCCCGTTGCGCAAGTAGTTGGCATCGAACGTCAACACCGACGTGCGGCCATCGAGCAAACGTTGCACCTGATCCCGTGCGCTGAACGATTGCGCATTGAGCCAAGGCGTATTGATCAGCACCAACACCACGCACACTGCCAGGGCAAGGGCCGGGTTACTGCGCCGCAAACCGTCCAGCCATTGGGTCTTGCGTTGCGCCACGGTCCACGCCGCGGCCAGGCTATGCGCCGCGATGACCGCGACCAGCAACAGGCCGAAAAAACGCCGGGGCGACAGCCCGTACTGCTCAACCCGCAGCCAGCTTGAGTACCCGGCCACCACCATCAGCACCGGCAAGCACAGCAAACCCGCCTCAACACAACGCATCAGCCACACCGGATAGGGCTGAGCCTGACGCCCATCCTGAAACACCCCCATGAGCAAAAACAGATACGTCCCCACCAAACACAATAAAATCGGGGTCGAGTGACCAGTGGCCCAAATCTTTTGTAGGCCGGTGAAGGGGAGCGTCACGGTAAACAGAACAGTAATGAGCGTGATCAGTGGCAACAGAAAAAGACACGCCGCCAGGAAGACACCTCGCAACATGCCAATGACTTTTTCGTTGTGCAGGCCCAGGCGCATGGTCAGGGAAAACACCATCGGTCCACTCAGGCAAATAAACACCGGGGAACTGAATAGCTTTTCAAAGAACCCGATGCCCAGCATGAGAAACAGCTTGCTCCAGAGCAGAAGCAGCAAACCGAAAACAACGGTCAGTATCAGTGCAAAAAACACCACGAACACATGGCTCCAGGCGTACCGGAACAGATCGTCATAGCGCCAGCTGCGACCTTCGCCGGAAGGCCAACTGGCCAGAAACGCACACACCACGTAACACAGCGGCACACTGGTCAACTGCCAAGTGCTCAACAGTCCGCCATTGCCATATTCCACGCCAGACACAAGGACCCAGCTGCTGATTGACATCGTCAATACGCAAAACGCCAGCGTCAGCGCCAGAACCCGCGGGTTTCTGAGTTTGGGCCCGAGCAATTGCAAGAACAGGCCCCCCGCCAACATCAGTGTCAGAATTGCCGCCAACACCCCCGCGCCCAATGTCTTGAGTGTTTCGAGCTGCCAGATCACTAACCCTTGGCACAGGCCGATCAGCAGGTAAAACCACAACGAACGATTCAACAGCGACATTCCAATTCCTTTTGGTGGGGTTGCGCGAGGGCAGGCAGTTTAGCCAAGCGTCCCGCACGGTGATACACCCGCGAGGCGCTCGCGCACCTTACCGATGGTCATCCCACACGCCCCGTCGGTGCTGGATCCCCCTCTTCCGGCATTCCCTCCTGACGCCAGCCGTGTAGAATCGCGACATTCATCGCCAGTCATCCCCCGGCGGGTTTATGAGCTCAAGCTGAAGCGCGCGGCGATCCCGCAAAGTTATCGGCAACTTCCGGACACACGGCCATTTCTGAGTGTTCCAGACGTCAATAGAAGCTCACTTCCCTTTTGATACCTGATTAGCCGCCCGGAGTGCTTCATGCCTGATTACCGCTCGAAAACATCCACCCATGGCCGCAACATGGCCGGCGCCCGCGCACTGTGGCGCGCCACGGGGATGAAAGATGACGACTTCAAAAAGCCGATC
This sequence comes from Pseudomonas sp. LBUM1645, assembly GCF_059716185.1. Classification (NCBI taxonomy): domain Bacteria; kingdom Pseudomonadati; phylum Pseudomonadota; class Gammaproteobacteria; order Pseudomonadales; family Pseudomonadaceae; genus Pseudomonas; species Pseudomonas sp. LBUM1645. The sequence goes on from NZ_CP166811.1 coordinate 6,724,653, forward strand.
ATCGCCATTTCCAACTCCTTCACCCAGTTCGTACCGGGCCACGTCCACCTCAAGGACCTGGGCCAACTGGTCGCCCGCGAAATCGAACGCGCCGGCGGTGTAGCCAAAGAATTCAACACCATTGCCGTGGATGACGGCATCGCCATGGGCCACGACGGCATGCTGTATTCGCTGCCGAGCCGCGAGATCATCGCCGACTCCGTCGAGTACATGGTCAACGCCCACTGCGCCGACGCCATCGTCTGCATCTCCAACTGCGACAAGATCACCCCAGGCATGCTGATGGCTTCCTTGCGCCTGAACATCCCGGTGATCTTCGTTTCCGGCGGTCCGATGGAAGCCGGCAAGACCAAACTGGCCAGCCACGGTCTCGACCTCGTCGACGCCATGGTGATCGCCGCCGACTCCAGCGCTTCTGACGAGAAAGTCGCTGAGTACGAGCGCAGCGCCTGCCCGACCTGCGGTTCGTGCTCCGGCATGTTCACCGCCAACTCGATGAACTGCCTGGTTGAAGCCCTGGGCCTGGCATTGCCGGGCAACGGTTCGACCCTGGCCACCCACAGCGACCGCGAACAGCTGTTCCTGCAGGCCGGCCGCACCATCGTCGAGCTGTGCAAGCGTTACTACGGCGACAACGATGAGTCGGTATTGCCGCGCAATATCGCCAACTTCAAGGCGTTCGAAAACGCCATGACCCTGGACATCGCCATGGGCGGTTCCACCAACACCATCCTGCACTTGCTGGCCGCGGCCCAGGAAGCCGAGATCGATTTCGACCTGCGCGACATCGACCGTCTCTCCCGTCACGTGCCGCAACTGTGCAAAGTCGCGCCGAACATCCAGAAGTACCACATGGAAGACGTGCACCGTGCCGGCGGGATCTTCAGCATCCTCGGCTCGCTGGCCCGTGGCGGTCTGCTGCACACCGACCTGCCGACCGTGCACAGCAAAACCCTGGCTGAAGGCATCGCCAAGTGGGACATCACCCAGACCGACGACGAAGCCGTGCATCACTTCTTCAAGGCCGGTCCGGCGGGCATCCCGACGCAAACCGCGTTCAGCCAGTCGACCCGCTGGGAAACCCTGGACGACGACCGTGAAAACGGCTGCATCCGTAGCGTCGAACACGCCTACTCGAAAGAAGGCGGCCTGGCCGTTCTCTACGGCAACATCGCGCTGGACGGCTGCGTGGTGAAAACCGCCGGTGTCGACGAGTCGATCCACGTGTTCGAAGGCAACGCGAAGATCTTCGAAAGCCAGGACAGCGCCGTACGCGGCATCCTCGCTGACGAAGTGAAAGCCGGCGACATCGTGATCATTCGTTACGAAGGCCCGAAAGGCGGCCCGGGCATGCAGGAAATGCTGTACCCGACGTCGTACCTGAAATCCAAAGGCCTGGGTAAAGCTTGCGCCCTGCTCACCGATGGTCGCTTCTCCGGCGGCACCTCGGGTCTGTCCATCGGCCACGCTTCGCCAGAAGCAGCAGCGGGCGGCGCGATTGGTCTGGTGCAGGATGGCGACAAAGTGCTGATCGACATTCCGAACCGCTCGATCAACCTGTTGATCAGCGACGAAGAAATGGCCGGCCGTCGTGCCGAGCAGGATCAGAAAGGCTGGAAGCCTGTGGAAAAACGTCCACGCAAGGTGACCACCGCACTGAAGGCCTACGCTCTGTTGGCGACCAGCGCCGACAAGGGTGCCGTGCGTAACAAGGCAATGCTCGACGGGCTGTGATGCTTAACCGTTGAACAAAAAAATGCCCCGCCAAGTGCGGGGCATTTTTTTTGCGGCCAACTCGCTCCCACAGGGGTTTTGTGTCGATCACAATAGTGTGGCCTTACACAGTTCCTGTGGGAGCGAGCTTGCTCGCGATAGGAGCGCCTCGGGGTTACTGAATCTCTTCAGGCTTCACGATCACCCAGTTTTTGTCCGCCGTGACCTGCAACCCTTCCTTGGCCTGAGCTGCGGCGTGCTTGGCCATCATGCCGTTAATCTGGGTCATGTATTTGTCTTTGCGGTTAACCCACAAGTGGATGCCACCCTTGGCCACATCGACGCTGTGGAACAGCATGTAACCGTCGCTGCTCGGGGTGTCGCCGCCAACCAGTACCGGTTTTTTCCACTCATCAATGTAAGTCAGGATCGCCGCGTGCTTGCCGGCCATCCAGGTCGCCGGGGTCCACAGGTACGGGGTCAGTTCAAGGCCGAGGTTAGCCTTCTCATCATACTTGCCCGCGGTGATCTGCTTGCGCGCCGTGGTCAGCTCGCCGGTCTTCGGGTCCTTGAGCAACAAGCTCACGCCGATCACGTTCTGCGGTTTCACGTTGTAGCCGTACTTAGGATCAGCAGCGACCATGCGCACCAGTTCTTCGGAGGCAGCGGTCATCACGTAGACCTCGATGCCGTTCTCCATCAGCTTGTTGTAGAGCTCTTTCTGGCCGGTGAAGATTTTCGGCGGGTTGACGTCGAGGTTCTTGACCACGTCGCCTTCGTAGTAAGTCGCCGGCACCGGTTTACCGGACGCCATCAACTCATCGACGTAGCCCTTGAGTTCCTGGAGGGTGAAGCCGGAGAACACTTGGGCGACCCATGGATAGCAGACCATGTCGTCGACTTCGCAAAGACGATAGTAGTAACTGAACAGGCTTTCCTTGTGGTCGGCGGTGTCTTTGAACGGCATCAATTTCAGAGAGGGGTCGAGCTTCTCGCGGGTGATCAGGCCCTTGTTTTCCATGAACGGCAGCAACGACTCTTCGAGGTCGTAGCGGTAACTGGTGTTGTCCATGTCGAACACCGCGTAGTTACCTTTGTTGGCGTTGGCGGCAATCATTGCGTCCAGCGCCTTGGCCTGATCGGCTGGCCAATGCTTCAAATCCGTAGCGAAGGCTTGGCCGGCGAGGCCCAAGCAGAGTGCGGCAACCAGAAATTTCGGTGCGAGCTTCATTGGCATGCTTCCCTTATTAAAAGACCCTGATTCAAAGAGATCGACGCTATCAAATTAATATGACACTCCCCGTCTGCCTGCGACCGCCCGCGTCCCTTTCGCGTCAGCTGCATCTCCGACAACGACACCCTCTTATTCCAAAAACGACAGTTAACAGACCTTTTTGATATTAAATCATTAGTTTTCAAGCTGTTAGGCTTGCCGGTTCGCAGCTGCCCCGGAAGGTGGCTGGCACAAGTCTCTCTCGGAGTTCACATGAATCTGCCGCTGATCCTCAATCTGCTGGTATTCCTCGCCCTGCTCTTCGGCTTGGCGCAAACCCGTCACACGACGTGGAGCTTAGCTAAAAAAGTCCTGCTCGCACTGGTGCTGGGCGTGGTGTTCGGTGTGGCCCTGCACACCGTTTACGGTGCCGGCAACCCGGTACTGAAAGCCTCGATCGGCTGGTTCGATCTGGTGGGCAACGGTTACGTGCAGTTGCTGCAAATGATCGTGATACCGCTGGTGTTCGCCTCGATCCTCAGCGCCGTGGCCCGTCTGCACAACGCCTCGTCGCTGGGCAAGATCAGCTTCCTGACCATCGGCACGCTGTTGTTCACCACCGCCATCGCGGCGCTGATCGGTATCGGGTTGACCAACCTGTTTGGTCTGACCGCCGAAGGTCTGGTCGCTGGCACTCAGGAAATGGCCCGTCTGCAAACCATCCAGACCGATTACGCAGGCAAGGTTGCCGACCTGAATGTGCCGCAGCTGTTGCTGTCGTTCATTCCGCAAAACCCGTTCGCCGACCTCGCTCGCGCGAAGCCGACCTCGATCATCAGCGTGGTGATTTTTGCTGCGTTTCTTGGGGTAGCAGCGCTGCAATTGCTGAAAGATGACGTCGAAAAAGGTCAGAAAGTGATCAACGCCATCGACACCCTGCAAGCCTGGGTGATGCGTCTGGTGCGTCTGGTGATGAAGCTGACCCCGTACGGCGTATTGGCGCTGATGACCAAAGTGGTCGCCGGCTCTAACCTGCAGGACATCATCAAACTCGGCAGTTTCGTGGTGGTTTCCTACATCGGGCTGGGCCTGATGTTTGTGGTTCATGGCCTGCTGGTGTCAGCGGCCGGGATCAATCCGCTGCGCTTCTTCCGCAAGATCTGGCCGGTGCTGACGTTTGCTTTCACCAGCCGTTCCAGCGCTGCGACCATTCCGCTGAGCATCGAAGCCCAGACCAGCCGTTTGGGTATTCCACAATCCATCGCCAGTTTCGCCGCGTCGTTCGGCGCGACCATTGGCCAGAACGGTTGTGCCGGTTTGTACCCGGCGATGTTGGCGGTAATGGTTGCGCCGACTGTGGGCATCAACCCGCTGGACCCGCTGTGGATCGCGACGTTGGTGGCGATTGTGACGCTGAGTTCGGCCGGTGTGGCTGGCGTGGGCGGTGGCGCGACGTTTGCCGCGTTGATCGTGTTGCCGGCGATGGGCTTGCCGGTGTCACTGGTGGCGTTGCTGATTTCGGTTGAGCCGCTGATCGACATGGGCCGTACGGCGTTGAACGTCAGCGGTTCGATAACGGCCGGTGCGATCACCAGCCAGATCATGCAGCAGACGGATAAAGAGCTGCTGGATGCGGATGAGCATTCGGAGTTGGCCCACGCTTAGGTTTTTCAGCGTCTGACAGACCTATCGCGAGCAAGCTCGCTCCCACAGGGATCTTTGGTGTTCACACAATTTGTGATTCACCTCAAACCACTGTGGGAGCGAGCTTGCTCCGGGCGGCGATCCGACGATGCTTTTAGGCCTTCTCCCAAACCTCAAAGTTGTACGCAGGCTTGTCATCTACGGCCGGATTCTGGGTGTTGGACACCAACTTCCATTCCTTCAAATCAAACTCCGGAAACCACGCATCCCCTTCCGGGCTCAGCGCCACGCGCGTCAAATACAGCCGATCAGCTTGCGCCAACCCTTGCGCATACAACTGCGCGCCGCCAATCAGCATCAGCTCATCGACGCCCTGTTCCCGAGCCCACTCTTCAGCGCGAACAACGGCAGCCTCCAGCGACGGATAAACCTCCGCGCCTTCGAGCTGCAGATCCACCTGACGGCTGACCACGATGTTCAACCGGCCCGGCAACGGACGACCGAGGGAATCCCAGGTCTTGCGACCCATGATGATCGGCTTGCCGAGGGTGGTGGCCTTGAAGTATTTGAAGTCCCCCGGCAAGTGCCAGGGCATGCTGTTGTCGACGCCGATCACACGGTTTTCACCGAGGGCTGCAATCAGGCTGAGGGGGAGTGATTTAGTCATGCCGGCGAGGATACCAGAGCCTCCCGTACCCCGATAAGCGCCACAGCGGTTATGCTCACCACTGAATTGAGCGACGGGATGCCGCGTGACTGAACTGACTCCACTGCAAAACCTCTGGCTGACCGAGACGGTGCGCCTGCGCGAAGAACACGCCGGCCCCCTGGATGATCTGGAAGCCAACCGACTGGCCCGCAGCGCGGGCGGTGATCTGCCGACACGCATTCAACGCCGCGCCCTCTGGCTGGCCGAGCGCGATGGACTGACCAGCGCCCTCAAACATTGGCTGCAAGGTGCGCGGCTGGCACTGTTGGTGCTGGCTGTTCTCGCCGTTGCCAGCGGCGCCGGCCTGGCGATTGCCGCGCTGGGCGACGGACAAACCCCGGTGAATGTGTTCTGGGCCTTGGGCAGTTTGCTTGGACTGAACCTGATTCTGCTACTGAGCTGGGCGTTGGGCCTTGCCTTCGCAGGCGAACACGGCGCCACCCTCGGCCGCTTATGGTTATGGCTCAGCGAAAAACTCGCTCGCGATGCCAAAGCCGCGCAACTGGCCCCGGCCCTGCTGCTATTGCTGCAACGACAAAAACTCAATCGCTGGGCGGTCGGCGTACTGGTCAACGGTTTGTGGTTGCTGGCGATGCTCAGTGCGCTGGTGATGCTGTTGATGCTGATGGCGACCCGGCGTTATGGCTTCGTCTGGGAAACCACGCTCCTCGGCGGCGACACTTTCGTCGCCATGACCCAGGCCCTCGGCGCCCTGCCGGCGATGCTTGGTTTCAACGTTCCGACCGTGGAAATGATCCGCGCCAGCGGCGATGCCGCGCTGAACATCGAAAGCGCCCGTCAGGCCTGGGCGACATGGCTGGTTGGTGTGCTGGTGGTCTACGGTGTTTTGCCGCGACTGTTGCTGGCGCTGTTCTGCCTGTGGCGCTGGAAAACCGGGCAAGCGGCATTGCATCTGGATTTGAACCTGCCCGGTTACGCCCAACTGCGCGAACGGCTGATGCCGACCAGTGAACGCCTGGGCATCAGCGACGCTGCGCCAGAGCAACTGCACCGTATTGAAAGCGGCGTCAGCGACCTGCAAAGCGATGGCGCGTTGTTGGTCGCCATCGAGCTGGACGATCAACGTCCATGGCCGCCGCAATTACCGAAAACCGTGGGCAACGCCGGCATCCTCGACAGTCGCGAATCGCGGCACAAACTCCTCGAACAGCTGAGCCGCTTTCCCCCGGCCCGTCTGGCCATCGCCTGCGATCCGCGACGTTCGCCGGACCGCGGCAGTCTGGCACTGATCGCCGAACTGGCGCGCAACGCCAGCGCCACCCGCGTCTGGTTGCTGCAAGCACCGCCGGGCGAAGCGCTGGACGCCGAAAGGCTGGGCGACTGGCACGTGGCGCTGCAACAGCTGGACCTGCCGTTCGCCGATTGCGCACCGTTGAACTGGCTGGAGAGCGGTCATGACTAACCCCTGGAAACCGCCCTTGAAGCTCGCCGTGGTCGGCCACACCAACGTCGGCAAAACCTCATTGCTGCGCACCTTGACCCGAGATGTCGGCTTCGGCGAAGTCTCCCATCGCCCCAGCACCACTCGACACGTCGAAGGCGCACGGTTGTCGGTGGACGGCGAGCCGTTGCTCGACCTTTTCGACACGCCGGGCCTGGAAGATGCCATCGCCCTGCTCGACTACCTCGAACGTCTGGAACGACCGGGTGAACGCCTCGACGGCCCGGCGCGTCTGGCGCGGTTTCTTGAGGGCAGCGAAGCCCGGCAGCGTTTCGAACAGGAAGCCAAGGTGCTGCGGCAACTGCTGACCTGCGACGCCGGTCTCTACGTGATCGACGCCCGGGAACCGGTGCTGGCCAAGTACCGCGACGAACTGGAAGTGTTGGCCAGTTGCGGAAAACCGCTGCTGCCGGTGCTGAATTTTGTCAGCAGCGCCAACCACCGCGAACCGGATTGGCGCGAAGCGTTGGCACGTCTGGGCTTGCACGCCTTGGTGCGTTTCGACAGCGTCGCACCGCCTGAGGATGGCGAACGTCGACTGTATGAAAGCCTCGCGCTGCTGCTGGAAAACGCCCGCCCGCAACTGGAACGCCTGATCGCCGATCAACAAGCCCAACGCCAGGCCCGGCAACAGAGTGCGGCGCGTCTGATTGCCGAATTATTGATCGACTGTGCCGCCTGCCGACGCAGCGTGGTCAGCGAAGCCGAGCAAGAACAGCAGGCTATCAATGAACTGCGCAAAGCGGTTCGACAGCGGGAACAACGCTGCGTCGAATCCCTGCTCAAGCTCTACGCCTTCCGTCCACAGGACGCGGCAGCCAGTGATCTGCCACTGCTCGATGGCCGCTGGGGTGACGACCTGTTCAACCCGGAAACCCTGAAACAACTCGGCGTGCGAGTCGGTGGCGGTATCGCGGCCGGCGCGGCAGCCGGGGCCGGGGTCGACTTGTTGGTGGGCGGGCTGACCCTTGGCGCAGCGGCACTCGCCGGCGCAATTGCCGGCGGCGCCCTGCAAACCGCTCGCAGTTATGGCAGCCGGTTATTGGGCAAGATCAAAGGTCAGCGAGAACTGACCGTCGATGACGGCGTGCTGCGGCTATTGGCGTTGCGTCAGCGGCAACTGCTGCAAGCGCTCAATGCGCGTGGGCATGCGGCGCTGGACAGCATTCAGGTCGCCACACCACAGGACAAGACCTGGCGCGAAGGCAAACTGCCCGAGGCACTGAACAAGGCTCGAGCGCATCCGCAGTGGTCGTCGCTTAATCCGCATCCGAAGTTGAATCAGGCGGAAAGGCAGGAGCAGATTGAGGTGTTGGCGCAGCAGCTCTGAATTTTGCGGCGCCGGTTCTGGCCTCATCGCGAGCAAGCTCGCTCCCACAGGGGATCTGCGGTGTATCGAGGTCAAATGTGGGAGCGAGCTTGCTCGCGATGGGCACACCTCGGTCTCGCGAGTAATCGCTACCAGCCGATCTTCAAAAACTGCTTCACTAACGCCGTAACACGATTGCGATCCGTGCGATCCGCGCGCCCGTCATTGTCCACATCCGAGCTCAATATCACTTCCAGTCCGCCATCATTATCAAGATCGTGAGCCGCTGCTTTGTAGCTAATCGTCGGCCCTTCATGAAAATGCAGGCGTACCGTTTCAGGGGTGCCGTCAGCGGATGGATTCTGCGAGAAGATTCGCAAGTGACGGTCCTCACCCTCCCCGCTGTTGTACCAGGCGCATTTCAAATACGTTTTGCTGAAAGACTTGAGCCGCTGTCGATCCGCCTCCGTCGCCTTGCGCTGCAACTGATCATCTTCATAGAACTCAAAATTAACGGTATCTGCCGCCCCCTGACCGCTTCGATCCTGTGCAATCACTTTCAAATAACGCATCCGTGCGCTTCCTTGGGAAAAGCCCAGACTGGCCCAATACCTCCAGGCAAACCATCCACCGTTTCCCTATTGCCTGTGAGACAACTCAACGCGCCTCGCCGGACAAGACCTTCGCGGCCTTGCGCTTCAACACCTCAAGGTCGATCACCGGTACCGCCATTTCCTTGGCCTGCTCATCCCACTGGCGCATCCGCAGACTGATCGCACACAACGGATCCTGCTCGAAGGCTTCAGCCTCTTCAGCGGTCATCACTCCTCCCTGATATTCCAGAGTACGGCGACTGGCTTCGCTCAATCTCTCGTAATACCCAGACTCCTTGAGCGTCAGGTAGCGCTTGGCCTGAACGTGGTATTCCACAAGCCGCGCCATGCGCTCGCTGAAACCTGCGCGGCGTAAATAATCCGCGCCCAACCGCTCGTGACTGGCCACACCGAAGCCGCCCATGTTCTCGGCACTCTCTGCACAGATATGTCCGATGTCATGGAAGAACGCCGCCAGCACCACTTCATCGTCGAAACCTTCGGCCATGGCCAGTTCGGCGGCCTGGGACATGTGCTCGATCTGCGACACCGGCTCGCCGATGTAATCGCTGTCGCCAAAGCGCTCGTACAGACCGAACACCTCGGCGATCACTTGCTCATTGCGGTCCATCAAAGCTCTCCCAACACAGTCGCTACGTTGCGTTCAGCCATCGCCGGCCCGACGCTCATGCCGACACCCGTGTGCATCAGTGCCACGCTCACTCCCGGCATTGGCCGCAGGAACGAGAATGGCCCCGGTCCCCGTGAACCATAGACACCCTGCCAGCGTTCGACCACTTGCACCTTGCAACCCAGGGTGTGTTCCGCGAGCTCAATCATCCAGGTGTCCACTTGTTCGGCATTGAACGGTGATGGATCGCTGCCGTAATGGTGGGAGTCGCCGATGATTAATTCGCCATAAGGTGTCGGGCTGATCAGCAGGTGAATGCCGTTTTCATGCAGATGCGATTCGTCTCGCAGAATCTGCGCTTGTACCGCCGCGGCTTCCGGAAGATCGGCAAACGCACCGTAGTGCACGCAACTCAAACCGGTGAGCAACGCGTGTTGCAGGTTGAGATTGATCTGCGGTCGGGCGCGGAGCATTTGCAGGCGGCAGATTTGCGGGTTGAGCTCGGCGATCGGCTCGGCCAGCAGCGTCTGATAGTCGTGGCCGGAACAGACGATGATCTCCTCGGCGCTGAAGGATCCAGCTGTGCTGTACAAGAGCCCCGGCTCGATGTCTCGCACCAGCGTGGAAAAGTGAAACGCGACGCCGAGTTCGCGGTGCAGGTAGTCGATCAACGCCGGAATCGCTTCACGGGAATACAGTTGCTGATCGTCCATCCCGTGCAACGCGGCGCGGTGATGGCTGAATTGGCCGCCATACAAGTCACGCAATGCAGCGCCGCGCAACAGGTCGACGCGGTAACCGTGTTCCGCGGCGCGACCGGCGCAGAAGGCTTCCAGCAGGTGTTCTTCGGCTTCGGTGCGGGCAAACAGGTACGAGCCGTTGCGCTTGAGTTGCAGACCGGCGAGTTGTGCCCATTGGCCCCAGATCTCGCGACTGGCTTTGGCCAGCTCGAGCATCGGGCCCGGTGGTTGGCCGGTGACCAGTGCCTGGCCGAAGTTACGTACCGATGCGCCTAAGGGCGTTTCGCTGCGCTCGAAAACGGTGACTTTCAAACCACGCTTGGCGGCGGCATAGGCGTGGGACAGGCCGAGAATGCCGGCGCCGACGATCAGCATGTCGTTGTGTTGTGTCATTGGGTTTTGTCCTGAACTCAGGACCGCTATCGCGAGCAAGCTCGCTCCCACATTGGATTTGTGATCGACGCACATCCCCTGTGGGAGCGAGCTTGCTCGCGATGAGGCCCTGTCAGCCGATGAAGATCTTACTTGGCAGCCACTTTCTCGGACTTGCCGTCATAGCGCTTGCGCCACTCGGTCAGGATTTCGTCGCGATTCTTCGAAGCCCAGGCAAAGTCGTTCTTGATCAAACGCTGCTCATAATCCGCCGGCAATTCGGTCTGCGGCTTGGCGATACCCGGTTGCGCGAGGACGGCGAAGTTCTCTTTATAAAGCTCCATCGCTGCTGGGCTGGCGGAGAAGTCGGCCAGTTTCTTCGCCGCGTCTTCATGCGGTGTGCCCTTGATCACAGCGGTGGCTTCGATCTCCCAGCCCAGGCCTTCTTTCGGCAGGATGATGTCCAGCGGTGCGCCTTGGCGTTTCAGCTGAACAGCCGGGTATTCAAAGGAAATGCCGATCGGGAATTCACCCGCCGCCGCCAGTTTGCAAGGTTTGGAACCGGAGTGAACGTACTGGCCGATGTTCTGGTGCAGGTCGTCCATGTACTGCCAGCCCTGCTTCTCACCGAAGGTCTGCAGCCAAGCGCTGACGTCGAGGAAACCGGTGCCGGACGACGCCGGGTTCGGCATGACGATCTTGCCTTTGTACTCAGGCTTGGTCAGGTCCTGCCAGCTCACCGGTTTGCTCAGGCCCTGCTTTTCGGCTTCGACAGTGTTGAAGCAAATGGTCGCGGCCCAGACGTCCATGCCGACCCAGGCTGGCGGGTTGGCGGCGTCGCGGTAGTTGCCGCCGATCTTGCCCAGGTCCTTCGGCGCATAGCTTTGCAGCATGCCTTGCTGGTCGAGGATCGCCAGGCTCGACGCGGCCAGGCCCCAGACTGCATCAGCCTGCGGGCGGGCTTTTTCGGCCAGTAGCTTGGCAGTGATGATGCCAGTGGAGTCGCGCACCCACTTGATCTCGACGTCCGGGTTGGCCTTTTCGAAGGCTTCTTTGTAGGTCTTCAGTTGTTCGGCTTCGAGGGCGGTGTACACCGTCAACTCGGTTTTCGCCGCGAAGGCGTTCAGGCTGAAAGCGGTGAGGACAGCAGCGGCCAGGGCCATAGGCTTGAACATGATCTTTTCCTGTTTGAGTTGAGGGGTTGAATCAATGGCCGGGCGCGGTCTGCCGCCAGGCTTGGGAGCGGCGCAGCAAACCGCGCGAGGCCCAGGCCAGCAGCAGGGACACGCCCGCCGAGGTGAACAGAATCAAAGTCGACATCGCCGCCGCGCCGCCGACGTTGCCGGCGTCGTCCATGTTCAGTACCGCCACCGCTGCGAGGATGGTGTCGGGGCTGTAGAGGAAGATCGCCGCTGAGACAGTGGTCATGGCCGAGACGAACAGGTAACGCACGATGTCCAGCAGCGCCGGCAGGCAGATCGGCACGGTGACGCGCAGGTAATGCCGATACAGCGGCGCCTTGAGCGACAGTGCGGCGGCTTCGAACTCGGCGTCGAGCTGGCGCAGCGCGGTGGTGGCGGTCATTTGCGCGGTGGTCAAATAGTGAGCAATGGTGCAGACCACCAGCAGGGTCATGGTCCCGTAGAGCACATGCAGCGGGTTGCCGGTGAGGTTGAAGAAGAAGACGTAACCCAGGCCCAGCACCAGACCCGGCACCGCCATCGGTACGAAACTGAGCATGCGCAGTGTCAGATTCAGCCCGCGCTGGCCTTTGGTTTTTTCCATCAGGTACGCGCCGGTGAAGATCAGCACGCTGCCGATCAACGCCGTGCACAAGGCCATCTTCACGCTGTTGCCATAGGCCAGCCAGCCGCCGCCCGCCGTGTCGTTGAACTGGTAATGATTGAGCGACAGCGACAGGTTGTACGGCCAGAATTTCACCAGTGACGAATAAACCGCCATGCCGAACACCAGCAGCAACACCGCGCAGATCAGCAGCACGATCGCCAGGTAGCAGCCGTCCCGCAGTTTCGATGGCGCCGGTTGAAAGACCTGTGCCCGACCGCTCATGGAGTCGCCGTGACGCCGGCGCAACCAGGCGTCGACACCGAAGCTGAACAGCGCCGGCAGCAGCAGGACCATGCCGATCAACGCGCCGCGACCGAATTGTTGTTGGCCGACCACGGCTTTGTAGGCTTCCAGCGCCAGCACCTGATAATCGCCACCGACCACCACGGGCACGCCGAAGTCGGTGATGGTCAGGGTGAACACCAGACAGAACGCCGCGAACACAGCCTGACGGGTTGCCGGCCAAGTGATGCTACGGAAAGCTTTCGCTGGACTGGCGCCCATGCTGGAGGCTGCATCGAACAGTCGCGCATCCGCCAGGGACAGCGCCGACAGCAGAATCATCAGCGCGTGTGGGAAGGTGTAGATCACCTCGCCTAGAACAATGCCCCAGAAACCGTAGATATTGTCCGAGAGCAATCCGCGCAACATGCCCTGGTTGCCGAACAGATAAACCAGCGCAATGCCCGGCAACATCGACGGCGCCATCAGTGGCAACAGCGACATCCCACGCCAGATGCCTTTGCCCGGTATCAACGTGCGTTGCAGCGCGTAGGCAAACAGGTAGGCCAGCGGTACGACAATCGCCGCAACGCTGAGGGAAACTTTCAGGCTATTGCCGAGCAACCAGTGGAAATTGGCACTGGTCACCAATTCACGGGCGGCCACCAGACCGCCGCCCTGCCCGGCTTCAGAGCTGAAACCGCGCCAGAAGATCGCCAGCAACGGCATCAGTACCGCAACGCCGAGCAACACCAGTAACAGGACCTTGCCGCCGACCACGAACACCCGGTCGCCAATCTCGGCACGGGAGGTCTGCCGAACCTGCTTGTGCGGTATCGGCAGCGCGAGGTTCGCGCTCATCAGGCAAACACCTGCAGGCTGCGCGGAGGCAAGGCGACCATGATCTGCTGCGCGCCGAGGCGCGGCATGGCTTCCGGCGCCAGTTCCGCGAGCAATGCGTGGCCCGGCAGTTGATCGAGTTCGAAGCTCATGCGGCAGCGGTTGCCGAGGAAGGTGATCTCGCGAACCTTGGCCGGGAACAGGTTTTCTTCATGCACGGGCGGGTTGACGTTGATCGCTTCGGGGCGGCAGAACAGACGGCCCGACGTGGTTTTGGCGCTGCCATCTGCCAGGCGCATGCTCATCCCGCCGACCTGGGCGTGGCTGTCGCTGCTGCGGCTGAACGGCAGCCAGTTGCCTTGGCCGACAAACTCCGCCACAAACGGCGTGGCCGGGCGGTCGTAGATTTCCTGCGGCGTGGCGTATTGCTCGACCTTGCCGTTGTTCATCACGGCGATGCGGTCGGCCATCAGCATGGCTTCGTCCTGATTGTGCGTAACCATCAGGGTGGTGATGCCGAGGTTGCGCTGTAGTTGGCGCAGCTCGGTGCACAGATGCTCGCGGACCCGGGCGTCGAGGGCCGACATTGGTTCGTCCAGCAGCAGCAACGAAGGCGCCGGCGCCAGGGCCCGAGCCAGTGCGACGCGTTGCTGTTGGCCGCCGGACAATTGGCCCGGGTACTTTTTCTCACTGCCGATCAGGCCGACCAGCTCCAGCATCTGCCCAACGCGCTTGCGCACTTCATCGCGACCACTGCCGGCGAGGCCGTAGGCGATGTTCGCTTCGACGGTGAGATTGGGAAACAGCGCGTAGGACTGGAAGAGAATGCCGTAGTCCCGCGCCTGGGGTGCCAGGTGGGAAACGTTGCGATCGCCGAGGTACAACTCGCCGCTGTCTTGTTTCTCCAGACCGGCGATGCAGCGCAGCAAGGTGGTTTTTCCACAGCCCGACGGACCGAGCAAGCACACCAGTTCACCGGCCGCCACGTCGAGGGAAACGTTATCCAGCGCGGTAAAGGCGCCGAAGCGTTTCTGCACGCCGCGCACTTTCATCGGGGCGCCGGGGTTGGTCAGGGCAGTTGCGATCGAGTGGTTCATGGACAGGCCTCATCAAGCAGATGAAGGCCATCCTAGATTTGTAATGCGTCCGTCATGTGGCAGTGAGGCAAAAACGGCTGATAGTGGTATTCAAGGATTTTGGTTGGAGTCAAAAGATCGCAGCCTTCGGCAGCTCCTACGCCGAACGCATTCCCCTGTAGGAGCTGCCGAAGGCTGCGATCTTTTGATCTCAGACAGGGGCCATTTCCTGCGCCAACCCGAGAAACGCCGCCGGCAGTCGCGCGCCTTTGCGTTCCTTGAGGCAGTACAAATACTCGGGAATCTGCGGCGCATTCTCGATGGTCAGCACGCGCAGTTGCGGGTCATGCGGCACTTCCTGCCGGGCAATGATGCTGATGCCGATATTGCGCAACACCGCCTCTCGGATCGACTCACGGCTGCCAATCTCCAGCAGCGGCCCGAAACTCACCCCGGCGCTGGCCAGCAATTCCTCGGTCAGGCGGCGAGTGGTCGAGCCCGATTCGCGCATCAATAACGTATGCCCAGCCAACGCACTGAGCGGCACATGGTCGTGGACCGCCAGCGGATGATTGCGATGCACCGCCAGCACCAGCGGATCGCTGCCAAGCACCCGGCGAATCAGCCGCGCATCCTCCAGTAACTGCGACGACGCCGCGACATCCACCCGGTAATCCTCCAGCGCTTCAAGTACCTGCTGGGAGTTACCGATCTCCACTGACACTTCCACCTGCGGCAAGCGCTCGCGAAAGGTCTTTACCAGATCGAGGATGTAGTAAGGCGCCGTGGCCGCGATGCGCAATGTCCCCTGAACCTGTCCGCTATTACGCAGGAAAAACTCGATGTCGGCTTCCTGCTGCAACAGCGCCTTGACCATCGGCAGCAACCGCGCGCCTTCATCGCTGACACTGAGGCGGCGGCCGCCACGGTAGAACAACTCAACCGAGTACTGACTTTCCAGATTGCGAATCTGCGTCGTCACGGTGGGTTGGCTCAGGCCGAGTTTTTTCGCCGCCAGGGTAATGCTGCCCAGGCGGGCAACCATGTAAAACGCCTTCAGCTCGGCACTCAGCACACCCTTCCCTCATCGTCTATTTGCGCAACAAGCGCAAACCGTTAAACACCACCAACAGGCTCACACCCATGTCGGCGAACACCGCCATCCACATGGTGGCGATCCCGGCGAAGGTTACCCCAAGAAAGATCGCTTTGATGACCAATGCCAAGGCAATGTTCTGTTTGAGGATGCTTGAGGTTTGCCGTGACAGCCGGATGAAGGTCGGGATCTTGCGCAGATCGTCGTCCATCAGGGCGACATCGGCGGTTTCGATGGCGGTATCGGTGCCCGCCGCCGCCATGGCAAAACCGATCTCGGCTCGCGCCAGCGCCGGTGCGTCGTTGATTCCATCGCCGACCATGCCGACGTTATGGCCCCGTGCATAAAGGGCTTCGATGGCTTGCAGCTTGTCGGTCGGCAGCAGATCGCCCTTGGCCTCGTCGATGCCGACTTGCGCGGCAATCGCCTGAGCGGTGTGGACGTTATCGCCTGTCAGCATCAGGGTTTTGATGCCCAGGTCGTGCAGTTGCTGGATCGCCTCGCGGCTGGACTCTTTCACGGTGTCGGCCACGGCGAATAGCGCCAATGGGCCGGATTTGTCGAGCAGCAGCACCACGGACTTGCCCTGTTTCTCCAGCGCGAACAGCTTTTCTTCCAGTGCGGGCGAGCACAGGTTCAGTTCTTCCACTAAACGGTGATTACCCAAGTGGTAAACCTGACCATTGATTTCGCCGCGCACACCGCGACCGGCCAACGCCTCAAAGTTATCCACAGTCAGCGGTGCGAGTTGTTTATCCACAGCCGCGTTGGCGATGGCCAACGACACCGGGTGATCCGAGCGACCGGCCAACGCCGCCGCAATCGCCGGGGCTGATTCGTCCGCGGTCGGATCAAGCGACAGATAATCGGTCTGCACCGGTTTGCCGTGGGTGATCGTGCCGGTCTTGTCCAACGCCAGGTAATCGAGCTTGTAACCGCCTTCCAGATAAACGCCGCCCTTCACCAGAATGCCTTTGCGCGCCGCCGCCGCGAGGCCGCTGACGATGGTCACTGGCGTAGAAATCACTAGCGCACATGGGCAGGCGACCACCAGCAACACCAACGCCCGGTAGATCCAGTCGAACCATACGGCGCCCATAAACAGTGGCGGAATCACCGCGACGGCGAGAGCCAGGATGAACACCGCCGGGGTGTAGATTTTCGAGAAGCTGTCGACGAAACGCTGGGTCGGTGCCCGCGCGCCCTGGGCCTGTTCCACGGCGTGGATGATCCGCGCCAGCGTCGAATTGTTGGCCGCTGCGGTTACCGAGTACTCCAGGGAACCGGCCTGATTGATGGTGCCGGCGAAAACCTTGTCACCGACAGTCTTCTCAACCGGCAGGCTTTCACCGGTGATCGGCGCCTGATCGATGGTTGAACTGCCAGCCACCACTTCACCGTCCAGACCGATTCGCTCGCCGGGACGCACCCGCACCCGCGCGCCCAGCTCGATCGCTTTGACGTCCAGCTCGATCCAACTGCCGTCGGCCTGCTGCACCGTGGCCTGTTCCGGGGTCATCTGCATCAGGCCGCCGATGGCGTTGCGCGCCCGGTCCAAAGACTTGGCTTCGATCAACTCGGCCACAGTGAACAAGAACATCACCATTGCCGCTTCCGGCCACTGACCGATCAGGATCGCGCCAGTCACCGCGATGCTCATCAGCGCGTTGATGTTCAGGTTGAGGTTTTTAAGTGCGATCCAGCCCTTTTTATAGGTGCCGAGGCCGCCGCTGAGGATCGAGATCAACGCGATGACCGCTACAACCCAGTTCGGCGCGGCGTTGGTGAAGTGGATAACTTCGGCTGCGAGCGCACCAACACCCGACAGCGCCAAGGGCCACCAAGGCTTTTTCTCGGGAGCCGGAGCTGACGGTTCAGCGCCCTGCTCCACCGGCTCGGCCTGCATGCCGAGGGACTTGATGGCGTCGATGATCGGCGCAGTGCTCGGCAGGTCATGGGTGACGCCCAACACGCGGTTGATCAGGTTGAATTCCAGTTGCTGCACACCGACGAGTTTGCCGAGTTTGTTCTCGATCAGCGTCTGCTCGGTCGGGCAGTCCATGGCGTCGATGCGGAAACTGCTCAGTCGTGCGCCAGCGGTCGGCGTTTCGCTGAGTTTGATCAGCGACGGTGCCGCCACTTTGGACGAACAGCAGGAATCCCCGTGGCTGCCATGGTCATGTTTCTGCACAGGCTGCAGCTTGTGGCTGTGATCGTGATCGTGATCGTGATCAGCCTCGGGTTTGTTGGTGTGAAGGGAATCGCTCATTGGGTCGCGTCCGGAAAGGTGCCTGTTGCCAAGTAAAGACCCTGTAGCCACTATAGGGTCAAGCACCCTTTTGGAGATTGCCGTCATGAAAATCGGAGAACTGGCCAAACTCACCGACTGCGCCGTGGAAACCATCCGCTACTACGAGCGCGAAAACCTGCTGCCAGAGCCGGCCCGCAGCGACGGCAACTACCGCGTCTACACCCAGGCCCATGCCGAGCGCCTGACGTTCATCCGCAACTGCCGCACCCTCGACATGACGCTGGAAGAAATCCGCAGCCTGCTCGCCCTGCGTGACAGTCCGCAGGATCAGTGTGAAAGCGTGAATGCGTTGATCGACGAGCACATTCATCACGTGAAGGCGCGGATCGATGGGTTGATGGCGTTGCAGGCACAACTGCTCGACCTGCGCCAAAGGTGTGGCGAAGGACCGGATATTGAACAGTGCGGGATTTTGCAGCGGTTGGAGGTGAGTGGCGGGGTTGTGGCGACGGAGGTTGAGCATTCCCATGTTGGCCGCAGTCATGGCCACTAAAAACACCGCATACCCCTGTAGGAGCCGAGCTTGCTCGCGATGGCGGCAGCACATTCAACATTGATGTGTCTGACAAACCGCTATCGCGAGCAAGCTCGGCTCCTACAGGATCTACGGTAGTTCTTCAGACCGCCATCGGCGCGGTCATTGGAGCGTGGTGTTCGTAGCCTTCCAGCGAGAAATCGCTCGGCTCGATCAACTCCAGCCACTCCGGCTGATAAACACCGGTCTTGGCAAACTCCGGCACACGATCACTAATCACCAGTTTCGGCATCGGGAACGGCTCGCGCTTGAGCTGTTCATTCAGCATGTCCAAATGGTTTTCGTAGACGTGGGCATCACCGATGAAATAGGTGAACCAACGCGGCGTGTAGCCGGTCAGGCGACCGATCAGGCTCAGCAGCGCGGCGCCTTCGGTGAGGTTGAACGGCGTGCCCAGGCCCAAATCATTGGAGCGGATGTACAGAGTCAAAGAGATTTCTTTGGTCTCGACGTTCGGGTGGAACTGGTACAGCAGATGGCACGGCGGCAAAGCCATTTCATCGAGCTGGGCAACGTTCCAGCCGTGGAACAGGATGCGGCGGCTGCCCGGGTCTTTGATGATGGTGTCGACGCACTGGCGGATCTGGTCGATCGCCTTGTACAGCACCACGTAGGCCTGGCCGTCTTCTTCACCTTCAGCAATCTGACGATAACCTTGGCTCAGGGTCTGTTCGATGGCGGCCTGGTTGCTGACCGGAATCTGCTTGTACGCCGGCCATTTGCGCCATTGCACGCCGTAGATCTCGCCGAGGTCGTCTTCGCCCTGACGGAACGGGTTGGCCAGCCACTGGGCGTTTTCGTTGGCGTTCTGATCCCAGACCTTGCAACCCAGCGCACGGAATTCGGCGGCGTTGTTCACCCCACGCAGAAAACCGCACATCTCGCCGATGGCCGATTTGAAGGCCATCTTGCGCGTGGTGATCGCCGGGAAACCTTCCTTCAGGTCATAACGCAGCATCGCGCCAGGGAAGCTGATGGTGTTCACGCCGGTGCGGTTGGCCTGTTTGGTGCCGTTCTTGATGACGTGGGCGACCAGTTCGAGATATTGCTTCATGAGTTACCTGTGTCCTTGAACCCGGGACCGTCGCCCCGGGGTTCGAATTTATACGGCCGCCGCTGGAGCCGCCGGTGCGCGGTGATACGCCAGCCAGATCAGATACAGACCGCCGGCGATCATCGGTACACACAGTACCTGACCCATGGTCAGCCAGTTCCAGGCCAGATAGCCCAGTTGCGCATCCGGTACGCGGACGAATTCGACGATGAAACGGAAGATGCCATAGAACAGCGCGAACATCCCGGACACCGCCATGGTCGGCCGCGGCTTGCGCGAGAACAACCAGAGAATGGCGAACAGCGCCACGCCTTCGAGCGCGAACTGGTACAGCTGCGACGGGTGACGCGCCAGTTGCGCCGGATCGGTCGGGAAGACCATCGCCCACGGCACATCGGTGGCCTTGCCCCACAACTCGGCGTTGATGAAGTTACCGATACGTCCGGCGCCCAGACCGATCGGCACCATCGGCGCGACGAAATCCATCAGCTGGAAGAACGACTTGCCGTTCTTTTTACCGAACCACAACGCGGCCAACATCACGCCGATGAACCCGCCGTGGAACGACATGCCGCCCTTCCACACTTCAAAGATCAACAGCGGGTTGGCGATGTAAGCACTCAGATCGTAGAACAGCACATAGCCCAAGCGGCCGCCAACAATGACCCCCATCGACATCCAGAACACCATGTCGGAGAGTTTCTCTTTACTCCAGGTCGGGTCGAAGCGGTTCAGCCGTCGCGACGCCAGCAGCCAGGCGCCGCCGATGCCGATCAGGTACATCAAGCCGTACCAGTGGATTTTCAGCGGACCGATGGCCAATGCCACCGGGTCGATCTGCGGGTAAGGCAGCATTGCGACTCCTCGTTAGAGTTGAAACTTTCAAAATTCCCGGGCGACGCTGTCACGCCAGGATTAAGTCAGGATTGCGGTGCGTCAGAGCAGGAAATTCAGGCCCACGCAGAACAGCAAAGCGGCGAACAGTCTTTTCAGCAACTTCGGCGACAGGCTGTGTGCCAGTCGTGCGCCGAGTCGGGCGAAGAACATGCTGGTCAGGGCGATCCCCAGCAACGCCGGCAAATAAACAAAACCGAGACTATGGGCCGGCAGTAATGGATCGTGCCAGCCCAGAATCATGAAAAATAATGCACTGGACAAGGCAATCGGCAGACCACAGGCGGATGAAGTCGCCACCGCTTGCTGCATCGGTACGCTGCGCCAGGTCAGGAACGGCACCGTCAGCGAACCGCCGCCAATCCCGAAAATCGCCGAGGCCCAGCCAATCACACTGCCGGCCACGGTCAGACCGACTTTACCCGGCACCGTTCGACTGGCCTTGGGTTTGAAATCCAGTGCCAGTTGCGCTGCGATGATCAGGGCGAAGACGCCAATGATTTTCTGCAGGTTGGGCCCGGAGATCGCTTCAGCCGTCAGCGCGCCGAAACCGGCGCCGATGAGAATACCAAGGGTCATCCAGGCAAAAATCGGCCAACGCACGGCACCGCGACGGTGATGTTCGCGGATCGCATTGACCGAGGTAAATATGATTGTCGCCAGGGACGTGCCGACCGCCAGGTGCGTGAGGATCGACGGATCGAACCCTTGCAGCTTGAAACTGTAAACCAGCACCGGAACGATAATGATCCCGCCGCCGACCCCGAACAGCCCGGCCAGCACACCTGCACAGGCGCCGAGCGCCAGATAGAGCAGAAATTCCATGCGCATCCCCAAATGAGAGCGGCATGGTAACGGATGCATGGCCCCAAGCTCCACTGGATGGCGATGGATACCCACACGATGACTGAGTAGAGTGGGCAGAAAACACACAAGGACTACCTTATGTGCCTGATTGTTTTCGCTTGGCGACCGGGTCACGCCCAGCCGCTGATCGTGGCGGCCAACCGCGACGAATTCTATGCCCGGCCCAGCCTGCCGCTGGCGCAATGGCCCGAAGCACCGCACGTACATGCCGGTCGCGATCTGGAGGCGGGAGGCACCTGGCTCGGTGTTGGCGCCAATGGACGCTTCGCCGCACTGACCAATATCCGCGATCCGCATCAACCTCCATCGCGCAAATCGCGAGGTGAGCTGGTGGCGGGTTTTCTTTTAGGCAACATGTCGATTGATGATTACTTAAGCGACGTTGCTGGACGTTCGCTGGAGTATGCCGGATTTAACCTGCTGGTCGGCAATGCCAACGAACTGTGGCACTTCAATGCCCGAGAGACTGAGGCGGTGATGCTGCCACCGGGGGTTTATGGGTTGTCGAACGCCGGGCTGGATACGCCGTGGCCGAAACTGCTCAAGGCACGGGCAGCGCTGGAGGAAGTGCTGGACGATCCGCAACCTCAGGCTTTATTGGCGTTGCTCAATGATCCGCAGACGGCGCCGTTTGCCGAACTGCCGGATACCGGGGTCGGGTTGGCCACCGAGACGTTGCTGTCGAGTGTGTTTATTGCCAGTCCGACTTATGGGACGCGAGCGAGTACGGCGTTGATTGTTAAGGCGGATGGGACGCGGTGGATGGTGGAGCGGAGTTTTGGGCCGTATGGGGGGCATTTGGGGGAGGTTGAGGTGCGGGTTTAGATTTGTGGGGTGTCAGTTGGGGCCACCCCTCACTGTAGAGACCGGTACATCCTTTACACATTTGACCGGGTACATCGTTTACACATTTAACAGGCTTGATACGCGTTTGGCACCGCGTTCAAGCCTGCCTAAAGGGAAAGAGCAAAGGTACAACTCCCACACGCCATCAGCCACTTCCTTCAGCGCGACGTGCTCGTCGATCAGTGCCTCGCCCAGAAAGATCAGGGCCCCTTGCCACTTGATCTCACCATTCTTGCGCACCCGCCGTACTTCGACGTCGGCCCCGTATTCGACCGCCGGCAAATAGCCTGGATAAGGTCTGAGTGACGGGCGATAGATATCCGCTGGCGTCTTCATCTCCAGCGCCGTATGAGGCCGTGCGTGATTGAAATCCTGTACGAAGTCCTCAAAGGCAAGCTGCTGACGCAGCAGGTTTTCTGCCGGCGGCCTGAGCACGGCAGCCTTTAGCGTGCGGTGCATGCGTTCATGCCGACCGTTCTGATCCGGGCGTCCTGGCTTGATTGTTTCGGGGTGGACACCATGCCTGATGAACCAGACGGACAGCCTGGAGAGGCGGGCCAAGCCTGTCGACGCAAATGGCGCGCCGTTATCGGTGCGGATCACATCAGGCATGCCGAACTCCCGGAACGCCCACTCGAAGCCCTGACGCGTAGGTTCACCGTGGGTGCTGGGAAGCGCCCGGCATTCCAGAAGATAGCGACTGGCATGGTCGGTGATGGTCAGCGGATAGCACCAGTGGCCGTCCTGGGTTTTGAATTGCCCTTTGAAATCGGCGCACCAGGTTTGATTGGGTTCGTCGGCCTGACGTAGATGCACGGGCCCATGCGGACGGGGCTGGCGCAGCCGTCGAGGAATCACCAGACCGGCCTTTTTCAGCCACTCTCCAGCGGTGCTGGCAGCCGGCCAAGCGATCTGCGGCTGCGCATTGCGCAGGCGCTGGATCAGTTGCTTCGGCCCGCGATCCGGGTGCTCGCTTTTCTTCGCAAGCAACGTGGCAATGATTTCATCGCGGGTTTGGTGCGGACAGCTCAGCGGTTTTCGCGAGCGCTCTTTCAAGCCATCTACGCCGCAGGTTGCATACCGATCAAGCCACTTATCGACCGTCGGACGGCTAACGCCATATCGTCGACTCAGTTGGCTCTTGCTGTAACTGCCGCTAAGCCAGTCATGGATTAATTTCACTCGCTGATCCATCGGGGACTCTCGATTCCAGGGCATGGTCAGTACCTCCTGACCATGATTGATACCTGTAAACCATGTCCCCGGTCTCAAACGTAAAGGATGTACCCGGTTTTTACCCTTTCCCCCTCTCCCCTCTGGGGAGAGGGTTGGGGTGAGGGGTGGCTTCTGAATCCACCGCAGATCTAGAGAGTCTTCGCCGAAGCCGGATTAATCATCCGCGCCAACCCAAGATTCTTCAGCGCCAGTTGCAGCGAGCTGTGGATAACTTGCGGGTTGTCGATGGTCATCAACTCCGCGAGCAATTCCTTGGCCTTGCTCAGGTTGATCTGACGCAACATCCACTTCACTTTCGGCAAGTTGGTGGCGTTCATCGACAGACTGTCGAAGCCCATCGCCATCAACAGCACCGCCGCCGCCGGGTCACCGGCCATCTCACCGCAGATACTCACAGGCTTGCCTTCGGCATGAGCATCACGCACCACGCTCTGAAGGGCTTGCAGCACCGCTGGGTGCAGGTAGTCGTAGAGGTCGGCTACCCGCGGGTTGTTTCGGTCTACAGCCAACAGGTACTGGGTCAGGTCGTTGGAGCCGACCGACAGGAAGTCCACTTGCCGCGCCAGTTCCTTGGTCTGATAAACCGCCGCCGGAATTTCGATCATCACGCCGATCGGCGGCATAGGCACGTCGCAGCCTTCGTCGCGGACTTCGCCCCAGGCCCGGTGAATCAGGTGCAGCGCTTCTTCCAGCTCGTGGGTGCCGGAAATCATCGGCAGCAGGATCCGCAGGTTGTTCAAGCCTTCGCTGGCCTTGAGCATGGCGCGGGTCTGCACCAGGAAGATTTCCGGGTGGTCGAGCGTGACGCGAATGCCGCGCCAGCCGAGGAACGGGTTGTCTTCCTTGATCGGGAAGTACGACAGCGACTTGTCACCGCCGATGTCCAGGCTGCGCATGGTCACGGGTTGCGGGTGGAACGCGGCGAGTTGCTCGCGATAGATCGCCAGTTGTTCTTTTTCGCTCGGGAAGCGCTGATTGATCATGAACGGCACTTCGGTGCGGTACAGACCGACGCCTTCAGCGCCACGCTTCTGCGCCCGCGCCACATCCGCCAGCAGGCCAGTGTTGACCCACAGCGGCATGCGGTGGCCATCGAGGGTCACGCACGGCAAGTCCCGCAGTGCATCCAGCCCGAGGGCCAGTTGCTTCTCTTCCTCGACCACTTCGGCGAACTGCTTGCGTAGCACTTCGCTGGGGTTGGTGTAGACCTCGCCGTGGTAGCCGTCGACGATCATCTGGATGCCATCGACCTTGGAATACGGCAGATCGACCAGGCCCATTACCGTCGGGATACCCATGGCTCGCGCCAGGATCGCCACGTGGGAGTTGCCGGAACCGAGTACCGAGACCAGACCGACCAGCTTGCCTTCCGGCACTTCGCCGAGCATTGCCGGCGTCAGTTCTTCGCTGATCAGGATGGTGTTGTCGGGGTAGACCAGGGTCTGCTGACGCTCTTCCTGCAGATAAGCCAGCAAGCGCCGGCCGAGGTCTTTGACGTCCGACGCGCGCTCACGCAGGTACGCGTCGTCCATCAATTCGAAACGGTTGACGTGCTCGGTGACCACCTGACGCAACGCGCCCTGGGCCCACTGACCAGTCTTGATAACGGTGGTGATTTCGCTGCCCAGCGAGGCATCGTCGAGCATCATCAAATAGACATCGAACAGTGCGCGCTCTTCAGGGCGCAACTGGTTCGCGAGCTTGGCGGACAAGGCACGCATGTCGGCGCGCACGCCTTCGATGGCGGTCTTGAACAGCCCGAGTTCGGCGGTGATGTCGGTGATGGTCTTGTCCGGTACCACATCCAGATCGGCCGGCGGCAGCATGACCACCGCGGTACCGACCGCCGCTCCCGGTGAACCCGGTACACCGATGAACTTGGCTTCCTGAATGCCCTTGCCCTGACGACCCAGACCCCGGATCGAACCGGTGGCCTCGGCGTGGGCGATAACGCCGGCGAGCTGTGCGCTCATGGTCACGAGGAAGGCTTCTTCACCCTCATCGAACTGGCGGCGTTCTTTTTGCTGAATGACCAACACGCCGACGACGCGGCGGTGGTGAATGATTGGCGCCCCGAGGAATGAGGCGTAGCGCTCTTCACCGGTCTCGGCGAAGTAGCGGTAGCGCGGGTGATCCGCGGCGTTTTCGAGGTTCAGGGGTTCTTCACGCGTGCCGACCAGGCCAACCAGACCTTCGTTGGGTGCCATGCTGACTTTGCCGATCGAGCGCTTGTTCAAGCCCTCGGTGGCCATCAGCACGAAGCGGTTGGTCTCAGGGTCAAGCAGGTAGACCGAGCAGACCTGGCTGCCCATGGCCTCTTTGACGCGCAACACAATAATCCCCAACGCCGCCTTGAGATCCTTGGCGGAGTTAACTTCCTGGACGATCTTGCGCAGCGTATTGAGCATGGCTCGGGGTCGAACTCCGTCGTCAGTCGCGCGATAAAAGGCGCGGGGCAAGCTCTTTGAGAGCGCGTCGATACACTTCGCGCTTGAATGTCACCACCTGGCCCAACGGATACCAATAGCTGACCCAGCGCCAGCCATCGAATTCCGGTTTACCGGTCAAATCCATCCGCACCCGCTGCTCGTTGGAGACCAGGCGCAGGAGAAACCATTTCTGTTTCTGGCCGATGCACAGCGGTTGGCTGTGCGTCCTGACCAGACGTTGCGGCAAACGATAGCGCAACCAGCCCCGGGTGCAGGCGAGAATTTCAACATCTTCGCGCTCAAGACCCACTTCTTCGTTCAACTCGCGGTACAAGGCGTCTTCCGGCGTCTCCTGGGGGTTGATCCCGCCCTGTGGAAACTGCCAGGCATCTTGATTGATACGGCGAGCCCATAGCACCTGTCCGGCATCATTCGTGAGAATGATCCCGACATTGGGGCGGAAACCATCGGGGTCGATCACGGCAACAACCTCGCAAACGCATGTCGCCGCATTGTTCCACAAAGGTTGTGATAGCAGCAACGAGCCGGTCTACCTTATGTGCACTCTTGTGAAAAGTCCGTATTCTGGACGCCTTTCTACAGACTTTTCAGCGAGTAACTGCAATGCGGCTGGCTTTATTCGACTTGGACAACACGCTCTTGGGCGGTGACAGTGACCACGCCTGGGGCGATTACCTGTGCGAACGCGGCTTCCTCGACGCCGTTGCCTACAAGGCGCGCAACGATGAGTTCTATCAGGATTACCTGGCCGGCAAGCTGGATAACGATGCTTACCTGAACTTCTGCCTGGAAGTCCTCGGCCGCACCGAGATGGCCACGCTGGATCAATGGCACCAGGATTACATGCGCGATTGCATTGAGCCGATTGTGTTGCCCAAGGGTCTCGAACTGCTGGCCAAGCACCGCGAGGCCGGCGACAAACTGGTGATCATCACCGCCACCAACCGTTTTGTTACCGGGCCAATTGCCCAGCGTCTGGGCGTCGAAACCCTGATCGCCACGGAATGTGAAATGGTCGATGGCCGCTACACCGGGCGCAGCACCGACGTCCCGTGCTTCCGTGAAGGCAAGGTGACGCGGTTGAATCGCTGGCTGGAAGAAACCGGGTATTCGTTGGAGGACAGCTATTTCTACAGCGACTCGATGAATGATTTTCCGCTGCTGGAGCGGGTGACGCATCCGGTGGCGGTCGATCCGGACCCGAATTTGCGCGCTGAAGCCGAGAAGCGTGGTTGGCCGGTGATTAGCCTGCGCGACTGATATCGCTATCGCGAGCAAGCTCGCTCCCACAGGGGATTTGAGTCGTTCACACATCCAATGTGGGAGCGAGCTTGCTCGCGATGGGGCCGACTCGGTCCCAAGCCTTAAACAGGCTTGGCGCCCATCAACCCGGCAATGGCGATAAAGCAGACAAAACTGAACAACGCCAAGGCGAAGGTAAACTTACCCACGCCACCCGGCGCCTTACGCAGCTTGTTGAGGCGCACCAACAGCCAGAACCACGCCAGCGCCGCCACGGTGTACAACACGCTCGACGCCAGAATCCAGGTCTGCCCCAGCGGCCAGCCCACCAGATGCACCATCCACCAACCCGTGAACGGCATGCTCAGCAATGCCAGACCCATCAACAGCCAGATAAATACCCGTGGCCGTTGCAGCGTGCGACTTCCAGCCGTTGCGTCACCATTACGTCGTGTGCGCCAGACCCAGATCGCCAGACCCAGTGCGCTGACCAGCAGCAACACCGTCGCCACCATATGAGCGACTTTCAGGGCGGTTAACGTTTCCATTGTTCGATTTCCTTATGGCCTGGCCATCAGCGTAGCCGCTCAGCCGAGAAACAGCTGATAGGCCGGGTTGTCGCTTTCGTCCCAGTATGGGTAGCCGATTTCTTCCAGCGCTGCGGGCACCAGGTGGCGTTCATCGTGAGGCACTTGCAGGCCCGCGACCACACGGCCATCCGCCGCACCATGGTTGCGGTAGTGGAACATCGAGATGTTCCAGCGCCCGCCGAGCTTATTGAGGAAGTTGAACAGCGCGCCCGGACGCTCCGGGAATTCGAAGCGCAGAATCACTTCATCAACCACATGAGCCGCACGGCCGCCGACCATGTGGCGGATGTGCAACTTGGCCAGTTCGTTGTCGGTCAGGTCCAGCACCGGGAAACCTTGCTCGCTGAGGCTGGCAATCAGCGCACTGCGCGGATCATTTTCCGGGTGCGTCTGCACGCCAACAAAGATGTGCGCCTCGCTGCCGGTGTTATAGCGGTAGTTGAATTCGGTGATCTGGCGCTTGCCGATGGCTTCACAGAACGCCTTGAAACTGCCCGGCTTCTCGGGAATGGTCACGGCGATGATGGCCTCGCGACCTTCGCCCAGCTCGGCGCGCTCGGCGACGTGGCGCAGACGGTCGAAGTTGACGTTGGCGCCGGAGTCGATGGCCACAAAGGTGTGCCCGGTGACACCGCGTTGCTCGACGTACTTCTTGATCCCGGCCACGCCCAATGCACCAGCAGGTTCAGTGATCGAGCGGGTATCGTCGTAGATATCCTTGATCGCCGCGCAGATTTCATCGGTGCTGACGGTGATCACTTCATCGACATAGTCTTTGCAGATATCAAAGGTGTGCTGACCAATCTGCGCCACAGCAACGCCGTCGGCGAAGAGGCCCACGGTTGGCAGGATCACGCGCTCACCAGCGGCCATTGCGGCTTGCAGGCAGTTGGAATCGTCCGGCTCGACGCCGATGATTTTGATTTCAGGCCGCAGGTACTTCACGTACGCCGCGATGCCGGCGATCAACCCGCCACCGCCCACCGGGACGAAGATCGCGTCCAGACGGCCAGGGTGCTGGCGCAGAATCTCCATCGCCACCGTGCCCTGCCCGGCAATAGTGTGGGGATCGTCGTAAGGGTGAATGTAGACGTAGCCTTTTTCGTCGACCAGTTTCAGCGAGTAGGCCAGAGCTTCCGGGAACGAATCCCCGTGCAGCACCACTTTGCCGCCGCGGGAACGCACGCCTTCGACTTTGATTTCCGGGGTGGTCTTGGGCATCACGATGGTCGCTTTCACGCCCAACACCTTGGCCGCCAGGGCCAGGCCTTGTGCGTGGTTGCCCGCCGAAGCGGTCACGACACCGCGAGAGCGCTCTTCATCGGAAAGCTGCGTGAGCTTGTTGTAGGCGCCGCGAATCTTGAACGAGAACACCGGCTGCAAGTCTTCGCGCTTGAGCAAAATACTGTTGCCCAGCCGCTCGGAGAGCTGGCGGGCAGTCTGCAATGGGGTTTCTACGGCAACGTCATAAACGCGCGAGGTGAGGATCTTTTTGACGTACTGTTCGAGCATCGGAAAGCATCACTGAGCGGGTTGGGCAGGGCCAAGGAGTCTAACCCGGCTTTTGACCGGACGACCACACTAAACAGATGGTTTTAGACACCACAGAACCATTGTGGCGAGGGGATTTATCCCCGTTCGGCGGCGCAGCCGTCGTAAAACCTGAGAACGCGGTGTGTCTGGGGGAATGCTGGGGAGCGCTTCGCACTCCAACGGGGCGGTGCGACGTTTCGCTAAATCCCCTCGCCACAAAAGCTCCAATGTCCGCATAGAGAACTCCGCCAATCGGGCAATGACCTTCCCTGCCCCGAAGCCTATAATGCCGGCCTTTCGTTCCCTCCTTCGGCACCTCGGAGCCCGCATGACCCAGGATCAACTCAAACAGGCAGTGGCTCAGGCCGCCGTCGACTTCATCCTCCCGAAACTCGACGACAAGAGCATCGTCGGGGTCGGCACCGGCTCCACCGCGAACTGCTTCATCGACGCACTGGCCAAGCACAAAGGCGCGTTCGACGGCGCGGTCGCCAGTTCCGAAGCCACCGCTGCCCGCCTCAAGGGCCACGGCATTCCGGTGTATGAGTTGAATACGGTCAGCGACCTGGAGTTCTACGTCGACGGCGCCGATGAAAGCGACGAGCACCTGAACCTGATCAAGGGCGGCGGCGCAGCCCTGACCCGCGAGAAGATTGTGGCGGCCGTGGCCAAGACCTTCATCTGCATCGCCGACGCCAGCAAACTGGTGCCGGTGCTCGGTGCGTTCCCGCTGCCGGTCGAAGTGATCCCGATGGCCCGCAGCCACGTGGCCCGCGAACTGGTGAAGCTGGGCGGCGACCCGGTCTACCGTGAAGGCGTGCTTACCGACAACGGCAACATCATCCTCGACGTATTCAACATGCAGATCACCAACCCGGTGGAACTGGAGACGCAGATCAACGCCATCGTCGGTGTAGTCACCAACGGCTTGTTCGCGGCCCGTCCGGCGGATTTGCTGCTGCTGGGCACCAGCGAAGGCGTAAAAACCCTGCGCGCAAAGTAAGCCGTACACAAAACCTGTGGGAGCGAGCTTGCTCGCGATAGCGGTCTGTCAGTTGGCATCTTTATCGACTGACACGGCCCTATCGCGAGCAAGCTCGCTCCCACAGTGTTTTTGTGGTGTTGCTTCTAGGGTTGTTCTGGTTTTTTGAAGACGTAGAACAGGTTCGGCTCGCTCACCAGGTACATCGTACCGTCGTCATCCATGGCGATCCCTTCCGCTTGCGGCACTGTCTTCTGCAACCCCTGACGCCCCTTGCTCAGTGACATGGTGCTCAGCGGGCGCCCGTCCACATCGAGTTCCAGAATCAGCCGCGATTCATCCGACAACGCCAGCAGATGGCCGCTGCGCTCGTCGTATTGCAGGCTCGACAGGTCCGTCACAAACATCCCGGCATCGCGCTTGGGGTTGTTCACTACGTGCACCGCGTAGGATTTCTCCGGGTTGTAATGCGGAAAGCCGTGCACTTCGTAGATCAGCATCGGGTCGCGCTCCTTGGCGACAAACAACCGCTTGCCCACCGAGTCGTAAGCCAGGCCTTCGAAGCCCTTGTTGCCGCTCAAGTGCACGCCAAGGGTCATCTGCTCGGCATCCGCTGCGTCGAGGAACGTTGTGTCGCTCTCCAGATGAATCTTGATCAGCCGCTGCTGACGCTCGTCAGTGATCACGTAAGTGTCGGCGCTGATGAACTCAACCGCTTCCGGATCGCCAAACCCAACCAGCGCAATGCGTCGAATAATCTGGCCGTCCAGCGACAGTTCGATCAGCTCTGAGTTTTTGTTGGTGACGGTGAACAGGCTTTTGCGCACTGGATCGAAGGTCAACGCCGAAACATCGTCGTCCAGCCCCACAATGACTCGCGCCTCGACCGCGACCTGGTATTGATCCAGAGCGATGGACTGACCGTTCACTGGCTGCCAAAGGGTGTGCAGGTTGAACCAGGCGCGCTCGAACAGGCGCAGGTACTGGCCGGCCGCAACCAGCGCGATCAACGCAATGACCGACAGGATCAGAATCAGGGGTTTGGGGCGGGCAAGTCGGCGCATTCGGGCAAGCTCGGAATCAGGACGGGCGGATGAAATACCACGGCAGTCTGAATTGAAGCTTAATGGCGTAGGAGCTGCCGAAGGCTGCGATCTTTTGATCTTTAACAATTTTGCCTACGCCAAAAGATCAAAAGATCGCTACCGTTGCTTTTCGAAGCGGTAGAACAAATTCGGCTCGCTCACCATGTACAGCGTGCCCGCCTCGTCCATGGTCACGCCTTCGGCGCGAGGAATGGTCTTCTTCAAACCATTGAAGCCGCCCAGCAAGGTCATGAAGCTGACCTGCTCGCCCTTCTCGTCCAGCTCCAGCAACAAGTGGGAGTCGGCAGACAGCACCAGGGTGTGGCCAGTGCGCGGGTCGATGGCCAGGGCAGACAGGTTGCGGATGTCCAGTTCGTCACTGGCGAGTTTTTGCTTGTCGCCGGTGAGTGTCTGGCCATCGTTGCTTTTCCAGGTGAACAACGCCGGTGGACGCTCCTCACCCAACAACATTTGCTGATTGCGCGAATCCCAGACGATGGCTTCGAACGCCTTGTTCTGGTCTTTCGAAGGGCCGAGGTCGTATTTCGGGAAGTCGGCGATGTTCAGTTCGCGGGTTTCGGCATCGACCTTGACGATGGAGAGCATGTGCTCGCGTTCATCGACAATGGCCAGCAGACCGTTGCCCATCACGGTCACCCCTTCCGGGTTGCTCCAGCCCACCAGCGGCATCTTGCGCAGCACGTCGCCCTGCAATGTCAGTTCGACCAGGAACGGGTTCTTGCCCATGACCGAGAACAGGGTTTTTGACTGAGGATCGTAAGCCAGGTCCGACGCTTCGTCCTTCTCCATGCCCGGCAGCACCTTGGCATCGATCACTGCCCGGTAATCCGGCAACCAGACACTCTCCTGGCGTTCGGCGGGGCTTTCGAAACGCTCCAGCACCCAGAGCACGCCTCGGTCATCCCAATGCATCGCAAACGCGAGGCCATACGCGGCGGCGACCACCAGCAAAAGCCAGGAATACCAACGCATGAAAAAGCGCGAACGGCGGGCAGTTTTAAGCTTGGGCAGTGGTTGGGTGACCATCGAGGAATGCGTTCCAGAAATTCAGGCTAAGGGTAATAGCACAATTGGGACCGGCTAAGACGCCGCAAGTCCCGGAATTATCCGGACGAGATGTGAAAAAAACGGGAAATGGCGGGAAAGCCCTGTGCGGACACCCCCTACCTGTAGGAGCAAAGCTTGCTCGCGATGAACGATGGCTCGGTGTGTCAGATACACCGCCATCGCGGGCAAGCCATGCTCCTACAAGGGAATCAGCGCTTCCGGACTAGCGGACGCTGCTGGTGAAGCTGCTGGCGCCTGGCAATTCAATCACCAGTTCGTCACCGACGTTCAGCGGACCAACACCCACCGGCGTCCCCGTCAGGATCACGTCACCGGCCTGCAGCGAGAAGCAGCCGGCCATGTGCTGGATCATCGGCACGATCGGGTTGAGCATCGCACTGCTGTTGCCGTCCTGGCGCACTTCGCCGTTGATGGTCAGGCGGATGCCGATGTCGGTCAGGTCAGCGAACGTGCTGCCGGACACGAATGGCGCAATCACCGCCGCACCGTCGAAGGACTTGGCGATTTCCCACGGCAGACCCTTGGCTTTCAGCTCGGCCTGCTTGTCGCGCAGGGTCAGGTCCAGGGCTGGAGCGAAGCCGGAGATAGCATCGAGCACTTCTTCACGGCTCGGTTTGGTCGACAAAGGTTTGCCGATCAACACCGCGATTTCCGCTTCGTAATGCACCGAGCCACGTTCGGTCGGAATGCTGAAACCACCTTCCAGCGGCACTACGCAACTGCCCGGCTTGATGAACAGCAGCGGTTCTGTAGGCACCGGGTTGTCCAGTTCCTTGGCGTGTTCGGCGTAGTTACGGCCGATGCACACCACTTTTCCCAGCGGGAAGTGAATACGCGTACCGTCGACATACTGGTGCTGATAGCTCATTACCGACTCCTGTTTCGTAGCTCTTAAATTCAAAAGTCAAACAGCGAAAATTTTGCCCGGGTTCATGATGCCGTTCGGATCGAACACCGCTTTGACAGCTTTCATGTACTCGATCTCAACCGGCGAGCGGCTGTAGGTCAAGTAATCACGCTTGGTCATGCCCACGCCGTGTTCGGCGGAAATCGAGCCGTTGTACTTCTCGACGGTTTCGAACACCCACTTGTTGACGGTCGCGCACTTGGCGAAGAACTCGTCCTTGCTCAGGTTTTCCGGCTTGAGGATGTTCAAGTGCAAGTTGCCGTCGCCGATGTGGCCGAACCAGACGATTTCGAAATCCGGGTAGTGTTCGCCGACGATCGCGTCGATTTCCTTCAGGAACGCCGGGACTTTCGACACAGTGACCGAAATGTCGTTCTTGTACGGCGTCCAGTGGGAAATGGTTTCGGAGATGTATTCGCGTAGCTTCCACAGGTTCTGCAGCTGGGTTTCGCTCTGGCTCATCACGCCGTCAAGCACCCAACCCTGCTCAACGCAGTGCTCAAAGGTTTCCAGGGCGTGGTTGGCCACTTCTTCGGTGGTCGCTTCGAATTCCAGCAGCGCGTAGAACGGGCAATCTGTTTCGAATGGCGCGGGTACGTCGCCCCGGCCCATGACCTTGGCCAAGGCTTTGTCGGAGAAAAATTCGAACGCGGTCAGGTCGAGCTTGCTCTGGAACGCGTGCAATACCGGCATGATCGAGTCGAAATCGGTAGTGCCGAGGACCATTGCAGTAAGGTTTTTCGGGGCACGGTCCAGACGCATGGTGGCTTCGACCACGAAACCGAGGGTGCCTTCAGCGCCGATGAACAGCTGACGCAGGTCGTAACCGGTGGCGTTCTTGATCAGGTCTTTGTTCAGTTCCAGCAAATCGCCTTTGCCGGTGACGACTTTCATGCCGGCCACCCAGTTACGGGTCATGCCGTAGCGAATCACCTTGATCCCGCCGGCATTGGTGCCGATATTGCCGCCAATCTGGCTCGAACCTGCCGAAGCGAAGTCCACCGGGTAGTACAGGCCTTTTTCTTCAGCGACGTTCTGCAGGTGTTCGGTGACCACGCCCGGCTGGCAGACCGCGGTGCGGTCGGTCATGTTCACGTCGAGGATCTGGTTCATGTAGTCGAAGGACACAACGACTTCGCCATTGGCGGCCACGGCAGCGGCGGACAGCCCGGTGCGACCGCCGGACGGTACCAGCGCAATGTTGTGCTCATTGGCCCAACGGACAATGGCCTGGACCTGCTCGGTGGTCTTGGGGAACACGATGGCGGTCGGGGCCGGGGCGAAATGCTTGGTCCAATCCTTACCGTAAGCATTCAGGGAGTCGGCATCGGTCAGCACCTTGCCAGGCTCAACCAGGGTCTTCAGCTCTTCAATCAGGGCAGGATTGGTCATCGACAGAACTCTCGAACAATTCATGGTCATCCTGAGAACGCTTCACGTCGCAGGAATGAGTGTTTAGCGGGGTGCATATGCTAGCATACCGACCCCGCAGCATAGTGCCCAACGGCCTTCTGCGGCGACGGCATTCTTGCCGTCCGGGTCAGCGTCTGCTGGCTTCCTGCCATTTTTCTCCGGGATACAGGTTTACGCAGATGAGCAAGACTTCTCTCGATAAGAGCAAGATCAAGTTCCTTCTTCTCGAAGGCGTCCACCAATCGGCTGTCGACGTCCTCAAGTCGGCGGGCTACACCAGCATCGAGTACCTCACAGGTTCTCTGCCGGAAGCCCAGCTGAAGGAAAAGATCGCTGATGCGCACTTCATCGGCATTCGCTCCCGCACTCAACTGACCGAAGAGATCTTCGATCACGCGAAGAAACTGGTCGCTGTCGGCTGTTTCTGCATCGGCACCAACCAGGTTGACCTTAATGCTGCCCGCGAACGCGGCATCGCAGTGTTCAACGCTCCGTACTCCAACACTCGCTCCGTTGCCGAGCTGGTGCTGGCCGAAGCGATCCTGTTGCTGCGCGGCATCCCTGAGAAGAACGCTTCCTGCCACCGTGGTGGCTGGATCAAGAGCGCAGCCAACTCCTTCGAAATCCGTGGCAAGAAGCTCGGCATCGTCGGTTACGGCTCGATCGGTACTCAACTGTCGGTTCTGGCTGAAGGCCTGGGCATGCAGGTGTACTTCTACGACACCGTGACCAAGCTGCCATTGGGCAACGCGACTCAGGTCGGTAACCTGACCGAACTGCTGGGCATGTCCGACATCGTCACCCTGCACGTTCCGGAAACCGCTGCGACCCAGTGGATGATCGGCGAGAAGGAAATCCGCGCCATCAAGAAGGGCGGCATCCTGATCAACGCCGCTCGCGGCACTGTAGTTGAACTGCAAGCGCTGGCGGACGCGATCAAGGACAAGCACCTGATCGGCGCGGCCATCGACGTCTTCCCGGTGGAGCCTCGCTCCAACGACGAAGAGTTCGAAAGCCCGCTGCGTGGCCTGGACAACGTGATCCTGACCCCGCACATCGGCGGTTCCACCGCTGAAGCGCAAGCCAACATCGGCCTGGAAGTGGCTGAGAAGCTGGTCAAGTACAGCGACAACGGTACGTCGGTGTCCTCGGTCAACTTCCCGGAAGTGGCCCTGCCGGCTCACCCTGGCAAGCACCGCCTGCTGCACATCCACGAAAACATTCCGGGTGTGATGAGCGAGATCAACAAGGTCTTCGCCGAAAACGGTATCAACATTTCCGGTCAGTTCCTGCAGACCAACGAGAAAGTCGGCTACGTCGTGATCGACGTCG
The DNA here is from genome assembly GCF_059716185.1 of Pseudomonas sp. LBUM1645. Taxonomy (NCBI): domain Bacteria; kingdom Pseudomonadati; phylum Pseudomonadota; class Gammaproteobacteria; order Pseudomonadales; family Pseudomonadaceae; genus Pseudomonas; species Pseudomonas sp. LBUM1645. The sequence continues at coordinate 6,760,487 of NZ_CP166811.1, forward strand.
ACGCCGAGTACTCGGAAATGGCGCAAGAGAAGCTGCAGCACATCAACGGCACCATTCGTTGCCGCGTGTTGTTCTGATAGTGACTTGAGTGACAAAAAAGGAGACCTTCGGGTCTCCTTTTTCATGGGCGCGACTGATGTTACTTAACGTTGATGGTGATTTTCTCCGACACGATCGGCGGATCGAAGGCCATATGGTTCATGTCGCCCAACTCCAACTGCAAGGTGTGCTTGCCAGGTGTCAGCGTCAGCTCGGTTTCTGTCTGCGCCTTGCCGAAATGAACGTGATTGGCATCTGCCGGGATGACTACCCCTGCTGCAACTACATCCTTGGCATCGACCAGCAAATGGTGGTGGCCAGTATTCTTGGTGGTATCGCCCGCTGGCGCCAACGCAACGTTATCAACAGCGAATTTGATTTTGAAAGTTTGCGGAACAGTCCCACCATCTTTAGGAGAAACGATGGACACTTCAGCACCCTTGGGTGCCGGCGTAGCCGCACTGGCCAGCACCGAAACGCCCATCAACAGGCCAGCCAATGCTGCTCGTGACATAAAGGTTTTCATTCTCTTCTCCAGTTTTTTCGTAAAATCCGTGTGGCCATGACAACTTCACGGCCATTCGTTGTCGAAGGCACTCGACAACCATAGCAAAGCGAGCCTGAATCAGAGCATCGCGATAATGAATTCAAAGGAGTGACCATGCGTTTTTTGCCTGGCCTGATCTGCCTGCTACCCCTTTTGAGCCCTTTGGCTCATGCCGAACTGATTGACGATGTAAACGACCGTGGCGAATTGCGTATTGCCCTTGAGGCTAATACACCGCCCTTCAATTTCAAGGAAGACGGCAAACTCACCGGGTTCGAAGTCGAATTGGGGCAACTGCTGGCCAACGAACTGGATGTGCGGGCCGACTTCGTCGTTACCGATTCCAGCGATCTGTTGCAAGGCGTTGAAACCGGCAAGTACGACGTCGCCATCAACCACATAGCAGTGACCCCGGAGCTCAAGGATCGTTTCGACTTCAGCGAACCTTACATTCACACCAACGCGCAATTGATCGCGCAGAAGGAAGAAGAACCGCGCTCGATGCTGCTGGTGCAGTCGCTGACTGAAGAAAAGCCAAAAGTCAGCTCGCCGGTTAGCCTGGCGATTCCGTTTCAGAAAGGTAACCCGGCGTTTCATGCCAGCCTGGAGAACGCGCTACAGCGGATCAAGGCGGATGGGCGATTGGAGGCACTGGAACAGAAGTGGTTGGGGGCGGATACGAGTGTGGCGCCCAAGCCTTAGACGTTGTCGGTCTCTGGGGCCACCCCTCACCCTAACCCTCTCCCCAAGGGGTAGAGGGGACTGACCGAGGTGTCAGACGCTATCCATCGACCTGAAAGATGGAGTCGATTATGGATTCAACACAAAGACTTTCAAGTCGCAAAATTTCTACAGATCCCTATGATCAGTCCCCTCGCCCCTTGGGGAGAGGGTTAGGGTGAGGGGATGGATTCTGGATCAGCCCAAAGCCCCCAAAGCCACCGCCGCCTCAACCAACTCCAGTTCACTGAAGACTTGAACGCCATTGCGCCTGAGCAACGCCGCAGTAACCCCCTCGCCACTGACCTTCACCCCTCTAAACGTCCCGTCATACGTCAGCAAATTCCCGCAAGACGGACTGTTGGCCTTGAGCACGGCAATGCGGATGCCGTGCTTTTGCACCAGTTCCAACGCCTGATAAGCCCCCGAGAGAAACTCGGCGCTGACGTCCTCGCCCTCGGTGGTGATCACTGAGGCATGGCCATCAAGCACTTCACCACCCTGCCCGCCCGGAATCTCGGCCGCTGCCCGTGGCGTCGGCAACCCGCCGGCAACCTCCGGACACAACGGCACCACCCGACCCTCATCAAGCCACTGTTGAAGCTGATCGAACGGCCCGCTCGCCCCGCCGTCATAACGTACTCGGTGGCCCAGAAGACAGCGGCTTACCAGAATTTTTTGCATGATCAGAACGGCTCGTTGCCACGCCGCCGGAACCAGCCGGTCAACGACAGGCGATCCCGGGTCGCGGGCAGGACTTCGTGGGGCACTTCACCCGACAGGAACACCACCAGGCATCCACCTGTGGGCACCACATCATGTTCGACGCTTTCATCCAGGTACATGCGCAACTGGCCGCCGTGCTCGGGCAGCCAGGCGTCATTGAGATAGACCACCGCCGACACCATGCGCCGGTCGTCGTCGCGGAAACGGTCGACATGCTTGAGGTAGAACGCGCCGGGCGGGTACAGCGCGAAATGGCTTTCGAAATCTTCCAGGCCCAGAAACAAACCGCGATTCATCGCCTCGCGCAGGCTGTCCATCAAATCCAGATAGCTGTCGCACGCCAACGCCTGGCCGGGCTCGATCCACTGGATATGGTCGCCGCGAATCCCCTCGCGAATCTCGGATGTCGACCCTCGACCCACGGCGGCCGGGGCCAATTCGCCCTCGGCAGCACGTTTACGGCACTCAGCCGCCAGTTCCCGGGTCAGACCCAGAGGAAGGAAAATATTCTGCTGCGACCAGCCGTGTTCGGCCAGGTCGTCGACGATACGTAACAGCAGCGGGTGATCAGAGGGTATTCGCATGCCGCGCATAGTATTCCTGTGCCTGAAAATCCGACAGAGCCGCGCAGCGGCTTGATACGAATTCTCGACAAGGACGAATGCCACACGGAGAATAGTCGCCTGCTGACAGGAGTCCCTATGCGCCGTTTGCTTTTTTCACTGTTGATGTTCTGTGTATTGCCCGCTTGGGCAGACGGCCACGACCAGTTGTACAAGGTCGCCGGTTGGCCAGAACAACGCGCGCATTTCAACGACGCTCTCTCGGCCGCTCAGCAGCGGTACCAGAACAGCCTGCCGCCGGCAGTGTTCCAGGCGCTGGTGAATAACAGTAATCAGCGCTTTGCCCCCCAGGCCGTGGACCAGCGCGCCGAAGCGCAATTGCGCAAGACCCTCGCCGACCCGAAACCCGCGCTGACGTTCTTTCAGTCCCCCTTGGGCAAGAAAATCGTGGCCGCCGAATTGCTCGCGACCCGTCGCGATCAGCTGGCAAAAAACGCCAAGGGTCTGCCCAAGATCCAGGCCAGCGACAGCCGCATGCTGATCATCGGCCATCTGGCCCAGGCCCTGCCTGCTCGCGAGGCTGGCGCGGAAGTCAGCCTGGCGATTGCCGGTGTCGCGGCTGACAGCCTCAGCTCGATGATTCCCGGCCTGCTCGGCGGTGGTCAGGCTCAAGGCATGTTGAACGGTCAGCGTCAGCGCTTGATGGACCAGATCGGCAACGACCTGAACAACACGCTGTTGTATGTCTATCGCGACCTGTCGGATGAAGAACTGGAAGAGTTCGCGACCTTCGCCGAGTCCACCGAGGGCAAGGCTTATTACCAGGCTGCATTGGCGGCGATTCGCGCGGGACTGGCGGTGGGGCAGGATACGCCGAGCCTCACCCAGTAATCTTCGGTGCCTGATAAATCGCTATCGCGAGCAAGCTCGCTCCCACAGGAGAATGCATTCCAATGTGGGAGCGAGCTTGCTCGCGATGAGGCCATGACAGACGCTAAAGATTCCGCCCCTTGATCCGCTTCGTCAAAAACCCGAAATACTCCCGCCGCAACGCCAGCGTCTCATTCGCCAGGTGATGCCGAGCCTCAGGCAACATCAGCACCTGCGGCCGATCGAACTTGCCCCGCAACACTTCAAGGTTATGCTCCCAATCCACGGTCATGTCTGCTTGCCCCTGCACAATCAGCGGCCGCCGCATGCTGTACGGTGCGGCTTCGATGCGTTTGATCCAGCGCGCCAGCGCACCGACCCAGGCGGTCGGTAAACGGAGCGGCTGCAACGGATCGGCTTGCAGGAAGGGCAGAAAATCCGGGTCGTTGGAGTTCTCGCTGAAGCGCCGGGCGATGGCTTTGACGAAAGGCTTGAGCAGGTAATAGCTGAGTTGCGACCAGCCCCAGGCCCGCGGCCTTACCAACGGCGACAACAGAATGACCTGGCCCTGGGCCGGACTGCTGGCGCCCTGATTGAGTACATGATCGATCACGATCGCACCGCCAGTGCTTTGCCCGCACAGGTGCCACGGCTGCGGCAGATCGAGGGATCGCGCTTCGGTGAACAACCCTTGCAGCGTGTCCTGATACTCGGTGAAATCCTTGATGCTGGCCCGTTCGCCACTCGACAGCCCGTGCCCCGGCAGGTCGCAGGCAATCACCGCAAAATTCTGATCCAGCGCCCATTCGATCACATGCCGGTAAAGCCCGGTGTGATCGTAAAAACCGTGGAACAAAAACAGCGTCGCCTTCGCCGGCTCGGGCCACCAGACCTGGCTGACCACTTCATAACCATCGACCGCGAAACGTCCAAGGCCACTGCGCACGTTACGCCCCGCAAAATCCAGCCCGTAGAAACGCTGGTAAGCCAGCGCTTCCACCGACAGCGGCTGCCCGTCGGCCAGCGGCCGCAGGCTGGCACGCAGATGATCGGAGTCGAAAGTGGCAGACATGAGCAATTCCAGAACGCGAAACGGACTTTATGGGCCTGCGATATTCATCTGTTGGGGCAAGCATGGCAAGCTAGCGCACCTTCGAGGACTGAAATCCATGCGCTCGCCCTACCGCGCCACACTGCTTGCCAGCCTGCTCGCCCTCGTGTGTGCCGGCGTGCTGTGGGCTGCCTACGACTGGTTTCAGGGCCGCTACCTGCGAGCGTTCAGCGAGCACACCGCGGTGTTCTCCGGCGACCCGCTGCGCCTGCCCGACAACCTCGCGGGCCCCGGCGCCATCCGTCTCGTGCACTTCTGGGACCCGGCCTGCCCGTGCAATGTCGGTAACCAACAACACCTGAGCGAACTGGTTGAGCATTATGTACCGCAAGGCGTGGAGTTTTATGCGGTACAAAAGCCAGGCAGCCACGGTCAGTTACCGAGCACTTTGAGCAGCCTGAAAACTATCGCCGTTCTGCCAGGCTCCGAACAGATCCCCGCCAGCCCGGCCGTGGCGATCTGGGATCGCAGTGGCAAACTGGCGTATTTCGGCCCGTACAGCGAAGGCCTGACCTGCAATTCGAATAACAGCTTTATCGAACCGATTCTGCAAGCGTTGAACGAAGGCCGCGCGGTGAATGCCACGCACACACTGGCCGTGGGTTGTTACTGCCCGTGGCCTGTCGACGCAGCGAAGTAAGGCTGACAGGAGACGCGAATCCCTCCTAAGTGCGATGGCCATGGCGGCAAGCCGTGTTAAACAGTGGCGCCAGGGAACTGCTGCCACTGATAACAACAAGGAATCACCATGAAACGTAGCCTGACCGTCCTCGCCCTGCTGATTGTTGCGCTTGCCGCAGGTGCAGGTTGGTACGTCTACAGCAAGCAGCCGACACGCCAGGGCATGGTGGAGCTGCAACACCTGCAAGGTTCGGTCACCGTGCGCTACGACGAGCGCGGCATCCCGCACATCCGCGCTGAAAACGAAACCGACCTGTACCGCGCCCTCGGGTACGTGCACGCCCAGGACCGGCTGTTTCAGATGGAAGCCCTGCGTCGCCTCGCCCGCGGTGAGCTGGCCGAGGTACTGGGCCCGAAACTGCTCGACACCGACAAGCTGATGCGCAGCCTGCGCATTCGCGAACGCGCCGACACCTACCTGGCGAACATGGACAAACAGTCGCCGGCCTTTATCGCCATGCAAGCCTATCTGGATGGCATCAACCAGTATCAGGACAGCCATCCAAAACCTGCGGAGTTTGATGTACTGGGCATCCCCAAACGCCCATTCACCGCACAGGACACCATCAGTATTGCCGGTTACATGGCCTACAGTTTTGCCGCAGCGTTCCGCACCGAACCGTTGCTGACCTACGTGCGCGATCAACTGGGCGCCAACTACCTGAACGTCTTCGATCTCGACTGGCAGCCCAAGGGCGTGCTGGCGAAAAACCGCAGCGGTGCCATGCCACCCCTCGCCAGTACCGACTGGAAAGACCTCAACGCCCTCGCCCGTCTCAGCGAACAGGCACTGGCCGACAACGGCTTGCCGCAGTTCGAGGGAAGTAACGCCTGGGCTGTCTCCGGCAGTCGGACCAAAAGCGGCAAACCGCTGTTGGCCGGCGACCCGCATATCCGTTTTTCCGCGCCGTCGGTGTGGTATGAAGCGCAGCTCTCAGCACCGGGTTTCGAGCTCTATGGCCACTACCAGGCATTGATGCCGTTCGCCTCTCTCGGGATGAACCGCGACTTCGGCTGGAGCATCACCATGTTCCAGAACGACGACCTGGACCTGATCGCCGAAAAGGTCAACCCGGACAACCCCAATCAGGTCTGGTATCGCGGTAAGTGGGTGGACATGGTGACCAGCGAACAGCAGATCGCGGTCAAGGGTCAGGCACCGGTGACACTGGTGCTGCGCCAGTCGCCGCACGGTCCAATCGTCAACGATGCGCTGGGCAGCGGCGTCGGCAAAACGCCGATCGCCATGTGGTGGGGTTTTCTCGAAAGCCAGAATCCGATCCTTGAGGGCTTCTACCAGCTCAACCGCGCCGACACCCTGGCCAAGGCGCGCAGTGCCTCCGCAAAGATCCAGGCGCCGGGCCTGAACATCGTCTGGGCCAACGCCAAGGGCGACATCGGCTGGTGGGCAGCGGCGCAACTGCCAAAACGTCCGGCGGGTGTGCGTCCGGGGTTCATCCTCGATGGCAGCACCGCCGACGCGGACAAGGAAGGTTTTTACCCGTTCAGCGCCAACCCACAGGAAGAGAACCCGGCACGCGGTTACATCGTTTCGGCCAACTTCCAGCCGGTGTCGCCGACCGGCATGGAAATTCCCGGTTACTACAACCTGGCCGATCGAGGTCAGCAGCTCAATCGCCAGCTCAGCGACAAAACCATCAAGTGGGATCTGGACGCCAGCCAGAAGCTGCAACTGGGTACCACCACCGCTTACGGCCCGCGCTTGCTCGCGCCGTTGTTGCCCGTACTGCGTGACGTGGTGAGCGATCCCGCCGAGCTCAAACTGGTTGAGCAACTGGCCCAATGGAAAGGTGACTACCCGCTCGATTCCACCAGCGCCACGCTGTTCAACCAGTTCCTGTTCAACCTGGCTGACGCAACGATGCACGATGAACTGGGCAATGACTTCTTCGAGACTTTGCTGTCGACCCGGGTGATTGATTCCGCACTGCCTCGCCTGGCCGCGACTGCCGATTCACCGTGGTGGGACAACCGCAATACCCTCGGCAAGGAAACCCGCGCCGACACGGTCAAGGTTGCGTGGCAGGCGAGCATCGCTCACCTCAAGACCACCCTCGGCGGCGATTTCGCGCAATGGCAGTGGGGCAAGGCGCACACGCTGACCCATGGCCATCCGCTGGGGCAGCAAAAGCCGCTGGACCGTATCTTCAATGTCGGCCCGTTCGCGGCACCCGGCACTCACGAAGTACCGAACAACCTTTCGGCCAAAATCGGCCCGGCACCGTGGCCAGTAACTTACGGTCCGTCGACCCGCCGCTTGATCGACTTCGCCGACCCGACCCACAGCCTGACCGTCAACCCGGTTGGCCAGAGTGGCGTACCGTTCGACAGCCACTATGACGACCAGGCTGAGGCGTATATCGAAGGGATCTACTACCAGGCGCATCTCAACGACGAAGAAGTCACGGCTAATACGCGCAGTACGTTGAAGCTATTGCCGGCGCGGGCGGCGCAATAGATTTTCGTTGTTCGGGCTGACGCCATCGCGAGCAAGCTCGCTCCCACAGTAAAATGCATTCCAATGTGGGAGCGAGCTTGCTCGCGATGAGGTCCTGACAGACAACAACAATGTCTGCTCAAACCATCGCAGCAAAGTTCAGCCTGAACTGCTGCGGCGTCACGCCCAGCCTGCGGTTGAACACACTGCGCATGTGCTGGGCATCGCGAAATCCGCACTGATAAGCCACGGTCTTCAGCGGCGATTGGGTGCTTTCAAGCAGCACCCGCGCCGCATCCACCCTGGCCCGTTCAACGAATTCCGCCGGGGTGATTTTCGCCTCTTTGGCAAACACCCGCGAAAAGTTGCGGGCGCTCATGTTGGCGGCGTTGGCCAGGTCAGCAATCGCCAGGTCGCCCGTCAAATTCGCCAACACGTAGAGCTGCACCAACGCCACGGCAGAAGTGGGTTCGGCGTGTGGCGTGAGGAATGGGCTGAACTGTGACTGCCCACCCGAGCGCTGAGTGAACACCACCAGTCGCTTTGCCACACTCAGCGCTACTTCCGGCCCGTGATCCCTGGCCAGCAAGTACAGCGACAGATCAATCCCCGCCGTGACACCCGCCGAGGTGTAGAGCTCACCGTCCTCCACGTAAAGTCGATCCGCCTCGACCTGAGTCGACGGGCACAACTGCGCCAGCGCCGCGGCGTCGCCCCAGTGGGTGGTGACCGTTCGCCCTTCCAGCAATCCGGCCCGGGCGAGCATGAACGCGCCGTTGCAGATCGAGCCAAAGCGTTGCGCCCGCGCGCAGGCATCACGCAGCCAGGCATCGAATGCCCCACCGAAATCCATGAACGGCAACTGCGGCCCACCGGCCACCAGCAGCAAGTCATAGGCCTCCAGCGCTTCGCTGAAATGCCGATGGGCATTGAGTGACAAACCGTTGGAACACGCCATCACCCCGCGCTCGACGCCGATCACCTCCAGGCGATAGTGATCTGGCGGCTCGAGGAAACGATTGGCTTCGCAAAACACATCCATGGGACCGGTGACGTCCAGGGACTGAACGCCTGAGAACACCACGATGGCAACGGTTTTACTCATGGCAAGATTCGCCTTCCAGGTATTGAAATGAAAGTCGGCCATCACACGATCTGTAGCAGCTGCCGAGCCTGCGAGGCTGCGTTCGGCTGCGCAGCAGTCGTGAAATCAGGTACTGCGGTCTTTCAGGTGAATCGCGTGCGCAGGGTTTACGACTGCTGCGCAGCCGGACGCAGCCTCGCGGGCTCGGCAGCTGCTACAGGACGTGCGTGTGTCCCGGATTCAAACTTAGCCAATCCGCGCGTAACAAGCGAGGTTGGCTCGATATGCATGCTCATTGGCCGGGATCGCAGCCATGGATCGATTGTCCGGTTTCGGGTGCACGGACAGACTGAACCCATCAGCGCCGCCACGGCGTTCCCCACGAGGAAAGCACCATGAGCAGCACCATCGCCGGTATCAAAATCCCCGACAGCGCGTTGGCCAAGGCCACCACGGAATACATTCGCGACGTCGAATCAGACCTGCTGTATCACCACTCGCGTCGCGTGTTTCTGTTCGGCGCATTAAGCGGTGAACGCAAGCAACTGACCTACAACCCCGAACTGTTGTACGTCGGCGCGATGTTCCATGACTTGGGTCTGGTGGAAGGTCATCGCACTGACGACGAGCGCTTCGAAGTCGATAGCGCCAACGCTGCCAAAGCGTTCCTCAAGCCCTACGGCTTGTCCGACGATGATATCGAGCAAGTGTGGCTATCGATTGCCCTGCACACCACACCGGGCGTGCCGCAACACCTGCGGCCTAACGTAGCGCTGGTGACTGCTGGCGTTGAAATGGATGTGTTGGGTATCGATTACGCGGCGTTCCCCAGCGCGCAACGCGAAGAAGTGGTGCATGCCCACCCGCGTGGCGAAGGGTTCAAGGAATGCATTCTGTGTGCGTTCGCTAACGGCTTCAAACACAAGCCGGATACTACGTTCGGCACTGTGAACGCGGATGTGCTGGTCGACAGCGAGCCAGGCTTCAAGCCGATGAACTTCGTCGAGATCATCCGCAAATCACCTTGGGTTTCCTGACCCACAAAATCAAAAGATCGCAGCCTGCGGCAGCTCCTACAGGAAAACGTATTCCCATGTAGGAGCTGCCGCAGGCTGCGATCTTTTGCTGTTAAGCCGCTTCCGGCGCCTGCTGGGCGCGACGTACGTCCGGTTGTTTCCAGGAGTCGGCAGCGCCTTCTTCGATCGCTTGCTGAATCGCACGTTTGCGACTTTCTTCGGCACGGCGACTGAAGAACCAGACCAGGAACGTCATCAGCGATACCGCCAGCAGAATCAGACTGGCCACGGCGTTGATCTCGGGTTTCACGCCCAGACGCACCGCCGAGAACACTTCCATCGGCAGAGTCGTGGAACCCGGGCCGGACACGAAGCTCGCCAACACCAGGTCATCCAGCGACAGGGCAAACGACATCATGCCGCCAGCCCCCAACGATGGCGCGATCATCGGGATGGTGATCAGGAAGAACACCTTCCACGGCCGCGCACCAAGGTCCATGGCCGCTTCTTCGATGGACAGGTCCAGCTCACGCAAGCGCGCCGAGACCACCACCGCCACATACGCCGCACAGAACGTGGTGTGGGCGATCCAGATGGTGATGATGCCGCGTTCCTGTGGCCAGCCAATCATCTGCGCCATCGCCACAAACAGCAGCAACAGCGACAGACCGGTGATCACTTCGGGCATCACCAGCGGCGCGGTGACCAGGCCACCGAACAGCGTACGACCCTTGAAGTGGGTGATGCGGGTCAGCACGAATGCCGCCAACGTACCCAGCGCCACCGCCGCCACCGCCGTGTAGCAGGCGATTTCCAGCGAGCGCACCACCGAGCCCATCAGTTGGGTGTTGTCCATCAAGCCGACGTACCACTTGATCGACCAGCCGCCCCACACCGTCACCAGTTTCGAGGCGTTGAACGAGTAGATCACCAGGATCAGCATTGGCGCGTAGATGAACAGCAAGCCCGCAATCAGCATGAAACTCGAGAAACGGAAGCGCTTCATTCTTTACCCTCCATTTCTTTGGCCTGACTGCGGTTGAACAGGATGATAGGCACAATCAGGATCGCCAGCATCACCACCGCCAGGGCGGACGCCACCGGCCAGTCACGGTTGTTGAAGAACTCTTGCCAGAGCACTTTACCGATCATCAGGGTTTCCGGACCGCCGAGCAGTTCCGGGATCACGAACTCGCCCACCACCGGAATGAACACCAGCATGCAGCCCGCGACGATGCCGTTCTTGGACAGCGGAATGGTGATCTTCCAGAAGCTGTTGAAGGTGCTCGAACCCAGATCGGACGCGGCTTCCAGCAGGCTGTTGTCGTGCTTCACCAGGTTGGCGTAGAGCGGCAGGATCATGAACGGCAGGTACGAATAAACGACGCCGATGTACACAGCGAGGTTGGTGTTGAGGATCTGCAGCGGTTCGTCGATCCAACCCATGGTCATCAGGAAACCATTGAGCAGGCCGTTGTTGCTGAGGATGCCCATCCACGCATAAACGCGGATCAGGATCGCGGTCCAGGTTGGCATCATGATCAGCAGCACGAGTACCGTTTGCATCTCTTTGCGGGCACTGGCAATGGCGTAGGCCATCGGGTAGCCGATCAGCAAACAGAGGACGGTGCTGATGAGCGCCATCTTCAACGAGCCGAGGTAGGCGGCGATGTACAACTCGTCGCCGGCCAGCATCGCGTAGTTGCTCAGGTTAAGCAGCAACTGCACCTTTTGGTCGAGGTAGCTGTAGATCTCGGTGTACGGCGGAATGGCCACGTCGGCTTCGGCGAAGCTGATCTTCAAGACGATGAAGAACGGCAACATGAAGAACAGGAACAGCCAGATGAACGGAACCCCGATGACCAACTGGCGGCCACCGGGAATTATTCGATTGAGGCGGCGTTTGAATTTGCGCATGTTCATGAGCGAAGTACCACGCCGCTGTCGTCTTCCCAATACACGTAAACCTGGTCACCCCAGGTTGGCCGCTGACCGCGGCGCTCGGCGTTGGCGACGAACGACTGGACGATCTTGCCGCTCGGCAGTTCGACGTAGAACACCGAATGGCCGCCGAGGTAGGCGATGTCGTGCACCTTGCCGCTGGACCAGTTGTATTCGCAGGTCGGCATGGTCGGCGTCACCAGCAGTTTTTCCGGACGGATCGCGTAAGTCACGGACTTGTCCTGCACCGACGTGCTGATCCCGTGGCCCACGTAAATCTGGCGGTCCAGGTCCTTACAGGTGATGGTCGCGTGGCCTTCAGCGTCGTCGATCACTTCACCGTCGAAGATGTTGACGTTGCCGATGAACTCGCAGACCAGCCGGCTGGTCGGGGTTTCGTAGATGTCGATCGGGCTGCCGATCTGGGCGATCCAGCCCAGGTGCATGATCGCGATGCGCTCGGCCATGGTCATGGCCTCTTCCTGGTCGTGGGTCACCATGACGCAGGTTACGCCGACCCGCTCGATGATCTCGACCAGCTCAAGCTGCATTTGCGAACGCAGCTTCTTGTCCAGAGCACCCATCGGTTCGTCGAGCAGCAACAGCTTCGGTCGCTTGGCCAGGGAACGCGCCAGGGCCACACGCTGACGCTGGCCACCGGACAACTGATGCGGCTTGCGCTTGGCGTATTGCGTCATCTGAACCAGCTTGAGCATGTCCGCGACACGGGCATCGACTTCAGCTGCGGGGATTTTGTCCTGCTTGAGGCCGAAGGCGATGTTCTGCGCCACGGTCATGTGCGGGAACAAGGCGTAGGACTGGAACATCATGTTGATCGGCCGCTCGTACGGCGGCATGTCAGTGATGTCTACGCCATCGAGGAAAATGCGCCCCTCCGTGGGCCGTTCGAAGCCTGCGAGCATGCGCAGCAATGTGGATTTGCCCGATCCCGAACCGCCGAGCAGGGCGAAAATCTCGCCTTTCTTGATTTCCAGGGACACATCGTCCACGGCAATCGTCTCGTCGAACTTCTTCGTGACCCGGTCGATTTTGACCAACACCTGTTTAGGTGATTGGTCGCCCTCGAGGGCTTTCTTATAGGCGCCGGAGGCAACTGCCATTTACGAAACTCCCAACAAAATTTGCAGTCCGCCCGAGGCGGGCGAACCTTGGATAGTTTGAGCCTTGTAGCTATTTACCCGACTTGACCTTGGTCCAGCTGCGGGTCATCAAACGTTGAATGTTTGGTGGTAACTCGATCGACACGTAGGTCTTGTCGAGGACTGCTTGCGGTGGATAAACCGACTCGTCGGTGCGGATGGACTGCTCCATCAATTTGTCCGAGCCAGGGTTGGGGTTCGCATAGCCAACAGAATCACTGACCTGTGCGATCACCTCGGGTTTCAACAAATAGTTGATGAAGGCGTGGGCCTCCTTGACGTTGGCTGCATCCTTGGGGATCGCCAGCATGTCGAACCAGAGCGCGCCGCCCTCTTTCGGAATCGAGTAGGCGATGTTCATGCCTTTGCCGGCTTCAGCCGCGCGGGCCTTGGCCTGGAACATGTCACCGGAGAAACCGATCGCGATGCAGATGTCGCCGTTGGCAAGATCCGCGATGTACTTGGAGGAGTGGAAGTACGTCACGTAAGGGCGCACCGCCAACAACTTGGCTTCGGCCTTTTTGTAGTCTTCGGGGTTGGTGCTGTTGGCGTTGAGGCCCATGTAGTTGAGGACGGTGGGCATCATTTCATCAGCGGAATCGAGGAACGCCACGCCGCAGCTGTGCAGCTTCTTGATGTTCTCCGGTTCGAACACCACATCCCAGGAATCGATCTTGTCGAGGCCCAGTACAGCCTTGATCTTGTCGACGTTGTAACCGATGCCGTTAGTGCCCCACAGATACGGCACGGCGTACTGGTTACCCGGATCGTTTTGCTCCAGGCGCTTGAGCAGCACCGGGTCGAGGTTGGCATAGTTGGTGAGCTTGGACTTGTCGAGTTTCTGGAAAGCGCCCGCCTTGATCTGCTTGCCAAGGAAGTGGTTGGACGGCACGACCACGTCATAACCGGTACGCCCGGCCAGCAACTTGCCTTCCAGGGTTTCGTTGGAATCGAAAACGTCATAAACCGGTTTGATGCCGGTCTCTTTCTGGAAGTCGGCCAGAGTCGTCGAACCGATGTAGTCCGACCAGTTATAAATATGCACAGTGCCAGCGGCCTGGACACTAACGGCAAGCGTCAGTCCGGCGCCGACCAGCAGTGCATTGCGCAACAAAGAAAAAATAGGCACGTGGAGGTCCTCTAAAATTAGTTGGGCCCAAGTTGCCCCGCGTTACATGACAGCCATGGCTGCCTGGCAACAAAACCGGCGCGCAACTTACCCTCGAAAAACCGTTCCAGCAAACTTTATGAAGATCTGTAGCAGCTGCCGCAGGCTGCGTTCAACTGCGGAGCTGTTGTGCTGTTGAAAAGCGGAGGTCCTTCGGACCTCAACGCAGCCTTCGGCAGCTGCTACAGGGTTTTACTTACTTACCGGATTTGATCTTGGTCCAACTGCGAGTCAGGATCCGCTGGGTCGCGGCCGGCAAGTCGGCAATCGCGTACAGCTTGGCCAGCACGTCCGCTGGCGGGTAGATACCTGGGTCGCTGGTGATTTCTTTATCGACCAATGCGGTGGCTGCCGCGTTACCGTTCGGGAAGCGTACGGCGTTGGTGATTTCAGCCATGATTTCCGGCTTCTGCAGGAAGGTCATGAACTTGTAGGCGCCTTCGACGTTTTCGGCATCTTTAGGGATGGCGACCATGTCGTAGAAGCTGCCGGCACCTTCTTTCGGAATGTTGTAGCTGACTTTCACCTTGTCACCGGCTTCAGCCGCACGGGACTTAGCCTGGTAGATATCACCCGAGTAACCCACGGCGACGCAGATGTTGCCGTTAGCCAGGTCGGAGATGTACTTGGACGAGTGGAAGTAGCCCACCGAAGGACGAATCTTCAGGAACAGTGCTTCGGCTTCGGCCAGTTGTTTTTTGTCCTGGCTGTCGGTTGGATAGCCCAGGTAGTGCAACGCCACCGGAATCATCTCGGTTGGCGAATCGAGGAAACTGATACCGCACGACTTCAACTTCGCGGCGTTTTCAGGTTTGAACAGCAGGTCCCAGGAATTGGTCGGTGCATCGGCACCCAGTGCAGCCTTGACCTTCTCGGCGTTGAAGCCGATGCCGATCGAGCCCCACATGTACGGGAAAGCGTGTTCGTTGCCCGGGTCGCTTACCGATACTGCTTTAAGCAGGTCAGTGTTCAGGTTCTTCCAGTTAGGCAGCTTGGACTTGTCGAGCTTCTGGTAAACGCCAGCCTTGATCTGCTTGGCCAGGAAGTTGTTCGACGGCACGACGATGTCGTAGCCGGACTTGCCTGCCAGCAACTTGGCTTCCAGGGTTTCGTTACTGTCGAATACGTCGTAAACAACCTTGATCCCCGACTCGGCTTCGAACTTCTTGACGGTATCCGGTGCGATGTAATCGGACCAGTTGTACACGTGAAGAACCTTGTCGTCCGCCTGAACTGCGCCCGCCATCACGCCCATCAGGGACATGGCGAGGAGGGTCTTGCCAGCTATCTTCATACCTAATGCCTTCATGGGTAATGCTCCAATTTTTCTTTTTAACCACGTGCTCAGCGGCCTTTCCTGGGCATCTGAAACAACCGGTAGTCTGGCAAGATCCAAGGCAGGCTTTCAAGGAAAGACCCATCCTTTGTTTGCTCTGAGCGAAATGCATACTTCACACCCCGCTCAGAGCCTAGCACTTAGCCCTGCAATGCACTCAGGGTCAGGTCCAGACACTTGCGTGCCTTGGTCACCAACTCATCGATTTCTGCCGGTGTAATCACCAGTGGTGGAGCAATGATCATGGTGTCGCCCACGGCGCGCATGATCAGGCCGTTTTCGAAGCAGAACGTGCGGCAAATCATGCCAGCGCCCTTGCCTTCGTAACGCTTGCGAGTGGCTTTGTCCTGCACCAGCTCGATCGCCCCCAGCAGACCCACCCCACGCACTTCCCCCACCAACGGGTGATCGTTCAGTTCCCGTAGACGCTTTTGCAAATAGGGTGCCGTTTCTGCATGAACGCGCTCGATAATTTTTTCTTCGCGCAGGATGCGGATGTTCTCCAGTGCCACCGCAGCGGCCACCGGGTGCCCGGAATAGGTGAAACCGTGGTTGAAATCGCCACCTTCGTTGAGCACCGCCACCACTTCGTCACGCACGATCAGGCCACCCATAGGGATGTAGCCGGATGTCAGGCCTTTGGCGATGGTCATCATGTCGGGTTTGAGGTCGTAGAAATCGCTACCGAACCACTGACCGGTACGGCCAAAACCACAGATCACTTCGTCAGCCACGAACAGAATGTCGTACTTGGCGAGGATTTCCTTGATGCGCGGCCAGTAGGTCTCTGGCGGAATGATCACGCCGCCGGCACCCTGGATCGGCTCGGCAATAAAGGCACCAACGTTGTCCACGCCGACTTCCAGAATTTTCTCTTCGAGCTGATTGGCCGCCCAGATACCGAACTCTTCCGGTGTCATCTCGCCGCCTTCAGCGAACCAGTACGGCTGCGCGATGTGGACGATGCCCGGAATCGGCAAGTCGCCTTGTTCGTGCATGTAGGTCATGCCACCCAGGCTCGCGCCGGCCACGGTGGAACCGTGATAACCGTTCTTGCGGCTGATGATGACTTTCTTCTTCGGCTGGCCCTTGATCGCCCAGTAGTGACGAACCATACGCAGCATGGTGTCGTTGCCTTCAGAGCCGGAACCGGTGAAGAACACGTGGTTCATGCCTTGTGGCGCGATGTCGGAGATGGCCTTGGCCAGTTCCAGCACCGGCGGGTGAGCCGTCTGGAAGAACAGGTTGTAGTAAGGCAGTTCGCGCATTTGTTTACTGGCGGCATCGGCCAGTTCATCGCGACCGTAGCCGATCGCCACGCACCACAGGCCGGCCATGCCGTCGAGGATCTTGTTGCCTTCGCTGTCCCAGAGGTAAACACCCTTGGCGTTGGTGATGATCCGCGGGCCTTTCTCTTTCAGCTGCTTGAAATCGCTGAACGGGGCCAGGTGGTGATCGTTGCTCAGGGTTTGCCATTCACGGGTTTGCGGGTTGTTGCTGGTCATGCGAATTCTCCTAAGATTTCAGTGAAAGGCGCGGCAATTTCCAGCCGCGCCCGGCGCATCAGACGGCGAAGAGCAGGAATTCCCGCTCCCATGAACTGATCACGCGCTTGAAGTTTTCATGCTCGGCCCGCTTGACCGCGACGTAGCCAGTGATGAATTTCTTGCCCAGGTACTTCTCGATGGTCGCGCTGTGTTCCATGCGTTCCAGCGCGTCTTCGATGGTCAGTGGCAGGCGCAGGTTGCGGCGTTCATAGCCACGGCCCACCACCGGCGCACTCGGGTTCAAGCCTTCGACCATGCCGATGTAACCGCAGAGCAGGCTCGCGGCAATCGCCAGGTACGGATTGGCATCGGCGCCCGGCAGGCGGTTTTCCACCCGACGGTTTTGCGGTCCGGCATCCGGAACCCGCAGGCCCACGGTGCGGTTCTCTTCGCCCCACTCCACGTTCACCGGTGCCGAGGTGTCCGGCAGGAAGCGGCGGAACGAGTTGACGTTCGGCGCGAACAGCGGCAACAGCTCGGGGATCAGTTTCTGCAAACCACCGATGTGGTTCAGGAACAGCTGGCTCATGCTCCCGTCTTCATTGGAGAAGACGTTCTTGCCGGTCTCGATGTCGATGATGCTCTGGTGCAAGTGCATCGCACTGCCCGGCTCGCCGGTCATGGGTTTGGCCATGAAAGTGGCTGCCACGTCGTGCTTGAGCGCGGCTTCGCGCATGGTGCGCTTGAACACCAGGATCTGGTCGGCCAGGGACAGGGCATCGCCGTGACGGAAGTTGATTTCCATCTGCGCCGTGCCGTCCTCGTGGATCAGCGTGTCGAGGTCCAGCTCCTGCAATTCGCACCAGTCGTAGACGTCTTCGAACAGCGGATCGAATTCGTTTGCCGCTTCAATCGAGAAGGACTGGCGACCGGTTTCCGGGCGACCGGAACGGCCAATCGGCGGTTGCAGCGGGAAGTCCGGGTCTTCGCAGCGCTTGGTCAGGTAGAACTCCATTTCTGGCGCCACGATCGGCTGCCAGCCCCTGTCGGAATAGAGTTTCAGCACCTTTTTGAGCACGTTGCGCGGCGACAGCTCGATCGGGTTGCCTTGCTTGTCGTAGGTGTCGTGGATCACCTGAGCGGTAGGCTCGATGGCCCAAGGCACCAGGAATACCGCGTTCTGGTCGGGACGGCAGATCATGTCGATGTCGGCCGGGTCGAGCAGTTCGTAATAGATGTCGTCTTCGACATAGTCGCCGGTCACGGTCTGCAACAGAACGCTCTCGGGCAGGCGCATGCCTTTTTCGGCAATGAACTTGTTGGTCGGCGAAATCTTGCCCCGGGTGATCCCGGTCAAGTCGGCGATCATGCATTCGACTTCTGTGATCTTGTGGTCTTTCAACCAATCGGTGAGCTGGTCGAGGTTGTTACTCATAAATGCCTCTTAGGCTTGGTTTCCTGACTCTTATAAGTCAGGCGTTGTTCGACGCATCGGCGTCGCGTTGTAATGCGTGCTTACGGCAGGCATCGCCAAATGCCTGGAAGATCGCAAGGTAATCCGGGTTTGAGCTTACCTGCCATTCGGGATGCCATTGCACTCCCAAAGCAAAACTCTTGCCCTGCGGGACCGAGACTGCCTCGATCAACCCGTCGGGAGCCAAGGCCTCGACGCAAAGGCCCGGTGCCAGGCGTTCAACGCCCTGACCATGAATCGAATTGACGTGTATCTCGCTCGCCAGGCCCAGACCTGCGAGCACACCACCCGGTTGGATGTGCACCGGGTGACTTGGCGCATACTGTCCTTCAAGCGGTAGGCTATCGTCTTCACGGTGATCCATGAATGGACCGGCTTCGTGGACTTTTTGATGCAGGCTGCCGCCGAACGCCACATTCATTTCCTGAAAGCCGCGGCAAATACCGAGCACGGGAATGCCGGCCTCGACTGCGGCGCGGATCAACGGGAGGGTGGTGGCATCGCGTGCA
The DNA here is from genome assembly GCF_059716185.1 of Pseudomonas sp. LBUM1645. Classification (NCBI taxonomy): domain Bacteria; kingdom Pseudomonadati; phylum Pseudomonadota; class Gammaproteobacteria; order Pseudomonadales; family Pseudomonadaceae; genus Pseudomonas; species Pseudomonas sp. LBUM1645. The sequence continues at coordinate 6,779,377 of NZ_CP166811.1, forward strand.
GAATCATGAGCAGTGCCCGGTGCGCTGGCTGGGCCGCTATAGTGAAACGGTTCTATATTGGAAGGAGAGCCTGTAAAGAGGATGCCATCCAGACCGTCCAGAATATCGGACGGTGCCAGCAAATCGGCCAGGGACGGAAGAATCACCGGCAGCCCCTTGGCCGCTGAGGCCACGGCGCGGACGTACTTGTCGCCACTGATGTGATAAGCATGCAGACCGATCTGCTTAGAGCAGGCGGTGACGCCGATTAACGGCAGGCGAGACATGAAGCACCCCGGTATTATTGGTGTTATGGGTTTGAATCGAGCTTAGCCTTGTTCATTTTTTTACACAACACCCCCGTAAAAAATACAACACGGCCCGCTCAAGCCCGCAGGCGCTAAATCGCTCAAAGGCATAAAAACGCCCCAAAGTGCCTCAAAAAAGCCCCACTGGTGCTTTTTTAGGGCAAAAAAGGCCTCGCTTGACTTCGGCATGCCGTTCGGGTTGACTGGAATCCGAAGAGATCAATGATTGATATTTTTAACAACAAAGGTGTTGCATCATGTCGGTACCCCCGCGTGCCGTTCAGCTTAACGAAGCGAACGCGTTCCTTAAGGAACATCCTGAGGTTCTGTACGTTGACCTTCTGATTGCGGATATGAATGGTGTGGTGCGCGGCAAGCGCATTGAACGCACCAGCCTCCACAAGGTTTACGAGAAAGGCATCAACCTGCCGGCCTCTCTATTTGCTCTGGATATCAATGGCTCGACGGTGGAAAGCACCGGCCTGGGCCTGGACATCGGCGATGCTGACCGAATCTGCTATCCAATCCCTGACACCCTGTGCAACGAGCCTTGGCAGAAGCGCCCTACCGCGCAACTGTTAATGACCATGCACGAACTCGAAGGTGAACCTTTCTTCGCGGATCCCCGTGAAGTTCTGCGTCAAGTTGTTGCCAAGTTCGACGAGATGGGTCTGACCATCTGCGCCGCGTTCGAACTGGAGTTCTACCTGATCGACCAGGAGAACGTGAACGGTCGCCCACAACCACCTCGCTCGCCGATCTCCGGCAAACGCCCGCATTCGACACAGGTTTACCTGATCGACGACCTCGACGAATACGTCGACTGCCTCCAGGACATTCTGGAAGGTGCGAAAGAGCAAGGCATCCCTGCCGACGCGATCGTCAAGGAAAGCGCTCCGGCGCAGTTTGAAGTGAACCTGCACCACGTTGCCGACCCGATCAAGGCCTGCGACTACGCGGTGCTGCTCAAGCGTCTGATCAAAAACATCGCCTACGACCATGAAATGGACACCACGTTCATGGCCAAGCCTTATCCGGGCCAGGCGGGCAACGGTCTGCATGTCCACATCTCGATTCTTGATAAAGACGGCAAAAATATTTTTGCCAGTGAGGATCCCGAGCAGAACGCCGCACTGCGTCACGCGATCGGCGGTGTGCTCGAGACCCTACCGGCGCAGATGGCTTTCCTCTGCCCGAACGTCAACTCCTACCGTCGTTTCGGCGCACAGTTCTACGTGCCGAATGCACCGTGCTGGGGTCTGGACAACCGTACTGTTGCGGTGCGTGTGCCAACCGGTTCCGCCGACGCGGTCCGCCTGGAACACCGCGTTGCCGGCGCCGATGCCAACCCGTACCTGCTGATGGCTTCGGTCCTGGCAGGCGTGCACCACGGTCTGGTCAACAAGATCGAGCCAGGCGCACCCGTGGAAGGCAACTCCTACGAGCAGAACGAGCAAAGCCTGCCGAACAACCTGCGCGATGCATTGCGTGAGCTGGACGACAGCGAAGTCATGGCCAAGTACATCGATCCGAAATACATCGATATCTTCGTCGCGTGTAAAGAGAGCGAGCTGGAGGAGTTCGAACACTCCATCTCCGACCTCGAGTACAACTGGTACCTGCATACCGTGTAAGCGGTTGCAGTAAAAAACAACGCCGCAGGCCTCGCAGCTTGCGGCGTTTTTTTATGGCCGCCTGCGGCGGATCGCGAGCAAGCTCGCTCCCACAGGGGATTTCCTGCGTACGCGAAATCTGTGTTTCACATCGATCAAATGTGTGAGCGAGCTTGCTCGCGATGGCGGCCGGGCAGACAACATAGATGCCTGCTCGTACAATGCCCGCTGCCCCGCAGGAGACTTCGATGACCCGACTCGCCACCCCACGCAAACCCCGCGCCCGCAGCCAGGCCCGGATCGATTCGATACTCGATGCCGCACGCACGTTGCTGGCGGCCGAGGGCGTGGCCAGCCTGTCGATTTACAGCGTCGCTGAACGCGCGGAAATCCCGCCCTCTTCCGTCTACCACTTCTTTGCCAGCGTCCCGGCGCTGCTCGAAGCCCTGACGGCTGACGTCCATGCTGCGTTCCGTGCCTGCCTGCAAGCCCCCATCGACCACGAAGCCCTGAACGGCTGGCGCGATCTGTCGCGACTGGTGGAACAACGCATGCTCGCGATCTACAGCGAAGACGCCGCCGCCCGCCAGCTCATTCTTGCCCAGCACGGGCTAACCGAAGTCACCCAGGCCGACCGTCAGCACGACATCGAACTCGGCGACCTGATGCACAAACTCTTCGACCACCACTTCGAGCTGCCGACGCTGCCGAACGATGTCGATGTGTTTGCCCTGGCCATGGAGCTCGGCGACCGCGTCTATGCGCGCTCGGTGCAACAACACGGACAGATCACCCCACGCATGGCCGAAGAAGGCATGCGGGTATTCGACGCCTATCTGGGCCTGTATTTGCCGCCCTACCTGTCCAAGCGCAACGCATAACGCAACGAGGTGTTCATGGCACACGTTCCAGACAACTACCTTGGCGTGTGGCAACGACGCCTGATCAAATTCCAGTCGGGGCGCGTCGACAGCGAAACGGCTGTGTACTGGCTGCAAACCCCGCGTTTGTTTGCCGACCTGCGCATCCCGCCGGCAACACTTGCGGCGCTGCCGCTGGAGCAACTGAGTCACGCTGACTTGCTGACCCTGAGCGAGCAAAAAGGCTTCGCTGGCGTAACCGAGGTCAACGGAGACATTTGCCAGTGGCATCGCAAACTCGACTATCAGCCGGTCAGCACCGAAGAAGACATCGGGCGCATGCATTTCGAAACCAGCGAGCGCCTGGTCGAAACCGCCCTGGACGACAGCTACTACGAGATCTGGGAGCGGCTGCCGGACTCTCGCGGCACCTGTCGCGGCCAGTGGTTGCAGGCGGTCGATGATCCAACACGCGTTGCCTGCCTGGTGCTGGCCGGTGACTACTTTCTGTTCGCCGCCAGCCGGGTTGTCGCGCTGGAACCCGGTGGTCATTTGCGCGAACAAATCGACGGAGCAACCGCACAACAGCGGCTCGCCTGCGAACTGTCCTTCGGTCGTCACCACGGCGGGCAAACACCGTGGCACATCGACTACTCCACACTGCCTAGACAGGTCGGCCAACCATTGTTGTCGGCTGACATCGATCCGCACGCCAGCGAGCTATTCAGCGACCCACGCCTGTTGTCTTCACTCGGCACCTACGCACCCGTTGCTGGTTGGCGCTGCGCATCCGAGCCCTGAACACCCGCGCATAAAAAACCCCGAAGGGTTCACACCCTTCGGGGTTGAGCGCAATGCACGCGCTTACAACTTGGCGATCGACACCTCGGTGGATTTCACAAACGCGATCACTTCGCTGCCGACTACCAGTTCCAGCTCTTTCACCGAGCGAGTGGTGATCACCGAGGTGACGATGCCGGAAGCGGTCTGTACGTCGATTTCGGACAGTACGTCGCCGAGTACGATTTCCTTGATGGAGCCTTTGAACTGGTTACGAACGTTGATGGCTTTGATAGTCATGATGTTGATTCCTGTCGTGGATAAGGCTTGAGTTATTGAGCCCAACGCAATTGCGTGGGTAATGGTGAAACAGGTTCCGGTGCCGGCGGTTCGCCGGGCAACGCCAGCACGCGATTGAGGACTTCGGTTTCCAGCGCCGCCAACCGATGAGAGCCGCGAACCCGAGGGCGCGGCAGCTCAACGTGCAGGTCGAGGCCGACTTCGCCCTCTTCGATCAGGATCACTCGATCGGCAATCGCCACCGCTTCACTGACATCGTGGGTGACCAGCAACACGGTGAAACCGTGCTTCTGCCAGAGCCGTTCGATCAGCTGCTGCATTTCAATTCGGGTCAGCGCGTCCAGCGCGCCCAGCGGTTCGTCCAGCAACAGCAAGCGCGGTTGGTGGATCAGCGCGCGGGCCAGGGCCACACGTTGCTTCTGGCCACCGGACAAGGCCGCCGGCCACTCATTGGCACGGTCGGCCAGACCGACCGACTCCAGCGCTTCCAGCGCTTGCGGACGCCAGTTGCCCTTGAGCCCGAGGCCGACGTTGTCGATGACCTTTTTCCACGGCAGCAAACGCGCTTCCTGGAACATCAATCGAGTGTCTTCCCGCGCCTCACTCAGCGGCGCGGAGCCGGCCAGCAATTCACCGCCCGTGGGTTTGTCGAGACCGGCGAGCAAGCGCAACAAGGTACTTTTGCCGCAACCGCTACGACCGACCACGGCGACAAACTGACCGGCCGGGATGTGCAGATCGATCTCGCGCAGCACCTGCCGCGAGCCAAAGGTTTTTTGCAGTTTGCGCACCACCAGCGGAATCCCGCGCAGCAGGCGTGGAGGTTGTTGAGCCGTCATGCCGCACCTCCTTTAACAACCTGATAGGCCGGGTGCCAGCGCAACCACACGCGTTCAAGTCCACGGGCCGCGAGGTCGGCGAGTTTGCCGAGCACGGCGTACAAAAGAATCGCCAATACCACCACGTCGGTCTGCAAGAACTCCCGGGCATTCATTGCCAGGTAGCCGATGCCGGAACTGGCGGAAATGGTTTCCGCGACGATCAACGTCAGCCACATGAAGCCCAGCGCGAATCGCACGCCGACCAGAATCGAAGGCAGCGCCCCCGGCAGAATCACCTGGCGGAACAGGCTGAAACCGGACAAGCCATAACTGCGGGACATTTCCACCAGCGCCGGATCGACGTTGCGGATGCCGTGATAGGTGTTGAGGTAGATCGGGAACAACGTGCCCAACGCCACCAGGAAAATCTTCGCCGACTCATCGATGCCGAACCACAGGATCACCAGCGGAATCAGCGCCAGGTGCGGCACGTTGCGGATCATCTGCACCGAACTGTCGAGCAGGCGCTCGCCCCATTTCGACAAGCCGGTGATGAAGCCCAGGGTCAGACCGATGCTGCCGCCGATGGCGAAGCCCAGCGCTGCACGCCAGCCGCTGATCGCCAGGTGAGTCCAGATTTCACCGCTGCGCACCAGGCTGACGCCGGCTTCAATGACCGCGATCGGCGCCGGCAGAATCCGAGTCGACAACCAGCCCGCCGACACCGACAACTGCCACACCGCCAGCAGCAACACCGGCAACGCCCAAGGCGCAAGGTTATGGATAAGTCTCTTCATGGTGCGCCTCAGCTCTGCGACGCGGCTTTGGGGAGAATGTCGTTGGCGACCATCTCACCAAACGGGCTGACGTAACCGGCGCTTTTCGGCAATTCCGGGCGCTCGATATCGAGGTGTGGGAACAGCAATTCGGCGACGCGGTACGACTCTTCCAGGTGTGGGTAACCGGAGAAGATGAACGTGTCGATGCCCAGGTCCGCGTATTCCTTCACGCGAGCGGCCACCGTCGGACCATCGCCCACCAACGCCGTACCGGCCCCGCCACGCACCAGGCCGACACCGGCCCACAGGTTGGGGCTGACTTCCAGGTTGTCGCGGCTGCCGCCGTGCAATGCGGCCATGCGTTGCTGACCGACCGAGTCGAAGCGTGCCAGAGAAGCCTGGGCGCGAGCGATGGTTTCGTCATCCAGATGAGAGATCAGCCGATCCGCCGCTTGCCAGGCTTCGGCATTGGTTTCACGAACGATCACATGCAGACGAATCCCGAAGCGCACGGTGCGCCCGAGCTTCGCGGCTTTGGCGCGTACTTGTTCGATCTTCTCGGCAACGGCTGCCGGAGGTTCGCCCCAGGTCAGGACCATTTCGACCTGCTCTGCCGCGAGGTCTTGCGCCGCTTCCGAAGAACCGCCGAAGTACAGTGGTGGACGCGGTTGCTGGATCGGCGGGTAGAGCAACTTCGCGCCCTTCACGCTGATGTGCTGACCGTCGTAATCGACGGTTTCGCCTTCCAGCACGCGGCGCCAGATGCGGGTGAATTCCACCGAGGCTTGATAGCGCTCTTCGTGAGTCAGGAACAAACCGTCGCCGGCCAATTCTTCCGGATCACCGCCGGTTACCAGGTTGAACAACGCACGGCCGCCGGACAGACGATCCAGCGTCGCAGCCTGACGCGCTGCCACCGTCGGGGAAATGATCCCGGGGCGCAGGGCGACGAGGAACTTCAGACGCTGGGTCACCGGAATCAGCGACGCGGCCACCAGCCACGAATCTTCGCAAGAGCGCCCGGTAGGAATCAGCACCCCGCCGAAGCCCAGCCGATCTGCCGCTTGCGCGACTTGTTGCAGATAACCGTGGTCGACGGCGCGAGCGCCTTCGGCGGTGCCAAGGTAATGGCCGTCGCCGTGGGTAGGCAGGAACCAGAAGATATTGAGGCTCATGGAGTGGTCTCCTTAGGGATTCGAATTACTGAGCTTTGGCAACGGCCGCCGGAGGCGTCCAGATCACGTCTTTGATGCTCAGCGGCTTTGGAATCAGCTTGAGCTGGTAGAAGCTGTCGGCGATTTTCTGTTGGGCGGCGACCACTTCAGGCGTGAGGAACAACGCGCCGTAACCCTGGCGTTTTACCGAAGTCAGGGTGATGTCTGCCGGCAGGCCGAGCAGTGGCGAAACTTGTTTGGTCACGTCTTCGGGATTGGCCTTGGACCATTCGCCGACGGCGCGCACTTCTTCCACGAGGGTCTTGATCACCTCTGGATTTTTCTGCGCATACGGTTTGGTCGCGAGGTAGAACTGATGGTTGTCGACGATGCCTTGGCCATCACGCAGGGTGCGTGCTTGCAGTTGCTGTTCGGCTGCAGCCTGGTACGGGTCCCAGATCACCCAGGCATCGACGCTGCCACGTTCGAACGCAGCGCGGGCATCGGCCGGCGGCAGGAATACGGTCTGGATGTCGGTGTATTTGAGGCCGGCATCTTCCAGTGCGCGGACCAGCAGGTAGTGCACGTTGGAGCCTTTGTTCAGGACGACTTTCTTGCCCTTGAGGTCCGCTACGGATTTGATCGCCGAATCCTTCGGCACCAGGATCGCTTCGCTGTGAGGTGCTGGCGGTTCGTAGGCGACATAGAGCAGATCGGCGCCGGCTGCTTGAGCGAATACCGGTGGAGTTTCACCCGTAACGCCGAAGTCGATGGAGCCGACGTTCAGGCCTTCGAGCAGTTGCGGGCCGCCGGGGAATTCAGTCCATTGCACGTCCACGCCTTGGGCGGCGAGGCGTTTTTCCAAAGTGCCTTTGGCTTTGAGCAGCACCAGGGTGCCGTACTTTTGATAACCGATCCGAAGAGTCTCGGCTTGAGCTTGAGTAATGGCGCCGAAGGTTACAGCCGCAGCAAACAGAGCGACCAGACCACGACGCAAAATGACAGTGCGCATGGCGCTCTCCTTTTTGCAGTTGGGTTTTGGCTGCACCTGCTTGCCCGTTAGCGGGCGAGTAAGGCCAGTACATCAATTTCAGGTGTGGCTTAAGTGCTGGCTTAAATGCTCCAGCGAGCACTCAACAAACGTTCATTCAACAGGTTCGGATCGATCGGCTTGGGCCGTCGGGCCATGGCGCTGAAAAACAGCTCCAGCGATTCATTCAGTCTTTCTTCCAGCTCCGGTGCCAACTGCGCCTGGACGCTGCCTTCGCCGTAAGCGATCTGGCTGTCTACGGCGAAAATCCCGTGAAGCATTTCCTGGGCTTTCAACGCCGACAACACAGGCTTGAGCGCGTAATCCACCGCCAGCATGTGGGCGATGCTGCCGCCGGTGGCCATTGGCAAAACCACCTTGTGGGCCAGGGCGCGTTCGGGCAGCAGGTCCAATACAGTTTTCAATGCGCCGGAGAACGACGCTTTGTAGACCGGCGTGGCGATCAGCAGGCCATCGGCGTTTTCAATCTGCTGCAGCAGGTCGATCACCTTCGGGCTGTCGAAGCGTGCATGCAGCAAGTCTTCGGCCGGGAAGTCCCGTACCTGGTAACTCACCACTTCCACACCTTGCTCCTGCAACCAGCGTTGGGAGCGCTCCAGCAGCACCCCGGAACGGGAGCGTTGGCTGGGACTGCCACCAAGTGAGACGACCAGCATTCAGAGGATTCCTTGAACGGTGTTGGCGATTCGCGGTTTGCGATCTCGCTTTGATGGAAGTGACCTTAACAGGTGATTGTTATATCCATAAATCATATTTATTCATTTGGTTATTCTTTACAGATCTATACGAGATGCCTTTTCCCGGGCAAAAAAATAGGCCGTAAAAACGACCTGAAATCCCCTGCTTTGTGGATGCGGTTCAATCTGAACCCTGCGGTGCCTGGTATGCCGTCATCGCGAGCAAGCTCGCTCCCACAGGTAAAGCGCAATCCAATGTGGGAGCGAGCTTGCTCGCGATAGCGGTTTAAGCAACGCCGCGAAAGCCAACGGTTTAGCGATTAGGTTGTGGCGTCAGACGCAGGTACGGCTTCACCGCGCGATAGCCCTTGGGAAAGCGTTTTTTGATTTCGTCTTCGTCCTTGAGCGACGGCACGATCACTACTTCATCACCGTCCTGCCAGTTGGCCGGGGTGGCCACCTTGTAGTTGTCGGTGAGTTGCAGCGAGTCGATAACCCGCAGGATTTCATGGAAGTTACGGCCGGTGCTCGCTGGGTAGGTGATGGTCAGTCGAACCTTTTTGTTCGGGTCGATCACGAACAGCGAACGCACAGTCAGGGTGTCGTTGGCGTTCGGGTGGATCAGGTCGTAGAGGTCCGAGACCTTGCGGTCGGCGTCGGCAAGAATCGGGAAGTTGACGAGGGTGTTCTGGGTTTCGTTGATGTCCTCGATCCACTTGTGGTGCGAGTCCACCGGGTCCACGGACAGGGCAATGGCTTTCACACCGCGCTGCGCAAACTCGTCCTTGAGCTTGGCAGTGAAGCCCAACTCGGTGGTGCACACCGGGGTGAAGTCCGCCGGATGGGAAAACAGCACGCCCCAGCTATCGCCCAGCCATTCGTGGAAACGGAGGGTGCCGGCGCTGGAATCCTGTTCAAAGTCGGGGGCGATATCGCCCAGTCTGAGGCTCATGGTGCTGCTCCTGGTGAGTGCTTGTTGAGGTCAACTGTGCCTGCATTTCTTATTCATTAAAAAGAATAAATATCGATTTGTTTAGAACGCAAATGAATATTAAAAATGTGTTCACTGGACCTCGACAGCGGTCAGGACGACTATCGCCCACAAGGTTCGAGAAGGCCTTGAGTTGCTGCACAAAGAGGGAAACTTCGAGGAGGGTTTACGGGGGTGAGCCTGACTTGAAAACGCAAAAGCCCCGCCCGGCGAGATGCCGGGCGGGGCTTTTTTTTCAGCGGTTACGCGAGCGCTATTACAACAGCGGGATCGAGTAGCTGACGATCAGTCGGTTTTCGTCCTGGTCGCGTTGGCCCGGGACGTCGTTGCGCCACATGGCGTTTTTCCATGTGAAGCCCAGGTTTTTCAGTGCGCCTTCCTGGACTACGTACGCCAGGGTCAGGTCGCGTTCCCACTCGGAACGGCCGGAGCCGGCCACTGCGGTGCTGGTGCTGCTGATGGTGTCGATGTTGTCGCCACGCAGGTAAACGATGCCGGCAGTAGCGCCTGGCAGGCCAACCTTGGCGAAGTCATACGAGTAGCGAGCTTGCCAGGTACGTTCGCCGGCGCGAGCGAATTTGGCAATCTGCGAGTCGGTAATGATGTAAGCCGACGAGCCATCACCCTGGTTCAGCCAAGGGAAATCGCTGCTACCGTTGCTGACCTGGTAACCGCCACCAAAGGTGTGACCGGCAACCGAGTACAGGAAAAGGCCGCTGTACAAGTTGTTGTCGACCTTGCCTTTACCAGCGCGGAAGCCCTGATAGTTACCGGTGCTGTAGTAAGCAGAGTCGTGGCCGTTGGCACCATCGTCAGAGCTGTTGAAGTAACGCAAGTCAGACTTCAACACACCAGGACCGATCGACCAGTTGTGAACCAGACCCAGGAAATGCTGCTTGTAGAAATCTTCCAGGTTGCCGTAGTAGTACTGGGCAGTCAGGTCTTTGGTGATCTTGTAGTCGCCACCACCGTAGATGAACTTGTTGCTGTCACGGCCGGAAGCGGTGGGAGAGTTCGCACCAGCAATCGACAACTCTTCGTTGTTGCTGGAGTTACGACCCTTGGCGTGCTCGATCTGACCACCAACCAGTGTCAGGTCTTTGATCTCGTTCGAGGTGATCTGACCACCTTGAAAGGTTTGCGGCAGCAGACGGCCATCGTTGGTCACGATAACTGGCAGTTTTGGCTGCAGAGTGCCCAATTTCAGTTCGGTCTGGGAAATCTTGGCTTTGGCAGTCAGGCCCAGGCTGGAGAAGTTATCAACCGCTTCGCCGTTGGACTTGCTTGGGAAAACAGTGCCGCCGTAAGAAGTCGAAGTGGCGCCGTTAGTGCCGCCGCCCGAATCCAGACGCACACCCAGCAGGCCAATAGCATCAATACCGAAGCCAACGGTGCCTTGGGTGTAGCCGGAGATGAAACGCAGGTCGAAGCCTTGGCCCCATTCTTCGTTTTTGCTCTGAACGCCGTTAGCCTTGTTGGCAGGAGTGCCAGCAGCACTGTCACGGTTATCGTTGTTAATGTAGAAGTTACGCAGCCCCAAAGTAGCTTTGCTGTCTTCGATGAAACCGGCGGCGCCTGCCTGCTGCGCCAAAACCCCTACGGCCACAGCCAGGGCCAAGGTGGACTTGTTCATTGTTTCGCTCCTATCGTTTCTAATTTTTGAGGTCCTGGGTCGAATGCCCTGGATCCTGAAATGCTCGGTGAGTGCCAGACCGTGTGACTACGGCGATGGCCTGACCCCTGTAATTTTTGCCCGCATGATAAACACAAAAAGAATTATTTCATCATTTTTCATGCCATTCAGGAATATAGCTTCGCGCTATTACTCTGAGTCGGGACCCAAGGTATCGGCTCGTAAGCCACCCACTTTAGGTGTTTGGCTTAAAAGCTAAAAAGAATAAAAAATTACTACGTAAGCTCTAATTGGAATATTGAGAAACACAAAAAAACCTCGCTTGCAGGCGAGGCTTTTCGTGGTGGCTTTTAGAGGAAGCTGTAGGTGTAGTTGAAGATCAGGCGGGTCTGGTCCTGGTCAGGGATATCGATTTGGCTGCCACGGTAGACACCATTTCGCAGCGTTACGCCGAAACCTTTGAGGGCGCCCTGCTGGATGGTGTAGTCGATCCGCATGTCGCGTTCCCACTCGGACATATCGCTGCCAACACCGTTTTTAGCTTTGATGTTGTCGCCATGTAGGTAGGCTATCGAGGTTTTCAGGCCCGGCACACCCAGCGCAGCGAAGTCATAGGAGTACTGGCCGAAGGTGGTGTTTTCACCGGCACGGACAAAACCGTTAATCATGGAGTCGGTGAACAGGTAGAAGCTCGTGCCTCCGTTCGATTCCGGACGACCATTGCCATCAACAACGTTGCCCTGGTTCAGGTAGACGAAACCGCCGTCATCGTTGACGCGCTGGTGACCGAGCAGGAAAGCGTTGCCACCCAGGGTGTAGGTGAACATGGCGCTCCAGGTCTTGTTATCGACCTCGTTTGGGTTCTTCGCAAAGCCACCATTGTTATTGAAAAAATAGCCTGGATCGCCATTCTTGCCATCGGAGCTGCTGTCAAAATAACGCAGGTCTGTCTTGAAGGACTGTTTGGCGTCGATCGGGAAAACGTGAATCAGACCAAGGAAGTCCTGCTTGTAGTAATCCTTCAGATTCGAGTGGTAGTACTGCAGGGTGAGGTCCTTGGTGACCTTCCAGTCAGCACCGGCGTAACGGAACTGATTGCTGTCCTGAAGACCGCCAGCCACGGCCAGGCCGGTGGAGTTTGAAGAGGCGCGACCCGCCGAGTGCTCCAACTGACCCGCGTTGAGGGTCACGTTGTCGATTTCCTTCGAGGTGATGGTGCCACCGTCAAAGGTCTGTGGCAGCAGGCGGCTGTCGTTCGCAACCAGGATCGGCATGTTCGGTTGCAGAGCGCCACCCAGGTGGGCTTCGGTCTTCGAGAAGCGGGCCTTGACGTTGGCTGCCGCGCGGCTCCACTCGTCCACGGCCGAATGGTCGGTGTCGCTTGGGAAGAAAGTGTTGGGATCCGGGTGATGGCCCTTGCCACCGTCCAGATGGATACCGACGAGGGCCTGGGCGTCGATACCGAAGCCGACAGTGCCTTGGGTGAAGCCGGACAAATAATCGAATTTGAGGCCTTCAGCGGTCTCTCTCTGATCCGCGCCGCCATCCCGATTATCGTTGTTGTAATACATGGTGCGAGAACTGACGGAAGCTTTGCTGTCTTCCAGGAAACCCGCGGCGCCTGCCTGCTGCGCTAAAACCCCGACGGCCACGGCCACACCCAGAGCCAAGGTGGACTTGTTCATTGTTTCGCTCCTCTCGTTTCTAATTCTTGTGTTCCTGGTCCTGGGTCGTATGCCCGGGATCCTAAGATCCGCGATTAGCGCCAGACCGTGACCCACAAGTCAATCGTAACTTTGTGTGTCTACGACCATGGTCTAATCCCCAATAAATTCCTTCCTTGTCGGGCCATAAACCCAAAAAGAATCACCCAATTCTTTTTCATACCGTTTAGGAATTTAGCTCCGCACTACTCCTTGAGCCGGGACACGGGCACCGGCTCATAAGCTAATTCCTAAATGGTATTTGTTAGCCTTTTTTTAGATCGATTAGCTTTGATGTAACTCACGATCAATCCCTATCGAAAGGCAGCTCCATGTCGACCAAGCGCGCACTATCCAGTCCAATTGTTACAGTTTGTGTATCGCTAATAATTTCTTTTAGCGCCCAGGCGGCGAACCTCACCGTCGGATATCAAACCGGTATCGACCCCAGCAAAGTCCCCCAGGCAGACGGACTGTACGAGAAAACCCTAGGCCAGAAAATTGACTGGCGTCGTTTCAATAGCGGCCCGGAAGTGGTTACGGCCATTGCTTCCGGCGACGTGCAGATTGGCAACCTCGGCTCAAGTCCGTTGGCAGCCGCTGCTTCGCGCAATCTGCCGATCGTTGCGTTCATTGTTTCCGCCCAGATCAACGCCGCTGAAGCACTGGTGGTGCGTAACGGCAGCGGCATCGATAAACCGGAAGATCTGATCGGCAAGACCATCGCCACACCCTTCGTTTCAACCTCCCACTACAGTTTGCTGGGTGCGTTGAAGCACTGGGGCCTGGACGCCTCGAAAGTCAAAGTGGTGAATTTGCAACCGGCGGAAATCGCGGCGGCGTGGAAGCGTGGTGATATCGATGGTGCGTTTGTCTGGTCACCCGCCTTGGGGGAAATTCGCAAGACCGGCAAGACCTTGACCGACGCTGCACAGGTCGGCCAATGGGGTGCACCGACCTTCGAAGTCTGGGTCGCGCGCAAGGATTACGCCGAGAAGCACCCAGAGGTTGTGGCCAAATTTGCCAAGGTCACGCTGGACTCGTTCGCCGACTATGCCGCGCATAAAGACAGCTGGACTGCTGACTCGGTACCGGTGCAAAAAATCGCCAAACTGACCGGTGCCAATGCCGTCGATGTGCCGGAGTTGCTGGCCGGTTCAACCTTCCCGGATGCTAAGGCCCAACAGACCACCGCGCTGCTGGACGGCGGCACGGCCAAGGCGATTGGCGAGACGGCGAAGTTCTTGAAGGAACAAGGGAAGGTCGAGACGGTGCTGCCGGATTATTCGCCGTATGTCAGTGCGAAGTTTGTCACTGAGTGATTGCTGACGGCTGCTGCGCAGCCGATCGCGAGCAAGCTCGCTCCCACAGGGATCTTTGGCGTTTACAAAACCACTGTGGGAGCGAGCTTGCTCGCGATGGGGGCCCTGAGGTTACAAGGTTTTTTCGAAGATCTTCGAATTACGCTGATAGTTGTACAGCGACGCCCGCGCCGACGGCAGACGCTCTACGCTGCTCGGCACAAACCCACGCTCTCGAAACCAGTGAGCGGTTCGGGTCGTCAGTACGAACAAGGTTTTCAGCCCCTGCGCCCGGGCGCGGGTTTCGATGCGCTCCAGCAGCTCATCACCACGACCGCCATGGCGGTATTCCGGGTTCACCGCCAGACACGCCAACTCCCCCGCATCCGAATCAGCAATCTGATACAGCGCCGCACACGCGATGATCATGCCTTCGCGCTCGACCACACTGAACTGCTCGATCTCGCGCTCCAGCACCTCACGGGAACGCCGCACCAGAATGCCCTGCTCTTCCAGCGGGCTGATCAAATCCAGCAAACCACCGACGTCTTCGATCGCCGCTTCGCGCACAATCTCGAATTGCTCCTGGGCCACCAGCGTACCGCCACCGTCACGGGTGAACAGTTCGGTCAGCAGCGCGCCGTCTTCGGCGTAGCTGACAATATGACTGCGCGCCACGCCACCGCGGCAGGCCTCAGCCGCCGCATCCAACAGCTCAGCCTGATAGTTGCTGCCCAGACGCTGCAGATGCGCTGGCACTTGTTGCGGACGCAACTCACGAACCAGACGACCGTTTTCATCGATCAGACCCAGGTCGGCGCCGAACAACAGCAACTTGTCCGCCCCCAGATCGATTGCCGCACGGGTGGCGACGTCTTCGCAGGCGAGGTTGAAAATCTCACCGGTCGGCGAGTAACCCAGTGGCGACAACAGCACGATGGAGCGCTCATCCAGCAGGCGATTGATGCCCTTGCGGTCAACCCGACGTACTTCGCCGGTGTGGTGATAGTCGACACCTTCGAGCACGCCGATCGGCCGTGCGGTCACCAGATTGCCGCTGGCCACCCGCAGACGCGAGCCCTGCATCGGCGATGAAGCCATGTCCATGGACAGCCGCGCTTCGATGGCGATACGCAGTTGGCCGACCGCATCGATCACGCACTCCAGCGTTGCGGCATCAGTGATGCGCATCCCGTGGTGGTAATGCGGGGTCAGGCCGCGTGCAGCCAGGCGGGTTTCAATTTGCGGACGGGAACCGTGAACCAGCACCAGTCGCACGCCCAGGCTGTGCAACAGCACCAGGTCGTGGACGATATTGCCGAAGTTCGGGTGCTCCACGCCGTCGCCGGGCAGCATGACGACGAAGGTGCAATCGCGGTGGGCGTTGATGTAAGGCGAAGCGTGACGAAGCCAATTAACGTATTCGGGCATGAACCTGGGCCTGTAATAAATAGCAGCCAAAAAATGGGCGAAACAAAAAAACGCACAGCGGGCTGATGGTTATCGTCGGAACAGGCTTGGCGACACGCGCGCTCTCCTCATGAATACGGGTTGGGACATTGGCAATGTATACGACTTGGTGAACCTGTAGGAGCCGAGCTTGCTCGCGATAGCGGTGGGCCAGGCAACATAGATGTTGAATGTAATGCCGCCATCGCGAGCAAGCTCGGCTCCTACAGGGACTGCGTTTAACTGACTGGCATTGGCGTTTTGGCCGGTGTCAGGCAGTAATGTTCAATCAGTTGACGTAATAGATGCACCGTAGGCTGCAAACGTGACATTTCGAGGTATTCCCCCGGTTGGTGCGCACAGGCGATGTCGCCAGGGCCGAGCACCAGGGTTTCGCAGCCCAGACGCTGAAGATAAGGCGCTTCGGTGCCGAACGCCACTGCTTCGGCGAGATGGCCGGTGAGCTTTTCAGCGACACGGACCAATTCTGCATCCTCGGCCTGCTCGAACGGCGGTACTTCGGGGAACAGCGGCGCGTAATCGATCTTCACCTGATGCCACTCGGCAATGGGCTTGAGCTTCTGCAGAATCTCCGCGCGCAGGGCATTGGGGTCCATGCCCGGCAACGGGCGCAAATCAAACTCCAGCGAACACTGGCCGCAAATGCGGTTGGGGTTATCGCCGCCATGGATGCAGCCGAAGTTCAGGGTCGGCGTCGGCACGCTGAACTGCGGATTACGGAATTCACGCTGCCACGCCAACCGCAAACCACGCAGTTCACCGATGGCATCGTGCATGGCTTCGAGGGCGCTGTGGCCAAGGCGCGGGTCCGAGGAGTGGCCGCTCTGGCCGAGGATGTCGATGCGCTCCATCATGATGCCTTTGTGCATGCGGATCGGCTTCAGCCCGGTCGGCTCGCCGATCACCGCCGCACGTCCCAGCGGACGCCCGGCTTCGGCCAACGCACGCGCGCCGGACATCGAGCTTTCTTCATCGCAGGTAGCGAGGATCAACAGCGGTTGCTTGAACGGCTGATCGAGCAGCGGTATGACGGCTTCGATGGCCAGCGCGAAAAAGCCCTTCATGTCGCAACTGCCCAGACCCACCCAGCGGCCATCGACTTCGGTCAGCTTCAGCGGATCGGTCTGCCACAGCGCGCCATCGAATGGCACCGTGTCGCTGTGACCGGCCAGCACCAAGCCACCGGGGCCGGAACCGAAACTGGCCAGCAGGTTGAATTTGCCGGGGCTGACCTGCTGGATATCGCAGGCAAAACCCAGATCGCCGAGCCACGTTGCCAGCAGATCAATCACTGGACGGTTGGATTGATCGAGGCTGGGCTGGGTGCAGCTGACGGACGGCGTAGCGATCAGCGCAGCGAACTGATCTTTCATGGATGGCAAAGGCATCGCTGACTCCAACTCCCGAATTGAAGTCCATCATAGAACCATCCGGCGACAGGAATAAACCGCTGCGGCGCGTAGGTACCTTCAGTCCTGTACACTGCACGACCTTGGCAGCCACACATTCCCCCCGGCTGCGCTCCCGATCCTGGATTTTCCGGCCATGCAGAAAGAAACCGAAATCAAACTCCGCGTCAGCCGAGAAACCCTCGCTGCCCTGCGCGAGCACCCGCTCCTGAAAAAACGCAACAAAAGTGGCTGGGAACGCCGTGAGTTGATGAACCAGTACTTCGACACGCCTGAGCGCGACCTGGCCCGCGCCAAAGTTGCCCTGCGCCTGCGCAAGGATGGCGAAGAAGTGATTCAGACCCTCAAGACCCGCGGCCAGAGCGTCGCCGGTTTGTCCGAGCGTAACGAATACGACTGGAACCTGCCCAAAGCCAAGCTCGACGTTAAGAAACTCGACGGCGAATGCTGGCCTGAAGAATTGGCCGAGCTGGACAAAAAAACCCTGAAGCCGATTTTCACCACCGATTTCGTCCGCGAACGCGCTGAAATCGCTTGGGGCCGTGGCAAGACCAAAGTGGTCATCGAAGCTGCGCTGGACCTCGGCCACGTGGTGGTCGGCAAGCAGAAAGAAGAAATCTGCGAGCTGGAACTTGAACTACGCGAAGGCGAGCCGGCCGCTCTGCTGGAACTGGCCGCCGAACTGGCCGCGACCCTGGCCCTGATGCCATGTGACATCAGCAAGGCCGAACGCGGTTATCGCTTGTACGACGCCAACAGCTATTCGTTGAGCCTGCCGGCGCCACAGATCACCGCTGAAACCCCGCTGGACGACGCTTTCGCCGCGCTGAGCTGGCACTTGCTGAGCAGCAGCCAGCGTCTGGCCGAGCAGTATCGCTTCAATGGCCACTGGCGCCTGTTGCAGGACTGGGTCGAAAACCTGGCTGAATTGCGCGCGCTGCTGAGCAGCCTGGGCCAAGCCGCGCCACGTCAGTCGACGCACGATCTGCGCGTCGCGCTGGATGCCTTGCTCGAAGACTGGCGTCCGCTGGTGCAAGCCGGTGTCGACGACGAAGACGTGCGCAAAGCCGCGCCGGAGCAGTTCCTCGAAGAACTGGAAGATCCGCGTTGGGGCCTGTTCTCGCTGAACACTTCGCGCTGGTTGCTGGCCCGCACCTGGGCTGCCGATCGCAACGTCCGCGGCAATCGCCAGGGCGCTGCGCAATTGGGCAGTTGGTTGCCGCGTCTGCTGGGTGAAGAAGCGACCTCCCTGCAACTGCAGCGTTATCAGCAACAGCCGGAAGACCTGGCCGAGCAACTTCCGCGCATCGAGCGCATCCAGGCTTGGCTGCACCATGCCCGCAGCGTGCTGGACATCCCGGAAATGGATCGCCTGTACGGTGAGCTGAAACAACTGGCGCAACTGGCTAACGAGCCGATCACCGATGAATCGCTGGATGCGCGTAAGCAGCAGGCGATTGCTGTGTATCAGAATCGTGCCTGGAAGATGCTTCTGCGCATGTAATACCGCCATCGCGAGCAAGCTCGCTCCCACAGTTAACCGAGTTGTCTGAATGGACTCGGTCTAATGTGGGAGCGAGCTTGCTCGCGATGAGGCCTGCACATCCACCGCAAAAACCTCAGACCGGCAAACTCGTAGTGGACTTTATCTCCGATAAAGCCACGATCGAGTTCACCTCCTGAATCCCCGGCACCATCGACAGCTTCTCGAAGAAGAAGCGCTCATACGCCTCGATGTCCGCCGTCACAATCCTCAGCAAGAAATCCACCGACCCCATCAGCACATAGCACTCCAGCACTTCGGGAAAACCGCGAATCGCCTCGGTGAACTCGGTGAAGTTCGAACGCCCGTGAGCGTTGAGTTTGATTTCGGCGAAGATCTGCGTGTTAAGCCCGATTTTCTTCCGGTCGAGCAAGGTCACCTGCCCGCGAATGATCCCCTCCTCCTTCATCCGCTGAATCCGCCGCCAGCACGGCGACTGAGACAACCCCACCTGTTCCGCAATCTGCGCACTGGAAAGTGAAGCGTCCTCTTGCAGCAACGCGAGGATCTTGCGGTCGTAGCCATCCAGCTCGCTATGCATAAAAAAACCTTAGATTGATAACTTACCGAATCAAGCAATTCGAATAATCGCCAATAAGCCCAATCATAGATAAGAAATGCCCGGCACCGAATGTAAAAATTCCTCCAGTGATTTTGGAGACCGACCATGCCGCATCTAGAAGCCGTCAACACCCCGCACACCCGCGCCGATGTCTGGAACGTCAGCAACGCCCATTGCAGCGTTCACTATCAATTGCTGGCCGAGGCCGAACCGGACCTGCTATGCCGGGCGCTCAACCTGTTCGCTTTGCAGTTTCTGACGCCGCAACAAGTCAACGTGCAGCGGATGGACGATCTGCTGTCGATCGACATCGTGATAGACGGCTTGAGCTGGCACCGCGCCCAGGTGATCGCGGAAAAATTACGTAACCTGATCAGCGTCTGTTCGGTTGATCTGCAAGCGGTTGATTGCATGTGGGAAGAACCGGCTCAGGCGGCGGGCTGAAAAAACTCGACACGGCTTCGTCGGGTAGTGGCCCAACGGTCTGCGGCTCCGCGACTATCCTTTGCGAACTGTTGTTCATGAGGAGCCCGCATGTCCGTTCAACTTGCCATTCAGGACCGCTGGCTGGATCTCAATGATTTGCTGCGTGAACTGGTCGCCCAAGGCTTTATCAATCAGGACTCGGCCGAACACGCGCTAAATGCTCGACGCCGTCACGCTGCCAATGGCCAGATGCACCCGCTGGAATTCATCGCCAGCCAGCTCCTGGACGATCTCAGCCGTCCGGGTAAACACCTCGACCTGGAAAGCCTGACGCTTTGGCTGTCGCAGCAGGCCGGTCAGCCTTATCTGCGTATCGACCCGCTGAAAATCAACGTTGCAGCGATTACGCCGCTGATGTCCTACGCCTTCGCCCAGCGTCACAAGATTCTTGCGGTCTCCATCGACCGCGACGCGGTGACCGTGGCCAGCGCCCAGCCCTACGTCACCGGCTGGGAAGCCGACCTGACCCATGTGCTGAAACTGCCGATCAAGCGTGTGGTGGCCAACCCGGTCGACATCCAGCGCTTCAGCGTGGAGTTTTTCCGCCTGGCCAAATCGGTCAGCGGCGCGACCAACGCCGATCAGCAGATGAACACCCTGGGCAACTTCGAACAGTTGCTCAACCTCGGCGCCAGCGACCAGGAACCGGACGCCAACGACGCGCACATCGTCAACATCGTCGATTGGCTGTTCCAGTACGCGTTCCAGCAGCGCGCCAGCGACATCCACATCGAACCCCGGCGCGAACAAGGCACTGTGCGCTTTCGCATCGACGGCGTGCTGCACAACGTCTATCAATTCCCGCCGCAAGTGACCATGGCCATCGTCAGCCGCCTGAAAAGCCTCGGGCGGATGAACGTCGCGGAAAAACGCAAACCCCAGGACGGCCGGGTCAAGACCAAAACCCCGGACGGTGGCGAAGTCGAGCTGCGGCTGTCGACATTGCCGACTGCATTCGGCGAAAAAATGGTCATGCGGATCTTCGACCCGGAGGTACTGCTCAAGAATTTCGATCAGCTGGGCTTCTCCGCCGATGACTTGCGCCGCTGGCAGGACATGACGAGCCAGCCCAACGGCATCATTCTGGTCACCGGTCCAACCGGTTCCGGCAAGACCACCACGCTGTACACCACGCTAAAGAAACTGGCGACGCCGGAGGTCAACCTCTGCACCATCGAAGACCCAATCGAAATGGTCGAGCCGGCGTTCAATCAGATGCAGGTCCAGCACAACATCGACCTGACCTTCGCCGCCGGTGTGCGTGCGCTGATGCGACAGGATCCGGACATCATCATGATCGGTGAGATCCGTGATCTGGAAACCGCTGAAATGGCGATCCAGGCTGCGCTCACGGGCCACTTGGTGCTGTCGACGCTGCACACCAACGATGCGCCGAGCGCGATCAGCCGCTTGCTGGAACTGGGTGTGCCGCATTACCTGATCAAAGCCACGGTGCTTGGTGTCATGGCCCAGCGCCTGGTCCGCACCCTGTGCCCTCATTGCAAGGCACCGCTGACCCTGGGTGAAGAAGACTGGCAAACCTTGACCCGCCCCTGGCAGGCACCGTTGCCGAACAACGCACATCGCGCCATCGGTTGCCTGGAATGTCGCGATACCGGTTACCGCGGCCGCGCCGGGGTCTACGAAATCATGCAGCTGACGGACGGCGTCAAAGCGCTGATCAACCCCGACACTGATTTGCTGGCCGTGCGGCGTCAGGCGTTCAAGGAAGGCATGCGCAGTTTGCGGTTGTCAGGGGCACAAAAAGTCGCAGCCGGTTTGACGACGATTGAGGAGGTATTGCGGGTGACGCCGCAGAGTGAGCAGAAATAGTCGCGCTACCAGTCGGCCAGACCCAATCCCGTATTGGGCTTGATCCATAGCACTGCACCGTCCGGACTGCGCTGCAGGATCGAGTGACCCGCCTTCAGCGTTTCGCCCGTGCGCAGGTTGTAGGCGGGATCTCCTTTGTTCGGGCTGAACATCAGCGTGTGCGGCGCGTCTTGGCGCACCCTCGTCAGCCGCAGGTATTGCCAATCACCCAAGGTTGTCCTCTCGTCTAACTGCCCCTCCCAACCCACGGCTTTTTGCTGTTTATCCAGCTTCACGGTCAGGGTCGGGCTGGACAACGGCATACCTTGAAGGACAACCCGCTCGCGCTTTCCCCACGGCCTCAGGTCGTATTCCTCACCGTAACGGTGAACGTTGCTGCCGGATGGCCATGTCAACCCGCCAAGCTCTGTGTTCGCCACCAGCGTGCAGGACTCGAAACGCCAGCGATCCGGTTGCAGGCGCGTCTCTTCGTCGATGTCGAAAGTCACCCAGGTATCGCCCGCACAAGGCCAGCCATCAACGACCTGATCGCTGGCCAGCCGCAGTTTCACATACGGGGGGCCATACATTTCCAGCGCCGTGACGTGGACGCCCTTGATCGCGTGCGGTGCGGCAAACTCGGCGGCAAAGAGGCTGGGCAGACCATGGCTTTGTGGCTGATCGTATTGATCCAGCGGGTCGACCGTACGTAGATGCAGCCTGGCGCCCGCTGGCAGCGGTAGACCTTCGACTTGAACGTCCTGCTCAAGTGTCGGGTTTCGCGCCCGATCGTCGGCAGCGTTCAGCCAGTATTTGCATGACATGGCGCCAACAACGCTCAAACAGACCAGCCCAAGCGCACCGAACCTGCGAGGCTGGCGCAACATCTGTCGGCGCCAGGCGGGAACGCACAATGCAATCAACAGTGCGGGCAGGCCGACAAACGACAGGAACACCACATTCAACACAGTGAGATACAGCATTGCGTCAATAGACAAGGGGAGCATCCATGCATCGAGAACAATCGGCCATGGTGCCAAACAACCCCACACGGCTCCAGCCCACAGGGGTAATTGCAGAAGTGAAACCTTTTATGTCTCCTGATGATGCCAAGGGTGACTAACTTGTTCTTATCCCCGACCCACGCCGCTACACTCCCGCGATCGAAATTTTATTGATTAACAGGGAATCGTTATGCAGATCGGAAGCGTGCTTTTACTTTTTGTCGGCCTGGTGGTCGCCATTCTGTTCATGGGCTTCAAGGTCGTACCTCAGGGTTACCAGTGGACGGTCGAGCGTTTTGGTCGTTACACCAACACGCTCAAGCCCGGCCTTAACATCATCATTCCGGTGATGGATCGCATCGGTCGCAAGATCAACGTGATGGAAAGCGTGCTGGATATTCCGCCCCAGGAAGTCATCACCGCCGATAACGCCACGGTACAGATCGACGCCGTGTGCTTTTTCCAGGTAGTCAACACCGCCCAGGCTGCCTACGAGGTCAACAACCTCGAACACGCGATCCGCAACCTGCTGCAAACCAACATTCGTACCGTGCTCGGCTCCATGGAGCTGGACGCGATGCTCAGCCAGCGTGACGGGATCAACGAAAAGTTGCTGCGCACCGTCGACGAAGCCACGGCGCCGTGGGGCATCAAGATCACCCGGATCGAGATCAAGGACATCAGCCCACCGGCTGACTTGATGGCTGCGATGTCGGGGCAGATGAAAGCCGAGCGGATCAAGCGCGCGCAAATCCTTGAAGCCGAAGGTCTGCGTGCCGCGGCGATTCTGACTGCCGAAGGCAAAAAGCAGGCGCAGATTCTGGAGGCCGAAGGGGGTCGTCAGGCAGCGTTCCTCGAAGCCGAAGCCCGTGAACGTCAAGCCGAAGCTGAAGCCCAGGCCACAAAAGTGGTGTCCGAGGCCATCGCTGGCGGCAACGTGCAGGCGGTCAATTACTTCGTTGCGCAAAAGTACATCGATGCGCTGGGCAAACTGGCCTCGGCCAACAACAGTAAAGTGATACTGATGCCCCTCGAGGCCAGCTCGATGATCGGCGCAGTCGGCGGCATCGGCGAAATCGTCAAGGCCACGTTCGATAACAAGAAAGCCTGAGGCACGTTATGTGGGCATTCCTGCAGCATCTATCGTTCTGGGACTGGCTGGCATTTGGCACGGTGCTGCTGATTCTCGAAGTGTTCGGCGCCGGTGGCTACTTGCTGTGGATCGGCATGGCAGCCGCTGCCGTTGGCGTGCTGGCATTTGTAATGCCGGACATGTCCTGGGAATTGCAATTCCTGCTGTTTGGCCTGCTCTCGATCGCCACCGCCCTGTACTGGTGGAGACGCCAGCGCAGCGCAGTGCGGATGAGTGATCAGCCGAATCTCAATCTGCGCGGTCAAGAACTGATCGGCAAAACCTTTGTGGTACATGAAGCGATTGTCGACGGCAGAGGCAAGATCAAGGTCGCCGACGGTGTGTGGATGGCCCGAGGGTCTGATGCCGCAGCGGGCAGCCGCGTTCGGGTGATCGGGCAGCAAGGGGCTATTTTGCTGGTTGAACCGGCTGAATGAGCCGTTATGGAACTCGATTGGGGGATTGGCAATCAAACGCCGTAGTTAACCCAGTGGAGTCACCCAATATGCGTCTCAAACTTGCTGTCGCTACCATCGCCTTGTTGTCCCTTCCTGTCGGTTCGGCGATGGCCGATAGCTTTTGGCGTAACGTCATCTCGTCCGGTGCGACCACCGGCTCGACCTACCTGACCTTCAAGGATCACAAGCTGATCGTTGCCGCCCAGGACGATGCCGGCAGCTTTGTCGCCAGTGACGGCGGCATTCGCGGCCCATACCTGGAAGCCGCGATGCAGAAAGTCCGCGCCGACAACCCTGGCCTGCAGGCCACGGACATGGAACTGGCGAACGCGATCCTGGCGAAGAATGCCGTCGCGTCGGAATAAGCTTTTTGGCTGAACAAAAATGCCGCTCCCAGGAGCGGCATTTTTTGGTACGTTGAAAAGCAAAGATCGCAGCCTTCGGCAGCTCCTACAGAGTCCGTGTCGTACACACAATCAAGGTAGGAGCTGCCGCAGGCTGCGATCTTTTGATCTTGCTCAGCGGTAATCGTCTACCGGCACACACGCGCAAAACAGATTGCGGTCACCGTAGACATTGTCCACCCGGTTCACCACCGGCCAGTACTTATGCGCCTTGGCATGAGCATCCGGCGTCACCGCCTGCTCAATGCTGTAGGACCGCTCCCAAACTCCGGTGATATCCGCCAGGGTATGCGGTGAACGTTTCAGCGGGTTGTCATCGGCTGGCCAGTTGCCGTTCTGCACCTCGGTGATTTCCGCGCGGATACTCAGCATCGCCCCGATAAACCGGTCCAGCTCTGCCTTCGATTCACTTTCGGTCGGTTCAACCATCAACGTCCCCGGTACCGGAAATGACATGGTCGGCGCATGGAAGCCATAGTCCATTAGCCGCTTGGCGACGTCCTCCTCGCTGATCCCGGTCAGCGCCTTGAGGGGGCGCAGGTCAAGAATGCATTCGTGAGCCACCCGCTCGTTACGCCCGGTGTAAAGCACCGGAAACGCCCCGGACAAGTGCTGCGCCAGGTAATTCGCGGCGAGGATCGCCACCTCACTGGCATCCGCCAATTGCGGCCCCATCATCGCGATGTACATCCAGCTGATCGGCAGGATGCTCGCGCTGCCCCAGGGCGCCGCGCTGACTGCGCCGTTTTGCGCAAGCGGCCCTTCGATCGGCACCACCGGATGATTAGCCACGAACGGCGCCAGATGCGCCCGCACACCAATCGGCCCCATGCCCGGCCCGCCGCCACCATGGGGAATGCAGAAGGTCTTGTGCAAGTTCATGTGGGACACGTCGGCACCGATGTCCGCCGGGCGCGCGAGTCCGACCTGAGCATTGAGGTTGGCGCCGTCCATGTACACCTGGCCGCCGTGGCTGTGGATAACTTCGCAGATTTCGCTGATGCCTTCCTCGTACACGCCGTGGGTCGAAGGATACGTCGCCATCAGGCAGGCGAGTTTGTCTCCGGCCTCTGCGGCCTTGCCTTTGAGGTCATCCAGATCAACGTTGCCCGCCTCGTCGCATTCGACGATTACCACCCGCATCCCGGCCATCTGCGCCGAAGCCGGGTTGGTGCCGTGGGCCGAGGACGGGATCAGGCAGATATCCCGCGCGCCCTCATGACGACTCTCGTGATATTTACGAATCGCCAGCAACCCGGCGTACTCGCCCTGGGCGCCGGAGTTGGGTTGCATGCAGATCGCGTCGAAACCGGTAATCGCGCAGAGCCAACGCTCCAGTTCTTCGATCATCAACGAATAACCGACCGCCTGCTCTTTCGGCACAAACGGGTGCAGGTTGGCGAACTGCGGCCACGTAATCGGGATCATCTCGCTGGTGGCATTGAGTTTCATGGTGCAAGAGCCCAGCGGAATCATCGATTGATTGAGCGCCAGGTCCTTGTTCTCCAGTTGCTTGAGGTAGCGCAGCATCTCGGTTTCGCTGTGATGAGCGCTGA
The DNA here is from genome assembly GCF_059716185.1 of Pseudomonas sp. LBUM1645. Taxonomy (NCBI): domain Bacteria; kingdom Pseudomonadati; phylum Pseudomonadota; class Gammaproteobacteria; order Pseudomonadales; family Pseudomonadaceae; genus Pseudomonas; species Pseudomonas sp. LBUM1645. The sequence continues at coordinate 6,805,163 of NZ_CP166811.1, forward strand.
ACACCGGGTGACGCAGATAAGGCGAGGTACGCAGCAGACCTGCGGGAATGCCGGAAGCAAGGGTTTCAGCGTCCAGTTCGTCGACGTTAAGCCCATGATCGGCACCGAGGAACACATCAAACAACTTCGCGACGGTAGATTCGTCAGAGGTTTCGTCGAGGCTCAACCCCAACTGTCCGCGCCCGAGGATGCGCAGGTTGATCTGTGCGGCCAGGGCACTTTCGATGATTGCCGTCTGAGTACCACCGACTTCCAGCGTCAGCGTGTCGAAAAAGTGTGTGTTGAGGCGGGTGATGCCGTGGCGCTCCAGTCCAGCTGCGAGGATGCTGGTCAGCCGATGGACGCGCTGGGCAATGCGTTTGAGCCCTTCCGGACCGTGGTAGACCGCATAAAAACTGGCGATGTTGGCCAGCAGCACCTGCGCGGTGCAAATGTTCGAGTTAGCCTTCTCCCGACGGATATGTTGCTCGCGGGTTTGCAGGGCCATGCGTAAAGCGACGTTGCCGCGAGCGTCCTTCGACACGCCGATGATCCGCCCGGGAATCGCCCGTTTGTACTCATCGCGACTGGCAAAAAACGCCGCGTGAGGCCCGCCGTAACCCATGGGCACGCCGAAACGCTGGGATGAACCGAACACCACGTCGGCGCCCAACTCCCCCGGCGGCGTCAGTAACAGCAGACTCAGCAGGTCGGTGGCGACACACGCCAAGGCTTGCTGCGCATGCAGATGATCGATCAATGGACGAAGATCGCGAATCTCGCCGTGGGTGTCGGGATATTGCAGCAGCGCACCGAATACTTGGTGCTGCTTCAAGTTATCCACAGTGTCGATGATCAGCTCGAAGCCGAACCCTTCTGCTCGGGTCTGCACCACGGAAATGGTCTGCGGATGACAGTTTTCGTCGACGAAGAACAAATTGCTTCTGGACTTGGCGACACGCTTGGCCAGTGCCATGGCTTCCGCCGCCGCCGTGGCTTCGTCCAGCAGCGAGGCGTTGGCCAGTTCCAGGCCCGTGAGGTCGATGGTCAATTGCTGGAAGTTCAGCAGCGCTTCGAGCCGCCCTTGGGCGATCTCTGGTTGATACGGCGTGTACGCGGTGTACCAACCGGGATTTTCCAGCACGTTGCGCACAATGACGGTCGGCGTAAGGGTGCCGTGGTAGCCCATGCCGATCAGGCTGGTCCAGACCTGGTTTTGCTCGGCGTAACCGCGCAGTTTGGCCAGCGCGGCTTCTTCGTCGAGGGCGGGCGGCAGGTCGAGCGGCCTGTTCAGGCGGATTCCCGGCGGCACCGTCTGCTCGATCAACTCGACCCGGCTGCCGAGGCCGAGGCTGTCGAGCATCGCCTGTTGCTCGGCGGCATCGGGCCCGAGGTGGCGGCGAAGGAAGGCATTGGGGTCGCGTAACTGGCTCAAGGACGGCAACTGGGACATGACGGGCTCTCTCTTGACTGGCGCTCAACGTCGATGCAACACGGTCAAACCAGCATAGCAGTCGATGCCACAGAGCCCTTGAAGATCAAAAGATCGCAGCCTTCGGCAGCTCCTACATAGATCGGCGTACACCTGTAGGAGCTGCCGCAGGCTGCGATCTTTTGAGGCCCGAGCGGACATAAAAAAGCCCCGACAAGTCGGGGCTTTTGGGGATGACGCTTAAGGCTTATTCGCCGATGGCGGCCTTGTAGCCGGCTGCATCGAGCAGCTTGTCCAGATCGCCAGCGTTGCTTGGCTTGAGCTTGAAGATCCAGGCACCGTACGGGTCGGAGTTGAGCAACTCAGGGTTAGCGCTCAGTTCTTCGTTGATGGCAATCACTTCACCGGCAACCGGGGAGTAGATGTCCGAAGCGGCTTTAACCGACTCAACTACACCGGATTGATCACCGGCAGCGAAGACTGTTCCGACTTCGGTCAGCTCAACGAACACCACGTCGCCCAAGGCTTCCTGAGCGTGATCGCTGATGCCCACGGTGACGCTGCCATCGGCTTCGAGACGGGCCCACTCATGACTTTCGGCAAAACGCAGGTCGGCAGGAATATCGCTCATGTTCTGTGTCCTCAAGAGAATTGTCAGCGGTCGTTGCCCGCCAGAAAAGGTTAGATCAAGGTTTTGCCATGGCGTACGAAGGTCGGTTTGACCACTCGGACCGGGTACCACTTGCCACGGATTTCCACTTCTGCGCGGTCGGCTGTCGCCATCGGCACGCGCGCCAGTGCTATCGACTTGCTAAGCGTAGGAGAGAAACTACCACTGGTGATCTCTCCTTCGCCAACATTGGCGATGCGGACCACTTGATGAGCGCGCAAAACCCCACGCTCCTCAAGCACCAGACCGACCAGTTTGTGCTGCACGCCACCCGCCCGTTCGGCTTCAAGAGCGCTGCGACCGATGAACTGGCGAGTGGCCGGTTCCCAGGCAATGCTCCAGGCCATGTTGGAGGCCAGCGGTGAAACGTCTTGGTGAATGTCCTGACCGTAGAGGTTCATGCCGGCTTCGACCCGCAGAGTATCGCGCGCCCCGAGGCCGATCGGCGAGATGCCCGCGCCCACCAGATCGTTGAAGAATCCTGGCGCTTGACTGGCCGGCAGAACGATTTCCAGGCCATCTTCGCCGGTGTAACCCGTGCGCGCGATGAACCAGTCACCATCGGCCTGGCCTTCGAAGGGCTTGAGCATCTGAATCAAGTTGCCGCGGGACTGAGTCACCAGTTCGGAGATTTTGTTCCGGGCCTGAGGACCTTGAATGGCCAACATCGCCAACTCGGAGCGCTCGTTGAGCTGCACATCGAAACCATCGATATGGGCTTGCATCCAGGCGAGGTCCTGATTACGGGTGGAGGCGTTGACCACCAAACGATAACCGTCCTCGAGACGGTAGACGATCATGTCGTCGACGATGCCGCCGCGCTCGTTGAGCATGGTGCTGTACAAGGCACGGCCAGGGCTGTGCAGACGTTCGACGTCATTGGCCAGCAAATGCTGAAGCCAGGCCTTGGCCTGAGGGCCGCTGACATCGATCACGGTCATGTGGGATACATCGAAAACCCCGCAATCGCGGCGCACCTGATGGTGTTCCTCGACCTGCGAGCCGTAATGCAAAGGCATATCCCAACCGCCAAAATCGACCATCTTCGCGCCGAGGGCGAGATGAAGGTCATACAGAGGCGTGCGCTGTCCCATGGGTTTCTCCTTCCGGGCGTGGCGAAGGTGCGGGCCGGTGCTGTACGGGGTCAAAGCCTTGAAATAGAAGGCTTTCAGCCGATTTCAGCTACCTGGTCTGTAGGACGGACCGCACCGAATGCCGCGCATTGTAGCCTCAAGGTGTAGGACTGGCACCTAGGTGTTTCGATGCGCTGAACGTCGAATCAATCCGATGACCGGTAGCAGGCCGACCAAAACCAGAGTCAAGGCCGGCAAAGAGGCCCTCGCCCACTCGCCTTCGCTGGTCATTTCGAAGATGCGCACCGCCAGCGTATCCCAGCCAAACGGGCGCATCAGAAGGGTCGCGGGCATTTCCTTGAGCACATCGACGAATACCAGCAAGGCAGCGCTCAACGTTCCTGGCAGTAATAACGGCAGATACACTTTGAAAAACAGTCGTGGCCCACTGACGCCAAGGCTACGTGCCGCTTCGGGCAAAGATGGCCGTATTCGCGCCAGACTGCTTTCCAGCGGCCCATAAGCCACCGCAATGAAACGCACCAGATAGGCCAGCAACAACGCCGACAGGCTGCCCAGCAGCAATGGCTTGCCGGCGCCCCCCAGCCAACCCGACAACGGGATCACCAGTTCGCGGTCCAGGTAACTGAACGCCAGCATGATCGACACCGCCAGCACCGAACCTGGCAAGGCGTAGCCGAGATTGGCCAGGCTGATGCCGGAGCGGATCGCTCGGGTCGGGGCTTGGCGCCGGGCAAACGCCAGCACCAAAGCAACACTGACGGTGATCAGCGCCGCCATACCGCCCAGGTACAACGTATGGACGATCAGCCCCGCGTAACGCTCATCCAGGTCGAAACGCCCGCGCTGCCAGAACCACACCACCAGTTGAAGCACTGGAATGACGAAAGCGCAGGCGAACACCAGACCGCACCAACTCATGGCCGCCAGCGCCTTGAAACCACGCAGGTGATACAGCGCCTTGACCCGTGGTCGTTCGTTGCTCGCCCGGTTGGCCCCGCGAGCACGGCGCTCGCCGTACAGCACGACCATCACCACCAGCAGCAACAGGCTCGCCAGTTGCGCGGCGGTGGAGAGGCTGAAAAATCCGTACCAGGTCTTGTAGATGGCGGTCGTGAACGTGTCGAAGTTGAACACCGACACCGCGCCGAAATCCGCCAGGGTTTCCATCAACGCCAGCGCCACACCAGCGCCGATGGCCGGGCGCGCCATGGGCAACGCGACTCGCCAGAACGCTTGCCACGGGGATTGCCCCAGGACTCGCGCCGCCTCCATCAAGCCTTTGCCCTGAGCCAGAAACGCGGTTCGCGCCAACAGGTAAACATAGGGATAGAAGACCAGCACCAGGACCAAAATCACACCGCCAGTGGAGCGCACGCGCGGCAACCTCAATCCCGTGCCGAACCATTCGCGCAACAGGGTTTGCACGGGGCCGGCGAAATCCAACAGGCCGACAAAGACGAATGCCAGCACATAGGCGGGAATGGCGAATGGCAGCATCAGCGCCCAGTCCAGCCAACGCCGACCGGGGAATTCGCAGAGGCTGGTGAGCCAGGCGAGGCTCACTCCCAGCAGCGTTACGCCGATACCGACCCCGAGTACCAGGGTCAGGGTATTGCCCAGCAGGCGCGGCATCTGGGTATCCCAGAGGTGGGACCAGATCTGATGATCGATGGTTTGCCAGGACAACAGCAAAACGCTGAGTGGCAGCAGGACCAGCGCAGCGATGGCGAAGACCAGGGGATACCAGCGGCGTTGGGCGGGGTGGGCCAAGAAAGGTCTCTCACGGAAAAATCGTGAAGTGTAGGGAAAACGCAAAAAGATCGCAGCCTCGCTTCACTCGACAGCTCCTACAGGGGTACGCCATCCCAATGTAGGAGCTGTCGAGTGAAACGAGGCTGCGATCTTTTGATTTTTAGTTCCAGCCAGCGCGATCCATCATCCGAATCGCTTCAGCCTGACGCTTGCCCGCAATTTCCACCGGCAACGTATCAGCCACAAACTTGCCCCAACTCGCCACTTCCGCAGAAGGCTGAACCGCAGGGTTGGCCGGGAATTCCTGGTTCACGTCAGCAAAGATCTTCTGTGCTTCAGGTGTGGTCATCCACTCCACCAAGGCCTTGGCTGCTTCCGGGTGCGGAGCATGTTTGGTCAGGCCGATACCCGACAGGTTCACGTGCACGCCACGGTCGCCCTGGTTCGGCCAGAACAGCTTCACCGCCAGATCAGGCTTCTGCTTGTGCAGACGACCGTAGTAGTACGTGTTGACGATGCCGACGTCGCATTGACCCGCGTTGATGGCCTCCAGCACCGCGATGTCATCCGAGAACACGTCGGTGGACAGGTTACTCACCCAGCCCTTGAGAATCTTCTCGGTTTTGTCGGCGCCATGGACTTCGATCATGGTGGCGGTCAGTGACTGGTTGTAGACCTTTTTCGCTGTGCGCAGGCACAGGCGGCCTTCCCAGTTCTTGTCGGCCAGACCTTCGTAGGTGGTCAACTCACCCGGCTTCACCCGATCGGTGGAGTAAGCGATGGTCCGCGCCCGCAGGCTCAGGCCAGTCCAGGCATGGGCGGACGAGCGGTATTGCAGCGGGATGTTGGCGTCGATCACCTTGGAAGTGAACGGTTGCAGGATGCCCATTTGCTCGGCCTGCCAGAGGTTACCTGCGTCGACAGTCAGCAGAAGGTCAGCGGTGGCGTTCTCGCCCTCGGCCTTGATCCGCTGCATCAGCGGCGCTTCCTTGTCGGTGATGAACTTCACCTGCACGCCGGTTTTCGCGGTGTAGGCATCGAAGACCGGTTTGATCAGCTCGTCGATACGCGAGGAGTAAACCACCACCTCATCAGCGGCCTGGGCAGCAGTGCTGCCAATCAGGGTCAGGGCGAATGCGGTCAGTAGACGCTTCGGTACCAACATGGGAGCGATCTCTCGATTGAAAAATTGAAGCCAAATGATATGGACTCACATTTACCTTCTCAATCGAACAGTTCGCGGAGGCGTTACCAGATGTTGCACCGCTGGAAATTTGCGGTGAATGTACCGGCCTCATCGCGAGCAAGCTCGCTCCCACAGGGGATCTTCAGTGTTCACAAAACCAATGTGGGAGCGAGCTTGCTCGCGATGGGGCCATCAGCCACGCAGAAAATCTCAGGCCTTGGCGAGTGCCGGCAGATCCCCGGTCAATCCCAGCGCCTCACGCACGAACAACGACTTGGCTTCAGGCATTTGATCGACCATCTTCAACCCGGCATTGCGCAACCAACGCACCGGCAACGGATCAGCCTGGAACAGACGTTCAAAACCCTCCATCGCCGCCATCAACGCCAGGTTGTGGGGCATGCGTCGACGTTCGTAACGGCTGAGCACTTTCACATCCGCCAGACGCTCGCCACGCGTGGCCGCTTGCAACAGCACTTCGGCCAGCACGGCGGCATCGAGGAAACCGAGGTTCACGCCCTGCCCGGCCAATGGGTGAATGGTGTGCGCCGCATCACCGATCAACGCCAAACCTTCAGCCACATAACGCTTGGCATGACGCTGCCGCAACGGCACGCACAGACGCGGGTCGGCGCTGAGCACGGTGCCCAGTCGGCCTTCGAAGGCCCGCTCCAGCTCTTTGCAGAAACCTTCGTCGTCCAGCGCCATCAGGCGTTCGGCTTCGCTCGGGGTAGTCGACCAGACGATCGAACACCAATCCTGCTGACCGTCACGCTCCAACGGCAGAAACGCCAGCGGACCGTTATCGGTGAAACGCTGCCAGGCAGTCATTTGATGAGATTTGGCGCTGCGCACGCTGGTGACGATCGCGTGGTGCATGTAGTCCCACTCGCGCGTTGCCATGCCGGTCAGACGCCGAACGGCGGAATTAGCGCCATCCGCTGCGATCACCAAAGGTGCGCGCAAGGTGCGGCCATCGGCCAGGGTCAGCAGCCAGTCATCACCGGAGCGACGCATTTGCTCCAGGCGAGCGTTGGCCAACATTCCGAGGTCGCAGTCGTGCAAACGGTCGAGCAAGGCGTCCTGAACCACGCGGTTCTCGACGATATGCCCCAACACGTCGGCATGCACACTGGCCGCCGAAAAATGGATTTGCCCGGTGCCGCTGCCGTCCCAGACGTGCATGTCGGTGTAGGGGCTGCTGCGCCGATTGGCGATGCCGTCCCAGACGCCCAGACGATCAAGAATCCGCTGGCTGGCAATCGATAAGGCGCTCACTCGCGGTTCGAACGAAGCCTGGACATCGAAGGGTTTGACGCTCAGGGGGCTGCCGTCCAGCAGCAGGACTTCCAGCCCGCTGTCCTGCAACGCCAGCGCCAGGGCGCTGCCGACCATTCCGGCCCCGACAATCAGCAGATCTGCGCGCATTTCCATGCTTTAAGCCTGTCTCGCTTGCGGCTTGAGGCCGCATATAAAGGGATTTTCCGACCGCCACTCAAGCATCGGGACGCGTACCCAAACCCATGGCCTGCCGGGCGAACCAGCGTTTGGCTGGCGGCAGCAGATCGAGACCGAGCAGACCGATGTTGCGGCCCAGGGAAACCAGCGGTTGGGTGCTGCCGAACAAACGGGTGACCTGATCGGAGAAGCCCACGGTCAGGTTCTGATCCAGACGCTGACGCTCGCGGTAAGCCTGCAAGGTCGCAAAGTCGCCGGGAGATGTTTCGCTGGCCAACAACGCATCGGCCAGCGCTTGAGCATCACGCAAAGACAGGTTGAAACCTTGCCCTGCAATCGGGTGCAAGCTGTGGGCAGCATTGCCGAGAATCGCCAGATGCGGACGCACCTGCTCTTCGGCCTCGATCAATGTCAGCGGGTACAAATGCCGCGCACCAACCTGCTTCAAAGTGCCGAGGCGATAACCGAACACGCCTTGCAACTCGCTGAGGAAGCTCTTTTCATCGAGGGCCGCGAGCCGTTGCGCGTCCATCCCCAATCGGGTCCAGACCAGTGCGCAGCGGTTTTCCGGCAACGGCAACAAGGCCATCGGCCCGTCATCGGTGAAACGCTCGAAGGCCATGCCGTTGTGCGCTTCACTCGGCGTGATGTTGGCAATCAACGCGCTCTGGTTATACGGGCGCTTTTTGATGCCGATCCCCAATTGCTCGCGCAGGCCGGAACGGCCGCCATCAGCCAGCACCGCAAGATCGCATTCCAGCGTGGTTTCGTCGTTGAGGGTCAGGCGATAGCCATCGATCAGCGGCTCCATGCGCGTGACTTCCGCCGGGCAACGCCAGCTGATCACGTCCTTGTCCAGACCTTGCCAGAGGCATTGGCCGAGCCAGGCGTTTTCCACCACATAACCCAGCGCCGGAACGCCCTCTTCCATCGCCGACAATCGCGCGGTGGAGAAGCGCCCACGGTCGGACACATGAATTTGCTTGATTGGCTCGGCGCGGCGGGAGATTTCCTGCCACACGCCCAACCGTTGATAAATCTGCTTGGCACCGTAGGACAACGCCGAAGAGCGGGCGTCGTAGCTCGGTTGATAAGTATCGCCGGGGGCGAACGGTTCGATCAGCACGATCTTCCAGCCACGAGCCTTGGCTCCGGCCTGCAGTGCCAACGCCAGGCTGGCGCCGACCAAACCGCCACCGATGATTGCCAGATTGACTCGACTCATGCCGCTTGTGTCCGCGCGGCGGCCATCAAGGCCTCGATCTCGGCGACCGTTTTCGGCACGCCTTTGGTCAGGATTTCACAGCCGGTTTTGGTGACCACTACGTCATCCTCGATTCGTACGCCAATGCCGCGCCATTTCTTCGCCACATTCTGGTTGCCCGGGGCAATGTAGATGCCCGGTTCCACGGTCAGCGCCATGCCGACTTCCAGCACGCGCCATTCGCCGCCGACCTTGTATTCGCCGACATCATGCACATCCATGCCCAGCCAGTGGCCGGCGCGGTGCATGTAAAACGCTTTATAGGCTTCGCTGGCGATCAACTCGTCGACGTCGCCCTGCAACAGGCCCAACTTCACCAGACCGGTGGTAATCACCCGGACTGTGGCTTCGTGGGCCTGATTCCAGTGTTTATTCGGGGCAATTTCGGCAAACGCGGCTTCTTGCGACGCCAGCACCAGCTCGTAGATCGCCTTCTGTTCCGCTGAATACTTGCCATTGACCGGCCAGGTGCGGGTGATGTCGCTGGCGTAGCAGTCGATCTCGCAACCGGCATCGATCAATACCAGATCGCCGTCCTTGAGCACCGCGTCATTCTGCTGGTAATGCAGGATGCAGCTGTTGCGCCCAGCGGCGACTATCGAACCGTAGGCCGGCATTTTCGCCCCGCCCTTGCGGAACTCGTAGTCGAGCTCGGCTTCGAGGCTGAACTCATGCAGCCCGACTCGACTGGCCTGCATCGCGCGGATATGCGCCTGGGCGGAAATCCGTGCGGCTTCGCGCATCACCTTCACTTCTGCCGCCGATTTATACAGGCGCATGTCGTGAAGCAGATGATCCAGGGCAACGAATTCGTTCGGCGGCTGGGCGCCGAGGTGCGCTTTAGAGCGGATCACGTTGATCCAGTCCATCAGGTGCCGGTCGAATTCCGGGTTGCTGCCCATGGCTGAATACACCCGGTCGCGACCTTCGATCAGGCCCGGCAAAATGTCGTCGATGTCGGTGATGGGGAAGGCGTCGTCGGCGCCAAAGTCGCGAATCGCGCCTTCCTGCCCGGCGCGCAAGCCGTCCCACAACTCCCGTTCGGCATTGCGTTCACGGCAGAACAGTATGTATTCGCCATGTAAACGCCCAGGCATCAAAACGATGACCGCCTGAGGCTCGGGAAAACCGCTGAGGTACTGGAAGTCGCTGTCTTGACGGTAGACGTGCTCGACGTCGCGGTTGCGGATCGCAACGGCGGCGGCGGGCAGGATGGCGATGCTGTTGGGTTCCATCTGCGCCATCAGGGCCTTGCGGCGACGGCTGTATTCCGATTTCGGGATATGAATCATGGGCAGATGGCTTTCCCTGGCACGCGATTAATGCAACGACGGTTTGGCGGCAGCCGGCGCGTCCGGCTTTTTGGTTTCGGTGAACAGCAGCAGCGGCGCGACGCGCAGGTACTCCATCACTTCCATGTAATCGCTTTCGCCGTCGTCGGACTCTTCCAGGGCGTCTTGCACCTGTGAAATAGCCGCCAGATCCTGAAGTACTTCGGTGGCCTCGGTGCTCAGCATGCTGCTGTCACGGCAGTTCAGGCCGAAACCGCTGAGGAAACCCTGGCACCATTGACCCAGTGCGGCGGCGCGGTCGGCCAGCGGCTCGTCATCGGTCGGCAGCAGCAGAACGACGGTCACGTCGTCGCCGGTGAGCTCGCCCTTGACCATCTCCTGCAAGCCGATCAAGGCGTTGCGGACATTATCCTGCGGCTCGCTTTCGAGCAGCTCGGCGGCATCAATCAGCCAACCTTCGGCATCGAAACCGGCACCGGCGCAACTGCGTCCGAGCAATAGGCCATGCAGTTCGGCAGGCGAGGCATTATGACCGCTGGAAGTCAGCAGTTTGGCGAAGGCTTGGTACGGGGAATTCTGAATGGGCATGGGCAGCTAGGCGCCAGACGGCGCTATGTCTAGAATGAAGGCCTTGTATCCTACATCGACAGACTCGCCAAGACTATTAAAGGCTGTCCGCCAGCTATCACCCATCTGACACAATTTCAGTGGACACAATGGAAGACACCGACCTGCAAGCGCTAATGGCCAGACTCGAATTGCTAATTACCCGCGTCGAGCAACTAAAGAGTCAAAACGGACTCCTATTAGCTCAGGAAAAGACCTGGCGCGAGGAACGCGCTCACCTCATTGAAAAGAACGAAATCGCTCGGCGTAAGGTCGAATCAATGATTTCGCGCCTCAAGGCCCTGGAGCAAGACTCATGAGTTCAAGCAATAGCGTTACCGTGCAGATCCTCGATAAAGAATATTCGATCATCTGCCCCCAGGAAGAGCGCAGCAACCTGGTGAGCGCCGCCCGTTACCTGGACGGCAAGATGCGCGAAATCCGCAGCAGCGGCAAAGTCATCGGCGCCGATCGTATCGCCGTGATGGCCGCCCTGAACATCACGCACGATCTTCTTCACAAGGAAGAACGCCCGGATGTGCAGGCCAGCGGCTCGACCCGCGAGCAGGTTCGCGACCTGCTGGATCGCGTCGATCTGGTGCTCGCAACCGATCCGGACGTCACCAAGGGCTGAAACGCGAAACCGCTTGGGGTATACTCGCATCACTCCCTGGGGTGCTTGCCAGTTGGCGATGTCCCTGAGCCGATTTGCTATACCCTGGAGGTTGCACGTTGGGCTGGTGTGCATGTCCGCTAGACGGAAAGCCTTAAAGCCTACTGCATCTTCCACCTTGAACTTTCGGGTTCAAGGGCTAAGTTGACAGCGGTACATCCGGGGAGCCTGATTCCAGTCCGATGCCGGTTTAAATACCGGCATCGGCTTTTTTACGGGTACGCTTTATGTACCCGCACTGCCGAAGCCCGAATTCATGACCGAACCTGCGCTGCTGCCCCGCCCGCAACTTCGACGCATGCTGCGCAAGGCCCGCCGCGCACTGACACCCAGTCAGCAACGCCAGGCCGCTCGCGGGCTATACACGCAATTGGCTCAGCACCCGCTGTTTCGCCGCGCAAAACATATCTCTCTGTATCTGCCCACTGACGGTGAAATCGACCCGCGTGTTTTGCTGCGTGCCGCTCAGCGTCGAGGCAAGGCAACGTATCTGCCGGTGCTCAGCGCCTGGCCACGAACCAAAATGGTGTTCCAGCGAATTCGCCCCGGCGAAAAACTCAAACCCAACCGCTTTCGTATTCTCGAACCCCGGCACAACCTCGCCCGACAACGCAAAGTCTGGGCGCTAGATCTGGTGCTGTTGCCATTGGTCGGGTTTGACGATGTCGGCGGACGACTGGGCATGGGCGGTGGTTTCTATGATCGAAGCCTGGCGTACCTGGCACGACGTAAAAACTGGCGCAAGCCGACGCTATTGGGGCTGGCCCATGAATGTCAGAAGGTCGAACGATTGGCTCAAGCGAGCTGGGATGTGCCGTTACAGGGAACGGTGACAGACAAGGCGCGGTATTTCGCAGGTTCCGCACTGTAGGAGCAAAGCTTGCTCGCGATAGCGGCTTTCAGGCACACGGATGTTGAATGTGACGCCGTCATCGCGAGCAAGCTTTGCTCCTACGGGTGCGGCGTCCGAAGACAGGTTCAGCGCTTGAAGGCCGTCGGCTGTTGTTGCTGCGCGATTTCGATCGGAGCGTCAGTCTTGTTGCTCCACAGGCTTTGGGCATAGCCGGTGGTCACGACGCCGAGGCCGAACAAAATAACCAAAATCCATAGTAAATCCGGTTTGCGTTTCATCGATTGCCCCCCAAAGGCACATCAACACGATGACAGCAGCGGTTTCCGTTGTAGGTGTAGGCCGTGCAGCAGCGTCAAGCTTAGAAGGCCGGCATTTTGCGACAACGTGAACCGACACGCAAACGCTGGCGTCAACCGACCGTCGGTTTGTCATAAAATCCCCCGACAACTTGCCCACCCACTTCGCAAGGAGCAAAAACCATGGCTTATTGGCTAATGAAATCCGAGCCCGACGAGCTCTCGATCAAGGGCCTGGAGACGCTTGGCAAAGCGCGCTGGGATGGGGTTCGCAACTATCAGGCGCGTAATTTTCTGCGGGCCATGGCCGTGGGCGACGAATTTTTCTTCTATCACTCCAGCTGCCCCGAACCGGGGATCGCCGGGATCGGAAAGATCGTCGAAGCCGCGTATCCGGACCCGACAGCGCTGGAGCCGGAGAGTCATTACTACGATCCGAAAGCCACGGCAGAGAAAAACGCCTGGAGCGCGATCGATGTCGCGCATGTCGAGACGTTTCCCAAAGTGCTTAAGCTGGATTATCTGAAACAGCAGACGGTGCTGGCCGAGATGCCGCTGGTGCAGAAAGGCTCGCGACTGTCGGTGATGCCGGTGACGGCTGAGCAGTGGGCGGCGGTGATTGCGCTACGTTGAAATGTTTTTTGAATGGGCGCGGCTTGCTGGTGGGCTTTTGTAGGAGCACGGCTTGCCGGCGATGGCGGCCTTGAGGGCGCTATCGCGAGCAAGCTTTGCTCCTACAGGATCCAGCATTACTGGATGATCAGGTTGTTGAACAACAGATCCTCAACCACCGGCTTGCCGGTTTCGTCGTTCATGATTTGCTGGGTCTGCTTCAGGGCTTCCTGACGCAGCTTTTCCTTGGCCTCGACGTTGTTCATCGCTTCAGTGGTCTGCTGGGCAAACAACGCCACCAGTTGATTACGAATCAACGGCTCATTGGCTTTCACCAGTTTGGTCGCCTCATCACCGGTCACTCGCAACGCCACATCGGCCTTGTAGACCTTGAGCTTCGGCGTCCCGTCCAGCCCGTAGTTGCCCACGAACGGCGGGCTCAGGGTGATGTAATTGACCTTCGGAGCTGCACCTTCTTTGGCTTCTTCGGCCATCGCTGCCACAGGCAGAGACAGGGCCAGCAACAACATGATCCACGCTTTCACAATTCGCTCCTTATCCGGTTTGCGGCCTAGCATAACGACCCGCCGCTCAAGCACAAGCTTATGGCTGACTATCAGGGCCGGGCATGCTCGTTGACCCATCGACTCACACACCTACACTTATCGGCCATCACTCCCAAAGGAATAGCCCTGATGAAAGCCGTGCTGTGCAAAGCCTTCGGCCCTGCCGAATCGCTGGTGCTGGAAGACGTCGCCAGTCCTGTCGCGAAGAAGAATGAAATCCTGCTGGACGTGCACGCCGCCGGGGTGAATTTCCCGGACACGTTGATCATCGAGGGCAAATATCAGTTCAAGCCGCCCTTCCCGTTTTCCCCGGGCGGCGAAGCGGCTGGCGTGGTCAGCGAAGTAGGCGAAAAGGTCAGCCACCTCAAGGTCGGCGATCGGGTCATGGCGCTGACCGGCTGGGGCAGTTTCGCCGAACAGGTCGCGGTGCCGGGCTATAACGTGTTGCCAATCCCGCCATCGATGGACTTCAACACCGCCGCCGCGTTCAGCATGACTTATGGCACTTCGATGCACGCGCTCAAGCAACGGGGCAACCTGCAACCGGGTGAAACCTTGCTGGTGCTGGGTGCTTCTGGCGGTGTCGGCCTGGCAGCGGTGGAAATCGGCAAAGCCATGGGCGCCCGCGTGATCGCCGCCGCCAGCAGCGCCGAAAAACTCGCGGTGGCCAAAGCTGCCGGTGCCGATGAGCTGATCAACTACAGCGAAACCAGCCTCAAGGACGAAATCAAGCGCCTGACCGACGGCCAGGGTGCCGACGTGATCTACGATCCGGTCGGTGGCGATCTGTTCGACCAGGCCATCCGCGCCATCGCGTGGAACGGCCGTCTGCTGGTGGTGGGTTTCGCCAGCGGTCGTATCCCTGAATTGCCGGTTAACCTCGCCTTGCTTAAAGGTGCAGCGGTGGTGGGTGTGTTCTGGGGCTCGTTTGCCCAGCGCCAGCCTCAAGACAACGCGGCAAACTTCCAGCAATTGTTTGGCTGGTTTGCCGAAGGCAAGTTGAAGCCGTTGGTGTCGCAGGTGTATCCACTGAGCAATGCGGCGCAGGCGATCAATGATCTTGGCCAGCGCAAAGCGGTCGGGAAAGTGGTGGTTCAGGTTCGCTGAGCCCAATAAAGCGGTCTGGACTTCAAATGAAGTTGTTCAGACCGCTTTTTATTGTCCGGGACTAAAGCAACTTCCTGATTTCCTCCGGCAGCAAACTCATGTACTTGCGGACAGGGCTACTCCGGCACTCCCTGACAATGATTGGCACACGTTTATTCAGGTTGGCAATCCATGCCAGACGCGTCTCGCTCGGCAACTGAGTCACGTGAAACACGTTCGACAGATAAGCACGAGTGTAATCAAACACTTTTGAATCAACCCACGCGTACTCCGGATAATCGACCAACGCCTCATTGAGGTCACGACATCTCAACTGTTTGAGCCACTGGTTGGTGTGTATGGGCGTGTCCAGATCCAGTCTAAAAACCATCGGCGCAATCACTTCCTGTTCGGCGGGTTTATCGCCATCTACCGTCCACGGTTTAAAGCGCCACTGCGCTATCGCCTTCCGGGTCGCCTCGGCCAGATCAGGATGGTCGCTTTGCAAAATACTCACATTGCTGACCGAGCCATCGGCATTGGCAGTAAACCTGACCCGAACTTCACCCGTTATGCCGGCCCTGAAAAGCGCCCTGGGGTAAATCGGCTTGGGATTGTTTTCCGGTATCAGAAACACTTCCTCGGCCCGAACACCGACCGACACAACCAACAAAAGCACACACGCCAACCACCGCATAACCCCTCCCCTTAGCAACTGAAATGCCAAAGCTGGCAGCTGCGTAAAGGTTAAGGCTCGACGACTGGGAACAGAACGCCACGACTTCCCATTCAAACGAAGGACATTTCCCAAAGTCTCGTCCTACCCTGGACCGAAATGCGGCACGTAGACCTGCAAGTAACGTTTCCCACAACGCCCTACATTTATACCTGAGCGACATGTTCATAAAAGAACATGCAATCTCCAGCATTTCCGCTATTTGGCCGATGCGAACCGGTGCTATTTTCGGTAACGAAACTGTAACATTCGCATCCGCAGTCAAAACAAGAAATCTGGAGCTCTTGAATGTTTGCTTTCTTTCGTCCTGCCGCACATCAGGCTCCATTGCCTGAAGAAAAAATAGACAGCACCTACCGACGCCATCGCTGGCAGATCTTCGCCGGGATTTTTATCGGCTACGCCGGCTATTACCTGCTGCGCAAAAACTTCTCCCTGGCCATGCCCTATCTGATCGAAGAGGGCTATACCCGCGGTGAGCTGGGCCTGGCGCTGTCGGCCATCGCCATTGCCTACGGCCTGTCCAAGTTCCTGATGGGCATCGTGTCCGACCGTTCCAATCCGCGTTTCTTCCTGCCCTTCGGCCTGTTGGTATCGGCCGGTGTGATGTTCATTTTCGGCTTCGCGCCCTGGGCGACGTCCAGCGTGACCATCATGTTCATCCTGCTCTTTATCAATGGCTGGGCTCAGGGCATGGGCTGGCCACCGAGTGGGCGGACGATGGTGCACTGGTGGTCGCAGAAGGAACGCGGTGGCGTAGTGTCCTTGTGGAACGTGGCGCATAACGTCGGTGGCGGCCTGATCGGCCCGTTGTTCCTGCTCGGTATGGGCCTGTTCAATGACTGGCATGCAGCGTTTTATGTGCCGGCTGCAGTAGCCATGGCCGTCGCGGTGTTTGCTTTCGCCACCATGCGCGACACCCCGCAATCGGTGGGCCTGCCGCCCATCGAGAAGTACAAGAACGACTACCCGGAAGGCTACGACGCCAGCCACGAAGAAGAATTCAGCGCCAAGGAAATCTTCGTCAAATACGTGCTGCGCAACAAAATGCTCTGGTACATCGCCCTGGCCAACGTCTTCGTCTACCTGTTGCGCTACGGCGTGCTGGACTGGGCACCGACCTACCTCAAGGAAGCCAAGGGCTTCACCGTGGATAAAACCTCGTGGGCCTACTTCTTCTACGAATGGGCAGGTATTCCGGGCACGCTGCTATGCGGCTGGATGTCGGACAAGATCTTCCGTGGCAACCGTGGCCTGACCGGCATGGTGTTCATGGCTTTGGTGACCGTGGCGACCCTGGTGTACTGGCTCAACCCGGCCGGCAACCCGACTGTCGACATGATCGCGCTCGTCTCGATCGGCTTCCTGATTTACGGCCCGGTGATGCTGATCGGCCTGCAAGCGCTGGAATTGGCACCGAAGAAAGCCGCCGGTACGGCAGCGGGCTTCACGGGTCTGTTCGGTTATCTGGGTGGTTCGGTCGCGGCCAGTGCAGCGATGGGCTACACCGTGGACCACTTCGGCTGGGACGGCGGTTTCGTGCTGCTGATCGGCGCATGCTTCCTGGCGATGGCCTTCCTTGCGCCGACGCTGTGGCACAAACAAGTCGCCAGTCAGAGTCGCGAAGCAATCGCCTGATCGGCCTTTGATTTGCAGCGCTTGAGCCGCGCCTCCAGATTCCGGTCTGGCATGGCGTGGCTACGCAGGGCGTGGGCGGTCTGCTCGACATAATCGCGAGTCGTGCCGTAACGCCCGCAAGCGTTTTCGAACACGTGGCTCAGCACGTGATCCGGCAAGTTGCCCGCATAGCTGGGCAGATGCCGCTCCAATACAAACCCCAACGCCTGAACCTGACTTCCGTCTTCAAGACGGCAGTTGAGCCAGTGTGGGCGATAGGACGGGAATGGCATTTCGCGCTGCCAAAGTGCGTAAAGGGATGCTTCAAGTTGCTCTTCAGGCAAGCGATAGGCGAAGCCGCTGCAAGAACCACCGCGATCCAGGCCGAATACCAGCCCAGGCACTTCGGGTGTGCCGCGATGTTCGTGGGACCACAAATACAAACCGCGATGGTAGCCATGCACACGACCACGCACTCGCTCCACCGCTGCGCATTCAGGACGCCAGATCAGCGAACCGTAAGCGAACAGCCACACCGGCCCGCCCTTGTGGCGCGCCATCGTCGACTGCATTGAGCTGAGCAATTGTTCGTGCGTGAGCTGCGGCCCCAGATCGAGCCGCGGAGGGTAAGCCAGATTCAAAAAAGCAGATTCAATGGCGCTCATGGCGATTAGCGTTCAGCTCCCCGCGGGTGAAGAATTACTTAATAGAACGCACCGCTGTAACAATAAGGCACATATGTTTTAAGGCAATTTAAGTGCCATGGCACAGCTCTTAAATATTTGCCTGGATGACATATAACCTACCGGCATTTATATAATTTTATAAATACCGATCGGCTATATAGGGAGTTATAACGATTAAGAGCGGGGATCAAGATCGCGGAGCGTATGCAAATACATCCGCACGCATTTGATGCGCGTCCATCCCGGCTTCGACCAAAGCATCCAGTGTGCCGTAGACCATGGCCGGAGAGCCGCTGGCGTAGACATGCAAGGCTTTCAGATCCGGGAAGTCCTCACACACAGCCTCATGCAGCATCCCGCAGCGCCCCTGCCAGCCGCATTGATCACTGACGACTTTATGCAGGAATAGATTGGGCAGCTTCAGCCACTCATCCCAATGTTCGATCTCGTAAAAGTCTTCAGGACGACGCACGCCCCAATACAGGTGCACCGGATGTTTGAAGCCCGTAGCACGGCAATGTTCGATCAGGCTATGGATCTGGCCCATGCCGGTACCCGCGGCGATCAGCACCAGCGGACCGTCCGGCAACTCAGCCAGATGGGTGTCGCCGAACGGCATTTCGATCCGCACCATCGGGTTGCGTTGCAACTGGTCGATCAGGCTCAGCGCACTGCTTTCGCGCGCCAGCACATGGATTTCCAGATCACGCCCGCCATGCGGTGCCGAGGCCAGGGAGAACGCGGACTTCTCGCCACTCTCGCGCTCGATCATCAAGTACTGACCGGCGTGATAACGCGGTGGCTTGCCGGCCGGTGCTCGCAGACGCACACGCCAGGTATCGCCGCCGACGTCCCTGCATTCAATGACCTGACACGACAAGCTGCGCACCGGCAATTCTCCCAGCGCGAGCACGCCATCCCACAGCACGATGCAGTCTTCCAGCGGCTCTGCTATGCAAGTGTAGAACTCGCCATGGTCGCGCACACCGCCTTCCTGTTCGACTCGCCCTTCCACCAGCAGTGCGGCGCACACGTGGCAATTGCCGTTTCGACAGCTTTGCGGGCATTCATAGCCCAGACGCCGCGCGCCATCAAGAATCCGCTCGCCGGGCAGAATCTGTAGCACTGCTCCGGAGGGCTGCAAGGTTACACGCATCAATCTATTCCTAACTGATTCCAGATGGCATCGATCCGCTGGGTAACGGCTTCGTCCTTGACGATCACCCGGCCCCACTCGCGAGTGGTTTCGCCTGGCCATTTATGCGTGGCATCGAGTCCCATCTTCGAACCCAGGCCGGAAACCGGCGAGGCGAAGTCCAGGTAATCGATCGGCGTGTTGTCGATCATCACCGTGTCGCGCTTGGGGTCCATGCGCGTGGTGATGGCCCAGATCACGTCGTTCCAGTCGCGTGCGTTGATGTCGTCATCAGTGACGATAACGAACTTGGTGTACATGAACTGTCGCAAAAACGACCAGACACCCAGCATTACCCGCTTGGCATGGCCGGGATACGACTTCTTCATGGTCACGATGGCCATGCGGTACGAGCAGCCTTCGGGTGGCAGATAGAAGTCGGTGATCTCCGGGAACTGCTTCTGCAGGATCGGCACGAACACTTCGTTCAGCGCCACGCCGAGAATTGCCGGCTCATCCGGCGGACGGCCGGTGTAGGTGCTGTGGTAAATCGGTTTGATGCGATGGGTGATGCGCTCTACGGTGAACACCGGGAAGCTGTCGACTTCGTTGTAGTAACCGGTGTGGTCGCCGTACGGACCTTCGTCGGCCATCTCGCCCGGATGGATCACCCCTTCAAGAATGATCTCGGCGGTCGCCGGCACCTGCAGGTCGTTGCCACGACACTTCACCAGCTCGGTGCGGTTGCCGCGCAACAGGCCGGCGAAAGCGTATTCGGAAAGGCTGTCCGGCACAGGAGTCACCGCGCCAAGAATGGTCGCCGGGTCAGCACCCAGCGCCACGGACACCGGGAACGGCTGGCCAGGATGCTTCTCGCACCACTCGCGGTAATCCAGCGCGCCGCCACGGTGACTGAGCCAGCGCATGATGACCTTGTTGCGGCCGATCACTTGTTGACGGTAGATGCCGAGGTTCTGGCGATCCTTGTTCGGGCCTTTGGTGACGGTCAGGCCCCAGGTGATCAGCGGGCCAACGTCGCCCGGCCAGCAGGTCTGCACCGGCAGCATCGCGAGATCGACGTCGTCGCCTTCGATGACCACTTCCTGGCAGACCGCGTCTTTGACCACCTTCGGTGCCATGGCGATGATCTTGCGGAAGATCGGCAGCTTGGACCAGGCGTCTTTCAGGCCTTTCGGCGGCTCGGGCTCCTTGAGGAACGCCAGCAGCTTGCCGATCTCGCGCAACTCGCTGACCGCTTCTGCGCCCATGCCCAGCGCCACGCGCTCAGGGGTGCCGAACAGATTGCCGAGCACCGGAATGTCATAACCCGTAGGGTTTTCGAAAAGCAGGGCCGGACCTTTGGCACGCAAGGTGCGGTCGCAGACCTCGGTCATTTCGAGCACTGGGGACACCGGAACCTGGATGCGCTTGAGTTCGCCGCGCTTTTCCAGGCCGCTGATAAAGTCGCGCAAGTCGCGATACTGCATGCGTGAGCCTCGTGTTGGCCGTGCCGTTCGGGGGTGGCAGTTTAGCGCCGAACCCCTCTATTCAGAACCACGAACTGCCGGTTCATCAAAAATCAGATAGCAAAAAGCCGGGTTTCCCCGGCTTTTTGGCCCGTTCGACTTACTTGCGTTTCATCGACAGGAAGAACTCATCGTTGGTCTTGGTCGTTTTCAGCTTGTCGACCAGGAACTCGATGGCAGCGATTTCGTCCATCGGGTGCAGCAGCTTGCGAAGGATCCACATGCGTTGCAACTCGTCGTCGGCTGTCAGCAACTCTTCGCGGCGGGTACCGGAACGGTTGATGTTGATGGCCGGGAAGACGCGTTTTTCGGCGATACGACGATCCAGCGGCAGTTCCATGTTGCCCGTGCCTTTGAATTCTTCGTAGATCACTTCGTCCATCTTCGAGCCGGTTTCAACCAGCGCGGTGGCGATGATGGTCAGCGAACCGCCTTCTTCGATGTTCCGCGCAGCGCCGAAGAAACGTTTCGGTTTCTCCAGGGCGTGGGCATCGACACCACCGGTGAGTACTTTGCCGGAGCTCGGGATCACGGTGTTGTAGGCGCGAGCCAGACGGGTGATGGAGTCGAGCAGGATCACCACGTCCTTCTTGTGTTCGACCAGGCGCTTGGCCTTCTCGATCACCATTTCGGCAACCTGCACGTGGCGGGTTGGCGGCTCGTCGAACGTCGAGGCAACCACTTCGCCGCGCACGGTGCGCTGCATTTCGGTCACTTCTTCCGGACGTTCGTCGATCAGCAATACGATCAGATGAACTTCAGGATTGTTACGAGCGATGTTCGCTGCGATGTTCTGCAGCATGATCGTTTTACCGGCTTTCGGCGGTGCAACGATCAGACCGCGCTGGCCTTTGCCGATCGGGGCGCACAGGTCGATGACACGACCGGTCAAGTCTTCGGTGGAACCGTTGCCGGCTTCCATCTTCATGCGCACGGTCGGGAACAGCGGGGTCAGGTTCTCGAAGAGAATCTTGTTTTTCGCGTTCTCGGGACGATCGTAGTTGATCGTGTCGACCTTGAGCAGCGCGAAATAACGCTCGCCTTCCTTTGGAGGACGGATCTTGCCAACGATGGTGTCACCGGTGCGCAAGTTGAAGCGACGGATCTGACTCGGCGAGACGTAGATATCGTCTGGGCCGGCGAGATAGGAAGCGTCAGCGGAGCGAAGGAAGCCGAAGCCGTCCTGGAGAATCTCCAGCACGCCATCACCGGAGATTTCCTCGCCGCTTTTAGCGTGCTTTTTGAGCAGGGAGAAAATCACGTCCTGCTTGCGCGAACGGGCCATATTTTCTATGCCCATCTGTTCGGCCAATTCGAGCAGTTCGGTAATCGGCTTTTGCTTGAGTTCAGTCAGATTCATATAGGAATGACGTAATCATTTATGGAGGGGGGGAAATTAAGCTTTTGGCTTAATGAGGCCGCGCCGCAGAGAAGGCGACAGGATCGCGTACTTATTCGAAAAGGAGTGCGTCGGCGACGGCTAGCAGGGGGCAGTGGAGAAACCAGTGCGGGGCCGAATGTACCACCTGAGTTTCGGAGCGTCTAGCCCTCAATAACGAAAAGGCCCCGCAATGTGCGGGGCCTTTTTGATGACGCTTTAAACGACGCTTAGATGTTGGCGTCGAGGAAGGCAGCCAGTTGCGACTTCGACAGTGCGCCGACCTTGGTCGCTTCAACGTTGCCGTTTTTGAACAGCATCAGAGTCGGGATACCACGCACGCCGTGCTTGGCCGGGGTTTCCTGGTTTTCGTCGATGTTCAGTTTGGCAACGGTCAGCTTGCCTTTGTACGTTTCAGCAATTTCGTCCAGAACAGGAGCGATCATTTTGCAAGGGCCGCACCATTCAGCCCAGTAGTCGACCAGTACAGCGCCTTCGGCCTTGAGGACGTCGACGTCGAAGCTAGCGTCGGTGACGTGTTTAATAAGATCGCTGCTCATGGAAGTCTCCAGGTTGTAAGCAAAAAAACGTGGCCCATCATAGCTGCCCTTCCCTCGTTCAGGAAGGTGCAGATGATTGAGTCTCGCTATGGTGCCGCATGAGTTTGGGTATAGCCCAAGTCACGAGGTGGCGGGAGCGACGAAGGCAATTCCGGTGCGCAGTGCCGCGTTACGCACATGTTCGTGCATGGCCTTCTGCGCTGCGCCGGACGCCCGACGGGCCAGTGCGCGGAGGATTTTGCGGTGTTCCTGCCAGGTTTCCATCGCCCGTTCCGCCCGGATGAACGGTAGTTTCTGGCTCTCTAGAAAGATGTCGGCGCTGGCCGTCAGGATGCTGAGCATCGCCTGATTGCCGCTCGCCAGCAGGATGCGCCGGTGAAACTCGAAATCCAGTCGCGCCGCGGCCTCGAAGTCGCCGGCCTTCAATTCGATGCGCATGGCGGCGACGTTATCTTCCAGGGCATCAAGCTCGTGAGTACTCAGGGTTACCGCGGCCAAACCGGCGGCAAAGCCTTCCAGGGCATAGCGCAACTGGAAGATATCGAGCGGCGAGGCTTGCGCCGCAAATGGCCAACTCAGCCCCGCATCACCTCGCGGCAACTCAACCGGCGACTGCACGAACACGCCTTTGCCCGGCTGGATGCTGATCACTCCCAACGCACTCAATGACGACAACGCTTCGCGCAGCGACGCCCGACTGACCCCCAATTGCACCGCCAAATCCCGTTGCGAGGGCAAGGCATCCCCCGGCCCGAAACCCTGCTCGGTGATCAGTTTGCGGATGGCTTGCAACGCCACTTCAGGTACGGCTCGGGAGATCGAGTTCATGGTTTTTCAGAGAAACCGGGCTAATGAGCGGCTAGTTGTAAAGCTATTCGCGACGCCCGGCAAGTCGTGCCCCATGGGGGCTCGGTGAATTCCGGTGATGCGCTATCGGGGTGCGAAACCGCGCCTGACTGTTCAGACCAGTAAGACCGAGTGATACCAGTAAAACCGTGGCCTTGCGCCCCCAAAACCCGATATTGGCACGGCCCATGCTCTGTCGATCCGCAGAATTCACTTCTCGCCGATTCGGAGATTTGCCATGACCCAGCGTTACAGCGCCCTCCTCGCCGCCCTGTTTGCCAGCCTGATGCTGAGCCAGGCGCCCGCCCACGCCGACGGTCTGGAGGATGTGGTCAAGCGCGGCGTCCTCAAGGTTGCCGTGCCTCAGGACTTCCCGCCCTTCGGCTCGGTCGGCCCGGACATGAAACCGCGCGGCCTCGATATCGACACCGCCAAGCTGCTGGCCGACCAACTCAAGGTCAAACTCGAGCTGACGCCGGTCAACAGCACCAACCGCATTCCGTTTCTGACCACCGGCAAGGTCGATCTGGTGATCTCCAGCCTCGGCAAGAACCCCGAGCGCGAGAAGGTCATCGACTTCTCCCGTGCCTACGCGCCGTTCTACCTCGCCGTATTCGGCCCGCCAGACGCCAGTATCAAAAGCCTGGGCGACCTCAAGGGCAAAACCATCAGCGTCACCCGTGGCGCCATCGAAGACATCGAGCTGACCAAAGTCGCGCCCGAAGGCGTGACCATCAAGCGCTTCGAAGACAACAACTCGACCATCGCCGCATACCTCGCCGGACAAGTTGATCTGATCGCCAGCGGCAACGTGGTGATGGTGACCATCAGCGAGCGCAACCCGAAACGCATTCCGGCGCTGAAAGTGAAGCTCAAGGATTCGCCGGTCTACGTCGGCGTGAACAAAAACGAGCCGGCGCTGCTGGACAAGGTCAACCAGATCCTCGCCACCGCCAAGACCGACGGCGCGCTGGAGAAGAACTCCCGGACCTGGCTCAAAGAGCCGCTGCCGGCCGATCTCTGATCGTCGTGCGACGCCGTTTAAAAAAGGAGCCTAAACATGGCTTATCAGTTCGATTTCATACCGGTGGTGCAAAACACCGACCTGCTGCTGCGCGGTGCGCTGTTCACCCTTGAACTGACGGCCATCGGCGCGGTGCTCGGGGTGGGTCTGGGCATCGTCGGGGCGTTGGTGCGGGCGTGGAACATCCGTCCGTTCGCCGGCATTTTTGGGGTCTACGTCGAGTTGATCCGCAATACGCCGTTTCTGGTGCAGTTGTTTTTCATCTTCTTCGGCCTGCCGTCACTGGGCGTGCAGATTTCCGAGTGGCAGGCGGCGGTGCTGGCGATGGTGATCAACCTGGGCGCCTATTCCACCGAGATCATCCGCGCCGGCATCCAGGCAATCCCTCGAGGCCAGCTGGAAGCCGCCGCCGCGTTGGCGATGACCCGTTTCGAAGCCTTCCGCCACGTGGTCCTGCTACCGGCGCTGGGCAAGGTTTGGCCGGCATTGAGCAGCCAGATCATCATCGTGATGCTGGGTTCGGCGGTCTGCTCGCAGATCGCCACCGAAGAGCTGAGCTTCGCCGCCAACTTCATTCAGTCGCGCAACTTCCGCGCCTTTGAAACCTACGCGCTGACCACACTGCTCTACCTGTGCATGGCGCTGCTGATCCGCCAGCTGCTGAACTGGATTGGCCGCCGCTTTGTCGCAAGGAGCAGCCAATGAGCGATTTCACATTCTGGGACGTCGTACGCAACCTGCTCACAGGCCTGCAATGGACCCTCGCGCTGTCGCTGGTGGCATTTATCGGTGGCGGACTGATCGGCTTGCTGATCATGGTCATGCGCATCTCGAAAAAATCCCTGCCGCGCAGCTTTGCCCGCACCTATATCGAACTGTTCCAGGGCACGCCGCTGTTGATGCAGCTGTTTCTGGTGTTCTTCGGTGTGGCGTTGGCCGGGGTGGAGATTTCGCCGTGGATGGCGGCGGCGATTGCCCTGACGCTGTTCACCAGCGCCTACCTGGCGGAGATCTGGCGCGGTTGCGTCGAATCGATTCCCAACGGCCAGTGGGAAGCTTCATCAAGCCTGGCGCTCAATCCTCTGGAGCAACTGCGCTACGTGATCCTGCCGCAAGCGCTGCGCATCGCCGTAGCACCGACCGTGGGCTTCTCCGTGCAGGTGGTCAAAGGCACCGCCGTCACCTCAATCATCGGCTTCACCGAACTGACCAAGACCGGCGGCATGCTCGCCAACGCAACCTTCGAACCGTTCATGGTCTACGGCCTCGTGGCCCTTGGTTACTTCCTGCTCTGCTACCCCTTGTCCCTCAGTGCTCGCTACCTGGAAAGGAGACTGCATGCCTCTGCTTAGAATTTCGGCCCTGCATAAATATTACGGCGACCACCATGTACTCAAAGGCATCGACCTGAGTGTCGAGGAAGGCCAGGTGGTGGCGATCATCGGCCGCAGCGGCTCTGGCAAATCCACATTGCTGCGCACCCTTAATGGTCTGGAATCGATCAACGACGGCGTGATTGAAGTCGACGGCGACTACCTCGACGCCGCCCGTGCCGATCTGCGCAGCTTGCGGCAGAAAGTCGGAATGGTGTTTCAGCAGTTCAACCTGTTCCCGCACCTGACGGTCGGCGAGAACGTGATGCTCGCGCCGCAGGTAGTGCAGAAAGTGCCGAAAGCCAAAGCGGCCGAGCTGGCGCGGGAGATGCTGGAGCGGGTCGGGCTGGGGGAGAAATTCGATGCCTTCCCGGATCGGTTATCTGGCGGGCAGCAACAGCGGGTGGCCATAGCCCGGGCGCTGGCGATGTCGCCGAAGGTCTTGCTGTGCGATGAGATTACCTCGGCGCTGGACCCGGAATTGGTCAATGAAGTGCTGAGCGTGGTTCGGCAACTGGCCAAGGAAGGGATGACGTTGATTATGGTCACCCATGAGATGCGTTTTGCCCGGGAGGTTGGGGATAAGTTGGTGTTCATGCATCAGGGCAAGGTGCATGAGGTCGGGGATCCGAAGGTGTTGTTTGCCAATCCGCAAACGGCGGAGCTGGCGAATTTCATTGGCACGGTAGAAGCGGCCGGCTGATAGATCTTCAGTGCCCGTGAGGCCGTCATCGCGAGCAAGCTCGCTCCCACAGGGTTCTGTGTTGCCCTCAATCCTTTGGTCGACGCAGAACCAATGTGGGAGCGAGCTTGCTCGCGATTGACCGCGCAGCGGTCACCAGCATATCTGCGCTGGATCAAGGCTTTGAACACTGCGCGTTGGCGGCAGCGTTTGATCGTGGCACGATGTCGAGGTTATCGACCGAGACCCCCTGACCATGCCGCAATCCCAAGCCAAGAATCTGTCCCTGATCGCCGCAATCGACCTGGGCTCCAACAGCTTTCACATGGTCGTGGCCAAGGCCCAGAACGGCGAAATCCGTATTCTCGAACGTCTCGGGGAGAAGGTTCAGCTGGCCGCCGGCATCGACGATGAGCGTCAGCTCAGTGAAGAATCCATGCAACGCGGGCTCGATTGCCTGAAGCGTTTTGCCCAACTGATCAACGGTATGCCGACCGGCGCCGTGCGGATCGTCGGCACCAACGCCCTGCGTGAAGCCCGTAACCGTGGCGAATTTATCCGCCGCGCTGAAGAAATCCTCGGCCACCCGGTGGAAGTCATCTCCGGCCGTGAAGAAGCGCGTCTGATTTACCTCGGCGTTTCCCACACCCTCGCTGACACCCCGGGCAAGCGCCTGGTGGCCGACATCGGCGGCGGCAGTACCGAATTCATCATCGGCCAGCGCTTCGAACCGCTGCTGCGCGAAAGCCTGCAAATGGGCTGCGTCAGCTACACCCAGCGCTATTTCAAGGACGGCAAGATCACCCCGGCCCGCTACGCCCAGGCGTACACGGCGGCGCGGCTGGAGATCATGAGCATCGAACACGCCCTGCACCGCCTGACCTGGGATGAAGCCATCGGCTCCTCGGGCACCATTCGCGCCATCGGCCTGGCGCTGAAGGCCGGAGGGCATGGCACGGGCGAGGTCAACGCCCAAGGTTTGGCCTGGCTCAAGCGCAAGCTGATCAAGCTCGGCGACGTCGAGAAGATTGACTTCGAAGGCATCAAGCCTGACCGCCGGGCGATCTTCCCTGCCGGCCTGGCGATTCTCGAAGCGATCTTCGACGCGCTCGAGCTGCAACGCATGGACCACTGTGAAGGCGCCCTGCGCGAAGGCGTGCTCTATGATCTGTTGGGCCGCCATCATCACGAAGACGTCCGTGAGCGCACCCTCAGCTCGTTGATGGAGCGTTATCACGTCGATCTGGAACAAGCGGCGCGGGTTGAGCGCAAGGCGCTGCATGCCTTCGATCAAGTCGCCGAAGATTGGGATCTGGATGATGGCGTCTGGCGCGAATTGCTCGGCTGGGCTGCCAAGGTCCATGAAGTGGGCCTGGACATCGCTCACTATCACTACCACAAGCACGGCGCTTACTTGATCGAGCACTCGGACCTGGCCGGGTTCTCCCGCGAAGACCAACTGATGCTTGCGCTACTGGTGCGTGGCCACCGCCGCAATATCCCTCGGGACAAGTTTGCCGACTTCGGCGATGAAGGCATCAAGCTGATTCGCCTGTGCGTGCTGCTGCGCTTTGCGATTCTGTTCCATCACATCCGCGGCACCCAGGAAATGCCCCAGGTCGTGCTGCAGGCCAATGGCGACAGCCTGGATGTGTTGTTCCCGGAAAACTGGCTGGACGAAAACCAGCTGACCCAGGCCGACTTCGGCCTGGAAGCGGAGTGGCTGACCCGCGTCGGCTTCGTACTCAACGTTCGCTGAAACACGGTCCTGTAGGAGCACAGCTTGCTGGCGATGGCGATCTGACGGGCGCCATCGCCAGCAAGCTGTGCTCCTACAGGAGACGGCGGTGAAAACAAAAATGGCGATCCGCAGGGATCGCCATTTTTTATTAGCCGATGTTTGCGTTAACGCACGGTCAGAATCGGACTACCCAAACGCTCCAGCAGCGTAGCCTGCGCACTACGCGGGTTCTGGTTACCCGTCGGCGTGTTGCGGATGTAACGACCGTCCGCCTGCAGGCTCCAGCTGTGGGTGTTATCGGTGAGATACAGCTCCAGCTCTTTCTTGACCCGCATGATCAGCTTCTTGCCCTCGACCGGGAAGCAAGTCTCGACGCGCTTGTCGAGGTTGCGCTCCATCCAGTCGGCGCTGGACAGGAACATCTGCTCTTCGCCGCCATTGAGGAAGTAGAAGACCCGGGTGTGTTCCAGGAAACGCCCGATGATCGAGCGCACGTGGATGTTGTGCGAAACCCCGGCGATGCCCGGACGCAGGCAGCACATGCCACGCACCACCAGATCGATACGCACGCCGGACTGACTGGCCTTGTACAGCGCGCGGATGATCTTCGGATCGGTCAGCGAGTTGAACTTGGCGATGATGTGCGCCGGTTTGCCGTCGAGGGCGAACTGGGTCTCCCGGGCAATCATGTCGAGCATGCCCTTCTTCAACGTGAACGGCGCGTGCAGCAGCTTCTTCATGCGCAGGGTTTTACCCATGCCGATCAGCTGACTGAACAGTTTTCCGACGTCTTCGCACAAGGCGTCATCCGAGGTCAGCAAGCTGTAGTCGGTGTACAGACGGGCGTTGGCCGCGTGGTAGTTGCCGGTACCCAAGTGGGCGTAACGGACAATCTCGCCGGCCTCGCGACGCAAGATCAGCATCATCTTGGCGTGGGTCTTGAAGCCGACCACGCCGTAAATCACCACCGCACCGGCCGCTTGCAGACGGCTGGCCAGTTGCAGGTTGGACTCTTCGTCGAACCGCGCACGCAACTCGATCACCGCGGTGACTTCCTTGCCGTTACGCGCGGCATCGACCAGCGCATCGACGATTTCCGAGTTGGCGCCGGAGCGGTACAGGGTCTGACGGACCGCCAAAACATGCGGATCCTTGGCAGCCTGGCGCAACAGGTCGACCACCGGGGTGAACGACTCGAACGGGTGCAGCAACAGGATGTCCTGCTTGCTGATCACGCTGAAGATGTTCTCGCTGTTCTGCAGCAATTTCGGGATCTGCGGGGTGAACGGCGTGTATTGCAGCGCTCGCTGACTGTCCAGACCGGTGATGCTGAACAGGCGGGTCAGGTTGACCGGACCGTTGACCTGATACAGCTCGGTCTCGTGCAGGTTGAACTGCTTGAGCAAGTAGTCGGACAAGTGTTTCGGGCAGGTGTCGGCGACTTCCAGACGCACCGCGTCACCGTAGCGACGCGAGAACAATTCGCCGCGCAGGGCGCGGGCCAGGTCTTCTACATCTTCGGTGTCGACCGCGAGGTCGGCGTTGCGGGTCAGACGGAACTGGTAGCAGCCCTTGACCTTCATCCCCTGGAACAGGTCATCGGCGTGCGCATGGATCATCGACGACAGGAACACGTAGTTGTCGCCCGAGCCGCCTACCTCTTCCGGCAACTTGATGACGCGCGGCAGCAGACGTGGCGCCGGGATGATCGCCAGACCGGAATCGCGGCCGAAGGCGTCGATACCTTCGAGCTCGACGATGAAGTTCAGGCTCTTGTTCACCAGCAACGGGAACGGGTGCGTCGGGTCGAGGCCGATCGGGGTAATGATCGGCGCGATCTCGTCGCGGAAATAGCGGCGCACCCAGGTTTTGATCTTGGTGGTCCAGTGACGCCGACGGATGAAGCGGACCTGATGTTTCTCCAGTTCCGGCAACAGAATGTCGTTGAGGATCGCGTACTGGCGGTCGACGTGACCGTGCACCAGTTCGCTGATCCGGGCCAGGGCCTGGTGCGGTTGCAGGCCATCGGCGCCGGCCTGTTCACGGGCGAAGGTGATCTGTTTCTTCAGGCCGGCCACACGAATCTCGAAGAACTCGTCCAGGTTGCTGGAGAAGATCAGCAGAAACTTCAGCCGCTCCAGCAACGGGTAGGACTCATCCAGCGCCTGCTCCAGCACGCGGATGTTGAACTGCAGTTGCGAGAGCTCGCGATGGATGTACAGGCTGCTGTCATCCAGGCCGGGAATGGCAATCGCTGGCGCCGCAGCAGCAGGCTCGGTCACCGCCGCGGGAGCAGCAGGCTCCAGTTCCGGCGGGGTTTCGGCGATTTGCTCCACCACTGGTTGAGCGTCTTTTACGGCAACTTCAGTGAGCACTTCGGTATTCATCGAATGTTCCTGGGAGGGCTATTTTTGCTCTCGTAACAATTGAGCAGCACGGACGGCAAAGTAAGTCAGGATGCCATCGGCGCCTGCACGTTTAAAAGCGGTCAGGGATTCGAGGATAACCCCTTCGCTCAACCAGCCATTCTGTATTGCCGCCATGTGCATGGCGTATTCACCGCTGACCTGATAAACAAAGGTCGGCACTTTAAATTCTTCTTTGACCCGGCAAAGGATGTCCAGATACGGCATGCCTGGCTTGACCATGACCATGTCCGCGCCTTCTGACAAGTCCGCCGCCACTTCGTGCAGGGCTTCGTTGCTGTTGGCCGGGTCCATTTGATAGGAGGCCTTGTTGGCCTTGCCCAGGTTCAGCGCCGAACCGACCGCATCGCGGAACGGGCCGTAATAGGCGCTGGCGTACTTCGCCGAGTAGGCCATGATCCGCACGTTGACGTGATCGGCCAGTTCAAGCGCTTCGCGGATCGCCTGGATGCGACCGTCCATCATGTCCGACGGGGCTACCACCTGAGCGCCTGCTTCGGCATGGGACAGCGCCTGCTTGACCAGTGCGTCGACGGTAATGTCGTTCTGCACGTAGCCTTCTTCGTCGAGGATACCGTCCTGGCCGTGGGTGGTGAACGGGTCCAGGGCAACGTCGGTGATCACGCCCAGATCAGGGAACTGCGCCCGCAATGCACGAGTGGCGCGCTGGGCAATGCCGTTCGGGTTCCAGGCTTCGGCGGCGTCCAGAGACTTGAGCTCCGGCGGCGTCACCGGGAACAACGCCAATGCCGGAATCCCCAGCTCGACCCACTTGGCCGCTTCTTCAAGCAACAGATCGATGGTCAGGCGCTCGACGCCTGGCATCGACGCCACCGCTTCGCGACGGTTTTCACCGTCCAGCACGAACACCGGCAGGATCAGATCGTCGACGGTCAAAACGTTTTCACGGACCAGTCGACGCGAAAAATCATCACGGCGATTGCGACGCAGGCGGGTTGCTGGAAACAAACGGTTGGCGGGGGTAAAGCTCACGGCAGACTCCTGAGCCCGCGCTGGCGGGCGAGCGTGACAGTTATAAGCGGCCATTATGACGAACGTATTACAGTTGTGTGCACCCCTGTGACAGGTAGTCGCATTCCATTGTCCTTGTAGGAAATGTTCACGTCGAGACACATTTGGACACTTTCATGAATGTTCCCGAAGGGTTAGGCTGCGCGTTCATTTCGCCAGCATCCAGACAATGCTCCAACAATTTCTTCAGGAATTCGGCTACTTCGCCCTCTTTCTCGGCACGTTTTTCGAAGGCGAAACCATTCTGGTGCTCGCAGGCTTCCTCGCGTTCCGCGGATACATGGACCTCAAAGTGGTCATGATCGTGGCGTTCCTCGGCAGTTATGCCGGTGATCAGCTGTGGTATTTCCTGGGGCGCAAGCACGGCCGCAAGTTGCTGGCGCGCAAGCCGCGCTGGCAATTGATGGGCGACCGCGCGCTGGAACACATCCGCAGGCACCCGGACATCTGGGTACTGAGCTTCCGCTTTGTCTATGGCCTGCGCACGGTGATGCCGGTGGCGATCGGCCTGTCGGGCTATCCGCCGGGACGTTATCTGCTGCTCAACGGGATTGGTGCCGCGATCTGGGCTGCGGCGCTGGCTGCCGCCGCCTATCACTTCGGTGCGGTACTCGAAGGCATGCTTGGCAGCGTCAAGAAGTACGAGCTGTGGGTGCTTGGCGCCCTGCTGATACTGGGCTTTTGCCTGTGGTTGCGCCGACGCCTCAAGAACGCCCGTCTGGCGAAGAAGATCTACGCCGACGAGCAGGCCGAACTGGCCAAATCTGCCGAGACTAAGACGCCAGTCGAGTGAAACGGTTTCTGCAACAGTAGAGACCGATACCGCTGAGCAGGCTGTAACTCAGCAGGCCGACCCAGCCCACCGCGCTGGCCGGCCATAGCCCAACGACCGGTGCCAGCCACACCAGCGGCACATTCGACGCCAGGCGCAGCAGCTCCAGCTTCAGCGCCCACGAGCGATTCTCCAGGGCCACGCCCAACGTAAACAGACCCAACGCCACGGCACTCCAGCCGAGCACCAGCGCGGCGGTTGGCAAACTCTGCTCCAGGTTCATCAAATAGCTGCCCAGCGCGATGTAGACGCAGAACTGCAACACGACGTAAAGCTGCTGACGCCCGTCCAGCGGCACCTCGAATTTACGGAACTGACTCAGGTCTGGCTTGTTCATCGGGTATTTGGCGGCCACATCCGCCGGCCGCCAACCGGTGCGCATGAACCAGATGCGCAACTTGTCCCATTTGCTTTGCGCACGCCGCGCGTCATCCCACAGTTGCGCGTAGAACTGCACGTTCGCCCACAACGGATTCCAGCTCGCCAGCGGCGTGGTGACACCGAAAATCACCGGTTCGTTGTCGTCCTCTTCCTGGAACGAGCCAAATAGACGGTCCCAAATAATGAACACCCCGCCGTAGTTGCGATCCATGTAGAGAGCGTTCTGTGCATGGTGGGCCCGATGATTGGACGGCGTGACGAAGAACCACTCGAACCAGCCGAGCTTGGGAATGTGTTTGGTATGCACCCAGAATTGGTACAGCAAGTTCAGCGACGCAACGCTGATGAACACCAGCAGCGGCACGCCGAGCACGGCCATCGGCAGGTAGAAGATCCAGCTCAGCAGGAAGCCGGTACTGGTCTGGCGCAGCGCCGTGGACAGGTTGTAATCCTCGCTCTGGTGATGCACCGAATGCGCCGCCCAGAGGATGTTGCGTTCGTGGCCCATGCGATGCAGCCAGTAGTAGCAGAAGTCGTAGAGGACGAAGGCAAATACCCAGACCCAGACGCTGTCAGCCGAGAGCTCGAACAGCGCCAGATGCTTGAGGGCAAACGCATACGTCACCAGGCCGACGCCTTTGGTCAACAGGCCGGTGGTGGTCGACAGCACGCCGGTGCTCATGCTGTTGATCGCATCAGCCACGCGATAATTGCTCACCCCGCGCCAACGGTCGGCCAGCAGTTCGACGGCAATCAGCACAAAGAAAAACGGCACCGCATACAGAATGAAGTCCATGACGCGCCCTGATCGGAATCTTGAGGACAGATCCTAGGTGTAGCCGCGAATTAACCCTATGGCAACGAGTGACAAATTAGTGGACATTTAACGCCATGAATCTGGAGAAAAGCCCATGAGCAAAAAAATTGCAGTGATCCTATCCGGCTGTGGCGTGTACGACGGCGCCGAGATCCACGAAAGCGTGATCACGCTGTTGCGTCTGGACCAGCGGGGGGCTCAGGTACAGTGTTTCGCACCGAACATCGCGCAGTTGCATGTGATCAATCACCTGACCGGCGAAGAAATGCCCGAGTCGCGCAACGTGCTGGTGGAATCGGCGCGGATCGCCCGGGGCAACATCAAGGATATCCGCGAAGCGGACGTGGAAGACTTCGATGCGCTGATTGTTCCGGGTGGTTTCGGGGCGGCCAAGAACCTGTCGAACTTCGCCATCGAAGGTGCCGGCTGCACCGTGCAACCGGAAGTCCTGGCGCTGGCTGAAGCCTTTGCCGAGGCCGGCAAACCGGTTGGGCTGATCTGCATCTCGCCGGCGCTTGCGGCGAAGATCTATGGACCGGGCGTGACCTGCACCATCGGCAACGACGCCGATACTGCCGCCGCCATGAACAAGATGGGGGCTACACACGCCGACTGCGCGGTAACTGACATCGTTGAAGACAAAGCACGCAAACTGGTCAGCACCCCGGCGTACATGCTGGCGCAATCGATCAGCGAAGCGGCGTCCGGCATCAACAAACTGGTGGACCGCGTCCTCGAACTGACCCACGAAAACGACGCCTGACACGGTTCAAATGTGGGAGCGAGCTTGCTCGCGATGAGGCCATAACATTCAAGGCATATGTTGACTGTGAGACCGCCATCGCGAGCAAGCTCGCTCCCACAGGGGTTCACCACTAGGCTCAGGTTTTGCGTGTGAGTCGCGTGAGGATCCGGTCCAGCGCATTGGCAAACGCCTGTTTCTCACGCTCGCCAAACGGCGCTGGCCCGCCGCTCATCTGCCCCTGTTCACGCAAATCGGTGAACAGGTTACGCACCGCCAACCGATCGCCCATGTTCTGCGCATCGAACTCTTTGCCCCGCGGATCCAGCGCTGCAACACCCTTTTTCACCAGACGGTCGGCCAGCGGCACATCGCTGCAGATCACCAGTTCGCCGGGGACCGCGTATTCCACCAGATAGTCGTCGGCGGCATCCGGACCGCTTGGCACCACGATCAGCTTCACCAGGGCCAAACCCGGTTTGATCTGCGGCTGCCCGGCCACCAACACCACTTCGAACTGGCGCTTGAGGGCGAACTTCACCACCAGATCCTTGGCCGCCCGAGGGCAGGCGTCGGCATCGATCCACACACGCATGTTTTTATTCCTCTTAAAAAGCTTCGCGAGCAGGCTCGCTCCCACAAGGTAAACGCTATACCTGTGGGAGCGAGCTTGCTCGCGATTGTGAGCGCAGCGAATGCTGTTTAAGAAACCTGCACCCGCCGCTTCTCAGCCAGCCGACTACGGCTATACAGCACGATGATCGCAATAATCGCCACCGCCTGCGCACTCAGCGAATACGCATCAGCGTGGATCCCCAGCCAGTCGAAATCAAAGAACGGCACCGGCCGGGTGCCGAAAATCCCGGCTTCCTGCAACGCCTTCACGCCATGCCCGGCAAACACCACCGACAACGCGCACAACAGACCGGCGTTGATACTGAAGAACAACGACAGCGGCAGTTTCGCCGAGCCACGCAGGATCACCCAAGCCAGACCAACCAACAACACCAACGCCGTCGCACCACCCGCCAACACCGCGTTATGGCCTGCCGGACCCGCCTGCAACCACAAAGTCTCGTAGAACAGAATCACTTCAAACAGCTCGCGATACACCGAGAAGAACGCCAGCGTCGCAAACCCAAAACGCCCACCGCCGCCCACCAGGCTGCTCTTGATGTAATCCTGCCAGGCCGCCGCGTGACGACGGTCGTGCATCCACACGCCGAGCCAAAGCACCATGACAGCAGCGAACAATGCCGTCGCACCTTCCAGCAATTCGCGTTGCGAGCCGCTGACATCAATCACGTACGCCGCCAGCGCCCAGGTCGCCAGACCCGCCAGCAGCGCCAGTCCCCAGCCGACGTTGACGCTGCGCACCGCCGATTGCTGGCCGGTATTGCGCAGGAACGCGAGGATCGCCGCCAGCACCAGAATCGCTTCCAGACCTTCACGCAACAGAATCAACAAACCGGAGATGTAGCTCAAAGACCAGCTCAAGCCATCGCTGCCCAGCAGGCCGGCGGATTCCTTCAACTTGGCCTTGGCTGCGTCCAGACGCTGCTGGACCTGAGCCACCGGCAGACCGTCCTGCAACGACTGACGGTAAGCCATCAGTGATTTTTCAGTGTCTTTACGCACGTTGGCGTCGACGTTATCCAGAGAGCTTTCGACCAGTTCGAAACCCTCCAGATAAGCCGCCACCGACAGGTCATAGGCCTGATCGTGATCACCGGCACGGTAGGCCGCGATGCTCTTGTCCAGCGTTGCGGCGGTGTAGTCGAGCAACTGCGCCGGGCCACGCTTGACCTGCGGCGGTTGCGCCCGCTGCGCACGGAAGGTCGCCGCCGCTTGCGGCCCCTCGGCGGCCTGTACTTCTGCGGGAGTCTGGCGGGCCAGGTCGGCGATGTTGTAGGTTTTCTCGGCTTTTGCAGCCGCCGGATCGGCGCTGAAGCTGGCGATGTAGGTCGCCAGGTCCCAACGCTGACGATCATCCAGCTGATCGGCAAAGGCCGGCATGTCGGTGCCTTCGACACCCAGGCCCAAGGTGCTGTAGATCGCGTAGAGGCTCAGGTGATCCAGCCGCGCCGCATCACGCAGATTGGACGGTGGCGGTGTCAGACCGACACCCGCCGGGCCATCCCCAGCACCCGCGTCGCCGTGGCACACCGAACAGTGCTGAGCGTACAGCGGCGCACCACGGGTCGGATCCGGCGTAATGATCGGCGCCTGGCTGACTTCATAGGTCACCGCCAGCTTCGCGCCGAGCTGCCGTGCCTGACGGCCGACATCCGAGCCGTCCTGACGCGCAGTGATCGCGTTGCGTAGCGTGCTGACGCCCTGCTCCAGCCCGGCTTTTTCCGGTTTGGCCGGCATTGCGGTGATCAAGCCTTGCAGCGCCTTGATGGAGTCCAGCTGCTGTTGGTATTCGGACTTATTAATGACCTTGCCCGCTTGCACCGTTTCCGGGTAATCCGCAGCGATGTAATCGAGCAAATGCAGGGCTTGCGGCGCGCCTTCCACGGTGTCGGCCAGCAGATTGAAACTGCACAAGGCAAACAGCGGCAACACCAGCCAGGCCAGGAAACGGGACGGGGCAGTCATGAATGAATCTCAATTGGAAATACGAAGTAACACATTGTTCACTTCCAATGACTTTCACTCAAGCTTTGTTGCGCGGTTCCTCTTGTTATGAGGAATTGGCAGGAGGGCAACATCAAGAAGAACACGGTGGCCAAGACTGGCAACATGATCGCCGCCAAATACCGTATCGAAGGTTCGATCAGCTCGATCAGCTCGATCGTCATGTGCAGCAGCGACTACAAGGACGTCTTCTACAAATTCAGGACGGGACACAGACAAATAAAAAAGGCGACCTGTAGAGGTCGCCTTTTTTGTACCTGACGGTTTACACCACCGCTTTGCGAAGGGTCGCCATGAACGCCGCCGCACCAATGAACAGCCCGGCAAACGTGCGGTTCATGCGTCTCTGCTGCTTGGGCGTGCGCAACATCCGCAACACCTTCGATGCAAGTCCGGTGTAACCAGCCATGACGATCAGGTCGACGCAGATCATCGTCACACCGAGGATCAGGTACTGCGCCACCAGCGGTGCATGCGGATCAATGAATTGCGGCAGCACAGCGAGCATGAACACCAACGCCTTGGGGTTGCTGACGTTCACCAGGAAACCCCGGAACACCAGCGCCATCGGCTTGCCGATTTGCCGGACGGCCGCGTCGTCGCTCATGTCATGGGGCAGCGCGCGCCATTGCTTGACCGCCAGGTAAACCAGATAAGCCACACCAAACCATTTGATCGCGTAGAAAGCGGTGGCGGAAGCCGCGAGGATTGCACCGACACCGGCGGCGACAATCGCAATCTGTAACGCCAGACCCAGTTGCAGGCCCAGGGCATTCCAATAACCGCGCCAGAAACCGTATCGCAGACCGCTGGACATCGACGCAATGGCGCCGGCACCGGGAGACAGACTGATCACCCAGCAGGCGGCAAAAAACGCCAGCCATGTTTGAAGCACCATCGCACACCTCGACTCAGACTCGTGACAGACGTCTAAGCTAATGCGGCTTTGGGCCGATGACTACCGATTTTTTTGCAGGACAAGGGGACTGCCGACCAGCGTTTGCGCCTGTGAGGGGCCCATCGCGAGCAAGCTCGCTCCCACATTAGTACTGCGAACACAGGTCCAATGTGGGAGCGAGCTTGCTCGCGATGGCGGTCTGTCAGGCAACAGAAGTCTTACTTTTCGAAACCGTTGGAAGGGAATACATCGCTGCCGCGCCAGCGTCGAACCGAGCGCTGGAAGAACAGGCTGTTGGGCACTTGCACCATGGCGCTGCCGGTGCCGAGCTCTTCGGCTTCGATCAGCGTGGTATAGAGCAGATTGATCGCCACCACCCGACCTTTGACGCCAGGCTTGTCGGTGGTGTCCACCAGTTCAACGACGTCACCGATGCGGAACGGGCCGACGGTGAAGATCAGGATCGCGCAGAGCAGATTGGAGAGCACGCTCCACATGGCGAAGAACGCCACTGCCGCTACCGCGACAAACCCGGACAACGCGGTCCAGAGCACCGTTGCCGACACCCCGAGGCGTTCCAGCACGAAGATCAGCGCGCTGCCCATGATCAGCCAGCGCAGGCCACCGCGCAGCGGCATCAGCAATTGCGGTGGCAACGGATAACGCTCACCCAGGCGAGTCAGGCACTTGGCGACGCAACGCTGGGCAACATATCCCGCCAACAGAATCAGCAGGATCTGCACGAAGAGCCAGATCGGCTCGATCCACACGGCAGGTAATGGCAGCTTGAAGGCTTCCATCAAGACAGCGCCTCCAGCTCCGCCTGCATGCTTTCAAGCAGTTCCAGCGCTTCCATCCAGGCTTCTTCCAGCTCGGCTTCACGGACCTTCAGCTTGGCCTGTTCGGCCAGCAGATCACGCAAATCGTTCTTGCGCGCCGGCTCGTAAATGTCGCTGTCGCCGAGGCTGGTATCGATCTTCGCCAGTTTCTCGTGCAGCTTGCCCAGCTCGGCTTCGAGCTTGTCAGCCTCGCGCTTGTGCGGCGCCAGTTGCTGACGCAACGCAGCGGCGGCCTGGCGCTGGGCTTTCTTGTCGGTCTTGTCTGGATTGACCGGGGTGTTGCTGACTGGGGCATTGCGCTGGCGGTAGTCCACCAGCCAACGGGTGTAGTCTTCCAGGTCGCCGTCGAATTCCTCGACCTTGCCGTCCGCCACCAGATAGAAATTGTCGGTGGTGCTTTTGAGCAAATGACGATCGTGGGAGACCACCAGTACCGCGCCACTGAATTCCTGAAGAGCCATGGTCAGCGCCAGGCGCATTTCCAGGTCCAGGTGGTTGGTCGGTTCGTCGAGCAGCAGCAGGTTCGGCCGGCCCCAGGCGATCAACGCCAGCGCCAGACGAGCCTTCTCGCCCCCGGAGAAATTCAGCACCGGCTCATCGATCCGCGCACCACGGAAGTCGAAACCACCGAGGAAGTCGCGCAGCGTCTGCTCGCGCTCGGTCGGCGCCAGGCGCTGCATGTGCAGCAACGGGCTGGCCTTGGAGTCTAGCGAGTCCAGTTGATGCTGGGCGAAGTAGCCGACGACGGTGTTCTCGCCACGGGTCAGTCGGCCGGACAACGGCTCGAGTTCACCGGCAAGGTTTTTGATCAGGGTCGATTTACCGGCACCGTTCGGGCCAAGCAAACCGATCCGCGCACCGGGGGTCAGTTGCAGCTTGACCTTCTCCAGCACGGCTCGCTCACCGTAACCCAGTCGGGCGTCGGAGAGGTCAATCAACGGGCTGGAGATTTTCACTGATTCGCGGAAAACGAAATCGAATGGCGAATCGACGTGGGCGGCGGACAGCTCTTCCATCCGCTCCAGCGCCTTGATCCGGCTCTGGGCCTGACGGGCCTTGGTGGCCTGGGCCTTGAAGCGAGCGATGTAGCTTTCCATGTGCGCACGTTGCGCCTGTTGCTTCTCGTAGGCCTGCTGTTGCTGGGCCAGACGCTCGGCACGGGCGCGTTCGAAGGCGCTGTAACCACCGCGATACAGGGTGATCTTGCGCTGATCGACGTGGGCCACGTGATCGACCACGGCATCGAGGAAGTCCCGGTCGTGGGAAATCAGCATCAAGGTGCCGGGATAGCTTTTCAGCCATTCTTCGAGCCAGATGATGGCGTCGAGGTCCAAGTGGTTGGTCGGTTCGTCGAGTAACAACAAGTCCGAGGGACACATCAAAGCCTGCGCCAGGTTCAGACGCATCCGCCAACCACCAGAGAAATCTCCTACCTGGCGATCCATCTGTTCATTGGTGAATCCAAGGCCGGCCAGCAGTTTTCGGGCCCGGGCATCGGCGGTGTAACCGTCGGCGCTGTCGAGTTCCGAGTGCAGGCGGGCCTGAGCGGTACCGTCATGGGCCGCTTCGGCTGCCGCGAGGTCGCGTTGCACCTCACGCAGGCGCAGGTCGCCATCGAGCACATAGTCGACCGCCACCCGATCAAGGGTGTCGATCTCCTGGCGCATGTGGGCGATGCGCCAGTCCGCCGGCAGGAAGCAATCACCCGAGTCCGGGTGCAGGTCACCCAAAAGCAAGGCGAACAGGCTCGATTTGCCGGCGCCGTTGGCACCGATGAGGCCGGCTTTGTGGCCGGCGTGCAGGGTCAGCTCAGCGTCTTCTAGCAGACGTTGAGGGCCACGCTGTAAAGTCAGGTTCTGAAGTCGAATCATAATGGCGGCGGAGTCTACCAGCTTCGCTCGCAACTGGCGCGAGTAGCACTATGTCCTCTGACCTGTGGAGCTTTTCCCTTAGTACTTACGCCCGTCCCGGCGTTGAACCCGCATGCCTGCAATTACAGTCGGCGGGTATCAACGTGTGCTTGCTGCTCTGCGGGCTGTGGCTGGGAGAACGTGGCGTCGCCTGTAACGAACACCGATTGCAGCAACTGCATAACGTGGCCGAGCCGTGGGACGCAGACGTGGTGCGACCGCTGCGAGCCTTGCGGGTGAATTGGAAAGTCGTTGCCGCCAACGATGACGAACTGAATGTTTTGCGCGAGCAGGTGAAGGCACTCGAGCTGGAAGCCGAGCGACATCTGTTGGTACGACTGGAACGATCGGCGTTGAGTTGGCCGCAGGGTGAGGCGACCGATCTATCGGCCTGGCTGGAAGGTGTAACGGCAGGCGCCGTCCACCTGGACCGCGACGCGCTGCATCAGCTGCGCGTCGCGGTAAGCAGCACTTAGGAAGCGCTGGTTGGGGTGGTTGCTGCGATCGATGCGGCGGCCGGCGTTGGCGCTGGCGTGGCTGTCGAGGTAGCTGCTGCTAAAGCAGACGTTGCTGCCGGAGCCGGGTTGGCTGGCTTGGCAACTGGCGCAGCGGCCGGCTTGGCAACTGGCGCGGCGGCCGGCTTGGCGGCAACCGGTTTTTTCACGGCTGGTTTTGCAGCTGGCTTGGCGGCTGGTTTTGCAGCCGGTTTGGCAGCGGCAGGTTTGGCTGCTGGTTTCGCTGCGGCAGGTTTTGCAGCAGCAGTTTTGGCAGCCGGTTTGGCTGCCGGTTTGGCTGCAGCTTTTGCAGCTGGTTTTGCAGCTGGCTTGGCAGCAGTTTTAGTCGCGACTGATTTCGCGGCAGGCTTGGCAGCAGGTTTCGCAGCGGCAGTTTTTGCAGCCGGTTTTACGGCTGGTTTTGCGGCTGGTTTTGCGGCCGGTTTGGCAGCTGCTTTCGCCGTTGCAGTTCTCGCCACCGCCGGTTTGGCAGCAGCGGTTCTTGCAGCCGGTTTAGCGGCAGCTGTTTTTGCAGCGGCTGGCTTGGCGGCAGGTTTGGCGGCGGCTGTTTTTGCAGCCGGTTTTGCAGCGCTAGCAGCGACTGGTTTTTTTGCCGCAGGTTTAGCGGCAGGTTTTGCTGCGGCTTTCACCGGTGCTTTGGCAGCCGGTTTGGCGGCAGGCTTGGCCGGTGCTTTTGCAGCAGCCGGTTTGGCAGCGGCTTTCTTGGCAGGAGCCGCAGCAGGCTTGGCCGAACGCAGGGACAACGCCTTGCCGACAGCCTCTTGTACACGACCGACGCCCTGGGCCAGTTTCAGGCTTTCTTGAGCATCGCGCTTGAGTTGCAGAATGTAGCTGCGAGTTTCGGATTGACGATCCTTGAGGGCATCGAGCAAGTCCTCAAGCTCCTTCACCGCGCCCTTGGCTTTGGCTTGTGCCTTGGCCTTGCCGGCCGCCGCAGCGTCCTGCAATTTGGTACGGGATTTGTGCAGTTTTTCTTGCGCTTTTCCGCGTTGCTTTTCCAGTTTGGCGAGCAGTTTTTCAGCATCAGCCAAGGCTTGGGAACAAGCGTTTTCCAGATGCTCGAGCAAGCTGCCCGAGAGTTGTTGGAGTAAGTGCAACGGAGTATTTACAGGCTTCTTGGTGGCCGACATGGTTTACCTCCTGGCTGACGTGGGTGCGGCTCATACTAGACCTCTGCTGCTACCGCCGCTAGGGCATGTTGACAGTATCCAAAGCGCTGCGTTGCAACGGATTGAAATTCTTCTGCGCTTGCGCAAAACCAGTTCACCGTCGAGCTCATTCACACTGGCATAATCCCCCGCATCTCAGGTCGGAGAGTGCCCATGTCGCGCTACCTTTTTTTATCACTGTGCGTGTTTTTTTCC
The DNA here is from genome assembly GCF_059716185.1 of Pseudomonas sp. LBUM1645. Lineage (NCBI taxonomy): Bacteria > Pseudomonadati > Pseudomonadota > Gammaproteobacteria > Pseudomonadales > Pseudomonadaceae > Pseudomonas > Pseudomonas sp. LBUM1645. The sequence goes on from NZ_CP166811.1 coordinate 6,847,685, forward strand.
GTGGCCCAGGCCGCCGAAAAAACCAAAGAAAATGACACTCATGATCTCTCTTACAGCCTGGGCGCAAGTCTCGGCGAACGCCTGCGCCAGGAGGTTCCCGATCTGCAACTTCAGGCGCTGATCCAAGGTTTGCAACAAGCCTATCAAGGCAAACCCCTGGCGCTGAAAGATGAGCAGATCGAACAGATTCTTGCCGAGCACGAAGCCCAGGTCGCCTTGCAACCGAGCACGCCGCAAAGCGAAATCGCCCTCGAAAAAGAGCAGGCCTTTCTCGCCGAGGAAAAAGCCAAACCGGGCGTTCGTGAACTGGCAGATGGAATATTGCTAACGGAGTTGACGCCAGGCACTGGCGCCAAAGCTGGCCCCAACGGCAAAGTCCAGGTGCTGTATATCGGTCGCCTTCCCGATGGCACGGTGTTCGATCAGAACAGTCAGCCGCAGTGGTTCAGTCTCGACAGTGTGATCAGCGGATGGCGCAGTGCGTTGCAGCAAATGCCGGTCGGTGCGAAATGGCGCCTGGTGATTCCATCGGCCGAAGCCTATGGCGCCGAGGGTGCCGGCGACCTGATTGCGCCGTTCACACCGCTGGTATTCGAAGTCGAATTGCGCGGTGCCACAAGCTGAATACCGGAAACGAAAAACGGCGCGCATAGCGCACCGTTTTTGGAGGTCTTGCGGGAAGGAGGTTCAGGCCTGAACCGAATCCTCTTCCTTGTGAGCGGTGTGCAGCACTTCGATCAGGCAGTCTTCCAGCTCGAAGCGTTCGTGCAACAGCCCGCCCAGCTCTTTGAATTTCTCTGCCACGCATTGACCTGCATCACACAGGTCGTTGAACGCGAGCAGCTTCTCGGTGATGACGTCGATGCGAGGGTAGATGGTCTCGGCCAGCTCGAGCCCGCGAGTGTCACCAAACGCTTTGGCTTCGCCGGTCAGCTGTTCGTAGATCTCGAAGTGCCCGGCAGACACGTAATCGACCAGCACGCCGCAGAATTCCTGCAACGGCTTACGGTTCTCACCCAGTGCCTCAGGCTTGGCGCCGAGAGCATCATAGGCCCGAACCAGTTCGTGACGCTCCTGCAACCAGCGATCGATCAGCAGATGCACTCCACCCCAACGTTCCTGAGCATTCTGACAACTTTCGAGCATGGTGATCTCTCTTCCCTTGTGGGTCATGCTGCCCTACACCCGTCGCCACACTTGAAGGTCAAGTGTCGGCCAGGCAGAGCGTCATTCGAGCAACATAATTCCAATGACACGTGCGGGCCAGATTATGCCCGCGCGACATTGGCTTCAAGGTACGCAGGAGATAAAGTTCATACAAGTGTTTAATCACCCGCCAGCGCCCGGTGCGACGAACCGCCGCTGAGCGGTCGTAGACAGGCTTTCCAGACAACGCGCAGCAGCTGATAAATTCCCAGAATTGTCATCGCCATGAAGAACAGCAGACTCCATTCAGGAATGCTCAGGTCGAACAGTGTCCAGGAAATCTCCGCGCACTCCGCCTCCCCTTTAAACATCTGCGTGGCCTTACACAACCACGGCATGTCCTCGTAATGAACTGCCAGATTGGGCGAGCACGTCAACAGCTGATGCATTGGATCGCTCTGCAGCAATACCTGCCGCCACGCCGTGACCGTACCCGCCAGACTGCAAAACAGCCCGAGCATCCAATACAGGAAAGACCCGAAGCGGCGCGGCCCATGCACCGAAGCCACCAGGCAGATACCCGTGAGCAACGCGAGGCAAAAGCGCTGCAACAGGCACAACCCGCAAGGCTTGAGGCCGACCGCATATTCCAGGTAATAGGACACGCCCAGGGCCAGGGCACCTGCAATGAAAGCCATGAAAAACAAGGAGCGTGAACAGGCCAAAGACATGGCATTTCCGTAACAGTAGAGACAGGCGGTTACGGTAGAGGAAAGCGCTGCAGCCTTTCAAGGCAGGCCAGCGGGGACACTTCAACAGAAGTGTAGGGAAATCCCGACAGGAACGAGAGGATTAGGTGTAGTCCTCTGTAGGACTTTGCCGGCGAAGGATTACAACGCTGAAACAGTGGCGGATTCGAAGCGATTCCCGCCCCTGTGGAAGCTGGCGCAGCCTGCGTTCGGCTGCGCAGCAGTCGTCCAAGTTTATGCGACTCGCCTGACTAAACCGTGGTGTCTGTTTTGCGACTGCTGCGCAGCCGAACGCAGGCTGCGCCAGCTGCTACAGGGGCAGGAATCAAGCGTGAACAGGAACCGGCAACGGTGCCGCCAGCAAGCGCTCGTCCAACAAGACCAAGCCCTCCTGGAACAACTGATTGCTGCGTTCTGTGTCACCCAGCTGCGCCAGCAGCCGCGCCAGTTCCGCGCAGGCTTCCGGGTTGCGCTGCACTCGCAGGCTGCTTTCCAGATAGTCCCGGGCCTTGCCCCAAAGGCTGCTTTGCAGACACAAGCGCCCCAGAGTCAGCAGCAGGCTTGGGTCAGCCGGATGATCCTTGAGCCAGCTCTCGGCGGTGTGCAGTTGACGTGCCGGGTCGCTACCGCGAACGAGTCCGTAGAGGCGCGCCAGATGACTGTCGTAGTTGCGCTTGAGCGCCGTTCGCAGAATCTCTTCGGCCTCGACCTGAGCACCCAGTTGCCGAAGTTGCTCGGCGTAAGCGAGCACCAGTTGCGGCTCCTGACGCTGAGCTGAGGTCAACTGCTGCCAGGCGCGATTGAGCGATTGCAAGCCGACGGTCCCGTCTTCTTCCTGATGCGCCGCCAGGGACAGGTTCTCACCCCAGGCCCGGCGTTCCAGCTCGGCCAGTTCCGCCGGTGGCAGGACCTTGTCCTTGCGTAGCTCCGGCAGCAGACGAATCACAGCCGACCAGTCGCCCCGCTGTTGGTGCAAACGCTGCAACTGGCGCAAGGTCTGGACGTTATGAGGATGACGCTCGTGCATGGCTTGCAGGGTCACCAGGGCGCCTTCGGTATCGCCGCGGTCGGTCTGCAATTGTGCGTGGCTCAGGGCAATCGCCAATTCTGCCTGGGGTTGTCGCTCTAGAGCGCGCTCCAGCAAGTTGTCGCTCTGCTCGTATTGACCTTGTTCGTTCGCGGCCCGGGCAGCGCCGAGGTAGTAAAGCAAAGGCTGGCGCTCGGCTTCCGCAGCCCGATGCAGATGGCGCTGCGCACTGGCCCAGCGACCTTCGGCCAGATCCAGCTGACCGTGTTCAATTGCCACCTGCACACGGCGACTGCGATTGCGCCGCGACCAGGGATTGACCACGCCGCTGGAGGTCGTCACCAATTCAATCAACGCCTTGATGCCCCAGAACACCAGCCAGAGCACGGCGACCAACGCCAGGGTTGCCCACAGGCTCGATTCATAACGAAAGCTTTTGTAGGCGATCAGCACGTAACCGGAATGCTCGGCAATCGCCAGCCCCAGCGCGGCAGCAGCGGCGATCACCAGGAACACGATCACATAGAGGCGTTTCATGGCGTCGCCTCCTGAGCAGTGTCCGCAGCAGGCTTCGCCATCGGTTTGATCGAGTCTTCGGCGTTGACATTACGCCGCTCCAGATACCCCTGAACCGCACTCAGCGTGCCGGTCAGGTCTGGCGTGACAACGGTGACCGGTTGCTTGCTCAACTCGCCAACCTGCTCAAGCATCACTTTGCTCTGAGGGTTGTCCGGGTTGAAGTTGCCCTTGAGCACGTCCCGCGCTTCGGCAAGCGCCTGGGTATAAACCGCGGCCTGGCCATTGAGCGCGGCCCATTGCGCCTGCTCCAGCGCCAGGCTCAGGGCCAGGCGCACCTGGCTCAGGCTCTGCCCGGCCAGCAACGGACGCACATTCTTGTCGGCGTTGAAATCGATGCGGATGTAGCGCGAGACCTGATCCCACCATTGCGCCCAGCGACTGGCGCCGTCGCCATCGGCGGTGAGACCCAACAGGGATTCGCCACGGTCCTTGTACTCAGGTGCCAGTTCGGTGAGGCTGATCACCTGATCGCGCAGCGCCCCCAGTCGCAGGAACAGACCGGTGCGATCCGGCTGTTGGGTGCTACGCAATGCCACCAGCGTTTTGGCCACTTGCTCGCGAGCGGCAAAAGAGCCCGGGTCGTTCTGTTCGCGCAGAATTTCATCGGCGCCCTGCACCAAAGCCTGGGCACTGCTGATGTCCTGCAACGCGGAAAGACGCAGGCTGGCCAGACGCAGCAGGTGCTCGGCCTCGGCCAGACGCCAATCCTTGCGGCTGGCGCCGAGAACCGTTTCCAGACGTTGATTCAAGCGTTGCTGATCGCCTTGAAGTTGGGTGACCAGACGACTGCGCGCGTCGAGTACGTCGGCGGCAGGCATTTGTTCCAGGCGAGCAGTCAGGCGTTGTTCATTGAGCTTCAGGTCCTGCGCCTGATCGCTCAATGCCTGGACCTGACTCAACTGCTGTTGAGTATTGGCTTGCAGGTGACGCACCTGCCAGACTCCCCAACCGCCCACGGCGACACCGGCAGCGCCGAGCAGCAGCGCGACGATTGCCAGCCCATTGCCTCGGCGCTGCACTGCAGCAGGCCCAGTTTCAACCGGTGCTTCAACCGGTGCATCGAGCACTGGCTGGACGTCATCTTTAGGCAAGGCTGTTTCGCTCACGTATCCATCCTTTGCATTAGAGAACGGGTCCGGGATGCTCCCGTAACGCCGTCAGCAAAGCCGCGGCACTGGCGCCACGACAATCCACAACTGTTTGGGCCCCGGCGGCACGTGCCAGCTCGGCGACCCTGGGGCTTGGAACAAACAACGGCAACCGCGCCAATTGCGGCCAGGCATCGCCGGCCAATTGATGCAGGTGCTCAAAACCCTGTCCACTGCTGACCACCAGCCCGTTCAAGCGTTCCGCTTCGATCAGGTCAGGCAGCGCTGCCGGCGGGTAGTGCGGCAGGTCGCGGCGGTACAACTCCAGATACTCGACACTAGCACCAAGCTCGCGCAAACGCTCAGCCAGCAACTCGCGCCCGCCCTCCCCGCGCATGATCAAAACGCGTGGACCGGGCCGCGCGATTGCCTCACGCAACTGAGGAAGTTCAAGCAAGGCTTCGCTGTCATCGCCATCCACCGGAAAGCTGACGTCCAACCCGTGATCCTCAAGGATCAGCGCGGTGGCTGCGCCCACGCTGAACCACTTCAAACGAGGGGGTTGCGGCCGATACCTGTCGAGCAGATCCATAGCAATTCTGGCGGCCGGTTTGCTGACCACGATCACCGCGCAATAGCGATCCAGACCCTGAATCACCTCGCGCATTGTGTCAGAGGCAGGAATCGGCTCGATCTCCAAAAGCGGCAAACTGCTGCTGAAAATCCCCTTTTCGGCCAAAAGACTGCTTAGCGCCGCCGACTCATCCGCGGGACGCGTCAGCAGCAGGCGCCAACCCGTCACTCGTGACCTGCCTCGCCGTAGACTGCTTTCAGAATGTCGTTGGCGCCTTGACTCAGCAGGTCTTCAGCCACTTGCACGCCCAAGGCTTCGGCTTCGCTACGTGGCGCACGAGCCTCGGCGCTGAGCAGCAGACCGCCGCCTGGATCACCGACAAGACCACGCAACCAGATCTGCTCGCCTTCAAGCACGGCATAGCAGGCGATCGGCACTTGGCAGCCGCCATTCAAATGTTTGTTGAGAGCACGTTCGGCGGTCACGCGGGTGGCGGTGTCCTGATGGTGCAGCGGCGCCAACAGCGCGTGAATTTCGCTGTCGACGCTGCGGCATTCGATACCCACCGCGCCTTGGCCACCGGCCGGCAGACTGTCGTCGACGCTGATGGCCGAGGTGATCCGATCTTCAAAGCCGAGACGAATCAGGCCGGCGGCGGCGAGGATAATGGCGTCGTATTCACCGGCATCGAGCTTGGCCAGGCGAGTGTTTACGTTGCCGCGCAGGAAGCGAATTTCCAGGTCCGGACGACGGGTCAGCAACTGGGCCTGACGGCGCAGACTGGAGGTGCCGATGATGCTGCCTTGCGGCAATTCGTCCAGGCTGGCGTAGGTGTTGGAGACGAAGGCATCACGCGGGTCTTCTCGCTCGCAGATGCAAAACAGACCGAGGCCTTCGGGGAAGTCCATCGGCACGTCCTTCATCGAGTGCACGGCGATGTCGGCTTCGTTTTCCAGCAGCGCAGTTTCCAGCTCTTTGACGAACAGGCCCTTGCCGCCGATTTTCGACAGTGGCGAGTCGAGCAACTTGTCTCCGCGACTGACCATGGGCACCAACGTCACAAGCAGACCCGGATGGGCCTCTTCCAGACGGGCTTTGACGTATTCGGCCTGCCACAGGGCGAGTGCACTTTTACGGGTGGCGATGCGGATTTCGCGAGAGGACATGGATCAATCCGTACTGAATAGATACGGCGGATAATAACAGCTCAGCCAAATCCACTTTGACTTGTATCAGAAAACGCGTGGCCTCCCTGGCCTCAGACATCCAGCAATCGGGATGAAACCCGCCCGTAAATGGCGGGTTAAAGCTGTTGCATCATCTTGCGCACGCCGGCCACATGCCGTCGGCTGACGATCAGGGCGTCGCCGTTCAAGCCTTTGAGGAACAGCTGAAAATGCCCCAGAGGCGTGCGTTGCAGGCGTTCGATACGTTCGCGGGCGACCAGCGCGTTGCGGTGGATTCGCACGAAGCGATCGCCAAATTCATCTTCAAGGGCCTTGAGCGGCTCATCCAGCAGCACTTCGCCGCCTTCGTGGCGCAAGGTCACGTATTTGTGATCCGCAATGAAGTAGACCACCTGACCCAACGGGATCAGTTCGATACCTTTACGGGTACGGGCGCTGATGTGGCTGCGCGGGCCGCTGCCACTTTCGGCGGCGGGACGGGTCAGGGCCGCGAGCTGGACGCGATTGGGCCGCTCGGCTTTTTTCAACGCTTCATGCAATTGTTCTGTACGCACAGGTTTCACCAGATAGCCTACGGCGCTGGCCTGTAAGGCTTCCACGGCAAATTCATCGGGCCCTGCGCAAAACACCACGGCGGGAGGGGTTTCGCGTTCGCACAATCGTGCAGCCACTTGCAGGCCATCGAGGCCCGGCATGCCGATATCGAGCAGCACGATATCGGGTTTGTGGCTGTCGATCAGAGCCAACGCCTCTTCGCCGTTCGTGGCGCTAGGCTCCAGGACACTGTATCCCTCGAGTTCGCCAACCATTCGGCTCAGGCGCTCGCGGGCAAGGGGTTCGTCATCAACGATCAGGACATTCATATTGCGCTGGATTCCTGCGTGAGTCTCGCACAAGGATAGCGTAGACAGGTGAAGTGACGTCCGTCACCGCGATCCACGCTAAGACTAGCGCGAGGGCCAAAAAGTGCCGCCCGACCGACGGCTAAATTTTCATCCGTCGTGCGTTTGGCGGCCCTGGCCCGCGTTGGCGAGGCATTGCCGTAGGGTTTGTTGATACACAATATGAACACCCCCTCTTCTTATAGTCAGCTGCAGCGTCTAGAAGTGCGCTGATCCTACTGTCCAACTGTAGACGGTTGCCGGCACGATATTGCTCAATTGATAAATATCGTTGCGCAAATCCCCTCGGCGTTGATTCGAGTATGGACCGCCGCCTGAGAAAAAAACGTATCGACCAGTGCCAGCGACAGGATTGGCAACCCTGTTATTATCCGCGACAGCTTTCTACGCCATCTTTCTTCAGCCGACACGAGCGAATTCATGAGCACTGACAAGACCAATCAGTCCTGGGGCGGCCGCTTCAGTGAACCCGTCGACGCCTTCGTCGCCCGCTTCACCGCCTCCGTCACTTTCGACCAGCGCCTGTATCGCCACGACATCATGGGCTCGATCGCTCACGCCACGATGCTGGCCAAGGTCGGCGTGCTGACCGATGCCGAGCGCGACAGCATCACCGATGGCCTGAAGACCATCCAGGGTGAAATCGAGGCCGGTCAGTTCGACTGGCGCATCGACCTCGAAGACGTGCACATGAACATCGAGGCGCGTCTGACCGACCGCATCGGCGTCACCGGTAAAAAGCTGCACACCGGCCGCAGCCGTAACGACCAGGTTGCCACCGACATCCGCCTGTGGCTGCGCGACGAGATCGACCTGATCCTGAGCGAAATCACCCGCCTGCAAAAAGGCTTGCTGGAGCAGGCCGAGCGCGAAGCCGGCAGCATCATGCCGGGCTTCACTCACCTGCAAACCGCGCAGCCAGTGACCTTCGGGCACCACATGCTGGCCTGGTTCGAGATGCTCAGCCGCGACTACGAGCGTCTGGTCGACTGCCGCAAGCGTACCAACCGCATGCCACTGGGCAGCGCCGCACTGGCGGGCACCACCTACCCGATCGACCGCGAATTCACCGCCCAACTGTTGGGCTTCGACGCTGTTGGCGGTAACTCGCTGGACAACGTTTCCGATCGTGACTTCGCCATCGAATTCTGCTCGGCCGCGAGCATCGCGATGATGCACTTGTCGCGCTTCTCCGAAGAGCTGGTGCTGTGGACCAGCGCGCAGTTCCAGTTCATCGATCTGCCAGACCGTTTCTGCACCGGCAGCTCGATCATGCCGCAAAAGAAAAACCCGGACGTTCCAGAGCTGGTGCGTGGCAAGACCGGCCGCGTATTCGGTGCGCTGATGGGCCTGCTGACCCTGATGAAAGGCCAGCCCCTGGCCTACAACAAGGACAACCAGGAAGACAAAGAGCCCCTGTTCGACGCCGCCGACACATTGCGCGACTCGCTGCGGGCCTTTGCCGACATGATCCCGGCGATCAAACCCAAGCACGCGATGATGCGTGAAGCAGCCCTGCGTGGCTTCTCCACCGCCACCGACCTGGCTGACTACCTCGTACGTCGTGGCCTGCCGTTCCGTGACTGCCACGAAATCGTTGGCCATGCCGTGAAGTACGGCGTGGAAAGCGGTAAAGACCTGGCGGAAATGAGCCTGGAAGAGCTGCGCAAGTTCAGCGACCAGATCGATCAGGACGTGTTTGCCGTGCTGACCCTGGAAGGCTCGGTGAATGCCCGTGACCATATCGGCGGGACTGCGCCGGCACAGGTCAAGAAGGCGGTGGCTCGCGGCCAGGCATTGCTCGCCAGCCGCTAAACCGTCAAAAGCATCGCGAGCAAGCTCGCTCCCACAGGTTCAATGTGATCCTTGTGGGAGCGAGCTTGCTCGCGATGACTGACTTCAGAACACTACAAAACCTACTTCTTGCCCGCGACCATCGCCCTAAACGCTGGCATCGCCGCTTCCTTGTCCGCCGCAATCCGCTGCACGTTCGGATTCCGTTCCAGACGCTCCAGCAACGCCTTGGCCGCCGGCATCTCGGCCAGCAAATCCAGGTCAAACAGCTTCTGCGCTACCGCACAGGCCAGCGGCACGCTGTAGAGGAAATACAAATCCGCAATGCTCAGGCTGTCGCCTGCCACATAAGGGGCGAACTTGCCGTGCCTGCCCAGTGAGGCAAACCCCAGCAGCAACTCGGCTTTGGTCTTGTCCTTGATCGCCTCCGGCACAGTCATGCCGAAAAATGCTTCGGCGTAGCAGGCACGCCCCGGCAATTCGATGTACAGCTCGATTTCCTTGGCCAGTGCCAGGACCTGCGACCGCTCAAAGGGATCGCTCGGCAACAGCGGCGTGCCTTTCTGGCTTTGTTCGAGGTATTCGAGAATCACGCTGGTTTCGTTTATGAAACCCTGTTCGACGCCCAGCACCGGCACCTTCCCGCGCGGGCTGATGGCTAATGCCTCGGGGCTCGGCCCCGGGTAAAACAGCACCTCTTCAAACGGCAGTCCCTTCTCGAGCAGCGCCAGCTTGACCATGTTGTAGTAGTTGCTGACGGAAAATCCATAAAGCTTGAGCATCACATAGCCTCCAGGCCGTGCGGGGTTGGCAGGTGCCTTTTATAGAACGCCGCGACGTTTCTTGCCAGCAGCATCACAGCGCTGAATGCAGGTAAACTGGCCGCCTTAACTTGAGGAGCCTGCCATGAGCGAGCCAACTGATATCGAAATCGACGAAGAAGAGTTCGCCGAAAACACCCTGGTCGAAGCCATCGAAAACCAGATCGAAAGCGACAACCCGCCGGCTGCCAAGGCCACCTTCAACAAGCTGACCCTGGTGGGTTACGAGCGTGAAGAAATTCTCAATTTGATGGCCCACGTTCTGGCAGTGGAAATCGACGCGATCCTCGAAGAAGACCGCGCGTTCAACACCGAATGGTATGAAGCTGCGTTGCGTGCATTGCCAGAGTTGCCGCCCGAAAAGAAATAACTCCGACCTGAAGGGCGCAGGCTTCTGTGGCGAGGGGATTTATCCCCGTTGGGTGGCGAAGCCGCCCCAAAACCATAGCACTCGGTGTATCAGGTATACCGTGTGCAATGGTTTTACGGCTGCTGCGCAGCCGAACGGGGATAAATCCCCTCGCCACAAAAATCCCTTCACCACAGGCAATCTCCATAACCACAAAAGCCCACTCCCACACAGAATGTAACCAATCAATCCCGCCTTCCTCCAGACCCTGTCTACACTGATTACCACCCCGCTGCCGCACCACCCACCGGGGAATGCTTCCCAAGGCGAAAAAACCCTGTCGCGAGCACTGGACATGCCGCACGAGTGGGATCACCTTAGGGACGCTGTCGTCCAATTCCTAGAAAGTCTGGAGTCCTTATGTCGCTTACCCCTGAGTTGGTTGCCGAACTGGAAATCCTCGCACTCTTCAACCTGGACAGTTCCCAGGAAGGTTTGAAAATTCATCAGACCGCTGCCCCGAAAGCCATTGCTGCCGCCCAAAGACTGTTCGACAAAGAACTGATCACCCAGCCAGATGGTGGTTATCTGACCAGCCTCGGTCGTGACGCCGCGCAAAATGTGCAAACCGTTCTGACCATTCTCAACGTCCGGGAAACTGCCTGAGCATTACCGTAGCGCCCACGGAAACCCCTGCTACGGGATTTCCGCGGGCACATTTCGTTACCTGCCCTGTTGCCTGCCGTCGCCCCGCGATAAAAATCTGACGCCAGAAAAACAAAATCAGCTTAAAAGTCCTGGAGCCGAGGCGCTAAACTGCCCCTCATCCGCAGACACCCACGTCTGTGCCCCGCGAGCCGGTTTGAGCTGACATGACCCGCACCCATGAAATCCGCCCCGATCTGGACGAGGGAATCGACCGCAAGGTTCTCAGCCAGCTGCGCGCACGTTTTCTGAAGCTCAATGAAGGCCGTATGGCCCGTGCCATGGAAGGGTTGTCGACCCGCCAGCAAGCGGTGCTGACCTTGTTGCCGCTGTTTTTCCACGTCAATCATCCGCTGTTGCCAGGGTATGTTTCGGGCAGCACGCCGGCCGGGCTGTCGAATTACGAACCCGACGCCAACACCCTCGCCGAAGCCCAGCGCCTGACCCGTTCGTTTTCCTATAAGCCCCGCCACGGCAGCAATCCGCCGCGACCGATTCACGGCCTGTTCCTGATGGGCAGCCTCGGCACCCTCGCCCAAGCCGACCAGAGCGACATGGACGTGTGGGTCTGTCACGGGCCGGACTTGAGCGAAAGCGACCTCGCTGAACTGCGCAAAAAATGCCAGCTCCTCGAAATCTGGGCTGCCAGTCAGGGCGCCGAGGCGCATTTCTTCCTGATCGACCCGACCCGTTTCGTACGCGGCGAACGTGATACGCAATTGAGTTCGGAAGACTGCGGCACCACCCAGCACTATCTGCTGCTGGACGAGTTTTATCGCACCGCGATCTGGCTGGCCGGACGCACGCCTGTCTGGTGGCTGGTGCCGGTCTACGAAGAAGCGAGCTACGACCGTTACACCCACACGCTCATGTCCAAGCGCTTCATCCGTGCCGACGAAACCCTGGACCTGGGACATCTGGCCTATATCCCGCCGGGGGAATTCATCGGTGCCGGACTCTGGCAGTTGTTCAAGGGCATCGAGTCGCCGTACAAATCGGTACTCAAACTGCTGCTGATCGAGGTCTATGCCAGCGAACACCCCAAGGTTCATTGCCTGAGCCTGCGCTTCAAGCAAGCGGTGTTTGCCAATCGGCTCGACCTTGATGAGCTGGACCCGTACGTCGTGGTCTACCGGCGCATCGAGGAATACCTGACCGCCCGTGGCGAGCCGGAACGGCTGGAGCTGGTACGCCGGGCGTTGTACCTGAAGGTCAATCGCAAACTCACCGGCAGCAACAGTCGCACTCAGAGCTGGCAGCGTTCGTTGCTCAAACGCCTGGCCCACGAATGGCAGTGGGATCATCGTCAACTGGCCCTGCTCGACAGCCGCAGCCAGTGGAAAGTCCGCCAGGTCGGCTCTGAACGCAGGGCCTTGGTCAACGAGCTCAATTACAGCTACCGCTTCCTGACCCAGTTCGCCCGCAACGAACAGACCGTCAGCCTGATCAACAAGCGCGACCTCAACGTGCTGGGTCGACGGCTGTACGCGGCTTTCGAGCGTAAAGCCGACAAGGTCGAGTTCATCAACCCTGGCATCGCCCCGGATCTGGCCGAAGACACCCTCACGCTGGTGCACGCGCCGAACAAAAAAGAATCGGGTCAAACTCAGTGGGGTTTGTACAACGGCAGCCTGACGGCCCTCGAATGGGAGCATTTCGCACCGATCAAGCGCAGCCGCCAATTGCTGGAGCTGCTGACCTGGTGTCACCGCAACGGTGTAATCGACAGCAGCACTCGCCTGGCCTTGCACCCCGGCAGCAGCGACCTGAGCGAGTTCGAGCTGTTCAACCTGCTCGGCAGCCTGCAACAGAGCATCGCCCTGCCGCTGACGACCGTCGCCGAAGAACCTTTACTGCGCGCCAGTGTGCCGAGCGAAGTGCTGATTCTGGTGAACGTCGGCGTCGATCCACTCAAGCACCACCGCGACTTGAACATCCTGATGACCACCGAGCGTACCGACTCCCTGAGTTACGCCGGCGTCCGGGAAAACCTGGTGCTGACCCTGGATCAGGTCACGCTCAATAGCTGGAACGAAGTGCTGGTCAGCCGTTTCGACGGCCCTCACGCGCTGCTCGACTGCGTGCGCGATTACCTCAACAACCTGCCCAGTGGGCTACAACAACCCACGTTGCGGGTTCGTTGCTTCTGCCACAACCGCGCACAGTTTATAGCCCGGCGGGTCGAAGAGATCCTCGACACCGCGCAGACCCTGCTGTTGAGCAAACTCAATCATCGCTACCTGATTCAGGTCCAACAGCACTACCACGTGCTGGAACTGGTTCCCGGCCAGGTCAATCATGTCGCCCTCGCCACGCTGCCGGCGCTGGTCGATTACCTGGGCGAAGAGCTGGCAAGCTACAGCCCGCTGCACCTGGACCCGATGGCACTGGAAGACCACGACCTGGCGCTGGTCCTGCCAATGGGCCAGCCCGATTGCATTCAGGTGTTCTACCGGATCAACGAATACCGCGCCGACCTGTACGTGCTGGATGAATTCAATGCCCTGTGGCAGCAGCGCTTGCCCTACCACGATGAGCAAAGCCTGCTGGTGCCGCTGCAACGTTTCCTGCAATCGATCCAGTACCGGCGCGACGCCTTGCTGCCGATGGACGTCGCCCAGCCGCTGAGCCTGGACATCTTGTATTACCAACTGCTGCCCTCCGGCCCCGTACGTGCGCGTCGGGTCGAAGCTCGGCCAGCGCCGGAAACCCCGGTCAACAAACCGTTCTACGACGTACAGGCGATTGTCGGCAAAGCCGCACCGGGACAGGTGCAGGTCACGTTGTATTGCAATCAGCGGGAATTTTCAGAGCTGGAACATGGCGACCAACTGTTCAGCGTGGTCGCCCGGGAAATCGTCGAGCAGCGCCGTGAAACCGAACGCTATCGCTGCTACATCACCGACCTGGACCTGTCGGGCCTGCTCGGTGATGGTCAAAGTTCAAGCATTTTGTATTTGCGCTACAAGGCTGACCTGGAGCGCGCATTGAACGAGGCGCTCGAGCAGGTCTGAGGGGTTTACTCTGGAAAGTGGCCGCCCTCGGCCGGCTGCGATTCGACTTCCAGCAGGGTCAGTTTCAGTGTCTTGCCGCCCGGAGCCGGCCAGTCGATGTGCTGACCAACCTTGAGACCGAGCAGTGCGCTGCCGACCGGCGCCAGAATGGAAATCTTGCCTTCATCGGCATTGGCGTCTTTGGGATAAACCAGCGTCAGGTGATAGTCCTTGCCGCTGCCTTCTTCGCGGCAATGCACACGGGAATTCATGGTCACGACATCGGCGGGCACTTCATCGTGACCGACCAGGGTATCGGCGCGGTCCAATTCGGTTTGCAGCGCGATAACGCCCGGCAGCGTGTCATCCAGGCTGTCGATCAGGCGCTCCAGACGTTGAACGTCCAGACGGGTAAGAGTGATTGAAGGTGCGGTCATGATTTGGGCAGACTCCTTTCTTCTGCACAGAAAAAGCAAAACCCCGCCAGAAAAAGGCGGGGTTTTCACGAGCCTCGATGGGTTGAGGCGTTTCTCGACACTATCACAGCTCAATAAATATACAAGTCAGGCCGCTGAACGCCCTCTTTAGGGTTGGCGAATAACTTTGTGGCGAGGGAGCTTGCTCCCGCTGGGGCGCGTAGCGGCCCCGAAATGTTCACGACTGCTACGCAGCCGAACGGGAGCAAGCTCCCTCGCCACAAGTAAGCATCGTTACCCAATAGAGTGATCAGACCGCAGATTTTCGCTGAACAGCCTGCGCACAAATCACCCGGCGCCGATCGTCATCGGCCGAGCGCCATTCGCGGATGTCTTCGACATGGCGAAAACACCCAAGGCAGACCTTCTGCTCATCCAGCCGACACACGCCGCTGCATGGCGAAGCCACCGCCGGGCTGACATTGCTGTAGAGCGGTTTGGGCGGACGAACGGGCGCAGGCTGGGTCACGATCTCACAGGCCTTCGAAATCGAGCTCGGCGTCAGCTTGCTGCTTGACGATGCGCTCGAGCATTTCGCCCAGTTGCTCTTCGCTCTTGTCGCACATCCAGCGCTCGCTCTCTTCGTCGTAATCGAAGTGGAAACCACCGGAAACGGCCGCCAGCCACAGCTGCCGCAGCGGTTCCTGACGGCTGAAGATCAACTGGCTGCCGTTTTCGAACTTGACGGTGAGCACACCGGCCGAGCTCTCCAGATCGATATCCAGGTCACACTCGTCAAAAATATCCTCCAGCGTCTGCTGGGTGGCATCGACCAGATCGTGGAAACGGGCTTCAGTCAAACTCATTGCGGGAACCTCAAAAAGTGTCTACTCACGCTCAAGCGCCGCAAGATACGGGCGAGCCCCGGTGATTGCAAAGGATAACGACCAAGGGCCGATATAGGTACATCAAACGCAGTACCTGTGGGAGCGGGCCTTTGTGGTGAGGGGATTTATCCCCGTTGGGTTGCGAAGCAGCCCCAGCAGTTCAAGGTTAAACGGAAGTGCTTGCGACTGCTTCGCAGCCGAACGGGGATAAATCCCCTCACCACAAGCCCCGCCGGACGGGAGCCCCGTCGCATAGGCAAGCTGCCGGGTGGCCGGTATACTCCGGCGCAATTAATGCATTTTCAAGGATTTCGCCATGAAGCGCCTGATCTCTTCCCTTGCTGCGCTCGTCGCGGTTGCCTGCCTTGTATCGGCCTGTGGTCAAAAAGGCCCGCTGTACCTGCCTGACGACAGCCAGGATCCTGCCGAGCAAGCCAAGTCATCGCAGAAGTCTCCGTCGAAAGCACACAAGCACGACGTCTACCAATAAGGGAACGCCATGGACGCTTTTAACTACCGTGACGGCGAGCTGTTCGCGGAAGGTGTTGCCCTGTCCGCCATCGCCGAACGCTTTGGCACACCGACCTACGTCTACTCCCGTGCGCACATCGAAGCCCAGTACCTGGCTTACGCCGATGCGCTGGCCGGCATGCCGCACCTGGTCTGCTTTGCGGTCAAGGCCAACTCCAACCTGGGTGTACTGAATGTCCTGGCGCGTCTGGGCGCTGGTTTCGACATCGTCTCCCGTGGTGAACTGGAACGCGTACTGGCCGCTGGCGGCAGCGCCGACAAGATCGTCTTCTCCGGTGTCGGCAAGACCCGTGACGACATGCGTCGCGCCCTGGAAGTCGGCGTGCACTGCTTCAACGTCGAATCCACCGATGAGCTGGAACGTCTGCAAGTGGTCGCCGCCGAGCTGGGCGTTCGCGCACCGATCTCGCTGCGCGTGAACCCGGATGTCGACGCCGGCACCCACCCGTACATTTCCACCGGTCTTAAAGAGAACAAGTTCGGCATCGCCATCGCCGACGCCGAAGACGTGTACATCCGCGCCGCCCAACTGCCAAACCTGGAAGTGGTCGGTGTCGATTGCCACATCGGCTCGCAACTGACCACCCTGCCGCCCTTCATCGACGCCCTCGATCGCCTGCTGGGCCTGGTCGACCGCCTCGGCGATTGCGGCATTTACCTGCGCCACATCGATCTCGGTGGTGGTTTGGGCGTGCGTTATCGCGATGAAGAGCCGCCATTGGCTGCCGACTACATCAAAGCCGTGCGCGAGCGTCTCGACGGTCGTGATCTGGCATTGGTGTTCGAGCCGGGCCGCTTTATCGTCGCCAACGCCGGCGTGCTGCTGACCCAGGTCGAGTACCTCAAGCACACCGAACACAAAGACTTCGCCATCGTCGACGCAGCCATGAACGACCTGATCCGCCCGGCGCTGTACCAGGCCTGGATGGACGTCACCGCCGTGCGCCCGCGCAATTCCGCTGCCCGTGCCTACGACATCGTCGGGCCGATCTGCGAGACCGGCGACTTCCTGGCCAAGGATCGTCAGCTGGCCCTGGAAGAAGGCGACCTGCTGGCCGTGCATTCGGCCGGTGCCTACGGGTTTGTCATGAGTTCCAACTACAACACCCGCGGCCGTGCCGCTGAAGTGTTGGTGGACGGTGATCAGGCATTTGAAGTGCGTCGCCGTGAGACGGTAGCCGAGTTGTTTGCTGGCGAAAGCCTGCTGCCGGAGTAAAACCATGCTGCTGCGTTTTACCAAGATGCACGGCCTGGGCAATGACTTCATGGTCCTCGACCTGGTCAGCCAGCATGCGCACATCCTGCCCAAACACGCCAAGCAATGGGGCGATCGGCATACAGGTATCGGTTTCGACCAGTTGCTGATCGTCGAAGCGCCCAGCAACCCGGATGTGGATTTCCGCTATCGGATTTTCAACGCCGACGGCTCCGAAGTGGAACAGTGCGGCAACGGTGCGCGCTGCTTCGCACGCTTCGTGCTCGACAAGCGCCTGACCGCGAAGCGGCAGATCCGCGTCGAGACCAAAAGCGGCATCATCGAACTGGATATCCGCAGCGACGGGCAGATCGGTGTCAACATGGGTGCACCGCGCCTGGTGCCGGCCGAGATTCCATTTGAAGCGCCGGAGCAGGCCACGAGCTATCAGGTTGACGTCGACGGCACCCTGGTCGACCTGGCCGCCGTGTCCATGGGCAACCCCCATGCCGTGCTGCGGGTCAGCGACATCAACAATGCACCGGTGCATGAACTGGGGCCGAAAATCGAAAACCATCCGCGCTTCCCGGCGCGAGTCAATGTCGGTTTTCTCCAGGTCATCGACCGCAACCGCGCGCAGCTGCGCGTCTGGGAACGCGGGACCGGGGAAACCCAGGCGTGCGGAACCGGCGCTTGCGCTGCCGCAGTGGCCGCGATCAGCCAGGGGTGGATGGATTCGCCGCTATTGATCGACCTGCCCGGCGGGCGTCTGTCCATTGAATGGGCAGGCCCAGGCCAACCGGTCATGATGACCGGCCCGGCAGTGCGCGTTTATGAAGGACAAGTGCGTCTTTGAGAGAGTCGAATCCATGAAAGATAAGCCCCAGGTTCCCGCCCTACAGCCCGACGAATCCCCTTCCGAAAGCCTTGAGGCGGCGGCGATTGCCGCGTACCTGGAGGCTCATCCGGATTTCTTCGTCGAGCATGAAGACCTGCTCGCAACCTTGCGCATTCCGCACCAGCGCGGCGACACCATTTCGCTGGTCGAACGCCAGATGAGCATCCTGCGCGACCGCAATATCGAGTTGCGTCATCGCCTCTCGCACTTGATGGACGTGGCCCGCGACAACGACCGCCTTTTCGACAAGACCCGTCGCCTGATTCTCGCGCTGATGGACGCCACCAGCCTGGAAGACGTGGTGATCAGCGTCGAAGACAGCCTGCGCCAGGACTTCCAGGTGCCCTTCGTCAGCCTGATCCTGCTGGGTGACAATCCCATGCCGGTGGGCCGCTGGGTGACCCATGCCGACGCGCAAACAGCCATCGGCGGCTTGCTCTCGGAAGACAAAAGCGTCAGCGGCAGCCTGCGTGAACACGAACTGGACTTCCTGTTTGGCGAAGAACAGCGCAAACAGATCGGCTCCACCGCCGTTGTCGCCATCAGCTACCAAGGCATCCACGGCGTCCTGGCCATCGCCAGCCGCGACCCGCAGCACTACAAGAGTTCGGTGGGCACGCTGTTCCTCAGCTACATCGCCGAAGTCATGGGCCGCGTGCTGCCACGGGTCAACACCTCCCTGCGCTCGGTACGCTGATCGTGGAACGGCAACTGGACGCTTACTGCGAACACCTGCGCAGTGAGCGACAGGTGTCGCCCCATACGCTGTATGCCTACCGTCGCGACCTCGACAAAGTGCTGGGCTGGTGCGTCAAACAGAACATCAGCAGTTGGGCGGCCCTGGACATCCAGCGCCTGCGCAGCCTGATCGCACGCCTGCATTCACAGGGGCAATCTTCGCGCAGCCTGGCGCGGCTGCTGTCGGCGGTGCGCGGGCTCTATCACTATCTGAACCGCGAAGGCCTCTGCGACCACGACCCAGCCAACGGCCTGGCGCCGCCGAAGGGCGAACGTCGGCTACCAAAAACCCTCGACACCGATCGCGCACTGCAACTGCTTGAGGGCGCGGTGGAGGATGATTTTCTGGCGCGTCGGGATCAGGCGATTCTGGAGCTGTTCTATTCCTCGGGTTTACGGCTGTCGGAGCTGACCGGGCTCAATCTGGATCAGCTGGACCTGGCCGACGGCATGGTTCAAGTGCTCGGCAAGGGCAGCAAGACCCGACTGCTGCCGGTCGGCAAAAAAGCTCGCGAAGCGCTGGAGTTATGGCTACCGCTACGGGCCATGACCAACCCGGCGGACGACGCGGTGTTTGTCAGCCAGCAAGGCCGGCGCCTCGGCCCACGGGCGATTCAGGTGCGGGTTAAAGCCGCTGGCGAGCGCGAGCTGGGACAGAACCTGCATCCGCACATGTTGCGTCACTCCTTTGCCAGCCATTTGCTCGAGTCGTCCCAGGACCTGCGGGCGGTTCAGGAGTTGCTCGGCCACTCGGACATCAAAACCACCCAGATCTACACCCACCTGGACTTCCAGCACCTGGCGACGGTTTACGACAGCGCCCATCCACGGGCCAAACGCATCAAAGGCGATGAGTCATGAGAATCCAATTGATCACCTTCGACCTCGACGACACCCTGTGGGATACCGCCCCGGTGATCGTCAGCGCCGAAGCCATATTGCGTGAATGGCTGACCGAGCATGCACCGAATCTGGGCGCCGTGCCGGTGGAGCATTTGTGGGCGATTCGCGAGCGGATCCTGAGCAGTGAGCCGGGCCTCAAGCACCGCATCAGCGCCCTGCGCCGCCGCGTCTTGTTCCATGCGCTGGAAGAGGCCGGTTACGACCATGATCAGGCCTCAGACCTGGCCGATCAGAGTTTTGAAGTGTTTCTGCATGCGCGGCATCAGCTGGAAATCTTCCCGGAGGTGCAACCAACGCTGGAGACGCTGGCCAATCACTACGCCCTCGGCGTGGTCACCAATGGCAACGCCGATGTGCGCCGGTTAGGGCTGGCGGACTACTTCAAGTTTGCTTTGTGCGCCGAAGACATCGGCATCGGCAAACCAGATGCGCGACTGTTTCATGAGGCGTTGCAGCGTGGTGGTGCGACGGCCGAGACGGCCGTGCATATCGGCGATCATCCGGGTGACGACATTGCCGGCGCCCAGCAGGCGGGATTGCGGGCGATCTGGTTTAACCCGGCAGGCAAGGTTTGGGAAGCCGAGAAGGCACCGGATGCCGAGATTCGCAGCCTGAGCGAGTTGCCGGCGTTGTTGGCCCTCTGGAACGCCCAACACCAATCCTGAAAACACCACGCCCCTGTAGGAGCCGAGCTTGCTCGCGATTGCGGCGTTACATTCAGAGTTTTTATCGACTGATACACCGCAATCGCGAGCAAGCTCGGCTCCTACAGGGTTGCGTCAAGCCCAAGACATTTGTTTTACCCATGAAAAAGCCCGCAGCGACGGCGGGCTTTTTCAGCAAGCAAGTAGCAGGCTCAGATAGGTCGGCTGCCGTACTTGTTGTCAGGCTTCTTGGGCGGATCGGCGACCACATTGGCCTCCACTTCCTGCACCTTGCCGCCCTTGGCCAGGAACTCTTCCATGGCCCGCGCCAGAGCATCACGCTCCTTGTTTTTCGCTTCGACGCTCGGCAGCTCATCGACCGATACCGCTGCCTTGGCTTTGCCTTTGGCGGTCGGAACGGGCGTTTCACCGCCATCGTCATCAGCAACGTCTTCCGCTGCTGTTTCCAGACCTTCTTCGGTTTCGTCGTCGTCGCCTACTTCGAGGTCGTCGTTTTCCAGATCATCGTCGCTCATGTTCTACCTCATGACTTGCGAAAAGCAGATTAGTTATAGCCCAGCTTCGCCGTCTGTCGAAGGCCGCCGGAAAAAATTCTACAACCGCTGGCAACCAGCGGCTTACGCCCCTTCACCGTGCACGGTGGCGAGGACTTTACGGGCACCGCCAAAATCACGGTGCTCGCCCAGATAAACGCCTTGCCAGGTTCCCAGCGCCAGTCGGCCTGCCGAAATCGGCAAACTGAGCTGACAGCCAAGCACGCTGGCCTTGAAGTGCGCCGGGAGGTCGTCCAGGCCTTCGTCGTTATGCTCATAGCCGTCTGTTCCTTGTGGGATCAGACGATTGAAAAATCGTTCGAAGTCGCGACGTACCGCCGGATCGGCGTTCTCGTTGATGGTCAACGACGCCGAGGTATGCTGCAGCCACAAATGCAACAGACCGACCCGACATGCCTTGAGTTCAGGCAGGCCGGCGAGTAACTCGTCCGTTACCAGATGAAAGCCCCGGGGCCTCGCCCGCAGGGTAATCAGAGTCTGTTGCCACATACAGTTCTCCGCACGTTCGGGGCGCATTCTAGCGCGCTCTGGGAAAAAACAAAGGCCCTAATATTCCTTCTATCATGTAAGCCATTGGCCGCAGAAAAACGCTCGTCGTAAACGCCACTAAACGTGTACGAAAAAACCTTTCAGCAGTTCCTTCACGGACAAACTCCAGACAAAAAAATGCCCGGCAAGCCGGGCAAGTTTTTTTGTGCGCGTACTTACAAGTTGTAGCCGCGCTCGTTGTGAAGTGCCAGATCGATGCCGACTGCCTCTTCTTCCTCAGTGATACGCAGACCCATGACGGCGTCCAGCACCTTAAGGATGATGAAAGTGACGATCGCGGTGTAGATCACCGTGAAGCCCACGCCTTTGCACTGAATCCAGACTTGTGCGGCGATGTCGGTAACGGTGCCGAAGCCACCCAACGACGGTGCAGCGAAGACACCGGTCAGGATCGCGCCGAGGATACCGCCGATACCGTGCACACCGAAGGCGTCCAGGGAGTCGTCATAGCCGAGTTTGCGTTTCAGGGTAGTGGCGCAGAAGAAGCACACCACGCCGGCTGCCAGACCGATGACCAGAGCGCCCATCGGGCCGACGGTGCCAGCGGCTGGGGTGATTGCAACCAGACCGGCCACAACACCCGAAGCGATACCCAGGGCACTTGGTTTGCCGTGAGTGATCCACTCGGCGAACATCCAGCCCAGTGCAGCGGCGGCGGTTGCGATCTGGGTCACCAGCATCGCCATACCGGCAGTGCCGTTGGCCGCTGCGGCGGAGCCGGCGTTAAAGCCGAACCAGCCAACCCACAGCATGGCAGCGCCCATCAGGGTGTAACCGAGGTTGTGCGGCGCCATCGGGGTGGTCGGGAAGCCTTTGCGCTTGCCCAGTACCAGGCAGGCAATCAGACCGGCCACACCGGCGTTGATGTGCACCACGGTGCCGCCGGCGAAGTCCAGCACGCCCCAGTCCCACATCAGGCCGCCGTTACCGGACCAGACCATGTGCGCAATCGGTGCATAAACCAGGGTGAACCAGACGCCCATGAAGATCAGCATCGCGGAGAACTTCATCCGCTCGGCGAAGGCACCGACGATCAGCGCAGGGGTGATGATGGCGAAGGTCATCTGGAAGGTGATGAACACCGCCTCAGGGAACAGCGCCGCGGGACCGGTCAGGCTCGATGGCGTGACACCGGCGAGGAATGCCTTGCCCATGCCGCCGAAGAAGGAGTTGAAGTTGACGACGCCCTGTTCCATGCCGGTGGTGTCGAACGCGATGCTGTAGCCATAAATGACCCACAGGATGCTGATCAGACCGGTAATGGCGAAACACTGCATCATCACGGAAAGAATGTTTTTGGAGCGAACCATACCGCCGTAGAACAGCGCGAGGCCGGGAATGGTCATGAACAGCACGAGGGCTGTCGAGGTCATCATCCAGGCAGTGTCGCCGGAGTTGAGGACTGGGGCTGCCACTTCGTCTGCCGCCATAGCCAGGCCGGGCATTACGAGGGACAACAGGGCTCCTAGCCCTGCGAATTTACGCAGAGTCATATTGTTTTCTCCTGGGGCGTTGGGTTTGTGGCGGCTTAGATTGCGTCGGTATCGGTTTCGCCGGTACGGATGCGAATCGCCTGTTCCAGATTGACCACGAAGATCTTGCCGTCACCGATCTTGCCGGTGTTGGCAGCCTTGGTTATCGCCTCGATAACCCGGTCAAGATCCTTGTCGTCAATGGCGACATCGATCTTCACCTTTGGCAGGAAATCGACCACGTATTCCGCGCCGCGATACAGCTCGGTGTGACCCTTCTGCCGACCGAAGCCTTTGACTTCAGTAACGGTAATGCCCTGCACGCCGATCTCGGACAGCGACTCGCGTACGTCGTCCAGTTTGAACGGCTTGATGATGGCAGTGACTAGCTTCATGAAAACTCTCTCCCGAATTGGTGGACTTGCCCCAGGAAAACAAACCCGACTCAAGTCTAAGCGCAGTGCCTGGCTTTGTAACGCATCGTCGGCCTTACCTGCCCGTCCGACGCCTGCTAACCACTCCGCACGAAACACTTCCCCCGTTCCGCTTGGCGCACTGCATTCGTCACTTCGACTGCATCAGTGCATGGGTCACTACTGACTAAGCAGAAAGCTTGCCATCTCGCCAAAACCCACTGATTTCAAGCCTTTGGCTGCTGCCGCAAGCGGCTTCGCGCAAATGGCCCGACGGATACGCACAACAACAGTGCGCGGCCGTCCGTCCCCATGCGCGAAAAGCGTGCAGCCCTGACTGCGAGATTGACTATAGACACTGCGTGATACACTGCCCGCCATTGTTGACAGGACATTTCCCATGCTCGCGCCCAAAGACTTCCTCGATGCCCTGAGCGGCACCGCCTCCCGCCTCTTCAGCGGCGACACCCCACTGCCGAAAAGCGAAATCGAAAGCCAGTTCAAGGCTCTGTTGCAGAGCGGCTTCAGCAAGCTGGATCTGGTGAGTCGTGAAGAGTTTGATAGCCAGATGGTTGTGCTGGCGCGGACGCGGGCTCGGTTGGAAAGTCTTGAGGCGAAGGTTGCGGAGCTGGAAGCGAAGCTGAATCCGCCGGCCGAGTAGCACCCCCGATCAAGTGTGGGAGCGAGCTTGCTCGCGATAAGGGTCGTCTCAGTCTTCCAGCCATCCCACGCTGGACCGACCACTCCTGTAGGAGCTGCCGAAGGCTGCGATCTTTTGATCTTCCGCCCCGCCACCATCTCGGCAACGTCCTACAAAGATCACCACCGCCGTCCGATAGCGTCGCAAAGCCCAGGTTCCTAAGCTCATCCTCAGCTGAATATTCAGCACTGGGTTTGGCGACCTGGACAGCATCCGACGCACCGTGACCACGTTCGAACAAGGGACTTTTTCCCATCTCGAATTATGGCGGCTGTGCGTGGGAGACCTTCGGGTCTGCCGGTTTTGCGGATGCACCGGTTCGCCAACCCGCGCACAGCTGCCACCCTTTTCGTTTGGCGACGATCAGAGGCAGTTTTCTTCATTCGAATCCGAGAACTGCACCATGGACGAAAACTATCTAATCCCCCACGTCTTCACCCGCCACAAACTCCACCTCCACGCTTTCCTCCTTGAAAATCAACCCTGGTTCAGCGCCCGCGACCTCGGCCGCCTCCTGCGCCTCTACCTCGACGAACGCGCCGTCCGAAAACTCGACGCCGACCAACGCCAAACCGCCCAAATGCTCATCCACGGCAGCATCGAAAACACCCTGATGATCAGTGAATCCGGCGTCTACGCATTGCTGGTCTACCACTACTGCCCCGAATATCGGGCGCTGCGCGAATGGCTAACCCACGACGTCGTCCCAGCCCTCAGAGACGCCCAGCAACCCACCTCAACCGAGCGCCCGATTCTGAGCCTGCTGAACTGGCCAGAGATGTCGTTGAGCTTGCTGCACTGGAATAACCAGCCGTGGATTCGGTTGCAGGATGTTCCGCAGATGCTACCGAATGAGGAACGACCGCGAGGCACGGTCAATACGCCGTGGTGGAAGCGTGCTTCGCGGGTGCTGCAGTCTTTTTAATTACCCGAAGCTCAACCACGCTCGATTTCAGCTCTGCGCAAATCGTAGGTCGATTGCAGGTTTAGCCAGAACTCGGGCGTGGTTTTCAGGTAAGTGGAAAGCCTCTCGGCAAGGTCAGGACCGACACCTCTCTCCTGCATCACAAGAGCGCTCACTTCAGTCGCGACACCATTAAACAAACTAGCCAAACCAGCCGCTGTAATACCCTGCGGCTCAAGAAACTCCTCTTTAAGTATTTCGCCGGGATGAATCGGTCGCATTCCAGAATTGCTCATTTCCCCTCCTGAGGGCTCGATCAACTGCGATCATAAGCAGCCACCTCGATCCGACAAGTGCCTCCGTGATGCTTTCACCGAAGTCCTTCATTTATCCAAGATCGGTCCTACAAAAAACGGGCTGCCGCGGCTGATTACGCCTAAATACCAGCCGCGACATACGGATCGCGTTACGACTTAACTAACTGGAATCAGTTCACCACCCCAGCAACATCCTGCGAAAGTTTGGTTACACCGCCACCACGCTAAATCATCTGCCCACGACTACCCTTCAAAAACCCGCAGGAAGCGGTCCCCGTCAGCTCAAGGAATGATCATGTCTCTGGCCATCGTTCACAGTCGCGCCCAGATTGGTGTGGAGGCGCCCGTCGTCACCGTAGAAGTTCATCTGGCCAACGGCTTGCCGTCGCTAACGATGGTCGGTTTGCCGGAAGCAGCAGTGAAGGAAAGCAAGGATCGAGTACGCAGTGCGATCATCAACTCCGGCCTGCAGTTTCCGGCGCGGCGCATCACCTTGAATCTCGCGCCCGCCGACTTACCAAAAGACGGTGGACGGTTCGATCTGGCGATTGCCTTGGGGATTCTGGCAGCCAGCGTTCAGGTACCGACGTTGACGCTCGATGATGTGGAGTGTCTGGGAGAACTGGCGCTCTCAGGCGCCGTGCGGGCAGTTCGGGGGGTGTTGCCGGCGGCGCTGGCAGCACGCCAGGCCGGACGCTCGTTGATGGTGCCACGGGCGAATGCCGAGGAAGCCTGCCTGGCTTCGGGGTTGAAGGTGATCGCGGTGGATCATTTGCTCGAAGCAGTTGCGCATTTCAATGGCCACACGCCGGTTGAACCTTATGTGTCCAATGGATTGCTCTACGCCAGCAAACCCTATCCCGACTTGAATGAAGTGCAGGGCCAACTCGCGGCCAAGCGTGCGTTGCTGATTGCGGCGGCGGGCGCTCATAACTTGTTGTTCAGTGGACCACCGGGCACGGGCAAAACCCTGCTGGCGAGCCGTTTGCCTGGGCTGTTGCCACCCTTGGCCGAGAACGAAGCGCTGGAAGTTGCGGCGATTCAATCGGTCGCTAGCTGCGTGCCGCTGAGCCATTGGCCGCAGCGACCGTTTCGCCAGCCCCACCACTCTGCCTCAGGTGCCGCACTGGTCGGCGGCGGTTCTAAACCGCAACCCGGCGAAATCACCCTCGCCCACCATGGCGTTCTGTTCCTGGATGAGCTGCCGGAGTTTGATCGCAAGGTATTGGAGGTTTTGAGAGAACCACTGGAGTCAGGGCACATCGTGATTGCCCGTGCCCGTGACCGCGTACGATTCCCGGCGCGATTCCAGTTGGTCGCGGCAATGAACCCGTGCCCCTGTGGATATCTCGGCGAGCCGAGCGGCCGCTGTTCTTGCACGCCGGACATGGTCCAGCGCTACCGCAACAAACTGTCGGGCCCACTGCTGGATCGCATCGACTTGCACCTGACCGTCGCGCGGGAGGCTACGGCGTTGAATCCAGCGTTGAAGGCCGGCGACGACACTGCCACGGCTGCAGTTCTGGTCGCCGATGCACGAGAGCGGCAACACAAACGCCAGGGCTGCGCCAACGCCTTTCTCGATCTGCCGGGCCTGCGCCGCCACTGCAACTTATCCACAGCCGACGAAACCTGGCTGGAAACAGCGTGTGAACGACTGACCTTGTCGCTGAGGTCAGCCCATCGACTGCTCAAAGTGGCGCGCACCCTGGCAGACCTTGAGCAAGTCGATCGCATCACCCGCGAGCACTTGGCCGAGGCGCTGCAATACCGACCTACCGCTCACTAGCGAATTTGTAAGTGTTTTTTTTGGAAAACCTAGTTTTGTAAGTCTTTTTTCAACCGAATAATGATTTTTTCTGACTTTCGCCTGATTGTAAGGGGCTGACTCATGATCGGTTGCCGTAAGCCTTTTTTTAATGAACCATGCATTTCTAATCGTTTTTAAGCGCGAGCAAGCGAATTTATGCCCAATATCGGCTATGTCTGGCTGTCACGCGAGTACGGAATTACTCCCGTACAGCCGTTCCCTGTCAGCAGCGAGATAGGGAAAAGCCGATCTACCACGCAAGTGGGCGATCTTCGCAATGAGGTTTATCAGGAGGTGTACCGTCCACAGCCTCAGCTAAGCGATCACTTGGCCTTTGCTCTGCGGTATGAAGGCGTCCACCTCGAATTCCTCGCACGTTTGTTCGCACATGAAGGCGCAAAAAAGGCGCTTGAGCTTTGGATTACCCGAGAGCCTACCGGGATATTTGCTCGGCGAGCATGCTTCTTCTACGAATGGTTGATGTCGGATGAACTGGACGTATTACCCGCCAAGCGAGGCAACTATGTCGATGCGTTGAATCCTGAGGAGTACTTCGCAGGATCAGCGGTTAATAACCCGCGTTGGCGCATTCGAGACAATTTACCGGGCACCAACGCGTACTGCCCCCTCATTCGCCGAAACCAGGAAGTCCAAGCCGCAGAGCGCTACGACATCGCCGCAAAACTGGAAGAGCTCGAGTCTGATTTCGGTATCGACCTGATCATGCGCAGTACTGTTTGGCTAACCGTCAAGGAAAGCCGCGCCAGTTTCCTCATCGAACACGAGCAAGACAAAGAGGATCGAATTCGTCGCTTCGCCAGCGTTATGGAAACCGAGTCCGGTAAACATGCTGATCCATTGCTTCCGGAAATACTGGAAGCCCTACAGGGTGAAATTCTCGGAAAGACTGCGCTGCGCTACGGCGTGCGCCGCTCTCCTGTTTACGTTGGACACATGGCGCATTACCAACCCGTCGTTGACTACATAGCACCGCATTGGGACCACACCCGTTCGATGCTTGAAGGACTGAGTCAATTTTTGCTAAACACTCAAGGTCAATCCTCCATCATTCGTGCTGCCGTTGCCTCCTTTGGCTTCGTTTACGTGCACCCGATGGCTGACGGCAACGGACGAATTTCGAGGTTCCTGATCAACGATGTACTGAGACGCGATGGGGTGCTGCCCGCGCCCATTATCCTTCCAGTTTCCGCGACGATTACGCACAGCACGCAAAACAAGGCTGCCTACGATCGTGTACTTGAAAGGTTTTCGCGCCCGCTGATGCAGCATTACGCCACTCAGTATCGATTTGGTGAAACCGTGGAGGCTGATGACGGCGTTCACTACAACTTACATTTCAGTGGCTACGAAGACGCCTTGCCCGCCTGGCGTTATCCAGACCTGACAGCTCATGCGATGTATCTGGCGCAGGTAATCGACGAGACGCTGACGCTTGAGATGCGCATCGAGGCGCAGCTCCTTCTTGCCAATGACACCGCTCGCCGAAACATCAAGGAGTTTCTTGAGGCGCCCGACAATGAACTGGATCAGATCATTCGGGCAGTCCGGCAAAACGGCTATACCGTCTCCAACAAACTGCTCAAACGCTACCCTTTGCTCACGCAGCGACCTGAGATTGGTGAACGCATCACGCTCGCCGTCAAAGACGCGTTCAAGGACGAGTAAATTCCCCGAGTTACTACTTGGACAAATCCACCAACGGCGTCTGCCGAATCTCCGTCTCCCGCCCGCCCTGAATCTCACTCACTGTCTTCAACGCCTTATCCACAGCCGCCTTATCCGCCAGCAAGCTGTAGCTGATCTGGAACTGCTTCTGCTCTTTAACCCCAATCGTCGGCACTAAACCGAGTGGCCGCTGATACCGGCGGTTGTAGGAAAAGCTCGTCCCCGGCTCAAGACCCGTGACATAGCCCTGCCCTTGGGTGTCCGTGTTTTTCCACAGGGAGAACACCGGCAACTGTTGAGTATTGAAACCCACGGAAACTCCGAGGCTGCCGGCCTTGTTGTGCAGCACGGTCAGCGTATCGCCCTTGGCGTCGGCATACGGCACAACGTTGTAAACCGTTTCGTCGTAGTCCTTGGTCGGCGCACGGTAGGTTTGCCAGTCCGGCAGATCCCCTTTGGCCTTGTCGTTGAACGGCGAGACCTGTTTCACCGGTGCGGCGAAACGGGCGCCCTGCTCCAGGAATGGGGTGCTGAAGTTGCTGTGATACAGCGCCTGGTATTCCTTTGGATAATCGCCGTTGTTGGTCAGGGTGTCGTTGAGGGCGAACGCTGCGCTACCGGGCTCGGTGACCAGTTCGGTCGCGACGGAGAAGTCGACTTTCTTGAACGCCTGCTCTTTGAGCTCGCCGCGCAGGCTGATGGCGTAAGGCGGTTTTTCATCGATGTGCAAAGTGACTTTGCTGGCCGGAATATTGGCGGCGCGGCCGTGGAGCGTCAGCAGTTCACCATTGTCCATGCCCGGATGGCCGACCCACTCGTAGCCGCAGCGAGCGACCAGTTCGTTAAAGCCCTCAAGCCAGCCCAACCCGCCGCGACCGTTGAGTTCGATAAAGGATGGATTGACCACGTCCTTGACCGGCGAATCCCAACCCATGCGCACATCACCGACCGACGCCTGCAGGACGTTCATCCCGCGGGTCGGCACCACCGAAAGCTTCATCGTGCCGTTATCGATGTCGACGATGCTGACGCCCTCCTGCCGACCGCCGTGCAAGGTGCGCAGGGTGACCGAGAAGGGTTTGCCGGTTTTGATGCCGAGCTGCTGACTGGTGATCTGCCAGTTCTGGGCCGCTTTGTCGGTGTCGAGCAGCACGTAGTCCCAGGCCATGGCGTGGGAGGTAGCCGACAGCGCACCGAGAGCGATGATGAGTTTGAGCGGAGTCATGACGGGAGCCTTTCTTGGAGTTGTGTCGTTTTTATAGTCTTGCTGAAACGATTCATCAAGCTTAAAAAGCGCAACACATGAGCTAAATGTCTAACACCGGTCTCAAAATTATCGGATTCGGGGGTTGGGGCTAAAGCAGGAATTGAGGTGATCCCATCGCGAGCAAGCTCGCTCCCACATAGATTGATGTGAACACAGAACTTGTGAACACCCTACTTCCATTGTGGGAGCGAGCTTGCTCGCGATGGCTATTTCAGAGCCGCCTCAGCGGAACCGGTCAACCTCATGCCGCAAATCCGCCGCCAGCTTCTCCAACTCTTTGGCAGTGATCGCCAGATTGGATACCACTTCGCGCTGCTCGCTGTTCGCCAGGGCAATGCTTTGCAGGTTGCTGCTGAGCAAGGTGGCGGTACTGCTCTGCTCTTGAGTCGCGGTGGTGATCGCCGCGAATTGCTGACCGGCAGAATGGCTTTGCTCATCGATCCGTGCCAGGGCCGAAGCCACGTTGGCGTTGCGCGACAGGCCTTCCTGCATCAACAGGTTGCCCTGCTCCATGGTGCTGATGGCGTTGCCGGTTTCCTGCTGGATGCTTTGAATCATGCCGGAAATTTCATCTGTCGCCTGGCGAGTACGCGAAGCCAGGTTGCGCACCTCATCGGCGACCACCGCAAAGCCACGACCCTGTTCGCCGGCACGAGCGGCTTCGATGGCGGCGTTGAGCGCCAGCAAGTTGGTTTGATCGGCAATCGAGGTAATCACACCGACGATGCCACCGATTTCCTGGGAGCGCTGACCCAAGGTATTGATCACTGTCGCCGTGCTGTTCAGCGCACCAGCGATTTGCTCCAGAGACGAGGACGCTTCGTCCATCGACGTACGACCGATCTGGGTTTGCTGTGCGTTTTCCTGGGCCAGACGCTGGGTGTTGCCCATGTTGTCGGCGATGTTCAGGGACGTTGCGCTGAACTCTTCCACGGCGCCGGCCATGCTGGTGATTTCGCCCGACTGCTGCTCCATCCCTTCATAGGCGCCACCGGACAGACCGGACAAGGCCTGGGCGCGGCTGTTGACCTCTTGCGAGGCCTTGCGGATGTGCTCGACCATGGTCGACAGCGCCTGGCTCATCTGATTGAACGCGCGGGCCAATTGACCGATCTCGTCGTTGCTCGACACGTTCAGCCGCACGCTCAAATCACCGGCGCCCAAGGCTTCCGCCTGACGCACCAGATCACCCAAAGGTGCGAGTTTGCTGCGTAGCAACCAGACCGCCGCCCCCACAGCGATCAACATCGCCAGCAGACTGCCAATCGCCAATTGAATGCCGACACTCCAGGTCACGGCACGGATTTCTGTTTTCGGCATGCTCGCCACGACCGACCATGGGCCGCCTTCAAACGGTACGGCAATGCTGTAGAAATCTTCTGACTTGTCACTCCAGAACTCGCCCTTGCCCGGCGTTTTCGCCAAGCCAACGATGGTCGGAGTCGCCTGATCCAGCGCTTGCACGCCCGCGATCGGCACCAGCCATTTGCTCTGCTCATCCAGCAGCGCCAGGGAACCGGTCTGGCCGATACGGAAGCGCTTGAGGTTGGCAAACTGCGCGTTCTGCGCGTCGGTGTAGTCGAATCCTACGAACAGAACGGCAATCACCTTACCGCCGCTGTCACGTACGGGGGTGTACTGAGTCATGTAGGACCGGTCGAAAAGCAAGGCGCGACCGACGTAGGCCTGCCCTGCCATCAAGCGGGCATAGGCCGGGTTCGCGTGATCGAGCAGTGTGCCGATGGCCCGGCTGCCGTCCTGTTTGCTCAGGGACGTGCTGACCCGGATGAAGTCTTCGCCGCTGCGCACAAACACCGTCGCAACGCCGGCGGTCATTTGCTTGAACTCGTCCACTTCCTTGAAATTGTTGTTCAGCACTTCGCTGCCCAGGTGCAGCCCCGGCGTCTGCGCGCCCGCTACCGCCACCGGTTCATCCGGGTGCACGCTCAAACCGGCGCTGAAGCGCTTCTCGAACAGACCGCTCAGGCGCTGGGTGCTTTCACGCAACGTGCCGTGAAAGGTACTCAACTGATCGGCCAGCAACCGGGCTTCACTGGCCAGGTGCTCTTCGCGGGTGGCGAGGTTGGCGGTGTCCAGCGAACGCAGGGCGAACACGGTACTGCCGCTGATGACAATCGCCAGTATCACGGCAAGCGCAAGACCAAGCTGTGAGGCGATCCGGGCACGAGGTTGAGACATGACAGCTCCTGGCCGAGCGACCGGATCTTCCTTGATCTGGCTGCACACTCAGCAAAATTCTAATAATGGGAATTGCGTCGAACCTGCACGAAGGTTCCACCTGCATTTTCGGCGGAAAATCGGAATACTTGAGTAATTAACCGGGATATGGCTCAAGGCCGCCATTGCGGCGGCTCTATCGATTCAGCCCAAGTGTTGAACATCGGGCAATTCCATTGCTCGGGCTTCGCCTTGCAGGAAGTCGCTGAGCCTGCGCAAACGTTCACCACCGGGGCGAGTTTTCGGCCAGACCAGGTAATATTTCTCACCGCTGGCGACGGCCGTCGGCCACGGCAGACTCAGACGTCCCTGAGCCACATCTTCCGCCACCATCAGCAGATCGCCCATGGACACGCCATAGCCTCGGGCGGCGGCGATCATGCCCAGTTCCAGCGTGTCGAACACCTGCCCGCCCTTGAGCGACACCTGATCCGCCAGCCCCATGCGTTCCAGCCAACTGCGCCAGTCGCGTCGGTCCGGCGTCGGGTGCAGCAGTTCGGCATTGGCCAGTCGTGCGACATCCCACGGTTGATCCTGCAGAAGATTCGGCGCGCCGACTGGAATCAGCTCTTCCGGGAACAGGAAACTCGCCTCCCAGTCCGGCGGAAAATGCCCGTTGCTGAGGATGACGGCGCAATCGAACGGTTCATGGTTGAAGTCCACCGAGTCGACGTCCATCCAGGCGCTGGTCAATTGCACCTCGTTGCCCGGTTGCAGGTGCCGAAAGCGGCTGAGCCGTGCCAGCAGCCAGCGCATGGTCAGGGTCGACGGCGCTTTCATGCGCAGGATGTCATCTTCGGCACGCAAGGTATTGCAGGCCCGCTCCAGGGCAGTGAAGCCTTCGCGAATGCCGGGCAGGATCAACCGCGCCGACTCGGTCAGTTGCAGATTGCGTCCGCTGCGGTGAAACAGCCGACAGGCAAAATGCTCTTCTAGCGTACGAATGTGCCGACTGACCGCGCTTTGGGTGATCGATAGCTCTTCGGCCGCACGGGTAAACGAGCTGTGCCGCGCCGCCGCTTCGAATGCGCGCAGGGCATACAAGGGAGGAAGACGACGAGACATTCGGAAAGCTCCTATAGCGGGATTCGGTCACCCTAGCAGAAACTCTTCAGCATGAGTTTGACTCATGCAACCCATCCTTTTTATCCCTTTGTGAAAACCCCGCAGAGCGCCGAGAATCGGCTCTCTCCTGTTCACTCTGATAATCGAGGCGTGATGACCATGCAGCATCCAGCACGTACCGAACTCTGGGCCATCCTGCGGCTGGCGGGGCCGTTGATTGCCTCGCAGTTGGCGCACATGCTGATGGTCCTCACCGACACCTTGATGATGGCGCGCCTGAGTCCAGAGGCGCTGGCCGGTGGCGGCCTGGGCGCAGCGACTTACTCGTTCGTGTCGATCTTCTGCATTGGCGTGATCGCCGCGGTCGGCACACTCGTGGCCATCCGTCAGGGTGCCGGCGACATCGTCGGCGCCGCCAGGCTGACCCAGGCCGGGTTATGGCTAGCGTGGTTGATGGCGTTGGTGGCCGGACTGCTGCTGTGGAACCTCAAACCGGTGTTGCTGCTGTTCGGCCAGACCGAAACCAACGTCCACGCGGCCGGGCAGTTCCTGCTGATCCTGCCGTTCGCCCTGCCCGGCTACCTGAGCTTCATGGCCCTGCGCGGCTTCACCAGCGCCATCGGCCGGGCAACACCGGTGATGGTCATCAGCCTCGGCGGCACCGTGGCCAACTTCCTGCTCAATTACGCATTGATCACCGGCATGTTCGGTCTGCCGAAACTGGGGTTGATGGGCATCGGACTGGTCACCGCTGTTGTCGCCAACTGCATGGCGCTGGCGCTGGCCTGGCACATCCGTCGGCATCCGGCCTACGACGCTTATCCCTTGCGTCAGGGCCTGTCGCGGCCTAACCGTCAGTATCTGAAGGAACTGTGGCGCCTGGGCCTGCCGATTGGTGGCACCTACGCGGTGGAAGTCGGACTGTTTGCGTTCGCCGCGCTGTGCATGGGCACCATGGGCAGTACGCAAATGGGCGCACACCAGATCGCCCTGCAAATCGTCTCGGTGGCGTTCATGGTTCCGGCGGGGATTTCCTATGCGATCACCATGCGCATCGGGCAGCACTACGGCGCCGGGCAACTGCTGAATGCACGGCTGGCCGGACGGGTCGGCATCGCCTTTGGCGCGGCGGCGATGCTTGCCTTCGCCATGGTCTTCTGGTTGCTGCCGAATCAGTTGATCGGTTTGTTCCTGGACCACAACGACCCAGCGTTTCGCGACGTAATCAACCTGGCCGTGAGCCTGTTGGCGGTCGCCGCGTGGTTCGAGCTGTTCGACGGCACGCAAACCATCGCCATGGGCTGCATTCGCGGACTCAAAGATGCCAAGACCACGTTCCTGGTGGGTTTGGGCTGCTATTGGCTGATTGGCGCGCCGGCTGCCTGGTGGATGGCCTTCCATTTGAATTGGGGGCCGACAGGTGTCTGGTGGGGATTGGCGCTGGGGCTGGCG
Organism: Pseudomonas sp. LBUM1645; assembly: GCF_059716185.1. Classification (NCBI taxonomy): domain Bacteria; kingdom Pseudomonadati; phylum Pseudomonadota; class Gammaproteobacteria; order Pseudomonadales; family Pseudomonadaceae; genus Pseudomonas; species Pseudomonas sp. LBUM1645. The sequence goes on from NZ_CP166811.1 coordinate 6,882,259, forward strand.
TGCGCGGCGGTGAGTCTGACGTGGGCGTTTGAGTGGAAGATGAAGCGGATGATCAGGCAGGAGCCGTCGTCTCAGGCTGGTTTCCAGATGGCTCAGCCTGACTGAGATCCCTGTAGGAGCATGGCTTGCCCGCGATGAACGATAACGCGGTGTGCCTGCAAGACCGTGTCGCCTGCATCGCGGGCAAGCCTTGCTCCTACAGAATCCTCGTTAGTTCACGACTTCCTGTGCAGACTGCTGGCTGCTGCCGAAGGTCAGGTATTCAACCAGCTCCGCCAACGGCAACGGCTTGCTGATCAAATATCCCTGCACCTGATCGCAGCCAAACCCGCGCAACAGATCCAGTTGCTCCGGCGTTTCTACGCCCTCGGCGACCACTTCAAGATTGAGGTTGTGTGCCAGATTGATCATCGCGTGGACCAGTTTGCGATTCTCTTCGCGCTGTTCCATGCCGCCGACAAAGCTCTTGTCGATCTTCAATAAGGCAATCGGCAGGCTGTTGAGGTGCACGAACGAAGAGAAACCGGTGCCGAAGTCGTCGAGGGAGAAGCGCACACCCAGACGCCCCAGGGCATCCATGGTCTGTTTGACCAGATCGCTGCGGCGCATCACCGCGGTTTCAGTCAGCTCGAACTCCAGCCATTGCGCCTCGACGCCGCGCTCGGCAATCAACCGACTCAGGGTCGACAGCAACTGGCTGTCCTGAAACTGTCGGAACGACAGGTTGATTGCCATGTGCAACGCCGGCAAACCCAGTTCGCGCAACGCCTGCATGTCGCGCAGGGCGCGGGAAATCACCCAGTAACCCAGCGGCACAATCAAACCGCTCTGCTCGGCCAGCGGCACGAATTCGCTGGGTGGCAGCAAGCCGCGCTCGCCATGACGCCAGCGCACCAAGGCTTCGAGGCCGACGATCTGCCCGTCCTCAAGGTTCAGGCGTGGCTGGTAATGCAGTTCCAATTCATCCCGGCGCAACGCCCGGCGCAGCTCACTTTCGAGGTCGGCCATGCTGCGGGCATTGCGATTGATGCGTTCGTTGAAGATGTGAAAAGTGCAGCCTTGAGTGCTTTTGGCCTGCTGCATGGCGATGTGTGCGTGCCACATCAGCGGGTCGGCGCCGGCCTGGGCCCGGGCGTGGGCAATACCGAGGCTGGAACCGATCAACAGGCTTTCGCCGTCGACCCAGTAAGGCTCGGCCAACGCTTCGGTAATGCGTTCGGCCATCCATTCGGCGCGCTGAGGCGCGCGGCGGGTGTCGATCAGCAGGGCGAACTCATCACTGCCCAGCCGTGCCAGTTGATCGCTGGCCTCAAGCTGGCTTTTCAGCCGCGCGACCACTTGCAGGATCAACCGGTCACCGGCCTGGTGGCCGAGGGCATCGTTGGCGTGACGGAAGTTATCGAGGTCGAGGTGACCAAGGGCCATGCCGCGGCCGTCGTTTTCCGCCAAGCGTGCCGCCAGCAAGGTCTGGAAACCCTGGCGGTTGGCGATGCCGGTCAGCGGGTCTTGCTCGGCCAGGCGCTGCAGGGTGTTTTCCAGCAGGCCCCGCTCGCGCACATGCCGCAGGCACCGGCGCAACATGCCGGGATCGAGGTGATCGCGTACCAGCCAGTCACTCACCCCATCGGGTGGCGACAGCGGCTCATGCTCGAGCAGCAATACCGTCGGCAGGCTGCAACGGCCAGGTAGAGGTTGGAGCGCTGGAATCGTCAACAACACCGCGCTGCGGTTGTCATCGAACAGACTGCTGACCGACTCCCAGCTCGGCGCGCTGATCAGCACGGTCGAGCTCCCCATTGGAGCCAGACACTCGCGCAACAACGCTGCCCACGCTGGCTCTTCGGCCAGTAGCAGCAAACGCAAGGGTTCGACAGGCGTAGACAAGCTAGCTCCCTAGACTCTGCAAAGATGTAGGCGGCGGGCATTATGCAGCGCCGGTAACCAATGACCAAATGACCTCGGTTATCAAACGCGGCTTTGTATCTTGAATAACGAACAATAGACGCACATTCATCGCGCATCCTGCGTGAAAGTATCAAAACCGGCAAATATAGATAGCGTGCTGCGTCACAAGTCGGAGAGAGCAGCACAATTCGCTGAGCCTGTTAAAATGCCGGCCCATTTCGCAAACGACTCCCTGATTTCGTATGTCCCGACTCAATCCCCGGCAGCAAGAAGCCGTGAGCTACGTCGGCGGCCCTCTTTTGGTGCTCGCCGGCGCAGGCTCCGGCAAGACCAGTGTGATCACGCGCAAGATCGCCCACTTGATCCAGAATTGCGGCATTCGCGCCCAGTACATCGTCGCCATGACCTTTACCAACAAGGCCGCGCGCGAGATGAAGGAACGGGTCGGCACGCTGCTCAAGGGCGGCGAAGGCCGCGGCCTGACCGTCTGCACCTTCCACAATCTGGGCCTGAACATCATCCGCAAGGAACACGTGCGGCTGGGCTACAAGCCGGGTTTCTCGATCTTCGACGAGACCGATGTCAAAGCCTTGATGACCGACATCATGCAGAAGGAATACTCGGGCGACGACGGCGTCGACGAGATCAAGAACATGATCGGCTCGTGGAAAAACGACCTGATCCTGCCGCCCGAAGCCCTGGAAAACGCGCGCAACCCCAAGGAACAGACCGCCGCCATCGTCTACACCCACTATCAGCGCACGCTCAAGGCGTTCAACGCGGTGGACTTCGACGACCTGATCCTGCTGCCGGTGAAGCTGTTCCAGGAACACGCCGACATCCTCGAAAAATGGCAGAACAAAGTCCGCTACCTGCTGGTGGACGAATACCAGGACACCAACGCCAGCCAGTATTTGCTGGTGAAGTTGCTGATCGGCACGCGCAACCAGTTCACCGTGGTAGGCGACGACGACCAGTCGATCTACGCCTGGCGCGGCGCCCGCCCGGAAAACCTGATGCTGCTCAAGGACGATTACCCGTCCCTGAAAGTGGTGATGCTGGAGCAAAACTATCGCTCCACCAGCCGCATCCTGCGCTGCGCCAACGTGCTGATCTCGAACAACCCGCACGAGTTTGAAAAACAACTGTGGAGTGAGATGGGCCACGGCGACGAAATCCGCGTGATCCGTTGCCGCAACGAAGACGCCGAAGCCGAGCGCGTGGCCGTGGAACTGCTGACCCTGCACTTACGCACGGATCGGCCATACAGCGATTTTGCGATCCTGTACCGCGGTAACTACCAGGCCAAGCTGATCGAGCTGAAGCTGCAACACCACCAGATTCCGTATCGCCTGTCCGGCGGCAACAGCTTTTTCGGACGTCAGGAAGTGAAAGACCTGATGGCCTACTTCCGCCTGATCGTGAACCCGGACGACGACAACGCCTTCCTGCGGGTGATCAACGTCCCACGCCGGGAGATCGGTTCGACCACGCTGGAAAAGCTTGGCAACTACGCCACCGAACGCAAAATCTCGATGTACGCCGCCACCGACGAAATCGGTCTGGGCGAGCATCTGGATACGCGCTTCACCGATCGACTGTCGCGCTTCAAGCGCTTCATGGACAAGGTCCGCGAGCAGTGCGCCGGTGAAGACCCGATCTCGGCGCTGCGCAGCATGGTCATGGACATCGACTACGAGAACTGGCTGCGCACCAATAGTTCCAGCGACAAGGCCGCCGATTACCGCATGGGTAACGTCTGGTTCTTGATCGAGGCGTTGAAGAACACCCTCGAAAAAGACGAAGAAGGCGAGATGACCGTCGAAGACGCCATCGGCAAACTCGTCCTGCGCGACATGCTGGAACGTCAGCAGGAAGAGGAAGACGGCGCCGAAGGTGTGCAGATGATGACCTTGCACGCCTCCAAGGGTCTGGAATTCCCCTACGTGTTCATCATGGGCATGGAAGAGGAAATCCTCCCGCACCGTTCCAGTATCGAAGCCGACACCATCGAAGAAGAACGTCGGCTGGCTTACGTCGGAATTACCCGAGCGCGTCAGACGCTGGCCTTCACCTTCGCCGCCAAGCGTAAGCAATACGGCGAGATCATCGACTGCGCCCCGAGCCGCTTCCTCGATGAACTGCCGCCGGACGACTTGGCCTGGGAAGGCACCGACGATATACCCGTCGAAGTCAAAGCCGTTCGCGGCAATACCGCATTGGCGGATATACGCGCGATGTTAAAGCGCTAGAATCGACTACTTTTTAACCAGCCTTAGACGCATAGCCGTCCTTAGAGGAAAGCTTCATGGAAGCACTGCACAAGAAAATTCGCGAAGAAGGCATCGTGCTTTCCGACCAGGTCCTGAAAGTCGACGCCTTTCTGAACCACCAGATCGACCCGGCCCTGATGAAGCTGATCGGCGACGAATTCGCCACGCTGTTCAAGGATTCGGGCATCACCAAGATCGTCACCATCGAAGCCTCGGGCATTGCGCCGGCGATCATGACCGGCCTGAACCTCGGCGTACCGGTGATTTTTGCGCGCAAGCATCAGTCCCTGACCCTGACCGAAAACCTGCTGTCGGCGACCGTTTACTCGTTCACCAAGCAGACCGAAAGCACCGTGGCGATCTCCCCGCGCCACCTGACCAGCAGCGACCGCGTGCTGATCATCGATGACTTTCTGGCCAACGGTAAGGCGTCGCAAGCGCTGATCTCGATCATCAAACAGGCCGGCGCTACCGTCGCGGGTCTGGGTATCGTGATCGAGAAGTCGTTCCAGGGTGGTCGTGCGGAACTGGATGCTCAGGGTTATCGCGTTGAATCCCTGGCCCGCGTGCAGTCGCTGGCCGGCGGCGTCGTAACCTTCATCGAATAAAAGCCACACCACCGAACCTGTAGGAGCTGAGCTTGCTCGCGATGGCGGCCGGACAGTCAATATTGATGTTGAATGTTATGGCCTCATCGCGAGCAAGCTCGGCTCCTACAGGGTTTTGTATTGGCGGTTATTGCGTGGTGGCTTTGAGGCCGGTGAGCAATAGCCGCTGAAACAAATCCTCTTTCAGCCCTTCCGGGTTGGTCAGCTGCATCCGCTCCAGATGCTCGGGAAACGATGAAGGTTCCGGCGCATCCAGCGCTGCCTTGCCCAGTTCCAGAATCTCCGTGAGCTTGAACTTGCTCTTCAACCAGTTCAGCGCCCGCAACAAATCCTTCTCCTCTGCGGTGAAATCACAGCCCAACGGATACTCCGGAAACAACTGCGGATGCCGCGCTTGAATGGCCTGCAAGCGCTGCGGACTGTTGTCGGCAAACCGTGGATCAATACGGAAGTTCTTCGGCAACTTGCCGACTGCCTGAGCCTGCTCGATCAGCCCCAACTGAAAGCGTGAATCGCTGATGTTCAGCAACGCCTCGATCACCGCCGCATCGGTCTTGCCCCGCAGATCGGCGATGCCGTACTCGGTGACCACGATGTCTCGCAGGTGTCGCGGGATCGTGCAATGGCCGTACTCCCAGACGATGTTCGAACTGACCTCACCGCCCGACTCGCGCCAACTGCGCAGGAGCAACACCGAACGCGCGCCTTCCAGCGCATGGCCCTGGGCGACGAAGTTGTATTGCCCGCCGACGCCGCTGAGTACTCGCCCGTCTTCAAGCTGATCGGCCACGCCGGCACCCAGCAAGGTCATGGTGAACACGGTGTTGATGAAACGCGCATCGAGGCGCTGCAAGCGTTTGAGTTCTTCCTGACCGTAGAGCTCGTTGATGTAGCTGATGCGGGTCATGTTGAATTCGAGCCGCTTGCTTTGCGGCAACTCGCGCAGGCGCTCATAGAAACTGCGCGGCCCAAGGAAGAAACCGCCATGCACCGAGATGCCGTCAGTCTGCGCGGCTTCGTCCAGCGTGCCGGCATTCGCCTGTTCCTGGGTCGGTACATCGGGGTAGACCTTGCGCCGCACAATCCCGGCGTCGGCCAGCACCAGCAAGCCGTTGACGAACATTTCGCTGCAACCGTAAAGGCCCTTGGCGAAGGGTTCGACGCCACCTTCGCGGTCGATCAACTGCGCCCATTGGCTGAGATTTATCTCCGTCAGCAATGCCTTGTAACCGCCATTGTCGGCCTGCCGCGCCAGCAGCGCAGCGGTCAGGGCATCACCCATGGCGCCGATGCCGATCTGCAAAGTGCCGCCGTCGCGCACCAGCGTGCTGGCGTGCAGCCCGATGAAGTGATCCTGAAAACCCACCGGCATGTTCGGCGTGGAGAACAGTGTGGTCGTGTCCTTCTCGTCGATCAGCAGATCGAAAGCGTCCATGCCGACTTGCGCGTCCCCCGGCATGTAGGGCAAATCGTTGTGCACCTGGCCCACCAGCAGGATCGTCTCCCCCGCCGCCCGACGCTTGGCGATCATGGGGAACAGGTCGAGGGTGATGTCCGGGTTGCAGCTCAGGCTCAGGCGGTCGGGATGCTCGCTGTGGCTCGCCACCAATTGCGCCACCAGGTTCAAACCGGCGGCGTTGATGTCTCGAGCGGCGTGACTGTAATTGCTGCTGACGTAATCCTGCTGGGCCTGTGCGCTGTGGAGCAGGCTGCCGGGTTGCATGAAGAATTGCTGAACATGGATGTTGGACGGCAGGCTGTCGCGATGCAGGTCGGCCAGGAAATCCAGTTCCGGATAATCGCCGAAAACCCGCTCGATGAAGGGCTCGAGAAAACGCTTTTGCAAACCGTCGCCCAAGGAAGGACGGCCCAGGCACAGGGCGGTGTAGATCGTCAGCTGCCGTTCGGGCAACTGCGCGATGCGTTGAAACAGCGCGTTGACGAAATGGTTGGGTTTGCCCAGACCGAGGGGCAGGCCCATGTGGATATGCGCCGGCAACCGTGCCAGGACATCATCGACCGCTTGCTCGATAGAACACAGCTGCACCATCTGATCCTCCCTTACATTCCGTGAACTGGGGTTGGACCGAGCTTGCCGGGTCTTTGCTGCAATGAACAGTCTCGGGCGTAAATCGCAGGCACAAAAAAGCCGCTCGAAAGCGGCTTTTTGATGAAGATGAAGGCTTATTTCAGGCCGGACATCTTCTGGATGGCGCCTTTGAGATCGGCGTCTGCGCAATCGGCGCAGGTGCCTTTTGGAGGCATTGCATTGATGCCGGAGATGGCTTTCGCCAGCAAGCCGTCAAGGCCGCCTTCTTTCTTGGCGCGCTCGCCCCAAGCTGCGGCATCACCAATTTTCGGCGCGCCCAACAGGCCGGTGCCATGGCAAGCGTTGCAATGTTTTGCAATCACTGAGTCTGGGGTTTTGGCATCTCCACCACCCGCAGATGCAGCAACTTCCATCCCCTTGCACTCTTTACCCTGAACGCAAACCTGGCCGACTGGCTCAAGGCGTTTAGCAATATCGTCGTTGGTCGCAGCTTGTGCGCTGACTGCCCAAAGGGCCAATACGGTTGCTGGTACGGCCAGCATTTTCATAATTAGATTCACGCGTTCACCCTCAATGGTGGCTAGTCACGCCCACGGCCACGGTTCGCAGGCGGGCGCAAGTATAACGGTAAGCCCGCCACACTGAAACAACCCTAAAGTCGAAGGGGTCTTATGCGTGGCGGAAAAACAACTCGGGCACCTCCGCAATACTGGCGGGACGCCTCTTTTCTTAGAAATTCGCTGGAGTAGCTGCGCTGATTAGTCGCGCTGGCGCATCGAACGGATTACGGAAACGGTGCGGTTTAGTACTTTCAAAGTAGTAGCTGTCGCCGGCTTCGAGCACAAAAGTTTCAAGCCCCACCACCAGTTCAAGTCGACCTTCGAGCAAAATCCCGGTTTCCTCGCCCTCATGGGTGAGCATCTCGTCACCGGTGTCGGCGCCTGGCGGGTAGATTTCATTGAGGAACGCGATAGCCCGGCTCGGATGAGCCCTGCCGACCAGCTTCATGGTCACTGCGCCATCGGAAATATCGATCAGCTCGTTGGCTTTGTAGACGATCTGAGTCGGTTTTTCCTGCAGGATCTCTTCGGAAAAGAACTCGACCATGGACATGGGAATCCCGCCCAGTACCTTCCTCAGCGAACTGATCGAGGGGCTGACGCTGTTCTTCTCGATCATCGAAATGGTGCTGTTGGTGACGCCCGCGCGCTTGGCGAGTTCACGCTGGGAAAGTCCTTTGAGCTTACGGATGGATTGCAGTCGTTCACCGACGTCCAATGCTGGAGCCTCCAGGGATTCAGGTTGTTGGAATATTGAGCGTTATCATGGCGACAGCGTTCAGTATTTACAACACTTGGACCTGAATCCTGTTCGGCGAAGCGACTTTCGGTCGGGGGGCTTTGACCTAAGCCCCGGAATAGAGCATTGGCACCCGGCGCAAGTTGCAGAAGATCTGGTAAGGAATCGTGCCCGCAGCCGCCGCCACGTCACTGGCGAGGATATTTTTGCCCCACAACTCGACGGTCGAACCGAGGCCGGCTTGCGGCACATCGGTCAGGTCGATGCAGAGCATGTCCATCGACACCCGGCCAATTAACTGACTGCGCTGCCCGGCAACCATCACTGGCGTACCGGTCGGTGCCTGACGTGGGTAGCCGTCGGCGTAACCCATGGCCACCACGCCCACGCGCATTGGTTTCTGGGTGATGAATGTGGCGCCGTAACCGATCGGCTCGCCGGCCGGCAGTTCACGCACGCAAATCACTTTCGATTCGAGGGTCATTACCGGTTGCAGGCGGGACGCCACGGCATTGGCTTCTTCAAACGGAGTCGCGCCGTAGAGCATGATGCCCGGGCGAACCCAATCACTTGGAATCTGCGGCCAACCGAGTACTGCCGGCGAGTTACGCAGGCTGACCTCAGCCGACAAGCCCTGGCGCGCCGCTTCGAACACCGCGACCTGTTCAGCACTGGCCTGACTGTGCAGCTCATCGGCCCGGGCGAAGTGGCTCATCAGAACAATCTTCGCGACTTTGCCGCTGGCCAGCAGCCGTTGATAGCCCGCCTGATAATCCTTTGGATGCAAGCCCACCCGATGCATGCCCGAATCGAGCTTGAGCCAGACCGTGATCGGCTTGCTCAGTGCCGCTTTCTCGATGGCTTCGAGCTGCCACAGCGAATGCACCACGCACCAGAAGTCATGCTCGACGATCAGCGACAGCTCATCAGCCTCGAAAAAACCTTCCAGCAACAACACCGGCGCACGAATGCCCGCGGCTCGCAGCTCCAACGCTTCTTCGATACAGGCCACGGCGAAACCGTCTGCCTCGGCTTCCAGCGCTTGGGCGCAACGCACCGCGCCATGACCGTAGGCATCGGCCTTGATCACCGCGAGGGCCTTGGCCCCCGTGACTTCACGGGCGATTTGGTAGTTGTGACGCAGGGCTTGAAGGTCGATCAGGGCACGGGCTGGACGCATGGCGGCAGACTTCTAGGCGGTCATGGGAATAAAAACCGGCGCTGGCTGACGGCGTGAACCGCCAGTAGCACCGGGAGAGGGATCTTTCTGACGGGTTTATGGCAGAGCGGCGACAACCGACAGCTCAACCAGGATTTCCGGTTCGCACAACTTCGATTCAACGGTGGCACGGGCCGGTGCGACCCCTTTTGGCAGCCACTTGTCCCAGACCGCGTTCATGCCTTCAAAGTGTGCATCAATGTCTTTCAAGTAAATCGTCACCGACAGCAGACGGTTCTTGTCGGTCCCGGCCAGATCCAGCAAACGCTCGATGTTGGCAAGCGTTTCACGGGTCTGCTGTTCAATCCCGGCGTTCATATCGTCGCCGACCTGCCCTGCCAGATACACGGTACCGCTGTGGACTACGATCTGGCTCATGCGCTCATTGGTGAGCTGGCGCTGGATTGACATGTTTTGCAGACTCCTGAAGTTTTTTTCCATAACGGGAAATATCGAGGCCTTCGGCGCTGATCTGCGGCGTTTTCTTCGCCATCAGATCGGCCAGCAAGCGACCGGAACCGCACGCCATGGTCCAACCAAGCGTGCCGTGACCCGTGTTCAAAAACAGATTGCTGAACGGCGTAGCACCCACGATCGGCGTGCCGTCCGGTGTAGTCGGACGCAGACCGGTCCAGAAACTCGCCTGGGCCAGATCGCCGCCCTGAGGATAGAGGTCGTTGACGATCATCTCCAGGGTTTCGCGCCGACGCGGGTTCAGCGACAGGTCAAAACCGGCTATTTCAGCCATGCCGCCGACGCGGATGCGATTGTCGAAACGGGTGATCGCGACCTTGTAGGTCTCATCGAGGATAGTCGATGTCGGGGCCATCGCCGGATTGGTGATCGGCACGGTCAGGGAATAACCCTTGAGCGGATACACCGGCGCCTTGATCCCCAGCGGCTTGAGCAGTTGCGGCGAGTAGCTGCCTAAGGCCAGCACGTAGCGATCAGCGGTTTCCAGCTTGCCGTCGATCCAGACACCATTGATGCGGTCGCCGGCGTAGTCGAGGCGTTGAATGTCCTGGTCGAAGCGGAATTCCACACCGAGTTTCACGGCCATTTCGGCCAGGCGGGTGGTGAACATCTGACAATCGCCGGTCTGGTCGTTCGGCAGGCGCAGGGCACCGGCGAGGATGTCGGTGACGCTGGCCAGCGCCGGCTCAACGCGGGCAATGCCGGCACGGTCGAGCAGTTCGAACGGCACGCCGGACTCTTTCAGCACGGCGATGTCTTTCCAGGCGCCGTCGAGTTGAGCCTGGGTGCGGAACAGTTGCGTAGTACCGAGGCTACGGCCTTCGTAGGCAATGCCGGTTTCGGCGCGCAATTCGTCGAGGCAGTCACGGCTGTACTCGGACAGACGGACCATGCGCTCCTTGTTCACCGCATAACGGCTGGCGGTGCAGTTGCGCAGCATCTGTGCCATCCACAGGTACTGGCCGATGTCGGCGGTGGCCTTGATCGCCAACGGTGCGTGGCGCTGCAACAGCCACTTGATGGCCTTGAGCGGCACCCCCGGCGCAGCCCACGGCGAGGCATAACCCGGCGAAACCTGCCCGGCGTTGGCGAAACTGGTCTCCATGGCAGCGGCCGGCTGACGGTCCACGACCACCACTTCAAACCCGGCACGCGCCAGATAGTAAGCACTGGTGGTACCGATGACGCCGCTACCCAAGACCATAACGCGCATTTTCATATCCCTCATCGCGGCTTGCCGCTGACGTTCGTAGTTGTCGAGCATTGATGTGCGCAGTGTAAAAAAGATTAGGCAGTGCTTTTCACTATATAAGTGCCTATATTTGGCGAGAATTCTCGGCAAAAACGCTTTTCACGGAGGCGCATCCCCTATGCGTACCAACACTCAGACCAAACGTGAGCTGGACAAGATCGACCGCAACATCCTGCGGATCCTGCAAGCGGACGGACGGATCTCCTTCACCGAGCTGGGGGAAAAGGTCGGGCTCTCGACCACGCCGTGTACAGAGCGGGTCCGGCGGCTGGAGCGCGAAGGGATCATCATGGGCTACAACGCCCGGCTCAATCCGCAGCACCTCAAGGGTAGTCTTCTGGTATTCGTCGAGATCAGTCTCGACTACAAATCCGGCGATACTTTCGAAGAGTTCCGACGCGCGGTCCTGAAACTTCCCCACGTGCTGGAGTGCCATTTGGTGTCAGGGGATTTCGACTATCTGGTGAAGGCGCGGATATCCGAGATGGCCTCGTACCGCAAACTGCTGGGCGACATCCTGCTCAAGCTGCCGCATGTGCGCGAATCCAAGAGCTACATCGTGATGGAAGAGGTGAAAGAGAGTTTGTGTTTGCCGATTCCGGATTGAAGATCAAAAGATCGCAGCCTTCGGCAGCTCCTACAGGTGTACGCGTTCCAATGTAGGAGCTGCCGAAGGCTGCGATCTTTTAGCTGGCGACGCCTAAACCAGCACCTGCCGGGTCGAAGCCATGTACTCATGAATCTGCTTCTCGACCCGTGGATGAATCAGCTCCACCGGCCCCCGCCCATTCGGGCACGGCAAGGTCTTGGTGGTGCCGAACAACCGGCAGATCAGTGGCCGCTCGTCATACACGGTGCAGCCGTTGGGTCCGAGGTGAACGCAATTGAGCTCATCCATCGCCGCATCCTGCTCAGCGCGGGTCTTGCGCGGCAGGCGGGACATTTCTTCCGGTGAGGTGGTTACCGGCCCACAGCAGTCATGGCAGCCGGGCACGCACTCGAACGAGGGGATCTGCTGCCGTAGCGTGCGAATTTTCTGACTGTTGCAGCTCATCGAAGCGGTGACCAAAAGCGGAATAGAGCGGGATTCTGACGTAAAAGCCCCGATCCAGACAGCACCAACCGACCAGTGTTGCCCGTGTCCGAAGGTCCGGCTTATGCTCCGTCAAGTTTTCTAAACACACGAATCAGGATCACGCACATGAATGCCGGTGCTCAGCAACCTGCCCCGAACCACCAGCCCGCTGCCTCTTATTACGCCGCCAGCAGCCTGCCGCAGCCCGATCATCCGGTGCTCACAGGCGACCTGGTGGCTGACGTGTGCGTGGTCGGTGGCGGGTTCTCCGGGTTGAACACGGCACTCGAACTGGCCGAACGCGGCTTCAGTGTGGTCCTGCTCGAAGCGCACAAGATCGGCTGGGGCGCGAGCGGGCGCAATGGCGGGCAGTTGATTCGGGGCGTCGGCCACGGCCTCGATCAGTTCGCCAACGTGATCGGTGCGGACGGCGTGCGTCAGATGAAACTCATGGGACTGGAAGCGGTGGAAATCGTCCGACAGCGCGTCGAGCGTTTTCAGATCCCTTGCGATCTGACCTGGGGTTATTGCGACCTCGCTAACAAGCCTCGCGACCTTGAAGGTTTTGCCGAAGACGCCGAAGAGCTGCGCAGTCTCGGTTACCGTTACGAAACCCGTCTGCTGCAAGCCAGTGAAATGCATTCCGTTGTGGGTTCCGACCGCTACGTCGGCGGTTTGATCGATATGGGCTCAGGGCATCTGCACCCGCTGAATCTGGCACTGGGCGAAGCGGCCGCCGCGCAGCAGTTGGGGGTGAAGCTGTTCGAACAATCGGCAGTCACCCGCATCGATTATGGCCCCGAGGTCAAGGTCCATACCGCCCAGGGCTCTGTTCGCGCCAAGACGCTGGTGCTGGGCTGCAACGCCTACCTCAATGAACTCAATCCCGAACTCGGCGGCAAGGTGCTGCCCGCCGGCAGCTACATCATCGCCACCGAACCGTTGAGTGAAGCGCTCGCTCACTCACTGCTGCCGCAGAACATGGCGGTCTGCGATCAACGGGTGGCGCTGGATTACTACCGGCTCTCGGCGGACCGACGCTTGCTGTTTGGCGGCGCCTGTCACTATTCAGGTCGCGACCCGAAGGACATCGCCGCCTACATGCAGCCGAAGATGCTGGAGGTTTTCCCGCAACTGGCCGGGGTGAAGATCGACTTTCAATGGGGCGGGATGATCGGCATTGGCGCCAACCGTCTGCCGCAGATCGGCCGGCTCAAGGATCAGCCGAATGTGTATTACGCCCAGGCTTACTCCGGTCATGGCGTGAATGCCACGCACCTGGCGGGGAAGTTGTTGGCTGAGGCTATCAGTGGTCAGCAGGGTGGTGGGTTTGATCTGTTTGCCAAGGTGCCGCACATTACCTTTCCGGGCGGCAAGCATTTGCGCTCGCCGTTGTTGGCGTTGGGGATGTTGTGGCATCGGCTTAAGGAGTTGGTCTGAAAAGTTTTCAGCACCTGTAGCGACGCCATCGCGGGCAAGCCTTGCTCCTACAGGTCATGCGTCGTTCTTGAGATCAACACTAACCTGTAGGAGCAAGGCTTGCCCGCGATGGCGGCCGCAAGGACACCACAAGCCTCAGATCCGCCAGAAAGGCTTAAGCCCCTCCTCCCGCGCCTGCTCCCGACTCAACCCGACGTCCTTAAGCTGCTCAGTCGTGAGCTCCAGCAACGCCTTGCGCGTGTGCAGACGATGCCAGAACAGACCCCAGCGACTCAGGCCGGACGGTGCGTTGCGCATGACCGCCTCGCGTGCGCCGTTGTTTTGCCCTGCCGCCAGTTCCTGACTGTGTAACGTCAGCCGCACATCGCTCAAGCCGTTCATTTTGATTGCTCCTGTTTACTTGGGTAGCCAGAGCTTTCATGATGCGTCGACGGCGAAAAGCATTACAGATTCAACGAGACTGTATTAACTCCATACAGATTTTGCATTTCAGCGTCTGAATCCCATATTTTCGACCCATCTGTACTGGTTAACCGAATCATCCACACCGAGACTGCGCCATGACCCTTTACGTCAACCTCGCCGAATTGCTCGGCACGCGTATCGAACAGGGCTTCTATCGCCCCGGTGACCGGCTGCCGTCGGTGCGGGCGTTGAGTGTTGAGCACGGTGTCAGCCTGAGCACCGTGCAGCAGGCGTATCGCGTGTTGGAAGACAGCGGGTTGGCGACACCGAAACCCAAATCCGGCTACTTCGTTCCGGTGGGTCGCGAGCTGCCGGAGCTGCCGGCCATTGGTCGCCCGGCCCAGCGTCCGGTGGATATTTCCCAGTGGGATCAGGTGCTGGAGTTGATTCGCGCCGTGCCACGCAAGAACGTCGTGCAACTGGGCCGCGGCATGCCGGACATCACCACGCCAACCATGAAACCGCTGCTGCGCAACCTGGCGCGGATCAGCCGCCGGCAGGACATGCCCGGTCTGTATTACGACAACATCTACGGCACCCTCGAACTGCGCGAACAGATCGCCCGTCTGATGCTGGATTCCGGTTGCCAATTGACGGCCCACGACCTGGTGATCACTACGGGTTGCCACGAAGCGCTGTCCACCAGCATCCGCGCCATCTGCGACCCGGGCGACATTGTCGCCGTGGACTCGCCGAGCTTTCACGGCGCCATGCAGACCCTCAAGGGCCTGGGCATGAAAGCCCTGGAAATCCCCACCGACCCGCTCACCGGGATCAGCCTTGATGCTCTGGAACTGGCCTTGGAACAATGGCCGATCAAGGCCATACAGTTGACCCCAAACTGCAACAACCCGCTGGGCTACATCATGCCGGAGTCGCGCAAACGCGCGTTGTTGACACTCGCACAGCGCTTCGACGTAGCGATCATCGAAGACGATGTGTATGGCGAACTGGCTTACACCTACCCGCGCCCGCGCACGATCAAATCCTTCGACGAAGACGGCCGCGTCCTGCTGTGCAGTTCCTTTTCCAAGACTCTGGCGCCGGGGCTGCGTATTGGCTGGGTGGCGCCGGGACGGTATCTGGAACGTGTGCTGCACATGAAATACATCAGCACCGGTTCCACGGCGCCGCAGCCGCAGATTGCCATCGCCGAATTCCTCAAAGCGGGGCACTTCGAGCCGCATTTGCGACGGATGCGCACCCAATACCAGCGCAATCGCGACGTGATGATCGATTGGGTCACCCGCTATTTCCCGGTCGGCACCCGCGCCAGTCGCCCCCAGGGCAGCTTCATGCTCTGGGTCGAGCTGCCGGAGGGTTTCGACACCCTGAAACTGAATCGTGCGCTGCATGATCAAGGCGTACAGATTGCCGTCGGCAGTATCTTTTCCGCCTCCGGCAAATACCGCAATTGCCTGCGGATGAACTACGCTGCCAAGCCAACACCGCAGATCGAAGACGCGGTGCGCAAGGTCGGTGCCGCAGCGATCAAACTGCTCGCGGAAACCGACTGCATCACCGACTGACCTTTCTCGGGAATCCAGCGTCCATATGCCGACACCTGCCGCCAATCGGAACGATCCCACGTGAGAGTCAGACAGCCCCTGCTCGCTCTTCTGTTACTCGCCTCGTTCCTCGGCGGCTGTGCGACGTTCAACGTTCCGCGCGAACCCAGCCAGGCGCTGCCCGCCAGTGACTCGGCGTTCGGTCGCTCGATTCAGGCTCAGGCTGCCCCCCACGAAGGGAAATCCGGCTTTCGCCTGCTGTCCGACAGCACCGAAGCCTTCACGGCCCGCGCCGAGCTGATCCGCAACGCCCAAAGCAGCCTGGATTTGCAGTACTACATCGTTCACGACGGCATCAGCACACGAATGCTGGTGGACGAGCTGCTCAAGGCTGCCGACCGCGGCGTGCGCGTACGCATTCTGCTCGACGACACTACCAGCGATGGCCTGGACCGGATCATCGCCACGCTGGCGGCACATCCGCAGATTCAGATCCGTGTTTTTAACCCACTGCACCTTGGCCGCAGTACCGGTGTGACACGAACGGTGGGACGGTTGCTCAACCTGTCGCAGCAACACCGGCGCATGCACAACAAGCTGTGGCTGGCCGACAACAGCATGGCCATCGTCGGCGGACGCAATCTGGGGGATGAGTACTTCGATGCCGAACCCAACCTGAATTTCACTGACATCGACATGCTCGGTGTCGGCCCGGTCGCCGAGCAACTGGGCCATAGTTTCGACCAATACTGGAACAGTGCGCTGAGCAAACCGATCGACGAGTTCCTCTCGAGCAAACCGACGGCCAGGGACCTGGAAAACACCCGGACCCGACTGGAAGAATCGCTTGAGGAAACGCGCAAACAGAATCACGCGCTCTACCAGCAGTTGATGACCTTCACCACTCACCCGCGCCTGGCAATCTGGCGTCGGGAGTTGATCTGGGCCTGGAACCAGGCACTGTGGGACGCGCCGAGCAAGGTGCTGGCCGACGGCGAGCCCGACCCACAGTTGCTGCTGACCACGCAGTTGGCGCCCGAGCTCAATGGCGTCAGCAAAGAGCTGATCATGATGTCGGCCTACTTCGTACCCGGCCAGCCGGGGCTGGTGTACCTGACCGGGCGCGCCGATGCCGGGGTGTCGGTGAGCCTGCTGACCAACTCACTGGAAGCCACTGACGTCCCGGCGGTGCATGGCGGTTACGCGCCGTATCGCAAGGCACTGCTGGAGCATGGCGTGCAGCTGTTCGAATTGCGTCGCCAGCCTGGCGAAGGTGGCGGCAGCGGACCCCATCTGTTCTACAGCAAGTCCTACCGCGGCTCCGACTCCAGCCTGCACAGCAAGGCGATGATCTTCGACCAGCAGAAGTCTTTCATCGGCTCGTTCAATTTCGACCCACGCTCAGTGCTGTGGAACACCGAAGTCGGGGTGCTGGTGGACAGCCCGGAACTCGCCGCGCGCGTGCGTGAACTGGCGTTTCAAGGCATGGCGCCGGCCCTGAGTTATCAGGCCAAGCTGGAAAATGGCCAGATTGTCTGGGTCACCGAAGATAACGGCAAACTGCACACGCTAACCAAGGAGCCGGGGACTTGGTGGCGTCGCTTCAATGCGTGGATGAGCACCACCGTCGGCCTGGAGCGGATGCTGTAGCTTGAATCGCCAAGATCGCAGCCTTCGGCAGCTCCTACGGTTGAAATACGGTTTCCTGTAGGAGCTGCCGAAGGCTGCGATCTTTTGATCTATGCGGGTTGCACCGTGCCAAACGCGCCTTGGCGCGACAGCAGAATCACCAACCCCAGCGCACCGGCCGCCATCAGCAGCGGCAACGCATGCCCGCTGATCCACTGACTGCCGGCACCGGCCGCCAGCGGCCCGACCAGGCAACCGATACCCCACAGCTGCGCGATATGCGCATTGGCGCGCACCAGAGCATCGTCGCGATAGCGCTCGCCGATCAGGATCAGAGACAAGGTGAACAAGCCACCGGCACTGGCACCGAACAACACCCACAACGGCCAGATCAGCAACGTGTCGATCAACAAAGGGATGGCCAGGCTCGATATCAGCAGGACCACTGCACACCCGGTGAACAACGTACGTCGCGACAAGCGATCAGCCAGTGCGCCAATCGGCAATTGCAGCAAGGCATCACCCACCACCACCGTGCTGACCATCGCCAACGCAATTTCCGTCGTAAAGCCCTGACGCAGGCAATAAACCGGCAACAACGTCAGGATCATCGCTTCGAACGCTGCGAACAGCGACACCGCCCAGGCAATCGCCGGCAGGCCACGGCAGAAGCCCAGCAAGTCGCTGAAGGTCACGCTGCAGGCTTCACTGGTAGGCGCGCCACTACGGCCCAGCAACAGGAACGGTGCCGCCATCAACAAACCGACGCCAACCCAGAATCCGTAATCGTGTTCGGTACCCACAACGCCAAGCAGCAACGGCCCGGCCAGCTGACTCAGCGCATAGCTGCTGCCATACAGCGCCACCAATCGCCCGCGCCATTGCTCGACCACCAGTTGGTTGATCCAGCTTTCGCCGAGGATGAAGACGAGGGTCAGGATCACCCCGATCATCAGCCGCAATACCAGCCAGATCGGATAACTCGGCAACAGCGCCAGCAAACCGATGGACAACGCCCCGGCCCACAGGCACAAACGCATCAGATTGGCCGTGCCCAGACGCGCGGCCAGATGGCTGGAGATCTTTGCCCCCAGCAATACGCCAATGGCGGGCATCGCTGCCATCACGCCGATCGCGAACGAGCCGTAACCCCAGCCTTCCAGGCGAAACGACACCAACGGCATGCTGACTCCCAAGGCCAGGCCGACACTCAAGACAGACGCCAACACGGCGAAATAAGTCGCCCAACGCATTTCCCACGCTCCTGCGGATATTATTTTTCACAGACAACACAAAACAAATGTGGGAGCGAGCTTGCTCGCGATAGCAGTTTCACATTCAACATTGACGTCGACTGTCATACCGCTATCGCGAGCAAGCTCGCTCCCACAGGGGATCTTCGTTGCGTGGTGCTTACAACTTGATCCAGGTCGCCTTCAGCTCGGTGTACTTGTCGAACGCGTGCAGCGACTTGTCGCGACCGTTGCCGGACTGCTTGAAGCCACCGAACGGGGCCGTCATGTCGCCGCCGTCATACTGGTTGACCCACACGCTACCAGCGCGCAGTGCCTTGGCAGTCAGATGGGCCTTGGAAATATCCTTGGTCCACACCGCTGCGGCCAAGCCGTAAGGGGTGTCGTTGGCAATCGCAATGGCTTCTTCGGCGGTATCGAAAGTGATCACCGACAGCACTGGGCCGAAGATTTCTTCCTGAGCGATTTTCATCGCGTTGCTGACGCCGTCGAAAATCGTCGGCTCAACGTAGGTGCCACCGGTTTCCTGAAGAATGCGCTTGCCGCCCGCCACCAGTTTGGCGCCGTCGGTGTGGCCGGATTCGATGTAGGACAGCACGGTGTTCATCTGCTGGGTATCCACCAGCGCGCCGACGTTGGTTGCCGGATCCAACGGGTTGCCCGGCTTCCAGGTTTTGAGGGCCTCGATCACCAGCGGCAGGAATTTATCCTTGATCGAACGCTCCACCAGCAGGCGCGAGCCGGCGGTGCAGACTTCGCCCTGGTTGAAGGCGATGGCGCCGGCAGCCGATTCAGCGGCAGCTTGCAGGTCCGGTGCATCAGCGAACACGATGTTCGGGCTCTTGCCGCCGGCTTCGAGCCAGACGCGCTTCATGTTCGATTCGCCGGAGTAGATCAGCAGTTGCTTGGCGATTTTGGTCGAACCGGTGAACACCAGGGTGTCCACGTCGTTGTGCAGGGCCAGGGCCTTGCCGACGGTGTGACCGTAACCCGGCAGCACGTTCAGCACGCCTTTCGGGATACCGGCTTCAACGGCCAGCGCAGCGATGCGGATCGCAGTCAGCGGCGATTTTTCGGACGGTTTGAGGATCACCGAGTTACCGGTCGACAGCGCCGGACCGAGTTTCCAGCAAGCCATCATCAACGGGAAGTTCCACGGCACGATCGCGCCGACTACGCCGACTGGTTCGCGGGTCACCAGACCCAGTTGGTCATGGGGAGTCGCGGCCACTTCGTCGTAGATCTTGTCGATGGCTTCACCGCTCCAGCTCAGGGCTTGCGCCGCGCCTGGAACGTCGATGTACAGGGAATCGCTGATCGGCTTGCCCATGTCCAGGGTTTCAAGCAGGGCCAGCTCTTCGGCGTGCTGCTTCAGCAGGCCGGCGAAACGGATCATGGTGGCTTTGCGTTTGGTTGGCGCCAGGCGCGACCAGACGCCGGAATTGAAAGTGGTGCGGGCGTTTTCAACAGCGCGCTGGGCGTCGGCGGCGTCACAGCTGGCAATCTTGCCCAGCAGACGGCCATCGACCGGGCTGATGCACTCGAAGGTCTCGGCGGAGACAGCATCGGTGTATTCGCCATTGATGTAGGCGCGGCCTTCGATCTTCAGATCGCGAGCCCGTTGTTCCCAATCGGCACGAGTCAGGGTGGTCATACGAGTGTCCTCCTCTTGTTGAATACGAGCGCCCCGCGGTTTTCGCGGGCGTCCTCAGGAATTCTGCCCAGCCGGCCTGATTTTTCGGCCCAAGGCAACTGCCACCCTAAACCAGTGGCCGGGGTTGTTTCAATATATTTGACACAAGGTCGGCAAACGGCCTTGCGGTGTTCATTTTAATAAACATAGACTTTGGACTTTCCAACCACTCGCGCCGCAATCACGGGGGATTACAACAATGAGCATCCAGGACATCGTCGACTTCAACCAGGCCACCACCCAGCCCGATCGCTATCGACCAGACCCGGCGAAAGTCCTCAAGGGCGACCCTGAACAAGCAGTGTACAACCACTACAACAGCCCTTGCGGCCAGATGAGCGCAGGTGTGTGGGAAGGCGAAGTCGGCCAGTGGCATGTGAACTACAGCGAGCATGAATACTGCGAGATCGTTCAGGGAGTTTCAGTGCTGCGCGACAACGAAGGCAACGGCAAGACCCTGCGCGTGGGCGATCGTTTCGTGATCCCGGCCGGGTTCAGAGGCACCTGGGAGGTGCTGGAGCCGTGCCGCAAGATCTATGTGGTGTTTGAACAGAAAGCCTGAGGATTAGGGTTGTCCCAGCCGGCCTCATCGCGAGCAAGCTCGCTCCCACAGGGGATCTGTGTCGATCACAAAACCTGTGGGAGCGAGCTTGCTCGCGATGAGGCCCTGAAGGGCAACACAAAACCCTAGGCAACAAAAAAGGCCCGTATCTCGCGATACGGGCCTTTTTCGTAAGAGGGAAAAATCAATTACTTGATTTTGCCTTCTTTGTAGATCACGTGCTTGCGAACAACCGGATCAAATTTCTTGATCTCGATTTTGTCCGGGGTAGTACGCTTGTTCTTGTCGGTAGTGTAGAAGTGACCAGTACCGGCGCTCGAAATCAAACGAATCAATTCACGCATGATTAGCTCCCTTAGATCTTGCCGGCTTTGCGGATTTCGGCCAGCACGACAGTGATGCCACGCTTGTCGATGATACGCATGCCTTTGGCAGATACGCGCAGACGCACGAAACGTTTCTCTTCTTCAACCCAGAAGCGATGATGCTGCAGGTTCGGCAGGAAACGACGACGGGTTTTGTTGTTTGCGTGGGAAATGTTATTCCCAGTCACCGGACCCTTACCGGTAACTTGACATACTCTCGACATGCCTCAGCCCTCTAAAACCACATGCCCAACCCGGCATGGGTTGGCCGCTTAATCTCTCAGTCATTTGGCGCCAGGCGCCGCGTTTCTTTAGAGGTCTTACCGGCTACACCTACAGTGAAGGAACCGGGCCCCTAGAAAAGAGCGCTGCTTTATACCAGAAAGACTGGAGAGCAACAACATTCCGTGTGCACAGACTTAATAAAAAGCCCGTTTTTCTGGCTCTAAGCGCCTTGGATAAAGGCTATCGTCGATGAAGACCGCTCGTCGCAGAGAATCGGCCAATCGACCGATTCCGGGTTTTCCTCGGCCCGCACCACCGAAAACAAGCGCACATAGTCCCCTTAAAATGAAAAAGGGGATAGTCATTTACAAAAGAGCCCACTAGGGTAAGCCTTTTCCAGACTGCACTTGCAGATGGGCCTTCGATCTGTAAAGGAATCCGACCATGCGCCTCGCTGCCCTACCGCTGCTGCTTGCCCCGCTTCTGCTGAGCCCATTGGCCCATGCCGCCGCCCTGAGCGTCTGCACCGAGGCAAGCCCGGAAGGGTTCGACGTGGTGCAATACAACTCGCTGACCACCACCAACGCCTCGGCCGACGTGCTGATGAACCGTCTGGTGGACTTCGATACCGCCAGCGGCAAAGTGGTCGCCAGCCTCGCGGACAGCTGGGAAGTCACGCCCGACGGCCTGACCTATGTGTTCAAATTGCACCCGCAGGTGAAATTCCACCGTACCGAGTACTTCAGTCCGTCGCGCGACATGACCGCCGAAGACGTGAAGTTCAGCTTCGACCGCATGCTCGACCCGGCAAACCCTTGGCACAAAGTCGCCCAGAGCGGCTTCCCGCACGCCCAGTCGATGCAGTTGCCCGCACTGATCAAGAAGATCGACGCACTGGACCCGCTGACCGTGCGCTTCACCCTCGACCACCCGGACTCGACCTTCCTCGCAACCCTGAGCATGGGCTTCGCCTCGATTTACTCGGCCGAGTACGCCGACAAATTGCTGAAGGCCGGTACTACCGAGAAGCTCAA
Organism: Pseudomonas sp. LBUM1645; assembly: GCF_059716185.1. Taxonomy (NCBI): domain Bacteria; kingdom Pseudomonadati; phylum Pseudomonadota; class Gammaproteobacteria; order Pseudomonadales; family Pseudomonadaceae; genus Pseudomonas; species Pseudomonas sp. LBUM1645. Next base: position 6,904,588 of record NZ_CP166811.1, read on the forward strand.
CAGCCAGCCAATCGGCAGCGGGCCGTTCATCTTCACGCGTTTCCAGAAAGATGCCTCGATTCGCTACAAGGCCAACCCGGACTACTTCCGCGGCAAGCCTTCGGTGGATCCGCTGATTTTCGCCATCACCCCTGACGCCAACGTGCGTTTGCAGAAATTGCGCCGCAACGAGTGCCAGATCGCCCTGTCGCCCAAGCCTCTGGACGTACAGGCAGCGCTGAAAGAACCTACCCTGAAAGTCGAAAAGACTGACGCCTTCATGACCGCGTTCGTCGGCATCAACAGCCAGCATCCGCCGCTGGACAAGCCTGAAGTGCGCCAGGCGATCAACCTCGCGTTCGACAAGGCCACCTACGTCAAAGCCGTGTTCGAGGACACCGCCGAGGCCGCCAACGGCCCATACCCGCCGAACACCTGGAGCTATGCCAAAGGCCTGCCGGGTTATCCGCATGACGTCGAAAAAGCCAAAGCACTCATGGCCAAGGCCGGGCTCAAGGACGGCTTCCAAACCACCATCTGGACCCGACCTTCTGGCAGCCTGCTCAACCCGAACCCGAGCCTCAGCGCTCAAATGCTGCAATCGGACCTCGCGGAAATCGGCATCCAGGCCGAGATTCGGGTGATCGAATGGGGCGAACTGATCCGCCGCGCCAAGGCCGGTGAACACGACCTGCTGTTCATGGGCTGGGCCGGCGACAACGGCGACCCGGACAACTTCCTCACGCCGCAGTTTTCCTGCGCGGCGGTCAAGTCCGGCACCAACTTCGCCCGCTACTGCAACCAGGACCTGGACAAGCTGATCAGCGCCGGCAAGACCACCGGCGAGCAAGGTGTGCGCACCAAGCTCTACGAGCAGGCTCAGGCACAGATCCAGCAACAGGCGCTGTGGCTGCCGCTGGCCCACCCGACCGCCTTCGCGCTGACGCGCAAGGACGTTGAGGGCTACTCGGTCAGCCCGTTTGGTCGTCAGGATTACTCGAAGGTCAACCTCAAGTAATCAGCATCGCCACAAAACCTGTGGGAGCGAGCTTGCTCGCGATAGCGGTCCTTCAATCACTGAATTGGGTGACTGACACGACGCCATCGCGAGCAAGCTCGCTCCCACAGGGGTTTTGTGTTCGTCGCCCCGCTACATCCACCCGTACTCGGCCATGGACAGCGGATCGCCGTCACCGATGATGAAATGGTCGAGCACCCGCACATCGATCAGGTCCAGCGCCTCTTGCAGGCGCTTGGTCAGCACTCGGTCGGCTTGACTGGGGTTGGTATTCCCCGACGGATGGTTATGGCAGAGGATCAACGCTGCGGCGTTGTGGGCCAACGCGCGTTTAACCACTTGTCTCGGATAGACACTGGTGCTGTCGATGGAGCCGCGAAACAGCACTTCAAAGGTCAGCACTTGATGCTTGGAATCCAAAAACAGACAGCCAAACACCTCGTGAGGCTCATGGCGCAACATTGACTTCAGGTAATCACGAACCGCCTGCGGATTTTCCAGCGCCGATTTTTGCCGCGCACGTTCGGCCAAATGCCGCCGGCTCATCTCCTGGACCGCTTGCAACTGAGCGAATTTCGCCGGCCCGAGCCCCAACTCCCTGCTGAACGCATCCTGATCGGCCTCGAGCAGTGCACGCAGACTGCCAAACTGATTTAACAGGTGTCGCGCCAGATCTACCGCGCTTTTACCCGACACGCCGGTTCGTAAAAAAATCGCCAGCAGTTCGGCATCCGAAAGACTCCCCGAGCCCAACTCAAGCAACCTCTCCCGCGGCCGTTCCGCCGCTGGCCAATCACGAATACTCATAGCACCTCCCTGGTCTGTGGGCGCCGCTGTTCCGTAGCGGTCGCTGTGATATCGTAGCCCATCTTTTTTGCGGGCGATTTCACTCCTGGGGAGGGGGTATCGCCATGCAGTCATCAACGAAATGAAAGGCAGACCTATGCAGCGGCTGTATCGGAAACGCATCGTTCTGGGCGTCGGCGGCGGCATTGCTGCCTACAAGAGCGCCGACCTCGTTCGCCGCCTGATCGACCAGGGCGCCGAAGTGCGCGTGGTCATGACCCGTGGCGGCAGCGAGTTCATCACGCCGTTGACCATGCAGGCCTTGTCCGGGCATCCGGTTCACCTCGATCTGTTGGACCCCGCAGCTGAAGCCGCAATGGGCCACATCGAGCTGGCCAAATGGGCCGACCTGGTGCTGATCGCCCCCGCCACTGCGGACCTGATCGCCCGCCTGGCCCAAGGCATTGCCGACGACCTGCTGACCACGCTGGTGCTGGCCACCGACGCCGTGGTCGCCGTTGCGCCTGCAATGAACCAGGCCATGTGGCGCGACCCGGCCACTCAGGCCAACCTGCAAACCCTCGAAAGCCGTGGCCTGAAAACCTTCGGCCCGGCCTCCGGCAGCCAAGCCTGCGGCGACGTCGGCATGGGTCGCATGCTCGAAGCCACCGACCTCGCCCAGTGCGCGGCGGACTGCTTCCAGCGTCAGGCGCTGACCGGCAAACACGTGCTGATCACCGCTGGCCCAACCCAGGAAAACATCGACCCGGTGCGCTACATCACCAACCACAGCTCCGGAAAGATGGGCTTTGCCCTGGCCGAGGCCGCAGTGGAAGCCGGCGCCCGCGTAACGCTGATCACCGGCCCGGTGCACCTGCCGACCCCGGATCGCGTCACGCGTATCGATGTGGTCAGCGCCCGCGACATGCTCGCCGCTTGTGAAGCCGCGATCCCTTGCGACCTGTTCATCGCTTCGGCAGCGGTCGCGGATTACCGCCCGGAAGTCGTCGCCCCACAGAAACTCAAGAAAGACCCTACGAACGGCGACGGCTTGTTGCTACAGATGGTGCGTAACCCGGACATCCTGGCCACCATCGCCACGCGCCCCGATCGTCCGTTCAGTGTCGGATTCGCCGCCGAAACCGAACACCTGCTCGACTACGCTGCCCGCAAGCTGAAAGACAAGAACCTCGATTTGATCGTCGCCAACGACGTCGCCAACCCGAGCATTGGCTTCAACAGCGAAGAAAACGCCTGCAGCGTGATCGACCGCCAGCTACACGCCACACTTTTCGCCCAGACCAGCAAGAGCAAGATTGCTCGCCAGCTGATCACTTTTATCGCCGAACGTCTGAACCAGGTTTAATTTACATGCACACTTTGCAAGCCAAGATCCTCGACCCTCGCATCGGTACCGATTTCCCGCTGCCGCAGTACGCCACGCCAGGCTCCGCCGGCCTCGACCTGCGCGCCATGCTGGAAAAAGACACCGTCATCAAGCCGGGCGAAACCCTGCTGATTCCTACCGGCCTGTCGGTGTACATCGGTGATCCAGGCCTGGCGGCGCTGATTCTGCCGCGCTCGGGCCTGGGCCATAAGCACGGCATCGTGCTGGGCAACCTGGTCGGCCTGATCGACTCCGATTATCAAGGCCCGCTGATGGTGTCGTGCTGGAACCGTGGCCAGACCGACTTCAACATGGTGGTCGGCGAGCGTTTGGCTCAGCTGGTTCTGGTGCCAGTGGTTCAAGCGCACTTCGAGATGGTCGAAGAGTTCGTTGAAACCGAGCGTGGCACTGGCGGTTTCGGACATTCCGGCAGCCATTGATCGAAAAGCTGACGACCTTCTGGTGAGGGAGCAAGCTTCCTCACCACAAATTGCACAGACGTCATCTGGAAGGTTTATCACTGAAAATCAAGGCATTGGCCGTTCCATAACACGCTGATGCCGGGGTCATGGCCTTTACACACCACGAACTCTCAGTGGAAAACGCCGTCATACCCTTCAGTTTGAACCTGTCGACGAGTTCTTCGCAGCAGGTCCAGCCACCCTTCGAGATGGAGCATTTCCAGTAATGAGCACCCCAGCCCAAGTCGCACCCAAGTTCCCCGACAGCATCTTCCGCGCCTACGATATTCGCGGCACCGTCCCGGAATTCTTGAACGCTGAAACCGCTTATTGGCTCGGTCGCGCCATCGGCTCCCAGAGCCTGGCCCAGGATGAACCGAACGTGTCCGTCGGTCGTGACGGTCGCCTGTCCGGTCCGGAACTGGTCGAACAACTGATCAAAGGCCTCGCCGACAGCGGTTGCCACGTCAGCGACGTCGGCCTGGTGCCAACGCCAGCGCTGTACTACGCCGCCAACGTGCTGGCCGGCAAGTCCGGCGTGATGCTCACCGGCAGCCACAACCCGTCGAACTACAACGGCTTCAAGATCGTCATCGCTGGCGACACCCTGGCCAACGAACAGATCCAGGCCCTGCACGAACGCCTCAAGACCAACAACCTGAGCAGCGGCAAGGGCAGCATCACCCAGGTCGAAATCCTCGACCGCTACAACACCGAAATCGTCCAGGACATCAAACTGGCTCGTCGCCTAAAAGTCGTGGTCGACTGCGGCAACGGCGCGGCCGGCGTGATCGCCCCACAACTGATCGAAGCCTTGAACTGCGAAGTTATCCCGCTGTTCTGCGACGTCGACGGCAACTTCCCGAACCACCATCCGGATCCGGGCAAGCCTGAAAACCTCGTGGACCTGATCGCCAAGGTCAAGGAAACCAACGCTGACCTGGGCCTGGCTTTCGACGGCGACGGCGACCGCGTCGGCGTGGTGACCAACACCGGCAGCATCGTTTACCCGGACCGCCTGCTGATGCTGTTCGCCCGTGACGTACTGGCGCGCAACGCTGACGCGGAGATCATCTTCGACGTCAAATGCACCCGTCGCCTGACGCCATTGATCAAGGAGTACGGCGGCCGTCCGCTAATGTGGAAGACCGGTCACTCGTTGATCAAAAAGAAAATGAAACAAACCGGCGCCCTGTTGGCCGGCGAAATGAGTGGGCACATCTTCTTCAAGGAACGCTGGTTCGGCTTCGACGACGGCATTTACAGCGCCGCTCGTCTGCTGGAGATCCTCAGCAAAGAAAAATCCACCGCGGAAGAGCTGTTTGCGACCTTCCCGAACGATATTTCTACGCCGGAAATCAATATCCATGTGACCGAAGAGAGCAAATTCAGCATCATTGATGCACTGCACGACGCGAAGTGGGGCGAAGGCGCCAACCTGACCACCATCGACGGCGTGCGAGTCGACTACGCCAAAGGCTGGGGCCTGGTTCGCGCGTCCAACACCACACCGGTGCTGGTGTTGCGCTTCGAGGCCGATGACGAGGCGGAATTGCAGCGCATCAAGGACGTATTCAAAGTCCAGTTGAAGCGTGTTGCACCTGATCTCCAATTACCGTTTTGATCTTCTGAAGTACCCGGAGCCCTGAATGACCCTCGAACGCGAAGCCGCCGCCAACACCGCCAAGGTCCTGTCCGAAGCGCTGCCTTACATTCGCCGCTATGTCGGCAAGACGCTGGTGATCAAATACGGCGGCAACGCGATGGAAAGCGAGGAGCTGAAAACCGGCTTCGCCCGCGACATCGTGCTGATGAAAGCCGTCGGCATTAACCCGGTGGTGGTTCACGGCGGCGGCCCGCAAATCGGCGACCTGCTCAAGCGTCTGTCGATCGAGAGCCACTTCATCGATGGCATGCGCGTGACTGACGCGCAGACCATGGACGTGGTGGAAATGGTCCTCGGCGGCCAGGTGAACAAGGACATCGTCAACCTGATCAACCGTCATGGCGGTAGCGCCATCGGCCTGACTGGTAAAGACGCCGAGCTGATTCGTGCGAAGAAACTCACCGTGACCCGCCAGACGCCAGAGATGACCCAACCGGAAATCATCGACATCGGCCAAGTGGGCGAAGTGGTCGGCATCAACACCGACCTGCTGAACCTGCTGGTAAAAGGTGACTTCATCCCGGTGATCGCGCCAATCGGTGTCGGCGCCAACGGCGAGTCGTACAACATCAACGCTGACCTGGTGGCCGGCAAAGTCGCCGAAGCGCTGAAAGCTGAAAAGCTGATGCTGCTGACCAACATCGCCGGCCTGATGGACAAGTCGGGCACGGTCCTCACTGGCCTGACCACCCAACAGGTCGATGAGCTGATCGCCGACGGCACCATCTACGGCGGCATGCTGCCGAAGATCCGTTGCGCGCTGGAAGCCGTGCAAGGTGGCGTGGGCAGCTCGTTGATCATCGATGGCCGGGTGCCGAATGCGATTCTTCTGGAAATCTTCACCGACACCGGTGTGGGTACCTTGATCAGCAATCGCAAGCGTCACTGATTCAAGAACGTCAAAAGATCGCACCCTTCAGCAGCACCTATGGATGTACGAATATTCCGTAGGAGCTGACGAAGTCTGCGATCTTTTTTATGCGCGCAGGAAATGCCTGACCTGATTAAGCGAAACGTCCGACATCCCGCCAGCACTAGTCCGCATAGGATCTTCCCTGTATCCACAGGAGAACGACCCCATGCAAAAAGTTTACGCACCTAACGGCAGCGACGTTTCCGCAGGCACCTACGAATGCGCCGACTGCGGCTACGAATATTCCAACCAATCGAAAAAATCCTTGCCGCCCTGCCCGCAACGCCTGGATTCATTGCACGTACAAAACGGCTGGAAAATTCTCAGCGGCCAAGGAGACGCAACGGACGATCCTTATCCGAAATCCGGCAAGTGATCACGGGAGACTCAGCCATGCAGATCTCGTTCACGATCGACGCCCAGGCTTTCGAGCAGGAGCAGAAGGAGCCGGTCAAAAAGACCCTGAAGATTTCCGACAGCGAAATCGCTCATGCCTTACAGCGTATCGCCAAGGCGAGCCTGACCGAATACTTGAAAATGCTGGTTGAAGGCGGCATGCCGAGTCGGGCCGATGAAGCGAAACAGGACCGCTTGCTGTATCTGATTCAAAGCTACTTCGGGCAGACATTGCCGACCGAATCTCAGATATCGACGATTTTTCAGCTGACCCAGAGCCAAAGCAAAACCCTGCTGAAAAACACCGTTTCGCGCTTTCGCAATCAGCTGGACGATATTCTGCAGCACAGCATGCGAGCCGTGATCGAGTCTGCGGAACATGCGCAGACGGTGTACCTGGTGGTGATCAGTTCGGACGTCATTCGTGATGAGCTGAACATGCTGATCACACAGAACGAACCGACCTTCAAACCCATCACAAAACGTAAAGGCAGCGCGGGGCAGTTCGAGATTAGCGAAGACTCTCACGACTTGCTGTGCAGGACGCTGGGGCTGAATGCCGTTCAGTGACATCGTCGCGGTCAGCGGTTTGCTGCTGACCCTGACCACTTTCATGTTCAACCTGGCTTGGCCCAGGCTGCATGAAGCACTGGAGCTGGATGAAAGCCAATCTGGCCCGCTCGCGAGAAAACGTAGTCGAAAAAAGGTAACGAACGTTTTGTTCGCCTGCGCCCTCCCTCTGACCAGCGCCTTCATGGCGCTGTTTTACGTCAACTTGCCTGCCGCTGTGAAAATCATGGGTAGCAGCACGCTGGATCTTTGGGACTTTGACGTGGATCGCACGCTTTATGTGATGGTTGTGTTTGCACTGATGGTGTTTGCGCTGTTCAACGTCGGGGTGGCGCTAAAGCTGATAGGAAAATGGCGAAGGCTTCGCTGACGGCAAAAAAAAGACCCCGCTCAGGTCGACTGAGCGGGGTCTTTTGGGCCTACACAACCCTGTGGGAGCGAGCTTGCTCGCGATAGCGGTCTTTCAGTCACATCAATGTTGAATGTGATGGCCTCATCGCGAGCAAGCTCGCTCTCACAGGTGATTGTGGTCAGACGCCGAACTGGGCGCGGTAGGCTTCGACTGCCGGCAAATGCTGCTTGAGCTGCGGATCGTCCGCCAGGAATTCGAGCACCTGGTTCAGCGAAACAATGCTGATCACCGGGATGCCGAAGTCACGCTCTACTTCCTGGATGGCCGACAACTCGCCGTTGCCACGCTCCTGACGGTTCAGGGCGATGAGCACGCCCGCCGCCTTGGCGCCGTCCTGGGAAGCGATGATCTGCATCACCTCGCGGATGGCAGTGCCAGCGGTGATCACGTCGTCGATGATCAGCACGTCGCCGGTCAACGGTGCGCCGACCAGACTGCCGCCTTCGCCGTGAGCCTTGGCTTCCTTGCGGTTGAAGCACCACGGCAAATCACGGCCATGATGTTCAGCCAGGGCCACTGCGGTGGTCGCCGCCAAAGGGATGCCCTTGTAGGCTGGACCGAACAAAACGTCGAACGAAATACCGCTCTCGACGATGGCCGCCGCATAGAAACGACCCAGCTGCGCAAGGGCCGAACCCGAGTTGAACAGGCCGGCATTGAAGAAGTAAGGACTGGTGCGTCCGGACTTCAGGGTGAACTCGCCGAAGCGCAAAACGCCGCGATCGATGGCAAAACGAATGAAATCGCGCTGATACGCTTGCATGAAAAAAACCCCAAATACCACGGATTTAGCTAATTAGGTTGACGCCGTGTATCATACACGCACGCGATTTTTGGGGCCATTTATGCGGATCATCAGTGTGAACGTCAATGGTATTCAGGCTGCAGTGGAGCGAGGGTTGCTCAGTTGGCTGCAAGCACAGAATGCCGACGTCATCTGCCTGCAGGACACCCGCGCCTCCGCCTTTGAACTGGACGATCCAGCCTTCCAACTGGATGGCTACTTCCTTTATGCCTGCGAAGCCGAAGTACCCGCCCAAGGTGGCGTGGCTTTGTATTCGCGGCTGCAACCGAAGGCAGTCATCAGCGGTCTCGGGTTCGAGACGGCCGACCGCTACGGGCGCTACCTGCAAGCCGATTTCGATAAGGTCAGCATCGCGACCTTGCTGCTCCCTTCGGGGCAGAATGGCGATGAAGACTTGAACCAGAAGTTCAAGCTAATGGACGATTTCGCCCGTTATCTGGATAAACAGCGACGCAAACGTCGCGAGTACATTTACTGTGGCTCGCTGTACGTGGCGCAACAGAAGCTGGATATCAAGAACTGGCGTGACAGCCAGCAATCCCCGGGCTTCCTGGCACCTGAACGTGCCTGGATGGACGAGATTGTCGGCAACATGGGCTATGTCGATGCCCTGCGTGAAGTCAGCCGTGAAGGTGACCAGTACAGCTGGTGGCCGGATAACGAACAGGCTGAAATGCTCAACCTCGGTTGGCGTTTCGACTATCAGTTGCTGACTCCGGGCCTGCGTCGCTTCGTACGTAGCGCACGCTTGCCACGTCAGCCACGGTTCTCGCAACATGCACCGCTGATCGTGGACTACGACTGGACGCTGACCATCTAAGCGTCTTTTCGTACACACAAAAAAGCCGACATCGCTGTCGGCTTTTTTGTGCGCGCTGATTTCTGGCTTTTTGTGGGAGCGAGCTTGCTCGCGATGACGGTAGAACAGGCTCTGATGCAGCGACTGTCAGACCGCTATCGCGAGCAAGCTCGCTCCCACAGGGATTCTCATTGATCGTTATTTGATCAACCGCCAAGTGAACGGATACCGGTAAGGCACCCCTTCATTGGCCTTCACGCCGGCGATGATCGTCAGCACCAGCGCACCGATCGCCAACAGACCGAACAGGAAGAACCCGACGATCACCACCATCAGCAGCAAGCAGATGGCGGAGGCAATGGCGACGGTGATCTGGAAGTTCAGCGCCTCCTTGCCTTGAGCATCAACAAACGGGTCCATCTCACGCTTCATCTGCCAGAGAATCAGCGGGCCGATCAGCGTACCGAACGGAACCCAGATCCCCAGCAAGGCGGACAGGTGACAAAACATTGCCCACTGCCGAACCTCTTTGCTCGGGGTGGGAAGCAGCTGTTGCTCGTCACTCATGGCGTCCTCCTTGCGTGGAGCAGTCCGATCAGTCGGCCAGTGCAGCCTTTTGCAGCTCGAAGATTTCGGTCATGCCTTTCTTCGCCAACTCAAGCATAGCGTTCAGTTCTTCCGGCTGGAACGGAGCGCCTTCGGCAGTGCCCTGGACTTCGATGAAGCCGCCAGTGCTGGTCATCACCACGTTCAGGTCAGTCTCGGCAGCCGAGTCTTCCAGGTAGTCGAGGTCGAGTACCGGCTCACCCTGATACATGCCCACCGATACGGCAGCGATCATTTGCTTCAGCGGGTCGCCGCCTTTCAGGCCGCCGCGCTTCTTGATCACTTTCAAGGCATCGACCAGTGCAACCATGGCGCCGGTGATGGACGCGGTGCGGGTGCCGCCGTCAGCCTGGATCACGTCGCAGTCGACGTACAGGGTGACGTCGCCCAGCTTGGACATGTCCAGCGAAGCGCGCAGGGAACGGCCGATCAGACGCTGGATTTCCAGGGTGCGGCCGCCTTGTTTGCCGCGGCTCGCTTCACGCTGGTTACGCTCGCCAGTGGCGCGCGGCAGCATGCCGTATTCAGCGGTCAACCAGCCTTGGCCCTGACCTTTGAGGAAACGCGGCACGCCGTTCTCGACGCTGACGGTGCAGATGACTTTGGTATCACCGAACTCGACCAGTACAGATCCCTCGGCGTGTTTGGTGTAGTTGCGGGTAATGCGGATCGAGCGGAGCTGATCGGCAGCGCGACCACTTGGACGTTTCATAGGGAATACCTGTACGGGGGACGGAAAACTGCGGAGCATTATAGAGCCGCAGGGCCACGAGTGGGCACTTCTAAAAAATCCCCCGACGACTGAAGGCCCTGAATAGCGCTTTGCCGACGACCTGCAGCCCTTTGTCACACCGTGTGTTTGGGCGCATTCGCCCCACTGCGCTACAATCCTGCGCCTTTGCTGCCTCTGGGCTTAAATTCATATAGATCGGGTCTGCGAAACCTTTGGTAACGCATGGACCTGCATTGCGAGGTACCTCCATGGTGCACAGCATGACCGCCTTTGCCCGCGTCGAAAAAGCCGGCGCCCAAGGCACCCTGAGCTGGGAACTGCGCTCGGTCAACAGCCGCTACCTGGAGCCGCACCTGCGTCTGCCGGAGTCCTTTCGCGACCTCGAAGGCGCGGTCCGCGAAGCGCTGCGTCAGGGAATCTCCCGGGGCAAGCTCGAATGCACCCTGCGCTTCACCGAAGAAAACACCGACAAACCACTGCAAGTGGACCGCGAGCGCGCCGCGCAATTGGTCGCTGCCGCCGAGACCATCGCCGGCCTGATCAAAAATCCGGCCGCGCTGAACCCACTGGAAGTCCTGGCCTGGCCCGGTGTGCTGGTGGGCGATGCCACCGACCCGCAAGCCTTGAATGCCGAAGCGCTGGCGCTGTTCAACGAAGGCCTGAAAGAACTCAAGGCCGGCCGCGAGCGCGAAGGCGCGGAGCTGGCGCGGTTGATCAACGATCGCCTGACCTCCATTGAAGAAGACGTGGTGACCCTGCGTGAACTGGTCCCGCAGATGCTCGCCACCCAGCGCCAGAAAGTCCTCGACCGCTTTGCCGACATGAAGGCCGAGATGGACCCGCAGCGGCTGGAGCAGGAAATGGTCATGCTCGCGCAAAAGAGCGACGTCGCCGAAGAACTGGATCGCCTGAGCACTCACATCATTGAAGTTCGCCGGGTGCTCAAATCCGGCGGCGCTGCCGGTCGGCGCCTGGACTTCCTGATGCAGGAGCTCAACCGCGAAGCCAACACACTGGGCTCCAAAGCCTTCGACCCGCGCAGCACCCAGGCGGCGGTCAACCTCAAAGTGTTGATCGAGCAGATGCGCGAACAAGTGCAGAATATTGAGTAAGGCAACCCTGACATGACCCACAGCACCGGCACCCTGTACATCATTTCCGCACCTTCGGGCGCGGGCAAGAGCAGCCTGGTCAAGGCCCTGACCGACGCTGATCAGGAGATCCGCGTCTCCGTCTCCCACACCACCCGCGCCATGCGCCCCGGTGAAGTGAACGGCGTGAACTATCACTTCGTCGAACGCAGCGAGTTCGTGAAGATGATCGAGCATGGGGATTTCCTCGAGCGTGCCGAAGTGTTCGGCAATCTCTATGGCACTTCGCAAAGCCACCTGCAGCAGACCCTGGACGAAGGCCACGACCTGATTCTGGAAATCGACTGGCAAGGCGCCGAGCAAGTACGCAAGTTGATGCCACAGGCCCGTTCGATCTTCATTCTGCCGCCGTCCCTGGAGGCCTTGCACCAGCGCCTGACCAACCGTGGCCAGGACAGCGACGAGATCATCGAAGGCCGGATGCGCGAAGCCGTCAGCGAGATGAGTCACTACGTCGACTACGATTACCTGATCATCAACGACGATTTCGCCCACGCACTGCGCGATTTGCAGGCGATTTTCCGTGCCAATCAGCTGCATCAGAAGCGCCAGCAGCAGCGTAACGGAAAACTTTTGGCCGAATTGCTCGGCTAAACAGCTCTTCCCAAAACCGTTGCAAGGGCTTTACATTGGCACTTGCAGCGCGTTGAAGGGCTTGGTCAAAAAATCAGCGCTTCCCTAATCGCTGGTGATTTTTTAAACTGTTCAGTCCGCTCGCCCAACCGGGCAGCGCGCATATTGCATTCGCTCCGAGGAATACCATGGCCCGCGTAACCGTTGAAGATTGCCTAAACCACGTGGAAAACCGCTTTGAGCTGGTCATGCTGTCTACCAAGCGTGCCCGTCAACTGGCCACCGGCGGCAAAGAGCCACTGGTTCAGTGGGAAAACGACAAGCCTACCGTTGTAGCCTTGCGTGAAATCGCTGAAGGCCTGATGAGCTACGAGTTCATCGCCAACGCTGAAATCGTCGAAGACGAACCGCTGTTCGCAGCGTTCGAGGACGAGTCCAACGAGGCAGTCTAAGCCATGCCTGGTCGACGTAGCACGGCGCGGGGTCACAGCGAACGGCAGGTTTCATCATGCCGAGCATAGACGCCCTCGCCGATCGCTTATCGACCTACCTCGGCAAGGACCAGGTCAATCTGGTCCGCCGAGCGTACTTCTACGCCGAACAAGCCCACGACGGCCAACGCCGCCGTAGCGGTGAGGCGTACGTCACGCACCCACTCGCGGTTGCGAATATTCTTGCCGACATGCACATGGACCATCAGAGCCTGATGGCTGCGATGCTGCATGACGTGATCGAAGACACCGGTATTGCCAAGGAAGCGCTGCAAGCGCAGTTCGGCGAAACCGTGGCCGAACTGGTCGACGGGGTCAGCAAACTGACCCAGATGAACTTCGAGACCAAAGCCGAAGCCCAGGCTGAAAACTTCCAGAAAATGGCCATGGCCATGGCCCGCGACATTCGCGTGATCCTGGTCAAACTGGCTGACCGCCTGCACAACATGCGCACGCTGGAAGTCCTGTCCGGCGAAAAGCGCCGACGGATCGCCAAGGAAACCCTGGAAATCTATGCGCCCATCGCCAACCGCCTGGGCATGCACGCCATCCGCATAGAATTCGAAGACCTCGGCTTCAAGGCAATGCACCCGATGCGTTCCGCACGGATCAACCAGGCGGTCAAACGCGCCCGGGGCAACCGCAAGGAAATCGTCAACAAGATCGAAGAATCACTCAGCCACTGCCTGGCCATCGACGGCATTCAGGGCGAGGTCAGCGGTCGCCAGAAACACCTCTACGGCATCTACAAGAAAATGCGCGGCAAGCGTCGGGCCTTCAACGAGATCATGGACGTCTATGCGTTCCGGATCATCGTCGACAAGGTCGATACCTGCTACCGCGTGCTGGGTGCTGTGCATAATTTGTACAAACCGCTGCCGGGGCGCTTCAAGGATTACATCGCGATCCCCAAGGCCAACGGCTACCAGTCGCTGCACACCACGCTGTTCGGCATGCACGGTGTACCGATCGAGATTCAGATCCGCACCCGTGAAATGGAAGAGATGGCCAACAACGGCATCGCCGCCCATTGGCTCTATAAATCCAGTGGCGATGAGCAGCCAAAAGGTACTCACGCCCGCGCCCGCCAGTGGGTCAAAGGCGTGCTGGAGATGCAGCAACGGGCCGGCAACTCGCTGGAGTTCATCGAGAGCGTGAAGATCGACCTGTTCCCGGACGAGGTCTACGTGTTCACGCCCAAAGGCCGGATCATGGAGCTGCCAAAAGGCTCCACGGCGGTCGACTTCGCTTACGCGGTGCACACCGACGTGGGCAACAGCTGCATTGCCTGTCGGATCAATCGACGTCTCGCACCGCTGTCCGAACCGCTGCAAAGCGGCTCCACGGTCGAGATCGTCAGCGCACCCGGCGCGCGACCGAATCCGGCGTGGCTCAACTTCGTGGTCACTGGCAAGGCGCGGACTCACATCCGCCATGCGCTGAAACTGCAACGTCGCTCCGAATCCATCAGCCTCGGCGAACGACTGCTGAACAAGGTCCTCAACGGTTTCGACAGCTCGCTGGAAAAAGTCGCAGCCGAGCGCGTCAAAGCGATGCTCACCGAGTACCGCCTGGAACTGATCGAAGACTTGCTTGAAGACATCGGCCTGGGCAATCGCATGGCCTATGTGGTCGCCCGCCGCCTGCTCGGCGAAGGCGAACAGCTGCCAAGTGCGGAAGGCCCACTGGCGATTCGTGGCACTGAAGGCCTGGTACTCAGCTACGCCAAGTGCTGCACACCGATCCCAGGCGACCCGATTGTCGGCCACTTGTCTGCGGGCAAAGGCATGGTCGTGCACCTGGACAACTGCCGCAACATCAGCGAAATCCGCCACAACCCGGAAAAATGCATCCAGCTCTCGTGGGCCAAGGATGTCACCGGCGAATTCAATGTCGAACTGCGCGTCGAGCTGGAACACCAGCGCGGCCTGATCGCTCTGCTGGCCAGCAGCGTCAACGCGGCCGACGGCAATATCGAAAAAATCAGCATGGACGAACGCGATGGTCGCATCAGCGTGGTCCAACTGGTGGTCAGCGTGCACGACCGTGTACACCTGGCCCGCGTGATCAAGAAACTGCGCGCCCTGACCGGGGTGATTCGCATCACTCGCATGCGTGCGTAAGCCACTCATTACAAGGAGTCATTCATGACCAAAACAGTTATCACCAGCGACAAGGCCCCAGCCGCCATCGGCACTTACTCCCAGGCGATCAAGGCCGGCAACACCGTTTACATGTCGGGTCAAATTCCTCTGGACCCAAAAACCATGGAACTGGTTGAAGGCTTCGAAGCCCAGACCGTCCAGGTGTTCGAGAACCTCAAAGCCGTGGCCGAAGCCGCTGGCGGTTCGTTCAAGGACATCGTCAAACTGAACATCTTCCTCACCGACCTGAGCCACTTCGCCAAGGTCAACGAGATCATGGGCAAGTACTTTGACCAGCCTTACCCTGCCCGCGCCGCCATCGGCGTAGCAGCCCTGCCAAAGGGTTCGCAGGTTGAGATGGATGCCATTCTGGTCATCGAGTAATACATCCGGCGCAACCGTTTTCAGGTTGCGCCGACTCCGTTTCTGAAAGGATTCCACCATGCGCCAAGCGCTAGCTCTCTCGCTGGTCGCCCTACTCTTGGGCGGATGTGCCAGCAACCCTGCCGATCGCGACATCAGCGGCACCTGGATCAATCAGGTGGCGATCGATGCTGCAGCCAAAGGCGGCCCCCTGCGCGAAGCGCTCCAGGCCTATGGCCCGAACCTGGAATGGGACGTCAACACCAAGGCCGGTCAGGCCCGCTACACCAACGGTTTTGAAAACGTCGACGGCAAGCTGCTGGGCGAAGAATCCGGCGCCTGGAAAGTCGACTTTTATGGCAGCTCCGCCAGCGAGCTGAAGCGTGACGGCAAGCAACTGAGCCAAGTCGCCAGCGACAATGAGCCGGAGCAAGTCTTCGACCGCGCGCAGGTTACGGTGCCGGACGGCGCACCGATGGGTGCCAGTTTCGAACGCGCACTGTATTCGGCCTACATGGGCGGCAGCTGGAAAGTCGTCAGCGGTCCCGGTGAAGGCAATACCGTGCAATTCCAGGCTGACGGCCAGGTTGCCGGCCTGCCGGGTGCGGACCGCTATGCCTTGTGTCTGGCCGGTGATTGCGCTTCGATGAGCAGCGGTAACGACAACATGTGGCTGCAAGCGAATGGCCAGGGCAATACCTGGATCTTTGCGCGCAAAGGCAAAGAACTGGAGATTCTCCAGGCCGTAAACACCGCTCAGGCGGACGAGATGCCATCGTTCACGCCGGGTGATCGCAAGTGGTTGCTGGAAAAGCAGTAATCCGGCCCTAAAGCCAATGCAAAACAATGTGGGAGCGAGCTTGCTCGCGATGAGGCTGTAACATTCAACATCATCGTTGACTGTTATGCCGCCATCGCGAGCAAGCTCGCTCCCACAGTTGGTTTGCGGTGTTTGAAAGTTAGCAGTGACCTTCAAGAATGGCGGCGTAACCTTCGCGAAAGCTTGGGTACTTCGGTGTCCAGCCCAAGGCTTTCGCCCGAGCATTGCTGCATTGCTTACTGCCAGTGCGACGCACGCTCTCGTCTTCGGCCCATTCGGTCACGCCCAGATACTCACGCAACCAGCCCACCACTTCGGCCAGCGGCGCAGGCGCATCGTCCACACCGATGTAGACGTCATCCAGCGCCATACCGCGTCGATCAGCCTCAAGCAAAAACGCCATCAACCCCGCCGCATCGTCGGCGTGAATGCGGTTGCCGTACAACGGTGGATCGATGGCCACGCGATAACCCCCTCGAACCTGCGTCAGCAGCCGTTCGCGCCCCGGGCCGTAAATACCGGTCAAGCGCACGATGCTCGCCGGGATGCCGCTATCAAGCGCCACTTGCTCCGCCTCTAACATCAATCGACCCGAATAGCCTGTTGCAATGGTCGGCGAAGTCTCATCGACCCACTCGCCATCCTGCTGGCCATACACACTGCTGCTGGAAACAAACAGCAGGCGATTGGGCACCTGCCCGTAGTCGTCCAGCCACTCCAGCACATGCTGCAAGCCCTGCACATAAGCTGCGCGATAACCGGCTTCATCGTGATCGGTGGCGGCCGCGCAATACACCAGGTAATCCACCGCACCGACTGGCCAGGTCGCCGGACAGTCTTCATTGAACAAGTCACCGGCAACGCCAATTACCCCCTTGGGCAGGCGTGAGACGTCACGCCTCAGGCCATGAACCTCCCACCCGGAAGCTAACAATTGCGTGGCCAGACGACTGCCGACATCACCGCAGCCGGCGATCAAAACAGAAGGCGCGGACATCAGAAAACTCCCTCAAGAAAGGTACAGACTAGCGCCCGAAATGGATGAGCGGCTAGTAATGGAGGAAAAAAAGAGACGCTATTACTTTTGTTAACAAGAATTAATTGCAATAATGCCAGCCACTTTTGTTCTCGGCCTTACGAGGCCTGGAAGAGCATCTACCCGTTTTTCTTTCTCAGGTCCGGCCAGCATGACACCCAATCAATTCCCCGCTTCGCCTACCAAACGACCTCGCGCCTGGAGCGCAGTGGCCGCCCTGCTGCTCAGCCTGATGCTGGCGCCGACCGCCGCTTTCGCTGACGCACAAGCGCCAGCCGCTCCGGCAGCCACTGTTGCTCCAGCTCCAGCCGATCACGCCGCACCGGCCGTTACCCCGGCTGCGACCGACCCGGCCCAGGCTGTAGACACCACCGCCGAAGACGCTCCTGAAGTCCTCGAAGCCGACAACTCCTTGGGCATGGCCCACGACCTGTCGCCGTGGGGCATGTACCAGAACGCCGACATCATCGTGAAAATCGTGATGATCGGTCTGGCCATTGCCTCGATCATCACCTGGACCATCTGGATCGCCAAGGGTTTTGAGCTGATGGGCGCCAAGCGTCGTCTGCGCACCGAAATCGTCCACCTGAAAAAAGCCACCACCCTTAAAGAAGCCAGTGTGACAGCCACCAAGCAAGGCACCCTCGCCAATTTGCTGGTGCATGACGCCCTGGAAGAGATGCGTTTGTCGGTCAACAGCCGCGAGAAAGAAGGCATCAAGGAACGTGTCGCCTTCCGTCTCGAGCGTCTGGTTGCAGCCTGCGGTCGCAACATGAGCAGCGGCACCGGCGTGCTCGCCACCATCGGTTCCACTGCGCCGTTCGTAGGTTTGTTCGGCACCGTGTGGGGCATCATGAACAGCTTCATCGGCATCGCCAAAACCCAGACCACCAACCTCGCCGTCGTGGCTCCCGGCATCGCCGAAGCCCTGCTGGCAACCGCATTGGGCCTGGTTGCAGCGATTCCAGCCGTAGTGATCTACAACGTATTCGCCCGCTCCATTGCCGGTTACAAGGCGCAAGTATCCGATGCCTCGGCTGAAGTCCTGCTGCTGGTCAGCCGTGACCTCGATCACCTGCCGACCACCGAGCGCTCCGCGCAACCCCACGTGGTCAAAGTAGGGTAATCAGCCATGGGCTTGCATTTGAAAGAAGGCGCAGACGACGATCTGGCCGAGAATCACGAAATCAACGTCACGCCGTTCATCGACGTGATGCTGGTGCTGTTGATCATCTTCATGGTGGCGGCCCCGCTCGCCACCGTGGACATCAAGGTCGACCTACCGGCTTCCAGCGCCAAACCGGCGCCACGGCCAGAGAAACCGGTGTTCCTCAGCGTCAAGGCTGACCAACGCCTGTTCCTCGGCGAAGACGAAGTGAAGGCCGAAGCACTTGGCGCCACCCTCGACGCCAAGACCAAAGGCAAGAAAGACACGACAATCTTCTTCCAGGCCGATAAAGGCGTGGATTATGGCGACCTGATGAGCGTGATGGACAACCTGCGCTCTGCCGGTTACCTGAAGGTGGGTCTGGTCGGGCTCGAGACGGCAGTCAAGAAATGATCACGACGCGCCAAAAGCTGACGCGTTATAGCGGGAGCCTGGCCGTGGTGCTGGGCGTCCATGCGCTGGCCATTGCGCTGGCGCTGAACTGGACGTCGCGCCCACCGATCGAGCTGCCGCCGCAGGCGATGATGGTCGAGTTGGCGCCGGTTCCGGCCCCGCCACCGCCGGCACCGCCGAAGGTCATAACGCCGCCACAGCCACCCGCCCCGGTGGAAGAACTGCCAATACCGAAGCTGGCTGAAGTGCCGAAGGCCGAGATCGCCGTGCCGAAACCGGTCAAACCCAAGCCAAAGCCTCAACCGCCCAAGCCTGTGGAGAAAAAGCCGGAACCGCCTAAAGAGAAGCCGTCCGAGGAAAAACCGAGCGACGCGCAACCGACTCGGGCGCCAACGGAGAAATCCGCTCAGCCGGCACCGGGTCCATCACCGGCGCAGCAAGCGGCCAAGGCCAGTTGGCAAGGCACCCTGCTCGCTCACTTGGCCAAGTACAAAAAGTACCCGGCCAGTGCGCAGGCGCGGGGCAAGGAAGGCATGAACCGTCTGCGTTTCGTGGTGGATGCTGAAGGTAACGTGTTGTCGTTCGAACTGGTGGGCGGCTCTGGTACTGCCGATCTGGACCGGGCCACCCTGGAAATGATCCGCCGCGCCCAACCGCTGCCAAAGCCACCGGCTGACATGTTGACCAATGGCGCCATCGAAATCGTTGCACCGTTTGTTTACTCGCTGGAAAAACGCCGACGTTAAGCAGAAACGCAAAACCCTTGTGGGAGCGAGCTTGCTCGCGATAGCGGTATAACTGTCAACGATGATGCTGAATGTTATGGCCTCATCGCGAGCAAGCTCGGCTCCCACAGGGTTATGCCGCAGCCATAAAGGCGCCGAAAGGTGCCTTTTGCATATCCGCCAGCGGCAAACCTGCTTTGCCCTGTGTCACTCAACGCACTCAGTCTGATAACGTGCGTCTATCGATTGCAGCCGGTATGCTTGGCTCGCAACTTCATGGACGCTTGCTATGACTCTTACAGAATTACGCTACATCGTTACCCTCGCCCAAGAGCAGCACTTCGGCCACGCCGCCGAGCGTTGCCACGTCAGCCAGCCGACCCTGTCGGTGGGCGTGAAAAAGCTTGAAGACGAACTCGGTGTGCTGATTTTCGAGCGCAGCAAGAGTGCCGTGCGCCTGACCCCGGTCGGCGAAGGCATTGTCGCCCAGGCGCAGAAAGTCCTGGAACAGGCCCAAGGCATCCGCGAATTGGCCCAGGCCGGCAAAAACCAGCTGACCGCCCCGCTGAAAGTCGGCGCCATCTACACCGTCGGCCCGTACCTGTTTCCGCACCTGATTCCACAACTGCACCGGGTCGCCCCGCAGATGCCGTTGTACATCGAAGAAAACTTCACCCACGTGCTGCGCGACAAACTGCGCAACGGCGAGCTCGACGCGATCATCATCGCCCTGCCGTTCAACGAAGCCGACGTGCTGACCCTGCAACTCTACGACGAGCCGTTCTACGTCCTGATGCCGGCCCAGCACCCGTGGACCCAAAAAGAATCCATCGACGCCGCCCTGCTCAACGACAAGAGCCTGCTGCTGCTCGGCGAAGGCCACTGCTTCCGCGATCAAGTGCTGGAAGCCTGCCCGACCCTGGCCAAAGGCAACGACGGCGCCAAGCACACCACGGTGGAATCCAGCTCCCTGGAAACCATCCGCCACATGGTTGCGTCCGGCCTCGGCATCTCGATCCTGCCGCTGTCGGCAGTCGACAGCCATCACTACGCTCCCGGTGTGATCGAAGTGCGTCCACTCACGCCTCCGGTGCCGTTCCGCACCGTGGCCATCGCCTGGCGCGCGAGCTTCCCGCGGCCTAAGGCGATTGAAATCCTCGCTGACTCCATTCGCCTGTGCTCGGTGGCCAAGCCGCAAGCACCGGTGGTTGCGGCCTAAGTCGCTGCCATGACCGAGTTGTCGCAAGTGTCGGTGACCGCACTCAAGGGTGTCGGTGAAGCCATGGCCGAGAAATTGGCCAAGGTCGGCCTGGAGAATCTCCAGGACGTGCTTTTTCACCTGCCGTTGCGTTATCAGGACCGCACTCGCGTGGTCCCGATCGGCCATTTGCGACCCGGGCAAGACGCCGTGATCGAAGGCACCGTCAGCGGCGCCGACGTGGTCATGGGCCGCCGCCGTAGCCTGGTGGTTCGTCTGCAGGACGGCACCGGCGGGCTCAGCCTGCGCTTCTACCATTTCAGCAACGCCCAGAAAGAAGGTCTCAAACGCGGTACGCGCATTCGCTGCTACGGCGAAGCACGGCCCGGCGCGTCGGGGCTGGAAATCTACCACCCGGAATATCGCGCCATCACCGGCGACGAACCGCCGCCGGTGGACGAAACCCTGACCCCGGTTTACCCGCTCACCGAAGGCCTGACTCAACAGCGTTTGCGCCAACTGTGCATGCAGACCTTGACGATGCTTGGCCCTACCAGCCTGCCCGACTGGCTGCCGACCGAACTGGCGCGGGACTATCAACTGGCGCCGCTGGCCGATGCGATCCGCTACCTGCACCACCCGCCCGCCGATGCCGACGTCGACGAACTCGCCCTTGGTCATCACTGGGCGCAACACCGCCTGGCCTTCGAAGAGCTGCTGACGCATCAACTGTCCCAGCAGCGCCTGCGCGAGAGCATGCGCTCCCTGCGCGCGCCGGCAATGCCGAAAGCCACCCGGCTTCCGGCCCAGTATCTGGCCAACCTTGGCTTCACTCCGACCGGCGCTCAGCAACGGGTCGGCAACGAAATCGCCTACGACCTCAGTCAGCACGAGCCCATGTTGCGGTTGATTCAGGGCGACGTCGGCGCGGGTAAAACCGTGGTCGCCGCTCTCGCCGCACTTCAGGCCTTGGAGGCCGGTTATCAAGTCGCACTGATGGCGCCCACCGAAATCCTCGCCGAGCAGCATTTCATCACTTTCAAGCGCTGGCTCGAACCGCTGGGCATCGAAGTCGCTTGGCTGGCCGGCAAGCTCAAAGGCAAGAACCGCGCGGCCGCACTGGAGCAGATCGCCAACGGCGCACCGATGGTGGTTGGCACTCACGCATTGTTCCAGGACGAAGTGCAGTTCAAGAACCTCGCGCTAGCGATCATCGACGAACAGCACCGCTTCGGCGTGCAGCAACGCCTGGCGTTGCGGCAGAAAGGTGTCGGCGGGCGGATGTGTCCGCACCAGCTGATCATGACCGCGACACCGATTCCCCGGACACTGGCCATGAGCGCCTACGCCGACCTCGACACCTCGATCCTCGACGAACTGCCGCCCGGCCGGACCCCGGTGAACACTGTATTGGTCACCGATACACGGCGGGTGGAAGTCATCGAGCGCGTACGCGGCGCCTGCGCCGAAGGGCGTCAGGCCTATTGGGTGTGCACGCTGATTGAAGAGTCGGAAGAGCTGACCTGCCAAGCCGCCGAAACCACCTACGAAGACCTCACCGCCGCCCTCGGCGAGCTGAAGGTCGGGCTGATCCACGGCCGCATGAAACCCGTCGAGAAAGCCGCGGTCATGGCCGAATTCAAGGCCGGCAACCTGCAACTGCTGGTCGCCACCACGGTGATTGAAGTCGGCGTCGACGTGCCCAACGCCAGCCTGATGATCATCGAAAACCCCGAACGCCTCGGGCTCGCGCAATTACACCAGTTGCGCGGTCGTGTGGGTCGAGGCAGCGCCGCCAGCCATTGCGTGCTGCTCTACCATCCACCGCTGTCACAGATCGGTCGTCAGCGCCTGGGCATCATGCGCGAAACCAACGACGGGTTTGTCATCGCCGAAAAAGACCTCGAGCTGCGCGGCCCCGGCGAAATGCTCGGTACGCGCCAGACCGGCCTGCTGCAATTCAAGGTCGCTGACCTGATGCGCGACGCCGATCTGTTGCCTGCCGTGCGCGACGCCGCCCAGGCGCTGCTGGAACGCTGGCCGGATCACGTCAGCCCGCTGCTCGACCGCTGGCTACGTCATGGGCAGCAATACGGCCAAGTGTGAGCACCGTCGCAGTTTCTAAACCATCGTCTTGAGCAAGCTGGTTATACTCCTGCAATTGTTTAAAACCGGATACAGACCATGACCGAAGTTGCCCTCGCACCCGCCTCCCCGCACGCTCCGTCGGTTATTCGGCTGATGCTGGGCAAACTGGGTATTGCCTACGAAGAAGTCCTCGACCATCACGGCCTGAACGCCGCACGCAAAGTGCAGGCTGTTCTGCTTGATGACGCCGTGGGCACGCTCATGGTGCTGTTCCCGCAGAGCCAATTGCTGGACCTCAATAGCCTCGCCGAACTGACGGGCCGCCGCCTTACCGCTGTGTCGACCGAACGCCTGGTAAAAATGCTCGGCAAACACAACCTGAGCCTGTTGCCCGGTATGCCGGCGCTCACCAGTTCACCGTGCCTGTATGAAGAAAGCCTGCTGCGCGAGCCGAAGTTGCTGATCAACTCGGGCGAGCCGGGCGTGTTGCTGGAAGTCTCCAGCGAAGACTTCAAGACCATGCTGACCAAGGCCAGCGCCGCCAACTTCGGCGAGGCCCTGACCAGCATTCGCCCGAACCTCGACCGCCCCCACGATGACCGCGAGGAAATCACCCAGGCCGTTCAAGCGTTCACCGCGCGGCGCATCCAGCAACGCCTGGAAGAGACCATCGAAATTCCGCCGTTGGCCGAGACCGCGCAGAAAATCATCAAACTGCGCGTCGACCCCAACGCCACCATCGACGACATCACCGGCGTCGTCGAAACCGACCCGGCCCTGGCCGCACAAGTCGTGAGCTGGGCGGCGTCGCCGTACTACGCCTCGCCGGGCAAGATTCGTTCAGTAGAAGACGCCATCGTGCGGGTGCTGGGCTTCGACCTGGTGATCAACCTGGCGCTGGGCCTGGCCCTGGGCAAAACCCTGAGCCTGCCAAAAGACCACCCGCAACACACCACGCCGTACTGGCAGCAATCGATCTACACCGCCGCCGTCATCGAAGGCCTGACCCGCGCCATGCCGCGCGCCCAGCGCCCGGAAGCCGGCCTGACCTACCTCGCCGGCCTGCTGCACAACTTCGGTTACTTGCTGCTGGCGCACGTGTTTCCACCGCACTTCTCGCTGATCTGCCGCCACCTGGAGGTCAACCCGCACCTGTGCCACAGCTATGTCGAGCAACACTTGCTGGGCATCAGCCGTGAACAGATCGGCTCGTGGCTGATGCGCTACTGGGACATGCCCGAAGAGCTGGCCACTGCGCTGCGCTTCCAGCACGACCCGGGCTACGACGGCGATTACGCCGAGTACCCAAACCTCGTGTGTCTGGCTGTGCGCTTGCTGCGCAGTCGTGGGATTGGGTCTGGGCCAGATGAAGACATCCCGGATGCCTTGCTGGAACGCGTCGGCCTGACCCGCGACAAGGCTAACGACGTCGTTAGCAAAGTCCTCGAAGCCGAAGTCCTGCTGCGCGAACTGGCTTCGCAATTCACCCAGGTCTAAAAGCTTCGCGGGCAAGCCTCGCTCCCACAGGATTTAGGTGATCCTGTGGGAGCGGGCTTGCCCGCGATGAATCCAACCCGGTCTAACTGAACAACTCACGCAAGATAGCGCAAAACCCAACCGCCAATTAAGCCGGGCCAAGGTTCAGCATCCACCCAGTAGTCGCCACACAATACGATCCGACCATCGCCCATGACTGTCATTTCCTGAGTCGCCGTAAACAAGCCCTCTTCCAGGAAAACGTTATAGCCATCACCGTCGTTAAAATCCGCATCCAGCGAACCATCAGGAAGATATCGCGCAGTCACGGCACAGAGATCTTTACTCACAAAGCCGTTACCACCATTCCCGCTGACGATGAATGCTCCATTCGCCTGCAAGACGCATTTAACCCAACTGAGTCCCTGAGGCAACATATTGGAGAACAATGGCTGCCCTTCATTGAAGACAAGGTTGAAAGAGCCGCCAGAATTTAGAACAACAATCAGCCCTGTGTTTTGCCTATCCTCCCGGAATGCTTCGCCCACTGCGACAATTCTGCCATCGCTCTCATTGACCTTAATTGCACGAAGCTCAGTCCAGCGCATATTGGCAGGAGACAAAATCAATGGCCGGCCGCGATTAAACTCAGGATCGACTCGTCCCTGCGCGTCAAAACGCGCCACAAAGGCACTCACCGGATCGGTTGACAGTTCGCTTTTGAAATGGCCGCACACCAATACTCGGCCGTTCGCCTGAACTGCAACAGCTTGGGCGGTCATGAATTCAGTTGTGATACCTCCCAGATCGATGTACGCAAAGCCTGTCCCATTAAAACTCTTGTCGGGAGAACCATCGGCATTTAGTCGAAGCACAGCCTCTCCAGAATTACCCGAATCATCCCGGTGGTATTTGGCCAGAATGATTTTTCCATCGGGATCCTCAGCCAAAGAAGCAACTGCACCACTCATCATGGCCCTGGGGGCTTGCTCAGCGTTATTTTCACCATGCCGATGAGCTTGAATACCCTTGGCATCCGACCACTCGGAATCGCTCCCAGCGTTGTGGGGTAAAAGCAGTACGCCGCCCTCCCCGAAGTTATCTGCCAGTTTGCCATCTCTGCGTTGACGCAAGACCAACATGCCTCCCGGATACTGACCGCTGATCAGCCATCCGCCGTCGGCCAATGGAGTGAAGCCACGTATCATCTCCATTTCATGATCGGGCAAAATCACGTTAACAACCCCTTCAACGCCAAACTGATCATCAGGGGTCCCATCTGCATTCAGCTTTGCCACCGAGACAAGAATCTTGGCCGTCTGGGGCTGAATGACCACAAGTAACTTATTGTCGGGTAACGCCAGGACAGCACTTGCAAGTTTTCCGGAAGCACCGGGGATTGGCAGCTTGAGCACTCCCTTCTCGCCAAAGCTTGGGTCAAGAGTGCCTGGTCGCGCCGATGATTGAATCTGAGTCATGGCCTTGCTCCACTGATAGTGATGAATCTGTTTCGGATTCGAACTTCAGTGAAGCAGTTAACCCCAACGCTCAGCACCTGTAAGAAATGACAGTTCTACTGTCTTTTCAGGCCAAAGCGATGGCCCTTTAAGCCTTAACGTCAGCGGACATCAATTTGATCAGCGAGTGGTCGCAGGCTTCTTCCTCGGCTTCAAATACTTGGTCAACCCCTGAAACCAGATCACCAGCGCCGGGTTGCCCTTGATCTGAATCGACTTGTCCTGAATCCCCGTCATAAACGCCAGCTGCTTGTTCTTCGCCTGCATCGTGGCAAAGCCATATGCCGCATCTTTAAAGGCAATCGCAAACGCCGGCTCGGTATACACACCGGACTTGCTGGTAATTCGCTGATCCTTCACAAAGAAATGCCGCGCCACTTTCCCGTCCAGGGTCTGTAGCTGAAACACCAATTCCTTGTCACCCAACTGCTGTTGAAATGCAGGATTAGTCCGACTGGCCTTACCCATCAACAAACCCAGCATCCACAGAAGAAAACGAAATTTCATGCGCACAGCCTCAATAGGAAAATGAACGGCCGGCGCAGTGTAGCGGCTTCGGGGGATAACGACATCATTGGGTTGTGTTAGCAGAAGATGATGCGCTTTTTGACGCCAATGACTGCCAAGTCACGCTAATTGTCTGACAAAAAGCGCCCGTATAACTGCCTTCGTGATCCTCACCTGACATCACATCCCAGCGCATCTTCAGCGTCACAGGGCAGCTTATTAAACAGTGCGGGTAACCCATCCTTGATTATTTGCGTACAGGTCAGGTTGATCTCCTTCCCGTCACCCGCTCTTTTAGTCACCGTAACGCCGGCGCCGACTCGCGGCTTTCCTTCATCGTCTTCATCCGCATTGCGAACAATGCTGTAGTTATAGGGACCACTGGCGAATGCGACTCTCACGTAATCAGCGCGGTACCGGACATAGTGATTGATCGTGAACTTCTCCAAAGATGAAGCCATGCCTGATGGATAGGCCAGTTCAATCTTGCCCTCGCGACCAAAGCGATACTGCAAACCCGTGATGTCCCCGGCAGTATCACGTGCCGCGCACAGCGCCAGGGTTTTTCCACTTTTCACTTCACATTGAAATACGGCTTGGTCGCTGGTATCGCAAAGAAGCGGTAGCGGCCCGGCAATTCCCACAGGAAAAGGCGCCGACCGGGCCTGGGAAGAGGTTGAGCAATTGGAATCACACGCTAGCTTCAACAACTCAGGTGCATCAGTGCCCTCAAACAGATAGGTCGCAGAGCCATTTCGTTGCCCGTCGCTGTACACCGGGACGCTGACCGCCAAAGAACCTGCGGCCGAAGACGCCGGGACTTGATCCGCAATCGTTACCGCGCTTGCTTCAACGTCCTTGCAAAGGGTATCGGTGGCCGATTCCAAGAGCCCCTGCCCCGCATGAGCGCCCAACTTCGCTCTGACAGGTCGGCAGTCATAGCCATGCCAGTAGGGGCCCACTTGCATAGAGATATTTAATGAAAAAATATAGATATGATTCAGGACGACTTCTTTACCGTCATAGCTGAAGACCACCCAACGGCGAGATTTTGCGGCAGAGTAATTTTCACTTTCCAGAATGTACTGGCTGCCGGAGCGATACAGCGCGTTCGTAAACATGGCGCCTGTATATTCTGGCGCGTCGAACAGTTTCTTTCCTGAGCGGGCATCCAAAATATAGCCCTCTTCATTCAAGGCAACTGAACAACTGCCTGGGGCTTTGCCGTAATACTCACAGAACGTTGCTTGTGGAAAAGACAACTCTGCGGCGCCAGCGCCAAAGCTCAATATCGCCATCAAGAAAATTGAAATCTTTAAGGTAAATTGCTTCACCACCGGCAACCCTTTTCAGGAGAGGACTCGATCAACGGGTAATGCTCAAACCCAAAGCGTTTCTTGCTTTTGTAACTGGTGTACGACATGCCGTAAATCAGCGCCCCTTGACGGACCATGACATATTCACCCGTGACTGCGCCCCCCACGACTTCGACCCACGTGGTGGTGAATTGAAAAGGTCGGCCCTCGGACATTTCTTCTTGCTCGGTACTTTTGTAGACCAACGGGATCGACTCTTTGGACGCTGCATACTTGACCGCCGCCCCGCTCCACTTGGCTGCCTGATCGTGGTAGGTCCTGAACTCAAACTTTATGTCCTTGCCTTCTTGGGATCGAAAACAGGAAATTCTCGTTTCCACTTCGCTGTGAGCGAATGCGGGGAAGGCCAGCAACATCGGCATCAATAACTTTTTCAAAAATGTTTTCACTTGGTCAGGCCCTGATTTAGAGATCGCAGGGTTCTGAGATGAACCCTCATCGTTTATTCGTCCTTGATTTTCAACAGCCGAAAATCGTTGTTCACAAATTCGTAATAGCGAACCCGGTCGCGGCTCTTCAGGCGTTTACCCTTCAGGTCTTTTTCGGTGTCGGCGGTGATGCCGGAGACGATGATCAAGTTGCTGTCAGGCTGGTAAGACAGGTCCAGAAAGTCGCCGTCATAGGCATTTGGCAATCCCGTCACGACCTCTCCCGTCTGCACGTCCAGCACCTCGACACACAACGCGCTGCCGCCACAACCCACCTTATGCAGAACGTAGTGCCCGGCAAAACTGACCTTGCCGGCGAGGGCCTGCGCTCGCGCGTCATCCATCCATTGGCTGCTGTTTTCCTGCGGCGCCAGGGCGTGGTTTGGACCGGCAAACACTTCGGTAACGTTGAAGTCCATGAAGGATGGATCGGCGGCGAAAGACAAAGAGGCCGCGCCCGCCAGGACGCAGCCCAATAAAATCGAAAGTCCTTTCATGCTGTATCTCCTGAGCAAACCGATTACTCCCATTGGCAACCCTTCTCCAAAGAGACTTCGGTACCTGAACTAAAAAACCCGTACTCCTTGCCGTTCGACTTCTTCGTGTAGCTCATCGAAACGATCATCCCGCCCTGGCTCACCATTTCGTATTCACCGGTCACCTTTCCATCAAGCACTTCCGACCATGTTCTTGTGAGCTGCCATGGCCTCTGCGGGCTCACTTCTTCAGATTGGCTATCGGTTAAAACCAAAGGAATCGGCACACCGGATGACGCGTATTTAACAAAGCCACCCTGCCACTTGTTCGTAGTGTCGTAGTAGGTCCGAAGCTCGAACTTCACCGGGCTCCCCTCACCCAGCTCAAAACAAAGATTCTCCGACACAACCTCGCAGTGAGCCGTCAACGGCAGCATGCCAATCAATAACAGCAACAGTCTTTTCACTTCAAATCCTTTGAAATAAGCCCGGTA
Source organism: Pseudomonas sp. LBUM1645 (assembly GCF_059716185.1). NCBI lineage: Bacteria > Pseudomonadati > Pseudomonadota > Gammaproteobacteria > Pseudomonadales > Pseudomonadaceae > Pseudomonas > Pseudomonas sp. LBUM1645. The sequence continues at coordinate 6,933,543 of NZ_CP166811.1, forward strand.
GTCAAATAGAGAAATCCTGCACTTCGTCCAGTACCCAGCAGCCATCAAAACTGAACCGGTAAATGACTTGATAATCCGTGTCAGGCTTTTGCAGTTTCACCGTCGCCGACGTGTCGCTCTTGTCCATGATCTGCAAGGTCAGCCCCTGCCTTTCACGGTGATTCGCATTGGGGACAAGGGGGAACACCATTTCAGTAATATCCAAAAGGGTGGTCAGTTGCGCCGGCTCAGGCTCGGCGTCCACCAAGGTCAGCTTTTTCAGCGGGACGCGGGTGAATGCCTTTTGAATGGCCGGACTCTCGACGTAGTCGGCTAAAAACAGGGTGAAATCCGGCGATGGGCACGACAACGCCTTGACCTCAGCGCTACGGTCACGAGACAAGCACACGTTGAGGGCGTCAACCTTGATGCCTTTCGCGATCAAAAAGTCGGCATTGGTGCGCGCGAGTTTGAGGCCCTTGTTCGCCGCGGTCAGATAACAGGCCAGTGCCCGTTGCGGATCGTGAATGCCCAACGATCCATCTGCATAGGCGATGCCGAGTCGATTGAGCGCAATCAGCGACCGCTGGGTGGCGGACGTTTCCAACGCGGCCAGGGATCGTTCCGGGTCGGCGCAGGGGCGCACTTCGTCGTAGCGGCCTTCGTCACAGTAGAAGTCTGCGAGAGCCAGACTGGCGAGTGCCGAGGTCGTCGAGGCGAAGGTCAAAAGCTGAAGGATTTTGGGGTTGTCCAGACGCGTGGCCTTCCCTGTAAGACTCAGCATTGCCGCCGAAAAAGCGGCCGTTGCTGAACCCTGGTCAGCACTGTCCAAATAGCTGGCCAACGCAGAAATGAATAGTTGGGATGAAGCGGGAGACGGCGCCCGCATACCCAGCACTTGGTAGAGCCCTCCTCTATTCAGCGCGCGCGCACCCGGCGAGGCGCGCAATTCACCCTGCCCGGCAGCCATTACGTTCTCCAGCGACCAGTCTTCAACGCGAACCAGTTGCCAACAGTCGGTGCGTTTGAAGGTGAAGCGTTTGAGTACCAGGCCTTTGTGATCACGAACGAATACTGTGTCGGGCATCTGAATGTGTACATCAAGGTCGGACTTGGCGACGTAATCCGGAGCGAGCACCGCCAACGCACCAGGGTCCAGCGTCATCAATTGCCGCTCGACTGTTCGCGGAATCGACCCAGTAGGCACCAACGTCTGCTCGATCACCGGTGAGGCAATAAAACCTGGCTGCAATGTGGCATCAGCCGAGAACGCTTTGACGAAATCGGCAAAATTATCACCAGGGCACTGCACCGCACCCGTCTCAGCCGCGAAGGCACCGAACGACATCACCAGCGCCAACAACGCCAGACACCCACGCTTCAAACCCGCCACAAGAGAATTCCTTTTCATCAAAAACTACTTCACCAACGTCAATTCACCATCGCGATACAGCACCTCACACCCCAGCCACGCCACATCGACTTGAGGCAGCACCGCCGAAGGTTTGCGCAATTCCCGCAACAAGGTCGAGCCGTGGGACAAGCGCCCGCCCATCCGCGCGATCACTGCCCGGGCGCTTTGGTAATGCGCGTGGCGGCCAGGGTCGAGTGTGTCTTCGAGCAAAATGTCGTCGCCCAGAATGCCTTGCACCTGCCCCGGATAAATCATGAAACCCGTCGCCTGCTCGGTGCCTTCGCGGCCGTCCTGCCAGAAGCTGCCGTCGCGGGTTCGAATGTCTGGATGCGGTGCAAACCAATGCGCTCGGTCGGCCATCGGCATGGCGTGGTGCAGGCGGAAGAACACCCGCATCAGGTTGTCGCGGTACCACTCGCGCACTTGCAGGTAGTAACCGCGCAGGCCCGGCAGGCCGGTCGAATGGGCCACACGGATAAGCCCCGACCATTGGGGGAAGGCCTGTAACGGCAGATCAGTTGGGGCCGGGCGTGACGTGGCTGGATCGGTTTCCCAAGGCAGTCGATGCGGGCTGTTTTCAAGGTCGTCATAAGCCGTCGGTGGCCGGCCCAGCAGGTCGCCGCCGCTGCTGGCCAGTGAGGTAGCGATACACAAGTTGCCTTGCACCACGAACACATAAAACCGAGTGAACCAGTCGGCCAGTTGTTGGCCGTCGGCGCCTTGGGCGATCAACTCGGACAGTTCTTCGTCGAAGCGGCGCAAGCGCTTTTCCAACGTCAGCAAATGCCCGCGCGCGATGCGTTGCATGCGCAGGAACAATGGCAGCGAACGGATTAGACGCAGCGGGCGCCAAGGCAGATGCGGTGTCGCGCCGCCGACCTCACCGGCGTAGCTGCTGGCGGAGATTCCCCAGTCGGCCAATCGGGCGAGAAACAGATCATTGTTGATGTACGACGCGCCGCCGAACACGGCAGTGAACGGCTCGTTGTCCTGCAGCACCCGTGAATCCCAACGCGCCATGATCGCCGGAATACTCGCCGTTGCACGCCGCTGGGCGTACTCCACCAAGCGGCTCGGTTGTGGCGGCAGGATCTCGGCGATGTTGGCGGCCGTCAGGTGACGACGCCAGCCGTAATCGCTGATCGGCCGGTATTGCAGCAGCCACAGTTGTGTACCGTCCCAGGCCCATTCAACGTCGCCGGGCACGTAGTGAAAAACCCGCAAAACGTTTTGTAGAAAGCGCCACAGCAGGTCGGCGGTCAAACCAAGTGAAGGCTTGAACGTGTCGCTGCTCCAGGAGGCGCCGAGGCGGGAAATGATTGCACGCTCGGGACTCACCTGACCATCGGCCAACGATTCGAGATGCCCTTCCACCCATTCCAGTTCCACCGACAGGTGACGCACGAAAGCGATGCCGGACAGCTGCGGTGTGATGAAGCGCTGCACCACCACTTCTTCAACACCCGCCGCGCTCAACTCGGCAATACGCGCCGGCACGTTGTGCGTTGGTTCACGCAGGAATGTGGTGCTCAAACCGGCATTCGCCGCATCGGCCTGATCCTCACCATAGCTGGAGGAACGCACCGCCCACGTGGCGCCCGGTTGACTGGCGAGAAACGCCGACAAACGCGGATCGTGGCAATCGTTGAGTGACAGCGCTGGCGGCACCGCTTGCCCGGCCAACTCGGCCAGACGCAACCGACCACCCTTGGTGTGAGCGACGAATCCGCGCTCGCCCGACTCCAGCCACCCGGCGAATTCGGCCGGCGAGTCGATCCACGGGTAATGCCCCCAACCGGTTTTCAAGCAGATGCTCAGATCAGCACGGGCCAGAATCGCCGACCACGCGGCAGCCTGCGCGATGCCCAGCACGTTGTCCTGATCGCCCCAGACCAGCTCGACCGGATCGGTGATCCACTCCAGCAATGGCAACGCAGTGTCGGCGCGCACCAGGTCCCAGTGAGGCACAAACGCGCGGCAGCGTGCATACCCGGCGCCCATGCGCTGGTACTGCGCGGGTGTCCAGGTCTGGTTGGAAAACTTGTGCGCAAACAACGCGGGCTTGTTCGACAGCAGCCAGTGAATGGTCTTGCGAATGGGCAGCGGCGACATCAACGCCGGCAGCCGTCGCTGCCACAGAAAGGCCCCCACCGGCGCCAACAAAACACTGCGGCAAAAGTGCCCCGGCTGATGTTGCAGCGCATGCAACACCAGCAACGCATTCACCCCGACCGCCATGATCGCGCTGCCTTTGACGGTCGCCGTCAGCAATGCCTGGGCGTAAGCGCTGAGGTCTTCGCACGGGGCTTGAGGATTGTTGCCGAAGCCTGGCAATTCCAGCGGCACCACCTGATAGCGCTGAAAGTGCGGCAACGCGTCGTCCCACCAATCGGCGGCGCCACCGTTGCCGGCCAGCAGGTACATCAGGGGCTTGCTCATGGGCAGTCCTCAGGCCAGATCGCGCAGGGCAGCGTCGAGGGTCGGGTAACGGAACGTATAACCCGCCTCGGTCAAACGGCTGGGCACCACGCGCTGACCGTCGAAGAACAACTGCGCCATTTCGCCGGCCAGTGCGCGTACCGGTGTGGCTGGGATGTGGAACCACACCGGGCGCTTCAAGGCTTTGCCGACACGCTCGGCGAACACCGCCTGACTGACCGCGTCCGGCGCCACCAGGTTGTAGGTGCCGCTCAGACTGTCGTCGTTGAAGGCGCGGGCGATCACTTGAATCACATCGTCGCGGTGCACCCAACTCATGATCTGTTGGCCGTCGCCCATGCGCCCGCCGAACCCCAGGCGAAACGGAATCAGCAACGGCAACAACGCGCCGCCCGGGCCGAACACCACACCCAAACGCAGCACCACCTGACGCACACCCAACTCGGTGGCCGGTTGCGCAGCGGCTTCCCACTTGGCGCACAACTCAGCCATGAATCCGTCGCCCTTGCTGGCGCGTTCATCAAGGCTTTCGCTGGCATCGCGCACGCCGTAAAAACCGATGGCCGAGGCCTGAATCCACAGCGCCGGTTTATGCTTGGCGTTCTTCAGCCAAGTCATCAGCGCCTCGGTAGTATTGACCCGACTGGCGATCAGTTGCGCCTGACGCTTGGCACTCCAGCGCGGCCCAGCCACCGGTGCGCCGGCGAGGTTGATCACCACATCAAACGTTTCGTTGTAGCCGAGTTTGCTCAGGGAGCGCAGGCAACGAGCGCGACCATCAAACAGGTACGCCGCTTTCAGCGGATCACGAGCCAGCACGCTGACGGTGTGGCCGGCGTCGAGCAACTGATTGACCAACACTTCACCGATAAACCCGGTGCCGCCGGTCACCAGCACGCGTTTATAGGCGCCGCCCGCGAACGGGTTCGCCGGTTTGCCTTCGCGCTGCATGCGCAACGCCGCCAACCCGTCGCGAATCCCCGAGGCCGTCACGCCAACAGCGAACAGCGTCAGCAACCAGCCGCGCCAGCCGAAATCGATCGCGCTCAGGCCCGTCGGCAAGCTCGCCCACTGCGCCAGTTGCGTGCCGTACAACGCGAAAAACGCCCCGCCGTTCACCGCCAACACGGTGTGCATGATGCGCTCGATGGCCGGCAGTTTGCGGCTGCGATCCTCGACCACGAAGTCCCACAGCGTCAGGCCGATCTCCAGCGCGAACAGCAGCGCAATCACAATCGCCCACGTGCCCTGAAACGCCAGATGCGCCATGCCCAAAAACAGAATCCCGTAGAAACACGAACGCAGCGCGTGAATCGACAACTCCAGCCGCGCGCTGTGCCGATAGGGCAACGCGACGGTGAGTTCGTGGTGATAGAGGGTATCCAGCGCCCCGAGAATGGCCTGGGCAATCAGCAGCGCGACCGCCCAATCCAGGAGAGAAAAATCAGACATGGTTGGCGTCACTCGGCGTGTTGTTTGACGGGTTTGCGCGACGGTCGTGGCGGTAGAGCCAGAACAGCGGCGGCAGCAAGGTGAGCAGTGCGAAGCTGTCGAACCACAGGTGTGACCAGACGCGAGCCTGGGCGGAGATCCACATGTCTTGCGGCGCCCAGAGCACGATGCCGGCGATTAACCAGCCCCACGCCATGGGACTTCTCAGTCGATGGCCGATGCGCACGAGGGCGAGCATGTAGAGGGAATAGCTTTGCAGCGTGGCGCCGAATAAGGCGAGCCACCAGACTTGTTGGGCACGGGCGGCGACGGGTACGGCGTCGGTTGCCCAGAAGGCTTGTTCGATGGTTTGTAGGTAGCCGTCGAGCAGGCCCGAATGGCCGGCCCAGGTCAGCGCGAGGCTGACGAGCAGATGCACCAGGGCGGCGGCGTACAGCCAAACCACCAGCGCAGAGCGAAGGGTGTTTAAGGGGACTGGCATTCCGTGTCCTGAGGTCTTCCTTGAGGGGGGCAAGTCTAAAGGAAATCGGGGACAGATTTATTTATTAATGGCAGTGGCGACCCTACTAATACTCAATGTTGAGCGACTTCGCCGGCACCCAGCCTACCGTCTTGACCTTGCCGACAAACGTCACCTGAAAGTACAAACCCTCATCGTTTCGAACGTAGTCATCCAGCGTTACGCTGTCGCCGCGTACCAGATAGGCTTTCCTCTGAGTAAAAACCGCTTCATCGGTCTTGTTCAGCAAGTAAACCTTGGCATCGACGATCGTCGCGTCAACCGGCTGACCCGTTGCTTCGCTGATGATGTCGGGCAGTGCGCAAGCGTCTTCACCCTCACACATTTGCTGCTTGCCGAGACGCTCTGCAAACCACTCGCGCTTCTCGCAAGGGAAGTAATCCTTGCTATCAAAACATAAGGTATCGGTGTAATTCGTGGGTCCGTCCTTGTAGTAGCTGATGATTTGATTATTGGTAAATTCCGGGTTGGTGATGGTCTTGACGGCGGAAGGCTTGAAACGGTTCTGCTGCGGATCAAAGACGAACAGCGAAAAGCTTTCATTCACCTCGTTCTCGGCATATTTGATAGCCATGACGCACAGCCCTGAATCAGCGTCCGAACCGAAATAAGCGGCAAGCGCCTCGGTTTGCTCATCGGCATTCAGGCTGTAGCTTTCACCGTTCTGCGCAATGACGCTGATGACGTCATTTTTCAGCTGCAACGTGCTTTGATCGCCAATGCACGGCCCCACTACTTTCTGCTCGCCCTGCGGTTCTACGGTCACGCGTTGAAAATCGGCAGCACTCGCCATCGTGATAAAGCAGCCTGCCAGCAACACCAGAATTAAGTTTTTCATCTGTTTTACGGCACCCGTTCTATGAAGTATCGATCAGCAGCCACCGGCATCGCCGCATTGCACCCAACCCCGAATGGATTTGCCCTTCGGAGTTTTGAACAAGATCTTGACCCAACCCGACTCAACCCCTTCCTGCAACACCGAATCGCCCTGGATCAAATACATCTTCGTCACGTCGGCTAAAATCGGTGAACTGTAGATAGAGGTTTTCTTGTTGATCGTGAGCGTTACCTTGTCCCCCGCGGCCCAATGTTTATAAGCGGCGGAATTAAGCTTGGCGACGATGTCATCGGCGGTTTTGTAGGGGAACGTGTAGACCAACTCCTCCGACTCGACATCGCGCGCAATATCGCCGCCATTGCCGAAATAGTTCGACAGTCGCTCATCCCGCACATAACCCTTCGCCGTAGGGGAATACGCATGAACGGTGTAGTACTCGCCCAGATAATTAACGCCCGTATAGGCTCTGATTCCGACGGCATGAATGATGAACAGCATCGGCGCGGTATCGGGTTTGGCCTGGGCTAGGAAAGCCGCTTGCACGCGCCCGGTGGCGGCCAAAAAGGGCAGCCCGCCGATATTCGTCTTTTTACCGTCGGCGCAATTTACAAAATCGACGTCGATGGCCTTTTCGTCGGGGTCTTGGGATTCGTCTACGGGTAGTTTGGTGTAGTTGAAAACGATAGTACCTGAGTCGGTGTTCAACGCTGGCGAGGCTTCACTTTTTGGGGGTTTACAGGTGATTCGGGCGAGGAGTTTTTTCAGGTTTGATTTCTCATCTTCATAAAAAGAATTGCACTGAGAAACCACCACTAAGCCCTTTGTTGTTTCTGCTTGAAGCGTGTTGCAGATTAATCCAGCCCCTTCAGTTCCCCCAGGTCCTGGGAAAATCACGTCTTTCATGTCCAATAGCGTCCAGCCTCGCTGCTGCATTACAGCTTTTGCTGTCGGCGCGGCGTCCGAATAATCCATGATTGAGTCAGCGTTGGGCAGTTCTATCAGCTTGTTGTAACGCTGGGCACTATCCGTCCCGATGACCGCCAAAATAGCCTGCAGGTTTTTCCCGGTCAGAATGAAGGTGGGGAGATTGTCGAGGTTGGTGTCGTAGTCAGGTTGGTTGCGCGGCATAAGCTTGAGTATGTCCACGCCCCCTTCCTGAACGCAGCTTGCGACCTTCAGTTCTGTTTGAGGCACGTCGAACGGGCAAGGTTGATCCTCAGCGAACGCATCCGCTCCACCCAGCAGCACGCCCAGCACAACACTGGCCATCAGCGCCGTCGGGTGGCCGCTTCTCTTCAAAAAACAATCCATGTCAATCACTCAAAAACCTTCGTTTAACCTGCTCAGGTGTGGTGTTTAAAAATACCTGTTCATCCGCTGACACTGACTTCGACATCCTCGGACATTTCCTTCAATACGCGGGGGTGTTCGTGAACTAGGCGTGATTTGAGTTCACCTATAACCTCTGTTCGTCACCGCAAATATGGTGACTCGGACGTGCAAGTCCGAATCCAGGTGCGCAATTGCTTATGGCTATTCGTCGAGCGTTTTCCTATGCTCACGGGTCGTTATGGCGGCTGTGCGTCGGAGGCCTTCGGGTCTGCCGGTTCCTGGATCGGTCTTGCACACCAACGCACAGCTGCCACCTCTTTCGAAGTGCAAAGCGAAACGGTGTCAGTCTCTTAATTCCAGGAGATACATCTATGATCAAGCCAACACCTAATCCGCCAGAAGACTCAGCCACATCCCCCTACGAATCCTTCGATTCCAAAAAGCTTCACGAAGCCGCCGAACGCGCCCTCGACCATCACTTCGCGCCACCTCCTGACGAAAAACAAAAACGTCGCAAAGGCTACCTCTTCATCGTAGCTCCCGACCTCCACACCGAAACCCTTTTGGCCAACGCCTCAGAAGACCTGCTATCCATCAGCGCCATCGCCGCCGACCTGGCCGACGGTGTGGAAGGCTCACGTCGATCAGTCGCATTAGCACTCAGCAGGATGGCGGACGGCGTACATCTGTTAGTGGAACGAGCGCTGGATCACATTGATTCGCCGAATCCGGCGGAGCATCGGGCGAAGGTGTAGCAACTTCGCGAATAGAGAACGGGGGCTTCGCGCCCCCTTTCTTGCTGATACGAAATGGCGTCGCAGCTTAATACGATCAACCTGTGAAATTAATATCCTGCTGCACAGCTTCCATCCTGAAGATCTGGCTTCCGGTTTCTACCCTTTGACTGATACCACGCAGCAAGCGAGTCGCTTGCACAAAAGGCGTTTTTCTCAGAATCGAAATAAAACGCCACACTGTGGTTCACCATCGCGCCCCGGTTGGCCAGGTAAACCTCCAACTCGTACAAAACATCCGGCAACGCAGTTTTCCGCTCGTTCCTCAGCGTTGGCGGGCCTTTAAACTTACAAGGCACATTCACAAACACCTCGCGCAGAAGACCACCCTGAAAGGTAAAAATCGAACAATTGCCTATCGCGTCGTCAAACGCCGCCGCCCCGATAACACTCCCCTTCCAACTCACCGAACCGTTTGGTATCAGGCGGAGTTCCTGCGCCGACATATGATTTTCCTCTTCGATGGCGGCGATCATGGCGGCGGGCAATGAAGGCTCTACTTTCAAATTGGAAGGCGCGGCATTAGCGGACAATGCAAATGTAGAAATGAATGCAAAGAAAATAATAAATCGCATGTGGTCGCTGCCTTTTTCAAAACTAAAACAATGGAATTGTTTTCCACACCTGACACACGACAATAGATACGTGTAACAGGCAGGTTCTTTTCACTCGTTACTCTCCAAAGTATAGCCAGTTGATAACCGCGACATATAAACCTTTCTTAATTCAACCGTTCATCAACCCGCTTTGGTAGTTTACTCGCAGCCCCTTTTTTCAGCATGGCCTCTCGATAGGCTACATAAAACGATCTAGCCTGATCTTGCTTACCCAACGCCCAAAGCGAGTCAGCAACATTAAGCTTCAACGGTACTCTATCGGGAGCCAAACTTAATAACCGATTATAAATCTGCATCGCTAACAGATGTTGACCGCCCTGTGCAAAATAGAACCCTATATCATTATATTCAGAGATACTCTTTTCGGGCGGGTAGCATGCCATATAAGAAGACACTCCCATAAAAATCAGATCCATTAATGAGTTAGAACGAAACTCATTTGAGGACAAACCGGAAACTTCCTTGACTAACTGCTTCGGCGGCATGCCTTCTATAGAAAAATCAAAAACCTCTCCTGTTGTAACTTTCCACTTATCACCCACCCAGGCTCCGTCACACTGGGACACCGAACCAACGTCCTTAACACAACCACTTTCCAAGGCCACGGCCTCACAGTGTGCTTGCTCGGAATTGACAGCATTACCCTGCCCGTCGATTACATCACCGAAAACAGTTCGATATACCAGCAAGAATTTTTTATCAGGGGAAACTGACTCCGCATCGGAGAAAATTACCGTCCCTATACCTGAAGACTCTTGCTGTCTCGGAAGGTCGTATATTCTAAATGCACCATTTGGCCCTTTATACTCTATATCAGTCCAACCACCATGCTGGTGCCAGCTTTTGAATTGCAGCAAACTCCCATTGGCGCCAGTAATATCCAGCGGGAGCGGATCTTCATCAGCATGACAAGGATGGGCGAACAATAAAAATAGCAATGCAATGGCGTGATATTTATTAAACATTTAATACTACCTTTCCGGCGTCAATACGTTCGTTTGCACGACTGTCGATCCAGTATAATTTCTAGCATATTCAACCAAGTCCTTCGGATAAACCATATGATCTATTTTGCTATCATCAATCCCATAAAGAAATGCAATAGCACCTGCTTCAAAGGCCCAATACCCAAAGTAGCTACCATCATCACCATCAATACTTAAATGCGAGTCATGCCAGCTCGCCTGGAGTTCACCAAAAGATTCATACCACTGACAGCAATATTCATTCAAAAGCTTAGATGCCTCGGCCTTGCTAGAGGCATAAACCGATCTGATCAGCTTCGTATATACTGGATGAAACCATTCATCTATATCAGTCCTTCCTGCTAAGTTTTTACGTAGCAAATCTTCGTACAGCGTATCCTCACTATTAAAACCCGCCGCATCTGTCAAATGTACAAATCTGGCCAAAAGATCATTTCGATGCAACAGGATGCACAGGCTGGCCACCTGAACAAACGCCTCAAAATCGGCTGGAGAGTCTTCAAGATCTAGTGGCGATATATTCGGCACACCCTCATACTCAGCCAAGGCCTTTTGATACACCTCGAAATTTCGCACGACTCTTTCAAGCGGTTCATACAGCTCTGAAATAGATTCACCAGCTGTATATTTGATTATCAAAGCGCCGAGAGAATCCTGTTTAACCTCAAAGGCTTTCAAAGAAGCCTCCTGACCCGGAAAATCTTCCTCCATTCTGTGAGAAGCCCAATAAACTTCTGAAGCGTCATAAAATTCGACAAGGGTTTTGTAATATCTTTGCGTAATGAACAGCTGTCTTCTTTTCATTTTTTGTAGGCATCCAGCCCGTTTTCTTGCAAGAAATACCAACCTCAACAAGGGACGTTCGTTAAGTTGGTCGTCATAAAGTTTCGTGCATAGTCGACCAAATCCTTAGGGTAGACTATGTGCATGATTGCGCTGTCATCAATATCATACAGATATGCTATGGCTCCAGCCTCAAGTGCCCAATAGCCAACATAACTCCCCTTGTCACCCATCAGATGAGTATCGTGCCACGGTGCCTGTTCAAAGGAGGAATACCAGTTCCTGCAATACTCTTCGAGCAGTGCCGAAGCCTCTTCTCCATCCTCCTCATAGATGGCATGAACCAGAGAAGTATAGGTCTCGTGGTTCCATTCATCCACGTCGCGACGATTGGGAAGAACTTTACTCAGCAAATCCTCATAAAGCGTATCGTCGCCGGCATAACCTGCCTTATCAAACAACGCAACGAAGTGAACTACTAAATCTATTCTATGAAGCAATATGCATAGACTGACGACCTGAACACATTCCTCATATTCGTAAAGCAGGCCTAGATCAAGCGGGGGAATATTGGGTGAATTTTCATAAGCCGCGAGGGCTTTTTGGACTTCCTGATATTGCTCGACAAGCTTCTGCAAAAGAGGAGCCAGACTGTCAATCGCGTCCCCAGCCGTGTAACGAATCAATATTTCATCCAGGGCAAGCTCTTGAAAATACCTAGCCCTGAGAGATTTTTCCTGTTCAGGCGAGTCAGCCTCAAACAGATGTTCCTTTGCGAACTCAAGATCATGCTCTTTGGCTTTAAAATAATTTGAAAGCCTTTCGTCACTCAAAAATTGTTGTCGTTTGCTCATGACTACCAAACCTTTTACCAAGACTTTCAAGGTGCAATGTTTCAGTACCAGATGAAAGAGGACGAATTATTTTATTAGTAAGGGGCTACCCAAATAAATAAATCCGCCCCCTATCCGAATACAAACTGTCTAGTTCTGAAATAGGTTTACACCTGCTTCAGGACTAGACACAGCTAAATCAACCTCATAAATAAATCTGTCCCCTTTTCCTCTTTTCGCGTCCCTACTCATAGCAATTAACGCCCAGGTATTATCCTGTCTAAATATTTCGCACGTTCCAAACTCATTCTTGCAACGCACTTGTCCAACTCCGCGATATACGCGGGTTTATCCCACTCATTCTCAAACCCTTCGAGCGGGCAATTCGTATCGCGTAATTTTATCCAAGCACGTTGCGAATCCTTTAATTTCGTCAAGAACGCTTTCTGCATTTCAGGCTGAGATTGATACTGAAAAATATATCGCGACTCAGCTCTGCCGATTAGCGCCTTATAGCTATCATTAAGTTTCGTATCAGCCTCCTTCTTTGCGAGGCCTGCACATATAGAGACCTGTTGACTTGCGGTACTTTCATTACAGTCAACCTGCGCATAAGCCATTGAGGAAAGGAAAAGCCCCGCCCAAATTAGAAAGTATTTATTCATGCGCACCAAAACCAAAGAAAAGGAGAAAGATCTATTTATCAATAGATAACGGATAAAGCCATCCCATAAATGAATCTGCCCCCCTTTTGCTCCAATATACCCACGCAATATATATCAAACATTCAATGCCCCTTTAATTTGCTATATCTATCCGCAGGATCCGTCACTCCATGATGGCCCGGACCATAAATTTAAAATAGTGACCGATTAATTTATTGGCAGTAAAATCCACCTAAAATCCGTCCTTATCGTACTGCAGGCGAAACGTAATCGCAGTGAGAAGGACGGATTACACAGGCAAAAACAAATCCGTTTTACTGCTTATCTACCATTTACTTCGCACCGGGCTCGACGTAATAAGTTTCAGCGTGTTTAAGGAGCGACAAGAAACTCTTCCTTACCTCATTCGTGTCCTTTTCCTCACCGCATGTATCTACAAAAAACACGTGACTTTTTCCTGCTTCAAATGATGTGGTAAAGCAAACCGCACTCAAAAAATAAACGCCCTCTACGCCAGACCAATTACTACCAGAATATGTCCTTGCCTTTGCCAAAGGATGCGAACCAGTCCCAACCTTCAAGCCATCATTCTCTTGCACATAATATCCAGATATTGCATCCACCAAAGTCATATCTTCGCAACCGATCTGGATATTCCGCACCCTACCGTCTTTATATTTGTATTTAATAATGGTCTCACCTTCACCTGTATCCTCAGTTGAAAAACCCGAGGAATCACTTGCCTTCATTCCACAACCATCGGCTTCAACAATTAGCTTTTCGCCAGCGTGTGCCAGAAAAAATGAGGAAAGCAAATACAAAGCTACGATTTTAATCACTATTTTTCCTTCTTTTTCTTACTTTCCCCTATTCACGGTTACCCGTTTAAAGGCTTAATTTTTTTGAACGCAGCTTTAATATCTTCGATAGTAGGATCTGCTGAGTTGGAGGATCTAGGCACACATGCAGACAACGTTGCTGTCGAGCGCCCCACACCAACAAGACCGTAAAAGCAACTTAACTGTAGGCCAGACTTCAAGATGGAAAACCTATTCTGTGCCTTCTTAATATCTTCCTCTGAATCCCATAGAGTAAATGGTGACATAGTCACTCGGAGGACAGTTGTACCAAACGCAATGGAATGATCAAAATCCACCCCCCCCCGCCTCCGAAACTTGTTCGATGGCTCCATCCACAGAGTAACTATATATATAATTACCTTTCTCATTAAATCGCCCCGATTCCTTTAATGCACTTTCAAAAAGAATTGGCCGTATAATAAAACCGTTCTCCTCCACAAGAATTGCCGGACTTAACCCCACTAGAGAAATCAATTCCCCATAGCAAACATTGTTTTCAGCTTTCACAACCAGCTTAAACCCAGGTATTTCTGGCATCAATGCACCACATTCTTCTAACGACTCTGCATGAGCAACAGCAGAGGCCAGAACAGACGTAATAAGCAACAGCCAAAAGTTATATAATTTCATCAAAACACCCTCTTATGAAATGCACTTGGCGGAGCGGTTACAAGTTCAGACAACACATAGTAATGGACGAAAAGTGGACGACTCTATTTATTAATACCAACAGAGGGCAATCAACCTACAAGTCCCCCTTACGATAAAAAAACGTATTTTGGAAACTTCTACTCCACAAATTCAATTGTCTCAATCATCTTAATGACCTCCCGCAGCGCGGAGCCCTTTAGATCATTTAGATAAGCGACATCGCCACCACCACAAAGAGCAGCAGAGCCATGAGGGATACAGAACCCAAACCTACGCGTCCTGCCTTCTTCCTCGCCATTCGTAACGTCTTGGGATATGCCTGGACCTTCCCAGTTTTTCCCTTTCAACAAGTAAAACGTATTGTACATTTTGGTGCCACTTGCAACATCAGGGTCCAAACTAATAACCCAACCATTTTCAGTTATTTTTCCTCCCGAAAAATCTGAAATATCTTTGAGACTTGCAGGACTAACACACCGAAACTTAAGGTTAATTTCCAGTGGCCTTCTTGCTTTCGGTTTAATTACCTTGGAATAAAAAAACAGGACTGGAACTTCTTCCTTGTCAATTTCATATACGCCATCATATAAATTATCCATGGTGAATCTACAAGAGTCCAAGTCCGCAAAAATGGAGGATGGTTTTACGCTTTGGTTCCCAGCAAACACTGTTGTCACGACAGTCAGAAGTAGCGTAACCATAGAAAAAATTGGGACAGATTTATTTATGGCCATACCTAGTCTCAAAAATAAATCTATCTCCTTTTCTGTATTAATTCTTCGCGGACCTTTCAATGGCCCTCACCGGAATAAGCTTTTCTTTATTCTGTGCTTTCATCGCCGCAATATAAGCCTGATAGTAATTAATCGACTTCTCCTTATCCTCATCCCATAGGACGTCTGCAATATTTAACTTAAGCACCAAGCGTTCGGGAGCGACCACTTCTACTTTGGATAGAACATCGTACGCTTCTACGTTCAAGCCCGACTCACCCAATGCGAAACCTAAATCATTATAAATCCTAGAGTTTGATTTTGAGAGAGGACCAACTTCAAAAATCACTTTAAACTTCTCTTTAGTTAAATACGACTTTATAGCATCAAAATCCATATCCTTTAGTCTTGCCAACACAATTTCATGAGACAACTCTAAAGAGTCCAACTTTGTTCCGCCAACAAGCTCTTTTAATTTTCTTGAGGCCAACCCCCTCGTAGAATACCAGTAATAATCATTGCCTCCCTCCTCCAAGCTACCCTCGTATCCTGAAATATCATCCGCTAAATCTTTTACATTATTTAACTTACCTATATCACTGCCACTATAAACATACGATATATAATCCACCCCTCTTAGATTTATACCCGTGTGCATTACCACCCACTTACAGGTGAAGACAAAGTACGACTTGTCCGCCCCCGTACTTACGGTATAAGCATCGTATAACTCCGGATCAGTACCTTCATGTTCACACACGTCGGGAAGCGGTATCGATTTTTTTCCTTTGACAATTAACTCACCGTGTAAAACTTGATCCCCCTCGGAACCACTTACGCTAAACTTCGCTTGGCTAGCCCCCTTAAAAAACGGGTTTAAATCATATACTTCCTCATTTGCGCTGATTAATGAGGCAAACAAAAAAAGTGAAAAAGCGAACATGAATTTCATTATTTCATTTCTCCTTCTACTGCAATTTATCCTAATTATCCTCATACTCAACATGATAAGTTTTTGAGCTTTTCAGCAATGATAGGATACGTTTTCTCAACACTTTAATATCTTCTTCATCGCCACATGTATCTATCATAAACACATGATCACTTCCAGCTTCAAATACTGCGGTAAAACAGTACGCATTGAAATAATACACCCCCTCCAATCCAGACCAATTAGTCCCAAAAACACGATTAGCTTTTGATAGTGGGTACACCCCTGTACCAATTTTTAATCCGTCAGCCTCATGCACAAATCCGCTAGCTACTGTGTCTGCAAAACTCATGGCTGCGCAGCTCATTCGTATATTTTGCTTCCTACCATCTTTATATTTATAGTTAATAAATGAAATATCATCAGTTGTCTTAAAGAATGAAACGCCACGAAAATTTTTCACCTCCATTACGCAGCCTTTGCTTTGTACAACTGAACTCTCACCTGCGTGCACAAAAAAAAACGAAGTCCATAGGTAAAACAGTACTATCTTAGTCATTTTTTTTGCCTTTTTACAAATGATGGCATTGGCAAGGGTTCGTCTCCAGTATTTTCATTTACATATAAAAAATCCGCAATAATAGCCTGCACATTAGTAAAAACGTCTCTTCTTACAGGAAGTCCATTCATATTTTTTGTTGACGTAAGAAAAAATGGGGACAGATTTATTTATGGCCATACCTAGTCTCACAAATAAATCTGCCCCCTTTTCTTTCTTCAATGTTTATATCTGCACAGCAGAATTTACAGGCAGTGACTGGCCTTTATGTCTGAGCCTTGCAAAACCAAGCGCTTCACGCCGTCGCTACCCTGCGGGCGGCCTTTCTCAGCGGACAACTGATAACAGGCCAACGCCCGGGACAGATCTTTCGTTCCCAACTGGCCACTTTCAAAAGAAGAACCCAGATAGTTCATCGCATCTGTGGAGCCCATGGAAACCGCGCGAATAACTTCCCTTTCTGCGTCCTCGGGGTGCAGACAAGGACCGTTATAATCGGTGGAATTACCTCTACAAAAATACATGGCATAACCCATAGCGCCGCTCGCTGTCGTCGATGCCGCTTTGAACAAAGCCTCAAGTTTGCTGGTTTCCAACTGAGGCGCCATCTGCGAAAGACTCAAACTTGCCGCCGACAGACTCGCCTGTGGATCGCCCGACTCCGCAGCACAGACATAGTTTTCCAGGGACGCTTCAATCAACTCCCCAGTCAGACGGTATCGCTCAAGAAACCCTAACCCACCCAAGCCTTCAGCACGTTGATAACAAAGGTTCTCCGCACGGCTCATTCCGGGTCTACCGGGTGCGACAAGCTCCTTCTCGCTGATCGACCAATCCTCAATCCCCACAAGCGCCCAGCACGCCTTTTTAGCAAAGTTAAAAATCTTGATGTTGCTGTTACCGGCCCGTTTATCCACAACGTTCATGTGAATGTCGTCGACCGTTTCGATCTCAACCCCTTCAGTCTTGCCTTCCATCGCAGCCAACAACGGAAACGCCAAACTAGCGCCTGGCTCAGCAGTAATTTGCGGCTCAAATTGACCAGGATCCGAGGTCCGTTTCAACACCAATATTTTCACTGCCAGTGCGGTTAGGCGCTTCTGAGACTCTGCGTTGGCAGAAAACGCTGGCAGAAACTGAGCAAATTCCTGGGACGGACATGATCCACGCCCAATCACTGAGCCACTCCCATTGTCGGACGCAATGTTGTCCAGAAAGACGGAACGGTCGCGACTCATACTCGCAACGCAATTGTTCACGGCCGTCACATACGCAGACGAGCCGGGCTCCGTTCCGAAGGCATCGAGCAGGCAATCTGTATCACGTAACTTGATCCAAGCCCGTTGAGACTCTTTAACCCTCGCCATATATCCAGCAGCAGCGACGGGGTCGGTCTGATTGCCGCCCTCAAGCCGCACCATGAGGTGCTGGTAGCTGATATTTAACTGTAAGTCAGCGGATGACTTCGAACTCACAGAACATCTTTCACTCTGAGAACTTGTAGCTATATCGTCGCAAACGTCCTGCGCAAGTACGACAGGCGCCAGTGGAGAAAGAATACTAACCAGCGAACAAAGAGCGATCACCAAAAAGCGATTAGCCATTGACGAAACCATATAAACACCAGCCTCCCATAAAAACGACTATATCCATTTTATTGCCAAGCTAAATTAACGCTCATTCATCTGGCGCGAGAGCAATCTTAAGAATATAGTCCTCGAGATATACGATAGCTTCGCGACCATTAATTTCGATTGGTGTGGGGTTTTGAATTCTCTCTTGATCACCCGCACTAACAATTTTAGTAA
This sequence comes from Pseudomonas sp. LBUM1645, assembly GCF_059716185.1. Taxonomy (NCBI): domain Bacteria; kingdom Pseudomonadati; phylum Pseudomonadota; class Gammaproteobacteria; order Pseudomonadales; family Pseudomonadaceae; genus Pseudomonas; species Pseudomonas sp. LBUM1645. The sequence goes on from NZ_CP166811.1 coordinate 6,951,717, forward strand.
GTGTCTTATCCAACATATTGGCACGCCAGATTGTTTCGTCGCCGTTCTTGAAATAGAAAATGGGGCGAGACTTACTCCAAATCGGACTAGAGATATTCCAGCCCGCTTCCGGTTTATCGATAGGTGCAACAGTTTCGTATGCGGGCGTGTGCGAGTAATACGCTTGCACAGGCCCGAACATCTCAGTGCTCCCAAAGAGTACCCCGCCTATGGCATGTTCAGTGGTATTTGACCATTGTGAAAATAGCAGACTGCTTTCCGTTGGCTGTGCATCCGACCCCAGTTTGTAAACCATTCCTTTTTGCTGGTTTCTAGTTATTTGTTGCCGATAGTAAAAAGATCCATCTAAAATCCCGGCAAATCTTTTGCCCTCGTCATTGCCCCCCAAGTTTATCGCGCCATCGAACCCGATATCTTTAGCTATTGTGTGAGTGATTGGTTGTGCAATTGGGTATCTATCAACATACTCATACAGATTGCCTCTATAAGCAGAAAGTGGGACGTCATAGTGCCCCTCGAAAGCTATGACATGTAACCTCCCTGACAACATTTCAGCGGAAAGGAGAAAACGCTCTACTACACCCTTCTCGTTCGGAAGCCCCGCTAGCTCCACGGTTTTCCATGAGCGAGAACTTTGTGCATATATTTTGTCCGCGGGCAGGAGCTTTATATCTTTTTCAGCAACAGGAGTAACCTCCGGCAACGTTGTTAAAAAGCGAATCTGTTGATCGTAAGCGTCCTCCAAACACTCAGTTGATTCACAGGTATTACGCTCTGACTCAAGCCATTCGGTTTCAATAATTTGAAACGTACGTATATTTTTTAATGGTTTGAAAACTGCGCTTAGCTGTTCATCCAAAATAGACAAAGACGGTGTGCCACAGATCTTCTTCTCTATTTCTGTCGAGGCTTTACGACAGTCAAAGCCCGCAGAATACGTATAAGAACTGAGCAGTAGAGAAACAAATGCCACTCCGGCAGAAATAAATTTTAGTTTTTTCATTAGACAACCATAAAAATTCTTATATACGAGAAAAGAAAAGGGGACGGATTTATTTATCGATAGATAACGGATAAACCTTTCCCATAAATAAATCTGCCCTTTTGCTCACAACACTGCGTCGACTTTTTCGAAGCTTCGCTGGCCGCAGATGATCAAATCGGGATTGGTAAAGTTGTCGTGGTTGCAGGTTACCTGTGCATGAGCCGAAACCATCGACGTCGCTAAAGCGACGCTCGCCACTGCTACGGCGAACCTCTTAAGCTTCGTTATCACAGTTGACCCTCGATCCACGGACCGATCACCAGTTTTCGAACAGCTACAGCAAAAAAATAAACCCAAAAAAATAAATCCGTTCCCATTTCGCACCAGTTTCGCTAGCCCCATTTCGCTAAGGTGTAGGCGAATCACGAAAAGGGCGGCTCATTTCAGAGTCGCCCTTTTTATCCTTTTGCAATTACACGTTCTTTTCAGACGACTTCAAGTTACTGGCCTGATCGGCTACCAAGTCGAGCCAGCCACCGGGCTTGTCCTCATCGTTAGCCGCTTTCGCCACCATACTGGCCAAAGCACCAGCGTCCTTCTTGCGAGCCGCTTCCACTGCTTCAAGCGCCTGATGGGCTACCAGGATTTTCTGCAGAGCCGGGGTGTTAGCGGTGGCTGCAGTCAATGGCTTCAGCGGTGGCAAGGCTGCGACTTTGGCAACCATGTCTCCAGGCTCTTTAGTGAACTCTCGTAACGAGTCGAGGCTATCGAGCATTGGCAGTGCAATCCCGGTCAGCGGATCGAAGGCACTGATTTTCGGCAACTCTGAAATACCCACACCTACTTTGCCGCTGAGCACTGGAAGTGCTAACGACGGCAAGAAAAGACCCAACAGCATGCGAGGGTCTTTTTTCTTGATGCTGAGGCCGACACTGGCGACAGCAATACCGAGTCCAATTACTCGACCCGCTGTGGCTAGCAGAGACAATTGTTTGTTCGACTCATTATCGAAATGCACCAGACGAATACGGAAATAATCCGTAAAGGGCTCACGGGGCACAACGCCGGAAGTGTTCATAAACCAAGCACGAGAGTCGTGAACCTGATCATCGAAGAGTGCTACGAGGTCTTCCTGGCCTGTTCTCGGTTTGTTCGGTGAACTGAACATTTTTTCGTAACGAGCCGTCCCTTCTTTGTAAAGGTACGCATACTCCTCGGCTTCGTCCTCCTCGTTGATCAGATACACCGTACCGCCAAGCAACATATCGATTACAGCCACACTCGTATGACCGTCACCGACCAAGCCCCACTCTCTTCGATAATCATGCCGGAATTCAGCTGCGGCACCGAGCAACTGCCGGTGGTCTAGCGGTGGTTCGAACACTTTTTCCCAGTGCGCATTTTCATACTTGTCCTTACCTACAATTTGAATATTAAGTTGATGCTCTTTTTCCTGTTCCTCTGTGTATGTTGGCACTGGATTGCCCTCTGCAGCCGCAGTTGTTTCGGCGTTGTGCCGTTTTTCAAGCGCCGTCCAGGCATCAATTTTCGCCTCAGGCATATCCGGAGCCGCGTTCTTAAAAAACGACTGTTTCTCTACACCGCCTGCATATCGATCAATTCGCCAACCAGTGATTAGAGCGTGCTCACGCTTCATCATCTCTTCCAGCGGACCACTTTGGCCTTGTGCCTGCCATGCGTTGAATCGATTGATGAGGGTTTCGGAGATTAAAAACTCACCCTCAAGATCTATGGGCATCGCTCTCCATTTGTCGTGAATCCCATCTTGCAGTGCGGGCTTCGGAACCAGCAATGGAGCGCCTGCCATGAACGCTTCGGCGTACATGTGCTGCAAAGAAATTTGGGATAAGACATGGTCTGATCCAGCGGTTGCTTTCCCTTGGTCGTTGGGTGGATAGCCGCCACCTACGTCCGAATGAACACCTGGATAAATGTACTCAACTGTGCCTTGTCGATAACTTGAAGCCTTACTTTTATCACGACTGCCATCCGCTGTTTTGGGGCGGCGACGTATTGAATCCAATGGAAAGCTTGCTCGCTGCTCATGGCCAGAAACCAAATGAACGCAGCGCTTTAGATAAGAGCAATCATCGGGCAGCGCAGTGTTCTGACAAAGGGATGCTGCTTCGTCGGGAAGGCGCATAGTGCCATCAGCCCAGTCCATATGCCCAGCTGCAAATGGAACACTGTCCGCAAGCCCTACTGCGGCGACGGTGTCGAAAACGCCTAGAAAGTTGATCGATATTGGTAGTCCCGCAAAACGGTACTCAACGCCACCACTTTCATTTTCGCAACGAACGAGTGTCTGTAACCAATTAACAAACGTTCGGGCTTCGGCAGCCCCTCGAGAAAACCCGTATACATAAAGCCGCATCGCCAAAATATGCGGTTTCTCTCCAAAGTCATCTCGAGCTTTCAATTTATTCTGAAGATCTTGAATTTCTTGCCGTAACGTTATTTCGCGCTTTTTTTCTCCGCTCTCAAGTAAACCTAAGCCAAAGGTATTTGCGTAACCATTCGTCGCCATGTCTTTAAGCATTAGCTTGGTTTTATTAATGGGTAGCCCTCCCTCTCCCATGCCTAGTCTTAATGCATCTAGTAATCGGGTGAGGGCCCAATTAATTCGATTTTCTCCCCCTCGCGCCCCGACTAATCCCTGCTGTTCAGGAATATACTCTTCAACATCAGGAAAGACCGTTCCAACTCCGGGGCAATAGTACTTCATAAAACCAGCCTGCCGCATATCAGTTTCGGCACCCAAACTTGCATGAAAAATCCGCGCAATGTTACTTCGCGAGTTCGGTGTTGATGCGCCGTCTGCGTGGTCGTTGTTGTTGGTGCCATCAAATGCCAGTGTGATGTGTAGAGTTTTACAGCAAGGCAATCCGCTATTTGCCCCTCCCTGCGCCTGAATGAGCTTACGTTGTTGACTACCAAATCGCAGCTCATCTTCTTTTTGCTGCTTTATATTCTTCGCCAACTGGCTTGGTTCGACTGGCAGTCGACGTGTAATTGGAAACCTAGGAGCAACCAATGCTCCAGCCGGCGGAGGAGAGGCATCTCCGATTAGTGATTCGAACATGATGCCGGCTCCTTGACTTGAAAATATTCCTTATCTGGGTAGTTTTTACTTCCGACTCCGTAACAAGTCGTAGACACCCTTACTTGGTCACAAGGAAGAAAGTGAACCTGCAATGCACACAGTTCTTCAGCATATTTAGGAATTTCAACGGTCGCTGAATGGTGAGAATAGCTATTGGAATGGCTAGCTAGGGCTTCCTTATCAATTTGACCATACTTATCTCGCTTTACATTTCCATATGGGTCTGGGTCTTTGTCCCATTCAATAATAGCTCGGAGCCCGGGCTTCCATTGCATGGGAAGTAAGCCGCAGCAAACTTCATTCCCCCCACCTTGATTAGGTGGAATTCGGGGCCCCCCAGCACCATTAATAGTGAACCGCGTAATTTCTGCGGATGTATGATTGAAGCCTTTAACCGGTGCAGACACCATTTCAGGGCCAGCACTGCAAGCGCTTGCACTGAGCATGCTACATACAATAACCAATGACTTTCCTATCATCCCGAAGCTAATCCTTACTAGTCCCGAGTACGAATTTCGTAAAAAAACCGCTTGCATCACTGCCGCGCAACAGCATATTTTTTTAACCATGTTATTCAGTATAAACATACCTTCGGCTCCTCCATGTTCATCGGGTAGTTACAGGGACAGGCAACACACATAATCTCTTTTAAAAAGTCGGACCTGATCAAAAAGCCGAGCATGTCATCGACTCCTTGACTTGAAAATAAGCATGATCGGGATAGTCCTTATGTTCCGGTGTATAGCACGTCGTAGAAACATGAATTTTGTTACAAGGCAGAAAATGAACCTGCAATGCACAAAATTCGTCGTCATACTTAGGAATATTGACGATAGCTTTGTAATGCGTGTAATTAGCAGCATGGCGACTGTAGTCCCCAAGCTCCAATTGACCGTGTTTATCACGCGTCACAGCAGCCCGCGGGGCGGGATCACTTTCCCACTCAACAATAGCTTTTAACCCCGGGTGCCAACTTTGAAGTAGCGTGGTACTACAGGTTTGAGAGCTCAACCCGCCTTGATAAGGCCCTATAATGGGTCCTCCTGCGCCATTCACGGTGAATCGATTGATGTTGCTGCGAGTATGGTTATAGCCGGAGACAGGCGCACCAACCATTTCAGGCCCACTACGACACCCCACCAACACCATCAAAATCCAGCCACGAACCCGCCACGAAGACATCGCCTCCCCCGCGACCTCAACCGGCCCACAAGAAACCCCGCTCATCAAATCAACGCCCTCACCGGCTCATCAATCACAAACGGCGAGTTCTCCACCAACCACTGTTCAATAAACGGCTCCCGCTCCTCCGGCTCTTTCAATCCCTTCTGATTCGCCGCCAATTGGCTTCTATACAAATGACGAATAAGGCTCTCATTACGGCTCAAGCCATAGTTCTGCGGCACGGCGCAGCGATCAACCCGGTAGGCATCAGCCTCTGTCCAGGCAAGCAGGTTGGCCACTTGCGGGTGGTCGAACATGACGGGGCCGCTGGCGGGTGTCGGTGCGTGGCGCACGTAGTTGCCGGGCAGGCTTTGTGGGTGTTGGTCGCGGTCGAGCCAGTGCCAGGAAATCACCGCGGCGTGGAAGGCGTTGCTTTGCGCGGGGGTCAGGGTTTCGGCGACTGGCAGCAGCATGCGCGGGTCGTAGTAACGCAAAACGCCTTCGGAGCGGCCCTGATTCCATTGCGCCTGGAGGAAGCCTCGCAGATGATCGGCCAGCGCTTCGAATGCCCAAGGGCTGAACAGGGCGACGACGTGTTTGTTGCAATCGACGGCGCTGATGAAGGTTTTCAGCCAGGGCCGTTGGGCGTTGTCTACGCGCAGCAGCAGCGGGCCGAAATCGGCGATGGCAACTTCCGGGGTATTTTCGAACAGTTTGGCCAGTTTCGCCGCGTCGGGTTGCTCCGCCAGTTCTTGCAGCAGCGGGTAGTCGAGGCTGGTGGCGTCGATCAGCAGGTCGAGGTGCTGGTGTTGCAGTTGCTGGGCGTTGACCCATAACTCGTCGAGCCAGTGCACGTTACTTGTGTACATAAAGTCGTCCTTTATCTCGCGGCCAGAGCTTGGGCGTTACGTTTGGCCCGGGCCAGACATTCCTTGCAGACTGGCGGTGGCGGCATCGGCGCATTGCCGAGCGCCTGTGGCGGCACCGCGCCGGCGATGTCTTTATCCGCAGCGCCCGGCAGACGCGGTGGCTTGATGCCAATCCCGGTCCCACTCCCCGCAGACCCACCGGCATTAATTTTCACCACCGGCCCAACAACCGTGATGCCGCCAGCGTCGAGCTTGATAAAACTCCCACCCGCCTTCACGGTGAGTTCCATCCCGGCCTCAATAACAATCTTGTCCCCAGCCTTCAGATGAATCTCTTTCCCAACGCTAGTCAGCTGCGCAGTCCCCAGCTTCACATGCTGGTTCTGCCCAATCGTCAGGTGATCATCCATCCGCGCTTCAGTCTTGCGATCCGCAATCGTGGTGCGATGCTCTTCCGCCTTCAGCTCGGTGTAAGTGTTCTTCTCGACGGTGTCGTGGCGTTCATTGCCGACGCGTATCTTCTGGTCGTGCTCGATGTTTTCATCCCAATCCCGCTGGGCATGAATGTAGATCTGCTCCGCACCCTTCTTGTCTTCAATCCGCAGTTCGTTGTACCCGCCGCCCCCCGGTGAACTGAGGGTTTTGAACACGCTGCGAGTCTTGTTCGCCGGCAGGTCGTAAGGAACGAGGTTTTCCTTGTGATACAGGCACCCAGTCACCAACGGCTGATCGGGATCCCCTTCAAGGAAGGTCACCAACACTTCCATACCAATGCGCGGGATGGCGATGGCGCCATAACGGTCGCCAGCCCAACTTGAAGAGACGCGCATCCAGCAGCTGGTTTTGTCGTCAGCCAACCCTTCGCGGTCCCAATGGAATTGCACCTTGATGCGGCCGTACTGGTCGCAGTGAATCTCTTCACCTTTAGGCCCGGTGACCATCGCCGTTTGGCTGCCGAGGACGCGGGGTTTCGGGTGTTGCAGCGCCGGGCGGTAGAACACGTCCCACGGGGTGGCCAGGAAGCGGTTGCGGTAGCCCTGGTGGAAGTCGTTTTTGTCGTCGGTGGTGTCGCTGGTCACGGACTCTTCGAGCACTTGCGGCTGTTTGCCTTCGTGGAAGATTTCGGTGAGCAGCCAGAGGTCGTTCCACTCGGTGCGCGGGTGGTCGGAGAGTTCCAGGAAGTGGCCGCTGACCAAACGCGTCTGATCGCCTTTACCTTCCGCTTGTTGGTAGTCGGCACGGTGGCGTTCGAGGGCGCGTTGGCTGAGGAACTTGCCGCGTGCGCGGTCGATAAAACGGCCAGGGTAGTCGTAGTCTTCCAGGTCCGGCGCGTCGCTTTGCGTCTCGGGTTTGTAGGCGGACTCGAGTTGCAGGCGTGGTTTTTCGAAGTCGTAGTCGCGGCGGGTGACGCGGCCGGTGCGGGTTTCCAGGCGTAACTTAAAGCCTTTGATCACCGGCTCATCGGCGACCATGCCGCTGCCTTGCACATACGCCGTGGGCTGGCCGAGTTTGGGGAACAAGGTCTGGTCGTCGCCGAACACCAGCAGGTGGGCTTTTTCGCTGTGCTGGAAGTGGTAGTGAATGCCTTCCTCTTCGCACAGGCGCTGCACAAAGTGCAGGTCGGTTTCGTCGTACTGCACGCAGTAGTCGCGGTCTGGGCACGGTTGGCTGAGCTGGAAGTTGTAGGCGTTGCCTTTGATGCCGTGCTCGTCGAGGATCAGCGCGATGATTTTCGGTGCGGACATCTGCTGGTAGATGCGCTGGTTGGTGCGGTGGTGCAGGTATTGCAGTTGCGGCACCAGGGAGATTTTGTAGCGCGTCAGGCGTTTGCCAGCGTCACCTTGGGCGACGCGGTAGATCTGGCCGTGGATGCCGCTGCCCTGTGGGTCGAACGCCAAAAAAGCCTGCTTATGCAGGAGTTTTTCCAAGTCCAGATCGGGGTTTTCGCTGACCAGTTCGAGGTCGAATCGATACGGCTGGCTGATGCCTTCGGTGCCGGTGAACGACAGCACTTGCAGGTCGCCGACGTAGTCTTCGACGGTCAGGCTGAAGTGGGTTTCGTTAGCTGGGTTGAACATTGCTTGATCCCTGTTCGGTAGTCATCCGTTACGCCCGACGTCGCAGGCGTTGCAGCAAAGACGATGTGGCGCCCATAGCGGCACGTAATTGAGCGGCGCTGATGGTGCGGTCAGCCGCGTTGAAGGTCAGCGCTTTGCGCAGGGCTGGCCAGCAGTGTTTCGGTAGATTCCTGGGGGCGTGCAGCTCGCGTTCCAGTTGCCCATCGCGGGCCTCGGTCGAGGGCAAGCGGCGGAACGGGTGTTTGCCGCCGGCCAATTCGTAGAGCACGCAGGCCACGCCGTAGACATCTGCACTGGCCGACAGCGGTTGGCCTTCGAGCAGTTCGGGCGCGGCGTAGCCCGGGGTCCAGGCGTTGAAGCGGTTGCGGCTCAGGTGTGGCAGTCCGGGCAAGATGCCTTCCTCGGCCTGGCCCAGACCGAAGTCGAACAGGCGCACGCCTTCTTCGCTGAGCATCACGTTGCTTGGCTTCATGTCACCGTGCAGCACGCCGCGAGCGTGGGCGAAGGCCAGCGCGTCGAGCAGCGGCAGCGCGATGTCGCGCAGTTCTTTCCACGGCAGGCCCAGCGGCCGCTCGCAGAGTAATTTGTCCAGGGTCAGCCCACGCATGAGTTCCATGGTGATGAAGGCGCGCTGGCAGTCGGTGTCCACTTCAAAGCTGTGCAAACGCAGCACATTGTCGTGGCGCAGTCGTCGGGTCAGGGCGAACTCGCTGTAGAGCAAGGCACTGGCGTCCGGCGATTCGGCAAATTCTTCGCTGAGGATTTTCAGCGCGATGTAAGGGTCGGGATCGCCGAACTGTTCGCTCAGCAAGTCCCGTGCGCGGTAAACCGCGCCCATGCCGCCTGCACCGAGCAGACGCTCGATGCGGTAACGGCCTGCGAGTACGTCCGGCATTTCGCCGATGCTGGCCTTGGTTGGCGCCGTTGCTGGCTCTGCTTTACGCGGCTTTCCGTTTAGAGGCTTGGCAAACGCAAAGTAAGTCAGGTTATTGGCTTCCTCGTCGGTCACCGGCAGGTCGTCGAGCGGCGGCATGAGTTGAGTCATTTTCGGATCACCACAGCAGTCAAGTTGTCCCGGGCCGAGCCACGCAGAGCGCCGTCGAACAGACGCTCCAGCGCAACGTGCGGCGCGGTCAGGCTCAGGGCGTTGCCCAAGGCATCGGTGCTGAGCCCTTGGTACAAACCGTCGCTGCACAACAGGAACGTATCGCCGGGGTAAACCTCGAGTTCGAGCACGTCCAGCGTCAGCACATCGGCAGCCCCGACCGCACGGGTCAGGGCATGAGCCGAAGGATGAGCACGGGCGTCCTCGACGCTCATGTTTTGCTCGTCGATCAGTTGCTGTTGCAGAGAATGGTCCTTGGACAGCTGATACAGACGCTGGCCGCGCCACAGGTAGCAACGGCTATCGCCGGCCCAGATGCAGGCCGCGCGATTACCTTCCACCAGCAGCGCCACCACGGTGCTGCCCATGATGCTGTCGTGGCGCCCGGCCGTGACGGTCAACTCCTGACCCAAGCGGCGGTTGAGCCAGTGCAGGCACTGGCGTATGCCTTTGAGTCGTTCGTCGAAGTCGTCCTGCACCGGCAATTCCGCCAGGCTGGCGACGATCAACTGGCTGGCAATGTCGCCACCCTGATGACCGCCCATGCCGTCCGCGACCACCCACAGCCCCTGCTGCGGGCAGTCGAGAAAAGCATCTTCGTTGCGCGCCCGAACCTTGCCCGGATCGGTACGCGCAGCGCTGCGCCAGGGACTGGCAACCAGCATCAGAGCTGCACCGGCATACGGAAGGTACGCAGCACGCCCATGTCGAACGGGTTCGGTGTGCGCTGGCTCGACAGCAAGTAGTTGGCGCGCAGGCCGCCTACATCAGCTTTCAGTACCAGCACATCGCGACCGCTCAGGTACTCGGTCTGCATCAGGTCGAACAGACGGAACAGCGACCATGGGCCGGTGTTCTTCTCGATGCCGATCGGGCGGCCGGCCATTTTGTCGAGGACCAGGCTGGTGCGACCGTCTTCAGCATCGGTCGGCCATTTGAACGACACCGGCACGATCGGGCCGTGGCGGTATTCGATGGTCTTGTCGCCAAACTTGAACTCGGAACGGCTGACGGCCGGGTCGAGGGTGTACGGCTCCAGTTTGAATTGCACTTGCGGTTCGGCCGGGTTGATCGAGAAGAAGCTCTGGCGAATTACTTGGGCCGCAGCCATCTGGTCGAGGTAGACCTTGGAGATCGGCATGCTGTGACCGTCGATGCTGCGCAGACGGTAGTTGCCTGGATCGCCACTCACAAACGGACGCATGTAAGTGTCGAAAAAGCGATCGTTGATGCCCTGGGCCTTGAAGAACTCGCGGAAGTCGCTGATCGCAACATCGCTGGTGCTGTGGGCGCTGAACGGGTAACGCTTGTTGATCGCCTTGCCATAGAAGCTGTACAGCTCGCTCTGATAACGCTGGTTCAGGTACTGGTAGGAATCGTTCAGCACCAGACGCCAGGTGTCTTCAGCCAGGACGTTGAACCACACGCTGACCGGACGCGGCAGACGGTTCGAGGCATTGCGCAAGTTGCTCAGCGCATCACGCTGGCCGCTCATGCGGGTCTTGGCCATTTCGAACGCAGCCTGTTCCGGCGCACTGGCACGCGCGAGGCTCGCCAATTGCAGTTGCAGGTCGTTGAGCGCCGTCAGGGCCGGGGTCAAATCAGCGGCCGGGCCGTTGTTGTCGTCCAGCAAACGGTGCAGCGGTTCGAAGCGACGTTGCAGGGATTTCTTCGCGGTGTCGGGCAGCTGCTTTGTAATTTGAGCGGTCATGTCTGCGGCTTTGTCAGCCGCAGCCGCCGCGAGTTTGCCGAGCTTACCGCCCTTCTCGCCCAGTTTGTCAGCCGCCTCGGCAGCTTCGTCAGCACTGTCGGCGATCACTTGGAAACGGGTGTTCTCGCGAACTTCCACCAGCAGTTGCAGCACGGGTGAGTTGGCGGACGTCAGGCCAGCCAGTTGCTCGGCGCCTTCACCGGCGTCGTTGATCGGTGGCAAGGCAACCTGGCCGACCGCTTCACTCCAGAAGTTGGCGTAGTCGCGGAAGTACAGTTGCTCCAGTTCGACCATCAGGCGACGCAAGTCCATGCCGCTGATGCCCGAGCCTTCGCCCAGCACCCAGTTGTCACGCAGGATATCGGTGACCAGCGCACTGCCCTGAACCGAGAAGTACTGCTGATAACCCTGTTGGGTGTAGAAACCCGGGATCACGTATTCGGTGCCGACAAACAGTGAAGCTTGGGGGCCGATGTGTTGGCTCAAACGGTATTCCGGCAGGTTGCGGGCCTGCTCGCGCAGCATCCGGTAAACCACGTTGGCCAGCGACTCGCTGCGCAGCACCTGACGCGCCTGAGCCACCAGTTGATCGTTCAGCGGGTAGATAAACGGCTGCTTCAGCAAACGCTCGAAATGCGTGTTCAAACCGTTCTGCACCGACGTGTTGCCGGCGTAACGCTGGGACCATTCTGTGGCAACCCAATCCTTGAGCCACGGGCCGTCGCGGCGATCCTTCATGTTCAGCATCAAGTACGCACGCAGGCTGTTGAGCAAGCGTTCGCGGTCCTGCATGTTGGCGCGGATCTGCCCTTCCAGCAGCGTCGCAACCTTCGGCAGCAGTTGCGCTTCAAGCTCACGCTCGTAGGCCTCCTTGACCACCGGATTGACCTCTTCGCCTTGGTACAGGCCACCACGTTCGCGGTACGACACGTCACCTTTGTTCGGGAAGACCTGAGTCGCCGCGTAGCTGGTGTCGAGGGTCTTGAGCACCGCCATGGAATCATCACGCGCGGTCAGGGCCGAGCGTTGTTGAGTCCAGTTTTGAGCCAGGTTACGCAGGTTTTCCAGACGCTCGTAGTTGGCCGAGAATCCGCCCGCCCACAGCATGCCGAACAGTGCCAGCGCCGCCAATGCGCCCACGTACAGGGCACGTTGGCCCCAATGGATGCGGCTGCGCTCGCGCTTGTCCAGACCGGCCAGATCGGCTTCCGGGAAGATAACGCGGCTAAGCAAATGGTGAATGAAGCGCGAACGCCCACTGCGCAAGGTCGGCAGCATGCCGGCGTTCATGCCCAGATTGGCGCCGATGCCGGCGGTGGTCTGGTCCATCTCTTGAGTCAGGTGCGGCGCGCTGGTCAGGTAGAAACCGCGCAACTGGCTGACACGCTGGTAGCGGTTGCCGGTGAACGCCATGTCGACGAACAGGCACAAGCGCTCGCCGATCTGCCCCAATTGATGCGGGAAGTCGAGGATGCGACCACGGCGCTGGGTGTCGCGCTCCTGGTGCATGCGCATGATCACTTGGCTGTTCAGGCGACGCAGCAGCTCTTCGAACTCGGCGCGCAGCACGGCGACGTCGGTGCCGCTCTGCTCTTTGCGGAAGCTGGTACCGAGTACCTGATCGCTTTCTTCACGGGTCAGCTGATCGAAGAACTCGTCGAAACCGAGCAGCTTGTCAGCCTTGCTCAGCACCAGATAAACCGGCACATCGACGTGCAGTTTCTGATGCACGTCTTGCAGACGGGCACGCACCTGGCGAGCCAGGGTATCGAGATCCTGCTCGGTGTTGCCCAGCAGCATTTCCACCGGAATGGTCACCAGCACGCCGTTCAACGGACGGTTGCGGCGACGCTTGCGCAGCAGGTCGAGCAAGGTGCTCCAGGCGCTGCCATCGACTTCGGCATCCGGCTGGGTCAGGTAACGCCCGGCGGTGTCGATCAGCACACCGTGGTCGGCGAAATACCAGTCGCAATGACGGGTGCCGAGGGTGTCGCGGGTCAGTTTGCGGTCGATCTTGTTGATCGGAAACTCAAGGCCCGAGAAGTCCAGCAGGCTGGTCTTGCCACTGCCCTGCGGACCGATCAGCAAGTACCAAGGCAAATCGCTGCGCCAGCGTTCGCTGCGACCGCGATAGAGGCTCGAGGTCTTCAGGGTTTTCAATGCGTCCTTGAAGCGTACGCGAAGCTCTTTCTGCTCTTCGTCGATCAGCTCTTCACGGCGGATACGATCCTGGCCGTCTTCGGTGTCTTCGATGGCTTTCTTGCGTACGCCAGCGCGCCAGCTGACGAAGACCATGGTCAGGCCCCAGATCAGGAACAGCACACTGATGGTCAGCAGGCGGGAGGTCGAACCTTCCCAGAACTTGTAGTCATTGACCGCCAGCAGCGGCCCGACGAACCACACCAGCAGCGCGACGAACAGCACCAGCAGCAAGGTCCAGACCCAGGTCTGACGCAAGAATGCGCCGACTTTCTTGAAAAACTTTTTCATCACACGTCCCTGTTTACGGCTGCGACTGCGGCTGGACCGCGGCCGGATCTAGCTGCTGATAAGGTTGCAGAACGGTTTCGCGTTGCTCGCCCAATACCCAGGCAAAACCCGAATACATCACCACCAGGCACACCACGGTGAACAGCACCACCATCCACGCCGGCACGATGCGCACCAGGCTGCGGCGCTGATCGTTCAAGCCTTCCCAATGGGGCGACAGTTCGCGAGGCACGTCGCCGCGCAACTGACGAATCTGGCGATACAAGGCGTCGCGGATGCCTTCGAGCTCGAGCATGCCGCGGGCTTGCACGCGGTACTTGCCTTCGAAGCCCAGCGACAGGCACAGGTACATCAGCTCCAGCATCGGCAGGTGCTTGACCGGGTTTTTCGACAGGCGATCCAGCAGCTGGAAGAACTTCTCGCCGCCGAAGGTTTCGTTGTGGAAGCTGCTGAGCAGGCTCATCTGCGACCATTCGCTTTCGTTGCCCCACGGTGTGGTCACGACGGCTTCGTCGACCACGGTGCAGAGCACGTAACGTGCGGCCATCACCTGGCTGCTTTCGGCGCCGTTGTGCAGCGCACGGACTTCAAACAGTTTCAGCCCGGCAGTCAGTCGCTCGTTGAGCGCGTACATGTCTTCGCGGGTGTCGCTGTGCTTGAGTCGCACCACTTCCGACAACAAGTCAGACGCCGCTGCGACTAGCGAATTGAGGCTGATGTTGAAGGATTCCGCCGGGCGCAGGCGCGCGGCATAAATCATCCGTTCTTCGAGCTGTTCAAAACGCGGCGGTGCGGCGAAATCTGTCAGCGGACTCTGCGCCGGGCCGTGGCCCTGACGGTCGAGCAGGACGGTTTTATCGTCCTGGTTGTGTTCCATGTCCTTGATCATGTCAGTCAGTTCCTGATGGCCCAGAATTTCAGTTCAAGCTCGGCAAATTCGCCGGACACGTGGAACGCGAAGCCGCCGGAGCGCTCGAGTTGTGCCAGGTCTTCGGAACTGAGTTCGAGAATGAAATAGGTTTTGTTGGAGTGGAACGCGATCTGCCGCGGGGCCACCGGCAACGGTTTGACCTTGATGCCCGGCAGATGGAGGTTGACCAGTTGGCGGATGCGCTCCACCGGGCCGACCTTGAGGTGCGCCGGCAAGCGATGGCGCAGTTCTTCGGAGTCGCAGTTGGCACTGGCGGCGAGCACGAACGAGGCCGAGCCCAGCAGTTTGTGGTCGTGCAACGGCGAGACGATGATCCCGTACTGGCGCGCTTGCAGGACCAGTTCGATGGCGTGCTGTTCGAGCACCATCGACAGCACCTGACGAATCGCTTCCATCAGCTTGCGGAAACTCGCGCCCTGGTCGCTGTGCTGGTAACGGCTGTCCAGACGCGGGCGTTTGCTGTCGCTGGAGAAGGTCGCCAGATCGCCGAGCATGGTCAGCAGCGTGCGGTACAACTCTTCCGGGTGAACCTGCTCCAGGCCGAGGTAGTGGCGCAGCAGCAGTTCGGTGCGGTTGATCAGTTGCAGCATCATGAAGTCGCCGACTTCCGCACCGCCTACTTTGCCGTTGGAGCGGATCCGCTCGGCGATGGTGTCGCCCCGGTGGCCGAGCATGCTGATCACTTCTTTCAAGCACGACAGCAGGTAGCTGGACGAATGCGCCTGAATGTAGGTCGGCACGAAGTCCGGGTCGAGGCTGATCACGCCGTCGGGCGTGGTGTCGAGCACTTCGCAGATCTTCAGTTTCACGTAGGCCTGGTCGCTCTGCTGCTCGCCGAGCAACAGTTTGAAGTCCGGGCGGCCGCAGCTGACCTGGCTGGCGGAATCGTCGCCGGCGTTGGAGTCGGCGACTTCCGCTTCGTACGCGGTGTAGCGCGCCAGCACGTCGGATTGCTCCGGACGGCGCGACTCGATGTGGTTGCCGGTGACCAGCGGCAGCGCCAGGTAGATCGGCGTGTTACCGGTGTTCGGCGGCACGTCGAGCGCTAGCGGTTCGGTGTTACCACCGAGCTCGAACAGGCTGCCGTCCGGCAGAATCCCCGAGGCCTGGCTGATCACCAGTTTGCCCATGTTGAGGAACTGCAAGTCGATGTCCAGGTTCAGGAAGCCCCAGGTGTAGCTGCCCAGCAACTGCGTGCGGGTCTTCATCTGGTGGTCGTAGTAGCGATCGTTGTGCTGGAAGTGCTGCGGACGCAGCAGCATGCCTTCCTGCCAAATCACTTTATGGGAATTCATGATCAGTCATCCGCCTTGGCGAGCGTTTCGTTGCTGTTGCGAATACCGGCCTGGTCGAGGGTCAGATCAGCGTCGGTGACTTCCACCGGGGTGACTTGCACCGTGTAGCGCCATTTGGTTTCCGGCAGATCGCGGTAGGCAGCAAGGATGCCGACGTAGCGACTGCCCTCCTCCACGCTGAGTTTCATTTCCACGGTTTCACCTGGACGCAGCTCAATTTCTTCACTGGCCACCAGGTCCGGGGCCAGGGATTCCTTGGCGCGCTCGTACAGGCTGAAGAAGTCAGCGTTCTCGAACGTCACCGGATGCTTAAGCTCGAACAGACGCACAACAATCGGCGACGGACGCCCGTTGAGGTCCGGGTTCAGCTGATCGCTGGCGGTCAGCTTCAGGTTGAGCTTGGTGACGTGGGAATACGGCGACAGTGACGAGCAACCGGCCAGCAGCACCAGGGCCGCGAACGCCGTCAGCGTCTTGAAAAAAGCGGTCGAGCAGCGAGACATGCGCATCATCCTTGGTGGTCGGTGTGAAGGGTGGAAATCAGGCGGATCTGTTCTTCGTAGGCCTGAGCGAAGTCGCGGGCCAGCAGGCGCTCGCTCCAGTCATCGTCCTGACGCAGGGCCTGGTGATAACGACCGTAAGCTCTCCAGCGACTGCCGGACGTGGCCATAATCGGCTTGTTGTCGCGCTCGAAACGCAGGGTCAACTGCTCTGGCGAGAAGTGTTCCAGCGTGCCGCGAACGGCGGCGCGGCTGGCCGTCAACAAGGCCACCTGATGCGCCTGCAAATCACGGAACGAACGAGAGATCGCCTGCTCGGCCGGCAATTGGCCCGGCTTGTTCGGCTGCAACAAAATGCCCAGCGCTTCACCGGCATCAACAGCGAATTTCAGCGGGTTTTTATTCGTGCCTTGAACGATGGTCTGGGCCAGGCGCAGTTCGTTTTTCAGTTCGCTGCGGGTGCGCAGGCTCTGCTGCAAACCGCCGACGCTTTGCTTGAGCAGGCGTGCGGCGTTCAGCGCCAGGGCTTCGCGGGCATCGTGGTCGAGGCCTTTGAGGTCCACGCCCAGCGCCGCACCGAAGTGCTCCCAGAAACCTTCGCTCTGACGCTCGACCGCTTTCGGCGGTGGCGCGGGTGCTGGCTCTGCCGGGGCGTTGATCAGCTCCGGCACCATCAGGCTTTCCATGTCGATGCGCGCATAGTCGGCGCGCTGACGGGTGTCCTCGATCGTCGTGCTCGGGGAGATCAGTTCGTCGATTTCCGAGTACACGCGCTCTTGCTGATCGAGGGCATTGAGCGGGTCGAGATCGAGAAACGCGTCATCCGGAATGATGCTGCCCGCTGCTTGCGGACGGCCGACTTCAACGTCGAAGGTCGCCGGGTCGCGCACCAGCCGCGCACGGATCTCGAAGTCACCCAGCACGTAGACACTGCCGTGCTCGATGCGCATCGCTTCGCCCTTGCGCAGGCGCGCGCCGCTTTCGCTGTCCTGGATACCGTTGCTGCTGGTATCGGTCAGGAAAAACGTGCCTTCGCGGTAGCTGATCAACGCGTGGTGGTTGGACAGGTGACGCTTGCGGTCCGGGATAATCCAGTCGCAATCCTCGCCCCGACCGATCACGCCACCGGCCTGTTTGAAGGTCTTCTGGCACAAATCCGTGGGCACGAACTGCTTGGTGTTGAGCATTTCGAAAACCAGTTCCATGGTGATACTCCTTGCGGTCACTTGCCGCGATTGACCGCCTGCGGATCACCCAATGGGCGATAGGTGTTGTCGTTGTATTTGTAATTGCCGCTACAGCCGCCGAGGCCGCATAGAACGACGAGGGTCAGCAGGACGGCTTGCCAGTGACGAACAGACATCAGAGGGTCTCCAGGGGTAGACAAAGTACAAAGCGCCGACCCGGTTGGGCGGCGCTATCAAAAGCGGATCGGATGATTTCCAAGGCTCTATATCGGGGCCTGAAACCAATTTTTTGTGGCGAGGGAGCTTGCTCCCGCTGGGCTGCGAAGCAGCCCCAAAACCGGCTGTCCCGTTTATTCAGGCAGACCGTGTCGGCCGGATTACGACTGCTGCGCAGCCGAGCGGGAGCAAGCTCCCTCGCCACAGGTAATTGTTGGCCGCGAAATACGTTAACCATCGAAATCACCCAGGTTGATATTCAGGCGCCCGAGGCGATACAGCAGCGTGCGGCGTGGCAGCCCGAGTTCGCGGGCGGCGAGGGTCTGGTTGCCGTCGTTTTTGCGCAGGCAATCCAGCAGCAGACTGCGTTCGACCTGCTCCAGGCGTTCGCGCAGGTTCAGGCCGCTGCTGTCTTCCGGCATGGCTTCCATGCGCAGGGAGAAATGCTCGGCCAGTAACTCACCGCCCTCGCACAGCAGCACCGCGCGTTCGACCAGGCCTTTGAGTTCACGCACGTTGCCAGGAAAGGCGTAACCGGACAGGTGATCCAGCGCCGCATCGGACCAACACACCGCATCGCGCTGCAAGAATGAGCACGCCTTGTCGGCGAAGTGCCGGGCCAGATCGAGGATGTCGCCTTCGCGCTGACGCAGGGCCGGCAACTCGATCGGGAATTGCGCGAGGCGGTAGTACAAGTCCTCGCGGAATTTGCCTTCGCTGACCAGCACCGACAAATCACGGTGAGTCGCGGCGATGATGCGCACGTCGATCTTGTGGGTGTCGTTGGAACCCAGCGGACGAATCTCGCCTTCCTGCAGAACCCGCAACAACTTGGCTTGCAGGGACAACGGCATGTCGCCGATTTCATCGAGCAGCAAGGTGCCGCCGTTGGCCGCATCGAACAGCCCGGCACGGTCGCGATCAGCACCGGTGAAGGCGCCTTTGCGGTAGCCGAACAGTTCGCTTTCCAGCAGGTTCTCGGGGAACGCCGCGCAGTTCTGCACGATGAACGCCTGGGACCGGCGCGGCCCGCAGTCGTGAATCGCCCGCGCGACCACTTCCTTGCCGGTGCCGGTTTCGCCACGCAGCAGCACGGTATACGGGCTGTGCAGGACTTTGCTGATCAGCGAATAGGTCTGACGCATGGCCGAACTCTTGCCGATCAAACCGTAACCGCTGGCGCTCGGGACGCTGATTTTCGCCGGCAGCCGTGTATCACCGGTCGGCTGACGCAAACGCTGCAGTAAATGCAGTTGGCCGAGCACGAACGAACCGAGTTGACCGAGGGAATCGGCAAAGCCTTGCAGGTCGATGTGCCGGCGACTGGCACACACCAGCAAGCCTTCGACGGCTTTCTGCTGATTGACCAGCGGCACACACAACAGCGACTGCCAAGGCATGGCCTGAGGCGGCAGGAAACTGGTTTCGTGCAGGCTGCCGCTCAACTCGCTGAGGCACACCACGCGGTTCTGGCACAGGGCGAATTGCAGCAGTTGTTCACCGTTGTAATCCGCCGGCAGGCTCGCCGATTCCCTGGGTTGCAGAATGCCGTTGAGGCATTCGGCGTTCATCCCCAGGCACGTGTGAGTCGCGTCCAGCAGGTACAGCTGCGTCAACTCGCAACCGCTGAGCTCGGCCAAGCCGCGCACGAAGTCACCCAGCAGCGCAGCACCGTCCGCCGCGCGCGACAGGCTGGCGAATTGCGCCAGCAAGGCTTCGGCATAGACCAGCGGTTGCGGCACTTGAGTGAACATCACGCCCACCTCAGACGAACTCGCAGGTCACGCTGGCGTTGCCGTCGAGCGTCGCGTGGACGCGCTTGAGGCTTTCGCCGGTGGCCATCGCATCGAGCAAGCGGTCGGCCACCAGCGGCAGCACGTGCAGGTCGAGCAAATGGTCGATCAGGCGCGCGCCGCTGTCGCTTTGGGTGCAGCGATCGGCCAGGTGATCGACGAGGTCTTGCGAGTAAGTGAAATCCAGCTGACGACGGTTCAAGCGCTCGCCCAAACGGCCGAGTTTGATTTCGATCAGCTCGCGCAGCACCGGACCGCCCACCGGGTAGTAAGGCACCACGCGCATGCGCGCCAGCAGCGCCGGTTTGAAGTGTTTGCTCAGGACCGGGCGGATGGTTTCTTCGAGTACTTCGGCCGACGGCCGCGCGCCGTTTTCACAGAGCTCGGCGATGCGGTCGCTGCCCAGGTTCGAGGTCATCAGGATCAGCGTGTTGCGGAAGTCGATCTCGCGCCCTTCGCCGTCGTTGGCCACGCCTTTGTCAAAGATTTGGTAGAACAGGTTGAGCACGTCCGGGTCGGCTTTTTCGACTTCATCGAGCAGGACGACGGAGTACGGCTTCTGACGGACGGCTTCGGTGAGCATGCCGCCTTCGCCGTAACCAACGTAGCCCGGCGGCGCACCGATCAGGCGCGAGACGGTGTGCTTCTCTTGGAACTCGGACATGTTGATGGTGGTGATGAAACGATCACCGCCGTACAGCAAGTCCGCCAGGGCCAGTGCGGTTTCGGTTTTGCCGACGCCGCTTGGGCCGACCAGCAGGAACACGCCGACCGGCGCATCAGGTTTGTTCAGGCCGGCAGCGGTGGCGCGCATTGAGCGGTCCAGTGCGTGAACGGCTTGTTCCTGACCACGGATGCGCGTGCGCAAGTCGGTGGCGAAGCTCGCGACCTTGGCGTTGTGCTCACGGGCCAGTTGCGCCAATGGCACGCCGGTCCAGGCGCTGATCACTTCGGCCACCAGACGCGGGCAGACTTCGAAGCTCACCAGACGTTCTTTGACTTGCAGTTCGGTCAGGGCTTTGTGAGTTTCGTTGAGCGCGGCTTCCAGAGTTTCGACGCTTTGCGCTTCGTCCACTGGTAGCGTTTCGATCACGGTGCCTTCGGCATCTTCTTCAACCGTGACGGTTGGCTCGACGGCAGCAGCTTCGCGGGCCTTGGCCAGTTGCTGACGCAGGTCCAGCAGGCGCTCTGCCAGTTCTTTCTGCTCAGTCCAAAGGGTTTCGAGGGCGACCATTTCATCTTCGGCTTCGGCCAGGCGATCTTCCAAAGCGTCCAGCGCTTCGTGATCGATCAGCAGACCGGCCTCGGCATCACGGCGCAGAGCCTGACGCTGACGGCCTCCTTCAGCCAGTTCACCACGCAGGCGTTCAAGGCTTTCCGGTGCGGCGGCGAGGCTGATGCGTACGCGAGCGCACGCGGTGTCGAGGACGTCGACAGCTTTGTCCGGCAGCTGACGGCCTGCGAGGTAGCGAGCAGACAACTCAGCCGCCGCAACCACTGCGTCGTCGCGCAGGTAGATGCCGTGGCTCTTCTCGTAGACCTGAGCCAGGCCACGCAGGATGGTCACCGCTTCGCTGACGGTCGGTTCGTGCAGTTGCACCGGCTGGAAACGACGGGCCAGGGCCGGGTCTTTTTCGAAGTATTTTTTGTACTCCGCCCACGTGGTAGCGGCGATGGTGCGCAACTCGCCACGGGCCAGGGCTGGCTTGAGCAGGTTGGCCGCGTCGGAACCGCCGGCGTTGCCGCCCGCGCCGATTAGGGTGTGGGCTTCGTCGATGAACAGAATGATCGGTTTCGGCGAGGCTTTGACTTCGTCGATCACGCCTTTGAGGCGGCGTTCGAATTCACCTTTGACGCTGGCGCCGGCCTGCAACAGACCCATGTCCAGCGACAGCAACTCAACGCCTTTCAAGACTTGCGGCACTTCACCGGCCGCGATGCGCGAGGCCAGGCCTTCGACGATGGCGGTTTTGCCGACGCCGGCTTCACCGACCACAATCGGGTTGTTTTTGCGGCGACGGGCGAGGATGTCGACCATCTGACGGATCGCGCCATCGCGGCACAACACCGGGTCGAGTTTGCCGTCGCGGGCCTGTTGGGTCAGGTTGTGGGTGAAGCGCTGCAGCAGCGATTCGCCGGGCACAGCGGGTTTACCGGTGGCCGGTTGTTCTTTCTGCGACAGGGCGAATTCTTTCAGGCGCTCGATGTTCAGCTTGGCCAGCAACGACTGGTAGCGGCTACCGGCGTAGCGCATCGGGTTGCGCAACAGCGCGAGGATCAACGCGGCTTGTTCGACCTGGCTTTGGCCCAGTTCAAGGTTGGCCACCAGCAACGCGTCTTGCAGCCACTGCACCAGTTCCGGGGCGAACACCGGGTTGCGCGAAGCACTGTGCTCGACCCGCGATTGCAACGCGGCGCTCAGCTCACCGGCATCCACTTCAGCGTCTTGCAGCGCGCGTGCGAGCAATCCTTGCGGGCGCTCCAGCAAGCCCAGCAGCAAGTCTTCGACGAGGATCTTGCTGCCGCCACGGGCGACGCAGCGTTCGGCAGAACTTTCCAGGTCACGACGGGTTTCGGCATCCAGCGCCTGGATAAGTTGTTGCAGGTCTACGTTGATCATTGGTCATCTGTCCTTAATGAATTTTGCTGCCCAGGGTCACCACGCCGTCCGCTTTTTCGCGGCCGAGCCAACTGGTCCATCCCAGGCGACAGGCGTTCTGCTCACCGATGCGCAGTTCGCGGATTTCTTCCTGGCGCAACACCAGGCGAATGTCGTAGTCGAGCGGGTCACGCAGGGTGAACCGCACCAGTGCGCAGAGCGGCTGGTAGCCGAAACCGATCGGCAGGAATTCGTGGAAGCGTTGCCAGTCGAGCTCGCGGATATGGATGCGGAATTTGCCGCTGCGGTCGCGCACGTGTTCGCCCAGCACCAGGTCTTCGCCAAGCAGGCTGTTGGCGCGGCCCAAGCGATTGCGCTGCTCCTCGAGGATTTCGACGCGACGCTCGATGCACTGCTCGATGGTCAGTTCGGCGTGCTTGAAGTAGTAACGCAGCACCGCTTCGATCAGCGCCGCCGAATGCGCCCGCAAGCTGAGCAAGCCGAGGTACGGCAGCAGGCGTTTCCAGTTCAGCTCCTGGGCCCTGCGGATCTCTTCGCCACCGAGTCCGATCAACGCAAACAGCTGCGACGAAAACGGGTCGAGTGCACCGCTCTGGAAGCTTGCGCGGTAGCGGTATTTTTTCCAGATCGGCAGCATCAGCCGTTGCAGGCGATGGTGGAACAGGTCGAGGAAGTTGCGGGTCGGGTTGCCGTCTTCGCTATCGCCCAGGGCCTGTTCGCCGTAGAACGCCGGCAGCGGCGAACCGGAACCGACCAGGCCGATCAGGTTGAAACGCAGACGCGCGCGCATCTGCCCGTGCTCTTCGAAAAACTCCACGCGATCGACGTCACTGCCGGGGAAACCCAGGCTCGGATTGGCCTGGAATTCCAGCTGGTCATACAGATCGTCTTCGCTCAGGTACGGGTGCGCCTCGCGCAGCCGGTCAACCACCAGCAGCACAGCCTGAAACAGCGAGTACTCGCGTATTACCCGGGTCAGCCCGCTTAAAGCAGGGGTTGCAGACCCATACGTGGTGTCCATTGGTACACCTCTCCCTGTGTGCTTTTTACCCGCAGCTCGTGGTACGAATTGAGACTGGCGTAAAGCGCGAAAAACTCGTTAAGAACCGAAGCGAAAACGAACAGGTCGCCCTCGCCGATATACCCTTCCGGATCGATGGTCAGCTCGGTGCGCAACCCGCGTACCGGCAACCCTCGGTGCAAGCGGTCGACGTGTTGGTGCTTGATCGACTTGAGCCCGCCCAGCAGGCGCTTGCTGACTTTTTCAGCGTGTTGGTCGTAGTAGCGCGGCAGGTCGTAAGTTTCGAGAATCACCTTCAACGCATTGACGTCGGCCAGCGACAGATAGTTAAGCGACATGTTGCTGATCAGCTTCCAGAGGAAGTCACGGTTCAGCGGCGGCGCATAACTGGGCGTGGCCGGGGTGATGTTGCGAAAACTGAGGAACTCCGGCGTCTCTTCGCAGGCCATGCAGATGTCGCCGAGCTTGAGCTTTTTTGGCAGATTCTGGTTGGTGCACATCAACTCGATCGACAGGGTTTCGTGGGCTTCGGTGTGACGGATGCCGAAGCTCAGGTAAGTGTCGAGGCCGTCGTGCAACGAGGACGAACGCTGGCGAATGCTGTAGTGCGGACGGCTGTTGGGCACGTCGAAACTCGGGTCGTGCTCGAACGATTCGAACGGCACGTACTCCTGATAACCAAGGCCACCGGGCTTCCAGCCGGTGACGGTTTCCACCGAAAACACACCGCAGTTTTCCAGGTCGTATTCGGCTGGCAACAGCAGGTATTCGTCCTGCTTGCCGTCGAGGCGGATCGGCAGTGCATCGTGCTTGAACAGGTTGACGATCGGCGTGCAGTAGAGCTTCACGTTGTCCAGCGTCGGGCGCAGGCGCTGAATGCCGCTCTTGCGAATATCGAAGCGCAATTCCAGGCCGCGCATCTGCTTGAGCGTGTCTTCCGGCAGGGCCTTGAGCAGGTCCAGGCCGTTGATGTCGACGAACAGGAATTTGTCCTGAAAGGCGAAGTATTCCTGCAGGTAGCGGTAGCCACGGAAGGTGTTCAGCGGATACGGGATCAACGCTTCTTCTTCGGCAAAACCCACCGGCTGCACGCGGTCGCCGGGCATCTTGAATGCCATCGGCGTGCCGTTCACACCATTGATGGGCTTGCCGGCACCGTCCAGCGGGATCAGTTCGATGCCTTCCAGGTTGCGCAACAGGGAAAGGTAAAGCATCTGGCTGATGTAGCGCTCACCGGCGAAGTGCAGACGCAGACGGCTCAGCTCCAGCTCACCGAGGTGACCGTCAGCGCTCATCTCCAGACGCAGGCTCAACAGCGAACCGTCGCCTTTCACCGAGTAATTCAGCGCGGCCAGATCCAGCGGCAAGACTTCGGTCGGATAGCAGGTACGGAAACGGCAACGCACGTCATCGATCAGCACACTCTCGACCGGCGTATCGCGCTCGACCATCAACGCAGGTCCCGATCGCTTCAACGGATCGAACTGCAAAATGCTGAACGCCGGCAGCGGGCGCATGTAGTTGGGCCACAGCAAATGCATCAGCGAATGGCTGAGCTCCGGCAACTCGTCGTCGAGCTTCTGACGCAGGCGGCCGGTCAGGAACGCAAAGCCTTCCAGCAACCGCTCCACGTCCGGATCCCGCCCGGCCTGGCCCAGAAAAGGCGCCAACGCCGGGCTACGCTCGGCGAATCGACGACCTAATTGGCGAAGTGCGGTGAGTTCGCTTTGGTAGTAGTGGTTAAACGACACGGGTTACCTGCCTGGTATTGAATCTCATGAATAAAACGTCCTGTAGAGCGCAACCGTCAGACCGGCACAGACGTAGCCGGCGATCAGGAGGTACGGCACGATCAGGATCCAGCCGTAGGCCATGTAAGAGTCACTGAGCGGCCCGGCGACCAGACTGAACAAGCCATAAAGCATCCATGGCACGGCGTAGAACGGAATGAACTTCAAGGGCGCCAACCAGACCATCCGCAGTGCTTGTTGCTCGTTTCGGCTCTTGGCGGATCGAGAAGTCCACAGCGAAAACATCAACAGCCCGGGGATGCCCCACCACAACAGGTACACCCAATGGGTCTCGGATGAATCGAACGTGGAGTACTCGCCAATCCACAGGCCATAGGAAAAAATCACCAGCACCGCCAGCAATGGCCACCACAAGGCAACCATGAAGAAAGTCAGTTGCGCGCGGCTAAGCATGTTCGGCCCCCGACGCGAGCTTCGAGGCTTTGGCGCCTGCAAATTTGCGCTTGTACCAGCCATCCAGCCCGGTGCTGAGAAGGATCGCCGTCAAGGTGAATGTCCCTTGGCCTATGCCATAGAGCAGCGCCCGCAGCGGATGATCCGGCAGCATCCACAAGAGAATCAGCCCCACCCAGATCGCCCACAGAATCAACTTCACACGTAGTACAGGAATCAGCGCCAGCACCGCGTTGAAAACGAGAAAAAACTCGTAGAGGAATTTGCTGGTAAGACGAATGTTCACGCCACGCGAGGTCAAGCCGCCGTAGGTCGAGATGTACCAGTCGGCCGCGAAGTTGTTCAGAAACGTGTAACCCACACAGAAAACACTGTGGATCAACAGGCAGCAGATGATGCGCGCGGGCATATTCATGCGGGAGGCACCGATGAGTAGCAACTGCCGGCGATTTCGATGGCCACCAACGAAATCAGGACCATGAAAGTCAGCGCGCGATGCAGCCATGACTGGCGCAGTCGCTTGCTGATTGCCGTAACAATCAGCAGAAAACTCAAGATCGCGAGGCCGCCGAACAGATCGCTGTCGGCCACAAACATCAGGTACTTACGCATCTCATCCGATACGTTGATCATGGGCAAAAGACTCCATCCTTGAGTGTCCAGATACGGCGACTGCCATCGCGCTCACGTTTGACGCCCAGCAGGGCGTAGCGCATGTCATCGGCACTGACGAGACGTGTGCGTTCCGCACCTTTGACGGTCAGCGAATAGCTGCAACTGACTTGTACATCGACGTCTTCGCCGAAGGACATGTAGCTGGCGACGGCGATCCGCTCGCCCGGTGCAACGATGCGTGGCTCCAGCGGCTCCAGTGGCGGCAACCAGTTGGTGGCGTGCAACGCCTCGACCTGCAGCGGCACGCCGCAGGTGTTCACCAGGTCAATCTCGTTGATGTATTTCATCTGAGTCGTGCAGCCGGCCATTAACAGGCCACCTGCCGCCAATACAGACGCCATGGATGCGCGAAGTTTCATTGGCGGGCCCCTCCTTTGTCCGGTGTCATGGGCAGATACGAGTCGACATAGACGTATCCGTCATCGGCACTGTTGACCCGCGCCATCGTCAGCGGCTTACCGTCGGGGGTTTGGAACCGAACCCAACCTTCGCTGTAGATATCGCCATGCTCATAGCGCACCTGCACGAAATAATCCGGCGGATTGGACCGGGTGATTTCGATGAAAAAGCCGCCATCCTGCGCCCCGCGCCATACCGCATCGGGGTGACCGGGCAATACCGGCGTTGATGTGTTGGCAGGGCTCGAAGCAATGAAAAATGTCACGACCCCGATAATGGCCAACGCGCCAATCAGGCTCAGTAAATGATTGAGCCATTTCCACACCTGCATCCAAGGCATCATGGCGTGCACCATGTGCGGACATCGCGCTTGTCGAAGCCCGTACACTGATTGCCTTTGGCGATCAGCCGGTAAGGTGTTTCGGGGGTGTAGGCAAAGTAGTAATAGTTGAACCAGTCCTCACCATAGAGCCAGTACGACGAGGATCCCTGGTTGATTTCATACGGTTCGAACGTCCAGATCGACGACTGCGCCGGGATGAAATTCTCCCGGTCCATAAGCAACATCAGGGCGTTGGAAAACACGGGCGTCGTCCAGGCAAGGAACGCGACTGCCAACAGGAGCACAGCCAGCCCCTTGACCAAACGCTGTTTGATGGATGCGCGCACGCTCAATCTGGCCATCAGCGACATTCGGCCACCGTCCAGCTTTCCCAGCCTTCTTCGCCGGGATACACAACCATTTCACCATGGAACTCAGCGGCAACACTGGCGTTGCCCTCTCTCATCCACAGATACCATTCGGACGATTTGAGCAGCACGTCGTCTTTTGTGTACACACGATAAAAGTACGGGCTGCTGTACAACTCGATCATCCGCCCGACCGCACCCCACGCTTTATAGCCGGGGGCGTATCTGACGACATAGCACTTACCCGACTCGCTCCAGTCTTTATCCAAGGGCTTCGCCGTCAGGGAACTCACAATCTTCAGGCCAAGGAAGACAACCAGCACGAAGAGGCCCATCAGGGCTGGGATCAATACTAGGGGCGAGGTAAATCGACGGTTGCGAATCACGACCTGGCCACTCCCCGCGCTGCGCGCCAGCGGGTAAAAGCAGCATCGAGGACGCGGGTGAGCAAGATGGCGCAAACGGTCAAACCGCCCGCCAAGGCGCAATACGCCATGCCGCGAACGGGATACTGCGGCAGCATGTAAAACAGGATCGACAGCATCATGAAGACTGCCACGCCAAACTTGATGGCCAGGCGATGGATGAAGACCAAAACAAAATTCAAGAAGATGAAAAAGTAAAAAATAAAGTACATGCCCATGCCGATGGCGACACCGCGAGACGTCAGCCCGCCGACGAGCTGTTTGTAGACAGGCACGGCATAGTTGTTCATGACGATGTAGAGCACGCAGGCCAGCGCATGCACGACCAGACCGATGATTCGTTCGCTATTCATGGTCAACCGCAGCCATGGCTTTATCGGAACGTAGAACCTTGCAGGCAAGCGGACCCATTGCCATGAGGAGGCGTTTTACCCAGATCACTTCGATACCTCCCTGCACGACGGTTTCATGGGCAGGACTACGCCGCCAAATGCCAATTACCCGATGATCACGGTCCCGGACCCGGCCGTAACCTTGTTGCCATGAGTCCCCACCGAGTCCACGGTGGCGGCAGGTTTGCCGTTAATCAAAACGGTCCCCGACAACCCACCGACCATCGCACCACCACACGCCGAGGCATCGCCTTGGCGGGCGGCCGCGAGGCCGTCGAAGAACACGTCGCCGGAACCGGCGGCGATCGGGTTGGTGCCGTGGCCGGGGAGCGGGCAAGCGGTGGGGTCGGATACGCGGGCTGCGGGTTTGCCGGACATACGAATCTCCTTAGTTGACCTTGACTTGACCGCTGCCATCCAGGCGCGCGGCGAAACTGACCTGACGCTTGAAACCATCAACTTCCAGCAAGCCTTCGATGCTGAAGGACAGGCGAAGCTGATCGTGGTCACGCGGCAGGGAAATGACACGCACATTGCTCAGGCGTGGCTCGTAGGCTTCGATGAAATTTTCGATGGCCAGACGGGCCTGACTCAGGGAGTCGTGCAGGCTCAGACGCATGTCATTGAGATCGGGTAGCCCGTAATCGGACAGCGTTTGCACGCTGCCCGCACGGGTGCTGAGCATCTTGGCCAGATGGGCAGCCACGGACGCCATGGCGGAGACCTCGCGGCTCCAGCCGACGCGTTTGTCCGCGTCGCCACCCAGGCGTTCGAAAAGGCTGCCGTATCCAGTCATGAGTTAGCTCCGCTTACTCTTTGTCCAGTTTGCCAACCAGCGACAGGGTGAAATCGGCACCCATGTACTTGAAGTGCGGGCGCACGTTCAGGCTGACGCGGTACCAGCCAGGCTCGCCTTCAACATCGCTGACGATGATTTGGGCAGCGCGCAGTGGACGACGGCCACGCACTTCGGCGCTTGGGTTTTCCTGGTCGGCCACGTACTGGCGGATCCACTTGTTGAGTTCCAGCTCGAGGTCGGTACGTTCTTTCCACGAACCGAGTTGCTCGCGCTGCAGCACTTTCAAGTAGTGAGCCAGGCGGTTGACGATCATCATGTACGGCAGTTGGGTGCCGAGCTTGTAGTTCAGCTCTGCTGCCTTGCCTTCTGCGCTGATGCCGAAGAACTTCGGCTTCTGCACCGAGCTTGCGGAGAAGAACGCCGCGTTGTCGGAGCCTTTGCGCATGGTCAGGGAGATGAAGCCTTCCTCAGCCAGTTCGTATTCACGACGGTCGCTAACCAGAACCTCGGTAGGGATCTTGGTTTCGATTTCGCCCATGCTTTCGAAGTGGTGCAACGGCAGGTCTTCAACTGCGCCACCGCTCTGCGGGCCGATGATGTTCGGGCACCAGCGGAATTTGGCGAAGCTGTCGGTCAGCTTGGTGCCGAACGCGTAGGCGGTGTTGCCCCACAGGTAGTGCTCGTGGCTGTTGGCGACGGTTTCTTTGTACACGAACGATTTAACCGGGTTTTCTTCCGGATCGTACGGGTTACGCAGCAGGAAACGCGGCACGGTCAGGCCAACGTAACGGGAGTCTTCCGACTGACGGAAGCTCTGCCATTTGGCAAATTGCGGGCCTTCGAAGTGATCTTTCAGATCCTTCAGGTCCGGCAGACCGGTGAAGCTTTCCAGGCCGAAGAATTTCGGGCCGGCCGCGGCGATGAACGGCGCGTGGGACATGCAGGCAACGCTGGACACGTACTGCATCAGTTTCACGTCCGGCGAGCTTGGGGACATGAAGTAGTTAGCGATGATCGCGCCAACCGGCTGACCACCGAACTGACCGTATTCAGCGGTGTAGATGTGCTTGTACAGGCCCGACTGCATCACTTCCGGCGAATCTTCGAAATCGTCCAGCAGGTCTTCTTTGGAGACGTTGAGGATTTCGATCTTGATGTTTTCGCGGAAGTTGGTGCGGTCGACCAGCAACTGCAGACCACGCCACGACGATTCCAGGGACTGGAAAGACGGGTGGTGCAGGATTTCGTCCATCTGGCGGCTGAGCTTGGCATCTATCTCGGCGATCATGCGATCAACCATGGCCTTCTTGACTGGCTCACCGTTGTTCTGCGGCTTGAGCAGCTCTTCGATGAAGGCCGACACACCGCGCTTGGCGATGTCGTAGGCTTCGTCGTCCGGCGTCAGGCGGGTTTCGGCGATGATGCTGTCGAGAATGCTGTATTCGCCGTTCTCTTTGCTCTTTTGCTGTGCTGCGCTAGTGCTCATTGTTGGCTTCCTTGACTGATGGTGGCTCAGACGTTCTGGGGGGCGTCCTGGGCTGCGGCGTTCAAGCCCAGCTCACCCAGTACGCGACCGCGGGATTCGTCGTCGGCGAGAACGCCTTCGATGGCTTTGCGGAACGCAGGCGCGTTACCCAGCGGGCCTTTGAGGGCCACCAGCGCGTCGCGCAGTTCCATCAGTTTTTTCAGCTCAGGCACTTGCTCGACCAGGCTGGCCGGGTTGAAGTCCTTCATCGAGTTGACGCGCAGTTGCACGCCCAGCTCTTCAGTGCTGCCCTCTTCCTGAAGGCGGTTCGGCACGTTCAACGTCAGGGTCAGCTCTTGCTTGGCCAGCACTTCGTCGAAGGTCATCTTGTCGATGCTGATCGGCTTGCGATCTTCGACTTTACGTTCGTCCTTGCGGTGGGTGTAGTCACCGATTGCCAGTAGTTTCAACGGCAGTTCAATCTCTTCCTGAGCACCACCGGTGGCAGGTTTGAAAGTGACGTTGATGCGTTCCTTGGGGGCTACCGAGCCTTCTTTGGCCATGGCTATTCTCCTTGCGGTTGTGGCCCTGGGGCCTATTCGAGTACCACTTCGAGATCGAGGTGGCACAGCCTGCGATAAATCTCTTCCTTGCGTTCACGTACGGCATGGTTCTGCGGTAACAACTCGCAGCAGCTATGCAGTAAATGCAGCACTTCCAGCGCAAGATCGGGCTCCCAGGCGTTCAGGCCTGAGTCCTGTAATGTTTGGTCCAGCGTTTCGAGTTGGGTCCTGGCCAGTTCGTATTTCTTGGCTATGAAGCACAGCCGCGCGAGGGCGAACTGCCAGAAGAATCGGACGCGTCCGCCTTGGGCGCTTTGCAGGCCATGCTTGAGAATCTGCACAGCAGCCTTGAGGCCGTCTTTGCGCAAAATCGGCAGGACTTCTTCCAGGGCCAGTTCCCAGGCCGGCTGGGTGTCGGCGACTTCGACCTTGCGCGGCGCACTGGCGCTTTGCAGATGCGGCATGACGTGGGCGCTGACCCACGCGCGGGTGGCCGGATCGGCAAACGGGGCGCCGTCATGGAAACGCAATTCGATGATGCCGGGCAGGCGCTGAATCAAAAGCGCGAAGTGGATTTCCACTTCGCGCATAGCCATCTCGGCGTTGAGCCCCTGGAGGCACTCCCAAACCATTCGCTGACCATCGAACCAGAACGGCGCCTTCGCCAGACTCGCCTCCAGTTCCACCAGCAGGTCAGCGTATTTGGCCTGGTCGTAACGGTCCTGGTAGGCCTTGAGCTTGTCGGCTGGCAACCCGCGCAGAACGGTGATCTGCTCGGCGTTGCGCTCGGGCACCGCGTCGATGGGCAACCACAACAGTGTGCGATTGAGGCGCAAGGCGCGCAGATCGGTGGCTTTCTGCTTGAGCCACCAGGCGCACAACGGCCGCGCGCTTTCCTGCTGGGCGCGCAGGGCTTTATGGGCTTCTTTTTCGTTGTCGATCGGTGCGCCGGGGGTGAACAGTTGCGTGGCGGCTTGTTTGACCTGAGCCACCGCCGCGCCGACGACGCCAGGTTCCGGCTGATTGTCGGCGGCACGCTGGACCATGTTCTTCAGGCGGCGGGAGATCGGCAGCAGCAACGGCGCATCGTCGCCCAAGTACTCGGTGCAAGCGGCATCGAGACCTTCAAGGTGTTCGACCAGCCGCCGGAACATCGGCAACTGCTCTTTGATCGCGACGTTTTCGGTCAGTACTTGCTCGAGACGCGGCACCAGCCAACTGATCGCAGCGGAGCGGGTGCGGGCCTTGTTCGGGTGGACTTCAGCCCAGTGGCTTTCGCACAGGTAGTGCAGCAAACCGAGGCCAGCCAGCAGCCCTTGAAAGGATTCGCGCTGGTACAGCGCCCAGGTCAGCCAGGCGCCAACCCGCAAATCCTTGGACTGGGTGCGCAGGAGGCTTTCGCTGTTTTCGCGGATTTTCAGCCAGTCGATCTGACCGCTTTCGTGCATGGATTGGGCTTTGCCCAGCTCGCTTTCCAGCGCCTCATATTCGCTCGAAAAGCGAACGTCCTCGCCCGCGAAATTCTCTTTGGAAACAGAGGCTTTTGCGAGCTCGAGGTAATGAGCAGAAAGTTTGCTTGAGTAGGACATCCATGGCCTTTAATTAGGATTACAGTCATACGTCTATTGGAATTCCAACGACGCGGGACAGAATCAAAGAGCTGCGATTAGTCTCATCCAATTGAGTTCGTGCTCTTTCAAGTGCGCGCATCGTACTCACGATGATGGCCACTAGCAAGCATCTGATTAAACAATAAAACGAAGTGTTGTTTATTGCCTGTAGGAGATTTCCCTATATATGTAAGGGGATTCCCCGATACCGCATTAATAATCACCGCCTCACCTGATCGCCCTGAAACCATTGACGCAGAGCGGTCCGTCAAATCGGGCAGGGATAAAGAGCCTCACGCCGCGTGACAGGTGCGCAGAATGCCAATAATTAGCAAGGATGAATGTAGGAAACCTCCGAAATGTTTCCGAAATTTTAAAAAAACGGGATCGGACAATTGATACGTTAAAAAGTGCCATCAATTTGATGGCACTTTCAATTTGAACAAATGCTCAAGTTCGGCAACACACCGTGTTGTTGCATGAACTTCGCTGACACTGACGCAATATTCTGACATACGGAAACATCTCACCGAGTTTCCGGCCCAGTCTTACATCCAGCTTTTTCTTGCCTTGTTAGCGTGCAGAGCATCATCGCGTGCTCAGGCCAGGGTAAGGCTGCGCGCCGCGATCTTCACTTCCCTCCGCTCAAGGACGAGCGACTACGAAGCAAAAGGATAAGCGCATGTTCGCACCAGCTAATGCCCCTCAATTCACCCTCGTAATCCCGACGGTTCGCAACGACTTTAAAGTGCTGGCCTTTGAAGGCACTGAAACCATCAGCGCCTTGTACTCAATTCACGTAGAACTGGTCAGCGAGTACCCCGACTTCGATCTGGAGAGCCTGCTCAACCAACCTGTATTTCTGCAATTCGGCCTTAACGGCGAGGGTATTCATGGCCATATCGCAGGGGTGTCCGTGGGGGATGTCGGTAAGCGCCTGACCCGCTATCGCGTGAACCTGGTGCCGGCGCTGCACTACCTGCAGTTCAGCCAAGATCATCGGATTTTCCAAGGCCAGACGGTGCCACAAATCATCGCTCAGGTGCTCAAGGGGCATGGCATCAAGGCCGATGCTTTTATCTTCCACGTCAGAACGAGTCCCGAGCGCGAATACTGCACCCAATACCGGGAAAATGATTTTCTGTTCGTCCAACGGCTCTGCGCCGAGGACGGCATTACGTGGCATCACCAGCATTCGCGGGAAGGCCATGTGCTGGTGTTTACCGATGACCAGACATTCTTCCCAAAACTGGGCGAAACGCCGTATCAGCAAGACTCCGGCATGGTGGCGGAGCATCCGGTCGTCAGCCAGTTTTCCATGGGTTTCAAAACCCGCCCCAACGTGGTGACCCGCCGTGACTACGACCTGAAACGCCCGAACGCGTTGCTGGAAAGTCGCTTTACCGCTGAGTTCAGTCCCGAGCTGGAAGACTATAGCTACCCGCTGCCATTAGAGAGCGAAAAGCGCGGTAAACAACTGGCCCAGCAGACACTGGAACGGCACCGGGTCGATTATCAGTTGGCGGAGGGAAAAAGCGACCAGCCGACGCTGCGCTCCGGCCATTTTTTCGGCCTGACGAAATGCCCACACGAAACGCACAACGATCTATGGCTGCTGCTCAGCGTCACCCACTTTGGAAAGCAGCCTCAAGTGCTCGAAGAGTCAGTCACCAGCGCGACCGAAACAGAGGGCGGCTTTACTCAGGGCTACCGAAATAGCTTCAGCGCGATTCCCTGGAATGTGTTTTATCGGCCACCGATGCCTGCACCAAGACCCATGTTGAATTGCCAGACCGCCCGCGTCACCGGACCTGTAGGTGAAGAGATTTACTGCGACGAATACGGGCGCGTCAAAGTCAAATTTCACTGGGACCGGTCTGAACGCAACACCGAAAACAGCAGTTGCTGGCTGCGGGTAGCGTCCAGTTGGGCGGGGGACAACTTTGGCACAGTGATCATTCCGCGCATCGGGATGGAAGTCCTCGTCACCTACCTCGAAGGCAATCCCGATAATCCGTTGATCACCGGTTGCTTGATCAACAAGGTCACGCCGTCGCCCTACTCATTGCCTGAAAATAAAACCAAAACCGTACTTCGAACCCACAGCTCCCCCGCTACGGGTGGCTACAACGAATTGTCGATGGACGATCGCGCTGGCGATGAGTTGATCCACCTGCGTGCTCAGCGGGATATGGAGCAGAAGGTCGGGAACGACAGCCGGATTGAGGTAGGTAATGAGAGTCGAGTCTCCATCAAGGGCGACCGTATTACGGTGCTGGGATCTGAAGAGCACCTCACTATCACGTCGGATCGAAAAATCCAGGTAAGCGGCAACGACTACCTGCATGTCTCTGGCGACAGCCACACAAGATCTGATGAAACGCTGGTTATCGAAGCCGGTCAGCACGTGCACATCAAGGCAGGCGCACACCTTGTGATAGATGCGGGTGAGAGCCTTTCCATAAAGGTCGGCGATCAACACATCGTGCTCAACTCCGACGGTATTTTCAGTAGTAGCGCGATTGAGGTCGGCGGTTCTCCTGCGCCGGGCACGGCCGCACATACATTGCTTCAGGGTGCGGCAGCGGGCTTGTTGGTGTCCGTCGCGCCTGAGCCTTCGCCATCGGAAGTGAATGAATCGGATGAGCTAGAGGAAGAGGAGGAAGAAGTCGAAGAGGAAGGGATTACTTTGCGGATCGGGGTGTTTTTTGATGGCACCGGGAATAACCGATCCAACAGCGAGATGGTTGCCGGGTGTTATGCGCGGGATGTGAATCTGGTGGAGGAGGCCGAGGATATTCAGCGGCTTTGTCAGGCGTATGGGTATGACGCTCAGGGGAAAACGCCGGATAGCAGTTATGGGAATGACACGAGTAATGTGGCGAAGCTGTATGAGCTGTACACCAATGACAGTGAGCGGCTATTGGCTGATCACGAAACCATAGGATACATCCCCGTTTATCTGGATGGCATCGGTACCAGCAGTGGTGAAGAGGATTCACTTTTTTCACTAGCGACCGGCGCAGGTGTCCACGGTGTGCTGGCGAGAGTTGAACAAAGTCCTTCACTCACTCTTGAAGGGGTCGAAAGGTTTGGACGGATGAATCCAGACCGAAAGGTTGAACGTGTCGAGTTCGATATCTTCGGGTTCAGTCGCGGTGCCGCAGCTGCGCGGCATTTTGCCAATGAAGTACAGAAAGGAGAGAAGAGTCCATTGGCAGAGCTGCTGCCAGCCAATGCGACGTTGTTTACCGAGGACTTTTCCTGGCGCACCAACACCGATGTCTCTATCAACTTTATTGGCATTTTCGACACCGCTGCCGCAATAGGCAGCATGGCTGACGGTGACTTTAGCGTCCACGACGCCAACAACCCCGGTGTTAACTTGTATCTAGCGCCCGATGTGGCAAAAAAAGTCGTGCATTTGGTGGCGCGGGATGAGCGCCGCCATAACTTCTCACTCAACAGCGCCGGCGCTGCTGATATTGAGCTGCCCGGCGTCCACTCCGACTTGGGCGGAGGGTATATACCGAACATCATTGAACGAGTTCTGCTTAGCAAGCCGCGCTGCAGCCGCGATATGGAACTTCACGTGCCTTCCACAGCGTCAACTGCCTATCGTAGGGCTCAGCAAGAGCTAGGTCGCCTTCAGGATCAACTCAATCTGTATGGGCTGACACTGGAGGTGAAAACCTGGGCGGTGGAGATGACTAGCAACGCAAAAGGCGACAGATCCAAATCGAAAAATGTCTATGCAGCGGTCCACAGCGAGCGGACTGTGCGCAACGATCTGGCGTTGGTTTACCTGCGGATCATGCGCGAGTTGGGTGCCAGGCACGACGTCCCGTTCGAGGTTATTGACGAAGAGGATCAAACGTACGCATTACCGACAGAGCTGAAACCGATTGCCGAAAAACTGATGGCTTATGCGTTAGGCGACACTCGCCGCGCGAGCCTGAGCCTCGACGAAGAGGAGCTGCTCTACCGCCGTTATATTCATCTGTCTGCGAAATGGAATGCTGCCAAAGGCTGGAACAACAGTGACCTGAACATAGTGTTTATCGATCGCCCCGCCGAAAACTATAAACGCGTGGTGCATCCCAATGTGTAAGCGCTCATCCATACTTAAGACCGGCTTTGCGCTGCTATTTTTATTGTTGGGAGGATGTGCCTCTTACGGGAGTAGATCCTTACCTTACGACGCTTGGAGCCTCAATATTTTTGCGCCCGACTATATGGAGGTATGGATTGAAACCGCTGACGTCGTGGATATCAATGCACATGTGTTTCGGGGCGCTGGTAGAGGAATACCCTCGACTGGTTATCCCCGAGGGCTAAGTAAAGGTATACCGGCTCACTTCAAGGGTGATGCAAAAGGATGGTTTAAAGATCCGGGAGGAAAAGGTCGATATGTAACGGGGGCTGACCTGCCTCGTTTGGTTTATGTGCGTTGGCAGTCCATGGCAGAACCGCAGACCTACGAGGCCTACATCGAGATCCCCCAATCTGCGCGGAACACCATGCTTAAGGACGAAAAAGCTTTTTGCGGTGCGGTAGGCAAATGGAAAACCGATTACCGAAAGCTGTTGATTGTCGGCCTGGCACCAGGAGGAATCGCCAAGGTGTGGTTAGGTGGGCCCTGCCTTCAGTCGACCGAAGTCACCCGTGTCCAAGGCACGATCAGCCCCAAAGGCCCCTACGGGGGCACGTCCAGCGGAAAGCATCGACCGCTTTCAGAAGAGTCCAAAGCCTACATCGACAAATTTGGAATTCCTTATGGCAGTTGGTAAGGAGTGCCAACATTTCCGATGGTTAAACACTGCTCAATAGCGCTTGTTTAAAACGCCTCAAGGTTACTTCCTGCAAGCTACAACACCTTGCGCCGTTGCCTACGGCTACGCCAGAATCCGCCGGCTTGTGCGCCTTGGGGGCGGTCGGTAACTTGGTTCCTGTCACTGCCCATCAGTGATCGGGTTTAGTCGCTCGCTGGTAATTGAAGTTGCACAAGCTTCTGTCAGACAGGTATTTCCTACCTGCATTTGATGGTGGCTGTGCGTAGGGCACCTTCGGGTGCGCCGGCTTCTTCAATTCCCCGGTCCGACTAACCTGCGTACAGCTGCCACCCCTTCGTTTAGTCGGCGAAGTGTTGTCAGCATCATTCAAGGAATTGAAGATCATGTTCAAGGTCACACCCAACCCACCAGACACCGATCCGGTCTCTCCCTACGAAAGCCCCGATTCAAACAAACTCAATGAAGCCGCCGAGCGCGCCCTCGACCATCACTTCCCGCCAGCCGACCCCAAACCACCAAAACGCAACGGCCAACTCTTCAGCGTCTGCCTGGGCATCAACCCTGAAACCCTTCTCGCCAATGCCTCGGAAGATTTGCTGTCCATCAGCGCCATCGCCGCCAACCTCGCCGACGATGTGGACGGTTCCCGTCGTTCCGTAGCCCTGGCGCTCAGCCGAATGGCCGACGGGGTGCATTTGTTGGTGGAGCGAGCGTTGGATCATCTGGATGAACCCGAGATAGCGGCGATTTTCGCCAAGCAACAAAGCAAAGGCGGCTAACTCGCCAAATAGCAAGCAACCCCGATTGGTGTGTTCCTCCCCATCGGGGTTTTTCTCGTCAGGGTGCCCAGCACACAGCTGGGAACACTAAAACCACCACAGTTACTTCCCTGTTTCCGGAACACATGTAGGACGCGTCCGGTTTGGTCTCGTTGGTCTTGAAGTACCTCTCTGCCTCGGTACTTTGCACAGGCACACTCAATGTTGAGTGGGTGCGGCACATCGGTCATGGAAGCAAGCGCGCCAATAAACAGGGAGTTCAATCAGATCATGGCTACTCGACACAATAAAAAATCGACCGTGGCATGTGGGTGCTATTGGGTCGCCATGTTTACACTCGTAGCTAGCGCCTCTGTTCGGGCTGAATTTTGCCGCTATGGTCGCTGCGAAATCGGCCCCCTTGATTACTCGGCAACAACTGGATATGGGTTGTTCTTCACAACGGTCGGGCCGTTTGTTTCGACGTCGAACGCCACCAAGGATGGCCTCTCCAAACACTACGTCCAGGCGGTGCAGGACGATGCCGCTGCTTATATCGCTACCGACGGCGATCTTGATGGACCCATGCTTGAATCTGCATGGCGCGCGCACTTGGAGCAGCACGCTGATCTTCAGCCAAGCAAGAAAGAGTTTGCCCACATGGTATTAGCTACCTATGGTTGAACAGCCGAACGCAGGCTTCGCCAGCTGCTACACAGATCGCGTCTTGGCTTGACTGATTGGCATTACCCTCGCCCCATAAAAAAATGGGCACCCAACCAAGTTGGCGTGCCCATTTTTTATTCCGCTCCCGCGCTACGCGAGAAGTCGGTAGGTGTTACGGATTAACGCTGTCTTTCAACGATTTGCCTGGCTTGAACGCAACAGTGTTGCTGGCCTTGATTTTGACGGGCTCACCGGTTTGCGGGTTTTTGCCGGTGCGGGCACCGCGGTGGCGTTGCAGGAAGGTACCGAAGCCCACCAGCGTGACGCTGTCCTTGCGGTGCAGAGCGCCGGTGATTTCTTCGAGAACGGCGTTGAGAACGCGGTTGGCCTGCTCTTTGGTGAGGTCTGCTTTTTCAGCAATTGCAGCGGCGAGTTCTGGTTTACGCATTAGTGAAGCCCCTTTGACGGTTTTTTGTTGTTATGTCCGTGCTGTTCTCGTTGGAACAGCGCCCAAAGCGCCGCAGGTGCTCTACTCTGCGGCAGACGGGAGTGAGGATGGCACGCAGCGAAGAGCCGCGCCAGTCTCGGCGCGACCTTTGTAAGGGCAAAAGAGGGGTGATTCCGACAGAACGACCGGTATTTACGCCAGCAGTGCCGGAAGCTCTTTGTTCAGGGCCAGTTTTTCCATCACTGCCGCGCCTGTCAGGGCATAACCCAGCAGTTTGCCGCTGGCATCGCGGCACAATACCTTGATGTCCGCGCCCTGCCCTTCGACCGTCCAGACGCCCTCCAAACCCCGTGGCGGCGGTGAAACCACCAATGGGCAGACCGGCGTTTTAACGGTGATGGGCATCGGGCCATAACTCACCGCCGTCGGGTTTCCGGCGAGGGTCTGGGCCAGCGCTCTCGCACAGCTCATGAGGGGCATGACGTACAACAGATTCAGCCCATCGACTTCGGCGCAGTCGCCCAAGGCATAGATATTGGCGTGGGAGGTTTTCAGGTGGCGATCGACCACCACGCCGCGATTGACCTGCACACCGGCCGCCGCCGCCAGGTCGATGCGCGGACGCAGACCAATGGCCGACACCACCACATCGCAAGGGATCACCTGGCCATCGGACAGATGCGCTTCCAGTCCATCAGCGACGCGCTGCAAGCGATTGAGCACCGGCCCGAGGTGGAAGCGTGCGCCCAGGCTTTCCAGCCCGGCCTGGACCGCAGCGGCCGCCGCCGGGTGCAGCAACGTCGGCATCACCTGCTCGCACGGTGCAACCAGTTGCACCTCGTAGCCGCCGAGGATCAGATCGTTGGCGAACTCGCAGCCGATCAGACCGGCGCCCAGTAACAACACCCGACGCTTGCCGGCCGCCGCTGCGCGAAAGCGCGCGTAGTCTTCCAGATCGTTGATCGGGAAAACGGCGTCCGCTGCATCGCCTTCGATCGGCACTCGCACGGTTTCCGCGCCCCAAGCGAGGATCAGGTCACGGTAAAACACCGCTTCCTCACCGATCCACAAGCGCTTGTGGCCCGGATCGATGCCGCTGATGCGCGTGTGCGTGCGCACTTCGGCCTTCAATTGCTCGGCCATGGCGCCGGGTTCGGCCATGCTCAGGCCGTCGGCGTCTTTGTTTTTGCCGAAGCCGGTGGAGAGCATCGGCTTGGAGTAGGAGCGTCCGTCATCGGCAGTAATCAACAGCAGCGGGGTTTCGCCATCGAGTTTGCGAAACTCCCGGGCCAGGTTGTAGCCAGCCAGCCCGGTGCCGACGATCACGACAGGTGCGTTCATTCCTTACTCCTCTAAAAGTCTTAGTTGATTTCGATCATTTCGAAATCCATCTTGCCTACGCCGCAGTCCGGGCACAGCCAGTCTTCCGGCACGTCCTGCCACAGGGTGCCCGGCGCAATGCCGTCATCCGGCCAGCCGTCGGCTTCGTTATAAATCAGGCCGCAGACCACACATTGCCACTTTTTCATTCACGTACATCCTCAAGATTCAGGCTTTTGCCGGCGCGAACGGTCGATGGTTGGAGCGCTGCCGTCCGGCTCAGCGCGTTTTGTACTGATCAGGCCCGGCAGATGCAAGCCTGTTCGACGCAATGGCCGGCCGGATCAATCAAAATCGCAGGCTGACATGGTAAGCTCGCCGCCTCATTTGCTGCCAATAATGACTCACTGTGCCGCACTCAAAATCCCCCGCCGTGACCCCGCTTTGGCTCCCTCGAAGCCAACTGACGCCCCTCCCCGACACGTCTACCCTCGACTGGTTGTTCGATGAAGGCTCTTTGACCCGACGGCTGATCCGTTTGTCGAATGATGGCTTCAGCGTCACGCCTCTCTTCGAAGGTTGGCAGCCCTTGCGCGCCGACGAATGTGCCGCGCTGGATCTGGCCGAAGGTAGCGAAGGCTGGGTTCGCGAGGTGTATCTGCGCGGCCACGGCGAAGCCTGGGTATTTGCGCGCAGCGTGGCGGCGCGTAGTGCGTTGCAGGGCGACGGTCTGCACATGGACGAATTGGGCAGCCGCTCCCTGGGCGAATTGCTGTTTTGCGATCAAGCGTTCCAGCGCCGCGCTATCGAGGTTTGTCACTATCCTCAGGAGTGGCTGCCGATGGAGTCCCGGGCACCTGAACTGTGGGGTCGCCGTTCGCGTTTCGATCGCGGCGCCTTGAGCGTGCTGGTGGCCGAAATTTTCTTGCCGACCTTGTGGAACGCTACCCGCGCCCATCCGGAGAATTGCTGATGTACCAGAGCCTGCTCAAGTCCCTGAATCGCTTGAATCCACGGGCCTGGGATTTCATTCAGCTGACCCGCATGGACAAGCCGATCGGCATTTATCTGCTGCTGTGGCCGACGCTGTGGGCGCTGTGGATCGCCGGCAAAGGTTCACCATCATTGGCCAACATCGTGATTTTCGTCCTGGGCGTGGTGCTGACCCGCGCCGGCGGCTGCGTAATTAACGACTGGGCGGACCGCAAGGTCGACGGCCACGTGAAACGCACCGAGCAGCGGCCATTGGTCAGCGGCAAGATCAGCTCCAAAGAAGCGCTGGTGTTCTTCGCGCTGCTGATGGGCGTGAGTTTCCTGTTGGTGCTGTGCACCAATGCCACGACGGTCTGGCTGTCGTTCGGCGGTTTGGCACTGGCCTTCACTTACCCGTTCATGAAGCGCTACACCTATTACCCGCAAGTGGTGCTGGGCGCGGCGTTCTCCTGGGGCATGCCGATGGCGTTCACTGCCGAAACCGGTGGACTGCCGGCGGCGGCGTGGTTGCTGTGGATCGCGAACCTGCTGTGGACGGTGGGCTACGACACCTATTACGCCATGACTGATCGCGACGACGACTTGAAGATCGGCGTGAAATCCACGGCGAT
Source organism: Pseudomonas sp. LBUM1645 (assembly GCF_059716185.1). Classification (NCBI taxonomy): domain Bacteria; kingdom Pseudomonadati; phylum Pseudomonadota; class Gammaproteobacteria; order Pseudomonadales; family Pseudomonadaceae; genus Pseudomonas; species Pseudomonas sp. LBUM1645. The sequence continues at coordinate 6,993,617 of NZ_CP166811.1, forward strand.
TCTGTTTGGCGAGGCGGACCGGGTGATCATCCTGATCCTGCAAGGGTTGGCGCTGGGTTGCCTGCTGCTGGCCGGGTCGAAATTCGAGCTCGGTGGCTGGTTCCACTTGGGATTGCTGGCGGCGGCGGGCTGTTTTACGTGGGAGTTCTGGTACACCCGTGGCAAGGACCGGATGCGCTGCTTCAAGGCGTTTCTGCACAACCATTGGGCCGGGTTGGCAATTTTTGTCGGGATTGTGCTGGATTACGCGCTGCGTTGATGGGCACGCTTTTATGTAGCAGCTGGCGCAGCCTGCGTCCGGCTGCGAAGCAGTCGTAAATCCTGAGTACGCGGTTCATCTGATACACCGCATGAGCAGACTTTACGACTGCTGCGCAGCCGAACGCAGGCTTCGCCAGCTGCTACAGGTTTACATTTTCGGTCCGGAATTGGTGATGACGTGCCAGACGTCCTTCATTTTGTCACCGGCCTTGTCTCCCGGTTTCGCGTCCTTCTTGAAGTAGTACAGCGGTTTGCCCTTATAGGCCCACTGCATCGTGCCATCGTCACGCTTGACGATTGTCCAGTCACCTTCGGCCTTGGCACCCGCTTCCGCCTTGAATGGCGGCCAGTATTCTGCACACTCACCAGTGCACACAGACTTGCCACCCGTGTCTTTGTCGAAGGTGTACAGGGTCATGCCCTTGTGGTCCGCCATCACACCTTCTTTCATCATCACAGGCTCAGCCGCGAAGGCCATTGATGGCAACGCCAGGGCTGCGGTCAGCATCAGAGCCTTGAGGGAATGCGAGTATTGCTTCATGGAAACCTTCCTCTTGTGGTTGTCAGGATTCGGAATTAGAGCTTAGTTCAGGATCATGACAATCGCCGGGCGACTAAAATACTGTCACACGACTGCAATAATTCCGTTATCTAATGCGGCGCAAGACAGTTAAATGACAAGAGGATTAAAGGCATGGTTGGCAGGAGCATTCTGATCGTCGACGACGAAGCGCCCATTCGCGAAATGATCGCCGTTGCGTTGGAAATGGCCGGCTATGACTGCCTGGAGGCTGAGAACTCGCAGCAGGCCCACGCCATCATTGTCGACCGCAAGCCGGACCTGATCCTGCTCGACTGGATGCTGCCCGGCACGTCCGGCATCGAGCTGGCCCGACGCCTCAAGCGCGATGAGCTGACCGGGGACATCCCGATCATCATGCTCACCGCCAAGGGCGAAGAGGACAACAAGATCCAGGGCCTGGAAGTCGGCGCCGATGACTACATCACCAAGCCTTTTTCCCCACGTGAGCTGGTTGCGCGCCTGAAGGCCGTGCTGCGCCGTGCCGGCCCTACCGATGGCGAGACGCCGATCGAAGTCGGCGGCCTGCTGCTGGACCCGATCAGCCACCGTGTGACCATCGACGGCAAACCCGCCGAGATGGGCCCGACCGAATACCGCCTGCTGCAATTCTTCATGACCCACCAGGAACGTGCCTACACCCGCGGCCAGCTGCTGGATCAGGTCTGGGGCGGCAACGTTTATGTTGAAGAGCGCACCGTCGACGTGCACATCCGCCGCCTGCGCAAAGCCCTCGGCGATGCTTACGAAAATCTGGTACAAACCGTGCGCGGCACCGGTTACCGGTTCTCCACCAAGGCCTGATCCGGACCTTTCCCGCCCGACAAGCTGACAAGGACGCGCGTTCAAGTGAACCAAAACTGGCATGGCACCCTGATCCGCCACATGCTTTTGCTGGTGACCGGTTGCCTGGTGATCGGCCTGATTACCGGCTACTACGGCTGGAGCCTCGCCGCGGGCCTGGGCCTTTACCTGGCCTGGACGCTCAAGCAATTACTGCGTCTGCACGAATGGCTGCGCCTGCACAAACCCGATGAGGCACCGCCCGATGGCTATGGCCTGTGGGGCGAAGTGTTCGACAGCATCTACCACCTGCAACGTCGCGACCAACGTGTGCGCGGGCGCCTGCAAGCGGTGATCGACCGGGTCCAGGAATCCACCGCTGCGCTGAAAGACGCGGTGATCATGCTCGACAGCGACGGCAACCTCGAATGGTGGAACCGCGCTGCCGAAACCCTGCTCGGCCTCAAGACACCACAAGACAGCGGCCAACCGGTAACCAACCTCGTACGCCATCCCCGCTTCAAGGAATACTTTGAGCAGGACAGCTACGCCGAGCCGCTGGAAATCCCGTCACCGGTCAACGATCGTCTGCGCATTCAGCTGTACATCACCCGCTACGGCAACAACGAACACTTGATGCTGGTGCGCGACGTGACGCGTATCCATCAACTGGAACAGATGCGCAAAGACTTCATCGCCAACGTCTCCCATGAATTGCGCACGCCGTTGACGGTGATCTGCGGCTATCTGGAAACCTTGCTCGACAACGTCGAGGACGTGAACCCGCGCTGGTCCCGTGCCCTGCAACAGATGCAGCAGCAAGGCGGACGCATGCAGACGCTGCTCAACGACTTGCTGCTGTTGGCCAAACTGGAAGCCACCGATTACCCGTCGGACAACCAGCCGGTGGCCATCGACGGCTTGCTGCAATCGATCAAGAGCGACGCTCAGCAGTTGTCTGCTCAGCGCAATCAGAAGATCACGCTGGAAGCCGACCCGACGATTCTGCTCAAGGGCAGCGAAGCCGAGTTGCGCAGCGCGTTTTCCAATCTAGTGTTCAACGCGGTGAAATACACACCGGCCGAAGGCAATATCCGCATCCGCTGGTGGGGCGATGAACAAGGCGCACACCTGAGCGTGCAGGATTCCGGGATCGGCATCGACAGCAAACACCTGCCGCGCCTGACCGAACGCTTCTACCGCGTCGATTCCAGCCGCAACTCCAACACCGGCGGCACGGGGCTCGGGCTGGCGATCGTCAAACACGTGCTGCTGCGCCACCGCGCGCGGATGGAAATCAGCAGTGTGCCGGGCCATGGCAGCACCTTTACCTGCCATTTTGCGCCGGCCCAGGTCACCAAATCCCGGGTCATCAGCGCCACCGACTGATACCGGCCGGCACGCGCCACTAGTCAATCACTTGGTCAGCCGCTACATTGGCTGACTTGTGCCTGCCCTTCAGGCACCGCATTTCCCTCTTTTTTGAATACACGGAACCCGCAAAACTCCATCATGGACCCATCCCCTGGCTTGACCCTCGCGACACTCTTCGCCGATTTCGGCATGATTCTTTTTGCTCTGATCCTGGTTTTGCTCAACGGTTTTTTCGTTGCGGCGGAATTTGCCATGGTCAAATTGCGCTCGACCCGGGTCGAAGCCATCGCTGAAAAAAACGGCTGGCGCGGACACATCCTGCGCACCGTTCACAGTCAGCTCGATGCGTACCTCTCGGCGTGCCAATTGGGTATCACCCTCGCCTCCCTTGGTCTTGGCTGGGTCGGTGAACCGGCGTTCGCGCACATCCTCGAACCGATCCTTGAAGCCGTCGGCGTGCAGTCGGCCGAAGTGATCAAAGGCGTGTCGTTCTTCGCTGCGTTCTTCGTCATCTCGTACCTGCACATTGTGGTCGGTGAGCTGGCCCCAAAATCCTGGGCCATCCGCAAGCCCGAGCTGCTATCGCTCTGGACTGCCGTGCCGCTGTACCTGTTCTACTGGGCGATGTACCCGGCCATTTACCTGCTCAACGCCAGCGCCAACACGATCCTGCGGATCGCCGGCCAAGGTGAACCCGGCCCTCATCACGAGCACCATTACAGCCGTGAAGAACTGAAACTGATCCTGCACTCCAGCCGTGGCCAGGACCCGAGCGACCAAGGCATGCGTGTTTTGGCCTCGGCGGTGGAAATGGGCGAGCTGGAAGTGGTCGACTGGGCCAATTCCCGGGAAGACCTGGTGACGCTGGAGTTCAACGCGCCGCTGAAGGAAATCCTGGCGATGTTCCGTCGCCACAAGTTCAGCCGTTATCCGGTGTACGACAGCGATCGTCAGGAGTTCGTCGGCCTGCTGCACATCAAGGATTTGCTGCTGGAACTGGCAGCCCTGGACCACATTCCCGAGTCGTTCAACCTCGCCGAACTGACCCGGCCGCTGGAACGGGTTTCGCGCCACATGCCGCTGTCGCAGTTGTTGGAACAGTTCCGCAAAGGCGGCTCGCACTTCGCCCTGGTTGAAGAAGCTGACGGCAACATCATCGGCTACCTGACCATGGAAGACGTGTTGGAAGTGCTGGTCGGCGACATTCAGGACGAACACCGCAAGGCTGAGCGCGGGATCCTCGCGTACCAGCCAGGCAAGCTGCTGGTGCGCGGCGACACGCCGCTGTTCAAGGTCGAGCGCCTGCTGGGCATCGATCTGGACCACATCGAAGCCGAAACCCTCGCCGGGCTGGTCTACGAAACCCTGAAACGGGTACCGGAAGAGGAAGAAGTGCTGGAAGTCGAAGGCTTGCGGATCATCATCAAGAAGATGAAAGGGCCGAAGATCATTCTGGCCAAGGTGTTGATGCTCGATTGATTGCAACGCCGGCGGCGAGCGGGCTCTTGTGGCGAGGGAGCTTGCTCCCGCTGGGCTGCGAAGCGGCCCCAAATCCCGTAACCGCGATCCCCCAGGTGCACCGCATTCACCAATTTACGACTGCTGCGCAGCCGAGCGGGAGCAAGCTCCCTCGCCACAGTGATAGCGCTGATCCGCCTATTGTTTGCCCAACGCAAAGTTGGGCAACGCGCCCACCGGTTGATTGAACTGGTACGGGATCGACACCAGCCCCAACCCGGTATTGCGCTGCACCACGAAATGCAGGTGCGGCCCGCTGCTGTTGCCGGTATTGCCCGACAAGGCCAGTGGACTCCCCACCGACACCCGCTGCCCCTCGCGAACGCTCACCGAACCTTGTTTGAGGTGCAGGTACACGCCCATCGTCCCGTCATCGTGCAGCACCCGCACGAAATTGCCTGACGGATCGGTGCCGCGCCCGGTCTGGGCATTCTCGGTTTTCACCACCACACCGCCTCGCGCCGCGATGATCGGCGTGCCTTCGGGCATGGCGATGTCCATGGCGTAGCGGTTCTTTGGACCAAAGTGGCTGTATTGACCGTTGGCGCCCTGACTCAGCCGAAACGGTCCGCCACGCCACGGCAATGGGTATCGATAGGCCATGGCGGCCCCTGAGGGGTCGCCCAGGGAGTATTCAAATTTTGGGGTATACGCGAGCGGCCTTTCGGGCTGCGTGGCTGTGAGCAGCGCCAGACGAATACTGCTGCGTGCCGGCATCACCCGGCGAATCGGTCGGCTCGGCGCACCACTGACGTTCTTCAGCCCGCCGAAGCTCAACTCGATTTCTACCGGCGCATACAGGTCATTGCGCACGTAAACGCTGTCCACGCCCTTCTTCTTCGTGATGACGAGGTACACCTGGCGCTCAAGGTTCTCGACCATGCGATCACGAAAAACGAACACCTTGGAGCCCGTCGTGGGGCGGTCGCTGTAGGAGACCACGCCATTGGCGTCGGTGGACTTGTAGATCGTCATGGCCATCGCCGAGGTAGATGCCATGAGAAGACCGCAGAAAAACAGCAGGCGCGCGAGCATGGGCAAGATTCTGTCGAGTAAGGCCTGGGTAGGAGCCTAGCAGCTGCAATTGACCCGGGTAGTCGGCAGATGTTTCAAAATGGGCCGTTCAGCGGATGTGCGGTGAATTCGAAGGCCTCATCGCGAGCAAGCTCGCTCACACAAGGGAACGCATTCCAATGTGGGAGCGAGCTTGCTCGCGATGGCGGCCTAACAGACGATGCAGAACTTAAGCGCCGGGTACGAAATGCTTCTGCGCCGTACCACGTGCTATCAACCGCGAGATGTAGTCGAGCTTCTGCGCATCCTGGTCGACGAAGCGGAAGGTCAGTTGCAACCACTCGCTGTCGGGCTTCTGCTCGTGGGCGACGATGGCGTGCAGGTAGCCGTTCAGGCGGGCGGTTTCGGCGTTATCGCCCTGCTCCAGGTCGAGCACGGCACTGTCGAGCACTTGCGGCAGGGTGTCGGTGCGTTTCACCACCAGCAAGGCTTCCTTGAGACTCAAGGCCTTGATCACACATTGCTGAATGCCGTTCGGCAGGCGCAGTTGGCCCTGGCCACGACCGCCCGTTGGCGCCGCGGAGGACGCTGGAGGCTTGATCGGCGGGCTGTTGAGCAGACCGCGAGACGGGGCTGGCGCCGCGGCGGGTGCGACCACGGCAGCCTTGCCACCGGTCAATGCGCTCAGGGAATCGTTGCCGAACGCCGAGTTCATTTTGGTCGGCGCGCTGTTCATCAAGGTGTCGAGCTTGCCGACCTTGTTCAGGGCCTGCTTGACCTTGGTCAGCAGTTGCTCGTTGGTGAACGGCTTGCTGACGTAACCCGAAACCCCAGCCTGGATCGCCTGGACGACGTTCTCTTTATCGCCTCGGCTGGTCACCATCACGAACGGCATGGTCTTGAGGTTGTCCTGCTCGCGGCACCAGGTCAGCAGTTCCAGACCAGACATTTCCGGCATTTCCCAGTCGCACAGGACCAGATCGAATGCTTCCCGAGCCAGCAAGGACTGAGCCTTTTTGCCGTTGACCGCGTCTTCGATCCGGATCCCCGGGAAGTAGTTGCGCAAGCACTTCTTCACCAGGTCACGAATGAACGACGCGTCGTCCACGACCAACACACTGACCTTACTCATCCATCACCCCTTAAAAAAATCCCGGCAAGCATACCGCTTTGCTGATGGCACATTGCCAAAAACCTTCAGTCACGCCGGGACTTTTCGTTCGCGGGTGCTGCTTTCGAATTCATCGACCACAAACAAAAACGCCCGGCCAAAAGGCCGGGCGCTTTTCTCAGGCAATCTTACTTATCGTCAGCTTTGCCCGGAACATTAGCGGTTTCGCCACTTGTGCCTTCAACTTCTTCTTTCATGCGCTTGAGGCCCAGGTGCCGCACGTCGGTGCCGCGCACCAGGTAAATCACCAGCTCCGAAATATTGCGTGCGTGGTCGCCGATCCGCTCCAGCGAACGCAACACCCAAATGATGCTCAAGACCCGCGAGATAGAGCGCGGGTCTTCCATCATGTAGGTGGCGAGCTCGCGCAATGCGGTTTTGTATTCGCGGTCGATGATCTTGTCGTACTGGGCCACCGACAATGCCAGGTCGGCATCGAAGCGGGCAAAGGCGTCCAGCGCATCGCGAACCATGTTGCGGACCTGGTCGCCGATGTGGCGAACCTCGACGTAACCCCGTGGGGCTTCGCCTTCTTCACACAACTGGATGGCGCGACGGGCGATCTTGGTCGCTTCGTCACCGATGCGCTCCAGATCGATTACCGACTTGGAGATGCTGATGATCAAACGCAAGTCCGACGCTGCCGGCTGACGACGGGCCAGAATGCGCAGGCATTCTTCGTCGATGTTGCGTTCCATCTGGTTGATCTGGTCGTCGATCTCGCGAACCTGCTGGGCCAGGCCGGAGTCAGCCTCGATCAGCGCGGTCACCGCGTCGTTGACCTGCTTCTCGACCAGCCCGCCCATGGCCAGGAGGTGGCTGCGCACTTCCTCGAGCTCAGCGTTGAACTGCGCGGAGATGTGATGGGTAAGGCCTTCTTTACTAATCATGTTGGCGTCCTTGGAGCGTCCGGTAAGGTGCGGTGGACCGCAGCGTCAGTTCAGTGAGCAACAACAGCTTCCTAGCCGTAGCGACCAGTGATGTAGTCTTCGGTCTGCTTCTTCGCCGGATTGGTGAACAGGGTGTCGGTGTCGCCGAATTCCACCAGTTTGCCCATGTACATGAACGCCGTGTAATCGGAAACCCGCGCGGCCTGTTGCATGTTGTGGGTCACGATGACGATGGTGAACTTGGATTTCAGTTCGTAGATCAGCTCTTCAACTTTCAGCGTGGAGATCGGGTCGAGTGCCGAGCACGGTTCGTCGAGCAGCAGCACTTCCGGCTCCACGGCGATGGTGCGAGCGATCACCAGACGTTGTTGCTGACCACCGGACAACCCAAGTGCCGACTCGTGCAGACGGTCTTTGACTTCGTCCCACAGCGCCGCGCCTTTCAACGCCCACTCGACGGCTTCGTCGAGGATCCGCTTCTTGTTGATGCCCTGGATGCGCAGGCCGTAGACCACGTTCTCGTAGATGGTTTTCGGGAACGGGTTGGGCTTCTGGAACACCATGCCGACGCGACGACGCAACTCGGCGACGTCTTCACCCTTACGGTAAATGTTGTTGCCGTAGAGGTTGATCTCGCCTTCGACGCGGCAGCCATCCACCAGGTCGTTCATGCGGTTGAAGGTGCGCAGCAGCGTGGACTTGCCGCAGCCAGACGGGCCGATGAAGGCGGTCACGCGCTGTTTCGGGATGTTCATGCTGACGTCGTACAGCGCTTGCTTGTCGCCGTAGAACAGGCTCAGGCCCGGCACTTCGATGGCCACGGTTTCCTGCTCAAGGCTCAAGCTCTGTTTGTCGCGGCCCAGGGCGGACATGTTGATGCCGTGGGTATGTGCTTCGTGCTGCATGGGAGGCTCCCTGTGCTAACAAATTCGGTTCAGTGAGCGGCTGGCATTGAGGCCAGCAGCCCATTCAATTTTTGCGGCAGCTATCAGCTATCCAGCGCTTTGTATTTTTCACGCAGGTGGTTACGGATATAGACGGCCGACAGGTTAAGCGTGGCGATCACCAGCACCAGCAGCAGCGCCGTGGCGTACACCAGCGGCCGCGCGGCCTCGACGTTCGGGCTCTGGAAGCCGACGTCATAGATGTGGAAGCCCAAGTGCATGATCTTCTGGTCCAGGTGCAAGTACGGGTAGTTGCCATCCACCGGCAGCGACGGCGCCAGTTTCACCACACCTACCAGCATCAGCGGCGCCACTTCACCGGCGGCGCGAGCCACCGCGAGAATCATGCCGGTCATCATCGCCGGGCTGGCCATCGGCAGTACGATCTTCCACAAGGTTTCAGCCTTGGTTGCGCCGAGGGCCAACGAGCCTTCGCGCACGGTGCGAGGAATCCGCGCCAAGCCTTCTTCCGTGGCCACGATCACCACCGGCACCGCCAGCAGCGCCAAGGTCAGCGACGCCCAGAGCAGACCCGGCGTACCAAAGGTCGGCGCCGGCAGCGCTTCCGGGAAGAACAACCGGTCGACCGAACCACCCAACACATAAACAAAGAAGCCCAGACCAAACACGCCGTAAACGATGGCCGGAACGCCGGCCAGGTTGTTCACCGCGATGCGGATCAAGCGAGTCATGGTGTTCTGTTTCGCATATTCACGCAGGTAAACCGCTGCCAATACGCCGAACGGCGTCACGATCATCGCCATGATCAACGTCATCATCACGGTGCCGAAAATCGCCGGGAAGATCCCGCCTTCGGTGTTCGCTTCACGCGGATCGTCGCTGAGGAATTCCCAGACCTTGCTGAAGTAGAAGCCAATCTTGGTGAAGGTGTTCATGCCGTTCGGCTGATAGGCGTGAACCACTTTGCCGATACCGATTTCGATCTCTTTGCCGTTGGCATCGCGAGCCGTCAGGCTGTCGCGATTGAACTGGGCGTGCAGGTCGTTCAGGCGGGCTTCGATGTCTTGATAACGAGCGTTGAGCTCGGCGCGCTCGGATTCCATGTCCGCTTGTGCGGTGGCATCGAGTTGGCCAGCCAGTTCCAGTTTGCGGCCGTGCAGGCGGACGCGTTCAAGACCTGCGTTGATCGCGCCGATGTCGGTTTTTTCCAGGCTCTTGAGCTGTGCGGCGAGCTGGTTGACGCGAGCAACACGCGCCTGCAACTCAGGCCATGCGGCTTCGCCTTCGGCGATGATCTTGCCGTCCTGTTTGACGTTGACCAGGTAGCCGTAGAAGTTGCCCCACTCACGACGCTCGATGGTCATCAACTCGGGTGGGGTCTTCTGGTTGGTCAACCACTCGCCGACGATCCAGGTGAAGTCGTTGCCGTTCAGGTCACGGTTGCCGACCTTGATCAGCTCGCGGGTCATGAACTCCGGGCCCTGATCGGGCACCGGCAGGCCAGCGCTTTTCAGGCGCTCGCGCGGCACTTCTTCTTTCTGCACCACTTCGCCGATGACGAGGTGGTTGGCCTGGCCCGGCACGTCGTAACTGGCGTGCACCAGGTCCGCCGGCCAGAAATGGCCCAGACCGCGCACGGCAATCACTGCCAGCAGGCCAATGGTCATGATGACCGCGATGGACACCGCGCCACCGCTGATCCAGACGCCGGGGGCGCCGCTCTTGAACCATCCTTTCAGGGAGTTCTGTTTCACAGACTTCTACCTTTCTTAAAGCGACGAGTATTTCTTGCGCAGACGCTGACGAATCAGCTCCGCGAGGGTGTTCATGACGAAGGTGAACAACAGCAGCACCAGCGCCGAGAGGAACAGCACGCGGTAGTGGCTGCCGCCGACTTCCGATTCGGGCATTTCCACCGCAACGTTGGCCGCCAGGGTGCGCAGGCCTTCGAACAGGTTCATTTCCATGACCGGGGTGTTACCGGTGGCCATCAGCACGATCATGGTTTCACCGACCGCACGGCCCATGCCGATCATCAGCGCCGAGAAGATGCCCGGGCTGGCGGTGAGGATCACCACACGAGTCATGGTCTGCCACGGCGTGGCACCGAGGGCCAGGGAACCGAGGGTCAAACCGCGAGGCACGCTGAACACGGCGTCTTCGGCGATGGAGTAGATGTTCGGGATCACCGCGAAGCCCATGGCCAGACCGACCACCAGAGCGTTGCGCTGGTCGTAGGTGATGCCCAGGTCGTGGGAGATCCACATGCGCATGTCGCCGCCGAAGAACCAGGTTTCCATGTACGGGCTCATGTACAGCGAGAGCCAGCCCACGAACAGGATCACCGGAATCAGGATCGCGCTTTCCCAACCATCTGGCACCCGCAGGCGCAGCGATTCAGGCAGGCGACTGAAGGTGAAACCGGCGACCAGGATGCCGATCGGCATCAACAGCAGCAGGCTGAAAATCCCCGGCAAATGCCCTTCGACGTAGGGTGCCAGGAACAACCCGGCGAAGAAGCCGAGGATCACCGTCGGCATCGCTTCCATCAGCTCGATCACCGGCTTGACCTTGCGGCGCATGCCCGGGGCCATGAAGTACGCGGTGTAGATGGCGGCGGCAACGGCCAGAGGCGCGGCCAGCAGCATGGCGTAGAACGCAGCTTTCAAAGTACCGAAGGTCAGCGGAGACAGACTCAGCTTGGGTTCGAAGTCGGTGTTGGCTGCGGTCGATTGCCAGACGTATTTAGGCTCGTCGTAGTTCTCGTACCAGACCTTGCTCCACAACGCGCTCCAGGAAACTTCCGGGTGCGGGTTGTCGAGCAGCAGCGGTTGAATCTTGCCGCCCGCTTCCACGATCACGCGGTTGGCCCGTGGCGACATGCCAAAGATGCCTTGGCCATCGACCACCTGATCCACCAGCAAGGTGCGGTGGGCGGTGCTGTGGAACACGCCGAGCTTGCCGGACGCATCGAGGGCGATGAAGCCTTTGCGACGTTCTTCAGCGGTGATTTCAACGATCGGCGCAGTGCCCATCTGGAAGTTGCGGATCTGCTTCAGGCGCAGCTCACCATCCGGATCGCGGGCCATGAACCACTGGGCCAGACCACCCTTGGAATCACCGAGGATCAGCGAGATGCCGCCCACCAGTTGAGTACTGGCGGTGATTTGCGCTTCGCCATCATCCAGCAGTTTGTAGCGACCGTTGAGGCTCTTGTCGCGCAGGCTGAACACGTCGGCCTGAGCCCGGCCGTTAATCACGTACAGCCACTGCTGACGTGGGTCGACGAAGATGTTCTTCACCGGCTCGGTCATCTGCGGCAGATCGATACGCTTCTGCTCGTTGGTGACTTCGCCGGTCATCATGTTTTCTTCGCTGGTCAGCGACAAAACGTTGAGTTGCGAACCAGTGGAGCCAACCAGCATCAAGGTCGTGTCGGTGGCGTTAAGACTGACGTGCTCGAGAGCACCGCCCGCCTCATTCAATGCAATCGGCGTTTCGCCATACGGGTATTCGATGGCCGGCGAGATGGTTTTCTTGCCGTCCGGGTAGCTGACTTTATAAGTGTGACGGAACACAAGCGCCTGGCCGTTGGACAAGCCCACGGCCACCAATGGATGGCCTGGTTGGTCTTCGCCGATGGAGGTCACGGTAGTGCCTGCCGGAATCGACAGATCGACACGCTTGAGTTCAGCGCCACTGTCGATATCGAAGAACAATGCCTGGCCCTTGTCGGAAACCCGCATGGCGACCTGGTTCTGTTCTTCCAGGGAGATCATCAACGGCTTGCCGGCGTCTTGCATCCAGGCCGGCGTGATGGCGTCCTTGGCGGTCAGGTCGGCGCCCTGAAACAGAGGCGCGACAACGTAAGCGAGGAAGAAAAAGATCAGCGTGATCGCGCCGAGAACGGCGAGGCCGCCCACGAGGACGTACCAGCGGGTCAGGCGATCTTTGAGCGCGCGGATGCGGCGCTTGCGTTGCAGCTCAGGCGTATTGAAGTCAATTCGCTTGGGGGGATTTGTAGTCATGGTGGAATTGGCCAGATCATTCATTCGCACACCCTAGCGATCCTGTATGACAGAAAGATGACAATGCAGTGACGCAACAAATCCGCCGCCTGTGGGAACTGGCAGCGGACTGAAAATTTGGGGAGGCCGGGTTACCTGCTTGGTAACCCTGGCCCTTGTAGGAGCAAGGCTTGCCCGCGATGGTAGCGCCACGGTTTCAAAGGTGAAACGCGGCGCCCCCATCGCGAGCAAGCTCGGCTCCTACGGTTTTACTTTTTTGCGACTTCAGCGCCGCCTTCCTGCAGACCCAGGTCAGCCAATGCTTTTGCAGCAACCTTGGCTGGCAGCGGGATGTAGCCATCTTTCACAACCACTTCCTGACCCTGTTTGGACAGGATCAGTTTCACGAACTCGGCTTCCAGCGGGGCCAGAGGCTTGTTCGGGGCTTTGTTGACGTAAACGTAGAGGAAACGCGACAGCGGGTATTTGCCGTTCAGGGCGTTTTCTTCGGTGTCCTCGATGAACTCGGTGCTGCCTTTCTTGGCCAGGGCCACAGTCTTCACGCTAGCGGTTTTGTAGCCGATGCCCGAGTAACCGACGCCGTTCAGCGAGGAGCTGATCGACTGCACGACCGAAGCCGAGCCTGGTTGTTCGTTGACGTTTGGCTTGTAGTCGCCTTTGCACAGGGCTTCTTCTTTGAAGTAGCCGTAGGTGCCGGATACCGAGTTACGACCGAACAGTTGAACCGGCTTGTTGGCCAGGTCGCCGGTCACGCCCAGGTCGCCCCAGGTTTTCACGTCGGTTTTAGCGCCGCACAGACGAGTGGACGAGAAGATCGCGTCGACTTGTTCCATGGTCAGGTGCTGGATCGGGTTGTCTTTGTGAACGAAGACAGCCAGGGCATCCACGGCAACCGGGATAGCGGTTGGCTTGTAGCCGTATTTGGTTTCGAAGGCTTGCAGCTCGGTGTCCTTCATCTTGCGGCTCATCGGGCCCAGGTTAGCGGTGCCTTCGGTGAGCGCAGGTGGCGCGGTAGACGAACCGGCAGCCTGAATCTGGATGTTTACGTTCGGGTATTCTTTTTTGTAGTTCTCAGCCCACAGGGTCATGAGGTTGGCCAGGGTATCGGAGCCGACGCTGGACAGGTTGCCCGACACACCAGTGATCTTGGTGTAGCTCGGGATAGCAGGGTCAACAGCGGCAACCGCGTTGGCAGTCGCAACGCCAGCAGCGACAAAAGTCATTGCCGCCATCAAACGCTTCAGTTTCATGCCTTACTCCTAGCAGATAGGTGTGTTAAGTCGGGGCCAAGTATCAGCAGGCCGTGTGAACACTCTATGGCTGAAATATGACAATTAGATGAAAGGCCAGCATCTGGCGTTTTGAAGGGATACCGCGTCATCGTTCATCGCGAGCAAGCTCGCTCCCACAGGGATCTGCGGCGAACACAAATCCAATGTGGGAGCGAGCTTGCTCGCGATGAGGCCAGTACAGTCAACGAAAGGGGTCGATTAACGCCCCTTCTTCCAGAGGTACGCGCCCACCAGAATCCCGACACCGCAGATGATCGCCACGTAATAGGCAGGCCCCATCGGGCTTTCCTTGAGCAGCAGGGTGACAACCATCGGGGTCAGGCCGCCGAAGATGGCGTAGGCCAGGTTGTAGGAGAATGACAGCCCACTGAAGCGCACCACCGCCGGGAAGGCTTTGACCATCACATACGGCACCGCACCGATGGTGCCGACCAGCAAGCCGGTCAAGGCGTACATCGGGAACAGCCAGTCCGGGTGGTTGAACAGACTGTGATAGAAAGTCCACGAGCTGATGAGCAACGCGGCACTGCCGAACACGAAGATACGACCCGCACCGAAGCGGTCAGCCAGTGCACCGGAGGCGACGCAGCCCAGGCTCAGAAACACGATCGCCAGGCTGTTGGCCTGCAACGCGGTGGTCGGCGAGAAGTGATAGACAGTCTGCAGCACGGTCGGGGTCATCAGGATGACCACGATGATGCCGGCGGACAGCAGCCAGGTCAGCAGCATGGAAATCAGGATCGCCCCGCGATGGTCGCGCAACACGGCGCGCAGCGGCACTTCTTCTGCCAGGGCCTTGCGCAGTTGCAGCTCGGCGAACACCGGGGTCTCGTGCAGCCAGCGGCGCAGGTAAACCGAGAACAGGCCGAACACGCCACCCAGCAGGAACGGAATCCGCCAGGCGTAATCCGAAACTTCGACCGGGGTGTAAATGCTGTTGATCGCGGTGGCGACCAGCGAGCCCAGCAGGATACCGGCCGTCAGGCCGCAGGTCAGGGTGCCGCAGGCGTAGCCGATGTGCCGCTGTGGCACGTGTTCGGAAACGAATACCCACGCGCCCGGCACTTCACCGCCAATCGCGGCGCCTTGAATCACCCGCATCAGCAGCAGCAGGATTGGCGCCCACATGCCGATCTGCGCATAAGTCGGCAGCAAACCCATGATCAGGGTCGGCACCGCCATCATGAAAATGCTCAGGGTGAACATCTTCTTGCGTCCCAGCAGATCGCCGAAGTGCGCCATGACAATGCCGCCCAGTGGCCGCGCCAGGTAGCCGGCGGCAAAGATCCCGAAGGTCTGCATCAAACGCAGCCACTCGGGCATGTCGGCCGGGAAGAACAGCTTGCCGACCACCGTGGCGAAGAACACGAAAATGATGAAGTCGTAAAACTCCAGCGCGCCGCCCAGGGCAGACAGCGATAACGTCTTGTAGTCGTTGCGAGTCAGCGGACGTGCGGACTGGGTTGGCTGCGCGATGCTCGAAGGCGCTGTGGTCATGGCAAGGCTTCTCTTATAGTCGGATCTGCAACCCCAACAACGCTGGCTGAGGCTTGGGCAGGTCCGGCACGATAACAAATTGTTCGAAAAAGCACATAGAGGTGCGTAATTGACGGTCGAAACGAGAACCGGACGGTCGTCTCGGAGTCTACCGACCGATATACTCGCAATCCTGCACCTGCTTGTAAGGGGTTGCTGTGCGAAAACGTCGTTGGCACCCGTCAGCCGATTTCGCAGAGTTTCCCTTTAGGCGCCTTACGAAAAACGTGACGAACGTAGTATGTTCGGGGCTGAATCGTTTTTCCAAGACGGCTATTCACCCGCTACACCTATGAAGAGTCACGGGTCAGAGGCACCCCCGGCATGATAGAGCTCGAACAAGAAGATCCAATCCCGCAAGGCGACCTTGCCCTGCAAATTACCGCGCTCCCTCGCGAAACCAACGGCTTTGGCGATATTTTCGGCGGTTGGCTGGTGTCGCAGATGGATTTGGCCGGCACCGCAATGGCCAGCAAAGTCGCAGGTGGTCGCGTGGCCACGGTGGCGATCGACCGCATGGCGTTTCTGGTTCCGGTAGCGGTGGGCGCTCAGCTCTCCTTCTATACCCAGGCGCTGGAAATTGGTCGCAGCTCGATTCAGATGATGGTCGAAGTCTGGAGTGACGATCCGCTGTCCAGCGAATGGCGTAAAGTGACTGAAGCCGTGTTCGTGTTCGTCGCCATCGATGGCAGCGGTCGCACCCGCTCGGTTCCGCCTAGAGCTCGTTAAACACTGCGACCTTTCTGCGGTCCATTGCAGTCATTGTTCCTGATCGAGAGTTGCCCCATGAGCACGCCCAACGTTGAAGCCGTGAAACTGGATGAACTGAACTGCTGGCGCATCCGCCACGGTCAGGCCGAACTGCTGGTTGCCCAGCAGGGCGCGCACATCCTCAGTTATCAGGTGGCCGGGCAACCGCCGCTGATCTGGCTCAACGACGAGGCAGTGTTCAAGACTGGCAAGAGCATCCGCGCCGGGGTTCCGGTGTGCTGGCCGTGGTTCGGCAACTTGCCGCGCAACCCGCAGAGCGTTCAGGCGATGCGCGTCAGCAACGAAGCGCCGACCGCCCACGGGCTGGTCAGGGCGATGGACTGGGAACTGGGCGGGATTGAAACCGAGGGCGAAAGCCTGAAGGTGGAGTTTATTCTCCCTTACCCTGAAGGCGGCTTGCCAGGCTGGCCGCATCAAGTGGATTTGAAGCTGAGCATTCGTCTGGATGAGCAACTGCACATCAGCCTGACCAGCCATAACCGGGGCGCAGACAAAGTCACCATCAGCCAGGCGCTGCACAGCTATTTCGCGGTCAGCGATGTACGCGAAGTGCATGTCGAAGGGCTGGATGGCTTGAGTTACATCGAAACCCTGGACGACTGGAAAACCGTCACTCAGACCGGCGATCTGCGTTTTGTCGGCGAGACCGATCGTATCTATCTCAATACCCCGGCGAAGCTGAGCATTGTCGATCCGGCCTGGGAACGGCGCATCGAGCTGACCAGCAGCGGTTCACGCTCGGCGGTGATCTGGAATCCGTGGATTGAACGCGCTGCGGCGTTCAGCGACATGGCCGACGATGGCTGGCAGCGCATGCTGTGCATTGAAACGGCGAACGTGATGGATGATGTGGTGACGCTGGCACCTGGTGCCAGTCATACCCTCGGCGTCAGCATCGGCAGCAAATCTCTCTAACACCACAAAACCAATGTGGGAGCGAGCTTGCTCGCGATGAGGCCATAACATCCAACATCAATGTTGACTGTTACACCGCCATCGCGAGCAAGCTCGCTCCCACAGTTTTGATTTTCTACAAATCTGACTCTTTCACCACCCGCACCTTCGCCGCATCCAGCGCATACGCTGCGTCAGCCAGGTCGTTGTTGACCTTCTCGATCTTCAGCGTGCCGGTCACCCACAGCGGTGTATAGATGTCATTCAGCTTCAAACCTTTCGGATAACGCACCAACACCAATTGATTTGGTGGCGGTGGCGGCACGTGGATGCAGGCGCCCGGATACGGCACGAGGAAGAACAGTGTGCTGTGGCCCTTGGCGTCGGATTCCAGCGGCACCGGATAACCACCGATGCGGATGTTCTTGTCGTTCATCGACGGCACGGTTTTGGTCGAATACATCACCGCCGGCAAACCCTTGCTCTGCTTCATGCCACCCTTTTGGGTAAAGGTGCCATTGGCTTCGGGGGAGTTGTGGTCGATTTCAGGCATGGCCTCGAGGGCTTTCTGGTCCGACTTGGGCATCAGTTCGAGCCAGTCGGTTTCCGGCAGTTCGCCGGCGTGGGCAAGGCCCGTACCCAGTAATAGGAAAGTCAGCAAAAGACGGCGCATGGAGGTGCTCGGTTAAGAATAGGACTATGCAACGCCGAGCATTCTAGCCCTCCCCGGCTGCGCAGCAGAGAGGGCTTTGTCGCCTGAATCAGTTCTTTTTGATCAAGCCGTAGATCACCAGCAAGATCACGGCGCCAACCAGCGCACCAAGGAAGCCTGCGCCTTGGCCGGCCTGATAGAAGCCCAGGGCCTGGCCGCCATAAGTGGCCGCCAGCGAACCGCCGATACCGAGCAGGATGGTCATGATCCAGCCCATGCTGTCGTCGCCCGGTTTCAGGAACCGAGCCAGCAGGCCGACGATCAAGCCGATAAAGATGGTTCCGATAATTCCCATGGCATTTCCCTCTGATTGAATGGCTATGCAGAAGCCTAGTCAGACTTCTGCATCCTGCCATGAGAGAACGGCGGCCCCTGAATGGTTCCGCCGCTGCCACATGAAACTATTCGGCGATGAGCGCTTCGACCTTGAGGATCTGCTGCTCCAGCGTGGCCTTGTCGGCGCAGCGCAGGTTGGCGTGACCGACCTTGCGACCGACCTTGAACGCCTTGCCATAGTGATGCAGATGGCAATCGGCAATCGCCAGGACTTTCTCGGTCTCCGGCACTTTACCGATGAAGTTGAGCATCGCGCTCTCGCCGACCTTGGCCGTCGAACCCAGCGGCAGACCGGCAACGGCCCGCAGGTGGTTTTCGAACTGGCTGCACTCGGCACCTTCAGTGGTCCAGTGACCCGAGTTATGCACACGCGGGGCGATCTCGTTGGCCTTGAGGCCACCGTCGACTTCAAAGAACTCGAACGCCATCACGCCGACGTAATTCAGTTGCTTGAGCACACGGCTGGAATAGTCTTCCGCCAAGGCTTGCAGCGGGTGGTCGGTGCTGGCCACGGACAGTTTGAGGATGCCGCTGTCGTGGGTGTTATGAACCAGCGGATAGAACCTGGTTTCGCCATCGCGAGCGCGCACGGCGATCAACGAGACTTCACCGGTGAACGGCACGAAGCCTTCCAGCAGGCAGGCGACGCTGCCCAGTTCAGCGAACGTGCCGACGACATCTTCAGGTTTACGCAGGACTTTCTGGCCCTTGCCGTCGTAACCCAGGGTGCGGGTTTTCAGCACGGCCGGCAGACCGATCGAAGCCACGGCAGCGTCCAGATCGGCTTGCGATTGAATGTCGGCGAACGCCGGGGTGGGAATCCCCAGGTCCTTGAACATGCTCTTCTCGAACCAGCGATCACGGGCGATGCGCAGGGCTTCGGCGCTCGGGTAGACCGGGACGAATTGCGACAGGAAAGCCACGGTTTCGGCCGGGACGCTTTCGAACTCGAAAGTCACCAGATCGACTTCATCGGCCAGCTGACGCAGGTGATCCTGATCGCCGTAATCGGCCCGCAGGTGCTCGCCCAACGCGGCTGCGCAAGCATCCGGCGCGGGGTCCAGGAAAGCGAAGTTCATGCCCAGCGGAGTGCCCGCCAGCGCCAACATGCGACCCAACTGGCCGCCACCGATTACACCGATCTTCATCGTCAACAACCTCAGGCGATGCGTGGGTCTGGATTTTCCAGGACGCTGTCTGTCTGCTCAGCGCGGAATTTTTTCAGCACCGTGTGGAACTGTGGGTGCTTGGCACCGAGGATGCTCGCCGAGAGCAGCGCGGCGTTGATCGCGCCAGCCTTGCCGATGGCCAGGGTGGCGACCGGAATGCCCGCAGGCATCTGCACGATAGACAGCAGCGAATCGACGCCCGAGAGCATCGACGACTGCACCGGCACGCCCAGTACCGGCAGGTGGGTCTTGGCCGCACACATGCCTGGCAAGTGAGCCGCGCCGCCGGCACCGGCGATGATCACCTCGATGCCACGCGCCTCAGCCTCTTCGGCGTACTGGAAGAGCAGGTCCGGGGTGCGGTGGGCAGAGACCACTTTCACCTCGTAAGGAATGCCGAGCTTTTCCAGCATATCGGCGGTGTGGCTAAGGGTGGACCAATCGGACTTGGAGCCCATGATCACGCCAACCAGTGCACTCATCGTCGTGCCTCTTCTCTCTGGGCGCCCGCAGGCGCGTCAAAAAACAACAAGCCACGCAAAATGCGTGGCTTGATTGTACGAATTATGGCCGGACGAACCGGCCGAAGGCCGCGCAGTATACCTCAATGAAGCAGATAAACAGCCCCCGATACGACCATCTGTCATTCGACGCAAAGTGCCGGTTTTATTGACCTGAAGGTCAACGGAAGATCGACACAATTCCCTGTGGGAGCGAGCTTGCTCGCGATGGCGTCGGGACAGTCACCATTGATGTTGAATGTTAGTCCGCCATCGCGAGCAAGCTCGCTCCCACAGGGTTAGTCGTTATGCTCAAGCACCTTGCGCGGCGCCGCCCTCGAGCTTGCGCCACAGCAACCGCACGTTCGCCTTGCGCACCAGCGCGCAGCGGTACAAGCGAATCTCCAGCGGCACATGCCATTGCGGGCCGCCGCAAACCACCAGTTCACCACGAGCCAGTTCGGCACGCACGCTGAGCCGCGGCACCCAGGCAATGCCCAATCCTTCCAGTGCCATGCTTTTAAGGCTGTCGGCCATGGCGGTTTCGTAAATGGTGCTGAAGCGCAGCGCGCGCTGGCGCAGCAACATGTTCACCGAACGCCCGAGAAATGCACCGGCGCTGTAAGCGAGCAGCGGCACACTGCCTTCGCCTTCCAGATCGAACAGCGGCTTGCCCTCGGCGTCCGCCGCGCAGACTGGGAGCATTTCAGTGTCGCCAAGGTGCAGCGACGGAAAGATTTCCGGGTCCATCTGCATTGCGGCATCCGGGTCGTAAAACGCGAGCATCAGATCGCAACCGCCTTCACGCAGGGCATGCACCGCATCACCGACGTTGGTTGCCACCAGGCGCGTCGCGATGTTCAGGCCTTCATTACGCAATTGCGCAATCCAGCGTGGGAAGAACCCCAACGCCAGGGAGTGAGCGGCGGCGACCTGCATCACCTCGCCCTGCCCGCCTTCCAGGTGATGAAGGTGACGCAACACTTCACCGAGCTGCTCGACCACCGTCCGCGCGGTGACCAGAAACAACTGCCCCGCCGCCGTCAGCTCGATCGGCGTGCGCGAGCGATTGACCAGGGTCAGCCCCAGCGCGGCTTCAAGGCTGCGGATTCGTCGACTGAACGCCGGCTGAGTCACGAAGCGTCGTTCGGCAGCCTGGGAGAAGCTGCGGGTGGCGGCCAGAGCACTAAAGTCCTCCAGCCATTTACTTTCAAGGTTCATCACGGCCTCCCGGACACGCACCAATTTAGGTCACACGCTCGCCGCAGACACGGCGTCACATGGGCATTATGCCGAATGTGCATAGGCTAGTGTTTAACAGCATTGGCCCAAAATTCTCCACAAGCCTAGCATTTGCAGTGTTCCGGCACAGACCGGGTCCATATCGAGATGATTTCTATCATGTCCTCCGCTGCATCTTTCCGCACAGAAAAAGACCTGCTTGGCGTACTCGAAGTACCTGCTCAAGCGTATTACGGCATCCAGACCCTGCGAGCGGTGAACAACTTCCGTCTCTCCGGCGTTCCGATTTCGCATTACCCGAAGCTGGTTGTCGGCCTGGCCATGGTCAAACAGGCCGCCGCTGACGCCAACCGCGAACTGGGTCACCTGAGCGAAGCCAAGCACGCTGCCATCAGCGAAGCCTGTGCACGTTTGATCCGCGGCGATTTCCACGAAGAGTTCGTGGTGGACATGATTCAAGGCGGCGCTGGCACTTCAACCAACATGAATGCCAACGAAGTGATCGCCAACATCGCGCTGGAGGCCATGGGTCACCAGAAGGGCGAATACCAATACCTGCACCCGAACAACGACGTGAACATGGCGCAGTCGACCAACGACGCCTACCCGACCGCGATCCGTCTGGGTCTGCTGCTGGGTCACGACGCGCTGCTGGCCAGCCTCGACAGCCTGATCCAGGCGTTCGCTGCCAAGGGTGTTGAGTTCAGCCATGTCCTGAAGATGGGCCGTACCCAGCTGCAAGACGCCGTGCCGATGACCCTGGGTCAAGAATTCCGTGCCTTCGCCACCACATTGAGCGAAGACTTGGCACGCCTGAAAACACTGGCACCTGAACTGCTGACCGAAGTGAACCTGGGCGGCACCGCGATCGGTACAGGCATCAACGCCGACCCGCGTTACCAGCACCTGGCCGTTCAGCGTCTGGCGCTGATCAGCGGTCAACCGCTGGTTCCAGCCGCCGACCTGATCGAAGCCACCTCCGACATGGGCGCCTTCGTGCTGTTCTCCGGCATGCTCAAGCGCACCGCGGTCAAGCTGTCGAAGATCTGCAACGACCTGCGCCTGCTGTCCAGCGGCCCACGTACCGGCATCAACGAAATCAACCTGCCAGCGCGTCAGCCAGGCAGCTCGATCATGCCCGGCAAGGTCAACCCGGTTATCCCGGAAGCGGTTAACCAGGTGGCGTTCCAGATCATCGGCAACGACCTGGCCCTGACCATCGCGGCCGAAGGCGGCCAGTTGCAACTGAACGTGATGGAGCCGCTGATCGCGTTCAAGATCTTCGACTCGATCCGCCTGCTGCAACGCGCCATGGACATGCTGCGCGAGCACTGCATCGTCGGCATCACCGCCAACGAAGAGCGCTGCCGCGAACTGGTCGAGCACTCGATCGGTCTGGTCACCGCGCTGAACCCGTACATCGGCTATGAAAACGCCACCCGTATCGCCCGTATCGCCCTCGAAAGCGGCCGCGGCGTGCTGGAACTGGTGCGCGAAGAAGGCTTGCTCGACGACGAAATGCTCGCCGACATCCTGCGCCCGGAAAACATGATTGCTCCGCGTCTGGTGCCTCTGAAGGCTTAACCGAACGCAACGCCGGCGCTTGCTCTTTTAACGAAGAGCACGAAGCGCCACGCTCACCAGGTCGAGGGACTAGACACCTCTCACCTTTTGAGGGCTTGGGGATTTATTCCCCAAGCCCTTTTTTTTAACTCTTTTGCGGATGCGAATATGCCTGATACCGCAAAGATCGCAGCCTTCGGCAGCTCCTACAGAACTTGACGTACACCTGTAGGAGCTGCCGAAGGCTGCGATCTTTTGATCTTGCAGCACCTCGTTTCGATGCTTGCACCACAATCGTGCAGACGGACGGCACGCTCATCGGTATAGTGCCGCCCCTCTTCGCGTGAGCGGTCGTCGGTAACGAGGCCCAAACCCATGCGAAACCCGAACTAATAACAAACCCGCAATATGAAATCGGGACGAACCTTCGCCTCGCCTGTTTTGCCGCGCGCAATCCGGCGTAACGCGATGTTTCGGCCCGCCCAGCATTTGCCTACACAAAAAACAGCGAGGAATAATCCATGCTCGAAGTCATTAACGACTTCCTCTCAGGGAAAGTACTGATCGTGCTCATTGTCGGGCTCGGTAGCTACTTCACGATCCGCTCGCGTTTCGTTCAATTACGCCACTTCTTCCACATGTTCGCGGTGTTCCGCGACAGTCTGAAAAGCAGCGCCGGTCAACTCAGTTCGTTCCAGGCCTTGATGCTCAGCCTCGCCGGCCGCGTCGGTGCGGGTAACATCGCCGGTGTCGGTATCGCCGTGACCCTGGGTGGCCCGGGTGCGGTGTTCTGGATGTGGGTGACCGCGCTCGTCGGCATGTCCAGCAGCTTCTTCGAATGTTCCCTCGGCCAGCTCTACAAGCGCTGCGACTCCGACGGCACCTACCGTGGCGGCCCGTCCTATTACATCCAGCACGGCCTGCAGAAACGCTGGCTGGGCATGATCATGGCGTTCCTGCTGCTGATCACCTTCGGCTTCGCCTTCAACGGTCTGCAATCCCACGCCGTGACCCACTCGCTGAACAACGCTTTCGGCCTCGACACCACCTGGACCGGACTGGCCTTGGCGGTGTTGCTGGGTCTAGTGTTCATCGGTGGGATCAAGCGCATCGCCAAGGTCGCTGACCTGCTGGTGCCGGTGAAAACCCTGGTGTACATCGGCGTGACCATCTACGTGATCGTGCTGCAATTCGATCACGTACCGGCGATGCTGATGACCATCGTCAAAAGCGCCTTCGGTCTGGATCAAGCCTTCGGTGGCCTGATCGGCAGCGCCATCGTCATGGGCGTGAAGCGCGGCGTGTTCGCCAACGAAGCAGGCCTTGGCAGTGCGCCAAACGTGGCTGCGGTCGCGTCGGTCGAGCACCCGGTGGCACAAGGTGTGGTTCAGGCGTTCAGCGTGTTCCTCGACACCTTCGTGATCTGCACCTGCACCGCGTTGCTGATCCTGCTCTCGGGCTTCTACACCCCGGGCTTCGAAGGCGACGGTATTGCCCTGACCCAGAACTCCCTGGCCGCCGTGGTCGGTGACTGGGGCCGGAGTTTCATCTCCGTGGCCCTGTCGTTGTTCGTGTTCACCTCGATCCTCTACAACTACTACCTGGGCGAGAGCAACCTGCGTTTCCTGATCGGTGAAAACCGCAAGGCGCTGATCGGCTACCGCGCGCTGGTACTGGTGCTGATCTTCTGGGGTGCTATCGAAAACCTCGGCACGGTGTTCGCCTTCGCGGACATCACCATGACCCTGCTGGCATTCGTGAACCTGATCGCGCTGTTCCTGCTGTTCAAAGTCGGCATGCGCATCCTGCGTGACTACGATGACCAGCGCGCGGCCGGCATCAAGACGCCCGTGTTCGATTCGAGCAAATTCCCGGACCTGGACCTGGACTTAAAAGCCTGGCCAGCCAATCCGCCAGCGGCCGCCATCAAGGCTGAAGCCGAGCCGCAAGGCATACCCGCAGCGCAACGCTGATCGGTAAAAAACCGGGCGCATCCCCTGCGCCCGGCGTGACACAGCGTGCGGTCAGCGTCATGCTCGACCGCATGCTGTCATCGTTCTCGGAGAACCCCCATGAATTCCTCGACCTTCCCTGCCGCCCAGCACGTCATGGTGCTCTACACCGGCGGCACCATCGGTATGCAAGCCAGCGCTCATGGCCTGGCCCCGGCGTCCGGTTTCGAAACACGGATGCGCGAGTATCTGCACAGCCAGCCTGACCTTGTCGTGCCGCAGTGGCGCTTTCGCGAGATGTCGCCGCTGATCGACAGCGCCAACATGACCCCTGATTACTGGCAGCAACTGCGTGAAGCGGTGGTTGACGCCGTCGATGTCCAGGGCTGCGACAGCGTACTGATCCTGCATGGTACCGACACCCTCGCCTACAGCGCGGCGGCCATGAGTTTTCAATTGCTCGGCCTGCAAGCCCGCGTGGTGTTCACCGGCTCCATGCTGCCGGCCGGCGTGACCGACAGCGATGCCTGGGAAAACCTCAGTGGCGCGCTGGTTGCTCTGGGTCATGGCCTTGCGCCGGGCGTTCATCTGTACTTCCACGGCGAACTGCTGGACCCGACCCGTTGCGCGAAGGTGCGCAGTTTCGGTCGCCATCCGTTCAAGCGTCTTGAGCGTCAGGGTGGCGGCGTGAAGGCGCCAGCGCTACCAGTGGAGTTGCATTACCGCAAGATCAAGCAATTGGCGAAAGTCGCTGTGCTGCCGTTGTTCCCCGGCATTAGCGCCGAGCAGCTTGATGGTGTGCTGAACAGTGGCATTCAAGGCCTGGTGCTGGAGTGCTACGGCAGCGGCACCGGACCGAGCGACAATCCAGAGTTCCTCGCCAGCCTGGAACGGGCGCGGGACAAGGGTGTTGTGGTGGTCGCGGTTACACAGTGCCATGAAGGTGGCGTTGAGCTGGATGTGTATGAGGCAGGTAGTCGGTTGCGCGACGCGGGCGTACTTTCCGGTGGCGGCATGACGCGTGAGGCGGCGTTCGGCAAGTTGCACGCGCTGTTGGGTGCAGGGCTGGAAACTACTGAAGTTCGACAGCTGGTAGAACTCGACCTGTGCGGCGAACTGAGCTGATACAACCGGAGTGCCTGTATCGCCGGCCAGCCGGCTCCTGGGGTTTTGCAGGAGCCGGCTGGACGTGAGGGTTACTTCTTGACCTGATAGTCCTGGCCCCACACTCGTACGGTGCTGGACGTCTCGATCGGCCCTTCAAAAATGAATTTCTGCCGCACGGCCGCTTTTGGCGGAATGGTGACCTGATCGGGGTTGTCCAGGCTGGCCGTCAGCCCATTGGCATAACCGTCCTGATCGATCGCCAGCAAGGCCCCGGTCTGCTTTAGGTTGATCAAGCGCAGCTGGTTGTCGCTGCTGTTCTTGAAACCCAGGGTGATATTGAAAGTGTCGCCAACGGCCTCGGTCTTCAGCACCTGAACATCGATGCGGTCCTTCATTTGCTCGCGAGAGGAAACGATCGAAGCACCGTCAACGCCCTGTGCCGACTGGCGCCCGTCGAGCACCCCTTCACTGACCCCGCCCAACAGGTTTTTGCCTGCCGAAATCGCCGAAGAGACCGCAGCCTTGGCCGAATCCTTGATGGTGCTGTCGTTGGCCGGCTCGGCCTCGGCAAAGCACAGCGAGCTGAGCAACAAGCTGGAGGCAAAGAGAATGGAGCGCGAGGGAGTGAACGTCATACCTAGTCCTTTATGGTTGTCTGCAACACCACCCAAGGGGTGAATGGCAGGCAGGTTGCACCAATCGGCTATCGCCGGCAAGCCGGCACCAACAGGAGCGGCATGCAACTTGCTCCCCTCATGCTGACCTCATGAACGGAAGCGAGCATGCTGCACTCTCACCTCACGACCCTCAACGCGGTGTCACTGATTCTCAACGCCTTCAAGGACCAGGGCCCGCCCAGCGAAGCCTTGCTGGCTGGAAGCGGCATCAGCCCGGCGGACTTGAGCCGGGCGGACACGCGCATCACCACCAATCAGGAGATGCAGGTCTGCGCCAACGCCGTCGCGCTCAAACGTGACATCGGCCTGGAACTGGGCCGGCGGATGCACGTTTCGTCCTACGGCATGCTCGGGTACGCCTTACTCACCAGCGCCACTTTAGGTGACGCCTTGCGGCTGGCACTGCACTATCCGGCGCTATTAGGAACACTGTTCGAGTTGAGCCTGGAAGAAGATAACGAGCGCATCTGGCTCACCGCTGGCGACTATCGGGAAAACCCTGCGCTGGCGCCATTCAATGTCGAGTTTTGCCTGGTTTCGATGAAGGTCACTTGCGAAGACCTGCTCGGCCAACCGTTGCCGCTGCTTGGCGCCCGCTTCGAATACCCGGCACCGGACTATCAGGCACGCTACACCGAACGTTTCGATTGCCCCTTGCAGTTCGACGCTGCGTCCAACGCCTTTGCCTTCGACAAAGCCTGGCTGGATCACCCCCTGCCTCTGGCCGACGCCATCACCCATCAAGCCATGGCCGAACGCTGCCGCAAACAGAACACCGAGTTCACGGGTCGCCAGGTGTGGCTGGGACGAATCCGCCAGCTACTCAGCGCGCAGTTGAATGCGGCGCCCGGCCTCGAAGGTTTGGCCGAACAGATGAATTGCTCGGCGCGCACCTTGCGTCGGCACCTGAAGGACCTGGGTTGCAGCTATCAGGAGTTGCTCGATGAACTGCGGTTCGAACAGGCCAAACGCATGCTCTGCGAGGAGCAACTGCCGATCTATCAAATCGCCGAAGCGCTGGGTTTCAGCGAGACCGCGAGTTTCCGTCATGCGTTCGTGCGCTGGAGCGGTGTGGCACCGAGTCAGTTCCGGCCGTGACCCGCCCCTGTGGCGAGGGAGCTTGCTCCCGCTGGTCTGCGCAGCAGACCCAAACCAAACACCGCATTCCTCCCTTCAGATAGCATTTGCCGGGTTGCGACTGCTGCGCAGCCGAGCGGGAGCAAGCTCCCTCGCCACAGAGGGGCGAATTCCGGTCAATTCTTTTGGCCATATCGATCCCCTTTTGGCCTTTCCTGCCGTTCTCTCAAACGCTGCGCGCCGCAAGACTGTGTTCAACCGAATCAGCCTGCGGAGAACAAGAAATGCTGACGATCTACTCGGACGATCATCACCTGCACCACGGCCGTTGTGAATTGATGGACGGGCAACTGATGCCCTGCTTCGAAATGCCTTCGCGAGCCGACCATGTTCTGCAGCGCGTGCAGTACCGCGACCTCGGTCCGGTCGAAGCGCCGCAGGATTTCGGCCTCGACCCGATCGCGCGCGTCCACAGCCGCGACTACCTCGACTTCTTCAAAGGTGCCTGGGCGCGCTGGACTGAATTCGGTACCGACGGCGACTTGCTGCCCTACACCTGGCCGGCCCGCACCCTGCGCCGGATCATGCCCACCAGCCTGCACGGCCAGCTCGGCTATTACAGCTTCGACGGTGGCGCACCGATTACCGCCGGCACTTGGCAAGCAGCGTACAGCGCGGCGCAAGTCGCGTTGACCGCTCAAGCCGTCATTCAACGCGGCGCCCGCAGTGCCTTCGCCTTGTGCCGTCCACCGGGACACCACGCCGCCAGCGATTTAATGGGCGGTTATTGCTACCTCAACAACGCCGCCATCGCCGCGCAGGCGTTCCTCGATCAGGGCCACAAAAAGGTCGCGATCCTCGACGTCGACTACCACCACGGCAACGGCACTCAATCGATTTTCTATGAGCGCAGCGACGTGCTGTTCACCTCGATCCATGGTCATCCGGAAGCCGAGTTCCCGTTCTTCCTCGGCTATGAAGATGAGCTGGGTGAAGGGGCCGGCGAAGGCTTTAACTTCAACTACCCTTTGCCGGCCGGCAGCGGCTGGGACAGTTGGAGCGCCGCGCTGGAACAAGCCTGTAAAGAGATCGAAAAGTACGGCGCCGATATCGTCGTCGTATCCCTGGGCGTCGATACGTTCAAGGACGATCCGATCTCCCAGTTCAAGCTCGACAGCCCGGATTACCTGGCCATGGGCGCGCGCATCGCCGGCCTCGGCAAGCCGACGCTGTTCGTGATGGAAGGTGGCTACGCGGTAGAAGAAATCGGCATCAATGCCGTGAACGTTCTTGAAGGTTTTGAAAGCGCCCAATGAGGAATTAGAACAATGAAAAGTCTCAAGCGTTTTATCGCCCCCGCCCTGTGCGCCACGGTGCTCAGTGGTGCAGCTCATGCTGAAGAGCGAACGTTGCGCGTCTACAACTGGTTCGACTACATCACCCCCAAAGCGCTGGAAGACTTCAAGGCCCAGAACACCCAGACCAAACTGGTCTACGACATCTTCGACACCAACGAAGCCCTCGAGGCCAAGCTGCTCACCGGTAACTCCGGCTATGACGTGGTCGTACCGTCCAACGTGTTCCTTGCCAAGCAGATTGAGGCCGGCGTTTTCCAGCCTCTGGATCGCAGCAAATTGCCGAACTGGAACCACCTCGATCCCAAGCTGATGAAGCTGATCGAAGCCAACGACCCGGGCAACAAATTTGCCGTGCCGTACATGTACGGCACCATCCTGATCGGCTTCAACCCGGACAAGATCAAGGCAGCATTAGGCGCCAACGCACCGGTGGACAGCTGGGACCTGATCTTCAAGGAAGAGAACATCAGCAAGCTCAAGCAGTGCGGCGTGGCCCTGCTCGACTCGCCGTCGGAGATCCTGCCGCTGGCCCTGCAACACCTCGGTCTGGACCCCAACAGCAAGAAGCCGGCGGACTACGAAAAGGCTGAAGCGCTGTTGATGAAAATCCGTCCGTACGTCACCTACTTCCATTCTTCGAAATACATGGCCGACATCGCCAACGGTGACATCTGCGTCGCGGTCGGTTACTCCGGCAGCTTCTCCCAGGCAGCGAACCGCGCCAAGGAAGCCAAGAACGGCGTGATCGTCGACATGCGCCTGCCGAAAGAAGGCGCGCCAATCTGGTTCGACATGCTCTCCATCCCGAAAGGCGCGAAGAACCCGGAAGACGCCTACACCTTCATCAACTACTTGTTGCAGCCGCAGGTGATTGCACCAGTCAGCGACTTCGTCGGTTACCCGAACCCGAACAAGGACGCCACGGAAATGGTCGACCCGGCGATCCGCAACAACCCGAACCTGTACCCGACCGAAACGGCGATGAGCACGCTCTACACCCTGCAACCGCTGCCCCGCGATGCCGAACGGGCGCGGACCCGGGCCTGGACCAAGATCAAGTCCGGGACCTGAAACCTGTCCTTGACCTCAGGGACGCCAAGCCTTTTGCAACCGCCCGAGCGCTGCGATGATCGCCGCCTCGGGCACCGCCGCAAAGCCCAGCACCAGCCCGGCGCGTTGATCCACAGTGTTTTTCGAATCCGGTAGCCAATAACTGCTCAGGCCATTGATCTCGACATCGACGCTGGCGGCGGCTTCGATCAGTTCGCGTTCGCGGACCTCAGTATCGACCGCCACCGTCAGGTGCAGCCCTGCCGCCACGCTCGGCAAGCTGCCAACCCCGGGAATGTCCGAGGGCCAGTTGGCCAGAAGCGTATTACGGCGACTCAACGCGGCGCGGCGCATGCGGCGGATGTGCCGTTGGAAATGCCCGGCCGCCATGAACTCGGCCATGACAGCCTGGGTGCTCACCTCGGAATGCCGAACATCGACCGCGCGACGCTGGGCGAAAGCGTCTACCAATGCCGGAGGCAGCACCAGATAGCCCAGGCGCAATGCCGGGAAAGCCACTTTGCCGAAGGTGCCGACGTAGAGCACCCGCCCGTGACGATCAAGCGCAGCCAGCGGTGCCAGTGGCGCGCCGCTGTAACGATACTCGCCGTCGTAATCATCCTCGACGATCCAACCCTCGGTTCGCTCGGCCCAGGCCAACAACTCCAGCCGCCGCGCCAGACTCATCACCACCCCGGTCGGGTATTGATGCGACGGCGTGACATAGGCCAATCGACAATCGTTAAGCCCATTCAATTCGGTGCAGTCGATGCCCTCGCTGTCCACCGCCACCCCGTGCAATCGCGCACCGGCCACGGCAAACGCATGACCCGCCGCCCGATACCCCGGATTCTCGATCGCCACGCCATCGCCCGGCTCTACCAGCAGCTGTGCACAAAGGCTAATCCCCTGCTGTGCGCCACTGGTGATCACTATTTGCTCAGCCGTGCACTGCATCCCCCGGGAGCTGCGCAAATACGCGGCAATCAGGCCGCGTAATCGCGCATCGCCCGCTGGATCGCCATAACACAGTTGCTGGAGATCCGGTTTACGCCAGAAAGCCGCATTCAGCTTGGCCCAGACCTCGAAAGGGAACAGATCGAAAGCCGGAACGCCCACGCGAAATGCGCGGGGTGGACCGACGGGAGGCAGGGCCAAATGATTCCTTTCAACCCGCCCCAATGCGCCGCTGTGGATAACTTTGCTGGATGAAACCACAGGTAAATCCAGCCAATTTGTGGATAAGGCTGTGGGTAACCCTGTTGACAACCCTGTGGATACTTTTGTGGATAGTTTTTTCACCGGCAACGCTGATTGAGGCAATTGCGCGACATACGTCCCGTCACCCACACGTCCTTCAATAAAGCCCTCGGCGTAGAGCTGATCGTAGGCCCGGACCACGCTGTTTCGGGAGATCGACAACGCCGCCGCCAGATCGCGACTGGCCGGTAATCGCGTACCACCGGCCAGCCGACCGTCGAGCACTCGCACCCGCAAGGCTTGATAGAGCTGACGGCTCAAACCCTGACGTCGATCGAGTTCGATACCGGCCGGGTTGAATGACAAGGACAGTGGCTCGCTGGTCATGGCAATGGACCTATGAAATTGGTCGTTAATGGCTCTTACAACAGACCAATAGCCTGCCTAGGATGCAGGCATTCGCCAAGGAAAATCTCCATGTACACGCCAAGCAGCTTTGCCATAGATGATTTGCATGAACTGCACCAGCAGATACTCGGCACCCGCCTCGCTGTGTTGGTCACACACGGGGAACAAGGTCTGCAGGCCAGCCATTTGCCGCTGCTGTTGAGTTCAGACCAGGGCCCGAATGGCACCCTTTATGGACACTTCGCCAAGGCCAATCCGCAATGGAAGGAACTGCAGAACGGCGCCGAAGCCCTGGTGATTTTTGCCGGTGCCGACGCTTACGTCAGCCCGGGGTTTTACCCGAGCAAAGCCGAACACGGCAAAGTGGTGCCGACCTGGAACTACGTCGCCGTGCACGCCTACGGCACGGCCGAAGTGTTCACCGACGCCGATCGCCTGCGCACTCTGGTCAGCGCGTTGACTGATCGCCATGAAGCGGGTCGCGCCAGTCCATGGAAAGTCGCCGATGCCCCCGCCGACTACATTGACGGGATGCTCAAGGCCATCGTCGGTTTTGCCTTGCCGATCCAGCGCCTCGAAGGCAAACGCAAGCTCAGCCAGAACCGTAGCGCTGCAGACATCAGCGGTGTGCGCGAGGGGCTTGCTGCCAGCCCTGACGCGCACGACCAAGCCCTCGCCCACTTGATGCGTTAAGGAACGAACATGAGTCAGATCGACATCCGCCAGGTCACCGCCGACGACCACGCCGCCTGGTTGCCCTTGTGGCAGGCGTACCTGCGTTTCTACAACACCGAACTGCCTGAGGCCGTCACCCAAACCACATGGCAGCGCATGCTCGACCCGAGCGAACCGACCCATGCCGCGCTGGCCTGGGCCGATGGCAAAGCGGTGGGCATGGTGCATTTCATCTACCATCGATCGAACTGGAGCATCGAAAACTCCTGCTACCTGCAAGACCTGTTGGTAACGCCTGAAACCCGCGGCACTGGCGTCGGCCGACAGTTGATCGAATTCGTTTACGCGACAGCCAAAGAGGACGGTTGCTGCAAGGTCCACTGGCTGACCCACGAAACCAATGCCACCGCGATCCAGCTCTATGAGCGCATCGCCGAACGCCCCGGTTTCATCCAGTTTCGCAAAGCCATTTAAGGTTCAAGGAGAACAGCATGTCGACTTCACTCGCCGACTGGAAAGGCGTCCCGGCACCGTCGGTTCAAACCATCGAAGGGCGTTTCATCCGCCTGGAAAAACTCGACCCGACGCGTCACGCCGACGGTTTGTGGGAGGCTCTGCAAGGACCGGGTGCCGACCCGAAACTCTGGGACTATTTGCCATACGGGCCTTTCCCGGAGCGTAGCGCGTTCAACGATTGGCTGAACAATCATGCGGCCAATAGCGACCCGTACTTCTTCAGCGTGATCGACCGGGTCAGCGGCGATGTGCAAGGCATCCTCAGTTTGATGTCGATTGTTCCTTCACAAGGTCGGATCGAGATCGGCCACGTGACGTTTGGCGCGCCGATGCAGCGCTCGCCGAAAAGCACCGAAGCGGTTTATTTGCTGGCCAAGGAATCCTTTGCGCTGGGTTATCGCCGTCTGGAGTGGAAGTGCAACAACGGCAACGCCCGCTCCAAATACGCGGCCGAGCGTCTGGGGTTCAGTTTTGAAGGCGTGTTTCGCCAACACATGGTGGTCAAGGGTCAGAACCGGGATACGGCCTGGTACTCGATTCTGGATTCGGAATGGCCAGCGATCGGGGCGGGGTTTGAGCGGTGGCTATCCGATGAGAACCAGACGGATTCGGGGCAGGTGAAAACGTTGGCGGAGTGCCGCGGGTAATCTTCGGCGCCCGAACGGGCGCCATCGCGAGCAAGCTCGCTCCCACAATTGATATGCGGCGATCCCCAATATTGCGTTCACCGAAAATCCCTGTGGGAGCGAGCTTGCTCGCGATTGGCTTCACGCTAATTTCTGGGCAAGCACCGCAATATGCTCCGGCCCGATCCCGCAGCACCCACCCAAATGACTGGCGCCGCGTTCTTTCCAATCGGCCGCCCACTGCAAGTAACCCGGCGGATCAAGGTCTTCACGCAACGGGTCCAGACCGTCATTGGCCGTGGCCTCTTTCGGTTGCGGCGGGAAGGCATTGGCGTACGCGCCGATGTGAATCTTCACCCCCAAACGCTCGAAGGTTTCCCGCGCGGCATCAATTGCAGCACCGATCACTTCCGGCTGGCTGCAGTTGAACAGCAACGTCTCGACGCCCAGCTCAGCCGCCACTGCTGCGGCTTCAGCCACCGGCTCACCCGAACGCAAGCGCGGCACCTCGTCCGTGTCTTCATCCTTCAGGGTAAACGACAGCCAGAACGGCTTGCCGTCTGTTGGCAGTCCGGCATGGATCGCTCGCGCTTCAACGATCGAACTCTGGGTTTCCGCCAGCCACAGATCGACATGAGGTGCCAACCCCTTCACCAGCGGCGACAACAATTCAGTCGCCCGAGCAGCATCGAAAAGGTCCGGACGATAGGACCCAAACAGCGGCGGCAATGAACCGGCCACACGCACCGCTTTGCCCGAAGCCTCTACCGCGCGCCGAGCCAGCTCACCCGCCAACGCCGCGAGCGCCTGCCCTTCTGCTGCAAAACGCTCTTCGCCAATGTGAAACGGCACCACCGCGTAACTGTTGCTGGTAATCACGTTCGCACCGCTTTCGATATAAGCCGTGTGCACCGCCTCTACCGCTTGCGGCGCTTCGCTCAAGGCCAGCGCCGACCACTCGGGCTGTCTGAACGGCGCGCCTCGACGCTGCAACTCACGACCCATGCCGCCATCCAGAATTACTGTGCTTGCTGCGCCCATATGCTTTTCACTCATAAGCTTATGAAAATAACTCACTACCAGAGTCGTTATTATAACTATTTAATACGCACCATCCGGTTAATAACAACCTCTTTTTTATCAGGGATCGACTGTGAAATTCCAACCACTACTGGCCCTGGGCCTGACGATTCTGGCTGCCTCAACCCAAGCCTTTGGCGGCGCCACGCTGGATCGCGTCGAAAAAAAGAAAGAACTGGTCGGCGTGTTGATGGAAAGCTATCCACCCTTCTCGTTCCTCAATGATCAGAACCAACTCGACGGCTTCGACGTCGACGTGGCTAAGGCCGTGGCAGACAAACTGGGCGTCAAACTGCGCCTCGAAACCCCGTCCTGGGACGTGATCGCGGCCGGCCGCTGGAGTGGGCGCTACGACATCTGCATCTGCTCCATGACCCCGAGCAAGGCCCGCGCCGAAGTCTTCGACTTCCCGGTCGAGTACTACGCCTCGCCAGCGGTGATCGTGGTCAACGCCAAAGATGACAGCATCCACAGCGCCAAGGACCTGAGCGGTAAAAAAGTCGGTCTCACCAGCGCCTCCAGCTACGAAAGCTACCTGAACAAGAACCTGGTGATCGAAGGCGCCGAAGACACTCAATTGCAGTACCCGTTCGAGGACGTGCAGATCGCGCCGTATGACACTGACAACGTGGCGTTCCAGGACCTGGGGCTGGGCGCTGGCGTGCGGCTGGATGCGATCCTCACCAACCTTGTCACCGCCCAACCGCGCCTGACCGAAGACAAACGCTTCAAGCTCGCCGGCGAGCCGCTGTACTCGGAGCCGAACTCGGTGGCCATTGAAAAAGGCGACGCCCAGTGGGACGCCAAAGTGCGTGACGTCTTCGCTCAGCTCAAACAGGACGGCACCCTGAGCAAGCTTTCGCAAAAATGGATCGGCGCCGACATCAGTAAATGACTTCTTTCCCCAAACCTCCCCAGCCGCCGCAACCGGTGGCTGAGTCGCTATTGCAACGGATCTTCGGTTTCCGCACGCGGCTGTACCTGACCTGGGCAGCGATGTTCGGATTGTTCGCCAGCTTCTTCCTGAGCTTCGACCTGAAGTTCTCGATCATCCTCGACAAACTGCCGAACCTGATCGGCCTGCACCTGGCGCCCAACGGCTTCTTGCAGGGCGCGGCGCTGACGTTGTTTTTGTGCCTGTGTTCGATCGTGACCTCCTCGCTGCTGGGCTTCATCACCGCCCTGGCGCGGCTGTCGAAAAGCGCCGTGGCCTTCGGAATTGCGAGCTTCTATGCCTCGTTCTTTCGCGGCACACCGCTACTGATCCAGATCCTGCTGATCTACCTCGGCCTGCCACAACTCGGCATCGTCCCGGGCGCCATCGCCGCCGGCATCATCGCCCTGTCGCTCAACTACGGCGCGTACCTCAGCGAAATCTTCCGCGCCGGCATCCTTGGCGTCCCTCACGGCCAACGCGAAGCATCCCTGGCCCTGGGCATGCGCGAAACCGTGATCTTCTGGCGCGTCACCCTGCCCCAGGCCATGCGCACCATCATCCCGCCGACCACCAACCAATTCATCTCGATGCTCAAAGACTCGTCGCTGATCTCGGTGATGGGGGTTTGGGAAGTTATGTTTTTGGCGCAATCGTATGGGCGGTCGAGCTATCGCTACATCGAGATGCTGACGACGGCGGCGGTGATTTATTGGGTGATGTCGATTGGGCTGGAGCTGATTCAGGCGCGGATGGAGCGGTATTATGGGAAGGCGTATTTGAGCCGTAGTTAGCGAACGGAAGATGAGTTTCCGAGTTGCGATAGCCGACCATGTCTCGATTTGTTGTAAGAAAAAGCGTCAGTCCGAACGGGTAAAAACAACCTTCCTCAGGAGGCTGGCAATTTTCTACACAATCTTCTGATAACCCCCGCAAGCCCGCCGGAAGCAGCTGACATCGGCACCTATAGCCTCTCTCTTAGAGTTGGCCTCCTTTCAAAAGAGGCCGTACTCGATGCCCGCTCTACACAAATACCGACCGAAACACCTTGTCCTGGCCATTGCGATTGCAATCGGTTGTGCAGAAACCTCCATGGCCGAACAACTGACAGCTCAGGCCGACTCCAACGCGAAGCCCACCAAAACCCGAAAAAAAACCGCCACCCCTGTTGCCCCCACCGGCGATCAGTTTGAAGACATCGAGCCCATCGGCCCACTTGAACTTACAGCCCGACCAGCGGCCCCACCGAGCGAAGATCAGACAACTCTGCAGGCAGCGACAAAATCTGTCAGCGCTGCGATCGAGTTCGACGATACTTTTTACGAAGCCCTTGTGTTCCCCGAACCCTCCGCGACAGAAGAGGTAGTCGTTGCAGCCCAAGAGAACCCTTTCGACGACTTCCAGAATGCCTACACCACTCAACACACAATCCTTTCAAAACCTCTCGAAAACATCGATGGTGTTTCCTTGCAGCTGGGTGAGGCCGACGACCTGCTCGTGATCAACAATGGCACCCGATGGGACGGCCGTATAGACGGGGGGGAAGGAAAAAACGGCTTGCTGCTGAACGCCACCGAAGGCGGTGAGATTGGTGAAACAAATAACTTTGAAGGTGTACGCGTCGCCCGAGGCCTTTGGACGCTAAGCCATGACTTCAACGGCACCGCCGAGGTCAAGGCCGGAGCCGCTCTATTGAACAACGGCTCGATAACGGGTGATGCCTATGTCGACCAAAATGCAGTCTTTGGCGGTAAGGGCGACGTTGGAAATTTGTACGTGGCCGGCAGGCTGCTTGTCAGAAAAGATAGCGCCCCCATCATTAGGGGCAACCTGGAGTTATCCCAAGACGCAGCTGTCGACTACATCGTGTCGGCCACTGAAGGCGCTTCAGCGCTTTCGGTCGAGGGTACGGCCACACTAGGTAACGCAGGTTTGAATGTTGTTGGTATCCCCGGTAACTACGCCCAAAGCACCGTCCACACCGTGTTGAATGCCGGAAAGATTGAAGGTGAGTTCGGGCGAGTCAGCAACAATCTGGCGTTCATGACGCCGAAGGTTTCCTACAGTGACACTCAAGTGGCCCTGGCCTATACGCGCAACGACGTGCCGCTCGAGACGCTTGCCACCTCTGCCAGCGCGCAGGCCCTGGCCCGCAGTGTGGACACCCCAAAAGCCGCGACCGCCAACGCCGCCGTCACCGCCCTGCTCGCCTCCACCACCGAAACAGCCTCCCTGGCCATCGATCAGTTGGACGGCAGCCAGAACGCCAACCTCGCCAAGGCGACCCTGAGCAGTGACAGTCCGGTGAGCGCAACCATGCTCTCGGCCATGCGTCAGCTGGACAGCGCCAGTAGCTACAGCCATTCCACCAAGCGCAATGCACCACGCCTGGCCGCCGGCAGCGAAGACAATGGCCGAGTCTGGCTTCAAGCATTGGGTCACGGTGGGACGCTGGATCGTGACTACGATGCTCTGAAACACACAACCCACGGCCTGGTACTGGGAGCGGATTGGGGCATCGATGAGGAATGGCGCATCGGGGTGATGAGCGGCAAATCCGAAACGCGCCTGGACAGCCGCGGACTCGACGGCGATCTCGACAGCTGGCATTTGGGAGCTTATGCCCTACGTCAAAACGGACCAATGTCCCTGCGCCTGGGTGCGACCTATAGCAACCACGACGGCAGCACTAAACGCCGGGTTGCCTTCAAAGGTTTCAGCGACCGTCCCGAAGGCCGTTACGATGCCAACACCCAGCAGGCCTTTGCGGAATTGGGTTACAACCTGGGCCGGGCGAACGTCAGCATCGAACCGTTTGCCAGCCTGGGCTACCAACGCTATCAGCGCGACACTTACACGGAAAAAGGTGGCGCAGCGGCACTGAAGGTACACGGTCAAACCCAGACCAACATGAACAGCACATTCGGCTTGAGACTGGCGAGGCTCAACACTCTGGATAACGGTATGCAACTGACGCCACGGTTCAGCGCCGGCTGGAAACACACTTACGGGGACGTCTACAGCGATACCCGCCAACGATTGGTGACGGGCGGAAAAAACTTCACCGTTTCCGGTGCGCCGCTGGATCGTGACAGTCTGCTGGTCGATGCAGGGCTGGACCTTGGATTGTCAGCAAAACACACCCTGGGCGTCGGTCTCACTGGCGAGATCGGCACCGACAGCCGAAACCACGGCGTGACGGGTCAGTGGCGAATGAGTTTCTAACAGCCACAAACCCGGGGCGAAAAAAAAGGGGAGCACATGCCCCCCCGAGGTTTAAAGCGGTATATCGAGGCTGTTAACTCAGCCTTCGATCTCGATCAGGATTTCGCCCGGGTTTACCCGGTCGCCCTTGGCCACGTGGATGGCGGTGACTTTGCCGGCGATGGCCGCCTGGACTTCGGTTTCCATCTTCATCGCTTCGGTGATCAACACGGCCTGGCCGGCTTTCACGGTGTCGCCTTCCTTGACCAGCACGTCGACGATGTTGCCCGGCATAGTGGTGCTGACGTGGCCCGGTGCAGTGGCTTGCTTGCGCTTGCTGCTGCCGCCGCTGACGAATTCGTTGAGCGGTTCGAACACCACTTCTTCCGGCATGCCGTCGATAGACAGGTAGAAGTGACGCTTGCCTTCAGCCTTGACGCCAACACCGGTGATGTCGACGCGGTAGGTTTCGCCGTGGACGTCGATGACGAACTCGGTCGGCACGCCTTCGCCACCGGCCGAGGTCACGCCGCCTGCTTCAGGAATCGGCAGCAGCACTTCAGGTGTCAGGGTGCCGGCAGCGCGTTCTTCGAGGAACTTGCGACCGATGTCCGGGAACATGGCGTAGGTCAGCACGTCTTCTTCAGACTTGGCCACGGTGCCGATTTCGCCACGCAGCTTGGTCATTTCCGGCTTGAGCAGGTCGGCCGGACGCACGTCGATCACTTCTTCGCTGCCGATCGCCTGGCG
The DNA here is from genome assembly GCF_059716185.1 of Pseudomonas sp. LBUM1645. Taxonomy (NCBI): domain Bacteria; kingdom Pseudomonadati; phylum Pseudomonadota; class Gammaproteobacteria; order Pseudomonadales; family Pseudomonadaceae; genus Pseudomonas; species Pseudomonas sp. LBUM1645. The sequence goes on from NZ_CP166811.1 coordinate 7,032,770, forward strand.
ACGCAGTTTTTCGTTCACGGTGCCCGGCGCCTTGCCGTAGCCGCCCTGCAGGTAGAGCTTCACTTCGTTGGTGATGGTCTTGTAGCGCTCGCCGGCCAGCACGTTGAAGAACGCCTGGGTGCCGACGATCTGCGAGGTCGGGGTCACCAGCGGCGGGAAGCCGAGGTCTTCACGAACGCGCGGGATTTCGGCCAGCACTTCGCTCATGCGGTTCAGGGCGCCCTGCTCTTTCAACTGGTTGGCCAGGTTGGAAATCATCCCGCCCGGTACCTGGTTGACTTGAACGCGGGTGTCGACGGCGGTGAACTCGCTTTCGAACTGGTGGTACTTTTTGCGCACGGCGTAGAAATACAGGCCGATCTCTTGCAGCAGTTCCAGATTCAGGCCGGTGTCGAACTCGCTGCCTTTAAGGGCGGCAACCATCGACTCGGTGCCCGGGTGGCTGGTGCCCCAGGCGAAGCTGGAGATCGCGGTATCGATGTGGTCGGCACCGTTTTCGATGGCCTTGAGTTGGCACATCGCGGCCAAACCGGCGGTGTCGTGCGAGTGAATGAACACTGGCAGCGATTGCTCGGATTTCAATGCCTTGACCAATTCGCCGGTGGCGTACGGAGTCAGCAGGCCGGCCATGTCCTTGATCGCCACCGAGTCGCAACCCATGGCTTCCATTTGCTTGGCTTGCGCCACGAACGCCTCGATGGTGTGCACCGGGCTGGTGGTGTAAGCGATGGTGCCTTGAGCGTGTTTGCCGGCGGCTTTCACTGCTTCGATGGCGACGCGCAGGTTACGCACGTCGTTCATGGCGTCGAAGATGCGGAACACATCGATGCCGTTGACCGCAGCCTTGGCGACGAAGGCTTTGACCACGTCGTCGCTGTAGTGGCGGTAGCCCAGCAGGTTCTGGCCGCGCAGGAGCATTTGCAGGCGAGTGTTAGGCAGCGCCGCGCGCAGTTGGCGCAGACGCTCCCACGGGTCTTCTTTGAGGAAGCGTACGCAGGCGTCGAACGTTGCGCCGCCCCAGACTTCCAGCGACCAGTAGCCGACTTTGTCGAGCTTGTCGCAGATCGGCAGCATGTCTTCGGTGCGCATGCGGGTCGCGAGCAGCGATTGGTGGGCGTCGCGCAGGATTGTGTCGGTAACGTAGATTTGCTTGCTCATTGTTCTTTTCCTCACAGGCCTGCGTGGGCGGCGATGGCGGCGGCGATGGCCAGGGCCAGCTCTTCGGGTTTGCGCTTGATCGAGTAGTTGGTCAGTTCAGGGTGGCTTTCAACGAAGCTGGTGTTGAACTGGCCGCTACGGAATTCCGGGTTACGCAGGATTTCCTGGTAGTACGCGGCGGTGGTCTTGACCCCTTGCAGACGCATGTCGTCGAGGGCGCGCAAGCCACGGTCCATCGCCTCTTCCCAGGTCAGCGCCCAGACCACCAGTTTCAGGCACATGGAGTCGTAGAACGGTGGAATGGTGTAACCGGTGTAGATCGCCGTGTCGGTACGAACGCCGGGGCCGCCGGGTGCGTAATAACGGGTGATCTTGCCAAAGCTCGGCAGGAAGTTGTTTTTCGGGTCTTCGGCGTTGATCCGGAATTGCAGCGCGAAACCGCGGTGCTGGATGTCTTCCTGTTTGACCGAGAGCGGCAGACCGGAGGCGATGCGAATCTGCTCACGGACAATGTCGATGCCGGTGATTTCTTCGGTAATGGTGTGTTCCACCTGCACCCGGGTGTTCATCTCCATGAAGTACACCTCGCCCTCGGCGAGCAGGAACTCCACGGTGCCGGCGTTCTCGTAACCCACGGCCTTGGCTGCGCGCACCGACAGGTCGCCGATGTAGGCGCGCTGTTCCGGGGTCAGTTGCGGGCTCGGGGCGATCTCGATGAGCTTCTGGTTACGACGCTGGATCGAGCAATCACGCTCGAACAGGTGCACCACATTGCCGAAGCTGTCGCCGAGGATCTGCGCTTCGATGTGTTTTGGATTGACGATGCATTTTTCGAGGAACACTTCCGCCGAACCAAATGCCTTGGTGGCTTCGGAAATGACACGAGGGAATGCTTGTTCAAGTTCTTCCCGGCTGTCGCAGCGACGGATACCACGGCCACCACCACCGGAAGTCGCCTTGAGCATCACCGGATAACCGATGCGGTCGCCTTCGATCAAGGCTTCCGCGATATCCGCGACGTTGCCTTCGGTCCCCGGGGTGACGGGTACGCCAGCCTTGATCATGCTGCGACGGGCTTCGGTCTTGTCGCCCATGCGGCGAATCACTTCAGCCGATGGACCGATGAACTTGATGCCGCGCTCTGCGCAGATATCTGCCAGTTCAGCGTTTTCCGAGAGGAAACCGTAGCCGGGGTGCAGCGCATCGCAACCGGTTTCCACAGCCAGATTCACCAGCTTGCGCGCATTCAGGTAACCGGCCAGTGGCTCGGCACCGATGCTGTGGGCCTCGTCCGCACGCTTCACATGCAGCGCATGGCGGTCGGCGTCGGAATAGATCGCGACCGAGCGAATGCCCATCTCGGCGCAGGCACGTACGATTCGTACGGCAATCTCACCACGGTTGGCGATCAGGATCTTTTTTATCACTTGGAGGTTCCCTTGAGCCGGTGGTACCCACGACCTGTTAGACCAGGTCGACGCGTGACCAAATGTTTCAATTCAGTCGCAGCCCCACACTAGCCCTCACAAGGGATTAACAAAAATGATTAATTATTGGGCCAGCCATAAGTAAAGACTTATAGTTGACGCATCAGCCTGCGGTGAGAGTGTCTATAAAATGCGTAAGTCCTTGATGCGTATGACATTGCGTCAATTACAGATCTTCAATGAGGTCTGTGATTTGCGCTCCTACAGCCGCGCAGCCGATGAAATGTCTCTCACACAACCTGCCGTGAGCCTACAGATTCGTCAACTTGAAGAGCTGATTGGTCAGCCATTGTTCGATTACGTCGGCAAAAAGCTCTACATGACCGAAGCCGCCGAAGCGCTTCAACGCGCCAGCCGGGACATTTTCGGACGCCTGGAAAACCTCGACATGCAGCTTTCAGACATGCAGGGATCGCTGCAAGGACAGCTGAAACTGGCGGTGGAGTCCAGCGCCAAGTATTTCGTGCCGCATCTGTTTGCCGCGTTCAAGCGCCAGCATCCAGAAGTAAACCTGCAACTGACGGTGGTCAATCGCGGGCAGGTCATTCGACGACTGTCGGACAACCGCGACGACCTGGTGATCATGTCCATGGTGCCGCAGGACATGGGGCTGGAGTTCTTGCCATTCCTCAACAACCCGATTGTTGCCGTGGCGCCACCGGATCATCCGCTGTGCCACATGGGCCCGCTGCGTTTGCAGGATCTTGAACCCTACACACTGCTGATGCGCGAATCCGGCTCCGGGACGCGGCTGGCTTGCGAAGAATATTTCAAAGAGAAGCGCGTGCACTTCAACCAGACCCAGGAAGTCTCGTCAGCCGAAGCACAGCGTGAATGTGTGCTGGCGGGTCTGGGCGTGGCGCTGTTGACGCGTCACGCCCTGAACCTTGAGTTGGCGACCGGCGGATTGATCGAGTTGCCGGTCGAAGAGCTGCCGTTGTACCGCAGCTGGTGCCTGGTGCAAGCCAAGGCGAAACGGCTGTCACCGGTGGCGCACGCATTCCTTGCGTTTATTCGCAGCGAGCGGGTGCAGATCAGCGCGCTGGTTGAGCGTTTCGACGGGAAGTTGCCGGTGCCGCCTGCCAGTAGTTGAGCTCCAGCTCAGGGAAATCACCGATCTCGGCCTGCAGTTGGCGACGTTCGCAGCGATCTTCGATGGCGCGGCGAAACTCCATGCGGCGCTGGTCTTCCTGCTGACGACGGGTTCTGACGGCGCTGTTGCGTTCTTCGTAGGGCTGGGCCATTTCGAGTCTCCCAAGGCGATTACGGGAGTTTCAAGATAGGCGCGAGGGATGACGGTTTGGCGGCGGGTGGGTTACAGGGATGTGAATTTTCGGCGCTTTCCAGGACGCCATCGCGAGCAAGCTCGCTCCCACAGGAGAACGCGGTCAAATGTGGGAGCGAGCTTGCTCGCGATTAAGGTCGGAACGACCTTACGACGACGTCAGTCGTCCAGCGCTTTTACCGATTTAGGCGACAGCCGCAAGCTGCGCAGGCTGCGCTTGACGCTCTTGAGGTGATTGACCAGGCTCGGCCCGCGCGCCATGGCCACGCCCATGGCCAACACGTCGATCACCACCAGGTGGGCGATGCGCGAGGTCAGCGGCGTATAGATCTCAGTGTCTTCGTGCACATCGATCGCCAGGTTGACGGTCGACAGTTCGGCCAACGGTGTCTGGCTCGGGCACAAGGTGATCAGCGAAGCGCCGCTTTCGCGCACCAGATTGGCGGTGATCAACAAATCTTTGGAACGCCCGGACTGGGAAATACAGATCGCCACATCGGTCGGTTTCAACGTGACCGCCGACATCGCCTGCATGTGCGGGTCGGAATACGCCGCCGCCGTCAGCAACAAACGGAAGAACTTGTGCTGGGCATCGGCCGCCACTGCACCCGACGCGCCAAAGCCATAGAACTCGACCCGCTGGGCCTGCGACATGAGCGACACAGCACGCTGCAACTCCACCGGATCGAGCTTCTCGCGAACTTCCATCAAGGTGTGCAGGGTGGTGTCGAAGATTTTCAGGCTGTAGTCAGCGACCGAATCGTCTTCATGAATCGCGAATTGCCCGAAGCTCGCGCCAGCAGCCAGGCTCTGTGCCAGCTTCAGCTTCAAGTCCTGGAAACCGGAGCAACCGATGGCGCGGCAGAACCGCACGATGGTCGGTTCGCTGATGCCCACGTTGTGGGCCAGGTCGGCCATGGAGCTGTGCATCACCGCCGCAGGATCAAGCAGCACGTGGTCGGCGACCTTGAGCTCCGACTTGCGTAAGAGGTGGCGTGACTGGGCGATGTGTTGCAGCAGATTCAAAGGGCTGGACTCTTTGTTATTGGCAGGTGCCGGAGATGTAGCACGCTTGTAGTTATACTACATGAATCGGCTTTTTGCCTGCTCAATGCGTAACTCGATGTCCCCATTCCACGCCACATGCGCTCCATGTAGCCCCTACAAGGGTTTTGCGTCCGCACGCAACAGCGCCGCCAGGCCATCAGCCTCGACCGGACGGCTGATCAAATAACCCTGCACTTCATCGCAGTGCTCGGCTTCCAAAAACTCCAACTGCTCTGCCCGCTCCACACCCTCAGCCACCACTTTCAGCGACAAGCCGTGCGCCATGGCAATGATTGCCCGGGTAATCGCCGCATCCTCGCTGCCCTCCCCCAGACCGCGGATAAATGCCTGATCGATCTTCACGTAATCCACCGGTATGCGCTTGAGGTAGCTCAGGGACGAATAACCCGTGCCGAAATCGTCGATCGCCAGTTTCACGCCCAGATCACGCAATTGCTGGAAGGTCGCGATGATGTGCTCGACGCTGTCCAGCAACTGGCTCTCGGTGAGTTCCAGCTCGAGGTAGTGCGGCGCCAGACCGGTTTCTTCCAGCACCTGACGCACCAGGCTGACCAGTTTGCCCTGACGTAATTGATGCACCGACAGATTGACCGACACCCGTATTGGTTCAAGCCCCTGACGCTGCCACTCACAGGCTTGCCAGCAAGCCTGACGCAACACGAACTCGCCGATCGGGCCGATCAACCCGGTTTCCTCGGCCAGGCCAATGAAGTCCCCCGGCGGCACACGGCCCATGGTCGGGTGATCCCAGCGCACCAGCGCCTCGGCGGCATTCAGCCGGCCCGTGGCGAGGCACAGCTTCGGCTGATAAAACACCATCAACTGCTTCTCTTCGATGGCTTTTCGCAACTGATTTTCCAGCTGCAGGCGCTCCAGCGTGCTGGCTTGCAGGCTGTCGGTGTAGAACTGGAAGTTATTTCCGCCCAGATGCTTGGCGTGCTGCATGGCCATATTTGATTGATGGACCAGCGCGGAAATTTCTCGCGCGTTGTCCGGCAACATACTGATGCCCATGGACGCGCTAATCACCAGTTCATGGCCATCGACAGTGATCGGCAAGCGCAGCTTGGTTGACAGTCGGGTCGCCACCCGCACCAGGCTCGACAGGTTGCCGTAGGCATTGAACAACACGGCAAACTCATCACCGGATAAGCGAGCGATGGTGTCTGCTTCAGGCAACGCATTGACCAGCCGCCGGGCTATTTTCTGCAAGAGCTGGTCGGCGATTTCATGGCCCAGGCTGTCATTGAGCAGCTTGAAACGATCCAGATTGATGTGCAGCAACGCCAGACTGCGGTAGCCGCCCTGGCGCACCCGCTGATGAGCCTCGCTTAGCCGTTCGCGGAACAGAGAACGGTTAGCCAGGCCCGTCAATTCGTCGTAATGCGTCAGGTAACGCATGCGCTCTTCAGATTCGCGCCGAGCCGATAGATCGGCGAAGAAGCCCACGATATGACTTACATTTCCCCGAGCATCGCGCACAGCGTTCAGTTGCAACCATTGCGGATACAACTCGCCATTCTTGCGGGTTTCTACCAGCTCACCCTGCCAATTGCCGTGCTGCTCCAGCGCCTGATGAATCGCCGCGTAGTGCCGGCGGGCATCGCGGCTGCATGGCAATTCGGCCACATTGCGTCCGATCATGTCTTCAATGTCATAGCCCGTGACTCGGCTGAAGGCTTGATTGACCGCTATCAACGCGTAATTCGGATCGAAAATCACGATGCCTTCGCTGGCGGCTTCGAACACCGTCGCGGCCAGTTGCCGTTGCTCTTCCAGAGCTTTGCTGGCGCTGATGTCGCGACGGGTGCCGACCATGCGGATCACCCGTCCATTTTCGCCACGCTCAACCGCTCGACCTCGGTCCTCGATCCAGACCCAATGGCCATCGCCGTGGCGCACGCGGTACTCAATCTGGTAGTCCTCGCTGCGGCCCTTCAAGTGCTCGACCAGCGCACGCTTGAGTGACGGCAAGTCATCGGGGTGCAGGCGCGGCTTGAGGTGGCGAAGCATCGCCGTCACGAATTCCGGCTCCAGGCCGAACAGCTCCTGAAGATGGGTGTGATGGACTTCGTCGGTTTGCAGGTTCCAGTCCCACAAGCCCAACTCACTGGCCTTCAACGCCAGTGCCAGACGCGCTTCGCTCTTGCTCAGGGCCTGATTGGCGGCGTCCAGCTCCAGGCTGCGCTGGGCAACACGGCTTTCCAGCTCGATCTGAATTTGCCGCAACTCGTCTTCGGCACGACGGCGTTGGTCGATTTCCTTGGCCAGCTTTTGATTGAGTTGATCGCTGCAGCTTTGAGCCTGCTGCAAGTGCTCGATCAGTGCCTGATTCTGAAAGCGCCGCAACAGTCCGCTATCGATGAGCCGATTGACCTGCCAGGCGACCACACTCAACGCGCCTAGCAAAATCAGACCAAACCAGCCCCAGCCCTGACTCTGTTCATCGCCGCCCCAGAACAGATAGCCGATGGCCGGCAACAGACAGGGCAAGGTAAAGGACAGGAACGCCGGCAGGCTGACCGCGTAGGCAACACTGGCCGAAAGCGCTGCAGCGCCGATCAGGCCGAATACCCAGGCTTGTTGCATGAAGTTATCGGCGGGTACCAGCGCAATGCCGGCGCCGGCCAGGGTCAGGCCGGTCATGGCCGAACCCAGCAAAAACATGCGGCGCCAGATCGGATGGGCCTGACGATTGGGTATCGCCGAATCGAAGGCCGCGACTTGAATCACCCGCAACGCCACCAGCGACAACAGCCACACCAGCCAGACGCTGACCAGGAAGTAACGCTGCGGACTCCAAAGCAAGCCAGCGCAGACCAGACCGTTGATCAACATGAATAGTGTGGGCAGCAATGAGCCCTGATAAAGCAGACGCGTGCGTTCGACCGCCATTTCCATGGCGTACTGTTTGCGGATAACCCGGGGCTCCACAACGGGGCCCGACAGGTCGGTGCTGAGGGTCATAGGCAATGTTCTTGTTCTTATAATGGTGAGCATGAGCCCGAAACGTCGACGGAGCATACACAAGCAAGGGCCCGGACCAAACTGCTCCAGATCATAAAGTAGACCAAAGTCTCGACTGCGTGCCCCCGTGTAAAAGCAGCCAAGCAAGCCCCGCCAACGCTTGCAGCCAGTGACCGACCGGTCGTCCTGCACCTATCTTTCATCGGCTAAAGCAATGCGGGGTTTGCCCGGTGTGACGCTGCCCCCTAGAATGCCCCGATGCGCGATGATCTCTCCCTTCTGCTGAACTCCCTCAACGATGCCCAACGCCAGGCCGTAGCTGCCCGCGTGGGTCGTCAGTTGGTCCTGGCCGGTGCTGGTTCCGGTAAAACCCGAGTGCTGGTGCACCGTATCGCCTGGTTGATCCAGGTCGAAAACGCCTCGCCCCACTCCATCCTGTCGGTGACCTTCACCAATAAGGCCGCTGCCGAGATGCGTCATCGCATCGAGCAGCTGATGGGTATCAACCCGGCCGGCATGTGGGTCGGCACCTTCCACGGCCTGGCGCACCGTTTGCTGCGGGCGCACTGGCAGGAAGCCGGCCTGAGCCAGACTTTCCAGATTCTCGACAGCGACGACCAGCAACGACTGGTCAAGCGGGTGATCCGCGAGCTGGGTCTGGACGAGCAACGCTGGCCGGCCCGTCAGGCCCAGTGGTTCATCAACGGGCAGAAAGACGAAGGTTTGCGTCCGCAACACATTCAAGCCAGCGGCGATCTGTTCCTGGCGACCATGCGCAGCATTTATGAAGCCTATGAGGCTGCGTGCCTGCGCGCCGGCGTGATCGACTTCTCCGAATTGCTGCTGCGCGCCCTCGATCTGTGGCGCGATCACCCGGGCTTGCTGGCTCATTATCAGAAACGCTTCCGCCACATCCTGGTAGACGAATTCCAGGACACCAACGCCGTGCAGTACGCCTGGTTGCGTCTGCTGGCCAAGGGCGGCGACAGCCTGATGGTGGTCGGCGACGACGATCAGTCGATCTACGGCTGGCGCGGCGCGAAAATCGAAAACATTTATCAGTATTCCGACGATTTTCCGGATGCTGAAACCATTCGTCTGGAGCAGAACTACCGCTCCACCGCCGGCATCCTCAAGGCTGCCAACGCCCTGATCGCCAATAACACCGGGCGCATGGGCAAAGAGCTGTGGACCGACGGCGGCGAAGGCGAAGCGATCAATCTGTACGCCGCGTTCAACGAACACGATGAAGCACGCTACGTGGTGGAAACCATCGAAAGCGCGCTGAAAACCGGCTTGGCCCGCAGTGATATCGCGATTTTGTACCGCTCCAACGCCCAATCACGCGTTTTGGAAGAAGCCTTGTTGCGTGAGCGCATTCCGTACCGCATCTATGGCGGTCAGCGCTTCTTCGAACGGGCAGAAATCAAAAACGCCATGGCCTACCTGCGCTTGCTGGAAGGTCGCGGCAACGATGCAGCGCTGGAGCGGGTGATCAACGTTCCAGCCCGTGGTATCGGTGAGAAAACCGTTGAAGCGATCCGCGACCATGCCCGTCACAGCGATGTGTCGATGTGGGAAGCCATGCGTCTGCTGGTGGCTAATAAAGGCCTGACCGGCCGTGCCGCTGGCGCGCTGGGCGCATTTATCGAGCTGATCGAGAACCTCGCCGCCAAGTGCATGGAAATGCCGCTGCATCTGATGACCCAGACCGTCATCGAGCAATCCGGGTTGATCGCCTATCACGAAGCGGAAAAAGGCGAGAAAGGCCAGGCCCGGGTAGAAAACCTTGAGGAACTGGTCAGCGCCGCACGCAACTTCGAAAATGCTGAAGAAGACGAAGACCTGACGCCACTGGCGGCGTTCCTCGGTCACGCGTCGCTGGAGGCCGGGGACACTCAGGCTGACGAGCACGAAGACAGCATTCAGTTGATGACATTGCACAGCGCCAAGGGTCTGGAATTCCCTTACGTGTTCCTGGTGGGCATGGAAGAAGGTCTGTTCCCGCACAAGATGAGCCTGGAAGAACCGGGTCGTCTTGAAGAGGAGCGCCGTTTGGCCTACGTCGGCATCACCCGGGCGATGCAGAACCTGGTGATGACCTATGCTGAAACCCGACGCCTGTACGGCAGCGAAACCTACAACAAGGTGTCGCGTTTCGTACGTGAAGTACCGAAAGGTCTGATCCAGGAAGTGCGGCTGTCCAACAGCGTCAGCCGTCCGTTCGGGGGTGGCCAGCAGCAGAGTTCCAGCAGCCTGTTTGGCGGTAGCGAGATCCCGGATACCGGGTTCAGCCTTGGCCAGGCCGTACGGCATTCGGTGTTTGGCGACGGCGTGATCCTGAACTTCGAAGGTGCCGGGGCTCAGGCTCGGGTGCAGGTGAACTTCAGCGAAGGCAGCAAGTGGCTGATGCTGGGTTACGCAAAGCTGGAAGCGATCTGACGCCCGCCAGTGATTCAATGTGGGAGCGAGCTTGCTCCCACATTTGATCTTGATCTGCGCTATGCCCTCTGCGACCTATTCCTACAGAACTTATCTCCTCGTCCTACGGACCAAAGTTAACAGGCCTTATTGCGCTGACTGAAACTGAACGCAACCTGTCAGGCAAAAGCCCGAAACACTCTGCCGCTAGCCAGTAACACTTCAGCTGTGCAACATGGCGCGCGTGCCATCCACAAATGGGAATTCCCTTTATGAAACGTTTTCTTAGCATCGCCATGGCGTTGTGCATCGGCCTGACGATGAGCCTGGACGCCAACGCCAAACGCTTTGGTGGCGGCAAGAGCTCCGGCGCTGCGCCGACTCACCAGACCAGCCAAATGGCTCCTTCTTCTGCTGCAGGCGGCGCTGCTGCCACTGCGGGCGCGGCCGGTGCCGCTGGCGCTGCCGCCAAGGCCGGTGGTGCTTCGCGTTGGCTCGGCCCTCTGGCCGGCATCGCTGCCGGTGGCCTGCTGGCCTCCATGTTCATGGGCGGCGGCTTCCAGGGCATGCAGATCTTCGACATCCTGATCATGGCCGTCATCGCCTTCCTGATCTTCCGTTTCATCGCCGCTCGTCGTCGCAAGCAGCAGGAGCACCTGGCTCCGGCAGGCCACGCACCGATGCAGCGTGAAGCGTTCGAACAGAAGCCAGCTGGCGGTTCGATCTTCGGCGGCTCGGCAGCACCGGTTGCCGCTCGTCCGGTAATCAATGCTCCGGCCTGGTTCAATGAGAAGAACTTCATTGAAGCAGCCCGCAACCACTTCCAGTCCCTGCAGCAACACTGGGACGCCAACGAAATGGACAAGATCTCCGAGTTCGTGACCCCGCAACTGCTGGAGTTCCTCAAGCGCGAACGTGCCGATCTGGGCGACGGTTTCCAGTCCACCTACATTGATAACCTCAATGTTCAACTGGACGGCGTGGATGACCGTGCCGACAAGACCATCGCCACCCTGACCTTCACCGGTGTGTCGAAGACCTCGCGTTTCGACCAGGGCGAAGTGTTCAGCGAAAGCTGGAACATGGAACGTCCACAGGGCGAGAACCAGCCTTGGCTGGTCGCCGGTATCCGCCAGAACGGCTGATCCCCACTGCGTTAAGCATGCTGTAATGAAAACCCCGGCCTTGCCGGGGTTTTTCTATTTCGCGGTTGCATCTATAGCGAGCTACTGTATAAACCGCCCCAACTAAACCGCGCCATCAAGCAAGAGGATCCCGGACGTGGAAGAAATCATCGAACAACTGCGTGAAGCCAACGAACCGGTACCGGTCCCCTTGGAGTTGCCCGACGAAGATCAACTGGTGGAAATCGAAGAACAGCTGTTCATCGACATTCCGTTTGTCTTCAGAGAGTTTTTGCTGACCGTCAGCGACGTCGTCTACGGCAGCCTGGAGCCGGTAACCGTTACCGACCCGCAATCCCACACCTACCTGCCGGACGTTGCCGCCAACGCTTGGGATGCGGGTGTTGATCGCAGCATGATTCCGATCTGCCAGGACGGTGACAACTACTACCTGGTCGAAGAAGACGGCACCGTGGTGCTGTGGCTGGCCGAAGAAGAGCTGATCGCCGAAGAAACCTGGGAATCGGTGTGGCACTGGGCGCGGGACGTCTGGCTGGAAAGCTAATACGGCTCAACTTTGTAGCAGCTGGCGCAGCCTGCGTTCGGCTGCGAAGCGGCCGCAATATCAGGCAACGAGGTGTTTCAGGAAAACCGAGTCATCCGGGTTTACGACTGCTACGCAGTCGAACGCAGCCTTCGGCAGCTGCTACAGGTGCGATGTCAGTGGCCGGACGAATCCTTGTGGTTGTCCAATGTTTCGAGCAACGCCACCTGCATCCGCGTGTGCACGCGGATGAACCAGCGCCAGAGCAGCGCCGCTACAGCGGCCGCGACGACGACGATCAGCACCAGCAACTTGTTGGTCGGCAGAATACTGGCCGACAAGGCTGCCAGCAGCAGGAAAATCACCAACAGCGAGAGGATCGGGATCACTTCGGCGATCACCCGACGCACTCGCTGCGTGTGGCGGCCGGCCATCTCCGGCTTCACGCCCATCTCCGCCAACAGCATCGAGAGCGCCTTGAGCTTGCGATAGGCGGCGATCAGGAACGGTAGCGACAACAGCAACGCCCCACCCCAAATCAACGCTTTCTGCCAGCTCGGGTCCCTGATCCAGTCTTGCAGGTAAGCGGACATGCGCTCGGCGAAAAAAGCACCCGAGAAGAAGATCGCAATCACCAGCGCCAGATTGACTCCCACCTGCAACAGAATTCGCCGAATCATCGACGCCAGCAGCGCGCCCTCGCCCTGTGGCTGGATGCTGCGCAGCCATTCGCCGTACATCCCCAATACCCTGCCCAGTCGCTTCGGCATCACCGCGGCAAGCTTGACCGACAACGGATCAGCCGCGCGGATCAGGTAGGGCGTCAGCAACGTGGTGATCACCGAAACGGCAACGGCGACCGGGTAAAGGAAGTTGCTGGTGACCTGCAACGTCATGCCCAGCGCCGCGATGATGAAAGAAAATTCGCCAATCTGCGAAAGCCCCATCCCGACTCGAAGTGAGGTGCGTCCATCATTGCCAGCGATAAAGGCGCCAAGGCCGCAAGAGAACATTTTGCCCAGCACCACGGCCACGGTGATCACCGCAATCGGCCACGCGTATTGCAGCAGGATCATCGGATCGAGCATCAGCCCAATGGCGACAAAGAAGATCGCGCTGAACAGATCGCGAACCGGTTCGATCAAGCGCTCGATTTTCAGCAATTGCCGGGATTCGGCCATGATCGCGCCAATCAGGAAGGCACCGAGCACCATGCTGTACTCAAGTTTGACCACCAGCAGACAGAAGCCGAAACACAGCCCCAATACAGTGATCAGCAGCATTTCATTACTTTCAAACTTCGCCACGTAGGCCAGCAATCGCGGCACCAGCAGGATGCCGATGACCAGTGCGACGATCATGAACAGCGAGAGCTTGCCGACCGTGGAAAACACTTCGCCGGAACTGACCGTGCCGCTGACCGCGATGCTCGACAGCAAAGCGATGATGCCGATGCCAAGGATGTCTTCAACGATCAGCACGCCGAAAATCAGCTGCGCAAAGCGCTCGTTCTTCATCTTCAGATCGTTGAGCGCCTTGACGATGATGGTGGTCGAGGAAATCGCCAGGATCGCGCCGAGGAACAGCGAGTCCATGGTGTTCCAATCGAACCAGCGGCCAATTTCGTAGCCGATCCAGATCATCAGTACGATTTCCATAAACGCCGCAATGAACGCCGTGGCACCGACCTTGAACAGCTTGCGCAGGCTGAACTCCAGGCCCAGGCAGAACATCAGGAAAATCACCCCGAGCTCGGCGAGGGTTTTGATGGTGTCTTCATCGTGGATCAGGCTGAACGGCGGGGTGTGCGGCCCGATGATGAATCCGGCGACGATGTAGCCGAGTACCACCGGTTGTTTGAAGCGATGAAACAGCACGGTCACCACACCCGCGATCAACATGATCACTGCCAGATCTTGAATGAAACTGATGGCGTGCATGGCGTGGGGCTCCTTAAGGGGGACTTTTGGAGGTTAACACCACGACTTCCGCTGCAAAGGCGGTGCAATATATGGAAACAGATCGATCCGGGCGTGACGGCAGCCACCCGCCCGGCGTCCCGATAACTGTTGGTTTGAAAAAGCTGACGAGGCACCCGCAGAGGTGCCGCCCTCCCGAAATTCTGCCTTGAACCGTGAGAACGCTATGGAACCCGGAAACGCACAACTGTCGATGACGGTATTGATGACCCCCGACATGGCCAACTTCTCTGGCAATGTCCACGGCGGTACCTTGCTCAAATACCTCGACGAAGTGGCTTACGCGTGCGCCAGCCGTTATGCCGGCCGCTACGTGGTGACCCTGTCGGTGGACCAGGTGATTTTTCGCGAGCCGATTCATGTCGGCGAACTGGTGACCTTTCTGGCCTCGGTGAACTACACCGGCAACACCTCCATGGAGGTGGGCATCAAGGTGGTGACCGAAAACATCCGCGAGCGCTCGGTGCGCCATACCAACAGCTGCTTCTTCACCATGGTCGCAGTGGATGACGACCGCAAACCGGCTGCTGTCCCGCCCCTGCAACCGCAGAACAGCGAAGACAAACGTCGCTTCATGCAGGCCCAGCAACGTCGGCAGATTCGTCAGGAACTGGAAAAGCGCTATCAGGACATCAAGGGCGACGCCTGAACTGTTCAGTCAGTTTGATGTGGTTCTTGAGTGAGTCATCGCGAGCAAGCTCGCTCCCACAAGTGATCTACGACGGACACAATTTCTGTGTCCACTGAAGATCTGTGTGGGAGCGAGCTTGCTCGCGATGGGGTCTACGCCATTCAGAGGCTGATCGCCGTCGCCTCGAACCGCACCCGCGGGTGCGCGATCCGGTCCTGAGCCCGTACCAGCTCCAGCTCATAGCTGGAGCAAGCCTGGGTTTCCAGCAGCACTTCATGCACCGCCGACGCGGCGAATTCGAAAGCTGCCACCAGGCTATCACCCAACAGCACGCGAGCCAGAAACAGTCCGGAGGTCAGGTCGCCGACGCCCACCGGCTGCCGCGGGAACGCCAGCAGCGGACGGCGCAAATGCCAGCTGTCTTCGGCCGTCACCAGCAACATCTCGAAAACATCCGTCGGTTTACCGGGATAGTCCAGATGCTTGACCAGCACAGCCTTCGGACCACGCGCCAGCAGCGCTCGCGCCATGGCCAGGCAATCGAACAACGATTGCGGCTTGCGCCCCGAAAAGCTGTCCAGCTCCAGCTGGTTCGGGCACATGAAGTCCGCCACGGCAGCCGCCTCCTCCAGCAGGAAATCGCTGACTTCCGCGGGCACGCTGCAACCCTTCTCCGGATGGCCCATCACCGGGTCACACAGATACAGTGCCTTGGGATTCATCGACTTGATCCGCGCCACACCTGTCAGGATCGCCCGGCCCTGGGCCGCACTGCCGAGATAACCGGACAGCACGGCATCGCAGTTGCCCAGCTCGCCAATCGCCGCGATGCCTTCGATCAGGTCGGGAATCTGATGCGGCGCCAGCACTTCACCGGCCCATTGGCCGTACTGGGTGTGGTTGGAGAACTGCACGGTATTGAGCGGCCAGACATTCACCCCGACCCGCTGCATCGGGAAAACCGCGGCGCTGTTGCCAGCGTGGCCGAACACCACGTGGGACTGGATGGCGAGCAGATGGGGCGTACGTTTCATGCGGTGGGTTTTCCGTCAAACGATTGAAATTCAAGCCGCGCAGTATGCGACTAAACACAGCCTGTACGACAGACCGGCGACGCAGTTAAGCTGACACTATCTTGTTGGAGCAACGTGTTGATGCTGACCCTTGGAAATATCTTCGTCCTGATGCTGCTTGCCACCGGTGGCGCGTGGTTGTGGCACAACCATGGCTTGCGCGAGCGCGCGCTGGAGCGGGTCAAGCTGCATTGCACAAAGCTCGGAATCGAGCTGCTGGACGGCAACGTGGCCTTGAAGAAGATTGCGTTCATTAAAGACGCCAACGGCCGGCGGCGCCTCGCCCGTGTGTATAACTTCGAATTCACCGTGACCGGTGAAAGCCGTCACAACGGCACCATCACCCAGTTCGGCGCCCACAGTGCGCAGATTGAGCTGGCGCCCTACCCGATGCCGTTCGACGACACACCTGCGGTGGCCGATGTCGTGAAACCACGCGCCGAGGTGATCGAGATGAGCCAGTGGCGGCAAGAACACACTAAATGGCGTCCTTAAGTCAAAAGATCGCAGCCTTCGGCAGCTCCTACATTTGAAATGCGATTCCCATGTAGGAGCTGCCGAAGGCTGCGATCTTTTGATCTTTAACTCGACCGACAGTCGGCCAAAGCTCTTTGCAGTGAATCAACATCCTGCGGCTCACTGAAAATCAGCTCGATGCGCGAATCACGCCGCCATTCGCTGGGCTGCCAGTCCAGCACCGGGTTTTCCAGCGCATTCGCCGAAATCCAACCGTCGACGCTGTGGATAACCAGCTTCGCCCGCCGCCAGGCAAGGCTTTCAAGCCAACGGCCAACGAGCGTCGCATCGAACGTCTGACTCGGATGCCAGCGCCACCCAACGCTCCAGCCGCCCTCCTGCTCCTGGCTCAAGCATATTGGCAGCGCAGGATCGGTCCAGATGGCCGGCAGCTGCGCCAATCCTTTGGGCGCGACGAAGTTATCCACACCCGCTACAGCCTGAACCCCAAGCCCTGGTAACTCACTCAATGGCAACGCGGCTTGCTGCGTCCAGTACAACGGACGCGCCGGCAACTGTGCGGCGATTCGCTGGCGATCAGCGTCGTCGATATTTTCGGCTTTATTCATCAGCAACAACCCGGCGCTGTTCAACGCTTCCTGTTGCGCCACCGGCAGCGGTTTGCCGGCAGCAAGTGCCTGGGCGTCCAGCACCAGCACGCAGGGTTGAACAGCCAACACGCCTTGCCACGGCGCCTCACTCAATTGCCTGAGCAATTGCGCCGGATGTCCCAGCCCGGAGGGCTCAATGAACAGCCGATCCGGCCGCGCCTTGCGCAGCAAACGCCCGAGGCCGATCTGAAACGGCGCACCATTCACGCAACACAAACAGCCCCCGGCCACTTCACCCAGTGCGATACCATCGGCGTCCTGGGTCAGCAACGCAGCGTCGAGGCCGATCTGGCCGAACTCGTTGATCAGCACTGCCCAGCGCTCATCGACCGGCCGCTGCATCAGCAGATTCTTGATCAAGCTGGTCTTGCCGGCACCCAACGGGCCAGCAATGACGTGAGTGGGAATATTCTGCAACATGGTCGATGTTTTCTGAGGAGGTAAGGATGCGGTTGATGGGATTGTCGTTGCTCCTGGCGCTCACTTCAGGTGAGGCGTTGGCACAGGCTTGCGTGGTACATAGTACGGCTGCGCGACTCGACGTAAAGGTCTGCCAACAGAACCGCAACATCCCGCAAAAGCTGTTCGCCGATGGTTTCTGCCAGCCGAATCTT
The DNA here is from genome assembly GCF_059716185.1 of Pseudomonas sp. LBUM1645. NCBI lineage: Bacteria > Pseudomonadati > Pseudomonadota > Gammaproteobacteria > Pseudomonadales > Pseudomonadaceae > Pseudomonas > Pseudomonas sp. LBUM1645. The sequence continues at coordinate 7,050,248 of NZ_CP166811.1, forward strand.
CCTGGCCAGAAAGTCGAGGTGCAGTACATCGACCAATGCCCTACCGGCGCGTTCGGCGTGTGCAGCAACGCCCAAGTCGCCAATATGCCTTACCGGCAGGATATTCACTATTACGGCGTGGCCACGGATGCGGCGTATTTGAAACCGTTTTGCGAAGCCCAGAGCCAGGGAACCTGGCTCAAGCCCTGAACCGCTAATTCAGCCAGTCGAGCGTCAGGATCAGCCGCCGCTCACCGGACGCAAGCTGTGGCGACCGGTGAATAAGGCCGAAGCCTTCGTTGCCATGCCATTTCTCGCCTTTGAGCAACGCGACTTCGCCGCTGGCGATCTGCTCTATCCGCGAATCGTCCTGGGGTTCGGCTTCGACTTTGCCCAGTTGTCGGCGATCCATCGCACCTTCCTTCAGCCACTGGCTGCCGATCCCGCAATACGTGGTGATCAGCCGCACCGGCACATGATCGACGTGGAAACGCGGGCACATGGCCTTGTCCAAGACCCGCAGGCGCAGGCCGACACGCTTGGCGCCCATCAAACAGGCGAACGCACTGACAAGCCAGGAGACGTCGGCGATGAAACCTTCGTAACCTTCGAGATCGCTGAAACCTGAGGCTAATCCGTGCAGATTGGGTTCGGTGTCATCGCTGGGCAGTTCCAGGACCAGCGACTCGGCCAACGGCTCGTTCAGGGACAGCAACAAACTCCCGAAATCAGCAATGTGCGCCGGCAGTTGGCGCTGCCAAACGGCGAGGTTTATGCCGTCATCCAGTATTCGGGTGAGCGCTTGCGGCGTCTCACCTTGAACCTGATAAATGATCGGCCGCAGTTTCAGACTGGGTGCCAACATCAGGCTGCTATCTCTTCGTGCCACGGGCCAAATGGATCTGGTAGTAGTCGCCAGCCCTCGACGCCTAACGCCATTTCATCGTCGGTCAGCAGGCAATTGTCGAGTTCGGCGGTGAGTTGCGCGAAGTCGATGTTCTGGCCGATGAACACCAGTTCCTGGCGGCAATCGCCGCTGCCTGCGGTCCAGTTTTCCATGATCCCGGCGGTGCTTTCTTCGTCCTGCGGCCACTGGGTTTTCGGCACGAAACGCCACCAGCGCCCGGCGAAACCATGGCGCATCAATCCGCCGGCCTGGGACCAGCTACCGGCGTCCATGTGCTTGCTGGCCAGCCAGAAGAAGCCCTTGGAGCGCAGCAGTTTGCCGTTCACCCACGGGCGGTCGATGAAGCTGAAAAAACGCTGCGGATGAAACGGTCGGCGTGCTCGGTAGGCTGTCGAGGCGATGCCGTATTCATCGGTTTCGGGCACGTGTTCGCCACGCAATTCCTGTAACCAGCCCGGTGCCTGGGCGGCCTTCTCGAAGTCGAAACGGCCGGTATTCAGGATCTTCGCCAAGGGAATTTCGCCCATGACCATCGGGATGATTTCCGCCTGGGCGTTAAGCCGCTCCAGGATCGCGATCAGCTCCTGGCGTTCGCTGCTGCTGATCAAGTCGATCTTGCTGATCAGAATCACGTCGGCGAATTCGATCTGCTCTATCAACAGGTCGGTGATCGAGCGTTCGTCCTCCTCGCCCAAGGTTTCACCACGGGAGGCGAGGCTTTCGGCGGCCTGATAGTCGAGCAGGAAGTTCATGCCATCGACCACGGTGACCATGGTGTCGAGCCGGGCGATATCGGCCAGGCTCTGCCCTTCTTCATCGCGGAAGGTGAAGGTTTCCGCCACGGGCAGCGGTTCGGAAATGCCGGTGGATTCGATCAACAAATAATCAAAGCGACCCTCCTTGGCGAGTTTGCTCACCTCTTCCAACAAGTCTTCGCGCAAGGTGCAGCAAATGCAGCCATTGCTCATCTCGACGAGTTTTTCTTCTGCGCGGTTCAGGCTGACATCGCGCTGGACTTCGCCGCCATCGATGTTGATTTCGCTCATATCATTGACGATCACGGCGACGCGCAAGTTGTCGCGATTGCGCAGCACGTAGTTGAGCAGCGTGCTTTTGCCAGCGCCGAGAAAGCCCGACAGGACGGTGACGGGGAGACGATTGGGCATCAGGTATTCCTCACAGAGATGCCCGGTCGCAGTGTCGGGCTTAACTTGATGTTATAGTATAACAACACAATCAAGCCACTCCCCTCTTGCCCACAATGACAAAGGGCACGATGCTCAAGCCCGTTCGGTCCGTGAGAAATCCTATGCGTGTCGCCCTGAAAATAACGCTGATGAGCGTTTCGCTGCTGGTCGCTGTCGACGCTTGGGCGCAAATCCCAAGCTTGGCCAAATGCACCCGAAGCGCCAATCTGCTGGCCTGCGTGGATGGCGACGGCAACGCCTACAGCGTCAACACCGTCGGAAGCACGATCTATCTGCGGGGCTTCGAAGCAGCCGGAAAACGCCATTGGGCGCAGACCAACAGTCGCTACGGACAACTCACGTTCTTCACCGGGCTCGCTTCCGATGGCGAGGCTTGGGTCGGCTACAATCGTCGCGTCGGCTGGACCACGATCAATCGGTTTTCCAGTTCCGGTGGCAGCAGCGGCAAGTTCACCTGTAGCCGAATTACAGGATGTTAGGCCTGGGATTTTTTCTGCTCTTGCTGCCAAGCGATGTAACTGTTTACCGGCGGATTTTTCTGGAAGTAGCGCTGTAACCCTTCGAACAAGCCATCGGCTACGGCCTGCTGGTGGCGAGCGGTGACCAGTCGCTGACTGTCGCGAGCGTTGGAGATGAAGCCGGTTTCACGTCAAAGCCCTTCTCGCGTTTCAGCCGTTTGGCCAATAGCTGGGCGATGGACAGCAACACGTCTTTCTCACGCTCACCTTTGGCGCCGATCGCTCCCGGATCTTTGCCGCCGTGACCAGGGTCGACCACCACGCGCTGGCCAGGATCAGGTTGAGCAAGTGACGTCTGTGCATGATGAAAGCCTGTTCATAAAAAAGGCATGGTTGATTTTAATGTAATAACATAACATATAGAATCGACTCCCATGATGGACCTGCTCATGAATGCGCTGACTCTGCCGGATATCGCCGCGCAGGCCTCACGCCAAGCCCTGCCACTCGACTGGGTGGGCATGTGCGGCATTGCTCTTCCTGTTTTGTTCGATGGCCAACGAATGAGTGCAATGGCCGACGCCGGCGTTAGTCTCGACGATGGCGAGGCGCGCGGGATTCATATGTCGCGGCTTTACTTGGCGCTGGAAATGCTCGAGAGAGAAAACCTGACGCCCGCCTTGTTGCGGCGAGTTTTGCAAAGTTTTCTCGAGACTCATGAAGGACTGTCCAACAGCGCGTACTTAAAAATCCACACCGATTTACTGCTCAAAAGACCGGCGCTGGTTAGTCCATTGGCCGGCTGGAAAACCTATCCAGTGAGCATCGAAGCACGTTTGAAAAACGCGATGTTCCACGTGGAACTAAAAATCGACGTGCCTTATTCCTCGACTTGTCCGTGTTCGGCCGCGCTTTCCCGGCAGCTGATTCAGCAGCAATTCGTCGATGACTTCGCCAACAAACCGCTGCAACACGCTGATGTGTTGGCTTGGCTCGGCTCCACAAAAGGCATCGTCGCAACGCCTCACAGCCAACGGAGCAATGCGAAATTGCGGCTTCGAGTGGACGACTATCTGGATGACTTGCCGCTGATCGCGATCATCAATGACGCCGAAGCAGCCCTCGGCACCGCCGTACAAACCGCCGTAAAACGCGCCGACGAACAAGCCTTCGCGCTGGCCAACGGGCAGAACCTGATGTTCTGCGAAGACGCCGCCCGCCGTTTGAACCTGGCCCTGAAACGCTCCCCCGGCATCAACGCCTTCTACATACGAGTCGTCCACGCGGAAAGCCTCCACGCACACGATGCGGTCGCCGAAAGCTGCTGGAATTGGGAGGCCGCATGATCCGTTGCCAAGCCTTACGATGGGGTGCACCCGGCCAGCCACTGACTCCATCCTTGGATTTCGATCTGGCCAAAGGAAGTCTGACCGCCGTAATCGGTGCCAATGGCTCGGGTAAAAGCAGCCTGCTGAAAGTCATCGCGGGTTTGCAAAAACCGCTGACCGGCAAAGTCATCTTGGATGTTCCACACAAGGGCGGCCTCTCGTTCCTTCCACAGCAACAACATCTGGACCGCCAATTCCCCATCAGCTTGCAAGAGTTAGTCGCCGCTGGATTCTGGGGTAGCACGCAGTCTCCCGAGATACGCAGACAACGCCTCAAAGCCGCGCTGGAAAACTGGTGTCTGAGCGGACTGGAACAGCGCCCATTGATGGCCTTGTCCGGCGGCGAATTACAGCGTGCCCTGCTCGCCCGTTTGAGCCTCGCGGAGGCGTCACTCCTGCTGCTCGACGAACCCCATGCCGCCCTCGACGAGCTCGGTCAGGCACTACTCTGGAAACACATTCACGCCTGGCATGCCGAAGGCCGAACCCAGGTGATCGTGTGCCATGACCTGGCCGCCGTTCGCCAACACATTCCTCAAACATTGCTGATCAAAAGCACCGGCTGCGTCCTCGGGTCGAGCGTTGATCTGATCCATCAACAACCACAAACGCGGGTGGCCTGATGCTCGCGGCCGCTCATCTTTGGCAACCGTTCCACGAGTTCGTGTTCATGCGTCGAGCACTTCTCGGCGGGTTGGTTCTGGCATGCAGCACCGCACCGTTGGGCGTGTTTTTGATCCTGCGTCGCATGAGTTTGATCGGCGACGCTGTGGCTCACGGCATTTTGCCGGGGGCCGCATTGGGCTTCTGGTTCGCCGGATTGAGTCTGCCGGCGCTGACCGTCGGCGGCCTCGGTGCCGGTCTCGGCATGGCCGGACTCGCTGCCTGGATCACCCGTCGCACCGGTCTGCGGGAAGACGCCAGCCTCGCCGCGATCTACCCGATCTCCCTTGCCTGCGGTGTGCTGATCCTCGGCATCGCCGGCAAACGCCTGGACCTGTTGCACCTGTTGTTTGGCTCGGCACTGGCGGTCGATGGCCCGACGTTGACGGGCATGCTCTGGGTCTCCGGCTTCAGCCTGATCGCCATGGCGTTCATCTACAAACCGCTGTTGCTGGACACCCTCGACCCACTCTTTTTGCAAACCGTCAGCCGACTCGGCCCCTTGGCTCACGGCGTATTTCTAACCCTGGTGGTGCTGAATCTGGTGATCGGTTTTCAAGCCATCGGCGCGCTGATGGTGGTCGGTTTGATGATGTTGCCCGCCGCCGCTTCTCGCTTTTGGAGTCGTCGCTTGCCGACGTTAATGGCCATCGCCGCCCTGCTTGGCTGTCTCTCGGTGTGGCTCGGATTGTTGCTGTCGTTCTACTACTCGCTCCCCAGTGGCCCGGCGATCGTGCTGGTGGCTGGCGGTTTGTATCTGCTGTCCGTGGTGTTCGGACCGGTGCACGGTTTGCTGCGCCGCCCGCCTTTGCTCACATCCCAATGAGGTGTTACCCGATGCGCGTTTTACTCGTGCTGTTCAGTTTGATGCTGTCGATGTCGCTGTCTGCTGCGGAAAAACTTCAGGTAGTCACCAGTTTCAGCATCCTCGCCGACATGACCCATCAAGTCGGCGGCGACCATATTCAGATCACCAACATGGTCGGCGCGGATGCCGATGCTCACACGTACGAGCCGACGCCGGACGACGCCAAAGCGTTGCTCAAAGCCAAACTCATCATCAAAAACGGCTTGGGTTTCGAGCCATGGCTGGACCGCCTGGTGACCAGCACCGAGACCAAAGCGCCAGTGATCAGCGCGAGCCGCGGCGTCATCCCGCGCTCCCTGGATGAAGATGGCGAGACGATTCCCGACCCGCACGCCTGGCACAATCTGGCGAACGCTGAGCTGTATATCAGCAACATCACCAAGGCACTGATTGCCGCCGACCCGACGAACAAAGCCGATTACGAACGCAACAGTCAGGTCTACCTGAAACAGATCTACGCGCTGCTCAGCGAAGCCAAGGTCAAACTCGGTTCGCTGCCATCGGGCAATCGCAAAATCGTGACGTCCCATGACGCCTTCGGTTACCTCGGTCAGGCTTACGGCATCGACTTCATGGCGCCTCAAGGCCTGTCCACTGAACGCGAACCGTCAGCCGCTGAAGTCGCTGCATTGATCACCCAGATACGCCAGGCCAAGGTCAAAGCGGTGTTCATGGAAAACATCAAGGATGCACGCCTGCTCAAGCAGATTGCCGATGAAAGCGGCGCGCACATCGGTGGCACGTTGTACTCCGATGCGCTCGCGGCGACCGGTCCGGCCAGCACCTTCGTCGGGTTGTTCAAGTACAACCTCAACACTCTGTACAACGCGTTGAGCAAGCCATGATCCGCAAGAATCCTTCCGGTGATTTGCCGGTGATAGCCGAATCTGCCTACGTGGATAAAACCGCCATCATCTGCGGCAAAGTGGTGATCGGCGAGAACGTCTTCGTCGGTCCTTACGCGGTGATACGCGCTGACGAAGTGGATGCCTCAGGCGAGATGGAGCCGATCACCATCGGCGCCAACTCGAACATCCAGGATGGCGTGGTGATCCACTCCAAGTCCGGCGCGGCAGTGACCATCGGCGAGTTCAGTTCCATCGCCCACCGCTCGATCGTTCATGGTCCGTGCAAGGTTGGCGACCGGGTGTTTATCGGTTTCAACAGCGTGCTGTTCAACTGCGCAGTCGGTGACGGTTGCGTGGTGCGGCACAACTCGGTGGTCGATGGTCGCGACTTGCCCGAAGACTTCTACGTGCCCTCCACCACCCGCATCGGCCCGAAGACAGATCTGTCGCAGTTCCCACCGGTGAGCGTCAGCGCCTCGGAGTTTTCCGAGGACGTGGCGCGCACCAACGTCGACCTGGTACGTGGCTACAAAGCCCTGCAGAACGAGTTCTGACCATGAGCAGCGTGCTGATTCGCAATGCCCGGCTGGTGAACGAAGGTCGGGAGTTTGAGGGTGATCTGTTGGTGAGCAACGGGCGAATCGTGAAGATCGCCAGTAGCATCCACGGTGAAAATGCCGACGTGGAAATCGACGCACAAGGGCAATGGCTGCTGCCCGGAATGATCGACGACCAAGTGCACTTCCGCGATCCAGGCTCGCCAGACAAGGGCAGCTTCTACACCGAATCCCGGGCTGCGGTGGCCGGTGGCATCACCAGCTTCATGGACATGCCCAACACTAATCCGGCGACCCTGACCCTCTGCGCACTGGCCGACAAAAAGCGCCGCGCGGCGATCAACTCCGTCGCCAATTACGGCTTTCATTTCGGCGTGAGCAACGACAATCTCGACACCGTCGCCAGGCTCAATCCCTGTGAAGTCGCCGGCGTCAAAGTGTTCATGGGCGCCTCGACCGGCAACATGCTGGTCGATGACCCAAGGATTCTCGAGCGGCTATTCTCCGAGGTGCCGACCATTCTGTTGGCCCACTGCGAACACACGCCCAGCATCGACGCCAACGCCGCGAACCTGCGTGACTTGTTCGGTGAACACATTCCTGCTGCGGCCCACCCACTGATCCGCAACGCCGAGGCCTGCTTTCGCTCCTCCTCAATGGCCGTCGACCTGGCCAGGCGTCACGGCACCCGACTGCACGTTCTGCACCTGACCACCGCCCGCGAACTGGCGTTGTTCGAAGACAAGCCACTCGCTCAGAAACGCATCACCGCCGAAGTCTGCCTGCACCACTTGCTGTTCGATGACCGGGATTACCCGAGCCTCGGCAACCTGATCAAGTGCAACCCGGCGATCAAAACCCAGGCCGACCGCGATGCCTTGCGCGAAGCATTGCTGAGCCATCGGCTCGACGTGATCGGCAGCGATCATGCGCCCCACACCTGGGCCGAAAAACAGCGGCCCTACAGCCAGGCGCCTTCCGGTTTGCCGTTGGTGCAGCACGCCCTGCCCGCGCTGCTGGAATTGGTCGCGGATGAAGTGTTGCCGATCACTACACTTGTGGCCAAGACCAGTCACCGGGTCGCCGATCTGTTCGCCATTCCCGACCGCGGTTATCTGCGCGAAGGCTATTGGGCCGACCTCGTTCTGATCAAACCGGAACCCGGAGGCGTCGCCGTTTCCCAGCAGCCGATCCTGTCTCAATGCGGCTGGACACCTTTTGCCCGACAGCGTTTCCGGCACAGCGTCAGCACCACGATCGTGTCGGGGCAAATTGCCTGGCACGACAAACGTCTTAATGACAACTGCCAGGGTTTACCACTACGGTTTATGCGCTAGCACTCGAGAGCACCGACATGATTCACATCACCCTGAGCGATGGTTCATTGCGTGAATACGACCAGCCACTGTCGGTGTACGAACTCGCCGCGAGTATCGGACCCGGGCTGGCAAAAGCGGCGGTGGCCGGCCGAGTGGACGGCATCCTGGTGGACTGTGAGTTCATGATCGAGGCCGATGCCCGGGTCAGCATCGTCACGCCTCAAGAGCCCGATGGGCTGGAGATCCTGCGACGCTCCTGTGCACTGATGCTGGCCATGGCCGTTAAACAACTCCATCCACAGGTGCAACTGCACGCAGGAACGGCGCTGGGTGACGGGTTCTTTCATGAGTTTTCTGTCGAGCGATCCTTAACGCCCGCAGACCTGCCACTGATCGAAGCCCGCATGCAGGCTCTGGCGGCGACCAATCACTCGATTCGCCGTCAAGGAAAGACGCCGCTGTACCGCTTGGGGAACGTCGAATCTACGATCGCTGGCCCGCATGTTCCCGCGACCAGAGTGCTGCAAGCGTTCACCCTCGACCACATCAGCGGTACGTTGCCGCAACGGATTTACGGTACGTGCTGGTCCTGCCAACAGGAGCTTGATAACTGGCGGACACCGCCGCACGTCATGATCGTCAGCATGGATCAACGTCAGGCGGATTACGCGCAGTCGGTGACCGAGGCATTGCGCAGAAGTGGCGTGCGCGCCCGTGTGGATCTGCGCCACGAGAAAGTCCGCCAAAAGATTCGCGAGCACAGTCAGCACGTGCCGTATCTGGTGGTGATCGGGGAGAAAGAAAAAGAAGGCGGGTTTGTCAGTGTGCGCAGCCGCACAGGGGAAGACTTCGGGAGGATGGGTGTTGAGACGGTGTGTGAGTGGTTGAATCAGGCCCGCTCCCACACAGCCATGTAGGGCGCGGGCCTGCTGGCAGGCTTTAAGCTCTTGGCTTAACGGTCCCGCAATCCTGCCCCAACCACACGGCGCGGCTATCGAGGCTGCCCTTCTGCTGAATGCCGGTGGCGTTGAACGTGCCATTAACCTTGGTGGTGAACTCACGATCACTGAGGAAAGTGGCGACACCGGTGCCCTGCGCTTTCGGACAGCTGAAGCGGAATTTCCACTGATTCCCGCTGCGGTCAGTGATTTCCTGCTTGCAGCCCGACTGTGGATCGGTCAGCGGAATGTCGTCGCTCTTCACCTGTTCCGGCGTCAGGCAAGCCCGAATGCCCTTACCGCCCATGGTGATGCCCTGCTTTTCCAGCTGCGCACGCTGTGCCGGGGTCATCTGGCCCTGCAACTGGCCAAGGATCAGCTGCAAGTCCGGGAGATTCTGGTCATCGACCTTCATGTTGCTTGTGGTCAATTCCCACAAGCCGGGCTGCAGCATCTGCGCCTGAGCAGCCACAGGAAGTGACAAACCAACAGCCATGGCCAAACCCAGAAGACGAACGTTCATCGAGTAACTCCTGATCAGTAGTGGCCGTTAGACGTCAGCCAGCGGCTTCGGTTCATGGGCCAATTAAATAGCGACATTCTGCACGGAACATGGTCTGTTAAGCATTGAATCTTCAGGAGCAAGGCTGCCCCCATGGATTACTTTGGACCGCATATTTTCGGCTACATGATTGCACTGCTACACACGCTGGGCCTGATCGCTGCCATCCACGCCGTGCTCACCGTCCGGACCGCCCAGGGATCGATCGCCTGGGCCCTCTCGTTGCTGTTTATCCCCTACCTCACGCTCATCCCCTATCTGGTCTTCGGCCGCAGTACCTTCGATGGCTACATCAAGGCTCGCCGCCAGGCCAACGAAGAAATGCGCAAGGCAATCTCCGAGCTCAACTGGCGCCCTTGGGTAGAAGAGGCGCTGACCGCTCGCGCCTCAAATGCTTACGCGTCCTTGAGGGCCATGCCGAAACTGGGGCGCATGCCGTGCCTGGCGAACAACGAAGTGCGCTTGTTGATTAACGGCCAGGCCACCTTCAACGCCATTTTTGAAGCCATCAGCAACGCGAAGGAAGCGGTGCTGATTCAGTTTTTCATCATCCACGACGATCGCCTCGGCCAACGACTGCAAACCTTGCTACTGCAGAAAGCCGCCGAAGGCGTGGCGGTTTATTTGTTGTACGACCGCATCGGCAGCCACTCCCTGCCTCACAGTTACGTGCAGCCGCTGCGCGATGCCGGCGTCGAGGTCAAAGCCTTTGCGACCCGCAGCGGCTGGCTCAACCGCTTCCAGGTCAACTTCCGCAACCACCGCAAGATTGTGGTGGTCGATGGCGTATTGGGTTTCGTCGGTGGGCACAACGTCGGCGACGAATACATGGGCGAGAAACCACCCCTGGCGCCGTGGCGCGATACCCATGTGCAAGTACGCGGACCGGTGGTGGCCTGCATGCAGGAATCGTTTGCTGAAGACTGGTTTTGGGCCGCCCGTTCATTGCCGCCGCTGATCCTGCCGGACGTTTACCCGGACGACGGCGTGCTCTGCCAATTGCTCGCCAGCGGTCCGGCGGATTCCTACGAAACCTGTTCGTTATTCTTCGTCGAAGCCATCCATGCGGCAACCGAGCGGGTGTGGATCACCAGCCCTTATTTCATCCCCGACGAAGCCGTGTTCGCGGCGTTAAGGCTGGCGGTTCTGCGAGGCGTGGATGTGCGGCTGCTGCTGCCCTCTCGACCGGACCACCGAATCGTCTACGCCGCCTCCAGCCTGTATGCCTTCGAAGCCGTGCGCGCTGGCGTGCGGGTGTTCCGCTACGAACCCGGATTCCTGCATCAGAAAGTGGTGTTGATCGACAGCGAAATCAGCGCCATTGGCAGTGCCAATCTGGACAACCGCTCGTTCCGGCTGAATTTTGAAGTGATGTTGTTGACGGTCGACAGCGCGTTTGCCGCCGAAGTAGAACAGATGCTCAATGATGACTTCGCCCAGGCCCACGAGATCGCCAAAGAAGAAAGCCGGGAGACCCGCCGCCTGCAACAGGTCGGCATGCGGGTCGCCCGGCTTATTTCACCGATACTTTAAGGGTTGTAGATATCGTCTCGCGTCCATGGCAGTTCATGGCTGCCATCGGGGTGGGCTTTCACAGCCAGGATCTGGTGCAAGTTGATCCAGCCCTTGGCGAACGCGTAAGCGCAGCCCGCCAGGTACAGCCGCCAGATCCGCAGGGCCTGCTCCGGTACCAGCCTGGAAGCTGCTTCCAGATTGTCCTCCAGGCGTTCGCTCCAGTGGTCCAGCGTACGCGCGTAGTGCAGGCGCAGACTCTCGACGTCGACGATCTCCAGCCCTGCTTCGCTGATCTCGGCAGAGATCATCGACAAATGCGGCAGCTCGCCATTGGGGAACACATACCTCTCGATGAATTCGCCGGCACCGCGCCCCACCGGACGGCCGTCGATGCGCTTGGCGGTGATCCCGTGGTTCATCACCAGGCCACCCTCCTTCACCGCACCGAACAAGGTCTTGCAGTACTCGGCCAGATTGGCATGACCAACGTGTTCGAACATCCCGACACTGACCACTTTGTCGAAGCGACCGTCCTGAGGCAGGTCGCGGTAGTCGAGCAGTTGCAGTTCGACCAGATCGTCCAGGCCTTCGGCAGTCACCCGTTCACGGGCAAGTGCCAGTTGCTCTTTACTGAGCGTGATCCCGAACACCTTTGCACCAAACTCCCGGGCCGCATACCGTGCCAGCCCCCCCCAACCGCAACCGACATCCAGCAGATATTCCCCTGGCTGCAGCCGCAGCTTGCGGCACAGGTGGCGAAATTTGGCTTGCTGGGCTTGCTCCAGCGTTTCGCTGCCGGTCTCGAAATAGGCGCAGGAATACGCCATGTCACTGTCGAGCCACAGCTGATAAAACGCATTGGAAAGGTCGTAGTGGTAGGAAATCGCCTTGGCGTCTGCTTCTTTGTCATGAGGGGTGCGCACTGGCTGGCTGTCTTGATCACCGAGCAATGCCTGGCTCCACTCATCGCAGACGCGGATCACGTCGCTGATGGAGCCTTCCAGCTCAAGTTTACCTTCGACAAACGCCGCTCCGAGCGCGTCCAGGCTTGGATGAGTGAACTGGGTAACCATTTGTGGGTCCTTGACCACAATTGTGACGCTAGGCGTCGGCCCCAGGTTGAATTCATGGCCGTCCCAGAGTCGCAGGCGTAGCGGTATCTGCAGATTCTGTAAGGCCGGAGGAAGGTGCGCGAGCATGGATAGTCCCTCTAGTTTCAGACGTCTGATGTGAGGGTAGACCATCCTTGAAAAATAGCTGGCTACCGAATTAACAGCCCTTTTCTATGATTCGTAACGCTCGAACCAACCGTCGCGAATTCACAAAATTGATTGCCCTCACCTAGATGACTACGAATTCGTCGTACAGTTCTGAAAACTTGAAACCGCCCGTGATCGCGCTGTTTAGAGCATTCACCCGGCGTACTCAATCCTCATCCTCAAGCTTGAGCAATGGTTCCTGAAAACGCAGTAACCGCCCGGCGTTACCCAACACCAGCAAGGTGCTGAAGTTGTGCAACAGCGCAGCAATCATCGCTCCCGCAGCGCCAAGCCAGCCGAAGGCGGCGAAGGCGACAATCGCCAGCGTCCAGCCCAGGCCGATGATCACGTTAACCTGCAACGTGTGCCGGCATTGGCGACTCAAGCGCACACACGTGGCGAGTCGACGCAGGTCGCTGCCGATCAGGACGATGTCGGCCGAGGCCAGCGCGATGTCCGCCCCACCCGCGCCCATGGCCACGCCGACCACACCGGCCTTGAGCGCCAGCGAATCGTTAATCCCATCTCCCACGACCATCGGCCGGAAGCCGCTGCCGATTTCCTTCAGCACACGATTGAGTTTGTCCTCCGGCAACGCTTGAGCTTCAACGTCGCTGATCCCGACATCCCGCGCAAGTGTGTGCGCGACGCTTTGCCGATCACCTGTCAGCAGCAACTGCCGGCCCAACCCCAATTCACGTAGCTCGCTCAAAGCAAATCGAGCTTCAGGTTTGACGCTGTCGGCCAGCAACAGCCAGGCGAGGAATTCACCGTTGAGCGCCAGCCCAGCAATCGGGCCATCGTGGTCGGGGACACTTGAAGTGGCGATGCCCAATTGGGTGAACAACTCCGGACGACCGAGTGCCGCCTCGCCCTGCTCCGTCATCGCCACCACGCCCAACCCCTGACGTTCGTGGATATCGGAGAGCAGCAGAAAATGTTCCTGGGTGACCAACCCGGCGAGCGCGCGGCTGACCGGATGACTGCTGGCAGAACCGAGGCTGGCAGCGAGTTTAAGGACGTGGCTACGATCCTCGATTGGGCTGTCGATGGATTGCAAACGCAAGGTGCCGAAGGTCAGGGTTCCGGTCTTGTCGACCACCAGTGAAGTCAGGTCTGCCAACTCTTCGAGGAACGCGGAGCTGCGAATCAGAATCCCGTGCCGAGCAGCCACCGCCACGCCGGCAATTGCCGTGGCCGGCGCGGACAACACCAATGCACAAGGACAGGCCGCCACCAACACCGCGAGCATGGCCTGGGCATCGTTAGTGACGAACCAGGTCACGGCGGCCAGCAGCAACACCAGCACCATGTAGCTACCGGCGTAGCGTTCCAGCAAACGCGTGATCGGTGGTTTGGAACGCTCGGCGCTTTGCATCAGCGCGATGACTTTGCCGAGGGTCGACTCATTGCCGGTGCGAGTCACTTCGATGCGCAGCAGACCGTCGAGGTTGATCGCGCCGCCGAAGACTTGCATGCCGACGCCCGCCTCCATCGGCACCGATTCGCCAGTAATCGAAGCGGTGTCCAGGCTCGCCTGACCGGACAACACCCGACCATCCGCCGGCACCCGATCACCCGCGCGCACCTCGACGAGGTCGCCGGCCTTGAGTGTGCCGTTATCGACTTCGACGATGGAGCCATCGGGCTGAACTTTGCGCGCGTGGCTGCGCGTCAGTTTGCCGAGGGCGCGAATCGCCTCCTGGGAACCGATCACGCTGCGCTCTTCCAGCACGTGGCCGAAGATCATGATGATTGGCAGCAACGCCGCAGTCAGCAGATCACCCGTGGCCCACGCCCCGAGCATGGCCAGGGCGATCAATTGATCAGTGATCCCGTGCAAGCTTGGATAACGCAGGCTGTACCAGGCCGAACGCATCACGGGCACGGCCACCAATAACGAAGCAAAGCCCAGCAGCAATTGACTGACGCCCGTCTGCTCCGGCGACAACCAGCGCCAGGTCAGACCGAGTGCGAGCAGGCCCAAAGCGAGCATGGCCAGGGTCAATTGGCGCGCGGCGCTGCGTTGCTCAGCCGAGGACAACATGCTCGGTGCGGCGGCGGTTTGGGCGGTCATTGTGCTGCTCCCTGAATGATCAGGCGGGAATCGTCTTTCGGATTGACCGTGGTCACAGAGCCAGCCTGACCGAGAATCTTCGGCATCCGTTCGCGGTAGATGCGCAGCAACATTTGCGGGTCGGTCCCTTGTTGTTGCGCCTTGGCCAGACTCAATACCGTGGCCGTGTCAGCCGAGGCTTTGGCCAGTCGTTCGCTCGCTTGGGCGTGAGCGACTTGCAGCGTGCGATCGGCTTGTTCGTTGGCGGACTGAGTCAGTTTCTCGGCTTCAGTGCGAGCATTGGCTACGGCTTTGTCGGCTTGTTGACTGGCGGTCAGAACAGCGTTGAAGGCGTTGACCGCCGGGCCAGGCAGACTCGATTGCACGTCGACTCGCGTCGCTTCAATACCTAACCCCTGCCCGGTCGCTGTCAGGTCAGCCAAGCGCTGATTGATGGCTTGCACCAGATCACCGCGCAACCGTTCGCGGCGTTCAGCAGCCTGACTATCGGCGCCGATCAGCTCCGGTCGAGCGACCAGAATAGTGTCCAGATCTCGTGCGGCAGTGAGGGTCACCGCGCTGCGAGTCACCAATCGATCCAGCGCCGGCAACACATGTTCGCCTTGAAGGACGAAGGCATACGGCTCGGTCACTTTGTAGAAAACACGCACATCCAGTTGCACCACGCCCGCGTCTCCGGTGAGCAAATAACCGGAGCCGGCGAGTGCATCGCTGATCGGTGTAGCGAAACTGGCCGCTCGGTCTGCCTGCAACGCAGCATCTGTGCGCAGCAGGTTTTCCACCCGACGCTCAATCACCCGATCCGCCGCGGGCAACAAAATCACCTGCTCAAACGGGCGAGGCCAGGCCAATAGCAGGCCAGCATTCTGGATGCGATCCAGCGCGCCGAAGTGCAAAACCACCGCGCGATTTTGCGGATCAATCTGCCGCACATTGGAAAATGCCCACACCAAAGCGGCCAGTACCGTCACGGCGTAAAGAGCCAAGAAAGCCAATCGCCCAGCCTGAATCCAGGGACTGCTTAACTCGTTTGTTCCACGTGGAACTAATTTCATGGCTGCGACCCGGACTTGTTGTCGAGGGTCGGCGGACCGTCAACCAACACCCGGAATGGCGCGGCGTCGGTGCGCAGAATCAGCTTCGTGCCGGGCGTGACGATCGTGCCCAGTGTGTCGAGGGAGCGCAGCAGGTTGTAGAGCTGTGGCGATCCGGCGTAGGCGCGGCCATAAATCTGTGCGGCTTCGACGCGCGATTGAGCTTCGATATCGGCAGCTTTCACCGTCGCATCGGCTTGTACGATTCGCGCGTCACGCTCGGCAGCGGAACGAATTTGCGCCGCTTCGCGCTTACCGATGGCCGTGCGTTCGGTGGCGATTGTTTCACGCTCGGCACGCATGCGATCGACCGTAGCGGTGAGGGTAACCGACGGCAAGGTCAGACGCTCGACGCCGACCTGCAGCACCCGTACACCATAAGTCGTAAGCAACTGCTGATCGATTTGCTGACGCAACTGCGCTTCAAAATCAGCGATGTGTACTTTGTTGGCGTCGGTGTTCACCAGATTAGCCAGATCAAAACTGCTGGCCGTGGTTTCCAGCGCAGAGCCAACAAACGTGCGAATCTGCCGCGCGGCTTCGTCCGGCTGATTCTGTACGGCGCGCATGAAACGTTGCACGTTGTCCGGATCACCCTGAACCTGCCAGGCCACATAAGCCTGAACGATGATGCGCAAACCGTCCCGCGTACCCACGTCCTGTAAACCACTCGAGGTCGTGCGCAGTCGCAGATCGACAGGAATCGCCGCTTCAAAAGGAGCAGGCCAGCGCCAGCCAAGACCTGGTTCCAGCAATACCCGCGACGGATTACCGAAACGGGTGATCACCGTCGCCTCCCCCGAACGCACTTGCACCAGGCTCGCTGCCGCGATGGCGAACGCTACCAACAACGCTGCCCAACCCATTCGCCGCCATGGGAACGGGCCAGCTTCTTGGGGATCACCGTGATGGTGATGGCCGTGGTGATGCCCGCCATGGCCGTGATCGTGGCCAGTGTGGTCATCGTGATCGTGAGTGTGCGACTGGCTCAATTGGCAGCTCCTGGCTGAGCGGTTTTACGCGCCGGCGCAGGGTCAGCCGGCAGCGTGAATGTACGGAGGTCGATGGTCGGCGCGTTACTGCTGCCGCCCAAGCGATGATCGAGCACCAGCAACCTTGCATTGGCCAGGCCCTGGGACAGTTGGCTGAAGTACTGCTCCAGCACGAAGGCCTGGCCGGCGCTGGCGTAGGCCTTTTGCTCGGCGCCGAATCTCAAGTCAGCCGCTTGAGCGGTGGCGTTGATTTCACGAGCGCTGGCCGTCGCTTGATCGCGTGCGATGCTGGCCTGCAATTGCGCCTGGTTGGTGGCCTCCGCCGCCGCACCGCGCTCGCGGGAAATCAATGCCTGGGCGCCAATCTGCGCAGCCTGAACACCGTGATAAGCATTGGCGGCACCGGCCGGCGGATGAATCGCCTCGACCACGGTGGCGAGAATTTCCACGCCGCTGTCGAGTTTCTGCAAGTCAGCCTGTACCGCCTGACCAATCTCTTCGGCGAGCCCTACCCTGTCCTCACCGAGCAAACCGTCGAGGGTTCGCGAAGCGAAGTCATGAACCAAAATCCGGCTGGCGGTGCTGCGGATCAGCGTCGGGACGTCGGCGCTGTTGTAGGTCGCGGCCAATGCCGCTTGATCACTCAGGCCGATGCGATAGACGAAACGCACGTCCATGTTGACGATCTGGAAGCTCTGCTTGTCGGCTCGGCTGCTGGCAATGACTTGGGATTTGTCGTTCACATGGCTGGCGTCCCATAAGCGATTGGCAATCGCGGGCGCCGGGCCTTCGGCGGGTTCGGCCACGACCGGCGCCGGTGTGTCGCCAACACTGGTGGCCAACTCGTGGACCACACCGTTTTCGACGCTCAACACTCGGCCCAGAGGCCAGGGCAAACCTGCGTGCAAACCAGGACCGAACACCTCCACCGGTTTGCCGAATCGCTCGTAGATGCCTCGCCCTTGCATGGGGATTTCGTGAATGCCAGTGAGTGACCAACCGACAATTGCCACCACCATCAGCACCGGAAAAAACGCCCGACGCATGTAGGTGAAGGCCCAGATCTGCCGCAGGTCGATGCCGAAGCGGTTGTGCAATTCGTGCTGCAACGCCAACAAGGGTTGCGGCGGCCAGCGCAGCATGTCGGCGACGAAGCTGCGCGCCAGCAAGCCAGGTTCGAGTTGTTCGCGCTGCGGACTGAACAACGACAGCAGGGCGCGCAACAGCAGCTCGGCGGCGACCAACCCTGGCAGCAAACCCATCAGCACTGCCAGACGCACCGGCCAGATTGAAGTTTCGCTACCGAACAATAGGCACAAAGCGCTGAGCACCAGGCCAATGATCGCCACCCGTGTCAGCTGCGCCAACGACTCTGCTTCGGGCGATTGGGCGACGTTTTCCTGCGCCAGTTGACGCTCCAGCACCAACAAACCGAAGGCCAGCAACAACGACAGCGCCGCACCGACACTGGCCCACATTCCCAGTGCGGCGGGCGGCAGTGCAAGGTTCCAGACTTGTTCGATGCTCAACAACGTCACCAGCGACCAACCCGCGAGCCACAGTGTCGGAGCGCCGATCTGCACCAGCATTCGCAACCATCGCTGGCTGAGCCGATCCAGCAGCTGTTCGTACCAGCCCACCGGGGCAACGACTTCGTCAGCAACGACGACCTGCACAACCGGGTTCAACGCCCGCGCGCGCCACTGCGTCACCCACCAGGCTGATTGCAAACCGGCGACCAGCACCAGCAAACCGGCGCTCTGATTGACCAGCAACGCGGGCCAGAGCGACTGCGGCGCAAACAGCCCGACAAAAAACGCCAGCAACCAACCTGTCGCCGCAAGAGCGCCCAGACCGATTGTGAACTGACGTAACCGTCGCCCTTGAAAAACCGCCTGCTGGAAACGCGGTAGCCCGGCTACTTGCGTCCCATCGACATCGAGATCGACTTGCATACCACCCCAGTGTTTATCGTTGCTCATATCGCAATTCGTTACGATATAACGAAAGCCGTGAAATTTCCGTTCTTAAATGCTGTATCTAAAGGCGCTCAGCCTGTCGCTTGGCTGAAGCCTTGACCGAAATGCTGCAGAACGCACATATTACGTTCGTAATTTTATCCAGGAACTACGTTTACCCATTCCGATCCCATTCACTCCAGGAGTACACCATGAGCACCTATGACGTCGTGATTCTGGGCGGAGGCCCCGGTGGTTATAACGCGGCGATCCGCGCCGGGCAGTTGGGCCTCAGAGCGGCTTGCATAGAAGGACGCGCCACCCTCGGCGGCACCTGCCTGAACGTCGGTTGCATGCCGTCAAAAGCGTTGCTGCACGCCTCCGAACTCTACGACGCCGCCATGGGCACGGAATTCGCCAACCTGGGGATTGAAGTCAAACCCACACTCAATCTCGCGCAGATGATGAAACAAAAGGATGAAAGCGTTGCGGGATTGACCAAGGGCATCGAGTTTCTGTTTCGCAAAAACAAAGTCCATTGGCTCAGGGGCTGGGGCCACATCGACGGGCCCGGCAAAGTGACGGTGACCGACAGCCAGGGCGGCAAGACCGAACTGAACGCCAAGGACATCATCATCGCCACCGGCTCTGAGCCCACTCCCCTGCCCGGTGTGGACATCGACAACAAACGCATCCTCGATTCGACGGGCGCGCTGTCACTGACTGAAGTGCCGAAACATCTAGTGGTGATCGGCGCCGGGGTGATCGGCCTGGAGCTGGGTTCGGTGTGGCGGCGTTTGGGCGCTCAGGTGACCGTGGTCGAGTTTCTCGACCGGATCTGCCCTGGTGTAGATGATGAGGCGGGCAAAACCCTGCAACGCTCGCTGAGTAAACAGGGCATCAACTTCAAATTGAGTTCCAAAGTCACCAGCGCCACAACCTCGGCGACCGGCGTTCAGCTCAGCGTCGAGCCTACGGCTGGCGGCACCGCCGAATTGCTTGAAGCGGATTACGTGCTGGTATCCATCGGACGCCGGCCCTACACCCAAGGCCTGGGGCTGGAAAACGTCGGCCTCGCCACGGACAAGCGCGGCATGCTCGCCAACAAGGGCCATCGCACCGAAGCCGCTGGCATTTGGGTGATCGGCGACGTCACGTCCGGGCCGATGCTCGCCCACAAGGCGGAAGATGAGGCCATGGTCTGCATCGAGCAGATTGTCGGCAAGGCTGCCGAGGTCAACTACGACCTGATCCCCAACGTGATCTACACCAAGCCCGAACTGGCCAGCGTCGGCAAGACCGAAGAACAACTGAAGGCAGAAGGTCGCGCCTATAAAGTCGGCAAGTTTCCCTTCACCGCCAACAGCCGGGCAAAGATCAATCACGAGACCGAAGGCTTCGCCAAAGTGCTGGCCGATGAGCGCACCGACGAGATTCTCGGCGTGCACCTTGTGGGTCCAAGCGTCAGCGAAATGATTGGCGAATATTGCGTGGCCATGGAGTTCAGCGCTTCCGCCGAAGACATTGCCCTGACCTGTCATCCACACCCGACCCGCTCCGAGGCCTTGCGCCAGGCGGCGATGAATGTGGAGGGGATGGCGACGCAGATGTAAGCCTGGAGATTGGCGGTGGCGGGTCTACCGCTATCGCGAGCAAGCTCGCTCCCACATTAGGTTTTGTGAACGCCACAGATCAAATGTGGGAGCGAGCTTGCTCGCGATTGGGTCAACTCGGTCTCAGGCCGGTAAATGCTCCAACGGCAACGCCCCCGGCGTCTTCACCGTATGAATCGCAAAGTTGCTACGGATGTCACTTACACCCGGCAATTTCAGTAAACGCCCCGTAAGAAAACGGTCATAGGCGCGCAAATCCGGCACCACCACTTGCAGCAGAAAATCCGATTCCCCTGACACCAGAAACGCCGAAATCACTTCGGGTAACGCCGTCACGGCCAGGCGAAAGGATTCGGCCTGCTCATCGTTGTGCCGTTCGACCTTGACCCCAACAAACACCGTCAGCCCAAGCCCTACTTCGTCGCGATCCAGATTGGCCTGATAACCGCGTATGACCCCGGCTTCTTCGAGCATCCGTACCCGGCGCAAACAAGGCGAGGCGGACAGACCGATCTCGTCAGCCAGTTGCACATTGCTCAGGCGACCGTCCCGTTGCAGCGCAGCGAGAATCTTGCGGTCGTAGGCGTCGAGTTTCATGGTTTGGCAGATCCTGATGGTTTACCCGCAACTGAGTAGCAGGTTATGCCAACAAGAAGCATTTTAGAAGCGAACTACGCAACCACCTGCCCTGCCCTCCAGCCCTAGACTGGCCGTACCGAATCGACAACGAATGGGGTGCAACGTGGCGGGACTCTGGGTGTTTTTCATGGCGCTGGCGGTGGTCTATCTGTTGCCGGGCCCGGACATGATCCTGTTGTTGCAAACCGGTGCCCGCCAGGGCAAAGGCGCGGCGCTGGCGACTGCGGTGGGTTTGGGTGTGGCCCGGGGATGCCATGTGGCGTTGGCAGCGTTGGGGTTGGCGGCATTGTTCAAGGCTGCACCCTGGACGTTCGACGTGGTACGGCTGGCCGGGGCCGCGTATCTACTGTGGATCGGCATTCAATGCCTGCGAACCACCATGCTGCCGAACTTGAACGGAGCAGACGCCACCACCGAGAAACCTCGCTGGCGCACAGCGATCCAGCGCGGTTTGCTGACCAACCTGCTCAACCCCAAAGCATTGTTGTTCTGCTCGGTGCTGCTGCCGCAATTCATCGATCCACACGCCGGGCCAGTGCTCGCGCAATTTGCGACCCTGGGCGTGGTGTTGGTTGGCGTTGGGTTGTTATTCGACAGCGCTTACGCCCTGACCGGCGCAGCGCTTGGCCGTTGGCTGCAACGCAGTCCTTCGGCCCAGCGCCTGCAGCAGTGGCTGTTTGGCAGCCTGTTGATCGGCTTCGCCGTGCGGCTGACCTTTGTGCAACAGGCTTGAGCCTTACCGCGTCTTGCGGCGGCGGTTGATAAACAACAACGCCGCTGCGATGACCGCTATCACACCGCCAATCTGCAACGGAGTTTTGTAGGGCCGCAGCTGCGTACGCGCGGCGTCGGTAACCTGGGTCACATAGCGCTTGTCGACGTTCTGAAAGTCCGGATCCTGGCATTGATGACCAAAATCGCCAGCCCAGACCACATACGGGCCTTCCTCGACATACCGACGGTAGAACGCGCTTTGCTCTTGCAGGCTGGTGCCCCACGACGACGCCTTGCACAGCACCGAAGCAAACGCCTGACTGCTCTGGGGCAGATGATCAGCGGCCTTGCTTGCCAAAGCCGTGGCGACAAACCGGTAGTGGAAACGCTCATCAGGCTTCGCCACCGTGGCTTGCTGGCGCTGCACTTCACCCTCGGCCATCAGCGACCCGACCTTGAGTTCGGGCGCTTCAAGACTGTAATTGCCGCCGAAGGTGGCGTAATCCGGGGACAACTCGTAGCCCAACAACTCCATTCCGCCGAAACGAGCCAGTGTCGCGGCATGGTAGTAAGCGAATGCCCGTTTGGTCGGCCACCATTTTGATTCTGCATCGTGGCGCAACTGCCCGTACCACGTGGCCTTATGTTGCAAGTCGGCATTATCGAAATAGGCTGACGCTTCGTCATACCGCTCTTCGCGCAGTAAGCGCCGCCCGAGCAAATTTCGCAGTTTCGCCGCCACCGGCAACGGCACGTAGTTATCGCGATCCTGTTGGCTAAGCGGCGCTGGTGCCGGCACTTGAGTGTCGACGTATTGCTTGAGCTCATCGACGGTCAACACGCGCTCGGCGACCGTGGCAGCGTCGAACCAGTAGATATCTTGACTGCGATAAAGCTGATCGAACGCTTGCAGGTAATCTCCGCGTTGCAACGCCAGGATCGCGCTTTCACCCTCAACCCTGCACTTGGGCTGAAGCGTTTCGAAGTCCCAGTCTGGCGTGCGCCGCTCACCCCACGACTCACTTTGCGGGAAGGCCTGGGCAGCCTTGGCGTACGCCGCGGCAGCCGCGTTTTTATCACCATCGCGCATGGCCAGTTTGGCCCGCAACCACCACGCCAGTCCGCCATCACCGGCGTGTTCGAGGAACGCCTTGGCGCTGGCGTAATCACCCTGTTGATAATTCACCGCTGCCAAGCGATCAGCATTGTCGAGGCTACCGCGGGTGCTGTTTTGCAGCAGTTTGATCAGTTTCAATTCGTTCGGTGGTTGATCACCGAATGACCAGCCCAGTCGGCTGATTAACGAGGCCGTCACCAGTTGCTGCACCGGTTTGCCCTTGAGCAACGCCGCCAGTTGATCCTCCGGCAGCGCCGCCAGATCCGCCACCAACAGTTTCAGCGAGGTGTAACCCACCGCCGAACCCTGAAGATTTTGCGTGGCGTAGAGTTCGATGGCGCTGTTCCAGTCGCCGGCGGTGCGGGCCACGCGGGCCTCTTCACCGAGGCTGGCGATACCCAGTTCCAGTGGATCACTGAAGCCGTCAATGCTTAGCTGTCGGGTCTGCTCGAAGGCCTTTCGAGACTGAGCCAAAAGATCAGGGCCAGCGTCCGCTTCAGAGCTCATGGCAAACAGCGCCCGACCTAACGAGTAAGCCGCCCAAGTGCTGCGCAACGCCCGTTGATCCGCTGGCAATGCCAGCACCTTTTGGAAGTACTCAGCTGCCAGTCCATGATCACCGGCATTGAATGCCACAGCACCAGCCAGATAGAGCTTGAGCTCAGCCGGAAGGCTCGCGCCCTGAATCTCGACTTCGTGCGCATCAGTCAGGCTGCGTAACTGTTTCACCACCATCTGCTGCTCAGCCGTCAAACCGGATTGTTCAGCCTTATCCCGCTGTTCTGCGTAGTCGGGCGCGTCCATGTTATAGGCGGTTTCGGTGACGTTCTTCAGCCCGGCGACCGCATGCCCGAGGCGACTGATTTCAAATCTGAAGTTACCTTCCGGCAGTTCCGCCAGCGACTGGCCACGGTTGTCCAGCAGACGCATCGGGAAGTCTGGCCCGCAGGCCAGCGCCGAACCCAGCGGCAGGCTGAGGCTCAGGCAAAGCAGATGGCGGGGCCAGTTACGGGTAAACATTCGAACCTCCTTGATCAATATGTGCGCAACGAGCCCAACCCACGGCGCGCTGCCCGCCGGCCGGTATTCGACCGTCGCGCAGGCGGGTGAAGGTAAGCAGATCCGGGCGCTGTTGCAACGCATAACCGGCCAGCGCATCGGCGCCGTCACAGCCCTGCACCGCGAGTGTCAGGCGTTCGGGCCAGGCACTGTCGAGGTTGCCCTGATTGCTGAGGCTGATGTCATAGAGGCCGTTCTGCACCGAGAGTTTCAGCGCCAGTCGACTATCGAGGGCATCACCACGCGCCACGGCGACCAAGGTCGTCAGGCTCCAGGCCCGGCGGTCGCTGGCCAGCGGCAAACGAAACCAGATCAGGCCCGCAAGATGAGCGGGCGGATCGTTGCGCAACTCGGTGCCGAGCCGGCTCAGTTGCTGCGGATCGGCGAGCAATTCCCGGCGTTTTCCGCCCTGTTCGATCGGCACTTCGCTTTCCACTACCGGCGCACCACGGCCCGGCAACAACGCCACACCATAGGCCGGCAGCGCCAGATAGAAAGGTTTGGAAGTGATGCGGCTCCAGGCCTTGGCCCATTTGCTGGCCTGATCCGGGTCGAACAAGCCAAGACGCGGATCGCTCACCGCATGCACCTGCAACACGCTGCTGTCGACTGTGGATAACAATGCCGGCAATTCGGGACTGTCGAGCCAGGCCGGCAATGCGGTGATGCTCAGCGGAATTGAGGGCGGCAAAACTGAGCGCAAGTGCGTAAGAAATTCGCGGTAGGCCGGTAGCCGAGCATTACCGGCATCGTGGTCAATTTCCACGCCGGAGAGATTCAGCCCCTGCCCTTGCCAATCGCCGAGCAGCTGCTGGATCTGCGCGGTGACTTCGTCGCGATCCAGCGACTTGAGTTGGCCATCGAGCCGAATCACCGCGATCAGCGGCCGACCATCACGTTTGAGCAGCGCCGGATCAATCCGCGCCCGGCTCCAACCCGCCTCGGGGAATGCCTGCAAGGCCAGCACCCGCAGGGTGGAAAAGTCAGCGCGGCTGTCCCTCAGCGCCGCTTCGTGGGCCGGTGTCCATTGCCGTTGCCAGACGTAGAGTTGCTGATCGAGCGGTGGCGCGTCCTGTTGTTCGCAACCGTTGAGCAGCACTACCGCGGCAAGCAACGCCGACAGACGAACGAAAAAATACATAAAGCCCCTTGAGCCGGATCAGATCCTTTGTAGCAGCTGCCGAGCCTGCGAGGCTGCGTAGCAGTCGCCAATACTACGCGCACGGTGTATCTGAAGAACCGCTGTGTCTGATTTTACGACTGCTTCGCAGCCGAACGCAGCCTCGCAGGCTCGGCAGCTGCTACAAGTCGAGGACCAACGGCTGCGACCCCTGCGCCGGAATCGCACAACAAATCAGCACTTGTCCGTCATCCGGCACTTCGGCCGGCGGCTGTGGATAATTCACCTGGCCGCTGATCAGGCGAGTCTTGCAGGTCCCGCAGGAACCGCCGCGGCAGCTGAATTCCGGGCGCAATCCACGGCTTTCCGCCAACTCCAGCAAACTGCCACCGTCAGGTTGCCAGCGAGCCTCTTTAGCCGAGCGCTGAAACACCACCGGCACCGAGGTCGTAGCAGCGGGCGGTTGCTCGATGACCACCGCATCGGGGTCCGGCACCCGGCGCAAGGTCGAGGGGCCGAAGGTTTCGGCGTGAATCCTTGCATCACGGATGTCCAGTTCCCGCAGGCCGTCGTACAGCCCTTGGGTAAAACTGCTCGGACCACAGAGGACAAAATCCAGCTGATCGTAGTCCTCCACTTCAAGGAGGGTCTTGAGTAGCGCGGTGTCGATCCGCCCCGTCAGGTCGAAATCCTCACCCTCCAAGGCCCCTGCTTCGGGCTGACTCACCAGACGCAACACCCTGACCGCATCACCGGCGTCTTCGAGCAAGCGATCCAGCTCCGGACGAAACGCTTGATCGGCCAACGTGCGCGAACTCTGGAAAAACCAGGTCGGCCGAATGCGGCGGGTGCGCAGGCCTTGGTAAACCACTTCGCGCAGCATCGACAGCAGCGGCGTGATGCCGACGCCGGCAGCCAGAAGCACCAGCGGCCGACGTTCATTAGGTACCACGGTGAAATGCCCCTGAGGCGCACGAGCCTCCAACAGATCACCGACACGCACCTGTTCATGCAGATGCGAAGACACCACGCCTTCACGCTTCACACTGATGCGGAAAAAATCATCGGACGGCGCGCTCGACAGGCTATACGTGCGGATATGCACCTCGCCGGCAATGTTGAAGCGCAGCGGCAGATGCTGTCCGGCCTGAAACACTGGCAACCCCGCGCCATCGGCAGGCTCCAGATAGATCGAGCGGATGTTGTGGCTTTCCTCTTTGATGCGCGCCACCCGCAGCGGCCGCCAACGATCGCCCATGGCTTGGGCTTGCAGACGGGCGTTGGCCTGCGCCCAGGTACCGGTCAGCAAACTGGTGGGCGACACGCCATCGAAGCGCCACCGCAGAGCAAGCGCCGCGGGCCGACGCACCACGCTTTCCACCTCGAATGTCCACAAGCGCTCGGCCCCTTGAAACGCCTCGACCTGTGGGCCTTCAAGAATGACTTCGGTGCGACCGCTGAGGTGCAGCAGGTCTCCCGAATTGAAATCGATAAACAGCAAACCGGCCCGGGGATTGAGCAGCAGGTTGCCCAAGGTGTTGAAAAACAGGTTGCCGGCAAAATCGGGAATGGTCAGGCGATTGCCTTCTACCTGTACGAAACCGGCCTGGCCGCCGCGGTGAGAAACATCTACCGAGCGTTGGCCATCGACGTCCACGTAACTGGCGACAAAGAACGTATCGGCTCCCGCGATCAGAGCTTTCGCCGCATCATCCAGCCCGTTGAGGTGTTGCGCGATGCGAGTCGACGGATCGGCCAGTGGCACCGAGCGAAACTGCCGCAATTGAATGTATTGCGGGCAATTGCCATAGGACTGCTCAACTGCCACATCGAAGCCGCTCGCCGTCATCGCGCCGACTCGGCCGTTGAGACGATTGCGGCGACGGGTGTGCAGTTCGATCCCCAGCAGGCCGATCGCCGCGCCCTCCGTCAATTGCGCCGGATCATCCGCGCCCGGAAGGCTGCTGAATTGCAGCGCACCCGGCGTGGGCGAGTGAGCGAAACCCGGTGGCCCTTCAAGAATACTGGCCCAGGGATTACCGTCGGCATCCACCGCGCCGTACAGCATGAACGGCAGTTGCTCATAGAACGTACGGTGCTGATCCGGCATCTCGCTGCGAATCACCTTACGACCGAGCACCTCCATTCGTTCGGCAATGCCCACATGAGCCTGCAACTGTTTCTCGCCGGCGTGCCAGGGTGAACGGTCCACAACGACTTCTCCCCTGCGCCATCGGCGCAGTGTGAATGACCCGACAGTGTCGGGCTGTAAGCATCAGGCAGTTTTTTGCAGACCGGCAACGGTGCGCGGCATGCCGACAAACCCTGGTAAGGCTTCGATCCGCGCCAGCCAGGCGCGGATGTTGGCGTAGTCCTCCAGGGACACGTTGCCTTCTGGCGCATGGGCGATGTAGCTGTAGGCCGAAACGTCGGCAATGGTTGGCTCGGCGCCAGCCAGATATGGCGTTGCTGCCAGTTCCTGATCGATCACTTTGAGCACGGTGTGGGAATAAGCGATCACCTCTTCAGCGTTGTAAGCCGCACCAAACACCGTGATCAGCCTCGCTCTGGCGGGGCCAAAGGCAATCGGCCCAGCGGCAATCGACAACCAGCGCTGAACCTTGGCCGCCCCGACCGGATCGGCTGGCAGCCAACGGCCGTTGCCATATTTTTGCGCCAGATAAACCAGAATCGCGTTGGAGTCGGCCAGCACCACGCCTTGATCATCGATGACCGGAATTTGACCAAAAGCGTTGAGCGCGAGGAAATCCGGCTGTTTGTGCGCGCCCTTCGGCAAGTCGACAAAGATCAGCTCGGTCGGTAGCTGCAGCAGGGACAGCATCAGCTCCACACGGTGAGCGTGGCCGGAACGAGGGAAGTTGTAGAGTTTGATCGCTTGCATGGTCGACTCCGCTGGATGGTGGCGCTGTTGAACAGTGTTCAGCACCGATGGGGCGCTATCTTCCACCCGCAACCAAAACAACAGAATAACCAGCTAACGCAATCCATTATTTCACTAGGTGAAATAAACAATCACGCCTGCAAGGACGGATGCTCACGCAGCGCGCTCACCGCAAAATCCACAAAGCTGCGAATCCGCGCTGGGGCCTTGCGCCCGCCCTGATAGACCACATGGATAGGCAATGGCGGCAGTTCGAAGTCCGCCAGAACGATTTCCAACTCACCGGAGGCGACTTTGCTCGCGACCTGATAAGACAGAACCCGGGTCAACCCCAAACCCAGGCATGCCGCCGTAATGGCCGCCTGATTGGCCGTCACCACCAGGCGCGGCGCTGGTCGAACACTCAGCGGCTCTCCCCCTTCGAGGAACGGCCAGGTTCTCGCCTGACCGATAGAGGACGTTGCAATAACCGGCGCCTGAGCCAGATCCTGAGGATGGCGAGGTCGACCGTGGGCCGTCAGGAAGTCCGGGGAGCCACATATCACCCGCCGAACCTCACCCACGCGAATCGCGTGCTGATTACTGTCGGGCAACTCACCGATGCGCACGGCGACGTCGATACCCTCCTCGACCATGCTGACCACTCGATCGACCAGCAACCCATTGATGCTGACTTCTGGAAATTGCGTCAGATAATTCACCATCACGGGCGTGACAAACAGCTCTCCGAACAACACCGGCGCGGTAATTGTCAGTTGCCCACGCGGTTGAGCATGACTGCCCGCCGCCGAATCCTCGGCTTCCTGCACCTCGGCGAGAATCCTCCGACAGTCTTCCAGGTAACGCTGACCCGCCTCGCTCAAATGCACACTGCGGGTGGTGCGCGTCAGCAGCAACGTGCCGATGCGTTTCTCCAACGCCGCCACGGCGCGAGTCACACTGGCTGCCGACAGGCCCAAACGCCGCGCCGCCGCCGAGAAGCCTTGATCTTGGGCGACGGCAGCGAAGACCTGCATTTCCTGGAATCGGTCCATGGGCGTGTCCTCAATTCAGATAAAAAAAATCGCAACCGTAGGCTGCGATTTTTAATGCTTCCATCACCTGTGGATAACTTATTCCACCGTCACCGACTTCGCCAGATTTCGCGGTTGGTCAACGTCGGTGCCTTTCAATACGGCAACGTAATACGAGAGCAACTGCAGCGGAATGGTGTAGAGGATCGGCGACAGGATGTCGTGGATGTGCGGCATTTGCACAACATGAGTGCCTTCGCCATTGGTCATGCCAGCTTGTTCGTCTGCGAAGACGATCAGCTCGCCGCCACGGGCGCGGACTTCCTGGAGGTTGGATTTCAACTTCTCCAGCAGTTCGTTGTTCGGTGCCACGGTGACCACTGGCATATCGTTATCCACAAGCGCCAACGGGCCGTGTTTCAGCTCGCCGGCCGGATAGGCTTCGGCGTGGATGTAGGAGATTTCCTTGAGCTTGAGCGCCCCTTCCATCGCCACCGGGAATTGCGCGCCACGACCGAGGAACAGGGTGTGGTTTTTCTCGGCGAACAGCTCGGCGATTTTTTCGACGGTACCGTCCATGGCCAGGGCTTCGCCGAGGCGGGTTGGCAGGCGACGCAGCTCTTCAACCAATGTGGCTTCGACGCCTTTGGCCAACGTGCCGTGAACCTGGCCCAAGGACAGGGTCAGCAACAGCAGACCGACCAACTGAGTGGTAAAGGCTTTGGTCGAGGCCACGCCGATTTCGCGACCGGCCTGGGTCAGCAGAGTCAGATCGGATTCACGCACCAATGAGCTGATGCCGACGTTGCAAATCGCCAGGCTCGCGAGGTAACCCAACTCTTTGGCGTTACGCAGAGCGGCCAGGGTGTCGGCGGTTTCACCGGACTGGGAGATGGTCACGAATAGCGTGTCGGCCTGCACCACCACCTTGCGGTAGCGGAATTCGCTGGCGACTTCGACCTGGCACGGGATGCCGGCCAGTTCTTCGAGCCAGTAACGGGCAACCATACCGGCGTGGTAGCTGGTGCCGCACGCGACGATCTGTACGTTACGCACTTTGGCGAACAGCTCGGCTGCCTGTGGACCGAACGCTTGTACCAGCACGCCGTTCGGACTCAGGCGACCTTCCAGCGTGCGCTGCACCACGGCCGGTTGCTCGTGAATTTCCTTGAGCATGAAGTGGCGGAATTCACCCTTGTCGGCGGCTTCGGCACCATCGCGGTACTGCACCGACTCACGTTCGACGACTTGGCCGCTAACGTCCCAGATCTGCACGCTGTCGCGGCGAATTTCGGCGATATCGCCTTCTTCCAGGTACATGAAGCGATCAGTGACCTGGCGCAGGGCCAACTGATCGGAAGCCAGGAAGTTTTCACCCATGCCCAGACCGATGACCAGCGGGCTGCCACTGCGGGCGGCGACCAGACGATCCGGTTGCTGAGCGCTGATGACCGCCAGACCGTAAGCACCGTGCAGCTCTTTGACAGTAGCCTTCAGGGCCACGGTCAGATCAGGCAGATCCTTGAGTTTGTGGTTCAACAGGTGAGCAATGACTTCGGTGTCGGTGTCGGAGGTGAACACGTAACCCAAGGCTTTCAGTTGCTCGCGCAGGGCTTCGTGGTTCTCGATGATGCCGTTGTGCACCACCGCCAGATCACCGGAGAAATGCGGGTGAGCGTTGCGCTCGCACGGCGCACCGTGTGTGGCCCAGCGGGTGTGGGCGATACCCAGGCGGCCGACCAGCGGTTCTTCGGCCAGCGCCAGTTCCAATTCACTGACCTTGCCCGGGCGACGCAGGCGCTCAAGCTTTTGGTCATTGGTGTAGACCGCTACACCGGCACTGTCATAGCCACGGTATTCGAGGCGTTTCAGGCCTTCGAGCAGGATGGCGGTGATGTTACGTTCTGCGACTGCGCCGACAATTCCACACATGCTATTTCTCCTGACTGACAGCCGCGAGGATCAAGTTGATTCCGCGGGCCTGAATCTGATCCCGTGCCTCTAGCGGCAGGCGATCATCGGTAATAAGGGTATGGACGCTGCTCCAGGGCAGCTCCAGGTTGGGAATCTTGCGGCCGATCTTGTCGGCCTCCACCATGACAACCACTTCCCGGGCGACTTCAGCCATGACCCGGCTCAGTCCCAGCAGTTCGTTGAAGGTGGTGGTACCGCGAACCAGGTCGATGCCATCGGCACCGATGAACAACTGGTCGAAATCGTAAGAGCGTAGGACCTGCTCGGCCACCTGCCCCTGAAAGGACTCGGAATGCGGGTCCCAGGTGCCGCCGGTCATCAACAGTACCGGCTCATGCTCAAGTTCGCTCAAGGCATTGGCGACATGCAGGGAGTTGGTCATCACGACCAGGCCCGGCTGCTGCCCGAGTTCCGGAATCATCGCCGCCGTGGTGCTGCCGCTGTCGATGATGATCCGCGCATGCTCACGAATCCGCGCAACGGCGGCGCGCGCGATAGCCTGTTTGTATTTGGACACCGGCTGACCAAGGTCGGCCACCAGCTCTTGAGGCAGGGTGATCGCTCCGCCATAACGGCGCAGCAGCAAACCGTTGCTCTCAAGCGCCGCGAGATCTTTGCGGATCGTAACTTCCGACGTTTCGAAGCGCTTGGCCAGCTCATCCACACTGACTTCGCCCTGCTCATTGAGCAAGGCGAGGATGTTGTGACGGCGCTGAGGTGTATTGCGTTTCGACATGACTTGGTAAGTTTCGATTCGAAAGATAACGGAAGCAATAAAAACCTATTGTCGAAACTTCGTCAAGCGTGGGGCGATAAAAAGACCTGTGGATAACCCAAAAAAGATCGCAGCCTGCGGCAGCTCCTACAGAGTGAACACGAACTCCCTGTAGGAGCCGCCGAAGGCTGCGATCTTTTGCTCTTCAAGACCTGTGGATAACTTAGCTCTTCTTGATTTTCTCAGGCCGCTTCCAGCCATCGATATTCTTCTGCCTCGCACGGCCCACGGCCAACTGCGCGTTATCCACATTCTGCGTAATGGTCGAACCAGCAGCAGTCGTCGCACCTGAAGAGATATCCACAGGCGCAACCAACGAGTTGTTGGAACCGATGAACACATCTTCGCCCAGCACGGTTTTCCACTTATTGACGCCATCGTAGTTGCAGGTAATGGTGCCCGCGCCGATGTTGGTACGCGCGCCGACCTCGGCATCACCCAGATAGGTCAGATGACCGGCCTTGGCGCCCTCGCCGAGATGAGCGTTTTTCAACTCAACAAAGTTACCCACATGTGCTCGTGCTTCCAGCACAGTACCTGGACGCAAACGAGCGAACGGGCCGGCATCGCTGCCTTCGCCGAGAATCGCGCCTTCGATGTGGCTGTTGGCCTTGATCACCACACCTTTGCGCAGGGTGCTGTCCTTGATCACGCAGTTCGGGCCGATCACCACGTCGTCCTCGATCACGACCTTGCCTTCGAGGATCACGTTGATGTCGATCAGCACGTCGCGGCCGACGGTGATTTCACCGCGCACATCAAAACGAGCCGGGTCACGCAGTGTCACGCCTTGAGCCATCAAACGACGACCGGCGCGCAGCTGATAGTGACGCTCAAGCTCGGAAAGCTGCTTGCGGTCGTTAGCGCCCTGCACTTCCATGGCGTCATGCGGTTGCTCGGTGGCCACCACCAGGCCGTCGCTGACTGCCATGGCGATCACGTCGGTCAGGTAGTACTCGCCCTGGGCGTTGTTGTTCGATAGGCGGCTCATCCAGCCAGCCAATTGCGCGAACGGCAGCGCCAGAATGCCCGTGTTGCCTTCAGTAATCGCTCGTTCGGCTTCGTTGGCGTCTTTCTGCTCAACGATGGCTGTCACTTTGCCGTCAGCGTTGCGGACGATGCGGCCATAGCCGGTCGGGTCGTCCAGTTCTACTGTCAACAAACCCAGTTGTTGCGGCGCTACTTGCTTGAGCAAACGCTGCAGGGTCTCGACTTCGATCAATGGCACGTCACCATAAAGAATCAGGACAGTGTCGGACTCAATGAAAGGCACCGCTTGAGCAACGGCATGGCCAGTCCCAAGCTGTTTGTCCTGCAGGACGAAATTCAGATCATCAGCCGCCAGACGCTCGCGCACTGCATCGGCGCCATGGCCGATCACTACGTGGATGCGCTGTGGATCAAGTTGCCGGGCGCTGTGGATAACATGGCCGAGCATCGAGTTGCCGGCAATCGGATGCAGAACTTTCGGCAGTGCCGAACGCATGCGAGTGCCCTGACCAGCAGCGAGGATAACGATTTCTAAAGACATGACTGGCTACCAATCCTGGATGGTCAGCGGCTGCGACCAGGTTATGAATATCTAAAAAGAAAAAAGGGTAGCCGAGGCTACCCTTTTTAATCAATCGCACAACAAGCAGTGGCCTATTAGTGGCCGAACTTCTTGCGGATCTGCTGGACGGTGCGCAGCTGAGCTGCAGCCTCGGCCAGACGTGCGGCAGCAGAACCGTAATCGAATTCTGCACCACGGTCATGCAAGGCCTTCTCGGCAGCCTTAACGGCTTCCTGAGCGGAGGCTTCGTCCAGGTCGGCAGCACGTTGCACAGTGTCGGCAAGTACCTTGACCATGTTCGGCTGAACCTCGAGGAAACCGCCAGAGATGTAATACACCTCCTCTTCCCCGCCCTGCTTGATCAGGCGGATCGGGCCCGGCTTGAGATTAGTGATCAGCGGCGCGTGACCCAGGGCGATACCAAGATCACCCAGTGCACCGTGCGCAACCACCATCTCGACCAGGCCGGAGAAGATTTCCCCTTCCGCGCTGACGATATCGCAATGGACTGTCATAGCCATCTGATTGCCTCAACCTAAATTAGCGCCCGTTGCCGGGCGCCGGGATTACAGTTTCTTGGCTTTCTCGATCGCTTCTTCGATGCCGCCGACCATGTAGAACGCTTGTTCTGGCAGGTGGTCGTAGTCACCGTTGAGGATGCCTTTGAAGCCAGCAATGGTGTCTTTCAGGGAAACGTATTTACCCGAAGCACCGGTGAAGACTTCAGCCACGAAGAACGGCTGCGACAAGAAACGCTGGATCTTACGAGCACGGTTTACCAACTGCTTGTCGGATTCCGACAGCTCGTCCATACCCAGGATCGCAATGATGTCCTTCAGTTCTTTGTAACGTTGCAGAACATACTGTACGCCGCGAGCGGTGTCGTAGTGGTCCTGGCCGATTACGTTCGGGTCCAGCTGGCGCGAAGTCGAGTCGAGTGGATCGACCGCTGGGTAGATACCCAGGGAAGCGATGTCACGGGACAGAACGACGGTGGCGTCCAAGTGGGCGAAAGTGGTCGCTGGCGACGGGTCAGTCAAGTCATCCGCAGGTACGTATACCGCTTGGATCGAGGTGATCGAACCGTTTTTGGTCGAAGTGATACGCTCTTGCAGAGTACCCATCTCTTCGGCCAGGGTCGGCTGGTAACCTACTGCGGAAGGCATACGGCCCAGCAGTGCGGATACTTCAGTACCGGCCAGGGTGTAACGATAGATGTTGTCGACGAACAGCAGAACGTCGTTACCTTCGTCACGGAACTTCTCGGCCATGGTCAGGCCGGTCAGTGCTACGCGCAGACGGTTACCCGGCGGCTCGTTCATCTGACCGTAAACCAGTGCCACTTTGTCCAGAACGTTGGAATCCTTCATCTCGTGGTAGAAGTCGTTACCCTCACGAGTACGCTCACCCACACCGGCGAACACGGAATAACCGCTGTGCTCGATGGCGATGTTACGGATCAGTTCCATCATGTTTACGGTTTTGCCTACACCGGCACCACCGAACAGACCGACTTTACCACCCTTGGCGAACGGGCAAACCAGGTCGATAACCTTGATGCCGGTTTCCAGCAGGTCGTTGCCGCCAGCTTGTTCAGCGAAGGTTGGCGCAGGACGGTGAATGCCCCAGCGCTCTTCGGTGTCAATCGGGCCAGCTTCGTCGATCGGGTTGCCCAGTACGTCCATGATCCGGCCCAGGGTCGCTTTACCGACCGGTACGGAGATGGCTGCGCCGGAGTCCTTGACTTCCAGACCGCGCTTCAAGCCTTCGGTGGAACCCATCGCAATGGTACGAACCACGCCGTCGCCCAGCTGTTGCTGAACTTCGAGAGTAGTCCCGGCCGCGCTTTGTACCAACAGCGCGTTGTAGATGCTCGGTACGCTGTCGCGTGGAAATTCCACGTCGATAACGGCGCCGATGATTTGAACGATACGTCCGCTACTCATAGCTGGATCCTCTGAATATTTGAACCGTTAAACCGCGGCAGCGCCGCCGACGATTTCCGAGATCTCTTGGGTGATCGCAGCCTGACGCGCCTTGTTGTAGACCAGCTGCAAATCGCTGATCAAATCACCGGCGTTGTCGGTAGCGTTCTTCATCGCGATCATCCGCGCAGCTTGTTCAGCCGCGTTGTTCTCGACCACCGCCTGGTAGACCTGCGACTCGACGTAACGGACCATCAAGCCGTCAAGCAGCTCTTTGGCATCCGGTTCGTAGAGATAGTCCCAGTGGTGCTTGAGCGATTGATCCGGGGTTGCCTCCAGTGGAATCAACTGCTCCACAGTAGGCTGTTGCGTCATGGTGTTGATGAACTTGTTGGACACCACGGACAGGCGATCAATACGGCCGTCCAGGTAGGCATCCAGCATCACCTTGACGCTGCCAATCAGATCATTGATCGACGGCTCTTCACCCAGGTGGCTGATAGCTGCAACGACGTTACCGCCGAAGTTGCGGAAGAAAGCCGCACCCTTGCTACCAACAACACACAGATCGATCTCGACGCCGTTTTCGCGGTTTACCGCCATGTCCTTGACCAGGGCCTTGAACAGGTTGGTGTTCAAGCCACCACACAGACCACGGTCACTGCTCACTACGACATAACCGACGCGCTTGATTTCACGCTCGATCATGAAGGGGTGGCGATATTCCGGGTTGGCGTTGGCCAAATGACCAATAACCTGGCGGATGCGCTCCGCGTAAGGACGGCTAGCAGCCATGCGCATTTGTGCCTTGCGCATTTTACTGACCGCCACTTTTTCCATGGCGCTGGTAATCTTTTGCGTGCTTTTGATGCTCGCAATCTTACTGCGAATCTCTTTTGCGCCTGCCATGTAACACCTATCAGGTTAGCAAGCGGGAGCCTTGCGGCTCCCGCTGCGGCTTACCAGGTTTGGGTGGCCTTGAACTTCTCGATACCGGCTTTCATGCCAGCGTCGATTTCGTCATTGAAGTCACCCTTCACGTTGATCTTCGCCATCAATTCGGCGTGATCGCGGTTGAAGAAAGCAATCAGCGCTTGTTCGAAGCTGCCGATCTTGGCGATTTCAACGTCA
The DNA here is from genome assembly GCF_059716185.1 of Pseudomonas sp. LBUM1645. Lineage (NCBI taxonomy): Bacteria > Pseudomonadati > Pseudomonadota > Gammaproteobacteria > Pseudomonadales > Pseudomonadaceae > Pseudomonas > Pseudomonas sp. LBUM1645. Next base: position 7,086,372 of record NZ_CP166811.1, read on the forward strand.
GTCAGGAACCCACGCTCAGCGGCATACAGCGACAGCGCCATGTCAGCGATCGACATTGGTGCGTATTGCTTCTGCTTCATCAGCTCGGTAACGCGCTGACCATGCTCAAGTTGCTTACGGGTCGCTTCGTCCAGGTCAGAAGCGAACTGGGCGAATGCCGCCAGTTCACGGTACTGAGCCAGAGCGGTACGGATACCACCGGAGAGCTTCTTGATGATCTTGGTCTGAGCGGCACCACCCACACGGGATACCGAAACACCGGCGTTCACAGCAGGACGGATCCCGGAGTTGAACATGGCCGATTCCAGGAAGATCTGACCGTCGGTGATGGAAATCACGTTGGTCGGAACGAACGCGGAAACGTCGCCAGCCTGGGTTTCGATGATCGGCAGTGCGGTCAGGGAACCGGTTTTGCCGGTCACTGCGCCGTTGGTGAACTTCTCTACGTATTCTTCCGAAACGCGGGATGCGCGCTCCAGCAGACGGGAGTGGAGATAGAACACGTCGCCTGGGTAAGCTTCACGGCCTGGTGGACGGCGCAGCAGCAGGGAAATCTGGCGGTAAGCCACTGCTTGCTTGGACAGATCGTCATAAACGATCAGCGCGTCTTCACCGCGGTCGCGGAAGAATTCACCCATGGTGCAACCGGAGTACGGTGCCAGGAACTGCAGTGCTGCAGATTCCGAAGCGCTCGCGGCAACGACGATGGTGTTAGCCAGTGCGCCGTTTTCTTCCAGCTTGCGAACCACGTTAGCGATGGTCGATTGTTTCTGACCGATCGCTACGTAGACGCAGAAAATACCGCTGTTTTTCTGGTTGATGATCGCATCGATCGCCAGAGCGGTTTTACCGATCTGACGGTCACCGATGATCAGCTCACGCTGGCCACGGCCGACAGGAATCATGGCATCGACAGCCTTGTAGCCAGTCTGTACAGGCTGGTCTACCGACTTACGCCAGATCACGCCTGGAGCAACTTTCTCGACCGCATCGGTCTCGGTGTTGTTCAGCGGACCTTTGCCGTCAACTGGGTTACCCAGTGCGTCGACTACGCGACCCAGCAGTTCCTTACCAACCGGAACTTCGAGGATGCGGCCAGTGCACTTGGCGCTCATGCCTTCAGCCAGAGACTGGTAGGAGCCCAATACAACGGCACCTACGGAGTCTTGCTCCAGGTTGAGAGCCATACCGAAGACGCCGCCCGGAAACTCGATCATCTCGCCGTACATTACGTCGGCCAGACCGTGAATCCGCACGATACCGTCAGATACGCTGACGACAGTGCCTTCGTTACGGGCTTGGGAGGTCACATCGAGCTTGTCGATGCGGCCCTTGATAATTTCACTTATTTCGGAAGGATTGAGTTGCTGCATTGCTCTGCTGCCCCTTCAAACTCAAGATTTCAATGCTTCGGCAAGGTTCGCGAGTTTGCCGCGAATCGAGCCATCGATTACCAGGTCGCCGGCGCGGATGATGACACCACCAATCAGGGCAGCGTCCTCCGCAACTTGCAGGCGCACTTCCCGGTTGAGTCGTGCACTGAGAACCTTGGCGAGTTTGTCTTGCTGTTCTTGGTTCAATGCGAAAGCACTGGTTACGTCCACGTCTACCGATTTCTCTTGTTCGGCCTTGTACAGGTCAAACAGAGCGGCGATCTCCGGCAAAAGCGGGAGACGGTCGTTTTCGGCAACGACGTGAATGAAGTTCTGTACCTTCACATCAAACTTGTCGCCACACACGTCGATAAACGTGGTGGCCTTATCTGCGCTCGTCAGTCGCGGGGCCTTGAGCACGCGCTGCATAGTGTCGTCTTGCGACACTGCTGCAGCCAGGCCGAGCATGGCTGACCAAGAGGCCAGCTGCTTGTGGGACTGGGCGTGCTCGAAGGCTGCCTTAGCGTAAGGTCGGGCCAACGTGGTCAATTCTGCCATGATCGCCCTCGCTTAAATTTCAGCAGCCAGTTTGTTAACCAGCTCCGCGTGCGCGTTTTGATCGATTGTGGCACCCAGGATCTTCTCGGCGCCGCCAACGGCCAGAGCACCCAATTGGGCACGCAGCGCGTCTTTGACACTGTTCAGTTCCTGCTCGATCTCGGCCTGAGCCTGAACCTTCACACGGTCAGCGTCGATACGGGCTTTTTCAACAGCCTCTTCGACGATCTGATTACCGCGTTTCTTGGCTTGCTCAATGATTTCGGCTGCCTGAGCTTTAGCTTCGCGCAGTTGTTGACCCGCTTTATCTTGGGCCAACTCCAGGTCGCGAGCTGCTCGGGCGGCAGCGTCCAGTCCATCCGCGATCTTCTTCTGACGTTCGTGCAAAGCCGCGATGACCGGAGGCCACACGAACTTCATGCAAAACAGTACAAAAATGAAGAACGCAACGGACTGGCCAATCAGGGTTGCATTAATGTTCACGCCAACACCTCGCTCGTTCGTTGCACATCAAACCAATCACTCGAAGGTTCGAGTGATTAGCCAGCGAGTTGACCAACGAATGGGTTCGCGAAGGTGAAGAACAGAGCGATACCAACACCGATCATGGTTACGGCGTCGAGCAGACCGGCAACGATGAACATTTTGACTTGCAGCATTGGAACCATCTCTGGCTGACGCGCTGCGCCTTCCAGGAACTTGCCACCCAACAGGCCGAAACCAATTGCGGTACCCAGTGCGCCCAGGCCGATCAACAGTGCAACAGCGATAGCGGTTAGACCAACTACAGTTTCCATCTTTCCTCCCGACTTTTACGTCGTATGGTTTAGGTTTTTTAGATTTTAAAGCGGTAAAACAAATCGTTTCATAGCCCTGTTCGGGCACCCACTCGTTTGACCGAGTGGGACATCAGACTAGTCGAGACTGGTCTTAATGGTTCTCTTCGTGCGCCATCGACAGGTAAACGATGGTCAGCATCATGAAGATAAACGCCTGCAGGGTGATGATCAGGATGTGGAACACAGCCCACGCCCACTGCAGAACTACGCCCAGGCCGCTAAGCCAGAGCAGACCACTGCCGAACATCACAGCGATCAGAATGAAGACCAGCTCGCCGGCGTACATGTTGCCGAACAGACGCAGTGCCAGAGAGATTGGCTTGGCGATCAGTGTCACGAACTCCAGCAGGAAGTTCACCGGGATCAGCAGGGCTTGAAGAAAGATGTTCTTGCTGCCGAAAGGGTGCAGGGTCAGTTCGCCGATGAAGCCGCCGATGCCCTTGACCTTGATGCTGTAGAAAATGATCAACGCGAACACCGACAGGGCCATGCCCAGGGTAGCGTTCGGGTCAGTGGTCGATACGGCACGGAACGGAATGTGCGAATCGCCAGTGATCAGGATGGCCAGCTGAGGAATCCAGTCGACCGGGATCAGGTCGACGGCGTTCATCAGGAAGACCCAGACGAAGATGGTCAGTGCCAGCGGTGCAATCACTGGACTACGGCCATGGAAGCTGTCTTTCACGCTGCCATCGACGAATTCGACCAATACTTCAACGAAGTTCTGCAAAGCACCAGGCTGACCGGAAGTCGCCTTCTTTGCCGCCATGCGGAAAAGAAGAACGAAGATCAGACCCAACGCGACCGACCAGCCGAGAGTATCGACGTGGAAAGCCCAGAAGCCCATTTCTTTGGCTTCTGCTGCGGTGTGGGCAAAACCCCACCCGCCAGTTGGGTGCTGACCGAAGGTCAGGTTCTGCAAGTGGTGCTGGATATAGCCCGAAGCGGTTGTCTCTGCCATGGTTGCCTCAAACGCCCTAAGGTCTCGAAAGTCTTGTTCTCATCAGCAGGGGCGCGAACCAGCTGACCAGTTGGGTCAACACGAAGACGCCGAATACAGCTAGCGGCGCCAATGGCTTCACACCTGCAAACGTCAATGCAAAGAGCACTGCCGTCAAAATTAGTTTGCCCGCCTCGCCGGCATAAAAAGACCGGACGATGGCTTGAGCTGCTCGGGCGCCGGAAAACCGAAATGCCCTGTGAGCGAAATAAACATTGGGTAGCAAGGCTATCAGGCCTCCGCAGAGTCCTGAGTACCCGGCTACGACTCCATGCCAGTACCAGAGCGCCAAAGCGGCCAGTACCAAAACGACAAATTGAGCCAGTAGGACCGGAAAAACTGCCAGGCGATGGAACGGCAAGCGGTTTGGCGTGCGGCTCTCCATCGTTTTTGCTCCCCAATGATCGGCTGCCAGAATTCAATAACTTGGCATAATTTGTGCCGACAAAATGCGCGCAGAGTATAGGGGCGGTTCTGCCCCTATTCAACTGTCAGGTAGTGATTTCCGACTGCACGCTACATGAGGAAATGTTTCAGCGAATGTGTGCAAGCACACCTTGAAGCTCATCGAGGGAGTTGTAACCGATCACCAACTGCCCCTTCCCCTTTTTCCCGTGTCGGATCTGCACCGCAGAGCCTAGGCGCTCAGCCAGACGCTGTTCGAGTCGAGCAATATCCGGGTCCGGCTTTACCGGTTCAGCAGGTTCCTGTTTACCACTCAACCACTGGCGAACCAGTGCTTCAGTCTGGCGTACAGTCAGCCCCCGTGCGACAACGTGTCGCGCCCCTTCAACCTGTTGATTTTCCGGTAAACCGAGCAAAGCACGGGCATGACCCATTTCCAGGTCGCCGTGGGACAGCATGGTTTTGATGACTTCCGGCAACGCGATCAAGCGTAGCAGGTTGGCCACGGTCACGCGGGATTTGCCCACGGCTTCGGCCACTTGTTGCTGCGTCAGCTGGAATTCCTGCTGCAAACGCTGCAAAGCCACCGCTTCTTCGATCGGATTGAGGTCTTCGCGCTGGATGTTCTCAATCAGCGCCATGGCGATCGCAGTTTCATCCGGTACATCACGAACCATCGCCGGGATGGTTTCCTGGCCAGCCTGCTGGCTGGCGCGCCAGCGGCGTTCACCGGCGATGATTTCGAAGCGACCGCTGCCAATCGGACGAACCACGATGGGCTGCATCACGCCCTGAGCCTTGATCGACTGCGCCAGCTCTTCCAGCGCCTGGGGATCCATATCCCGGCGCGGCTGGTACTTGCCGCGCTGGATCAGGTCCAGGGGCAGGTGCTGCAGCTCACGCTGATCAGCCTGCACCGCTTGTTCTTCCAGCGAGCTGACAGTCGGACCACTCAGCAGTGCATCCAGTCCACGTCCGAGACCTCGTTTCTTGACGGCCATGGGGATTCCTTAAGTTGCCTGAGCAGCGGCAGTGCGTGAGTTTTTGCGTTGACGACGAACCATCTCGCCCGCCAATGCCAGATAGGCAATGGCGCCCCGCGATGATTTGTCGTACGCCAGCGCCGGCATGCCATAGCTTGGTGCTTCAGCCAGGCGGATGTTGCGCGGAATCACCGTGTCGTAGAGCTGCTCGCCGAAGTGTTCCTTGAGCTGCGCCGAAACATCGTTCATCAGGCTCAGGCGCGGGTCATACATGGTCCGCAACAGGCCTTCGACTTTCAGGTTCGGGTTCAGCAACTCAGCGATGCGCTTGATGTTATCCACAAGGTCGCTCAAGCCTTCGAGCGCGAAGTACTCGCACTGCATGGGGATAATCACCCCATCAGCGGCGACCAAAGCGTTCAGCGTCAGCATCGACAGCGACGGCGGGCAGTCGATCAAAATGTAATCGTAGTTTTCACGGATCGGCGCCAACGCACTGCGCAGACGGCTTTCCTTCATCTGCATTTCCAGCAGAACCACTTCGGCCGCGGTCAGGTCGCGGTTGGCCGGCAGCAGTTGGTAACCACCGTGCTCGGAGTAGTGCATGGCCTGGGCCAGATCGCATTCGCCGATCAGCAGGTCGTAGACCGAGTTTTCCAGGCCGTGTTTATCCACACCGCTACCCATGGTGGCGTTGCCCTGTGGATCGAGATCGATCAACAGCACCCGACGCTTGGTAGCGACCAGGGAAGCTGCGAGGTTGATACAGGTGGTGGTCTTGCCCACACCGCCCTTTTGGTTCGCTATCGCGAATACCTTAGCCATTCTTGCTTGTGTTCCCAATCATGCCGTGCGGCGCAGTATCAGCAGATGGCGTTGGCCTTGGCAACCGGGTACGGCCAGGGCGTGTTCGCTATCGAGGTGGAAGTCTGCCGGCAATGCTACCAGCTCATCGGCGGGATGAACGCCCTTCATTGCCAGCCAACGTGTTTCGGTGTCGCCGAGGTGGCGAGTCCAGTTGCTGAAGTTCTCCATGCTGCTGAACGCCCGGGAAATGATCCCGTTGAATGGCTGATCAGGCTGAAAAGCTTCGACGCGGCTGTGGATAACTTGCAGGTTATCCAGTTTGAGTTCGAGTTTGACCTGAGTCAGGAAGCGGGTTTTCTTGCCGTTGCTGTCCAGGCAGGTCACTTGGGACTCTGGAAACAGGATGGCCAACGGAATACCCGGCATGCCGCCACCGCTGCCAACGTCCAGCCAGCGACCGTTTTCGACGAACGACATCACGCTCAAACTATCGAGCAAGTGACGGGAAACCATTTCATCCGGATCGCGTACGGCAGTCAGGTTGTAAGCCTTGTTCCATTTTATCAACAGGGCCAGATAACCCAGCAGCTGCGCGTGCTGGGTTTCTGTCAGCGTGACACCGAGCTGGCGAGCACCTGTGGATAACTCTTCTGCGTGTTGCGAGGTGACCAACGAACTCAAGCGCTTTGCTCCAACTGACGGCCCGCGCCGCGTTTTTTCAAATGAATCATCAACAGCGAAATCGCTGCCGGCGTCACACCCGGGATACGCGATGCCTGGCCCAAAGTCTCTGGACGGGTCGCACCGAGCTTGCTCTGAATCTCTTTGGAGAGACCGGAAATATTCGTGTAATCGATATCCACAGGCAGTTTTGTGTCTTCGCTGGCCCGCAGGCGAGCGATTTCATCCTGCTGACGATCGATGTAACCGGCGTATTTGGTCTTGATTTCAACCTGCTCGGCGACTTGTGGATCTTCTGCGCCGCCACCGGTCACGGCAATCAGACCAGCGTAGTCGATTTCCGGACGGCTCAGCAGATTGAGCAAGTTGTATTCGTGGGTCAGCGGCGTGCCGAACTTCTCGGAAATCGCATCGCCTTGCTCGGTGCCTGGGCGAACCCAAGTACTTTTCAGGCGTTGCTCTTCGAGCGTGATGCTTTCGCGTTTGGTGCAGAACGCAGCCCAGCGCGCATCATCCACCAGACCCAGTTCGCGACCTTTTTCGGTCAAGCGCAGGTCGGCGTTGTCTTCGCGCAGGATCAGGCGGTATTCGGCTCGGGACGTGAACATCCGATACGGTTCCTGGGTACCGAGAGTAATCAGGTCGTCGACCAACACTCCGATGTAAGCCTCGTCGCGACGCGGGCACCAGGCATCTTTGCCCTGTGCACGCAGTGCAGCGTTGGCCCCGGCCAGCAAACCCTGGGCGCCGGCTTCTTCGTACCCGGTGGTGCCGTTGATTTGCCCGGCGAAAAACAGACCGCCGATGACTTTGGTTTCCAGGTTGTACTTCAGGTCACGCGGGTCGAAGTAATCGTATTCGATGGCGTAACCCGGACGAACGATGTGCGCGTTTTCCATGCCGCGGATCGATTGCACGATCTGCAGTTGCACGTCGAACGGCAGGGATGTGGATATCCCGTTCGGGTACAGCTCGTTGGTCGTCAGGCCTTCCGGTTCGATGAAAACCTGATGGCTTTCCTTGTCGGCAAAGCGATGGATCTTGTCTTCGATCGACGGGCAGTAACGCGGCCCGATACCTTCGATCAACCCTGCGTCGGAATACATCGGCGAACGGTCGAGGTTCGCCGCGATGATCTCGTGGGTACGGGCGTTGGTATGGGTAATCCAGCAACTGACCTGTTTCGGGTGCTGTTCTTTGGAACCCATGAACGACATCACCGGGATCGGGGTATCGCCTGCTTGCTCGGTCATCACCGAGAAATCCACAGAACGACCGTCGATACGCGGCGGTGTCCCGGTTTTCAGGCGACCGACGCGCAATGGCAATTCACGCAAACGGTGAGCCAGGGCGATCGACGGTGGATCACCGGCACGGCCACCGGAAAAATTCTGCAGGCCGATGTGGATAAGTCCACCGAGGAAGGTGCCAGTGGTCAACACCACGGAGTCCGCGAAGAAACGCAGGCCCATTTGGGTGACAACACCGCGCACTTGTTCCTGCTCGACGATCAGGTCGTCGGCGGCCTGTTGAAATATCCACAGGTTCGGCTGGTTTTCAAGGATTTCGCGGACAGCTGCCTTGTACAGAACCCGGTCAGCCTGAGCGCGGGTTGCCCGCACGGCCGGGCCTTTGCGGCTGTTCAATACGCGAAATTGAATACCACCTTTGTCGGTAGCCATGGCCATCGCGCCGCCGAGGGCATCGATTTCCTTGACCAGATGGCTTTTGCCGATCCCACCGATAGCGGGGTTGCAACTCATGGCACCGAGGGTTTCCACGTTATGCGTCAGCAACAGGGTTTTTGCACCCATGCGTGCTGAGGCCAGTGCTGCCTCGGTACCGGCATGACCGCCGCCGATGACGATCACTTCAAAACGGGAAGGGAAATCCACCACGCACCTCGTGCCTGCTTCAGTTAGGTAATCAGGAATAGTTTGAGCTCAGGTTTTTGGACCTGGTCGGCAAGTATAGGGACTTCGCCCTTCCTAAAGAACCCTTTGCACAAAATTTAACCAGCTGTGGAGAAGTCGCGGTTATAGAAATTAAAAAGAAAGAAATTTATTAAATCTTTGTTTTTATGTTTATTTCTACTGAGGCACATTTCTGTGGATAGATCTCTACAGGCCTTTATATTCAATATGTACAGAGATTCAAAACCCTGTGGTCATGTGCCAAGGAGGCCCTTGGATAACCGGTTTAAGCCTGTGGATGAAAGGGGTGCTTATCCACAGGGGCGGTTATCTTCAGTTTTGAGGCCCTGTTATCAACTGCCCTTAGAGGCAGTTATTCACAGGGCTTAATCCACAGAAAACTGCTGAATAAGCAAATCCAGGGCACGGGAAATCCGCTCAAGCAGAAAGAATCTGCTCAGCACTGGAAGAGAATTCGAGAAAAAGGAGGGAACAGACAGGCACGAATGGCCTGTCTGTGGACAACGGGGAAGATTATTTACCGATGCAGAAGCTGGAAAAGATCCGTCCCAGCAAGTCATCGGAGCTGAATGCGCCGGTGATTTCACCCAAAGCGTGTTGGGCTTGTCGCAAATCCTCGGCCAGCAGTTCACCGGCACCGGCCAGGGTCAGCTGCGCACGGCCATGCTCGAGGGAGGCACTGGCATGACGCAACGCATCCAGGTGACGCCTGCGAGCGCTGAAGCTGCTCTCCGAGGTCTGTTCGTAGCCCATGCAGGCCTTGAGATGGTCACGCAGCAATTCCAGCCCTTCACCTGCAGATTTGGCGCTCAGGCTGATAGTGACGTGGCCATCCTCGCTGACTTCCAGGGCAATGGCTTCGCCAGTGAGGTCAGCCTTGTTTCGGATCAGCGTGACTTTCGCTGGATCGGGACGGATTTCCAGAAATTCAGGCCATAACGCGAACGGATCAAGTGCCTCAGGAGCCGTAGCATCGACCACCAACAGGACGCGATCAGCCTCGCCGATCGCTTTCAGAGCCCGTTCGACACCGATTTTTTCTACCTGGTCGTCGGTATCTCGCAGACCTGCGGTGTCGACCACGTGCAGCGGCATACCATCGATGTGGATATGTTCACGAAGAATGTCCCGGGTGGTGCCGGCGATCTCGGTGACGATCGCGGCTTCACGACCGGCCAGTGCATTCAACAGGCTGGATTTACCGGCATTCGGCCGGCCGGCGATCACCACGGTCATCCCGTCACGCAGCAAGGCACCCTGCCCGGCTTCGCGTAGTACGGTGGATAACTCGTCACGCACTTTGTCGAGCATGCTCAGTACGTGACCATCGGCGAGGAAGTCGATTTCTTCTTCAGGGAAGTCGATCGCCGCTTCGACATAGATGCGCAGGCCAATCAATTGCTCGGTGAGGTTATGCACACGCTCGGAGAATGCACCCTGCAAGGAACGCAGGGCATTTCGCGCAGCCTGTGCAGAACTTGCTTCGATCAAGTCAGCGATAGCCTCGGCCTGAGCCAGGTCGAGTTTGTCATTGAGGAACGCGCGCTCGCTGAATTCACCCGGCCTGGCCAACCGACAGCCTAGTTCCAGGCAACGCTTGAGCAGCATATCCAGAACTATCGGACCGCCGTGGCCCTGGAGTTCCAGCACATCTTCGCCGGTGAACGAGTTCGGTCCCGGAAAATACAGGGCGATGCCTTGATCCAGCACCTCATCGTTTTCACTGAGGAACGGGCCGTAGTGGGCAAACCTTGGCTTGAGTTCACGACCGCTGAACGCCTTGGCCGCAACACTCGCCAGCGGCCCGGAAATACGGACGATGCCCACTCCGCCGCGACCTTGAGCGGTGGCGACGGCGGCGATGGTTTCACGAGGAACGCTCATAAACCGTTATCCAGACAAAAGTGACAGATAGCAAAACGCCCCACTAGGGGGCGTTTTGAGTGGTTATCCACAGTGTAAATCAGGCAGCTGCTTTGGTAGCCGCTTCGATCTTACGAGTGATGTACCACTGTTGGGCGATCGACAGGCAGTTGTTCACTACCCAGTACAGCACCAGACCAGCCGGGAACCACAGGAAGAAGAAGGTGAAGATGATTGGCATCAGCTTCATCACCTTGGCCTGCATCGGATCCGGAGGAGTCGGGTTCAGCTGCTGCTGGATGAACATGGTTGCACCCATGATGATCGGCAGAATGAAGAACGGATCCTTGATCGACAGGTCAGTAATCCACAGCATGAACGGCGCTTGGCGCATTTCAACGCTTTCCAGCAGAACCCAGTACAGCGAAAGGAAAACCGGCATCTGCACGAGGATTGGCAAGCAACCACCCAGCGGATTGATCTTCTCTTTCTTGTACAGCTCCATCATGGATTGCGACATCTTCTGCCGGTCGTCGCCATGTTGCTCTTTCAGCGCGGCCAGTTTCGGTGCCACTGCACGCATGCGCGCCATGGATTTGTAGCTGGCAGCCGACAGCGGGAAGAAGATCCCCTTGATCAGCATGGTCAGGAAGATGATCGACCAGCCCCAGTTACCGACCAGCGCGTGGATGTGTTGCAGCAGCCAGAAGATTGGCTGGGCAATGAACCACAGAATGCCGTAGTCGACGGTCAGTTCCAGACCTGGGGACAACTCTTTCAGCACGGCCTGACTTTTCGGACCGGCATACAGAACGGCACTGGTCTCGGCTTTTGCACCTGCCGCGACAGTCATTGCCGGAGCGGTGTAGCCGATGATGTAGTTGCCTTTGCTGTCTTTACGGGTCTGGACGAGGTTGTTCTCGCCTTTCGCCGGAATCCACGCGGTCACGAAGTAATGCTGCAACCATGCAACCCAACCACCGTTAACGGCTTCTTTCAGCTGAGCCTTGTCCATGTCCTTCATGGACACTTTCTTGTACGGCTCGTTACTTGTCCACAGGGCGGCGCCCAGGTAAGTCGCGGTGCCGGTGGCAGTGCTGGAAGAAGGATCGGAGCTGGCGTCACGCTTCAATTGCGCGAACATTGCACCGGACCAGGGCTGAGCACTCTGGTTATCGATCAGGTAGGAAACGGTTACGTCATACAGGCCACGTTTCAGGGTGAAACGCTTGATGTAGTTGACGCCGTCCTTGCTGAACTTCAGGTCTGCGACCAATTGGTCCTGACCGTCAGCCAGTTGGTAAATCTTCTTCTCCGAGGAGTAAACCGGACGGCCGGCAGGACTGGCGTCCGGACCGTTGGTGCCGATCAGACCGCTCTGGGCCAGATAAGTCCGCTCGTTGCCGTTATCGAACAACTGGAATGGAATTTCCGGATGGTCCTGGCGACGTGGATACAGCGGCAGCGTCAACTGCGCAACATCACCACCTTGTGGATCGATTGCCAGGTTGAGCACATCCGTTTTGATCTGGATGAGGTCTTTGTTTGCAGCTACTGGAGTTTCAGCAGGTGCAGTTGCACTGGTATCGCTTGCGGCGCGTGGAATGTCGTCACTGACAGAAGCATTATTGCCAGTCGCCGTATCCGGTAGGCCCGGTGCGGTAGTACTGGAAGCAACATTCTGAGTCGGCAGGGCAGCCTGGCCATAGTCCTGGTTCCATTTAAGAACCATAACGTAGGACACGATTGCCAGGGCGACGATCAGGATCGTGCGTTTGATATCCATGATTACTCGGCCATCGAAGAAGAACGGGAGGTAGGGATAGATGGAACCGGGTCATAACCACCGGGATTCCACGGATGACAGCGACCTAAACGACGAAAGGCCAGCCAGCCACCGCGCAGAAGGCCATGATTTTCTATGGCTTCATACGCGTAGCAGGAACAACTGGGGTAGAAACGACAGTGACTGGCCATCAGAGGACTAATGGCATAGCGATAAAACTGGATCGGAACGAGTGCCAGTTTACGCATCGGGACTGTCTACCCCTACAGTTTCGGTTTTAACTGCTGGTACTGGCGTGCTGCGTGCCAGACGCTTCCAGAGTTTGCCGAAATGCTGAATCAATTCGGGGTTTTCTACGTCACCCAAACCTTTGCGCGCGACGATAACGATGTCCCAGCCGGCCAGTGAGTCCTGGTTCAGACGGAACGATTCGCGCATCAGACGTTTGAGGCGATTGCGCTCGACGGAGAGCTTTACGCTCTTTTTCCCGATAACCAGCCCGAGACGGGGGTGATCAAGATCGTTGTTGCGCGCAAGGAGCAGGAGATTTTTCCCCGGAACCTTGCCGGTAGGGGAGTCAAAGACTGCCTTGAAATGCCGGGGAGTAAGCAGACGCTTTTCCCGACTGAAGTCCTGACTCACCTCCAGTGCCGGATTATCAAACTGCCAGACGCGCACGACCTTTGGCGCGACGACGCGACAGGACGGCGCGACCGTTTTTGGTAGCCATGCGAGCACGGAAACCGTGGGTACGAGCGCGTTTGATAGTGCTTGGTTGGAAAGTACGTTTCATTGTCGTGTTACCTGGTTCGTCCACAACGGGCCGGAATGGCCCCCGTTTTAAGAGACCGGGGATTCTAGAGAAAGCAAGCCTCTAGGTCAATTTCCAACCAGCGTTTCCTTATAAATAGATCTCCAGAGGTTTTTCCTGCCGAGCTCCTTGGCTAGATATAGAAATTAAGAAAGAAAGTATTTAAAGCTTTTCTGTAAAGCTTATAAAAGCTAGGGGCACGATCATCTGTGGATAACTGCCATTAGCCCTTTAAAGTCGTGATGTACAGAGAATGACAAGTACGGTGGAAAACGGTGGTAAGCCTGTGCTGCGCTGTCGGATAAGCTGTGTGTGAAAGGGACACTTATCCACAGGGTGGTTATCCACCGAGTTTCCCCCCCACTTGTACAACGACCTTAGACCCGGTTATCCACAGAGCTTATGCACAGACCGCTGGTCGTCTTTTTTTCGTATAAATCGCTGATTCTTCATGGATGGTGAACAACCTTCGTGTGGATAAGTCGGGGCTTGGTCGGCTACAATGGCCGCTTGTTTTTGCCTCACCGGCTTTCAACTTAGGGGATATCC